>CAVSBN010000001.1:0-19821 GCA_963726225.1 uncultured Chloroflexia bacterium
ACCGGTGCCGATTGTTTACCGTGCCTCTCTATGATGTGACCTCAAGTGAAAACCTGAAAGAGTTGGTCATTGATCCCCTGCTGACGGTTGTCAAGAAGCAAAAGAAGGACGTGTAGGTACGAGCGCGAGAGACACGAGGCTACGAATACCGCCTCCTGCACAAAACTCGGTTTTGTTACACTGTCTGTGATAGGCGGCAACCTCAAGGCTAAGGTCGAAAACTCTCAGATCAGATTTGGGCTGCTCGACGTCCGAGCAACACAGCCACGTTCTCGCTGGATGCTGCACTCCCTTATTTCTTCGCAGCTCTGGCTAGGGTAGCCCCGAGCTTGCGGCAATCTTGGCTCTCGCTCTCCGTAGGCATGCCGCCAACGGCTACCCCCTCGCACAACTTGCGCAACCCGCACGAAGCCGCTACGCTTTCGATACTCTGCACTGATTTCACCTCTCCGCCACCACCTGATGCGAAAGCGGCAAACGGCTTGCCTCTTATTTGGCCTCTCGAAAGGTACGCTTTGTCAAATATCGCCTTCACGACGCCAGCCATGTAGGAGAAGTAGGTCGGCGACCCGAATGCCAGAGCGTCAGCATTGACGAGGTCACTGACGGATACTTGGTCAGCCTCCTTTAGCACCGCCTCTACACCAGCCACCTCCTTCACCCCCTCAGCTACAGCCTGGGCCATAGCCTTGGTGTTGCCAGTTCCGGAATGATAAACCACTAATACTTTGGCCATCCTTCTCCTCCAATTTGGTATTTGTCTCTTCTCACGAAACCGCCGTAACAAGCCAGCTTGCTAACGATAAAGGCTTGCCGCCGTTAGTATATCACTTTTGACCTTGCCAAAATATTTCACTGCACGGTTTCGCGGATTGTTACACCGGTGATAAAATGGTTCCGTTTTTACTCTAAGTCAAAAATGTTATACTACCGTTTGTTAGTGTCCTTTCTGATTAAGTAGATAAGAGATGCCACATGTTTTTTAAAAAGAAGTGTCCAAGTTGTGGAAGCAACTAACCCTAGAGATGCAAAAACCTGTGCTAGCTGCGGAGCATCCTTTGAATTGAAACAGGCGGAGAGTCGAGTGGAGAGTCCAGAAGCCACCAAGGATTACGATGAGGCCATCCGCCTCAATCCTCAGAGTGCCGAGGCTTACTACAAACGGGGTTTCGTCTACCAAAAGCTGGGACAGGGTGAGCAGGCTATTGATGACTTCGACAAGGCAATCCGTATCGATCCCCAATTTGCTAAGGCCTACAGCAACAGAGGCTATGCCTACCTCAACAAGAAGCAATATGACCTAGCTATTGCTGACTGCACCAAGGCCATCAAGCTTGACCCTAACGACGCTGTGGCCCGCTTGAACCGGGGAGTCGCTTACAAACTACAGGGCAATAAGGCCGAGGCTACAGCTAATTTTGAGAAGGTCATCAATCTTTCTGACAATCCTCAGGTAATCAAGATGGCCAAGCAGCAGATTACAGAACTCTCCAAATGAGAATCTCTAGTGTTGATTCAGCCTGCGACATGAACTATTGCCCATTGCACTTTGTGGCTTAAAGTAGGTCCTGGGCATGTCGGATGAGGAGATTGCCGAGCTGGTAAGGGATGGGGTTATTGAATAAGCTGCTTGGGTAGACTCCACCTGTCTTACCAGTGTAAGTCTTGAGACTAATCAATAACTTGGAAAAGGAGAGGGAAATGGAAGAGAAATGGGGGATTATGGGACAGCCACTAAGTGAAGTACTGGCAGAGGCCAAGGAGCTGAAAGAAGCAGGGGAACGCCGTGTCCTTTCAGTCAACTGGTTACAAGGTGAATATTGGGGGAAGAATAATGAGGTTGCTACCAAGGACTCGATCAGAGTTTTCGCCAACGCTATCGGCGACGCTAATCCACTGTGGATAAACCCGGAATATGCTAAGCAGACGATATTTGGCTGTATTATAGCGCCACCACTTTATCTGGGTTGTATTGCCACAGGCTGGGGGGCAACGGTATTCAGGCGGGTCGGAAATGACTGGGTACCAGCTCTAAGGAGGTACATAGGCTTTAATGCCGGCTCTCGGTGGGCGAGGTTCCAAGAAGTAAGGGAGGGCGATTCCTTTACCGTTTATGATATCTTCAAAGGCATGGAAGAAAGGAAGAGTCATGTCGCAGGGGCACCACCTATGGTCTTGAGCCAAATCGATAGGACTTATGTAAATCAACGAGGTGAGGTTGCCGCCATCAATTCCATGCGGGTGATAGCCGTGGCGACCCCTTTGGGTCAGAAGGAATACACACGCCCCGCAAATGTGGCTGACATATCCCAGCCATACAAGTACACTGATGAAGAGTTAGAGGCTATTGAGCGTGCGTACCTCGCCGAAGAGAGACGTGGCGCCAATACACGCTACTGGGAGGATGTTGTTGAAGGCGAGGAGCTTAAACCGGTGGTAAAAGGGCCGGTTATAACAGACGATGCGGTAGCTTTCATAGGAGCCGTAGGCCTGATGCAAATGGCTTATGGCTTGAGGCTTCTCCTCATGGATAAGGAAAGACGTCGATTTAACCCTGAAGATAACACCCCGGCAGGCCTCCAGACAGGCCATGTGTACGATGGCCTTCTCCAGGGACAACCTGAGGGTGGAAATATGCCTACTATTGCCGGAGCGCAGGTAGAGACTTGGCTTGGCCATCTGATAACCAACTGGATGGGAGACGAGGGATTCTTGAAGGCCTTGGATAGTCAGCATCGACGTGTTGCTCGCTTCAGGTATACCTACTGGTGTCATGGGAAGGTGGCAAAGAAATATATTGAAGGAGGCGAGCATCTAGTCGATTTAGACCTTTGGACTGAAAACCAACAGGCTATAAAACACACTTTTGCCAAGGCTAGCGTGCGGCTTCATCCACGAAGATAGTGGCCTAGGTGCCCGATGCCTAACACGGGTGGTCACACAAAGTAGTATTTTGTGACGCATTGGCGGTTACGTCTTCAGTTGAGGTGTTTCAGCCGAATTGCACCTTTTAGCGAAATGTTCAATGAGAATGAGCTGGATGTTCTAGTCCAAAATGGCATATTGGCAGGTACCTTATAACACCCGCGCATTCCGTGTGGGCGGTATCGCCGCGCCTCCGCCCTCACCTGTGAGAGCTCGAGGCGCCATAGCCATCAGAAGTCAAAAATACTATAATATGGCAATACTGGGCGTCGCAATGCGAGGCCCAATAACCGCCAAAGGAGGAGCGCATGTTCACCAAGATCCGTGTTATTCACATCGCCGTTAATAGTGTTAAGGAGGCGGCTAAGGACTATTCGGAGCGTTTCGGACTTCAGGTATCCAGCTCGAGCGAGTTACCTGAACTTGGAATTCGGAACGCTATGCTGCCGATAGGGGAGGCTGTTATCGAGCTTATCGAACCGATTGACCGGGCGCAGGGGCCGCTGGCACGGTTCCTTCAGAGCAGGGGTGAAGGCGTATATATGACTGGGTGGGAGATAGATAACCTTGAGAAGACTATACAGTCACTCCAGAAGAAGGGTGTCAGTCTGATTAATGCTGACCCCGCAGCGCGGGCTAAGGGTGCTAACGTATTTGTACATCCCAAGTCCGCTCACGGGGTGATGATTGAGCTGCTTGAGAAACAGAAGTAGACCAATTGAGTAAGGACAGCCATTATCCCGGGAGTTCCTAACCCGTGTAGGAGACATCGCTGGCTTGACACCTTACAAGCCGGTGTTCTAGTATGGCGTTAGCCGTCAACAGGGGTGCTAAACTAACACATCTATCTCAGTTCGTAATGAGGTGACGATGCCAAAGTTGAAGGAAAAACTGTGCAGCCTGTCAGAAGCCGCTAGTCTCATTAAGGATGGCACCCGTATCCACATCGGTGGTATGTCAGTGCATAACCACCCTATGGCGTTTGTCTATGAACTCATTCGGAAAGAGGTCAAAGACCTCACTATTGTCGGGCACGTGAGCGCTGACGATGTTGATATACTGGTGGGCGCCGGGTGCGTAAAGAGAATCGAAATCTCCTACGTTGGTCTTGAGGAGTTTGGACTTGCGCCCAACTTTCGCCGAGCCGTGGAACGGGGAGAAATAGAGCTCGTCGAGTATAGCGAGCCTGTCTCCTTCGAGAGATTCAACTGCAGTGCCCGAGGGCAGTCTTTCTTTCCCACCCATGAGATGCTGGGCACCGACCTGCCCAAAGTACAACCCGGACATTAAGGAGATGGTTAGCCCCTACGACGGGCGTCCGTGTCATATCGTCCCTGCTGCTAACCCCGAGTGGGTGGTAATCCATGCCCCCATGGGTGATAAATATGGAAACATTCTATATTTCGAATGGCGACAACTACCAATCAACCTCGACCTTATGGCCAGCCGGGCTACCGACAATCTTATCGTCACTGTCGAGCAGATTGTAGACAGAGAGCATGTTAGGCGGCTACGTCACCTGAACATGATCCCCAGGTTTAGAACCACCGCTATCGTGGAAGCTCCCTACGGGGCTCACCCCTCGTCGTGCATGCCCCTATATGACCAGGATAGAGAACACCTGAGGATGTATTCCCAGATAGCCCGAGACCCGGTCGAATTCAGGAAGTATCTGGACAGATACGTGTACGGCGTTACATCCCATATGGACTATCTCAAGCTCATCGGGGTGGAGAAACTGCTAAGACTCAGACGTGTTGGAGGGAATCTCTGATGAGTACCAGGTGCACCGTATATGAGATAATGGCTACTGCCATATCTCACGAACTTAAGGACTTTGAAAATTGGTTCATCGGACTGGCCACCGGGGAGGCGACAATACAAATGCTATCGCTGGTGCCGATAGCAGGGATGGCACTGGCTCAGCACACTCATGCCCCAAACTCGAACATCCTGGTGGCCGGCTGGATCATAAACCCGGTAGTCAGTGAAATTCCGACACGTATGGAGAGCGAGTTTGGCACGGTGCTGCAGGATTGGCGATGTGAAGGCTGGAACAATAGTCTGAGCAGTGCCTTCTCAATGGAGAGGGGCGACATAGATGTTGGTTTCGGCTCAGCCGCGCAGGTTGACAAATATGGCAACTGCAATATTGTCTGCATCGGCGACTACCGTAAGCCGAGGATTCGTCTAATAGGACCTATAAACCAGCCAGGTCATTTCGCACTTTTTGGTCGGGAGATTATTGTCTTGGAGCACGAGAAGAGGAATTTTGTGGACAAGGTAGACTTCATCTCAGGCGTAGGCTACCTTGACGGACCTGGTGGCCGCGAGAAGCTGGGTCTTACTGGAAAGGGTCCGTGCCTGATCTTAACCGACAAGGCAATATTCGATTTCGACCCAAGAACAAAGTTGGTAAGACTAAGATCCATCCACCCTGGAGCAAGCCTGGACTGGGTTATCAAGAATACTGGGTTCACCCATGATTATATCCTGACGTCTGTTCCAGAAACACCTGTACCTACTGACGAGGAAATCAGGCTTCTTAGAGAAGTAATCGACCCTGTAGGTGTCCTGCTACCGCGTTAGAGATTTCGCTCGAGATGGAGCTGTGAGTACTCTATAGATTGGCCGTATCCTTGGCCTCCTTCATGAGGACAAACTGCCATTCATCTGGGTACATGAGCACTACACAATTGGGCGTATTGTTGCTATCACCTACCGTTTACTTCCCTCGAGTCTTTCTCTCAGATTTGACTGTACCCGGTCCCCGGGCGGTCAACGCCAACGCCCTTGGCTTCAGTTATCCAGCCAAACTCTTTCAGGATAGCCTGGCTGTAGGTGACGCGGCCGGTAATCTTGTCCAATCGCTCCGTTGCCAGAAGTAGAGCTGCCTTAGCCATCATCTCTGGCGGCTCCGCGCGTGGATCGTTCGGGCTAGCCGCCATCTTGAAGTACAGAGTGCCGGGTGTAACCACAAGCTGCGAGGGAGATAGGGCCGTCACAGAGATGCCGTATTGGTACACTTCTTCAGCCAATCCTTGACTAAACCTCTCTATTGCTGCCTTTTCCGCCCCGTATTTTGTGCCAGAATAAGCAGAAGGCTCTCTACCTTTATAAGGACCACGACCTGGCCCAATAGCACCGCTTGACGAGATATTCACAATGGCACCACTCCGCCGCTTTATCATGTCTGGCAGCACTTGCTTGGTTAGTATGAAGATGGCGCGTGGGCCCACTGCCCATGAGATATCCCATTGCTTAAGCGGCATATCCTTGATTGGGACAAAGAAACTCACCGCTGCGTTGTTTACCAGGACATCCACGGGACCAAATGCTTGTCTGGCTCTTGCCACAAGCTGAGCACAGTCTTCCTCCTTGGATAGGTCGGTTTGGACTGCCAAAGCGGTGCCACCGGCCGCCTTGATTTCTGAAACCGTGGTGGTTAGCGAGCCCTCGAAGAACTTGTGGTCACCTTCCTGCAAGGAACGGGCGGCGCAAACTACCCTAGCGCCCTCGGCTGCAAAGAGCTTTGCAATTGCTTTACCAATGCCACGACTAGCCCCGGTTACTATTGCCACTTTGCCATCAACTCTGCCCATCATGAACCTCCTTTGCTTTTTAGGAATGTAACTGAAATAGACTGTTTTGTCAAACCTCGTGCTAGTTTCGTACAGAATGACAAACTGGCTTTGGCTAGGCGGAAGCAGCGAAAAGACTGCCTGAGATTGCTAGAAGAAGTAATGAAAGTCCACTTTGTTCATGCCCTCATCAATAATTAGCTCCTTTCCACCCTCTATCCTCTTTAGGTGTGTTGCCTAAATAGTATTTGATTCGCATCCAAGTATGTGCTAGTCTTACCTAAACCGTAAGGAGTGGTGAATAACCACTCTTGGCTGAAACTGGAAGGAGGGAAACGAGGATGGACTTTGAGTTTCATTTCACCCGGGAACTGGAGCAATTTCGCAAAGAGGTGCGCGCTTTTATTGAAGAAAACGCTCTAAAAAAGCCGCTCGTTCCAGTCGACAATATGAAGATGACTGTCGAGCTGCACCAGAAAGGTCGTGAGTTGGAGCGCAAATTAGGTGCTAAAGGCTGGTACGCACCTGCCTATCCTAAGGAATATGGAGGCGGAGGCTTGGATGTCGAAAGATGCGTTATACTCGCCCAAGAGTTTGCCGCCATAAGGGAAGAGCGCCGCTGGCCTGGAGCTACGGAGGTCTCTCCAATACATACCGGAGGGCTCATGGCCCACGGGACAGAGCAGCAAATACGGCGGTTTCTTCCCCCACTGTTGCGGGGTGAAGTAGAAGGATGGCAGTGCTTCACTGAACCCGAGGCCGGAACTGATGAGGCATCGATGAAGAGCACTGCAATTCGGGATGGGAATGCTTATGTAATGAACGGACACAAGATGTATGTCGGTTCAACACCGGTTGGTGTTCGTCCTGATTATCTTTACTGGCCAGCGGTTACCGACCCCAAGGCTCCGCGCCACGAGAACATTAGCGCCTTCTTTATGCCCGCTAACCTGCCTGGTATCAAATACAACCCACTGGATCTTGTCTCATCAGGCTCAGGTCTAAAGTGGGAGGTTATCTGCGAAAATGTGCGGTGTCCCGCAGATTGCCTTATCGGTGAGGAAAACAAAGGCTGGCTGGTGACCCAAGCAACCCTGGCATTGGAGCACGGTGGGGGAGGTGCTCTTGTACCCCGGAACACCCTGGCTTTGAAGGTCATCGACTACTGCAAGAAAACGCGGCGCAATGGCCAACCTATAAGCAAAGACCTCAGAATCCAGGACATCCTGGTCCAGTTCTACATCGAATACCATGTGGGGCGGCTCTGGGGGCTGCGCAACTTCGCCATGTCCAAGGGTCAAATACCAAGAGTAGGCTACACCGGAACCCAGACCTCTCTCCACGACAAGCTCTTTGCTCCTTACTTAGGGAAGGCTCTTTTGGATATCCTTGGATCATACTCCTTGATTGATGACCCTGATTTGCGAGTGTTGGTAGGACAAGTGGAATACGCCATCCGGCAGGCTGATGTCACCCATCCGGGTGGCACTCCAGAAGTTCAGAAAATCATGATGGCTCGTGGTCTGCGATTGGGTAGGGTCGGGCCAGCGCGAGCCACTTAAGGAATAACAATATAAAATGCGGAGGAGGATAATCTAATGGATCTGTCGTTAACTCTCGAGCAGAAGAAGCTGCAAGAAACAGCTCGGGATTTTCTGAAGCGGGAATGCCCTTGGACGCTGGTGAAGCAAATAGACGATAGCGAGACCGGGTTTTCGACTGAGCTTTGGCGAAAAATAGTGGACCTCGGCTGGGTGGGCGCAGCCATCCCCGAAAAATATGGAGGCAGCGGACGCAGTATTACTGATCTTGGTATTCTCTATGAGGAAATCGGGCAGGTGCTTTTACCCGACCCTTACTTCTCCTCAGCAGTGCTTTGTGCTTCAATCATCTTAGAACTGGGAAAGGAACGACAGAAGCGGCAACTCCTTCCAGCCATAGCACGAGGGCAAAAAATCCTGGCTCTGGCTCTCACCGAGCCTGATTACGGCTGGGGACCAGAATGCATCCACCTATCGGCTTACCGAAAGGGTGGGAGTTATGTCCTTAACGGAACAAAACTCTTTGTTCATGATGCCCAGATTGCCAACCAGATCATCTGTGTTGCTCGCACCAGGAAGAGTATTAACCCAGCAGGAGGGATTAGCCTCTTCCTCGTGGATAAAGAAGCTCCGGGACTTTCCTGCCGTAATCTGTCAGGATTCGCAGGGGAGAAGCTTAATGAACTGACCTTTAATTCGGTTGAAGTTCCCGAATCCGATATGCTGGGTGAGAGAGATAAGAGTTGGCCAGCTCTAGCTAAACCATTGAATAAAGCTGCGGTGCTCTTAAGTGCTTATATGGTAGGCGGCTGTGAGCGTGTGCTAGACATGACAGTGAAACATGCCCAGACCAGGGTCCAGTTCGGTCTGCCTGTTGGTAGCTTCCAGTGGGTGCAGAGCTACATTATTGAGCAGGCGAACCACCTAGAAAGAGCCCGCTGGTTTACCTATGAGGCTCTGTGGAAACTGGATGCTAACAAATCTGAAAGGGAACAGGATGAGGCAGTATCGCTGGCCAAAGCTGTTTCCAGCGAAGCTTTCCATGAGTGTGCTCATCTGGGTCATGAGGTTCATGCTGGCATCGGTGTCCAGAAAGGATATCCGCTTTACCTCTATAGTAAGAAAGCCAAAACTTTATACTCTTACCTGGGAGATCCAGCCTACCATCGGAAGCGCATAGCACAACTGCTAAGACTGTAGACAATCCCTGATGCTTGTCATTGCATTGCAGAGAAGCTTGAAAAGTGTGATTCACAAAATAAAAGGGCTGGATATTCCGGTACCGGGAACATCCAGCCCTTCTGAGTTCTGCTGGGCTATGTCGCAGTAGACCTAGCCCTTGCCTAAGACTTTCAGGTAACATTTTTCGAGGTTAAGCAGTACGAGCGGTAAAGAGCACACTTCCGACGCTCGCAAACCCGTATCCAGCTTCAGCGTCAATATCGCATGGTCACGCATACCCATCGGGTTCTTTTTCTTGATACAACGAAAGATTTTATTAGTCTCTTCGGGTGTTAATGGTTCGATTATTTTACTGGGGGCCTTGGGAATCCTCAGATTCGTAAGACGGTTTTCGGGTGTCAGCCCTTCGCGGAACAACCAGGAACTGAAAGCCTTTAACGTCCGCACATGGCACTGGACGGTTTTCGGTGACAGGTTTGTTGGTCCGTTACCGGGGTAACGGCTCAATTTTTTGCGTTGCTGCAGGTAGAGAACGTAGTTACGGGCAGTACTGATATTGAATGCGGACAAATCACCCGGTAAGCCGTTCGTGTCCAGGTAGGTTAAAAAAAGTGCTAGCAAGTCGGTGTACCATTGGACAGTCTTAGCACTCTTCCCCTCGACCGAGTTACTAAGTCGGTATTGTTGGACGAGTTCCTGGAGGCGCGGCAGTGTGGGTTTTGCCCCGGTAATTGGTGCGGCTCTCCTAACCATCGTTTTGCTCCCAGGCCGCCCCAAAAAAAAGGGCGGCGTATTCTCTCAAATACGCCGCCCATATGAATCTTAGCGGGCCCTGTCGCAGGAGCCACCGGCGGTATCAGGTTCCGGGCTTAGAACTGCCTGTAGTGATTATAGCGAGTTTATCTTCAGGCTACCGGCAGTCACACCCTAGTTAGTAAATATAACAAATCAGACGATCATTGTCAAGCGGGGGCTTGCAATTTACACGCCTCTATAATAAAATCAGGGTGTCGGTAGACCGGTGGCCAGACACCCTGATTTTGCAAAAAGTTGTTTAACGAAAACGCAGAATTAGATTCACTGAGCCGCCAGGGACTCGAACCCTGAACCTGCTGATTAAGAGTCAGCTGCTCTACCAGTTGAGCTAGCGGCCCAAGCAATCGCAGTTTAGCAGAACTTGAGACTCAATGCAACCCATCTGAATTGAGATTGTTTTACAACCCCTCACCCTTTGCCCTTCCCTTTGGGAAGGGAAGGCTTTTCTAAGAGGGGCTTCGCCCCTTTTAATCTCTTTATTTAACAATCTCCTGAATGGATGCCTCACTCCCATGAATCACAATTCCATTGGCATGATATAATAAAGCCAGAAAGAGAAGACTGTTGACATTCAGGGGGGAGTTACAGAAATGGTCACCATGATTCAAAATGAAGATATCCAGATTGACAAGCTTGAGCTTGGGCCCTGGGGAACAAATGCCTACATTGTGGTCTGTCGCAAAACGCAGGAGAGCCTGGTGGTGGATGCGCCGGCTGAGGCACGAAAAATCATAGATACTTTGGAAGGAACTCATCCCAGATACATTCTGATGACGCACAATCACCTCGACCATGTGGGCGCTCTGGCCGAGCTACAACATAAGCTGAAGGTGCCCATCGCCGCCCATGTCTTAGACGCGGCCGGTCTGCCAGTAATACCACAAAAGCGACTCAACGATGGCGATACTCTGACACTAGGTAAGCTCAGATTTCAAGTTCGGCATACACCCGGGCATACTCCGGGCAGTGTGTGCTTTAAGGTGGGGCGCTACCTGCTAGCGGGCGACACTATTTTCCCCGGCGGGCCGGGTAAAACCAGGTCGCCGGCCGATTTCAAACAGATAATCCAGACTATAACCGAAAAGATTTTTGTCCTGCCAGATGATACCCTCGTCTACCCCGGCCACGGGGAGTCAACGATTCTGAAGAAGGAGAAGCTGGAATTTGCCGCCTTCCAGTCCCGTCCCCACGACCCCAATCTATGCGGGGATGTGGTCTGGCTTTCGTCTTAGTTCAAGGTTAGTAGAATATTTCGAGCCGGTGGAAAGACTCAGCCAGCTCATAGCCTTCCCCCTTAGACATCATCTTGGCTCGCTCGCGTAGCCGTTCCTCCAGAGCGGGAGCGAAACCCCCCACCTGGCTCTTGTGACAGAGCAAAGCCGTGATCTTGATATCAAAGGTATTAGTAATGTCGGAGCGGTAATTAGGGTCTTCCGTGCCCCAGAGCAAGACCTCCCGCACCTTGTGGGGTAGAAGTCCCTCCTGAATCAAATCAGGGTAGGCATGATAGTCCCGGGCATAGGGGAAAATGGCATCCAGCACCACCTGACCGGTGATACGATGGTCCCGGTGCCACATGTACTTACGGTACGGGTCGGCACTGACCACCGTTTCGGGGCGGTACTTCCGGATTAAGCGCACCAGCTCTTTCCGGAACTCAGGGGTATCTTCTATGCCCTGGTCGGGATAGCGCAGGAAAACAACCTCCCTCACCCCCAGCACCTTGGCGGCCGCCAGTTGTTCCTGCTCGCGGATTTTAGCCAGTTCTTCTGGCTTCATATTGACATCGCTGGTACCCTTATCGCCGTTGGTGCACACCACATAGACCACATCCTTACCTTCGCGTGTCCAGCGCGCCACCGTACCCGCCACACCAAATTCGGCATCATCCGGATGCGGTGCTACCACCAGCATCTGAACTGGACTAGTCATAACACTCTACCCCCTTAACCTGAGAACTCTAACTAACCATTGTATAACAGGCATTGCGGTTGACACAATTGGCTCACTTCTCCGGCGTCAATGGGGAGGTAAGTGAAGAGAGGGGGCTTCGCCCCCTCTCTAGACTCACCCTTCAGTTATTGGACAAAGGACAATAGTCTGAAATCGCAGGATACCACCCTCCCTCCTTGGACAGACATTCAAAGCATTCAAAGATAGTTCAACAACATTCATGCTACGACACAGTAGCGAGATGACCAGCCAGCACCCGATGGCACTCTTCGGCGATGGCCCGGGCGATATTTGACCAACTGAAGCGGGCAACTGACGCGCGAATTGACTGGATAGAAGTGGTATCACGCACCGGCCGGGATAGGATTAAGGCCATCTTGTCCGCCAGTTCAGTCGGACTGGCATTGGCAACCACATAACCGGTCTCGCCCGGTCGGATAATTTTCCTGAGGTCGCCGACATCCGTCGTCACCACCGGCGTGCCGCAGGCCAGCGATTCCAGAGCCACCAGCCCAAAGCTTTCGTAATAGGACGGCACCACGCAGACATCGGCGGCACTGTAGAAATAGGGCATCCGCTCGTGCTTTATCAGGCCGAGAAAGGTAACCAAATCCTGTATGCCGAGGGCACGGGCAAGCTGGTGCAGTCGCTCTATTTCCGACTCACTCTGCCCATCGCCACCAACTATCATTAGCCTCAGCCCGCGAGTATCAGGCAAACAGGCTACAGCCTCCAGCAATCGGTCAATACCTTTCAAGGGGTCAATCCGGCCGACAAAGAGGATAATCCTGTCGTCATGCCAGCCCAACTCCTGCCGGGCCAACCTCTGGTCAATGGGCTGGAAAAGCTCCCGATTCACACCACAAGGAACGACACCAATCTTTTCCGGTGAAGCGCCGTAATAGTGGAGCAACGCCTCTTTTTCCCTCTCTGTTGAGGCAATAACACGATGGCAGTCCCGAATCAATTCTCTTTCTGTCTCAAGGCGAAGCTCAGGTTCTTCCTCACCGATACCGAGGCTATTCTTGACAGCGCCCAGAGTGTGGAACATGACGATGTGCGGCACACCCCACCACACCCGCAGTTCCTGCCCCACCTGAGCGGAAAGCCAGTAGTGACTGAAAATCAAATCATAGCTAAGTCCGTTGAGTTTGCGGAAATTCTCCACATTACAGGCGAAATCGGGCAGATAAGAATAAAGAACCAGCTTGTGCATCTCTTCGTCGTCGCCGGCTTTCAGGTGGATGAGTCGCGCGTTTTGGCCCAGCTCATCGATTTGCCCGTCATTCGGGTCGTGGACACGGGTAAAAATGTCCACCGAATGTCCCAGTTTGCCCAGTTCCACCGCCAGCTCACGGATATAGACACTCATGCCACCAGTGTCCCTGGTGCCGAGACTGCCCAGAGGACAGCTATGCACACTGAGCATAGCTATTCGTAAACGCCTCGCTGACATCAAAAATGTCTCCTCTCTCACCGATTCAAATGGTTATCTGACAGCCATATATCGGGACTTCTCGCCCGCCCAGGTGGTGTTTATAGGTCTCATCTCCCTTCAGGAAATCAAACCTTTTCTTGCCTTCTTCAATACTTTCTTTAATGCAGAGGACTTTAGACAGCAACCCCACGCTCAACTCCCGGTACTGTGGGTCGAAGGCACTATTATAAAGGTACATACCACCATTATAATCAAAACCCATAATCATGGCTACTGGCTGAGTATCAAGCTCAAGCACACCGAGTCGGAGCAGGCCAGCCTGCGCCATAGCCTCCGCCAGCGACCGGAAGAAGGCTTCCATTTGGGGAGTCATAAAATCAGCCTTGTCTTCCCGGCTTACCACAAACAATTTCAGAAAGGTATCCATGAACCCCGCCAGCCCTTCGCCGGCTTTCAGGCAATGGTAATCTATTTTGCCCGCTTCCAGGAGCCGCCTCAGTTTCCGTCGGACTTCATGCCGCTGCTTTGTGACCAAACTCTCCAGATAGTCCTCCCAAGTGACCGGCAAGTCCATCTCAAAAGAAACATCCTCCGGCTGGCAGAGGACATCGCCGCCCCGTTTCTTTGTTATGTCAACCAGATTGGTTAACACGGTGGAATCGGGGCGCACCGGTCTTAAGTCCAGACGATTAATCCCCTTCCGCTTCAAATCATCCAGTAAGACATTAAAAAAGTCGGCCTCCCGACCGGGAGCGATAATAAAATCGAGATAGTCACAGACATCGGGGCTACCAACAAAAGAGACTGTTTTCCCAGCGACCTTAAGCGGGGCCAGGCCGATGATTTCTTCGCCTTCCCGCACCGCCGCCAGATTAAGTTCCGCGCCGGTGCCAAAGGCCTGCCACCAGACCTCAAGCCAGGCGGGCAAAGTAAAAACAATGTTCCACGGCAGGGAGTGAGTGGGCTTGGCCCAGTAAGTGGCCAGACTATCAAAGCTTTCTTGAGTAACGGTATAAGTCATAACAACAAGCACCAGTGTAACACTTTGTCAGAATTCATTCAACCAACCAAGCGACTTGCCGTTCTCATAATAGGGTGCTACCATTACACCCATGACAACAGAAAGGGTATCGCTGTCCGAGATATTCTCCCCGCGCGGTGTGGCCGTCGTGGGTGCCACCCCCACCGGACTAAGCTCCTTTGCCACCGGGGTCATCTTCTCTCTGGTACAGGCCGGGTTCCCGGCGATTTACCCCGTCAATCCCAAATACACTGAGGTGCTGGGCTTACCGTGCTATCCCAGCGTGCGGGATATTCCGGGGGTAGTGGACAATGTCGTTGTCAGTATCCCGGCCGAGTCAGTCCTGGCGCTCCTAGATGACTGCGCCGCCAAAAGAGTGAAGTCGGTCCAGTTTTTCACCGCCGGCTTCAGCGAGAGTGGCTATGCTGAGCGGGCCGAACTGGAAAAGGCCATACTGAGAAAGGCGCGAGCCAGTAATTTCCGCATTATCGGGCCCAATTGTGTGGGTGTCTCCGCACCCAAAAGTCGGTTCATCACCTCGATGGCCATGCCGCTGGAACCGGGGCCAGTCGCCTTCATCTCCCAGAGTGGCGGCCACGCCTGGAACCTGCCCTATTTTGGTGGCCCCCGAGGACTGCGCTTCAGCAAGGTGGTCAGCTACGGCAACGCTCTGGATGTGGATGAAAGCGAACTACTGGATTACTTAGCCCAAGACCCAGAGACTGAAATCATCGCCGCTTATATTGAAGGGGTAAAGGACGGGCGGCGTTTCTTTAATGCCCTGAAGGCGGCGGCGGCCCGAAAACCCGTAGCCATCTACAAGGGTGGTACCACTGAGGCCGGCCGGAGAACCGCTTTCGGTCATACCGCCAGCCTGACCAGCTCGGTGGCTATCTTTGACACCCTGTGCCGCCAGGCAAAGTCAATCCCGGTTGATGACATGGATGAACTGGCCGATGTCGCGGTGGCACTCCGTTTTGCCCGACCTATTCCTCAAGGTACCGGCGTAGCGGTCGTCGGTGCCGGTGGCGGCCCCAGTGTTCTGGCTGGCGATGAGATGGAAAAGGCGGGGTTACGAGTGCCACATTTATCTCCTGAGGTTCAGACCCAGCTTCGCCAATTCCTGCCTCTGGCTGGTAGCATCTTCGGTAACCCGATTGATGCGCCGAATCTAACTGTCCCGGAAGCTATCTCAGCGACCATGCGCCTACTGGGCCAGGTTACCGATATTCATATGTTGCTCTATCACATGGGATTTCATCCTATCAGTCGCTGGGGGGATGGTCGACGCTCCTGGGCACCACTGCTCGGGCCAATGGCTGAAGCTCTAGCGCAGGCACAACAGGCAACGAGCAAGCCAGTACTGGTGGCATTGTGTCCCCCGCCGGATATAGCGGGTATGCCGGACTTTCTGGCGGCACAGGAGGCCTTCGTCAAGGCCGGATTCCCGGTTTTTCACTCCCTGCGCCAGGCAGCCAGAGCGATGGCCCGTGTGGTCACCTGGAACCAGTCACAACCGAACCACAGAGGATGAGAGATGGAATCTCCTGATTATCGGACACAGTTTCTGGAAGGGATAAACATTAGTGTCTGATACGAAGAATTCGGGTGATACCAGCACTAGCAAAGGAGCGGCACTCCTCGTCGCCACCCTGAGCTCCTTTATCACCCCCCTTATGGGGTCGACAGTTATTGTGGCGCTACGCCGCATCCAAGAGGCTTTCTCTCTGGATGCTGTCACCTTGAGCTGGGTATCTATGTCAGTCCTGCTGGCCGCCGCCACTTTTCTCGTCCCCTTTGGCCGCATCGCCGATATATACGGAAGGAAAAAAATCTTCGTCTACGGGACAAGCCTTTATACTCTCGCCTCTCTTTTTGCGGCCATCGCGCCCTCGGCGGCCTTTCTTATCTCCTTCCGCGCTTTGCAGGGAATCGGTGCCGCCATGATTTTTGGTACCGGCATGGCGATTCTGACATCGGTGTTCCCGCCCAATGAGAGAGGAAGGGCGCTGGGAATAAATGTCGCCGCAGTTTATGTTGGTCTATCCATTGGGCCACTACTAGGTGGATTCCTGACGCAGTATTTTGGCTGGAGAAGCGTTTTTTATATCAACTTACCTCTGGGGTTGATTACCCTGGTGGCGGCTTTATGGAAACTGAAAGGAGAATGGGCCGAGGCTAAGGGGGAGAAATTCGATTTTATCGGTTCTATACTCTACGGCCTTTCGCTAATAGCATTAGTATTGGGTTTCTCTAAGCTACCAGCTATGACCGGCGTGTGGCTTATTACGGGTGGCACTGTGGGCATTTTCGGTTTTATCCAATGGGAAATGAGAACGAAGAGCCCGGTGCTGAACATAACACTATTCCGGCATAACACTGTTTTCTCTTTGTCTAATCTGGCGGCACTGATTAACTACATGGCAACCAATGCCGTTACCTTTCTCTTAAGCCTCTACCTGCAGTACATAGAAGGTTTGCCACCGCAGCAGGCCGGCCTGGTTTTGATTGCCCAGCCTGTGGTTATGGCAATTCTCTCGCCTCTCGCTGGCCGACTTTCCGATAGAATTGAACCGCGCGTTTTGGCCTCACTGGGCATGGCGGTAACCACTGTCGGCCTTGTCCTGCTCATCTTCTTGAACCAAGACCGGGGCATCGGGTTCATCCTGCTCAGCCTGGGCATCCTCGGCTTAGGCTTCGCTCTGTTCTCATCGCCCAATTCCAACGCCATAATGAGCTCGGTAGACAGGAAGTTCTACGGCGTCGCCTCGGGAACACTCGGGACGATGCGCATCACAGGGCAGATGTTCAGCCTGGGTATCGCCACACTATTATTCGCCATCTATATTGGGCCGGTGCAGATAACACCCGAGTATTACCCGCGATTCGCGGAAAGCGCCCACATTGCTTTCATCATTTTCGCCGCCCTTTGCTTCGGCGGCATCTTCGCGTCTCTGGCCAGAGGAAAGACAAAACAATAATTCCTGAGATTATCATCCTCCGCCTTGACAGCCGGTCGGACGGACAGTAACATAGCCAGTGAGTTTAGGCTCGCACCTGCTTACGCTGTGGGTTTAATTAAAGCAATAAGGAGGAAGAGATGGAGTATCAACAAATCATCTACCAACCGGGCCGGGTAGCCCGGATAATTCTCAATCGCCCCAAGTATCTCAACGCTCAGAGCTTGATAATGCGTGAGGAAATGGACGATGCTTTTGCCCGCGCCGCGGCTGATGACAAGGTCGGCGTTATCATCCTCTCGGGAGCTGGTAACAGCTTCTCCGCCGGACACGACATCGGCACGCCGGAGGATGCTGCCGACCGTAAGGCGCGCGGCTTACGCAAAGATAGGCTGGGACGCTATCGGGATATGCGCGCTTCCTGCCTGGAGAATACCATGCGCTGGCGCAATGTGCCCAAGCCAACCATCGCCATGGTACACGGTTACTGCATCTTCGGCGGCTGGATGTTCGCCGCCGCCATGGACCTCGTCTTCGCCGCCGAAGACGCCCTCTTCCTGCCGTCCCACTTTCAGTATTTCTCCACGCCCTGGGATATCGGCCCCAAAAAGGCCAAGGAAATCCTGTTTGAGCACCGCTTCATCACGGCCTGGGAAGCCTATGAGTACGGCTTCGTTAACCGGGTGTTCCCCAAGAAGAAACTGGAGGAGGAAACCCTGGCTTATGCCAACCGCGTGGCGGATAATTACGCGCTTGACCCCTTCCGGCTGCGCACGGTGAAGTTCTCCATCAACCACATGATGGATACTGAAGGATTCACCACGGCCCTGGAGGCAGCCTACCAGAGCTATTGCGTCATGATGGGGCTGGAGGAGCACCAGGCACCCAGTGTGGCCCAGGGTGGCGTGTCCCGAACGCCCGTTGCGCTAAAGAACCTGGAACTGACCAAGCCCTGGCTGGAAGCGAGGCGCTCGGAGGCAAAGTAAGCGAAGCTCTTTTACTTTTCAGCGGCGGCATCCCAATTAGCGGTATCGTTCCTGAGTCGATAATAATCCAGCGCACTCTTGAGCGCTCGTGCGCCACGCGGTATTGAAAGGAACGCCGGAATACCACGCTCCTGCAGTTTCATAATGATGTCTTTCACCTCCCGCGGCGCGTCAGGCGTGTTGAGAAATATCATGGTTATCAGCGGTTTTGATTGCCTCTTAATGTCGTCAAGTATGGCAAAGGTGCCTTGAAGCTGTTCTGGAGAAATATGACGGCCCGGTCGGGTGGAGACAATGTACGCGATGTTGTCTATGTTGGCATCTCTTGAGACAATCCCCATAATACGTTTCATATCCCGGCGAACCGGCCCGGCGGTGTCTATCGGGTTGCGGTAGCTCCCACCCACCACTTCAAAGAATGTCTCCAACTCAGCATACGATTCCTTAGTGAGCTGGGGCACATTTAGTCCGGCTTCGGCAAACACATCAGTGCCGGTCACCGATTGCCCTCCCGGTCCCCCGGCGATAGCTACCCGGTTACCCCGCACTGGGGGAAGAAAGAGTAGAGCCTTTATTGTGTCAATAAGTTCCTCCATGCTTGTCACCTGGATTGCCCCGCACTGCTTTATTGCGGCGTCCCACACGTTCCGTGACAGGGCAAGCGACCCGGTGTGTGAGGCAATGGCACGGCCACCTTCCTCTGTACGCCCCCCTCTCCATATCACCACCGGCTTCTTTGAAGCTACCTCCTTCAATACGTTTACGAAGCGCCTCCCGTTTTTCACCCCCTCAATGTACATGCCGATGATTTTAATCTCCGGGTCGCGGCCGAAATACTCCAGAAAATCAGGGGAATCAACCACTATACCGTTGCCATAGCTTGCCGACTTGTTGATATATAGCCCCTGTTCATAGGCGTCCAGACTGAAAGAAATCGCGATGCTCCCGCTCTGCGAAAGAAAGCCCACCGGCCCCGAAACATCGAGATACTGGTCTTCGTTCTGCCTTATTCCGACCCTGGGATTGAAAAGTCCCATGCAATTGGGCCCGATAAGGTGGAAATTGGCATTTTCCGCCCTGGCGATAAGCTGGCGCTCAAGTTCTCTCCCTTCTTGCGTGTGGGTCTCCGAAAAGCCCGCGCTGAAAAAATGAGCCGCGGCTACATCCTTACGTATGCAGTCATCCAGTACGCTCAATACTGCCTTTCGGGCAACAGCAACAACCACCAGGTCTATCGGTCCGGGAACATCCAGAAGGCTCGTGTAGTTTGTCACACCCAACGCCCTAATATCTTCAAAGGTATCGGGGTTAACATGAACGGAATAGAGTTTTCCCTTGAATTTAAGCTGGGCGTGGAGCCACTCGAAACCAGTTGCCTTGCTGTCCCCTACCACAACCACAGTCTGTGGGTTAAAAGC
>CAVSBN010000002.1:0-8397 GCA_963726225.1 uncultured Chloroflexia bacterium
TCAGGCTATAATACTATACTGGGCTGAGCGTTTATTACAATGGCTGACGGGTGAAGCGGGCCTGCTTGTCAATTCTTCTCTCAAAATTCCAAACTGTAACCTTTTTGTTCCCGCTTTGTAACTTAAGTGTAAGTTTTGTTAGGAAAAGTTAATCTTCTCTTAACCCGAGGGGTGTAGACTGAAAGTAGAATGAATGGGAGGAGGCTTAAGATGAACATAATCCAGAAAGCGGTTGTGGTGGTCGGTCAGGTGATTGGGATGTTACTGGGACGGGACCTTGATACATCGGTATCCGATGTGCTGAAAAAATATCCTGACCTGCGGTACGGTCGGTAATTGATGATTGTGACTACCGATTAGTAGCCAAATATTTCGCCTGCTGAAAGAATATGCCCAGCATTTCGCTGGGCATATCTGTTTTTTGCAACCTTCCTTAGAATTCAGTCAAGCCAGCCCCTATGGTCAGTCTATGGTGCCTGTGGTAAAATAGTGTGCGAGCGTTTCTGTCTGCGGGGAAGTGCTGGAATTGGCAGACAGCCTGGACTTAGGATCCAGTGCCGCAAGGCGTGGGGGTTCAAATCCCCCCTTCCCCAGGTTAGCGTGGGTTGCCGTTTTTTTTGATTACGGTTGACGGATGTCAATTGTCGCCGTCAGCCTTTCACCCTCTCCAGCACCACCGGGCAGGTGCGCCATTTGCCGTCAACATCGGGCAGGCCCAGGATGATGCCCCAGAGGTCGCCACTCCCGCTGCGGACAAAGTGCCACCAGTGGGTGAATAGCGTGGGTATGCCCTTGGTGCGGAAGACGATTTCCTCGGTGCCAAAGGTCTGCACCACCAGACCAGGCCAATCGGCAATTGGCGCCGGGCAGTCCATCAATATGGACGCTGACTTCTTTTTCGTTCCAGTCTATCTCAAGCTGGATGTTTCTGTCCCTGTCCGTCCCGGGTAGGTGCGCCTGGCCGCGAAAGGTCTC
The DNA here is from genome assembly GCA_963726225.1 of uncultured Chloroflexia bacterium. Classification (GTDB taxonomy): domain Bacteria; phylum Chloroflexota; class Dehalococcoidia; order Dehalococcoidales; family UBA2162; genus CAVSBN01. Next base: position 976 of record CAVSBN010000002.1, read on the forward strand.
CATTTTCCCACCTCATCTAGAGTTCTACCAGAATATCGTCCTTTTCGACCTTCACCTGGTACACCGTGAGCGGTCGGGGCGATTTCAGTGCCTTGCCGATGGCCGAAATCAGCCCTGAGCCTTTCAGCCAGCGGACGACATGCCCATCCGTCAGGTCAAATTGAGAGCTGTGCCGGGGACAGGTAACCACCGTTCCCTCCAGCTTGCCCTGCGCCAGAATTCCGCCCATGTGTGGGCAGCGGCCATTCGCCGCATAGTACCGGTCGCCGACCTTTGCCAGCAGGATGGGGCGTCCCTGAGCGGTGACCTCTTTCATGGTGCCATCGGCCAGCTCGCCAGTTTTGGCGACTGGCATAAAGTTACCCATTTGGCCCTCCCTTATCTGGCTATTTCAGCCGACTTTCTACGGCGTTCCAGTTTATGTTCTTGAAGAAGGCCTCTATATAGTCCGCCCGCTTCAGGCCGTAGTCGGTAATGAAGGCGTGCTCAAAAACATCCATGATTAGTATGGGAATGCAGCCGGCGGGATGGCCGGTCTCATGTTCATTAATCCACTGGTTGAAGAGCTTGCCGGTCACATTATCCTGATACAGAATGGCCCAGCCAATGCCGCGCATTGTTCCCGTGCCCTTAAAATCTTTCTCCCAGTCCTCGTAGCTACCAAAGTCCTCGGCCAGCTTTTTGCCCAGCTTGCCGGCCTTGTCCACGACGCCGCTGCCGCCGAGATTGCCAAAGTAGTACTCGTGGAGCCGCATGCCATTGAACTCAAAGCCAAGCCGCCGCTTGAGCTCGGCGTATTCCGGCGTGCCAATTTTCCCTTCTTTGACCATGGCCGCCAGCGTGTCCATGAGCTTGTTGGTGTTGGTGACATAGCCTTGATAGAGGGTGAAGTGATTCTTGAGCAGTGTTTCACTGAAACCCTTCATACCGATGAGATGGTTGAAGTCTTTGGCAGTGTAAGCCATAGTTTTCCTCCTTTTGAGTTCTTTATCTGTCGTTCCCGGCTCGAATGAGGAGTTGGGACCGGGAGATGCTTAACACCTTTGACCTTGCCGGGGATGGGAAAGCGGGGAAGAGAGACACGAAGTCTGAGAATGAGTGGCTGAGGTTTAAGAAAATGATAGACCCACCACCGCCTTTTGTCAATGCTTTCTGGTACGGTGTTCATCGACCTCGGCCTCAATGTTGCCCTTGATGCCGATGGTTACTTCCCGGAAAGGAATATCTTTGCCGCTCAATTTTAAGGCTTGCCTGGCCATGTGGGTCAGGCCGGAGCAGCAGGGCACTTCCATGTGCACTACGGTCAGGCTTTTAACATCCGACTGACGGAGAATGCTGGTCAGCTTGGCAAGGTGTGCCTGGAAGTCGTCCAGCTTGGGACAGGCGACCAGCAGGCTGTGATTTCTCAGGAAGTCCTGGTGGAAACCGGCGTAGGCGAAGGGGACGCAGTCGGCGGCCAGCACCAGGTCAGTCCCCTGAAGGAAGGGGGCTGTGGGCGGCACCAGTGTGAGCTGGACCGGCCAGTGCCGAAGCGTTGAGGGCTGGGAGGTGGCCTCTGTGGGAACGGCGGCGACAGCCTCGGGGTGCTCAAACTGGGTCACAGTAGCCGAAGAGCAACCGCAGGGCAGTTCCTCATGCGTGTGTTCTTTTTCCGCCAGGTGATGCTTCACGGCTTCCTCATCGAAGCCCTCAGCCGGTCGCTCTTCAATGGTGATGGCTCCATAAGGGCACTCGCCCAGACAGGCACCCAGACCATCGCAGTACTTCTCGCTGACGAGTCTGACTTTGCCATTCACAATCTGGAGTGCTCCCTCGGCACAGGCCGGCACACAGAGGCCGCAGCCGGTGCACTTCTCTTCATCAATCTGGACAATTTTCCTCACGGCTGTCGTTGCCATGGCTTACCTCCTCGATGAATATGGCGGGGCGAGCTTTAATTCTCGCCTCTCAGTTGTTTCCACCTCTCCTCACCGAGACACTCGCGGGCTTTAGCACACCAATCAATGCAGGAAGGTACCTGCTCCCGGTAGACCTTCTCGCCACACTTAGGGCACTTCACTCTGATTTCATCCGAGAACATTTCCACCTCAGCGCCGCAGTTGGGGCATTTGTGGAGTGATACCCGTAGATTTCTCAAATCCTGACCTGGACATTTGGTAACCATTTTTCACCTCCTCTGGTGGTGAGTACTGGATTTCCTGGACTTCTACCTAAATAATACCAGCCCGTCAGTGCCGAGAACTATGATTTTAATCATATTGGGCGGAAATTGAGGGTAGAGGCGGTGGTGCCGTGAAAACAGTTAGCGTCAGCCGGTCATATGCGTGGTGGGCCTTCGCTCAGCAGTCTGAGTTTTTCTTTGTCCAGGATAATTATTTTACCGCGGGTGGAGCGGATAATGCCGCGCTCTTTCAAGCGACTCATCACCCGGATGGCGGTCTCGGTGGTGGTGCCGGTCATGTCGGCGATTTCCTGTCGGGTGAAGGGGAGGGTGGGGCCGAGCTTGGCGGAGAGCCGGAGCAGAGCACTGGCCAGGCGCTGTTCCACTCTTTCCCCGGCCAGGTCGCGCAGGCGGGTCTGGGCATCTCTCAGGCGTCCGCCCAGGACATTGATAATCCTCAGGGCTACCTGGGGGCGGCTGGCCAGAAAGGCGAGGAAGGCTTCCTGCCGGATGCCAATCACTCTGGTCTTGGCTATAGACTGGGCCGAGGCGGGGTAGGGCTTATTCTCCAAAACGGCCACCTCGCCAATCATCTCGCCGGGACCAAAAAAGGCGATGATAAATTCTTTACCGGAAGAGGAGTGTTTGATAACTTTGACCTGGCCTTCAATGACGATGTAAAACCAGACGGGGGCATCGCCTTCCCAGAAGATAGACTCATTTGACATAAAGTTGCGCTCAACGGCCAGCTTGGCCAGCGCATTTAGTTCGTCATCAGGCAGGCTGGAGAAAATGGGGACTCGCTTTAGTATTTCCGCTTTATTGGCAGCTGGCAAATGCTAATCCCCTCCCACCTTATTTCATCAGGCAAAGACTTATTTGGGTAAATTATAGCATAAGAGCTAAGTCAGCGCGGGAGCTTTCTTGCCCGTGCGAAGGGCCAGAGCGCCGGTGGGGCAGACGGTAACGCAGTCGTAACAGTCCTGGCAGTTGATAGTGGCCATTGGCTCATCAGCGAAGGTGGTCACCCGGCGCAGAAAGCCCCGGTGGGCCAAGCCGAGGCTGTTCTTACCATTATGCCTCTGACAGACCCAGACGCACCGGCCACACAGGACGCATTTATTCGGGTCATAGATAAAATGGGGATGGCTGTCATCGATGGGCAGGTCGCGCAGGAGCTTGCGGAAGCGTTTGGTGTTGAGCTTGATGCCGAGGTGGCGGGCTATCTTCTGTAATTCGCAGGCGCGGTTGGCCGAGCAATGGGCGCAGTCCACCGGGTGGGACGCTATCAGTAGCTCAAAACCGGTGCGAGCCAATTTCAAGGCGCTTTCACCCCTGGTGTTCACCACCATGCTTTCACTGACCGGTTCGGTGCAGGCGGTGACTGGTTGTTCCTTGCCGGCGACTTCAACAAAGCACAGCCGGCAGGCGGCCGCTGGCTCCGGCTTATCCCGCAGGGCACACAGGTTGGGAATGTAGATTCCATTGTCCAGAGCCACCCAGAGCAGGCTCCGGCCCTCGGGGGCGGTGATAGGCTGGCCATCGATAATCAAAGATACGGTCTTCATACTACTTTTCCGAAGCTGGCACCAGGCTGGGCGGCGATAATTTGACGACGGCGTTGTACTGGGGCGGGCAGGCGGTCAGGCAGGTGCCGCATTTGACACACTTCGCCTGGTCAATAACCTTGATTCTTTTCTTATTGGTGGAAATCGCTTCCACGGTGCAGGTGCCCACACAGGCATCACAGGAGCGCTCGCACTTCTCCGGAATGATATAATAGGCAATCAGTGCCGGGCACATTAGCGACGGACAGCGCCCTTCTTTAATGTGGGCTTCGTATTCATCCCGGAAGTAACGCAGGGTGGTCAATACCGGGTTGGGGGCGGTCTTGCCCAGGCCACAGAGGGAACCAGCCTTGACATCCTGGGCCATCTCATTGAGCAAGGCAATGTCGGCCATCTTCCCCTTGCCCTTGGTGATGTCATCCAGTATGGTCAGCATCTGCTTGGTGCCCAGTCGACAGAAAGTACACTGGCCGCAGGACTCCTTCTGGGTGAATTCCAGGAAATAGCGGGCGATTTCAACCATACAGTCGTCTTCATCCAGCACTACCATCCCGCCCGAGCCCATCATGGCCCCGACGCCGCTTAGCGAGTCGAAGTCAATGGGCAGGTCCAGTGCCGATGCCGGGATACAACCACCCGAGGGGCCACCGATTTGTACCGCTTTGAACCGCTTTCCCTTGGGGATACCACTGCCGACATCAAAGATGACCTGGCGCAGGGTAGTGCCCATGGGCACCTCAACCAGTCCCGTGTTGACCACCTTGCCGGCCAGGGCAAAGACGGCTGTTCCCTTGCTTTTCTTGGTGCCAATGCTGGCAAAGGGGCCGGCGCCGTTCTCAATTATGTGGCGGACTGAAGCCAGCGTCTTGACATTGTTGATTAAGGTTGGTTGGCCAAAGAGTCCGCTGGCGGCCGGGTAGGGTGGACGGTGGTGGGGTATGCCTGGTTCGCCTTCGATTGAGGCAATTAGAGCCGTCTCCTCGCCGCAGACAAAGGCCCCTGAGCCTTGAAAAAGCCTGATATCGAAACTGAAATCACTGCCCAGAATATTCCGGCCCAGCAGATTGAGTTTCCGGGCCTGGCGGAGGGCAATCCGGGCCCGCTTTACGGCCAGGGGATACTCGGCCCGGACATAGATATAGGCGTAGCGAGCACCAATGGTATAGCCAGCAATGATGATGCCTTCCAGCACTGAATGCGGGTCGCTCTCGAGAATGGCCCGGTCCATGAAGGCGCCGGGGTCACCTTCGTCTCCATTGCAGATAACATACTTGGGTCGGCCCGGAGCCTGGCGACAGGTGTCCCACTTCTCTCCAGCCGTAAAGCCGGCGCCACCCATACCCCTCAGCCCCGACCGCTTAACCTCCTCAACAATCTCCTCCGGCTTCATCTGGAGGGCTCTGACCAGAGCCTGGTAGCCGCCGTTAGCCAGATAGTGGTCAATCTGCTCCGGGTCAATCAAGCCGCAGTTCTTCAAGATGACCCGCTTTTCATACTGAGCCCGCGGGAAGTCGGAAAAAGAGGGAACGAGGTCATTGGTCTCTAAAGCGCCCAGGACGAAGTCAAGGCAAAGGTCATTGCCCAGGATGAAATCCCGGACCAGCCTCTCGGCGGTGACCGGATTAACACGGCCGTAGCTGATGGCGGGATAGCCGGGCTTGCGGATAATCACCAGCGGCTCGGCGTAGCAGTGTCCCAGACAGCCAACCTCAATTACCGGGCAGTCAAGGTCGTGCTTTTTGACCTCGTGCCTTAGTGCCCGGAGGACTTCTAAAGCGCCGGCCGCCCGGCCGCAGGTGGCCGTGCCCACCAGAATTAAGGGTCGGCCGCTGTCCCACAGCGCCTGCCAGCGAGCTGAAGCCTGATTTTTTATCTCTTGAAAAGCCGAGACTACGACTGGTTTTTCAGCCATCTTCACTGGCTCTTCTTTCCCTCTCTCTCAAGTTTAAAGGCGAGCAAAATGCCGTCAACCTTGGTTGGCTCAACCTTGCCCTGGGGCTTATCGTCAACGACCGTTACCGGTGCCATAACACAGCAACCCACGCAGGCCACGGTATCCAGTTCGAATTCGCGGTCGGGGGTGGTCTGTCGGACATCAATGTTTAGCCGTCTTTTCCAGGCGTCCAGCGTGATGTAACCGCCCTTCATGTGGCAGGCAGTGCCCAGACATACCTTGATGCCATGTCGGCCCGGCGGGTGACGACGGAACTGGTTGTAGAAGGTGACCACGCTATAGACATCAACCGGGGGAAGAGCAAGGAACTCGGCAATCTCCAGCATGGCTTCCCGGGGGAGATAGCCGAGCCGCTTCTGCACCTTCTGCAGAATGGGGATAAGATTGGCCTTTTTCCGACTGAATCGGCGTAAGACTTGTTTGGTTTGCTGTCTGATGGTAACTGCTTCCTCAGAAGTTGGGGAGTCTGATTTATTTACTCTTATTTCCTCGTTAGCCATTTTGCTGGAGATTCCTGGCCAGTTCTAGGTATCGTCCCCTAAGTGGACTACAAGTGTCGCAGACTCATCAGGGCTCGGGCGTCAACGAAGACCTGCTCATCCATACTGAGCCCCTTATCGATGAGGGCCAGCACTACCCCTTTCTCTTCCGGAAGTTTATATCCCTGGTAGTCCAGCTTCATCAAAGGGATGAGTTGGTTGTCCGACCAGTAGGCGGTGTTCATGCTGTGGTCGAAGCAGAGGCGGGAAGTGACCTGCAGGTTCTCCACCATCAGCTTGATTTCCTGGAGTCGTTCGTGGGGTGAGGTCAGTTCAAACTCGCCTTTCTGGTAAGCCTCAAACATCGGGGTGTTGGGTTGAGGAACAAAAGGTCGCAACCGGATGAAATTGGGATTTATCTGGCTCAGCACGCGCGCCGTGTTTTTGGCGTGCTGCTCCCACATACTTTTCCCGCCCAGGCCGGGCATGACATACTCGGAGAGTTCAAACCCAGCGGCCAGGGCTTTCTGGCCGGCCAGGATATGCTCTTCAGCGGTCACGCCTTTATTGACATAAAGCAATAGCTCGTCATCGCCGGTCTCCAGTCCGATGTGGATTCGGGAAAGACCGGCCTGATGCAGTTGGCTTAGCTCCTCCGGCTTTTTCCTGGCCACGGTCTTGGAGCGGGCGTAGGCGGTAATCCGGGTGAGGCTGGGAAATGTCTCTTTCAGGTATTTAATTACTTCCACCAGTTGGTCGGTGTACAGTATGAGCGTATCGGCGTCCTGCAAAAAGGCCGTCCTGGCACCGAAGCAGAGCCAGTTGAAGACGGTGACCACGGAATTGAAATTCCGAAGCTCGCTCTCATTCAATTTACTGGTGTCCCGGCTACTGAGGAGATTGTTCTGGATGACGGCGCCAAGTGGCTCAACCTGACCACCATAACCGAGCTTCCAGGAGAGGGCTTTAATCTCGTTGACGATGGCCTTTACCGAGTCGATATCGGCCTTGACTTCGTCAACCGACCTCAACTGGAAACGCTCGTGATTATATGGTGAGCCGTAGCAAAAGCCGCATTTGCTCCAGGGGCAGTTTCGAGTAACCCGGAGCAGGAGTGAAGCGCTGCCCCCTTCGCTGGGGGGGCGTATTGAGCCAATCTCAAAGGAATACTGCTTGAGTTTGGTTAAATCGACTCTGTCCGGCCCGCTCGTCCGAGAGAAAAAAGTCATGCCGATGCTCCCTCAGTTCAATTATAGGCGA
>CAVSBN010000003.1:0-4974 GCA_963726225.1 uncultured Chloroflexia bacterium
TACCCCGGAATCCAGATTTTGTTGGCGGCTATCAGTTCAACATCACCCGGGAGGAGCAGGGGTTCGGGCGACTTGGTAAAGAACACCAGCCCTTTGTAGGCCGTCAGGTACTGATAATTCGTCTTGAAAACACCGCCGGTGGCGGTGACCACCAAGGGTCGACTGCTCTTGGACATTATGTACAGGAAGTTGTCAGGGTTGACACTAACGATGGCCCCGGATGCCTTGATTGCCTGGGCGATGGCCGCTGCCCTGGCCGCCGCCGCGGCGGCGGCTCCACCACCTCCGTACGCCATAACCGGTCACCTCCTTGAGTAGTATTAACCCTATCCCCTTAATCCCGATGAAATCGGGAAGAGATTTTAGAAAGAGTCCCGACCAGTCGGGACTCTTAGACGCCCTTTGATTTGGCCGTTTTGGCAGGTTGGTTGAAGGTCAATTGATAGCCATTATTATCTTCAATGGTAAAGTCCCTGATACCGAAGGGCTCATCCTTGATGTCAGTGGTGATTTTGACGCCCTTCTTTTTCAGCTCACCGTAATACCTGTCAATATCCCCGTCAATCTCCAGATAGAGGTTGACGCCTAGTACCCAGCCTGGCGGCCCGACTAATTCCCAGGTTCTTAGCCGGCACAAACATCAGAGACATCCCGTCTTTGGTAAGGTCGGCATACTCAGCATGGTCAACATCAGGGAAGACCATCCCGAGGGTAAAGCCGAGAACATTCTGGTAGAAGTCAATCGTCGCCTTCACATTTCTTGTCGCCAGCAGGGGAGAGATAACGCCCACTCTAATAAACCTCCGTCACAAATTAGAAAAGGTCATTCAAGCCCTTATAAGTGTCCTTTGAGCGTCGGGCAACTTTACCAACGATGACACAAGTTCTCCCTATCAAAAATAGCGTAGATTATTCGCCAGTCGCCAACCCGAATTCGGTGTATCTGCCCTCTCAATTTCCTTGTTCCCGGTGGTCTGGGGTTATCCGCCAGCTTTTGCAGGGCTCCTACTATGCGCTCCAAGTCTTTGACGGAAAGCTTTTCAAGCTCGCGCTGTGCCCGGGAGGTCAACTTAAGTTGATGCATGCACCTGCCTCTGGCGCAGGTACATCTCCAGGTCTACGGCTGAGTCGGGATTAGCCCGATATTTGGCCAGTTCTTCCTCCATATCCTGGATATCGGCAATATCCTGGCCGTAGACCATCTCAATTGCCCGCCGGATGAGCTCGGCGATGGAAGTATCGGCCTCAAAGGCCAGCTTCCTCAGACCTTGATGCGTCTGGTCAGGCAGATAAATCATCGTTCTTTTCATTAATCGCTCCTGAAACTGGGATTTGATGTATATTATAGCATATATATGCCACAATATCAAATAAGAAACTTGAGACTATTATCAACCTCACCCCCTGTATCCCCCTCTCCTTCAAAGGAGAGGGGGAATGGGTTATAAAGAGGGGCTTCGCCCCTCTTTAACACTCCTTTATTATTTATACCTCTTCACCTGAAAGCAGTAGAGCTTGATGGGTTCGTGGGGGGCGATGCCGGCTTTCTGACGGCAGATATCTATTTGCTGGGCAACCGTGTCCACGCCCTCAAGGTCGGGCAGAAGCAGACCGCGCCGCCAGCCACACTCCACAATCACCCCATATTGCCTAGGGTCAAGCTTGTCCTTGTCGTCCACCGGCACCGGCCTGGTCAGGACATCCACGCTGTAGTCAAGGTCTTTAAGCTCATGGGGGCCGATGGGCGGGAAGCGGGGGTCTCCGGTGGCCGAGTTGATAGCGTTGGTGATGGTCTCTTCCGCCACATTCTCCCGCTGCGGCTCAAAAGTACCAATACAGCCTCTCAATCCGCCCAGCTTATGGATGGAGACAAAGACGCCGGCCGACTCCTTCATCTCCGGGGTGAGTTCTTTGGGCCGGATGGTTTTGCCCTCTTTGACATAGGTCTCGACGGTCTCTTTGGCCAGTCTGGCCAGGGGAGACATACCCTTCAAGACAATTCCGGCATAGCCCACCACGCTGGAGTAATCGCCGGTAGTATCACCACTGGTCTGGTACTTGACCAGTTCCGCCCGCGTGGCGCCCAGTTCTTTGGCCGCCGAGATAAGACTGACTGCCGGGGCATAGCCGCACATGGTGATGTTCAATGTCTGGACTCGCTGCAGTAACTTCTCCTCATTCAATTCCACTATGGCCTCGATGGCTTGGGCGTCCTTCCACTGCGCAGATTCCTGCGACTCATAGTGTGTCATATCGCTGGAGGCCATGATGACGACCTCTCTCTTCAATTCCTTGACGGCCCGGGCAATTTCCCGGCCGATTTCCTGGTAAATGTCTCCCGTGCCAAAGCTGAAGACAATAGGCACAAACTTAACATCCGGCTTGAAATACTGCAAGAAGGGGAGCTGGACTTCAATCGAATGTTCATCCAGGTGAGCCGCCTGGTCCTCCTTCAAGTAACGAGAGAAGCCCAGAATACGCTTAGCCAGCTCCGAGTCAATCTCAACATCGCCCAGCGGTGTCTGCCAGACACCCTCGGTCATAATGCTGAAGGCTTTGCCCCTCCCCGTGTGATTGGGTCCCATGATTATGAAGGTATCCTTAAACTTAATCCGAGAGACAAGAGCCCCCACTACCGGCCCCGAATACTCATACCCGGCATGAGGCGAGACCAGGCCGATAACCTCTTCCTTCTCCGCCTTCTCATCAATCATCCCTTTAATCATAGCTTTGAGCTGGCGGGGGGAGGCGGGGTAGAACTGTCCGGCGACGACCGGCGGTCTAATCATGGCACACCTCCTTCGACCCTTAAGTCCTGAAATTGAGTTCGGCGCCGCAGAATCGGCACTTGGAGCCGACAAGACCAATAATTGTGGTCTGATAGCCAAACCGCTCCACGACAAGATTACCGCAGTTGTAGCAGACCGTGTTTTCATGGCTATGGCCGGGGACATTGCCGGTATAGACAAATTTAAGACCGGCCTTCCGCCCGATGTCACAGGCTCGCTCCAGGGTGGCAACCGGGGTGGGGGGTAAGTGCATCAAGTGGTGATGCGGGTAGAACCGGGTGACATGCCACGGCGTCAGTTCACCGAGCTCGTCCCGTATCCAGTGGGCGATGCCCTTAAGTTGTTCCTCATCATCGTTCATGGTCGGGATGATATTGGTCACCACCTCAACATGCATATTCCACTTCTCTTTAGCCCGCTTGGCTGTTGCCAGTATCTGCCGCCAGTGCGGTACTTTAGCCAGCTCACGGTAAAAATGGTCGGAGAAACCTTTGATATCCACCCGCCAGGCATCCAGATACGGCCCAATGGTATCCAGCGCCTCCGGGGTGGAATAGCCGTTGGTTACATAGACGGTATAAAGATGGTTCTTCTTGGCCAGCCTGGCGGAATCAAGGGTATATTCAAACCAGATGGCTGGCTCGTTATATGTCCAGGCCACGCCCTGACAATCGTAGCGCTGGGCCAACTCTATCTGCGCCTGGGGTGACATCTCCTGGCAACTGCGACCTGATGTCTGGCCATCTGCCATAGAAATCTCCCAGTTCTGGCAGTGCTTGCAGTGGAAATTGCAGCCCAGGGTGCCGAGAGAAAAGGCCAGAGTGCCGGGGAAAAAGTGGAAGAGGGGTTTCTTTTCAATAGGGTCGGCGGCGACTGACGAGACCAGGGAGTAGTTCAGGTTGAAGAGCGTCGCGTCCTGATTCTGGTACATCCCGCAGACGCCATATTTGCCCGGGCTTATTTTGCAGCGCCACTGGCAGGTGTGGCACTGGACTCTAGAATCGGGGAGTTTTTCATAGAGCAGTGCCTCACGCATCATCCACCCCCTTACTGTCAATTATACCACTCGGCTTCTACCAAAAATAGCCTGGTGAGACCAGCTACCTCACCCCCTAGGTATTGACACTAACTTATCTATGGTATACCCTTATCCTTAAAATATGCTTGGGGGAGGGAACCATGCGGTGTCAGAAATGTGGATTTGATAACTCACCAGGAGCGCGCTTCTGTGCTAGTTGCGGCGCCGCCTTAGCTGAGACACCGGAGCCAAAGAAGACCGCCACCGGGCTGGAAGAAAATGTGGCCGGGCTACTGTGCTATGTGGGTTGGTGGGTCAGCGGTATTGTTTTTCTTACTCCTTGAACCAAACAACAAGTTCATTCGCTTCCACGCCATCCAGTCAATTATTGTCTTTGGCGCATTACGTCGCCGGTAGCGTCATCAGTATCGTTTTTTTCTGGATATCTCCTCTCAGTTGGTTTATCAGCCGGATTATCTGGCTTATTGGCTGGCGCTGTGGATTGTCTTGATGGTCAAGGCTTACCAGGGGACGAAGTTCAAGATAATCTGGGCCGGTGATGTAGCCGAGAAGTCGGCGGAGGTCAGCCGCCCAAACAGCCGTAAGTCTGGTGGTTAATTGACCTTAAGCTTCCATCCTCTTCCTCTTGACAAGGGGAAGAGGATTTTCTTAAGGGAATGCTGTCTGCGCTACAGCCTCTTCGCCCAGGCCACCGCATTCTGGAAAATCGGGAAGCCGTCGCCGTATGGCCTGGCGCCCAGTCTCGTCCACTGCGGGTGCTGGGTGCCCCGGACATGGCGCTCGGGGTGGGGCATCAGGCCAAAGACCCGCCCGGAGCTATCACAGATGCCGGCAATATTGTTCATTGAACCATTGGGATTATAAGGATAGCCGGCGCTGGTATTTCCCGTCTCATCCGTGTAGTAGAGAGCTACATTCAGCCTGGGCAGGATTGCCGGGTCGGCCACCAGCTTCCCCTCGCCGTGAGCCACGGGGAGATACAGACTATCTATGCCCTTGGTGAAGACACAGTTGCTCTGTTTATTCGCCGCCATGTACACCCAGCGGCACTCAAATTTACCGGAATCGTTGTTGGCCAGGGTTAATTGTGATGAGCTACCATTGACCGGTTCGGGGAGAAAGCCAGCCTTGACCAAAACTGGAGGC
>CAVSBN010000004.1:0-22844 GCA_963726225.1 uncultured Chloroflexia bacterium
CACCCGACCGCCATTTCCCCGTTTCCCGGCGCGGCCAGCCGGCTCCGGTGGCGAAATTCGTGATGAAGGCGCCACCGGCAAGGGCTCCAAGCCGAAGGCCGGCCTCTCGGTTTTTCGGTGTCCAACCTGAATATTCCCGATGCGGAGCAGCCCTGGGAAACGACGGAACACGCGCCTATAGCCGTCCGTCGCGCATCGCCTCGGCGCTCGACATCATGCTCGAAGGCCCGATCGGTGCCGCCGCCTTCAACAACGAATTCGGCCGCCCGAACCTGGCCGGCTACTTCCGCACCTACGAGCAGGATGTCGCCGGCAAGGTGCGCGGCTACCACAAGCCAATCATGATCGCCGGCGGTCTGGGCACCATTCAGGCCGAGCAGTCGTTCAAGGAAGAAACTTTCCCGGTCGGCACCAATTCATCCAGCTCGGCGGCCCCGGCATGCTGATCGGCCTGGGTGGCGGTGCCGCCTCGTCGATGACGGCCGGCGCCAATGCCGAAGACCTCGATTTCGCCTCGGTCCAGCGCGGCAACCCGGAAATCCAGCGGCGTGCGCAGGAAGTCATCGACCGTTGCTGGCAGATGGGCAAGAACAATCCGATTTTGTCGGTGCACGACGTCGGTGCCGGCGGCGTCTCCAACGCCCTGCCGGAACTGGCCCATTCGGGCGGCGTCGGCGCCATGTTCGATCTGCGCAAGGTGCCGACCGAAGAGCCGGGCATGTCGCCGGCCGAAATCTGGTCCAACGAATCGCAGGAACGCTACGTGCTGGCCATTCCGCCGAACCGCATCGGCGAATTCCAGGCCATGTGCGAGCGCGAGCGCTGCCCGTTCGCTGTCGTCGGCGAAGCGACCGGCGACGGCCACCTGACCGTGACCGACGCCCATTTCGGCGTCAATCCGGTCGATATGGAAATGGAAGCGCTGCTCGGCAAGCCGCCGCGCATGACCCGCGACGTGACGCACCAGCCGGAAACCTTCGTCTCCTTCGACGCCACCGCCATCGAACTCAAGGACGCCGCCTATCGCCTGATGCGTCTGCCGACCATCGCCGACAAGACCTTCCTGATCTCGATCGGCGATCGTTCCGTCGGCGGCATGACGGCGCGCGACCAGATGGTCGGCCCGTGGCAGGTGCCGGTGGCTGACGTCGCCGTGACGACGATGGGTTACCAGGGCTACCTCGGCGAAGCCTTCGCGATGGGTGAGCGGACGCCGCTCGCCGTGTTCGACGCGCCGGCTTCCGGCCGCATGGCCATCGGCGAAGCGCTGACCAATCTGGCTGCCGCCGACATCGGCGATCTCGGCAAGGTCAAGCTCTCCGCCAACTGGATGGCGCCGTGTGGCGTGCCGGGCGAGGATGCCCGTCTGTTCGACACCGTGGCTGCCGTTTCCGATCTGTGCAAGGCGATTGGTGTGTCGATCCCGGTCGGCAAGGATTCGCTGTCGATGCGCACCGCCTGGGAAGATCAGGGCGTCAAGAAACAGGTCGTTTCGCCGCTTTCCCTGGTCATCACCTCGTTTGCTGCGGTCAACGACGTGCGCAAGACCAAAACCCCGCAACTGGCCGTCGATCAGGGAGAAACCGAACTGCTGCTGCTCGATCTCGGCAAGAACCGCCTCGGCGGCTCCTGCCTGGCGCAGGTGTACAACGCCACCGGCAGCGATGCGCCGGATGTCGATGAACCGGCCAAGCTCAAGGGCCTGTTCGATGCCGTCCAGAAACTCAACCGCGAAGGCATGTTGCTGGCTTATCACGATCGTTCAGACGGCGGCATGTTTACCGCTGCTTGCGAAATGGCCTTTGCCAGTCGCCGCGGTGTTTCGCTCGATCTTGATGGTATTTGTTACGACGCTGGGGCAGGGGATTGCGATGGCTCGGAAAAGCGGACCGATTTGCTGGCCGGCCGTGATTTCGAGAATATCGTCCGTGCGTTGTTCAATGAAGAACTTGGCGCGTTGATCCAGATTCGTCGCGCCGACCGCGGGGAGGTCACGCCGATTTTGCGTGCCTGTGGCGTGCCTTACCACTTCGTCGGCCACCTGAACGAGTGGGACGAAATCCGCGTCACCCGCAACGCCAAGCGCGTGCTGCGTGAAAAGCGCGTCAACCTGCAGCGTGCCTGGTCAGAAACCAGCTATCAGATGCAAACCCTGCGTGACAACCCGAGCTGTGCCCGGCAGGAGTTCGACCGCATTCTCGATGTCACTGATCCCGGCCTGACGCCTACGCTGACGTTCGATCCGCAGGACGACTTCACCAAGGTCTATCTCGAACTCAGCGGCAAACCGCGCGTCGCCATCCTGCGCGAGCAGGGCGTCAACAGCCACTACGAAATGGCTGCGGCCTTCGACAAGGCCGGCTTTGCTGCGGTCAACGTCCATATGAGCGATATTTTGTCTGGCCGCGTCAGCCTCAAGGATTTCAAGGGGCTGGTCGCCTGCGGCGGCTTCTCCTATGGCGACGTGCTCGGCGCCGGCCTCGGTTGGGCGCGAACCATCCTGATGCATGACGTCTGCCGCGACGAATTCGCGGCTTTCTTCAAGCGCAAAGACACTTTCGCCCTGGGTGTCTGCAACGGCTGCCAGATGATGAGTGCTCTGAAGTCGATCATCCCCGGCGCCGAACACTGGCCGGCCTTCCGTCGCAACCAGGTCGAGCAGTTCGAAGCGCGTTTCGTGATGACCGAAATCCTCGATTCCCCGTCGCTCTTCTTCGCCGGCATGGAAGGCTCGCAAGTGCCCATCGTCGTCTCGCACGGCGAGGGCAGGGCAATGTTTGATAGTGCCGACGACCAGGCAAAGGTGTTGTCTGCGGTCCGCTATGTCAACAACAAGGGCGAGCCGACCGAAGCCTACCCGTACAACCCGAACGGTTCGCCGGGCGGCTTGACGGCAGTAACTACCGAAGATGGCCGCTTCACGATCATGATGCCGCACCCGGAGCGTGTCTTCCGCACCGTGCAGATGTCCTGGCACCCGGAGAACTGGCTTGAAGGTGAAGGCGATTCACCCTGGATGCGCATGTTCCGTAACGCGCGGCGCTGGGTCGGCTAAGTACCCGGCGGACAGACCAAGGCGGCTGCGGCCGCCTTGGTCGTATTCAGGATTGTGCGCCGCCAACCCGGCGTTGCCGCCGCCAGCATGCAGGCTTTTGCAGCGCATGCATGTCGGGAACAATCCCGGCGAAGATTTCCCGGGCGAGTTCCTCGCGCGCAATTTCTTCCCGGGATATGCCGGCCATCAGTTCAAACCATTTCTGGATATATTTCATGTCAGCGGCTCCTTGTTCGCGGTAACAACGTGTTTCTGCAATAATTTCTCGACCACGGACAAAGATTATACGAATACTGTATAAATGTACAGTATTCGTATTTCTCCGGAGCGGGGTTAGTCTATGTCTTTGTTATCGTACGGAAAGCGGAAGGTCCATGGCCCGAGCCAAATCCTCCTGGTTGCCGCGTGCCGGAAGTGTTGCTGCCTATGTCGGCAGAAACCGGAGTGCGGCGCGTAACGTCCGGATTATTGCCGAGGCCGTTGCCGGACGGATGGTCGTCGAAGCTATCGGGAGACATGGCGTACCGGTCCGCTTCACCGTAAAGCAGGACAACCTGAGACCATTGCAGCCCGGCTTGTTCGATTGAGGATTTCCTGCGGCATGGTCTGAAGGAGGTGGCATGGGCGCAATTCTCGTTCCGACTGGCTTACTGACCGGTGTTGCCGAGATGGACGGTCAGCATGACCGTTTGTTCCACGAAATTCAGCAGGTCAAGGATGCGTTGCTCGCTGCGACGGATGGCCAAGGCGATGGTTTGGCCATGCTTTCGCGTCTTGCGGAAGGGCTCGATCCTGGGTCAGACGCGGATTCTTGTTGACAAATCCGTGAAAGTGAAGTTAGGATGAGCTTATCCACCAGAACATGATGAGGAGGGTCTTATGCCAGTCGTTACCGTGGACATGTGGACCGGGCGCACCATTGAACAGAAGAAAAAGCTGGTCGAGGGGATAACTCAGGTGATGACCGAGCTGGGGATTCCGGCCCAGGCGATTCACATTATTATCCGGGATGTTCCCAAGCATAACTGGGCCACTGGCGGCAAACTGGCTTCCGAAGAGCCGTCATAGTCGGAGAGTTGGTATTGACATATTGCTGGTTATATACTTGAGTAAGTCATCCAGAAACAGGGCTAGAGGAGACTATGGATTGGGGTAATCTCGGCGGAAACATAATATTTATCATCGCCGTTTTGGCCATAGTGGTATTATTCTCCCTCTTCCGGCGGCGTTCGCCAGAGAGAGACCGCCCTGAAATAGTCCGTCGTCTGCTCTCTGAGGTCAGGATTAACGAGGCGCTGATTGAGATTTTTCACCGGCAACCCAAGCCGAGGCGGTTCGAGACCGCCACCTGGCAGTTGAACAAAAAGAAGCTGGACTTCTTTGAGCAATCTCTGCAGGTAGACTTGACCAGCGCCTTTACCCTGGCCGAAGACTTTAACCAGCAGCTCAAGGCGGCGAAAAGGGCGAAGTCCACCGACTTCAAGCTCAACTTCGACTTTGAGAAAATGAGGGAGCCGCTGGTCAAGAGTAAGAAAGGGCTGGAGGACTGGCTGGTAGCCCATTTTGGTGGCCAGGAACCCCCACCCAAGTACCCCGGCATCACCGATGTCCTCTTCGGCGGACGCTGAAACCGGGCGGACTAGGCATTTCACGCTACTGTCCGGAGCCAGCCAGGGTAACCCCCCATCTTTGGGAGTGAGCCTGCCGTAATCGGCGCAGGCGCTCTTCAAAAGCGGCTGAGTTGATATCCTCGGTGGTCATTACCAGGCCGTCTTCCTTGCTATCACCGTTATGCCCCCGGTCAATGTAGTAACCCCTGCGCTGGCCCACTTTGGCGAAGCCATACTTGGTGTAGAGGTTCTGGGCCGCGATATTGGAGACGCGGACTTCCAGGGTGACCACCCCCACCTTTAACTTCTGGGCCATATCAACAACGGCAATTAGCAGGAGCTCGCCAACCCCCTGCCGACGGCGCGCCTCTCGCACGGCGATAGTGGTAATGTGAGCCTCGTCCGCCATAATCCAGAAACCGGCAAAACCCACGATATAATGGCCGACCGATGGAGTTGTGTTATTGGTTTGGGCGCGGCGGCTGAAGAGTCGCCGCAGTAGAGCCCGCAGCCCGGTGGGGGCCGGTTTCTCCTTGGGCTTCTCAATGGTTATGGCGTCATCGCAGGCCACCATATAATGGGCTAGTCGGTTCTTTATTTCGTAATGATAGTCTGCCTGTGGCCACTGGGTGGGGAAGGCTTCACGGTCAATCTCCGTGACCTGAGCCACATCCTCTTTGGTCATCGGGCGCACATAGTACGACAAGTCTTTCAACCTCGGGAAGCAGAAATTTTGCACTATTGTAGCACATTTGCTTTGGCAACCAGTAAAGTGGCGTAGTGACCCCACCCCCTGTGTCCCCCTTCCCCTGGGAGGGGAAGGGGGAAGAAAAAGTAAGAGGGGCGCAGCCCCTCTTAAACGCCCCTGTTAGACACCCGTTCGAAGAGTGGCCTTAAAGGTAAGGGGATTCTGGGTCATCATCGCTGTGTCAAGGGGTTTGGCCGGCGCTCCTAGGGCTATCTTTTTACTCGCCCCTTCGTTATACTATATGCACAGGGCAACACCGCACGGCTAAAGCCGGGCATGAGGTGGAGCCCAAGGTCTAGCTTACGGGGGTTGTCAGGTGCATGATGAGGGAGACCTCGTCCGGCGAGCCACGCAGGGAGACCAGCAGGCGTTCGCCCAATTGTACGAGGCGCACTTTGATAGGATTTATCGCTATGTGTCTTTCAAGATAGGCGATAAGGTGGAGGCGGAGGACATGACGCAACAGGTATTTGTCAATGCCCTCCATGCCATTTCTTCCTTCAAATGGCAGGGGAAACCCTTCACCGCCTGGCTCTACCGCATCGCCCACAACCAGGTGGTTGATTACCTGAGAAGGAAGACAAAGCAGCCCGCCACCTTGCTGAACGAGTCGCTGCCGAGCAGTGATAGCAATCCTCAGATGGTAGCGGAACTTAACCTGGATATTGAACGGCTATCACGGGCAACCAAGCGGCTCACCGAGGCACAGCGGGAAGTCATCTCCTTGCGCTTTGCCGGCGGGTTATCAATTATTGAGGTAGCTAAAATAATGGGCAAGAGCCAGGGCGCAATAAAAGCCCTGCAGCACAGCGCCATTGTGGCTCTGCGTAAAGTATTATTGGTGAGAGACGATGAGAAGGTCGAGACCCTTTCGTGACATATTTGAAGAATGCCTGGAGCTCGTGCTGGTCAAGGGCGAGACGGTAGAGGAGTGTCTGCGCCGCTACCCGGAGCACGCCAGGGAACTTAAGTCGTTGCTGGAGACGGCCACGGCCACCAAGAAGGCGACGGCTGTCCAGCCCAGTCCGGAGTTCCGGGAGAGAGCCCGACAGCAGTTCTACGCGGCCCTCCGCCAGATGCCAGCCCAGAAGAAGCGCGCTGGCTTTAGCTGGGGTGGGCAGCCGCGGTGGGCCACCGTGGTAGCGGTTGTTCTGGCCATTTTGCTGGTGAGCAGTGGGACGGTGGCGGCGGCCAGTGGCAGTATGCCGGACCAGCCGCTCTATCCGGTGAAGCGGGCCAGTGAACAGGTACGGCTGGCGTTAACTTTTTCCCCTCTGCACAGGGCTGAGCTTTATGCCCGGCTGGCCGACCGCCGGGTGCTGGAGATTGTTTACCTGGCCAGCAAGAACAAGCCGGAGCAGGTACAGAGGGCGACTCAGGCTCTGGATGGGCACCTGGCCAGAATCGCCGATTTAGCCGCCACTCACCAGATGACGATGGCTGCGCGAGGCCGGAGCGCCCACGCCTGATGCTGACTGAGACGCCAACCCTGGGAAAGACCGCACTCCCATCATTAACCGTGGAGGTGCCGGCGGTGCCGCTGGATGATGCGGCCCGCAATGCCTTCGACCAGCGGGCCGAGCTGAGAGCGATGGTTATTTATCAGGCCACGCATAATCCAGACCGCCTCAAGGCGGCGCTGATGAACGCCTCGCCTCAGGCCAGGCTGGCTTTGCTCCGGGCGATTGCCGTCTCCGAGACTGGCTACGAGAAAGCCCTGATGTCTCTGGAGGACCAGCAATAGGCAACTTAACAAAAAATCACCCCACTAACCACTAACTATTTGGTCGGTTTTTCGTTATAACTTTTAGTGGCCGGTTGTAAAGATGAGGAGGTTAACAGTGAAGAAGATTTGGTTCTTAGCTCTTGGTCTGGGATTAACCCTGGTACTGGCGGTGGTTGGCCTGGCTGCCTGCGGCACGACGACAGTCAACACCGGCTACCAGCAGGAGGGTATTTGGGTGAACGGGCAGGGCAAGGTCACGGTAGTTCCGGATATCGCCACTCTGCAGCTGGGTATTGAGGCCCAGGCAGTCACTGTGGCCGAGGCTCAGGCCCAGGCATCTCAAGCCATGGACCAGGTGATGACCGCCCTGACCGACAACGGCGTGGCCGAGAAGGACATTCAAACCCAGTACTTCAATATTACCAAGATAACCCGATGGGATGATAAAAATCAGCAGGAGGTCGTCATTGGCTATCGCGTGACCAATATTGTCACCGCCAAAATCAGAACCATTGACAACGCCGGCGCCATTATCGACGCTGTGGCTGAGGCGGGGGGAGACCTCACCCGAATTGACAGCATCAGCTTCTCCGTAGATGACCCTACCGCTTACTACGGACAGGCCCGGGAAAAGGCTATGGCTGATGCCAAAGCCAAGGCCGAGCAAATGGCCAAACTGGGTGGCGTTACCCTGGGCAAGCCGACCTACATTTCCGAGAGTTCCTACTACCCGGTGCCGACGCCAATCAGGCTAGCGGACCAGGGAATACCTTCGGTCGAGACCCCCATCAGCCCGGGGGAGACGGATATTACCATCAGCGTTCAGGTAGCCTATGCCATTCTCAAATAACCTGGTTAATTCCTGAGGAGGTAGAGTGAGGTAACCCTTTATTCGATACTGAAGACGAAGACTTTAATCATAGACTAGATAAGGACGGTTTGAAGGAGGTAAAAGGGAATGTCCAAAAAAGTAAAGATTATTCTGGCGGTCCTATTAGCCGTAGTTGTGCTGACAGTAGGTGTGGTCTCGGTGGCGATGGCCCAGACACCGACGCCCACACCGCAGGCGGAAGGCAAGGGCCTGCTGGCCAGAGTGGCGGCGATTCTCGGTGGCAATGTGACGGAGCAGAGGCTAATTGATGCCTTCAAGCAGGCCAACATTGCAAATCAGGAACAAGGCCATTGAGCGGGCCCTGGAGAAAGCGGTATCGGACAACCGCGTCAGCTCGGCAGAGGCGGAACAGATTAGGCAGTGGTGGCAGCGGAGGCCGGCCGCTCTGGATACGTTAATCAGCGGTTTCCTGCCCCGGCTCGCCCCGCGGCTACAACCCTATCGCCGTCAAGAGCACAGCTCACCAGAGTAGCCGAGATTCTGGGTATCCCCGAGGAAACGCTGGTGGCGGCCTTCAAGCAGGCTTCTCAGGAACTGCGGGCAGACGCTTTCAACCGTGGCCTGAACACAGCCGTGGAGCAGGGTCGCCTGACCCAGGAGCAGGCGGATAAGATTAGAGAAAAGGTTGAGGACAGGCCGGGAGCCATTAACTGGCTCTGGGGTCGCATGCACAGGTGGGGTGGTCGCTGAGGCTGGTGCGGGCCTAGAGCGCCACAATCGGTCAATAGGCTGACCGGTTGGCACTATAACCCGCTGTGAAAGGGGAGCTTCTTAAGAAGCTCCCCTTTTTATTTGGCCCACATCCCCCGCCCCGCCCGTCTTGCCTCAGCTTCCACTTGCTCCAGGTAAGTCTGGTACCTCGTGTCAGGAGGGTAGGCTTTGGCCTCAGCCAGTCCCCGCCGCACCAGTTCGGCATTGACCATCGTGCCGTCCACCCAGACATAGCGCAGTAGCCGACCGTACTTATCGGTCTCCGAGACATCCCGCTCCAGGCGGACGGTTTTGCCTTCCACCAGCTCGCGGTTAGCCTGCCAGGCTTCCAGACCAAAGGCTTCCACCTGCGGATAAATCTCCGGCGTATCAATACCGATGTACCTTACGTGGTAGCCGCCGGCGATAATGATGGTATCGCCGTCAATGACCTCAGTGACTCGAACTGTGTCAGTGGCAGTCTGAGATGGTGCCAGACAACCAGAGAGAGATAGAAAAAGGAGAAAGACTAATGGCAGGAACCAGAACCACCTAAGCCTTTTGCGCCAGGTACTCACTTCTCAATATCCCGTAGGTCTCCCAGTCGTCGAATTGTCCCCATCTTCCCTTGAAATGCTGTCGCAGCCTCCCCTCATGCTTCATGCCGATTTTCTGCATGACCCGCCCGGAGGCAGGATTACGAGTCATATGGTGGGCGTGGATGCGGTTAAGGCCTAACACCTTAAACCCGTATTTCACCACGGCCTGGGCTGCTTCAGTGCAGTAGCCCTGGTTCCAGTAAGGCTTGCCAATCCAGTAGCCGAGTTCCGCCCTTGCATTCGCCTTATCTAGTTTCAACCCTATGCCACCGATAAGATATCCCTGTTGCTGGTTAGTGATGGCAAAGTCAACCCCTTCGCCTTTGTCGAAGCTTTCTTGTCGGCTGCTTATCCATTCCTCGGCCATGCCGTCTTCATACGGGTAGGGCACGTTTAAAGTCGTGTCCGCAATGGCACGGTCGCCGATGAGTCTCTGGAGTTCCTTGGCGTCATCCAGAGTATGGGGTCGGAGTATCAGGCGTTTGGTTTTAAGAGTCGGGCGCTTGCTCATTTGACCTCATCCCCTTAATCCCCCCTCCGATTATTATCGGGGGGAAGAATTTTAAGAGAGGGGCTTCGCCCCTCTTAGGCGCCCCCTTTTCTACGATGTGAAAAAGTGGTGGCCAGCCTATTGCCACAGACCCGGCTGGCCGGGCTTTTCTTTGTTGTAGGGCAGGCCGAGGTGCTGGTAGGCGAGGGGGGTGGCCACCCGGCCGCGCGGGGTGCGCTCCAGGAAGGCCAGTTGCAGGAGGTAGGGCTCGTAGACATCCATGATGGTGTCCGACTCTTCACTGATGGCGGCGGCAATGGTCTCCAGCCCCACCGGGCCGCCGTTGAACTTAGTAATAATGGTATTCAGGAGCTTGTGGTCGACTTCATCCAGGCCGATGTGGTCGACCTCCAGCTTGGACAGGGCGTCAATGACCACGGCCTTGGTGGCAATGCCTTTAGCCTTGACCTGGGCATAGTCCCGCACCCGCTTGAGCAGGCGGTTGGCCACCCGCGGCGTGCCCCGGGCGCGGCGGGCGATTTCCTGAAGTCCGTCAGATTCCGCTTTCACTCCCAGAATCCGGGCGGAACGCTTGAGAATGGTTTCAATGGATTCCTGGTCGTAGAAGTCCAGGCGGTAGACGGCGCCAAACCGGTCGCGCAGGGGCGGACTGAGCAGGGCGTAGCGGGTGGTCGCCCCGATGAGGGTGAAGGGTGGCAGTTTCAAACGCAGGCTCTTGGCCCCCGGCCCCTTGCCGATAATCAAATCCAGGGCGAAGTCCTCCATCGCCGGGTATAATACTTCCTCCACCGTCCGGTTGAGGCGGTGGATTTCATCAATGAAGAGTATGTCCTGACGGCGCAGGTTGGTCAGGATAGCCGCCAGGTCGCCGCTCCGTTCGATAGCGGGGCCGGAGGTTATTTTGATATTGACCCGCATCTCGGCGGCGATGATATAAGCCAGGGTCGTCTTGCCCAGGCCGGGCGGGCCGTAGAGCAGGATATGGTCGAGGGGTTCGCCCCGACCCTTGGCCGCGGCGATGGCAATATTCAGGTTCTCTTTAATCTTGTTCTGCCCGATGAAGTCATCTAGAGCCTTGGGTCGCAGACTGGCATCCAGTGGGATGTCTTCCGGGCTGGGTTTATTGGAAACAATGCGCGGCATTTTTCACCTAGCTCCCTGATTAAGACCTTATTATAGCACAAGATTACTTGAAGCAAGATAAACCAGAACCGGAACCAAAGAAAAGAGCCGACCCGATAGTCGGGTCGGCTCTGGCTGTTCAAAAAGCCTTTGTGGGCCGGCTTTAGTTTGTCAGCAGTGGTGGCTCCGCCGGCTCAACCGGCTCAACCAGCTTCTCAGTCTCCGCCTCCGCCTCAACCATCACCTGAGCGGCAACCATCGAGGACGGGGAGCGGGCCGGGATTAGTCGACCAATAATAACATTCTCCTTCAACCCCACCAGCTTATCCACGGCACCCTTGACGGCGGCATCGGTCAGCACCTTGGTCGTCTCCTGGAAGGAGGCCGCCGCCAGCCAGCTATTGGTGCTCAGCGAGGCTCGGGTTATGCCCAGCAACACGGTGTGCGCCGTGGCGGGCTCACCACCCTCGGCCAGTACCTCAGCGTTTATTTCTTCATACTGGAACCGGTCGATTAGCTCTCCGGGCACCAGCTCGGTGTCACCGGAGGAATCAACGCGGACCTTGGACAGCATCTGGTGGATGATGATTTCAATGTGCTTGTCATTGATATTAACGCCCTGCGAGCGGTAGACCCGCTGCACCTCATCCGCCAGGTACTGCTGAACGGCCTCACGGCCGAGAATATTGAGCATCTCCTGCGGGTTGATGGCACCATCGGTCAACTGCTGGCCAGCCTTGACCGGTTCGCCGGTCTGAACACGGATGTGGGTGGCCGCCGGCACAATATACTCGCGCTCCTCTTTCTCTTCATAGAGGATGGCAATGCGCTCATCCTCAATCGCTACCCGACCGGCCACGCCGGCCAGAATCGGGCTGGCGCCGGTCACGGCTGGTGGTGGTGATTTCTTCCCCTTTGCCAGTGGTTTCTTCCCCTTTGCAGCGGGCGGACTGGCCAGCACCGTGCCGATGTCTACCCATCGCCCATCGGTCACCTTAACCTTGAAGCCGGGGGGCAGTGCGTATTCATCGCGGAAGATTTCCGTGCCGGTAATCCTGATTTTGTCGCCTTCCTCACTGTGAATGACTTCCACCACGCCATTAATGTCAGAAATGATGGCGGGGTTTCTCGGCTGTCTGGCCTCAAATAGCTCTTCCACCCTGGGGAGACCGCTGGTGATATCCAGTCCCACCACGCCACCAGTATGGAAGGTACGCAGGGTGAGCTGAGTGCCCGGCTCGCCAATGCTCTGGGCGGCAATTATGCCCGCCGCTATGTTGAGGTCGACCAGATGCCCGCGGGCCAGGTCGCGACCATAGCACTGCTGGCAGATGCCACGCCGTGACTGACAGCTCAGCGGCGACCGGACATACACTCTATTAATGCCAGCGGCGATGATTTCGCTGGCCTTCTGCTCGTCAATCTCCTCATTTCGGTCAACGATAACATTTCCGGTCTTGGGATGGGCCACCTTACTGGCCGCCAGGCGACCGATGATACGCTCGGTGAAGGATGGCAGCAGTCCCTTCTCCTTCGGCTCGGTTATCCAGACACCCAGCGTGGTAGTGCAGTCGGGCTCAAGGATAATAACATCGTGGGCGGCATCAATCAGGCGCCGGGTGAGATAGCCGCTTTCCGAAGTCCTCAGGGCCGTATCAGCCAAACCCTTGCGGGCACCGTGGGTGGAAATAAAGTATTCCAGCACGCTCAGACCTTCACGGAAGCTCGCCTTGATCGGGAAGTCAATAATTTTGCCTGAGGGGTTAGTCATTAAGCCACGCATACCGGCCATCTGCCGAATCTGAGAAATATTACCCTTGGCCCCGGAGGTGGCCATCATGTAAACACCGCCGTAGCGGTCAAGGCTCTCCTGTAGGGCAATGGTAATCTTGTCCGTGGCCTCGTTCCAGACGCCGATGACAGCATTGTACCTTTCATCCTCGGTGATTAAGCCGCGATGATACTGGTTCTCAATGGTGGCCGCCTTAGCTTCGGCCTCAGCCAGTAGCTTGGGCTTGCTGCCCGGCACCTCAATATCACTCATGGCGATGGTGGTGCCGGATTTAGTGGCAAACCGGAAGCCCAGTTGCTTCAGGTTATCCAGTGCCGCCGCCATATCTTCATCGTTGAGTATCTTAGAGCAATCGCTGACGATTCGCTTCAGGCCACCCTTGTCAATTACCTTATTCAGGAAGCCCAGCTTTTCCGGCAAGACCTCGTTGAAGAGGATGCGGCCGACACTGGTCTTAATCCGTGGCTGGGTTTTCTCGTCTCTGACCTCAATGTGAGCCCGGAGGTCAACGACGCCCAGCTCATAAGCCAGCTTGGCTTCCTCAAAACTGCCGAAGACTTTGCCCTCTCCCTTGGCTCCCGGCCGGATGGTGGTCAGGTAGTAGCAACCCAGAACCATGTCCAGGGTTGGGGTGACGATTGGCTCACCACTGCTCGGGAGGAGAATATTATGGATACTGAGCATCTCCTCGCGGGCCTCTTTCACCGCCGCCTTGGACAGGGGGATATGGACCGCCATCTGGTCGCCGTCAAAGTCGGCGTTGAAGGCCGTGCAGACCAGCGGATGAAGCTGGATGGCGCTACCATCAATCAGCACCGGCTGAAAGGCTTGAATACTCAGGCGGTGCAGGGTTGGCGCCCGGTTGAGCAGGACCGGTCGCTCCCTGACCACTTCCTCGAGCACATCGTAGACCTCGGGTTTGGCTCTCTCCACCAGACGGCGGGCGCTCTTGATATTGTGGGCCAGGCCTTGTTGCATCAGTCGGCGCATGACAAAGGGCTTGAACAGCTCCACAGCCATCCGCTTGGGTAGCCCGCACTGGTAAAGTTTAAGCTCGGGGCCAACCACGATAACCGAACGCCCACTATAGTCAACTCGCTTACCCAGCAAATTCTGGCGGAAGCGTCCCTGCTTACCGCGGAGCATGTCGGAGAGCGACTTCAACTTATGGCTCCCGACGGTGTACATGGACTGTCCCCGTCGGCCATTATCAATGAGGGAGTCCACCGCATCCTGAAGCATCCGCTTCTCATTGCGGATGATAATCTCCGGCGCCCCGATTTCCATCAGGTGGCGCAGTCGGTTGTTGCGATTAATAACCCGTCGGTAGAGGTCGTTGATGCCGCTGATAGCGAATTTGCCGCCATCGAGCTGAACCATCGGGCGCAGGTCAGGGGGCAGAACGGGCAAAACAGTTAGAATCATCCAATCGGGTTTACTGCCACTGCGGCGGAAGGCCTCCACCACCTGTAATTGTTTGGAAGCCTTCTTGCGGCGCTGGCCAGAATTGGAGCGGGTCTCCTGAATTAATTTATTGCGTAGCTCGTTGAGATTAATCTCTTTGACCAGCTTCAGTATGGCTTCCGCCCCTATCCCCGCCTCAAAAATCCCCCCATATTTCTGGCTCATGTCCTGATACTGGGTCTCAGTGAGCAACTTCTGCTGGCCGAGGTCTCTCAACTGTTCTATCTCATTGGTCAGCTCTTCCTCAAGCTTGACCTTTTCCGCCTCCCAATCGCGCCGGAGCTTGTTCACTTCCTCCACCGAGGCTTCTGACATCTTGGCGATTTTGGCCTCCAGCGTCTCCTCGCGCCCGGTGATTTCCTCCGTGTACTTCTCCTCAAGCTGTTTAACGGCTTGTTCGCACGCCTCTTTATTCACGGCCGTAATAATATAGTGAGAGAAGTAGAGAACACGCTCCAGATTTCTGGGCGATAGGTCGAGTAATAGTCCCAGGCGACTGGGCACGCCGCGGGCAAACCAGATATGGCTCACCGGGCAGGCCAGTTCAATGTGACCCATTCGTTCACGGCGTACTTTAGCCTGAGCGACCTCAACGCCGCACTTATCGCAGATGACTCCCTTGTAGCGGATGCGCTTGTATTTACCGCAGAAGCACTCGTAGTCTTTGGTGGGCCCAAAGATTCGCTCGCAAAAGAGCCCGTCCCGTTCCGGTTTGAGGGTGCGGTAGTTAATCGTTTCGGGTTTGGTGACCTCACCATAGGACCAACTCTTGATTTGCTCGGGTGAAGCTAAAGAAATTCGAACAGCATCAAAATCGTTAACTTCAAACATTTTTGTCTTCTGCCCCTCTCCCAAGTGAGTCTTCACCAATTTTGAGAGCACTTTCTACTCCAGACACCTTGGCCGTTTCACCGGCGAAGGCGGCTCTCTCTTCTTCATTTATGACCTCCACCGCCAATCCCAGGCTCTGCAGTTCCTTGACCAGAACCTTAAAGGACTCTGGCACACCAGGCTGAATAATGTCTTCATTCTTGACGATGGCTTCATAGGCCTTGGCCCGACCGGTCAGGTCATCGGATTTGATGGTCAGAATTTCCTGCAGGTTGTAGGCGGCGCCATAGGCCTCCAGAGCCCACACCTCCATCTCACCAAAGCGCTGACCGCCAAACTGTGCCTTCCCGCCCAGCGGTTGCTGGCTAATCAAGGAATAGGGCCCGGTGGAGCGGGCATGAACTTTGTCCTCAACCAGATGGATGAGCTTCATTATATAGGTAACGCCCACGGTTATTGGCTGGTCAAAGGGTTCACCCGTCAGCCCATCGCGGAGGATGACCTTACCGATGGTCGGTGGCGGGATATTCTTTTCGGCGCCAACCTTCTTAGCCACCGCTGCCAACTCCCCCGAGCTGAAGTCCCGGCTGGCCACTCCCTGCTCCTCGAGCCAGAGACGCAAACAGGCCGCCTTGGCTTCGCCAGGATACTCATCGCTGAATACCTTCTCCCCGTCAAAGCCCTGCTGCGTCACCCAGGCCTTGGCCTCATCCAGTTGCCCGCGGCCGTTCTCAACATCCGGGTCGAAACTGACCGCCCCGGCCTTTTGCGCCAGCCAGGCGCGAGCCAAGCTGTCCTCAATGGCCACATCATCGGCACCGTCAAAGACCGGAGAAACGGCTCTAAACCCCAGTATCCGGGCCGCCCAGCCGAGGTGTGTTTCCAGCACCTGACCGATGTTCATACGCGAGGGGACGCCCACCGGGTTGAGAATCATATCTACTGGTGTGCCATCAGGCAGATAGGGCATATCTTCAGCCGGGGCGATAATGGAGACAACTCCCTTGTTCCCGTGCCGCCCGGCCAGCTTATCCCCCACCGAAATCCGGCGCTTCTGGGCCACCCAGACCTGCACCAGTTGATTGACTCCGGCGGACAAATCGTCGCCGGAGAAGACTCTGACATTAATCACCTTACCCCATTCGCCATGGGGCACCCTGAGTGAGGTGTCTTTCACCTCGCGGGCTTTCTCACCAAAGATAGCCCGGAGCAGTTTCTCTTCCGCGGAAAGCTCGGCCTCCCCCTTGGGTGTAATCTTACCCACCAGGATATCGTCCGGACCAACCTCCGCCCCAATGCGGATAATACCATCCTCATCCAGCTCGCGCAGGCTTTCCTCACCAACATTAGGTATGTCCCGGGTGATTTCCTCGGGGCCCAGCTTGGTGTCGCGAGCCTCGACCTCATGTTTTTCAATGTGAATGGAGGTCAGGACATCCTCCCAAACCAGGCGGTCGCTGATGATAATGGCGTCCTCAAAGTTATAGCCTCGCCAGCTCATAAAGGCACAGACCACATTTCGCCCCAGCGCCAGCTCGCCCTGCTCGGTAGACGAGCTGTCCACCAACACCTGCCCGGCCTCTACCCGGGCGCCCTTGCTCACGATAGGGCGCTGGTTAACGCAGGTACCCTGATTGGTGCGGACGAACTTCAGCAACGGATAGACATCCTTCTCACCATCATCGGTGGTAACCTCAATCTGATATTTATCATTACCTTGCTCATCCCTAAAGCCAGCAACCGAGGTTACTACTCCAGCATTTCGGGCAAACAAAACCTGCCCGCTATACCTGGCCGCTTCCACTTCCATACCGGTAGACACCACCGGTGCCCTGGGTAAAAGCAGGGGCACCGCCTGCCGCTGCATGTTGGCCCCCATCAGAGCCCGGTTGGCATCATCATGCTCCAGAAAGGGAATCAGCGAGGTACCCACACTGAACAACTGTTTGGGTGAGACATCCATGAACTCCATTTTGTCCGGGGACACCCTGAGGTAGCGTTCGGCTAGTCGGCCTTCCACCCTCTCATCAGCAAACTGGCCCTTTTCATCCAGTCGGGCATTAGCCTGGGCAATGGTATATTTATCTTCCTCGTCGGCCGAAAGGTAAACTATATCCTCGGAAACAAAAGGCACCACCTTTACCGTTCGGGGTGACAGCTTGGACAGCCGACTCACATGTCGAGCGGTAATGGTAGCTCTGGCGGCGATGACAGTCTTACCCTCGTCATCGGCCACGGCTTCCCGGGTCTTCCGGCCAATAAGCTTCTGGTAGTCACCGGTTACCTCGGACATGACCCGCCGGTAGGGTGTCTCGATAAAGCCATACCTATTGATACGGCTATAGGTGGCCAGCGAGCCAATAAGACCAATGTTCGGTCCTTCTGGCGTCTCAATAGGACAGATGCGGCCGTAGTGGGAGAAGTGGACATCCCGCACTTCGAAGCCGGCCCGCTCCCGGGATAACCCTCGCGGCCCCATGGCCGAGAGACGGCGCTTGTGGGTCAGTTCGGCCAGCGGGTTGGTCTGGTCCATGAACTGAGACAACTGGGAGCTACCAAAGAACTCCCGAATGGCCGCCACCACCGGACGGATATTGACCAGAGCGCTGGGCGTTACTGCCTCCACCGGCATGGTGCTCATCCGCTCTTTGGCCACGCGCTCCAGGCGCATCAGACCGATGCGGAATTGGTTCTGCACCAGTTCGCCGACGGTGCGCACCCGCCGATTCCCCAGATGGTCAATGTCATCCCGGCTGTCCGTCCCGTTATTGACCATAATGATGTGTCGGATTATCTCGACCATGTCCTCTTTGGTCAGCGTGCGCTCGGTTTCGGGAATATCCAGCCCGAGCCGCTTGTTCAGCTTGTAGCGTCCCACCTGCCCCAGGTCATAATGGAGGGAATTGAAGAACATGTTATCAATCAGTCGGCGGGCGTTTTCAATATTTGGTGGGTCGCCCGGCCGCAACTTGCGGTAGATGCTGATGAGCGCCTCATTTCTGTCCTGCACCTGAGGCTCACGGTCAATGGTGGCCTGGATGTACTGGTGCTCCAGATTAGTATCTTCATTGGCGAAGAGACTGAGCAGTTGCTTATCGCTGGAGTAGCCAATGGCGCGGAGCATAGTGGTCGCCGGGACTTTGCGCTTGCCGTTTATCTTGACTGAGATAACATCCGGGTGACTCGTCTCAAACTCCAGCCATGCTCCGTGGCTGGGGATAAGCTTAGCCTGGCATAACTTGCGACCGCTGGCCGGGTCTTCCTCGGTCATAAGATAGACACCGGGCGAACGGAGCAACTGGCTGACCACCACGCGTTCGGCGCCACCGGTGATAAAGGTGCCCTTGGTGGTCATGAGTGGAAGATCACCGAAGAACAGGTCTTGCTCTTTGATTTCCCCGGTGGCTTTAACCAGCAGTCTGGTCTTGACATTGAGGGGGGCGGAGTAGGTCAGGTCGCGCTGGCGGCATTCCGCTTCAGGGTGGCGAGGCTCACGGAATTCATAGCCCACAAAGCTAATTTCCAGTCGGTTGCCGGTAAAGTCCTTAATGGGCGATACTTCATCCAGTAGCTGCTTCAGCCCTTCTTCCTGGAACCAGCGGAACGAGTCTAGTTGGACTTTGATGAGGTTGGGTACTTCCAATACCTGCGGTAGCCTGGCGTAGGATTTTCTGGGAACAGGGGAGCCATTGCCCGAGAACGAGGGTGAAACAAAAGCCATAATAACTCAACTCCTTAAAACTAGACCTTCTAATAAAACTGGGCACAGATTTTTGGATTACCTTTTACTGTGGCCATCGTCCCACGCGGGACACGCGGTTAGTGGGGAATATAACATCGGATAAAAAAATAAAGACAGAAAGCATTGGAGATGCAACTGTAAAGATAGATAATACCACTAATACTGCAATTTGTCAATAGCGCCGGGTGAGGTTCGTTTAGCAACTCCCAGCCTCAAAGCTGGATTCTCAAGGCCAGTCCCCTAAATGAATCTGGAAAAGAGCTTGGGAAATTAGTGCCCGGCGGAAGCACGTCGGCTTATCAACAATCATTACTTTGATTCTGTCCGTGGCTTCTTCTCAAGAGCCAAGCTCGCCGGGTTAATGGCAACGGCATCAAGTGGTGCGATCCACCTCGGCTTTGATTTCCTCTATCTGGTTCCGGGTAAACAACCGCCACCCCCGCCGGTCACGACCCGCCGGCTGCCTGGTCACGCCGGTTTTGAGCCAGCGAAACAGGGTATTTCGGCTAATGCCAACCATCCGGCAGACTTCGGCCGTGCGATAGTAGGTATGACCATCTATTCTCACCGGCATACCCGCCCCCTCCAAAAACAGTATCGGGTATACCATAATATACCTGAGTCCACCGGTGAATCACCCAATAGTCCCTTTCCAGTGATACTTTGGTAGTATGACTTCAGTACTTTTGGCCACAATGAGCTTTAGAGGGGGGCACTGCCGCTGGTGAAAGCGTGGGTTTGGAAAAGGAGTCTCGGTTTTTCAGAGAGAGCCAACGATAATTATGGGAGGGGGAAAGTGGTGGAGGCGGGGGAGAGTTGAACTTCCCGAGGGCTGAAAGCCCGGTTGGGCTGGTTCTCAAACTACTGGACCAAATAGTTGCCATAGGAGAAACGGCGAAACAAATGAAAAACCTTCTTGGGGACGCCAGTCACAGGCCAGAGGAACATCTGCAAACTGTGCGGCAAATGCTTGGGCGCGGTAAATATCCTCTAGACGATACTAAATAAGCAAGCTGTACCTTTTTCAGCATGGTCGGTCCGGAGAGTGACGAATTCTGCAACTATTTTACTACGGGTCGTTCTAGCAAAGCCATAGGAAACACAGGCCAAAAGGTCCTAGCAGAAAATCGTACAGGCCAAATTCACCGTAGGTTCTTAACCTGATTGCACAAAACGATGGATTGGTTAGTGCACTGCACTTTAAGATGGACCGTTTGATTAGAGAAATAGCTTTGGCTTAGTTTGAAACGACGCCTTCTTATTGCCACGGCCCTAGGCAGAGGACGCCCTGCAGGCAACGTTTTTCTGAGCATAAGTCTTAGCTCATCAGGGGTGAATGGTTTTAGCAGAAATGGCCTCGCGGCTTGCTTCGCTGTGAGATCCCCCGGTCATTACCTCACAGTGGCTTCCGCTTGGCAGGCTCAGGACTGTCCGTAGCTCCATCTGTCGACGAGGACTTGTGTTCTCCCTGTTCTTTCAACCACTGGTTGATCACTGCCGCCGGCAGGTGGAGCTTCCGAGCCACAGCAACTACTTCATCGGAGAGCGCCGTTGACAAACCGAGAGACCGAATATACCTGTCCTGGACTCCTCTAGCAATGGCATCGATTTCGCGCGAACTCGACGTCTGCACAGTCCGTCTCCTTTCAATCACGGTACCTTCCTAAGCTTTGCCAATAATATTTGTTTCCGTTTACTGGCCATTGACCAACCTAGTTCATTATTCACCTGACCGCACCAGGTACAGATTTTGTCGAGCGGTATGTCACCACCATCAAAAAGGCACCAAGGCAACACCCCAGACTTGCCAGTTTGCCAACACTCAGTGCTTCGTGCTGGCGGGCAGTCATCTTCCTATCTCCCTCAGAACTTGTGTCACCACTGCTTTTAGCTCATCAGGACTGAATGGTTTGGGTAAAAACGGCCGGCCGCTTTCCTCCAAGAAAGTCTTCGTGTCACCACTCAGCAAATCCCCGGTGGTGAATATCACTTGGCTGACCAGATCAGGGTGTCTTTTCACGATTGACTGGTAGAACTCCCGGCCGTTCATGACCGGTGTCCTGATGTCAATAAGAAGTAAGTCGTAGTCCTGCTTTTCCAGCCTCGTTTCGGCGATACTGCCGTTCCCGGCATCATCTACCTCAAATCCCTCACTGACAAGGACTCTCCGACAAAGCTCGGTAATCGCTGGTTCGTCTTCGACTACCAGGATTCTCTTCGCGCCAGGACTATGCTTTTTCATCTTATTATCGGACAGTGCCTCGCTCCAAAACTGCCGCTGAAGGGTCACATAGGCCTTTGCCCAACTTCTGGCAATGGTACTGGAGGACCTCATGGGCCTGACCACACATTCCCACATTCGGGGACCCGTGCTGTATAAAGGCAGCAAAAGTGCAACCACCGCCACAAAAGCCGGCTATGTTGCACTCGCGGCATTCGGGTATGGAAGCGATGGACCGCGTCCTCCAGAGCTGCTCTTTTTCGGGCCAAAGCTCGTGCACCGGCAGGAAGCGGCCAATAGCCAACTCTGGATTCCCTATTGCCTCACCGCAGGGATAGATGAGGCCATCAGCACCAAAAACGAAGAAGTTGGGAGAATTGGCTTCACAGTACTTGAAACAAGGGGCGGGAAAGCCGCCGCCACCTTCAATCACAGAGGAGACATGTTGAAGTACTCGGAAGAGATGCGATTGAAAGATGCCGTCTTGGTTACTGTCCAGCCAACCCAGCTGTTCAGTGGCCTTCAGTAGGTCAATCTCAGGGAGAAGATAGGGATAGTCCTTGTCGCCGCGATGGTCCAGAACTGGGGATAGATGACATTGCAGGGAGGGGTTACCGACCCATCCTTTCGACTTCATAAATCCAGCAAGGTCAGACAGATAGGGAATGTTTTGTCCATCTATGTTTACCCGTAATCGAACGGGAAGTTCATGTGCCAGCAAGAAATCGATGGTAGTGGCTATCGCCTCAAAGGTGCCCTGCCCGCCGCGGAAAGGCCTCCTCCGGTCGTGGATTTCGCGCGGCCCATCCAGGGTCACCTGGACGAAGGTAATGGATTTCGCGTAGCGCAGGAAAAGCTCGGCGAAGTGAGAGGCCAGGCAGACGCCGTTAGAAACAACCCCGATGCTGTGCCCTCGCTTCGACGCTTCAACGAAAATCTGCTCAATAAGAGTCTTGTTTCCTGGCAGAAGGGGCTCACCCCCGGTGAGTTCCGTTGAGGCCTTTTCCCCGCCCCGTGAACCGGAGATGCAATCGATGGACTTATACAGGGCTTCAACGTCCGGCTCTCCGAGCGTTACCGTAGAGACTTGGGGAAGCCTGCCCTCATAGCAGTACTTACACGCCAGATTGCATTGATATGTGGGGCAAATGGCGAAGCGAAGAGGATAGTTGAGTTGAGAGGACTGAAAGGCAGCGGCCAGTTCGTTAAAGAGATGAGCTTCCTCGTCTGCTGAATGATAGAGGTATCCTCTTTTCCTCAGGCGGGCGATAAACTTCTTGTCCAGACCATCAGCCTTATTACTGGCTGCCAGGGCAAGCCAGGCAGCCTTACTATTGGAATCGAGTAGGTCCACGGCACCGGTAAGAGAGCTGGCAATCAAAGCGTGGTCTTTGTCTAAATCCTGATAGACAACATATTTTGAAACATGCATAGCCTTGCCTCTCTCACAAGTGCAGAAGCCTAATTAGAGCCAGCTAGCATACTGCACGTGCTCTCGAGACTAAGCCCAATCTGAGTATCAAAAGCCCTTAATACGTCTCTTCTATCCCGGCTTTCCTTGAACTAGGCAAACCTGGTCCAATGCCAACGACGGTCACCACCAGCACCAAAACCAGAACCAGCAGCACATGGGCCCTACATCGCCTACTGTCAAGCCCTTTCTCATTCGGACATGCCACAGGCGTCCCGTGGGGTTCAACGACTTCATGACCTCACCTCCTTTGTGCTTTCGCAGTACGCAAGCTGTTCCCGCTTGTAGTAACAACCGTATAGGGGCTGACCCAGCCAACATACATCCTCTTCACATCATAGTATCGTATTGATACCAGAACCTCTGCTTG
>CAVSBN010000005.1:0-255999 GCA_963726225.1 uncultured Chloroflexia bacterium
CAAAAAAGCCTCTTTGATATTGCCCGAGATACGATCGGAAATTTGGATGTGTTGGGATGCGTTGTATCCCAACACATCCAAATTTCCGCATTCCACCGAAAAAACAGGTTTCCGGGTAGTGTATCTTCATGAGAATTTGACAATCCACCCGCTCCCGGCTAAAATGTAAGGGATTTGGAAAGACAGGAGTAACCATGAGTGCCTGGCCAGGTAAGTATGTCATCGGGCTGACGGGAAACATTGCCACCGGTAAAAGTGTGGTGCGCAAGATGCTGGAACATCTGGGTGCGTATGGCATTGATGCCGATACGCTTGGTCACCGCGTCATCGCAGTGGATGCGCCCGGTCATCAGGCCGTTTTGGATACATTTGGCAAATGGGTTTTGGCCGCGGATGGGCAGATTGACCGTGCGAAATTGTCGCGGGTGGTGTTCAACGATCCCGATGCCTTGCGCCGCTTGGAAGCCATCATTCACCCGTTGGTACGGCAGGCAGTGGACATATTGATACGCCGCTCCAAGCAAAATGTTATCGTGATCGAAGCGATCAAACTGCTGAAATCCCCCTCCGCCAGGCTTGTGATACCATCTGGGTGACGATAGCGCCTCCTGAAGCGCAGGTTGTGCGCTTGATGCATAAGCGCGGGCTGACAGAGGATGCTGCCCGCCAGCGCATGACCGCCCAATCTTCCCAGGAAGAGAAAGTAAAAGTGGCCAAGGTCATCATTCGGAATGATGCCAGCTTCGAAAGCACCTGGAAGCAGGTAGTTGCGGCCTGGCAAGAGCGGTTCCCGACCGTTGAAACCGGCCCCTTACGTTCCGAAGTGGTGAGAACCCCGAAGGGTGAACTGCGGGTGGACCGGGCTCGTCCAGGCGAATCGGCTGAGATCGCCACGCTTATCACTCGCCTCAGCGGCGGCCAGCGCAAGTTGACCAGCGAGGATGTAATGGAGGCGTTCGGTGAAAAGGCATTTCTTTTCCTGAAAATAGATACTTGCCCGGTCGGGGTCCTGGGCTGGCAGGTGGAAAACCTGGTGGCGCGCACCAATGATGTGTACCTCGATCCGTCTGTATCGCTGGCTAATGCCATGCACTTGCTTATGGATGCAGTCGAAAAGACCTCGCGTGATTTACAGTGTGAGGCCTCCTTGTTGTTTTTACCACCCTATCTGGCCCAGCGCACCGATGTCTGGCGTTCCCTTGGATACGAGACGCGTACGGTGCAGAGTTTAGGCGTGCGCGCCTGGCAGGAGGCAGCCCAGGAGTCGATGCCTGCGGGTTCGGCAATGCTGTTCAAACAATTGCGTAGGGATCGTGTTCTGAGGCCAGTTTGAGACTGGTGTAGAGGCTTTTAACGGTTCAGCCGAGTGAAGAGGGGGACCGGTAAAGCCCTGGCTGGTGCGGGTCGCCAGGAGAGATGCATCGTGAGTGTTATCAACCACTTGCTTGATACCCTGCTGTTTGTCTTCGAACGCTTGAACTGGCTGAGCGTGATCGATGAGATTTTTAAAATATTCTTGCATAGATGCGAAGCGACCTTTGCATCCGGTAGAGGCGCTCAATGGGCATCCCTTTTATGAGGCCGGTGCTGCCGTGGATTTGCAGGGATTCATCGACCGCTCGATGGCAAACTTCGGAGGCATAGAGTTTGGCCATAGAGGCTGCCTGCATGACTTTCCGCCAGTTTTCTCCCCGGTCCTTCAAGATCGCCGCCCAGTATACCAGAAGTCTGGCCGCCTGGATTTCCGTGGCCATGTCGGCCAGCTTGGCCTGGGTGATCTGATACTCGGAAAGGGGTTTGCCGAAAACGTTTCGGTTTTTGGCCCGGCTCACGGCTTCCTCATAGGCTCTTTGAGCGAACCCCACCGCGGTGGCCCCTACCGTCGTCCGGAACATGTCCAGGTTCTCCATGGAGATTCTCATTCCCTGATTTTCTTCCCCGAGGAGGTTCTTGCGGGGATCCGGCAATTGTCGAATTTGGGCTCGCTGATGCAGTGGGCCGCCATCAGCTTCATCTTCCCCTTGGGTCGAAGCCGGGCGTTCCCTTCTCGACGATAAAGGCGGAAATTCCTTTGCTGCCCTGGGTCGGGTCCGTCTTGGCAAAAACGGTATAGATCTCGGCGGTGGGCCCCTGGCTGATCCAGCGTTTGCTCCCGTTCAGGATATAATGGTCGCCGTCGGGAAGGGCGGTGGTTTTCATATTGGCCACATCGGAACCCGCATCAGG
Source organism: uncultured Chloroflexia bacterium (assembly GCA_963726225.1). Classification (GTDB taxonomy): domain Bacteria; phylum Chloroflexota; class Dehalococcoidia; order Dehalococcoidales; family UBA2162; genus CAVSBN01. The sequence continues at coordinate 2,227 of CAVSBN010000005.1, forward strand.
CTCGCTGAGAGCGAAGGCCGCTAATTTTTCCCCATTGGCGATGGCCGGCAGGTATCGGCTTTTGTTCCTCGGTGCCGAAGAGCGTGATGGGGTAGGTGCCCAGGCCCTGCATGGTGAAGATACCGGCAGCCGCTCTACAAACTCTGCTGAACTCTTCCCGGACGAGGCAGATGTTCACGGAGCTTACTTGACCGGCCCCGCCGTACTCTTTCGGAACCATGAGACGCAGGAGCCCTTCCTTGGCCAGTAACCGCACCAGGTCCCAGGAAACTTCATCGGACTCTTCCGCTTCCGGAGCGATGGGGGCCAGCTTCTCCTCGGCGAACTTCCGTACCCGCCGGCGCAGTTCCTTCTGTTCTTCGGTGAGCATAAAATCCATGATAGACTCCTTTCCCTAGAGCAAACCGTGCCACTGGATAATTTCCTCATCCCTGGCCACGCACCCGGTAACGCCCCTGGCGTCCTGTTGAGCCAAGAAAATAGCCGCCTTTACCATCTTCTCGGGACCAATCAACCGTGACTTATCGTAGCCGGGTGGCAAATTGAATACGAATCCTTCTGTCGCTACTCCCTGCGCTGGCTTGTAGCAGTTGACAGCGATGTTATACGGACCAAGCTCAGCCGCTAACTCGCAGGTGAAATGCTCAATCGCCGCCTTGGCTGTGCCGTAGGCCACGCCAGTGACACTGCGGACCCTACCATCAGCGGCGCCCGAACTGGTGTTTATGATACTGCCACTTCTCTGTTTCATCATTGTGGGCAGGACGGCTTTGGTACAAAGGAATGTCCCCAAGAGGTTAACCCCTATGACCAGATTCCAGTGCCTGGTCGTGGTCTCAGCGAATGGGCCAGGGGCAGCCACCGCGGCATTGTTAACCAGGATATCTATCTTGCCCCACTCATGCAACACCTGCTGTACCATAGCCTGCACCTCATCCTCCACCAAAATATTAGTCCTTATGGCCAAAGCTTTACCACCGGCGGCTTTGACCTCATCAGCCGTCTGAAGGATTGTCCCAGGTAGGCCAGACTTGAGGTGCTCCACGGTTCGTGCCACAATCGCGACACAAGCTCCCTCCCTGGCAAATCCGATAGCGACAGCCTTACCGATTCCCCGGCTGGCACCGGTAACTATGGCAACTTTGCCATCAAGCTTTCCCATTCCGTCCTCCTTTCTCCCTAAGGATTTGCTAGCCTCTGAGCGACCAAACGCAAGATGTTACCCATTTAATAGAGCAAGCTTTCGCAAATGTTGAACAATTTGGACTAGGGTAAGTTTGCTTCAAAATCCTCCCAGGCATCGAGCTCCTCGCGATACGGGTCTATCACTACTCGGCACGGAACATCGAAGAGCATGGTGGCACGGTTCTTGGTGGTATAGGGTGCCCATTTTGGAATTCCGGGGTGATTTGGGTCTCCCTTGCGGGCGAAGGCACTCCACGCCTCACTCATCGCCGCGGCTAGCTCGTATCTATCAGGGCGAGAGCCAGTCATGGGCACATCGTCAACATGGTCGAATGCGAATGGGATTTCCAGTCCATGACCTGCCTTAAAGAGACCTCCCAGGAAATCAGATTGATAGGTGAACAGGTACATAAAGACGGGAGCACGTCCACCCACTGCCTTTCGCTCAGCGAGTTTGATAGATGATAACCGGAACCCTTCACTACCAATCCCGATTAACAGGTCCCAGGGTGTGGCCTCGGGTCGTGCCCTCTTGTAGACGCTGAGTATTTTATCCCGACGTTCGCCTAACATTGGAGTCAGACGTTCGCGCAACTCTGGCTCGGTAAGCCGGCGGCGCCGTGGGTCTGCCGCCAGGAAAGTTGCCGATTCATCCCGGTTGGTACCGATAATGAGTGGTACATCCGCCGCTGTTGGGGCGGCGACAGGGTCAAATGGATGATAGGGAAGGTAACGGCCATCCACTACCGGAGCAAAACTCATAATAGCCCCCGTAGGAGTACCTATCATGCCAGCGGGGCGCCGTATGGATGATAGCCTATTAACGGCATCCAGCAGTTGTTGAGCCGGCAGTTGCTGGAGTTTGTCAATCTGATTTGCCTTGAGACCCAACTCTGCCAGCAGACGTTCAGCCATGTCCGTGGCATCCTTACGCTCTACACCCCGCAATCCCGGACCACTCTGGATAATAGCCCGATGGAACAAACCCTTGGCCGAAGGCGTAGCCAGCATCTTGGATACTTTGCTGCCACCGCCGGACTCGCCAAAAATCGTCACCCGGCTCGCATCACCGCCGAAGGTTTCGATGTTGTCGCGGACCCACTTGAGGGCTAATACCATATCTAACAACCCGGCCACGCCAGAGCCAGCCCACTCTTCACCAGCGATATCTGCCAGATGTAGATAACCAAAGACATTTAGCCGGTGGTTAATAGTGACTACTACGTTACCATGCTTGGCCAGCGCGGTGCCGTTATACTGCGTCTCCGAACCAGCTCCCTGCGCAAAGCCGCGACCGTGTAGCCACACCATAACCGGGCGCTTTCCGCCATCCTTTACGGCTGGAGTCCAGACATTCAGTACCAGGCAGTTTTCGCTTTGAGGCAGAAATCTGAGGTGCCCTTCGGTACGGGCAATTGAGTATGGCCGAGCTTCATCAACCAGCGTTCCTGTCTGGGGGCAGATTGGCCCAAAGTCGCCGGCATATCGTACGCCAGCCCATGGCTCAACTGGTTGCGGTGGCAGGAAACGACGTTTGCCACCGGTTGGCGCCCCGTATGGGACACCTTTGAAGACCAGAATATCTCCCTCCTTCGTGCCACAAATTGCCCCGCCAGTGGTTTCAACGATAACTTCAAACATGTCTTACTCCTTTCCATTGGTTTATAACAATGTTTAATTCGTTTGATTCCGCCGCTATTATCTGCCTTTTACTCAACATCCGTCAAGATATTCCAATTTAGAGCGATTTATGAGGTGCCTTGACTGCTGTCTCTATATTCTATCCCTCCAAGTGTGGTTAGCGGCGTTGCCGATACGCCTCAATGTAACGCCTGGCCAGCTTATCACGACCAAAAAGAAGGTCAACCGCGCGAGTGACTGAACGTGATTTGGCTACATCGGTAATCAAACAGGTCACACCCGCGCCGATAACCAGGGCTATGAAGGCATTATTAAGCGAGTCACGGTCAGGCAGGCCAAAAGACACATTGCTGGCACCTAATGTCTGGTTCACGCCCAGTTCAGCCTTGACCTGGCTAATAGCCTTGATAACTTCTGGGCCGGAGCTGGTGTCGGCTCCTACGGCGCAAGCGAGGCAATCAATGATGATGTCTTCACGGGAGATACCGACCGACTCAGCTCGTGCCACTAGTTTATGAGCGATAGATACCCGCCGCTCTTTACCTTTTGGGACACCTTCATCATCTTGCACCAAACCAATGACGGCGGCTCTGTATTCCTTGACCAAGGGTAGGACCTTCCCCAGAGAATGCTCTTCCCCGGTAACCGAGTTGATAAGCGGTTTACCTTTGTATATCTTGAGTGCTGCCTCTAAGGCCGCCGGGTTAGCGCTATCGATACATAAAGGTACCTGGACGGCATCCATCACAGCCTGCACAGCCCGGGGGAGCAGGGTAACCTCGTCTACCCCAAAGGTACTTACGTTGATATCAATAATGTCTGCCCCAGCCTGCACCTGAGCCAGGGCTTCGTTACGGACGACTTCCAGGTTGCCTGTTCTCAGAGCCTCCGCCAGTCTTTTGTTACCAGAAGGATTAATGCGCTCTCCGATAAGCACTGTTGGTCGGTTATCGCCGATTATTACTTCTTTGGTAGAACTTGTTACCCGGGTTTCCATAGGCTGGTCTCCTTTACTTGTACACGCCGTATTCCTTGGCGGCTTCCATCATGGCGCGCAGGTTCGCTGCGTTCGTCTCCGTGGCGCTAGCTCCACCAGTGAGTATAAAACCACCCCCTGGAGCACAGACATCGATGAGTTTACGGCAATATTTTTTAACATCTTCGGGAGTCCCCGTACACATCAGTGACGCAGGTACGTTCCCGGCAATACAGGCAGTATCACCCAGGACCTTCTTGGCAGTAGCCATATCTGTCTGGTCGAAATGCCACATAGCCCAACTTCTGGGCAGGTCTTTGATAACATCCAGACGCATCAGGTACTTACCCTCGGCGAATAATGACACCATGATTCCCTCATTGATTAAAGCCATGATAACTTTCTTCAATGTCGGCCAGTAGAAAGTCTCAAACTGCCTGGGTGACATGAAAGTATCGTCACCTTTATGCAGTGCAAACCAGACGGTAACACCCCCGGAGGCATTCACACCCGCTATCGTTCGCTCAATATTTAGGTCGGCGATATATTCCAGAGCCTCAAGCAGCTTGTCCGGCTGGCGGTACATGTCCATAATGATGCCCTGGGTCCCCCGTAATGCATCCCCGATGGTATCAAAGGGCGCCGCTGCCGCCCCGCCCTGGAGGTTCGGTAGTCCCATCATCAGTGCCTCCTGGTCGCAGGCGCTAACTGCCTTCTGCCATTTGGCCATTTCTTTTCCGGCATCCATCAAGGCTTGAAATGCCGCCCGGACTTCCGGTCTGCTGAATGTCGGCACCAGATTGACCGGTCTTCCCAGCATTGATGAAAATGGGGCGAAATTTTTCAGGGGCTCCAGTGCTCCCGCCAGACGAGGCGCAAGTACTCTGAAAGAGAAATCAGACGGGTCTTTCATCAAGGCATCGTATTCATCCGCCCTCATGTACTCCCCCTCAACGAACTGGTATCCCTTGACATCGGGCGCCAGTCCGTGCCCCGGCCATTTATATAGCTTATAATCCAGTATTTCCAGCACCTTTCCTGCGTGGACCAGGCTGGGCCCACGGTATGTATCCATATCGAAGTCGTGGATGAATTTTATCCATGCCTGGCGGAGTGCGTCATAGTCGTACATTACCTGATGAAGCGTTCCCCCGGCGTAGTAGGCAGGGAAATTTCCCGAGGGCAGTTGCACCGGTACCCGGTCGGGCTCCTTCAGAAGCAGGACGTTACTCAGTCTTGTTACCCTTTCCTTGTAGGCTTTTTTGGCTTCCGGGCTGGCAAATTTGACACCTGGCGCCTCGAGCCAACGTTTAAACCTCTGTTCCCTCTTTTGTTCCGGAGTCAATTCTGCCCATTTCTGCTCCGTGTCCATTATTATGCCTCCACCATTATTTAATTACGGAATAATTGTTACGCTCACCGATTGTCGCTATCGGCTGTTCATCCACAATGATTACATCCTGCACCGGATTTGATATACAAGTCTACTTTTTATTTGTACACGCCGTATTCTTTGGCGGCTTCCATCATGGCCCGCAGATTTTCCGGAGGCGCCTGGTCAACTGAAGCTCCCGCCGACAATATGTAGCCGCCACCGGGAGCGCAGACTTCAATCAGATTGCGGCAGTATTCCTTGACCTCCCGGGCGGTGCCGGTAGATAGCAGTGAGGTGGGCACGTTTCCGGAGATGCAGCACTTGTCACCGAGAACCTTCTTGGCAGTGGCCATATCTGTTCGGTCAAACCGCCAGGCAACCGCCCCCTTGGGGAATTCATTAACAGTCTCCAGGCGCGTCATGTAGCTTCCTTCGGCAAATAGCGACGGCACAATACCTTCGTCAATCAGGGCGAGACAGACCTTTCTCAGTGAGGGCCAGTAGAAGGTCTCAAACTGCTTGGCTGACATGAAGCCGTCAGCACCCTTGTGCAGCGGGAAACCGACCGTGGTGACTCTGGAGGCGTTGGCCCTGGACACCAATGAATCAATCGTCAGGTCCGTTATCACATCAATGGCTTTGAGAAGCTTCTCCGGTTGCCGGTACATGTCCATGAAGATACCCTTGGTGCCCCTCAGGGTGTCTCCGATGGTATCGAAGGGCGCCTTAGCCAGGCCAACCCCTCTGATAGAAGGCACTCCCGCTTCCTGTGCCTCTCGGGTACACTCGGCGACAACCGCCTGCCATTTCGGGAATTCCTTACCGACATCGAGCAGTGCCTGAAGTGTCGCCTGAAGGTCCGGCCTGGCGAACGGCATAAAATACATCCCTGGCAGTTCGATTATGTCGGTGAAAGACTGGAGGTTTCTGAAGGATTCAAATATTCCAAATATGCGGGGCATGTAAGTCCTCATCCAGAAATCAGACGGGTTCCTAATCAGGGCATCGTATTCATCGGCCATCATATATTCGCCTTCAACAAACTGGAATCCGGTGGCATCGTCAGGAAGGCCGTGACCCGGCCAGGTGTAGAGCTTGTAATCAATCAGGTCGTATACCTTTCCCGGCAGGATCATGCCGGGGCCAACATAGGTGTCCATCTCAAACTCATGAAGAAACTTCTTCCACGCCCGGCGGAGCTCTTCGTAGTCATACATGACCGTCTTAAGGTCGGCACCGGCCCAGTACGCCGGCATAACGCCGAAAGGCAGTTGCACCGGCACCCGGTCGGGCTCTTTCATAAGGTAGGCGTCAGCTAGCCTCTTTATCCTTGCGTAGTAGGCCTTCTCAGCTTCCGGGCTGGAAAAGTTGATATCGGGCGGCTCAAGCCACCATTTGAATCTCTCCCCCCTTTTTTCATCCGGAGTTAACTCTGCCCATTTCTTCTCCATCAATCAAGTTCCTCCCTCCTGCCATGCTTTATCCGATACTGCCCAATGTGACTTGTCTCAATGAATGTCTGCTTAAAATTTGGGGCACTGGCTAGCTCGACATAGTGCGTCCGAGATGCTATATCTTGGGCCTCTTCACGCTTAGTAAGGGAGACCAGCGCCATTTTTGCTCCCATGCCGGCGGCATTCCCCACCTGATCGGAAGTAATTCAGCGGTAGTGGTGGTAAGAGCCCAACAGTTACGGCGCTGGATAAATCAATGTATGAGCCAAAGGCCCCGGCAATTACAACTTGCCCAATTTGTTCTTCGGTGAAGTCGTTCATTTCGAGGAGCAGTTGGATACCAGTACGAATTGCCGCCTTAGCCAGTTGTAATTCTCTTACATCCTTCTGAGTAATGGTGATGGCCGGGTGCTCCTTTTGTCTATCAACCAGCACAAACTCACGCTGGCCTTTATCGGTATGAACGCGAGGGTGATTGGCCTTAATTCGCCCCCCTTCATCGACGATTCCTGCCAGGTAGAGCTGGGCTACAGCATCCAGTATGCCCGACCCGCAAATACCGACTGGTGGTGCCTCGTCAATGGTCTGATACTGGACTTCATCACCTTTGATTCGTAACCGTTCAATAGCCCCTCTACTGGCTCGCATGCCGTACTTGATGTGGCCACCTTCGAATGCCGGGCCGGAAGCGCAGGAGACCGCCATTATTCTTCCGTTATTAACTAAAGAGAGCTCGGTATTAGTCCCTATGTCTAAAGCTACTACCGGTCCTTCCGCCTGCGCAACACCCGTTGCCAGTAGCATGGCAACATGGTCGGCGCCGACAAAACCAGCAACGTTGGGCAGAAGATGCACAAATGCCCCGGAAGCAATATGTAATCCTGCCTCGCGCGCCTTCATGTCAAGGGCATGGCTAACCACTGGCGCAAAAGGAGAGAGCGCCAGTTGCTCTACCGGTAGACCGAGAAAAAGGTGGTGCATGGCAGTATTGCCGACCACAACGGCATCGACAATCTCTTCTACGCTGGCCGCAATCCCAGCGCAAAGGCTAACCGCCAGGTCATTGAGTGCTTCCAGTGCCAACCTCTTTAGTGTTGCACCGCCATCGGGTGACTTGATGACCGCACTGATACGACTTATGATGTCATCACCGTAGCTGGCCTGTGGATTGATTAGCCCTTGTGAAGCTAGAGTTTTGCCATTACTCAAATCAACCAGATAGCCAGCAATCTTAGTGGTACCCAAATCTATGGCTAGACCCAACTGGCGACTTGGCCATGGACCAACAGCTATTACCTCGTCATTTCTGACTGTGGCTTGGCACTCCCAATTCCAGGCACGTAGCTTGGGGGAGATAGTGCGCAGGACATCAATGTCAACTCTGGTGCAATGCTGCCCGTACTGCTGGTTTAGTTTTTCCAGAATTCGGTCGGCATCAGCCTGTGGGTCATCCAGTGATGGCACTGGCAACCGCAAATGGTATGCTTTGATGACTGGCTCCGGTGTAACTGTTACCGCTAACCCCTCCACCTGAAGGCGCTGCGCTGTGGTCATTGACTCGGCAGGTACACTCAACCTGCAATCCCGGCGAGGATAAACCTGGCAGGCGAGACGCCAACCATCATCAAGTTCCTGAGGTGAAAAAACTTCTATTTCACTGGGGGTTGGCTCGGAGAGGATGCCACTTAAGACCCGCACCCGGCAGGTATGGCAGGTTCCACGCCCTCCACATACACTGCTGATACCGAGACCTAGTCGGCGGGCACATGCTAAGATAGTCTCGCTGTCTCGGCACTTACCTTTCCAGCCTATTGGCATAAAAGCTACTACATAATCTGTCACGGTATCTCAATCTTATCTTGTTCTCTCTCCATATTCTTATGTGTCCGTTCTATTTGCTTCGTCTACTATGCTGCCGGCATTGTTAAACTTAATATTCGTGGGCGAGCACCAGCGCTCCAGTCTCTCCTTTGTCTTGTCCCTTTATCTGCTTCCAATCCACGCCTTGGTTAATGATACACCAGCCATAGCATCTTTGCCGTAGGCATCAGCACCGGTATACCTCCTTATTTCCTCATCAATCTGACCGCCGCCAACCATTATCTTGACCTTGCCTCGCAGTCCAGCGGCCTTTATTACGTCCACTGTTTCCTTCATCGAATCAAAAGCCAGTGTCAAAAACCCGCTTAACCCGACGACCGGTGCGTTGGTCTCCTTTATCTTCTCCACGAATTTCTTGGGTGGTACATCCACACCAAGGTCGTATACTTCGAAACCACTGACATCCAGCATGAACACCACAATATCCTTGCCGATATCATGTATATCGCCGGCTACCGTGCCGATAATTACCTTGCCAAGGCGTTTAGCTTGCACCTCTTTCTTAAGCCTTGGTTTGACAATTTCGGTTATTTCTTTAAAAATCTCGGCTGAAAAAATAAGCTCAGGAAGAAAATAGGTACCATCACTGAATCTCTTGCCGACTATCTCCATCCCATTTCTACTCTCCTCAAGAATTAAGTGAGGCTCTTCACCACGCTCCAGCCTTTCTTTAGTCATCCTCAAGGCTTCGCTTTCTTCCAAATCAGCAATCGCCTTCGTTAACTCTCCGCTCATTACTTTTTTACCTCCATAATTTCGTTCGCCGTCCCCATTATATTACCTCCACATATTTAAATCATATCTGTCTTATTCCAACAGTGACCTTAGACTGAAGGCCTTCTTCCCTCAAAGGGTCAATCAGCGCCGGTAAACGCCATATTCCTTAGTGAATTCTATCATCGTCCGCAGATTTTCTGGTCTTGCCTGGTCAATTACGGCCCCGCTGGCCATGATGAACCCGCCGTCTCTTCCGGCAACATCAATAAGCTTTCTACAGTAAGCTTTCACCTCGTCAGGCATACCGATACTCAGCAGTGAAATAGGCACGTTTCCAGCGATGCAGGCGGTATCACCCAGGATTTTTTTGGCTTTGGCCATATCGGTGTAGTCGAAAAGCCACAGCGTTTTGCCTCTGGGTATATCCTTAACAATCTCAAGGCGAGAATTATAGGCCCCTTCGGCGAAAATGAAGGGGACCAGTCCTTCATTGATTAAACCTAAGATGACCTTTCTAAGAGTCGGCCAGTAGAACCTCTTGTATTGCTCGTCGGACATGAAACCGTCAGCCCCTTTATGCAGGGGGATAAACACTAGAGGCCTTTCCGATGCCCGTGCGCCCCCTACCCCCATTCTAATCATTAAGGGGGTTAGTCTTTCCAGGGCTTCCAGAACCTTGTCAGGTTGTCGGTACATATCTATCATTATCCCCTTGGTTCCTCGGAGGGTATCTCCCAGCATGTCAAATGGTGCCTTGGTCGAGCCGCCGGTTAGAATTGGGAATCCTGCTTCATTCAGTGCCTTATCACAGGCAGCAACAGCTTCTCGCCATTTCAATGCCTCCTGTCCCGCGGCCAGAAGAGCCTCAAAGGCAGACCGCACCTCTGGCATACCATAGCGCATCAGGTAAGGTCCTATGAAGGGTATTTCAACGGTATTGGTTAAAGGCGAAAGCCTCTGGAAAGGTTCCAGCACTCCGAATATGCGGGGGAGATAGACCCTCATCAAGAAATCAGACGTGTCCTGAATCAAGGCGTCGTACTCGTCCGCCATCATATATTCGGCTTCAACGCACTGGTATGGGATATCGGGAGGGGTACCGTGACCAGGCCACAGGTATAACTTATAATCGAGTATCTCGAAGGCTTTCCCGGGAAGGGCAGTAGCTGACCCCGCATACACGTCCGGCTGAAAATCCAGGACGAAGTTTTTCCACGCCATGCCAAGCTTGCCATAGTCATACATGGCGGTTTCCGGTGTTATGCCGGCGTAGTAAGCTGGGAAAAACCCGCCGCTGGTATAGACCGGGACTCTATCAGGCACTTTGAGCTGAATGACGTCCTTAATCCTGGTTATTCTATCGTGGTACGCCTTCTCCGCTTCCGGACTTTCAAAGGCAATTCCCGGTGGTGAGAACCATGTTTTGAACATCTTTTCCTGTTTTTCTTCAGGCCGTAAGTCAATCCATTTGTCAGCCATGTCACTTACTTCCTGTGCATTATACTACGAGAAGATAGTCATAATACTATATAGTAAACAGGTATACTCTGAGTTCGCTTGATTGGTACCCGTGGGCAGATTATAGGCTCTACTTCAGCGAGTGTCAATCGGAAAGACGTAAGGGGACTTAACGCCATCAGTAAGATTCTTAAATTACACAATCCGCTAGATTATAACGTGCTACACATTGCATCGTTTCGTGCAGCGAGTAGTGAGAAACCCGCAGTTCTTACAGGTTATCGCTTTAGTAGTCGTCTCTTCTATCATCTTTCACCCCCTACTCCCATTCTAAGGCCGGCGATTGTTGGATATAAGGGCAATTTCAAGCAAATCAGAACTTAACCCACAGGGGGTCAACAGTTGACAGAGAGCCGCAGAAGGTGACAAAGACAATGGTGACCACCCAGGGTGCTTCGAGCAGTTGTCCGATGGTATTGGCCCGGCGGCTAGCTGGAGGAGAAGCTCATGAATATCAAGGTTATCTAAGGTTATCTATGGGGTGAGATGGGGAAGGGGGTCAGGGGGATAGGTTGTCAGGCATCCCAAGCTGACTAGCTTTACCGCTGAAGCTGGCTGTGCTAAAATTAACCATGGTAAAGAGGTGAGTTAGCCCATGCCAATCTACGAGTTTCTCTGTCACAAGTGCAGTGTTAGATTCAGGCGGCAAGAGAGGGCGAACTGCCCGCCTGCCAGAGTCCCGGAGGGACGGCGGGCAGGCCCAATTCTCTGAAGGAGAGGCTCTAAAAGTGGCTTCACCGGAAGCAATATCCCGACAGACCTTACGCCTTGTTGATGCCAACCTTAACCGCGCCAGCGAGGGACTCCGTGTTCTGGAGGACATCGCCCGGTTGTTGCTCAATGAGGCCGCACTGACCCAGCAACTGAAAACCATGCGCCACGAGTTAGTCAGGGGTGATTCTGCTTTCCAGCAGCAATTACTTGATTCTCGTGACTCAGCGGCCGATGTTGGCCGGGATACCGAAGTCCCCGGCGAAGGGAAGGAGAGAGACCTCTCATTGGTGCTGGTGGCCAATTCCCGGCGGGTGCAGGAATCGTTGCGAGTCCTGGAAGAACTGGCCAAGATGCCGGGTCTCTCCCACAAATTGGATTCGGAGAAGTTCAAACAGGCTCGGTTCAATCTTTATACGCTGGAGCAGGGGCTAATGTCCAGACTCCTCCGCCAGGACAAAACAGAGCGTCTCTCCGGGCTCTATGTCATTATTGATACCCAGGCTTTGAAAGGGCGCCGTCATGTTGAAGTCGCCCGCCAGGTAATCCGGGGTGGTGCCAGTGTAATCCAACTCCGCGACAAGACCCTGAGCCAGAAAGAGCTGCTACCGATAGCCCACCAGCTCAAGAATCTATGCACTGAGCAGGGTGTGCTTTTCATCATGAATGACTACCTTGATTTGGCAATCGAGACTGAGGCCGATGGACTGCATCTTGGCCAGGAAGACCTGCCGGTTGCGGTGGCTCGTAAACTGCTGCCCATCGATAAGATTGTGGGCTGTTCCACGACTACCGTGGAGATGGCACTCGCGGCGCAAGCGGAGGGGGCTGACTATATTGCCGTGGGCTCAATCTTTCCCACTTCCTCTAAAGAAGCGGCGAAGGTGGTTGGTCTGGAAAGACTCCGCCGGGTCCGGCAGGCGGTGTCGGTGCCGCTGGTCGCCATCGGCGGTATCACCAAAGATAATGTGGCGGAAGTCATCGCCGCCGGGGCCAATGCGGCGGCGGTCATCAGCGCAGTCCTGGCGGCTGATTCTCCCGAAGCCGCCGCTCGCGAAATAGTAAAAAGAATTGAGGCGCAGAAATGAGTGGACTAACTAGTAATCTGGATTCCATTGCCGAGCAGATTCGCTTGAGCCTAGCCGCCAAGGACGCGGCCCGGGAAAAGGCGTTACCTCTCTGCCGGGAAGTGATTCGTTATTCCAGCCAGGCCATCCGTGCCGTTCATCGTCAGGAATTTGACCGGGGCAGGGAATCATTGCAATCAGCCCGCGGCCTCCTGGATGAAGCGGCGCAGGCGCTGGCGGACAGCCCGGAGTTTGTCAGCGCTGGTTTTCTTCGAGATGCCGGGAAGGAATATGCCGAGGGGAGCATCCTGTTGGCGCTGGTCACTGGAAAACAAACGCCCGCCCCCGGGGAGCTGCATGTTGACTCGGCCGCCTACCTGAATGGCCTGGGGGAGGCGGTGGGTGAACTGCGGCGCTACCTTCTGGATAGCATGAGGGGGGGCGACCTCTCTCGCGGCGAGGAATTACTGTCAGCTATGGATGACATTTACAATGTTCTGGTCACGATGGACTTCCCCGATGCCATCACCGGTGGGCTGCGCCGTACCACTGATATGGTGCGCGGAGTCCTGGAAAGGACGCGGAGCGACCTGACGCTGGCAATACGGCAAGAGGAACTCGAGAAACGGCTGAAAGACTTTCAGGAACGAGGTGTGCGGGGTATTCAGACTAGTGAGCTCGAACTGGATAGTGGAGAGCTGGCAATTTACGAAGCCTTGCGTAATTGGCGCAACCAAAAGGCGAGGGAAGAAAAGGTGACGCCCTTTGTCATCGCTCATAATTCTTGGCTAAAACAAATCGTAAAGCTCCACCCAGCCGCACCGGAAGACTTGCTTGCCATTAAAGGATTTGGCGAGAAGAGAGCCGGGAGTTACGGCAGAGAGATACTGGCAGTGCTCAGGGCTAGTCGCTCGCCAAGAAAGGCCTGAAACGAGTTTACACCACGACTCTAACACTGATTAGCTCGTCAGCCCTGCAGGAAGGGGTTCCACTGACGCTCGGTGCCAATGGTGGTCTCCGGACCGTGGCCGGGATAGACTCGGGTGTTATCGGGCAATATCATCAGCTTGGTGTGGATGCTGTCCATCAATTGTTGACCACTGCCACCGGGCATATCGAAACGACCGATACCAAAATTAAACAGCGTATCACCGGTGAACACTACCCCCTCACCAAGGAGACAAATACCGCCGGGCGAGTGCCCCGGTGTATGCAGAACCAGCAGACGGAGGCCAGCAACCTCCACACTATCGCCACCCTTGAGCAGACGGTCGGGGGGCGGCGCAGCCTGCAGGGAAAGTCGGTAGAGCATACCCATCGGTGACCTCGACTGCAGAGCGCGGGCATCAGCCGAATGGACCGCCAGTTCCGCCTTGGTGGCTTCTTTGATCTCTTTTACCGCGCCAATGTGGTCCATGTGAGAGTGGGTTAACACGATAAGCTTCACCGTGAGTCCCAAATCCTTGACTCTCTTCAGAATCAGGTTCGCCTCGGCACCGGGGTCAATAATTATTCCCTCGTGGCTGGTTTCTGCCCCGACGATATAACAGTTAGACGCAAAGGGTCCGACTTCAAGCCTCTCGATAATCACCTTATTTTCCTTCCCGGCCTATTGGCGATGCTGGATTAAGTTGGATTTCTTTATGATACAGATTCATATTTTATCATCAAAGCCTGGCCGGCCACAAGGATATGCACTGGTTCCTATGATTGGTGACACTTCCCATTCCAAATCACCTCACCCCCTAAGTCCCCCTCTCCATTTGAGGAGAGGGGGAAGTAAAAATAGGGAAGAGGGGCTAATGCCCCTCTTAGACACCCCGACGAAGCTGGACGGGGCGAAACCAGGGAGTTTGAGAGGGACTATGTCCCTCTCAAAAACTACTATCCCCTTCCCCTGAATTCAGGGGAAGGGGATAAAGGGGATAGGGTCGACGCATTCGAAGATGAGGCATAAAAAATAGAAGACTGTCACTAATCTTTCTGAACTAGCTCAGGATAGGCCATAAATTTGCCATTTGTCCCACTTTCTTGACAAAACTGGACTCGGATTGTTACACTATTCTTAGTTTACACTTTCACCAGGGTCCTATCATTTTCTGTGGGGGGTTTTCTTGGCAAAAGAGGCATCCTTGAATAGCCTTCCATCGTCACAACCCTCTAGAAAAGGCCTGGTTCAGATTTTCACTGGTGATGGGAAGGGCAAAACAACCGCTGCCCTCGGCTTGGTGATTCGAGCCTTAGGTCATGGGTTGAGAGTATTCATTGCCGTCTTTATGAAGGGGGACTATCCCTATGGTGAGTGGGAGGCCCTGGCTAGGTTCCCCGGTGTCAAAATAGCGCGGTTCGGATTTCGGACTTTCACCGACCCGGCTAATGTGAAACCAGAAGAAAAAGAACAGGCGCGGCGGGCCCTGGCGGCGGCCCGTGAGGCCATGCTTAGCGGCCATTATGACCTGGTGATTCTGGACGAGGTCAATATTGCCACCGCCTGGAAGCTGGTGGAACTCAATGAAGTCGTCAAGCTTATCCAGGATAAACCACCCAGTGTGGAACTTATCCTGACCGGTCGTCAGGCGGACAAAGAACTGATTGAACTGGCGGATTTAGTTACCGAGTGCGTCAAAATCAAGCATCCCTATGACCGGGGCATTAAGGCGCGAACTGGCATTGAATACTAACTAACTTTAAGGAGGCGTGATGAAGGTCACACTAAGTGTCATCAAGGCGGATGTGGGTGGCTATGTGGGGCACTCCGAGTGCCATCCTGACCTGCTGGCTAAGGCGGATAGCTGCCTGGCCAAGGCTAAACGGGAGGGGTTGCTGATTGATTATCATGTCACCAAGTGCGGGGATGACCTGGAGCTGATTATGACGCATGAGCAGGGTGAGGATAACGAAAAAATCCACCGGCTGGCCTGGGATACCTTTGTTGACTGCACCAGGGTGGCCAAGAGGCTAAAACTTTACGCCGCCGGGCAGGACCTGCTCAAGGACGCCTTCTCGGGTACAGTCAAAGGGATGGGGCCGGGACTGGCCGAAATGGAATTTGAGGAGAGAGCGGCGGAGCCAATAGTCATTTTCATGGCGGATAAGACCTCCGCCGGCGCCTGGAACCTGCCGCTCTATAAGATGTTTGCTGACCCATTTAATACCATTGGACTGGTCATTGCCGCCAACATGCACGGCGGCTTTGCCTTTGAGGTGCATGATGTCAAGGAGCATAAGAAGATATTCTTTAATGCTCCGGAAGACATCTATGATATGCTGGTCTTCATCGGGGCGCCCGGGCGTTTTGCCATCAAGGCAATATACCACCGTGAAACCAAGGAGATTGCCGCCGTGTCTTCCACCGAGCGATTAGCCTTGATGGTCGACCGGTATGTGGGCAAAGATGACCCGGTGTGTGTTGTGCGCTGTCAGGGTAATTTCCCGGCGGTGGGCGAAGTGCTGGAACCATTTGCCTTACCCCTGCTAGTAAAGGGGTGGATGCGTGGCTCACATCACGGGCCTCTAATGCCGGTATCGGTGGCGGACAGCACCCCAACTCGCTTTGATGGGCCGCCCAGGGTAGTAGCTCTTGGCTTCCAGCTCTCTGGAGGCAAACTGGGAGGACCTCGCGATATGTTTGCCGATAAGTCTTTTGATAATGCCCGCCAGCAGGCGCTTGATGTGGCTGATTTTATGCGTGCTCATGGTCCCTTTGAGCCGCACCGTTTGCCTCTAGAGGAGATGGAATACACCACCATGCCCCAGGTTAGAAAGAAGCTGGAAAAAAGGTTTGTCCATCTTAAGTGAGCCAATCACCCAGAGTCATTCTGGAAGCGGCGCAGTGGTAGTCAATAATAACTTTAGTGGGAGGGAGAGAAATGGCAACTTACATTATGCTCACTACCTTAACTGACGAAGGCCGGAAGACTATCAAGCAGAACCCCAATCGAATCAAAGAGGTCAATAAGGAAGTCGAGGCTATGGGCGTCAAAATCGTCGCCCAGTATGCGGTGCTCGGGCCCTATGATTTCATCAATGTTCTGGACGCTAAGGATAACAAGATGGTAACCAGGGTAGCCATTGAGCTGGGCGCGAGAGGAACACTGCAGACTCTGACGATGTCCGCCCTGACTCTGGATGAGTTCATCGCTAGCATTAAGTAGAATTGCCCGTTCCGGGAGTACCATTGCGCCGCAAACTACTGTTGGCCACCAACAACCGGGGTAAGGTGGACGAGTACCGCCGCCTCTTAAAGGATATTCCTTTTGAGCTGGTCACGCTGGCTGATGCCGGCATCACCGCCGAGGTCGACGAGGTGGGTGAGAGCCTGGAAGAGAACGCTCGTATAAAGGCCACCGTCCTGGCGGCGCCGGAGCGGTTTGCTGGCGATGGCCGATGATTCCGGGCTGGAGGTGGATGCTCTGGGCGGTGAGCCCGGCCGACTGTCTGCCCGCTACGCCGGCGAAGGCGCTTCTGATAAAGACAGAGTCAATTATCTCCTGTCACGACTCAAGGATGTGCCGTGGGAAAAACGCACCGCCCGTTTCCGGTGTGTTATTGCTGTCGCCACCCCTTCTGGTGAAGTGGCGCTCTGTTCCGGTGAGTGCCGCGGCCTGATAACCTTGGAGCCAAAAGGCAGTCAGGGCTTCGGCTACGACCCTATCTTCTATCTACCCGAGCTGGGTAAGACGATGGCGGAATTGCCTATGGAGGTCAAGAATCAAATCAGCCATCGCGGGCAGGCGGCTAGAAAAGCGTACCAGGTGCTCAGTCGGCCGCCCTTTTCCACTTTCCCTGAGAAAAATGCCGACAATTAGCCCAAAAAATACTATTTTTTGTCTTGAATAAAGTTACCGGTTTGTTATATACTACGCCTTACCTAGCAACATTAGGGGGTGAACCATGAAGTTATCATGCCTTCAGGAGAATCTAAGTCGTGGGCTGGGTATCGTGGGGCGAGCCGTAGCCACCCGAACCACCCTGCCCATAACCAATAATGTCCTTTTGGCTACTGACCAGTCCCGTCTCAAGCTGGTAGCGACCAATCTGGAGATGGCGATTAGCTACTGGCTCGGCGCCAAGGTAGAAGAGGAAGGCGCCATTACCGTACCCGCCCGGCTCCTCACCGAGTTTGTTAGTTCCTTAGCTAGCGAGAGGATTGACATTAACCTTGCCCCCAAGACCAAGGTACTGGGCTTGAAGTGTGCCCGCTTTGAGGCCAGAATCAGCGGTGTCGATGCCAAGGATTTCCCCCCCATCCCCAGTATCGGGGAGGGTATTACTACCAAGGTTGAGGTGGAAGCCCTGCGTCAGGCAATCAGTCAGGTAGTTTTCGCCGCCGCCACTGAAGAGTCGCGCCCGGTTCTTACCGGCGTGGATGCCCAATTTGAAGAGGAGTCTGCTGACGCTGGCCGCCGCTGACGGCTTCCGGTTGGCGGTATTTAAGATGCCCCTGGCCGCTCCGGTGAGCCAGAAGGCTGAGGTCATTATCCCCGCCCGCACCCTGGCTGAGCTTAATCGTCTGATTGGTGATTCAGAAGAGACAGTTGACATAACATTGAATCCTAACAAGAGTCAGATTTTGTTCCGCCTGAAAGATATTGAGCTCGTTTCGCAACTGGTTCAGGGTACCTTCCCGCAGTATACCCAGCTCATTCCGCAGACCTTCAGTACCCGCGCCGTGGTGGATGTGGCCGAATTCCTGCGTGCCACCAAGACAGCGTCAATCTTCGCCCGCGATGGCAGTGGCATTGTCCGCATAGTGGTTACCGCCGGCGCTGATGTCACGCCGGGCAAGATGACCGTCTCCGCCCGCTCCGAAGAACTGGGCGATGATGTCGGTGAGATTGATGCGGTGGTGGAGGGCGGGGAGGCCAAGATTGCCTTTAATGGCAAGTACCTCACCGATGTGCTCAGCGTGCTGCGCGAGTCAAGAGTAGCTCTGGAGGCAACCAGCCCCTCCAGCCCCGGCGTCCTCCGCCCGGTGGGCGTGGACAACTATGTCCATGTGGTCATGCCGATGTTTGTGCAGTGGTAGTAAAACAACGATGGTAATTAAGGGGGAGCAGAAATGCTCCCCCTTCTTCTTTTATCGCTAAAACCACCTTAATTACTACTTCAAGGCGTGTTACTTCAGTTGTGGTATAATCTGCATAGTTTCTAATAGGGATCATTTAATGAACTGGTTTGAAAGACACCTGAACTGGACTGCTATTATAATCACCTTTGGTGGTTCTTTATTTACCTGCTTGATGGTCCTTTTTGCTCAGGGTTTTAATTTGGTTTTCCGTCCCTATTTATTAGCATTTGAATTTAAGGTTTATCTGGCAATCACTGTGTTTTTTGCCACGCTTGTTTCTATAATCTGTATGACATGGATTACTAAGAAAAAACATCGTCACCTTTCACTGATATTACTTTTCATACCTTCAGGATTGTTTTCTCTGATGTTCATTTATATACTGCACCCTCCATTATTGCACCATACATTTACTTTCACTGAATATGACATTTCTAATTTCTATGGGATAGTCTATTTAGTTTTTCTGGTATCAGCGGGTCTTTGGATTATAGGTTTAATAATAATCTTATTTCTTAAAAATAGGCAGGAGAAACTTCAGTTTCAAAACGAAGGAGCCACCTTAGAGTCTCTCGTTGAGAATAATGAATCTGAAAAAGTCGTTTCAATACGTCGAATGGGTAACAGTGGTTTTATACGGATTTTCGGGGTTTTGTTAATCATACCGATCGTGATTGCTGGATATTCCTGCTTTAGGATGAATTTTGGATATCAGGTTTTTGTTCATGAGAGTTTCAATTTATATGAAAATGAAGATCTTCATTATTCCGAATTCATGTTTGAGTGTCCGAAAAGTTACTATCGTTCTTGGGCTAGTGGTGTAATTGGGTATCTCGGAGAAGAGGTAGCGCTTGATGGGAACCAAATAAAACCATTTACGGTCGAATCCACCTATATACGAATAAACGTATCGCCTAAGGTAAGATATGAGGATAATCCGACCTATCCTTCATTAATTGAGCAGTGCATATATTATTATTTCAAGAGCACCTATGGATGGAACAAACTTGATGTAGAGATAAGGAATCCTACAATTACACAAACGGTTATCGATGGTATCCCGGCTGAATATGCCACCTTTTTGACATTTTATCCGAATGCTGATTATTACTACCCCTGGGACGAAGTCAAAGTGGTATGTTTTGAGCGCGAAGGTATTATCTGGACGATCAGTATGTATAAATGGAAGGACAAAACGATTAACCCCGATCCCGACTTTGAGCATCTGTTACAGACATTTAAGATTATTAAATAGTATATGATTATCTATACAAACATACGCATGGAATGGACAAACATCCCGATGTTTGTCCAGTGGTGAGCAAACTCGCTCACGCGTGAGTTGGTCCCAGATGCCCAGAAGATGAAAACCCGCCAATAGCGTTAACATCGGACTAATGGTGTCACAAGTCCAACCTGAGTGGTTCGTTTTTATTGCGTTCGAGTGTCGGTAGGGTCTAACCCACTATACAGCCTTCCCTCAAGACTATAAATGTGCAATAATAGGAGGCAAGCAATAGGAAATTAAGGACTGAAGAATGAAGAGTGAAAAAGACCACTACAAGTTATTGGGCATTGCACCAAGTGCCAGCGTACAGGAGATAAAAAAGGCATATCGCAAGCTAGCTTTTCAATACCATCCGGACAGGAATCGGGCAAGCCAAGAAGCCAATGAAAAAATGCAAGAGATAAACGAGGCTTATGCTACCCTTTCTGACCCCATTAAACGAAAGGAGTATGACATTCCGCGGGGATATCGTACCGTAGCGCCGAAGTTTAAGAAAGGTAGCGTAGTCAGAGTCAGTCTCAATTCTACTTCACCGTATAGAGACCACACCGGGGTCGTAGATAAGGAACCTCTTAAGGATAACTATCGCTTCTGGTATATAGTGAAGTTCGAGTCGAAAGGCTTGGCCGCAGTCAGTCGCTTCGCTGAAGAAGAACTTGATGAAGTCAGTGAGTAGTATTCAGAGTATACGCATGGAAGGGCAAACATCCCGATGTTTGTCCAGTGGTGACATAGCATTGACCCCATCCCCCTTACCCCCTTCCCCTAGAGGGGAAGGGGGAAATATTTAATTAAGAGAGGCGAAGCCTCTCTTTAACTCTCCCTAAAATAACCAAGGGGGTTAAGAAGAGCCACTACTCCCCATTAAAAGAGAACCAAAATCAAGGGGTGTCTAAGAGGGGCGTCAGCCCCTCTTTTTATTCCTCCCCCTCTCCTGCGTAGGAGAGGGGTTCACCCTGAAGGGTTCTCCCTGAAGGGGATAAAGGGGGTGAGGTGATGCCTAAGGAAGGTAACCAAAACCGAACGGAATCCAACAGTGGCAAAACTTGCTGTCGGCAGTCCTTTGCCTTATAATCCTGCCAGGAAAGCCAGAGAAAGGGTAAGGAGGATTATCATGAGCTTTGAGACCGTCATCTATGAAGTCAAGGAGAACATTGCCCGGATTACCATGAACCGACCCGAGAAGCGGAATGCTCTCAACCATGCCTTGCTGAGAGACCTGGACGCCGCTTTTGAGCAGGCGGACAACGACGCCGAGGTCAAGGTTGTCATTCTGAGTGGTTCCGGCAAGGCCTTCAGCGCTGGCTATGACCTTACGGGCAGTCCGTATACCAGCGTGCCGGAGGGCTATGACCGATGGACCACCGGCAATGCTCTAAAAACCTTGCGCGGCATCAGTGCCCGCTACCTCCGCATCATGAACCTGACCAAGCCGACGATTGCCCAGATACACGGTTATTGTGTGGCCGCCGGGTGCTATTTGCAGATGTGCTGTGATGTTGCCATCGCCGCCGAAGATGCTATTCTGGGCCATCCGGCCACTCGAGGCGGCGGTGTCACCAGTATGCCACTCTGGATAACTTTCCTGGGGCTGCGCAAGGCCAAGGAAATGATTTTCACCGGTCGACTCATCACGGGCAAGGAAGCAGAGCGCATTGGTCTGGTCAACCTGGCAGTGCCGCCGGACAAGCTGGAGGAAGAGGTCTGGAAAATGGCCAAGGAGATGGCCGAAGTCCCGGCGGATGGCATGATGATAGCCAAAGAGGCCTTCAATACTCATGCCTTGATGATGAATATGGATGCTGTTTTTGCCTATCACCGCCAGTTGAATGCGCTCAATCGTATCGGTCGTGGGCCGGGCGAAAGTCCGCTGCGGCTTGACGAGCTGCGCCGTCGAACTCGAGGCCAACAGCCAACGCGGTAGGCTCTGAAATAGGCTACTCCGGGCAGGGTAATAGCCATTGACCAAACGGCGGATTGATATCTTACTGGTGGAGCGGGGGTTAGTCGAAAGCCAGGCCAAGGCCCAGGCTATGATTATGGCTGGTGAGGTGGCGGTTGAGGGGATGGCGGTTACCAAGGCGGGAACATTGGTAAAAGAGGAGGCGGCGATTACTATAGTCGCGCCGCCTCCTTTTGCTAGCCGGGGTGGTATCAAACTGGCTTATGCCCTCGACCAGTTTCAGCTTGATGTTTCTGATAAGGTAGCCGCGGATATTGGCGCATCAACTGGTGGCTTCACCGATTGCCTGCTTAAGCGGGGCGCTCGCCGGGTCTATGCTATTGATGTCGGCCGAGGCCAACTGGACTACCGCCTGCGACAAGACCCGCGGGTGGTAGTTATTGAAGGTGTGAATGCCCGTTACCCCGTGGCTCTGCCCGAAAAAGTAGACCTGGCCACCATAGATGTCTCCTTCATATCGGTCGAGAAGGTGATACCACCGGTGGCGCAATTAGTCAAAGAAAACGGTTATCTCGTAGTCCTCATCAAGCCCCAGTTCGAGGCCGGTCGGCGGGAGGTGGGGAAGGGGGGCATTATCAAAGACCCGCTCATTCACGCCCGGGTTCTGGGACGGTTCGTCGCCTGGCTGACCGAGAAGGAACTCAGGCTGGGAGGACTGTTACCTTCCCCGTTGCTGGGTGCTTCGGGAAACAGGGAATTCTTCGTCCTCCTCAGATTAGAGATGAAATAATAACCCTCTTCTCGACTCGACAAGCGAGCCTAAAGAGAATAACGAGTTACTACCAGCAACCGTCTGGTACTGATTTTCTATTGTGCTGGGAGCAGGTTAAGGCCCGGTTCTAGATTTTCTTCAGGTCCTCTTCAACGAGCTTCAGCTTATCATCGGTAATGGCGCCCCGGGAGAAGGGCTGGACCTGCTTTAAGGTCATGCCCATCGCCATTTGCAGTTGGGGATTGCTGGCAAAGCCGGGGAAGTGCTTCTCAATTACGGCCTTTGCCTTCGGGTCGGCAAGTAGGTCCTTGAGTGTGGAATTGATTGTAACTGCCATGCTCTTCCCTCCTTGTTGTTTTTGTGGTGCAACATATATGATATTATGGAACTACCATCGTGTCAAGTATCTGAAGGACAGTTGGCTGGCTGGTGGCTGAGATGAATCAAAAAGCGGTTACTCTTCAAGCGGATGGTTTAAGGATTGCGGGACAACTGTATCTGCCGGGGGAAGGCGACGAGGGCCCGTACCCGGCTGTTTGCCTGTGCCACGGTATTCCGGCGGGCCGGCCCGACCCGAGTGATAGAGGCTATCCGCTACTGGCCGAGAGAATCTGTCGGCAGGGCTTTGCGGTATTCATTTTTAACTTCCGGGGAACCGGAGCCAGTGAGGGTAACCTGGACTTGATGGGCTGGACTCGGGATTTAGTCGCCGCCATTGACTTTCTGGATACTGTTCCTGAAGTAGACAAATCGCGCCGGTCAGTACTCGGCTTCAGTGGTGGGGCGGCCGTTTCTATTTATGTGGCGGCCAAGGATACCCGCATCGCCTCGGTGGTGGCCTGTGCCTGCCCGGCGGAATTTAGTATGATGATGGGCAACCCCCAGAGTCTCATTGAGCACTTTCGCAGTATCGGCGTCATACGGGACCAGGATTTTCCGCATTCTGTTGAGGAATGGATTGGCGGTTTCCGGCTGGTCAGCCCGCTTAATTATGTCGCTGCAATTGCTCCCCGGCCGATACTACTGGTGCACGGCTCCAGCGACCAGGTGGTGGCGGTGAGCCAGGCCCATCAACTGTATGCTCAGGCTCAAGAGCCGAAGCAAATTGTGATTATTGAAGGTGCCGGGCACAGACTGCGTCAGGACGAGCAGGCTATGGCTCTGGTGATTGACTGGCTGAAGTCACACTATCTGAGTTAGCGCGCCGCGGGCTAAGAGTCTCCTCAGACATTTACTTTCTTGTCTCTCAGCCTGATATTGTGGCTAATTAAACACCAATAGGCTGACCAGTTTTCGCTCCACAGGGTCATACAATAGCAGCTTGGAACACGCCAGCTCTATGGTAAGCCGGGGATTCTTCTGCTGGACGGCTCTCTCTATCCAGTCATGGCTGGTGAAAGCCAGGCCTTTGTTCACCATCTGGCGTAGCAGGTTGTCAAGGTCACTCCCGCTGTTCATCATGATTTGACTCACCATAGCCGAGCGTTAGCTATTGCGCCGGAGACTTCTTCAGTCGGCGTAGTTGCGAGACAGTTGAACGCAGTTGCTTGTCGCTCCAGGGCAGGGGTGATGGGGGCTTTACGCGTAGCCAGGCCCGGTTAAGTATGGGAGAATTGTTTCGTCTTTCAAGCTCCCTCTTGAATTCGTACCAAGTATGGTAAGTTGACATATCCCTACTCCACCACGGCAATACTCTGTCTTGTTTACTTTTCTACACCTAAGTTCATTCTACCTTACCCGGCACCGCAGTAAATGGGCCAATAGTACTGCTCAAACTGGTAATATGGTAACAACCCCGTAGCCGCAACCATTAAGCGGGGGGGACATGTCTTGGGGTTGTCTGCGGGAGTGAAAGAGGGTGGGGTGAATGCCGCATAGAAATTTTTTCCACCGGTTCTGTTTGGTTTTGGTTGCAAGTAATTGGCAATGACAGAACAACCAAATGCAAATAAAATCTTTCCACCAATAAATTGACTGAGGGAGGCAAATCAATTATAATGAGATTGTCAGACTGAGAGGCGAGCAAAGTTGCACGAAAGTTGCGGCGTATTTGGCGTTTATGCTCCCAATGAGGATGTAGCCCGCCTTACTTTTTTCGCCCTCTTCGCTCTTCAGCATCGTGGCCAGGAGAGCTCCGGTATTGCTACTGCTGACGGCCAAAAGATTCAGGTCTATGCCCGGATGGGACTGGTATCCCAGGTGTTCACTGAGGAATCGTTAAGCCAGCTCACCGGTCACATTGCTATCGGTCACAACCGCTATTCCACCAAAGGTTCCAGTCGCTTAACCAATGCTCAACCCATCGTGGTGGGCAAAGGTTCCGATTCTCTGGCTATCGCGCACAACGGCAATATTGTCAATACTGAATTTCTTTACCAAGAGCTCGTTGAGCATGGTTATACCTTTCACACGACCACGGATACCGAAGTCATTGCCAATCTGATTCTCTCCGCCACTGAGAAAGACTGGATTGGCAAGATACGGTATGCCATGCACCGACTCCAGGGAGCTTATTCTCTGGTGCTGCTGACTAACGACTGTCTCTTTGGGGTGCGTGACCCCTTTGGTGTGCGGCCGTTATGCCTGGGCTTGCTCAATGGGGGTTGGGTCCTGGCCTCGGAAAGTTGCGCTCTTGACCACATTGGTGCCAACTTCATCCGTGAGGTTGAGCCGGGGGAAATTGTCTCCATCAGCGCTAACGGTGTCGAAAGCTACCGTGAGCCGGCGGGTCGACACGCCTTGTGTATCTTTGAGTATATCTACTTTGCTCGCCCGGACAGTACGATTAACGGGCGGTTACTCTATCCGGCACGGATGGCGATGGGCGCTGGGCTGGCGGAAGAGTATCCCGTGGACGCCGATTTGGTCATCGGTGTGCCGGATTCGGCCACGGCCGCTGGCGTGGGTTATGCTCAGCGCTCCGGTATCCCGCTGGTCGAGGGGCTGATTAAGAACCGCTATGTCGGTCGCACCTTTATTGAGCCGGACCAGCGAATCAGAGACCTGGGGGTCAAGCTTAAGTTCAATCCCTTGCCCCAGATACTGGACGGCAAGCGGGTAGTACTGGTAGATGATAGCATCGTCCGTGGCACCACTACCCCCAAAGTGATTCGCCTGGTCCGAAGGGCGGGCGCTAAAGAGGTGCACATGCGTATCTGTGCCCCGCCCATCCGTTACCCCTGCTTCTTCGGCGTGGATATGGCCACCCGCTGGGAGCTGATTGCGGCGCAGAAGAGTATTGCGGAAATTCGCGACTTCATCGGTGCCGACTCACTGGGCTATCTGAGTATTGACGGGTTGATTAAAGCGGTGGCCCTGCCGCGGAATACCTTTTGTCTGGCTTGCTTCACCGGGGATTACCCTATACCTATCCAGATAGAGATGGATAAACTGGCATTGGAAAGAAGCGCCGAGGACGAAAAGCTCCCTTTCGGCATGAAGCAACGCTAGTTGAACCGCACCGCACTTCCTTGACACCATAAGTCAGTCAGGCTAAACTTCCTTATATTTCTGACTCCTCATGTGAGACGGAGGCGTATTGCCCGTTGTTATTTATTAGCGGAATCTGGAACGAGAGGTACCGGTAGTGAAAGTAGACTTCACCAGGTTAGACCGGGCTTTTAATCCCAGGTGCGTGGTGGTGGTGGGCGATAGCCGGCGGAGCAATTTTGAGTGGCTCCGGGCGAACAGCAGTTTCAAGGGGAAGCTCTATTCGGTCCAGGTCAGCGCCGAGTCAATTGAGGGCATCAAGGCACTGGGAGTTACTAATTATCTCAGCCTCCTGGATATCCCTGACCCGGTAGACTTAGCCGTAGTGGCTGTGCCACGCTCAGCCGCCCTCAAGATTCTGGATGATTGCATTCGGAAGGAGGTGGCGGCGGCCCATTTCTTTACCGCGGGCTTCGCCGAGACGGAGACCGAGGAAGGCATCAAGCTGGAGCGGGCGCTCAAGGAGAAGGCCGAAGCGGCCAACTTCCATATCATCGGCCCCAACTGCATGGGCCTGTTCAATCCGAGGGTCGGCATCCGGCAGGGAGCCACGCAGTACACCGGCGCCACCGGGCCGCTGGGCTTTATCTCACAGAGCGGCACCCACGCTGTCGAGTTCAGCCTGGTAGCTCACCTGCAGGGACTGGACATCAGCAAATCGGTCAGTTTTGGCAACGGGACCGTGCTGGACTCTCCGGATTATCTGGAGTATTTCGCACAAGACCCGGAGATTAATGTCATCGGCATGTACTTAGAAGGTGTGAAGAACGGTCAAAGGTTCATGAAAGTGTTGAAGGAGGTATCCCGCCAGAAGCCGGTGGTCATCTGGAAGGGTGGGCGGACGGAGGAAGGTGGGCGGGCGATTGCCTCGCATACCGGGTCGCTGGCGGTGCCTCAGGCAATATGGGATTCGGCGGTGAGACAGTGCGGGGCAGTGAATGTGGCCAGCATGGAAGAATTGGTGGATACCCTGAAGGCTCTTCTCTACCTCCCACCCGTCCACAGTGGTCGAGTGGCCATCACCGGTGGCTCTGGCGGGCAATCGGTGAGCATTGCCGATGTCTTTGCTGAGGCGGGTTTGGAGGTGCCCCGACTGTCTAAAGCGTCCTATGACGAGTTAGCCACCTTTTTCAGTCTGATTGGTGGGGGGTATCCCAACCCAATAGACACCGGCAATCAGAACCGGATGGAGATGAAACGCATTCTGGAAATCCTGGAGCGGGATACGAACACTGACAATATCGTGTTGCTGGCCATGACGCGCTTCGGCATGCCCGAGCGGATGCAGAGCGAGGTGGATTTGATGGCGGAAATCAAGGCAAGGTCGCCGAAGACGCTTACGGCGATTGTCCCCTACTCCACTCCTGACGAGATGCGGCGGGCGAGAGAGCTGACTCAGATGTTCCAGGGGAGGGGCATTCCCTCCTTCCCCTCAATTGAACGGGGTGCCCGGGCGTTAAAGAATGCCCTCGACTACTATTTATTCAAGAGCGGTGACGGTGCCTAGCTGGCTCACTGGCGGTCGAGACTGGTGCGACCTGCTGAGCACAACATAATCGCTATAGTCGGTGAATTTTGACGGGGAGTTCCCGGCACGCTATTGTAGGATAAAAAAGGATAAGGAGGAAGGAATATGAGTTCGACCAAGTCGAGTAAGGCGTGGCCTTTGCCAATGGCAGAGCCTGAAGAGGTAGGTTTCTCATCTGAGAGGTTGGCGAGGATTCGTCCCACCATGCAGAAATACATAGACGAGCAGAAACTGCCCTGCATGATTACACTGGTAGCCCGTCACGGGAAGATTGTGCACTTTGAAGCCGTGGGTTATATGGATGTCGAGAGTAAACAGCCCGTGAAAAGGGATGCCTTCTTTCGACTGTATTCCAATACCAAACCGATTACCGGTGTCGCCGCCATGATACTCTATGAGGACGGGCTGTTAAATCTCGATGACCCTGTCTCCAAGTTTATTCCCGCTTTTAAGAATCCTGTGGTAAGTAACATTGGAGCATCCAGAGCAGGAGAACCAGCCAGGATGGCTATGTTGCCTTATGTTCCGGCACGCCGCGAGATTACAGTTCGTGATTGTTTGCGCAATACCACCGGCCTGGCCACGGCGGCGCGTCTCCCGATACAAACAGTGACTCAGTACCGTGACATTCTGATTAAGGCTAGATTGCTCGCCGGACCAGAAGAGAAACAAGCCTCAACCATAAGAGAACAGGTGGAGAATCTGGCCAGACTACCGCTCAACGCCCACCCGGGAACCGAATGGGAGTATCATGTCGGTTATCCTGTCATCGGTGTCGTGATAGAGACTGTATCGGGAATGACCCTGGAGGATTTTTATAGAGAGAGAATCTTCAAACCCCTGAAGATGAAAGACTCGTCCTTTTACCTCCCCGAGGGGCAGCTTGACCGCTTTCCCGTCTGTTACCGGCCACAGCGTGATGGAGAGAAATGGAAACTGGTAGTTGTTGACCGTCCGGAAACAAGCGAAAAAGTGAAGGGACCGAAAACCTGGTTTGATGCCGGTGGTGACCGTGGCGGGGTACTCTCAACAGTATCAGACTACGCCAGATTTGCCCAGATGCTTCTCAATGGTGGCGAACTGGACGGTGCCCGTATTCTGGGACGCCGGACCGTCGAGATAATGACAAGTAACCATACGCGTGACATACCTATACCTATGCTGGGGCACGGCTTTGGTTTTGGTATTGGGGTCGGGGTACGGATAGAGTCCGCTGGGAATCCCCTCATACGTTCAGTAGGGTCATATGGCTGGGGTGGCGCCGCCGGCACCGGTTATTTCGCCGACCCCAGGGAAGACATGTTCGCCATCTATTTTACGCAGCTGATGGGTACGGGAATGACTACCGACAACCCTTACGGTCAGGATTTAGAGCGGCTCGTATATCAGGCTTTGATATGATATATTGGACGGTAACCAGAGCTATCCAATTAACAATATCATATAGAAGTACACTACTACGCCGGCAAAGACAACGCTGTCCATCCGGTCGAGGAGACCGCCGTGACCGGGGATGAGCTGGCTGGAATCCTTGACGCCCATATTGCGTTTGAAGAGAGATTCGGCCAGGTCGCCCACTTGCCCCAGGATACTGACAAACAAGCCAAGAAGTACCGCCGACCAGTAGCCCAGACTGGGGAGATGGAGAGGATTGGGCCAGGTGAAGAAGTGACCCGGGACAAAGATGAGGCTAATGAGGATAGCCCCGAAGACGCCAGCGATGGCGCCTTCCCAGGTCTTGGCCGGACTGATATCGGGGGCAAGTTTACGCCGGCCCCACGCCCGACCAACAAAGAAGGCGGCCGTATCCGAGGCGAAGGTGGTGAAGAGGGCAAAAAAGACCAAGTTGCGGCCATAGTCCGTGTTGGGGCCATCCTCCGCTCCCCTTAACGCTACCAGGCAGCTTAACAGCCAGCCAACATAGAGAATGCCGGCCAATGTCCAGGCCCAGCTCGTAAAAGCCTCGGCCTTCTGCGGACGCAGCAGTAGTCCTATGAGAGGGATGACCACCGCGATAGTCAGGAGAAGCGGTACAATAAGGTTCAAGTCAAAGTAGGGCTCAAGCATACTCCGCAAAGTGGCATCGCCGCTGAGAATGAAAAGCAGTGTCCACACCAGACCAAAGTAGGTGAGGGGGGGTACTTTGGCGGCGGCCACCAGTCGGTAGAACTCCAGAGCCGCGATTACTCCCCAGATAGCCACTAGCAGGGTGAACCATGGTATCGGTTCATCAAACCAGACGGCGGCGATGAGGATTGGAAGGCCGCACAGCGCTGTAATGATTCTCTTTTTCAGCATTTAATCCTCAAACTTCATAGCAGGGAGAAGGGGACAAAGGGGATGGGGTTGGCCAAAACCTTTTGTTTATAATGCTCCGAAGCGCCGTTTTCTCTGGCTGTAGGAAAACAATGCCTGGTGTAATTCCTCTTTGCCAAAATCAGGCCAGAGGACTTTGGTGAGGTAGTATTCACTATAGGCGGTCTGCCAGATTAAGAAGTTGCTGAATCGGAGTTCATCAGCGGTACGGATTAGCAGGTCAACATGCGGTAGGCCAGCCGTGTAAAGATAGTTGTCAAACAGGTTTTCGTCGATATTCTGTGGCGGGATACCATCAGCCACTATTCGGCGCACAGCATCGATAATCTCAGCTCGCCCACCGTAGTTGAAGGCAACATTCAGCGTCATGCGCGTATTGTTCTTGGTCTTTTCCACGGCCCGATTTATAGCCTCCTGCAGGCTTGGCGGTAGCTGGTGAAGCCGGCCGAGGTGGCGGAGTCGGATGCCCCGCTCGTTAATATCGTCGACATACTTGTCTATAAACTCCTCCAGCAGGTGAAAGAGGCCTCGTACCTCCTCTTGGGGTCGGGCCCAGTTTTCGGTGGAGAAACCGTAGAGGGTGACATACTTGACGGGGTACTCGTTGAGGTATTCAATCATCCGACGCATGTTTTCAGCGCCGGCCCGGTGACCGCTGAGTCTGGGCAGTCCGCGCTGTTCCGCCCACCGTCCGTTACCATCGGGGACAATGGCCAGATGGGTGGGGAGTTTGGTCAATTCTGGTGTGGTTGATTTCTTGGTCACTTTATACTCAAGTCCAGTCTAGACCTGTGTCAGTTCCTTTTCTTTATCCCGTCCGATTTGCTCGGCGGTGGCGATTAAGCCGTCGGTGATTTTCTGCAATTGGCCGAGGAGGCGCTTCTGCTCATCCTGCGAGATTTCCCTTTTCTTTTCCAGCTCTCGCAGTTCGTTCATGGCTTCGTGCCTGAGGTTGCGGATGGCGACCCGCCTTTCCTCAACGCGCTTGTGCACTACCTTGGTCAGTTCCTGGCGCCGTTCTTCGGATAGGGGCGGGATATTAATGCGGATTATGTTGCCATCGCTGAGTGGAGTCAGCCCCAGGTCGGAGGTCAGGATGGCTTTCTCGATATTACGGAGGCAAGTTTTATCCCAGGGCTGAATTACCAGGAGTCTGGCCTCCGGCGCCGAGATGCCGGCCAGCTGGTTAAGGGGCAGGGGCACACCGGCGTAGTCGACCTTGATATGCTCGACGAGCGCCGGGGTGGCGTGTCCCGTGCGGAGTGTGGCCAATTCCTTCTTCAGGCCCTCCGCCGTCTTGCGCATCTTTTCCTCGGCGCTTCTTAAGACCTCACTGGCCATTTTCTCACTCACTGGAGACTGTAGTTCCGATTGGCTCGCCGGCTACGGCCCGCTCGATGCTGTTGGGCGCCTCAAGGTCAAAGACGATTATCGGCAGTTTGTTTTCCAGACAGAGCGAGAGAGCGGTGGTATCCATTACCTCCAGACGCTTATTTAGAGCCTCAAAGTGCGTCAACCGCTTGAACTTCTTGGCATTGGGGTGCTTTAGCGGGTCGGCGCTATAGATGCCATCGACCTTATTCTTGGCCATGAGCAGAACATCGGCCTGAATCTCTATAGCCCGCAGGGCGGCGGCGGTATCGGTGGTCATATAAGGGTTACCGGTGCCGCCGGCGAAAATAACCAGCCGGCCTTTCTCCAGGTGACGGATGGCCCGGCGCCGGATGTAGGGCTCAGCTACCTGCTGGATGGTAATGGCCGATTGTGTTCGCGTGACGACGCCTTCTCGTTCCAGCGTGTCCTGCAGAGCCAGGGCATTGATGACGGTGGCCAGCATACCAGCGTAGTCGGCGGTTACCCGGTCCATTCCGTCCTTCTCAGCCTGGGAGCCGCGCCAGATGTTGCCGCCACCCACCACCACAGCCATACTAACTCCCATCTCCATCACCCGTTTGATTTGCTGGGCCACGCCGGGTCAGAACCACGGCGTCAATGCCGTATTCCTTTTCGCCGCCGAAAGCCTCGCCGCTCAGCTTAAGTAAGACCCGCTTGTACTTGGCAGTAGCCATTAACTTTCTAGTCCACTTTCAGTGTAATCGGTTATTCGCCGACTTCAAATCTGACAAATCGGCCGACTTTGATATTTTCCCCGATTCTAGCGATAGCTCTGGTCGATGAGGTCTTGAACCGTCAGGTTCTGGTCCCTGATGTAGGGCTGAGGCAGTAGACAGGTTGACTTTGGGTCAACCTCGGCGCCCGCCGGTATTTCCTGGGGCGTGAGGTATTGTGGGTTCATGGCGGCCACCTGCATGGCCAGGTTGTGGGCCAGTTCCTTGAATTCGTTGGTACGCACCACGAAGTCGGTCTCGCAGTTTACTTCCACCATAGCGGCAATGCGACCGCCGGTATGAACATAGCACTCAATCAGCCCTTGGGCCGCAGAGCGTTTTTTCTTCTTCTCAACCTTGGCCAGGTTCTGTTGCTTTAGAATTTCGAGTGCCTTTTCCATATGGCCCTCCGCCTCGAGAAGGGCATTGCGGCACTCCATAATACCGGCTCCGGATTTTTCTCTTAGCTCCTTTATCCTCTCCGTGGATATGTTCAACCTTGCCTCCTTGCCTTAATGTGCATCAGGGGTGTAGATTACCGGCTCGGCCGCTTCAGCCGTCGTCGGTTCGGCTGAGCCCTCACCTTCTTTTTCGGTTACGGTGGGCGCAAGGCTGGTTTTGCCTTCCAGAACAGCATCGGCAATCTTACCGCAAACTAGCTTGATGGCTCTAATAGCGTCGTCATTAGCCGGGACGGGGTAATCTATCTCATCGGGGTTACTATTGGTATCGGCCACCGCTACCACTGGTATGCCGACTCGTCTGGCTTCAGCCAGGGCAATGTTTTCCTTTACCGTGTCAATAACGAACAGGGCGGCCGGCAGACTGGTCATTTCCTTAATGCCACCCAACTGCCTGTTCAGGCGCACGACTTCCTCTTGCAATTTCATGGCTTCCTTCTTGGGCAGGCGGGCCAGTTCGCCCCTCGCCTGCCGGTCTTCCAGCCGAACCAGGTAATCGATACGTGCCTGGATGGTAGCAAAATTGGTCAGAATGCCGCCAATCCAGCGCTGGTTGATATAGGGCATACCGCAGCGCTTGGCTTCCAGTTCAATGGATTCCTGCGCCTGCTTCTTGGTGCCGACGAACAGAATGTTGCCACCCTCGGCCACCACCTGGCGGACGAATTCGCGGGCCTTGGTCAGCATGGCTGTAGTCTGCTCGAGGTCAATGATATGAATACCATTGCGCTTGGTGAAGATATATTTCTTCATGCGCGGGTCCCAGCGGCTGGTCTGGTGGCCAAAATGGGCCCCGGCCTCGAGTAGTTCCTTAATTGTCGTTGTCTCTGGCAAGTTGTAACCCCTTTCTAAAGTTTATGGCTAAATAGCCTGATATCAGGCAAAGCATAAAGAAGTATATCATATCGTTCAATACACGGCAACAGGAGGGTACCGAGATTGCTCCGGACTTTCGTGACGCTAGGAGACTACAACCTCACCCCGATATATCGGGGTTAGGGGGATGGGTTGCTAAACGACCCCTGTCAAAGGGATTGACAGGACGGGGTACCTCCTTTATTATATGAAAACGGTTACCTATTGCAATAACTAGGCTCTGGTCTCAGATTAGAAGGGATAACTCAAGATAAGTGATTGGACAGGATAGCCACGAGGTCGAAAGAAAAGTCATCGCCATCTTAAAGGTTCTCAGTGATTCACTACTACCTTAATCATAATTGACAAGGCTTTGTCATCGCACTATGATAAGGGCTAGCAGAAAGAAGGGGCCGGTGAGATTCTGCTGACCAGCAAGGACGCTGACGGCACCAAGGCCGGGTACGATTTGGAGATGACCAAGGCCGTGGCGGAAGCAGTCAGCATTCCCGTGACCGCCTCGGGTGGCGCCGGCAAGCTGGAGCACCTTTATGAGGCGGTGGTCATCGGTCAAGCCTCGGCCGTTCTGGCCGCATCCATTTTCCACTTCGGCGAAATAACCATCCCCCAGGCTAAGAAATATCTCAAAGAAAGGGGAATACCCGTAAAAATATAGGAACTATGGAGGAGGTAAAAGTAAATGTCTTTCAGCAAACCAAACTACAGCGCCGCCACGGTAACTACCACCAGAGTGGCGCCGGCGCCCATCTCCGGGCTGTGTGTTACCTGCGTCGATGGCTGCCCCGGTTACTGCGAGGTGGGGCGCTCTGCCTTAAGAGGGAGGGAAATCCTCTATCCCCAGCCTTTCGGCAAGGTCACCGCCGGGTCGGAGAAGGACTACCCGGTAGATTTCTCTCACTTCAATATTCAGGGTACCTGCGTGGGGGCAGTCGGTCTCCCGGCCGACTCAGACAAGGCGGTCTTCCCGGCAGTTGACATCTCAGCCGAGATTGGTGCCGGCAAAAATAAAATCAAGATGAAGGTGCCCTTCTTCACCGGTGCCCTGGGCTCGACTGAAATCGCCCGGGTCAACTGGGAGGGCACGGCTATTGCCGTGGCGATTTGCGGGGCGGTTCTGGTCTGCGGCGAGAATGTTTGCGGTATGGACCCCAACGCCAAGTTCAGGAACGGGAAAGTGGTTGATTCTCCCGAGCTGGCCCGAAGGGTCAAGGTATATAAGGACTGGTATCAGGGCTATGGCACGCTCCTCGTCCAGGCCAATGTGGAGGATACGCGACTGGGTGTGCCCGAATATGCCGTAGAAAAGCTCGGCGTTGAGGGCGTTGAGATAAAGTGGGGGCAGGGAGCCAAGGACATCGGTGGTGAGGTCAAGCTCCCGACCATCGAGCGCGCACTACAACTCAAACAGCGGGGTTACATCGTTATCCCTGACCCGGAGAATACCTATGTTCAGGAAGCGCATAAGGTGGGTGGTATCGCTGAGTTTGAGCGGCATTCCCGTCTGGGCATGGTGGATGAAGAGTCTTTCCTGAAGGAAGTGGCCAGGTTCCGGAAGTTTGGGGCCAAGTATGTCACTCTGAAGACGGGCGCCTACCGGCCGGCCGACCTGGCCCGGGCGGTGAAATATGCCTCGGAGGCCAAGATTGACCTGCTCACCGTGGATGGTGCCGGTGGCGGTACGGGCATGAGCCCCTGGCGGATGATGAATGAGTGGGGCATCCCCACTGTTTATCTCGAGTGCCTGCTCTATAGATTCCTGAAGCGCCTGGATGAAAAGGGCGAGTTCGTTCCCAGTTGCGCTATTGCTGGCGGCATTGCCCTGGAAGACCATGTTTTCAAGGCAATAGCGCTGGGCGCGCCCTATATCAACGCTGTCTGCATGGGACGGTCGACCCTTACCGCGGCGATGGTCGGCAAGACTCACGGTCACTTGATGTCGGAAAGCTATGGTAACAGCAAGGAATATCAGGACATGTTAATGCGCACCTTTGTTGCGGCTGAGCAATTGAAGGAGAAATATGGCGACGATTTCGTCAAGATTCCGACGGCGGCCATCGGTGTCTATACCTATTACGACCGCCTGGCTACCGGTCTGCGCCAGCTTATGGCCGGGGAGCGCAAGTTTGCGCTGAAATATCTGGAGAGAAACGACCTGGTGGCGCTTACCCACGAGGCGGCTGATGTTTCGGGTATCCCCTATGTCATGGAATCTGACATGGAAGAAGTCGATAAAATTCTGGGATAAAGGAGGAGGAAGATGGAAAAAACGGTCTGTATCAAGCATTGCGCTGAGCCATTCTGCGTACCGGCGTGTCCTTCCGGTGCACTGACGGTGACTGAGGACGAGGTCAATGTGGAGTCGGAAAAGTGCCACGGCTGCGGAGTCTGCCGTGTTATGTGCATGACCTGGAGCCGCGACCATGTGATGCGGACGAAGAGCCGCTTCTGGCTCGCCGGCCGGCTGTAAACCGCAGAGATTTTCTCGTTTGTTCTTAACCAGATAAGCGAAGGGCTATCTCCGGGTGCCGGGGGTAGCCCTTTATAATTGACAAGGCTTTTTCACCGCACTATGATAAGGGCTAGCAGAAAGAAGGGGCCGAGTGATGCAAATCCGAAAAACCTATAAAGAAGTCAACCCGGAGCTACTCTACCACGAGATAAAGGATTTCGCCCAGAAGCAGGGCGCGCTGGTTGGTGAATCGAAACTGGAGACATACTCTTTGCCCACTGATTCGTCATCCTTCATCTCCCGAGGCACGCTGACTTTTAAGGTGCGAGGCGAGTCCATCCAGACAGAAAGAGAATGCCTGCGAGTGCATATCGTCGGCTCAGCCAGGGGCGAAACCAAGCTGATGCTGGATATTGATGACAAGCTCTTCCCTCAAACCAAGGTCTCCGCCCTGCAGGATGACCTTGACTTCATTTTCGGCTCGTATGAAGTGAAGCCTCGCTAATAGAGGTTATTTCTTAACCTCACCCCCTAATCCCCCCCGATAATAATCGGGGGGGGGAAATTTTAAGAAAGAGTCCCGACCAGTCGGGACTCTTAGACACCCCCATCCAGCCGTCACATCAGAAGCGATGCTCTAGTGCAAAAGGCTGACGCTCCTCTTAGACTCCCCCAACAGGAATCTGGAGAAAGCCAGAGGCTTTTATGATAGGCCTTTCAGATACGCATCCATATCGGCGGCGGCACGCTTGCCAGCACCCATGGCGCTGATGACGGTGGCGGCACCAGTAACGATATCGCCGCCAGCCCAGACCCTGGGCTTTACCGTCTTGCCGGTTGTCTCGTCAGCCACTACTGTGCCGTGCTGGGTGGTCTTTAGGCCCTCCGTGGTCGAGGCAATTAGCGGGTTGGGCGTTGTGCCCAGAGCCACGATGGCCACATCAATATCAATGGTAAACTCGCTGCCCGGCTTGACAATGGGGCGGCGTCGCCCACTCTCATCCGGCTCGCCCAGCTCCATTTCGTGGCACTCAACGCCAACCACCGAATTCTGCTCGTTGCCGAGGAATCGCTTGGGGTTGGTCAGGAACTTGAAAATGATGCCTTCTTCTTCCGCATTCTCCACTTCTTCATGGCGGGCGGGCATTTCTGTCTTGGAGCGGCGGTAGAGAATATAGACCACATCGGCGCCAAGCCTCAGCGCGCACCGAGCGGAATCCATGGCCACATTACCGCCACCAATCACCGCGACCTTCTTGCCTATTTTCACCGGCGTATCATACCGGCTGAACAGGTAGGCTTTCATCAGATTGACCCGGGTCAAGAACTCATTGGCGGAGTAGACCCCATTCAGGTTCTCGCCGGGGATACTCAAGAACATCGGCAAGCCGGCACCGGTGCCCAGGAAAACGGCGTCATAGCTGTTACCCAGCAACTCATCAACAGTGTCTATCTTGCCGATTACCGAGTCCAGTATGAGTTCTACTCCCAGGGAGGTGACATAGTCCACTTCACCCTGGACAATCTCCTTGGGCAGTCTGAATTCGGGGATACCATACATCAGCACACCGCCGGCTATATGCAGGGCCTCAAAGATGGTCACGCTGTGGCCCATCTTGGCCAAATCGGCGGCGCAGGTCAATCCGGCGGGCCCGGAACCAACTACTGCCACCCGTTTGCCGGTGGGCTTGGGCACGGTCAACTGGTGTGCTGAGCGACTTTTTATGAGCCCGCTCCCAGTCGGCCACATAGCGCTCCAGTCGGCCAATGGCGATGGGCGCGGCTTTCTTCTCCAGGGTACAGGCAACCTCACATTGCGTCTCCTGAGGGCAGACCCGCCCGCAAATGCCGGGCAAGGCATTCTTGCTCTTGAGAATCTTGACGGCCTCCGGCATATTCCCTTCACGGAGAGCCAGGATGAAATCCGGGATGTCCACGTTCACCGGGCAGCCCTTAATGCAGGGACGCTTGGGGCACTGGATACAGCGGTTGGCCTCATCCAGAGCTTGCTCGGCGCTGTAGCCCAGAGCTACCTCGTTAAAATTCTTGCCCCGTACCTTGGGGTCCTGCCTGGGCATTGACACGCGGTTAAGATTCAGTTTCGGCATATATTTACCCCCAAATTTCTATTTATGCCGGGACTTTGTGCTTTGCCAGCCATTCGTCAAAGGAACGCTTTTCTTCCTCGAGATAGACTTTCTGACGGGCAAAGAGCAAATCCCAATCTACCTGATGTCCATCGAAATCCGGCCCGTCCACGCAGGCAAATTTGGTCACGCCACCAACCGAGACCCGACAGCAACCGCACATTCCGGTGCCATCAACCATGATTGGGTTGAGGCTGACGATGGTCTTGACGCCAAAGGGTTCGGTGGTCTTGGCGCAGAATTTCATCATAACACTCGGACCAATGGCAATGACCCGGTCAATTTTTTGCCTACTGCTGAGGAGCTCCTTGAGCGGCTCAGTCACCAGCCCTTTACGACCATAGGTGCCATCGTCAGTGGTCACGATTAGCTGGTCGCTGACACGGCGTAGCTCGTTCTTCCCAGAAGATGAGGTTCTGGCTCCGGGCGCCCATGATGGAAATGACCTTGTTCCCTTTCTCTTTCATTGCCCGGGCGATGGGCATGATGACGGCCACGGCAAAACCGCCGGCAACACAAACAACCGTCCCAAACTTCTCAATATGAGTGGGTACGCCCAGAGGGCCGACGAAATTGGCGATGGAGTCACCGGCTTTCAGTGTGGCCAGTCGGTGGGTGGTGGCCCCGACTTCCATAAAGACGATGGTAACACTGCCCTCTTTCCGGTCCCAGTCGGCGATGGTTAGTGGAATACGCTCGCCTTTTTCGTCAATCCGGACCACGACAAACTGTCCCGGTTGGGCCTTCTTGGCAATAGCGGGTGCATCGAGCTTGAACAGGTGAATGTTGGGTACCAGGTCTTGTCGCAATAGAATCTTATACAACTATTTGCACCTCCAGACGCTCAGTCTTATTGATTTTAGCGGTCGCTAACCTGACTCTGTCTCGGCCAATGCCTCCTCTCTAGTCAGATTTTACTCAATATATACCCCGGTGTGGGGGCACCGGGGTGATAGTATGCCTGTATTGCGCGGCACCATTTCGAAAGTAGAATTGCTCAATCCAAATTATTAGTTTATCACCAAAAGACCCCTAATTCAACATCAGGAGCGGGCTTGACGGCCACAGGCGATTAGCCTATCATGGGTGAAAACTTATGAGAATGTGTGCGAGGTGAACATAATGAAGGAAGGCGCTCTCGACGGTATTAAGGTTGTTGAGTTGGCTACAATGGTTTCCGGCCCTTACTGCGGTAAGCTGCTAGCTGACCTGGGTGCCGATGTCATCAAGGTAGAGCCACCGGATGGCGACCCGGCCCGGCAGTGCGGGCCTTTCCCGAAAAATAAGCCCCATCCGGAGCGGAGTGCCCTATTCCTCTATAATAACACCAGTAAACGGGGAATCACGCTTAATCTGGATGTGCCGGCCGGCCTGGGTGCCTTCAAGGGCCTTATTAAATGGGCCGATATTCTGATTGACAACCATCCGCCGCAGCGACTGGAAAGCCTTGGGCTGCCCTGGGATGTGATGAAAAAGATGAATCCGGGGCTGGTTTATACCTCCATTACTCCGTATGGTCGTACCGGGCCGCGGGCGGATGTCAAAGGGGACGAACTGACCATCATCCACGCCGGGGGTCTGGGTAATCTGATGCCGGTCCGTGTCTTCGATGTCGACCGTGCCCCGGTCAAAATGGGGGGCTATGCTGTCGGCTACCATGGCGGACTCACTGCGGCCTTGGCCACTCTGGGGGCAATACTGGGTCGGCTGCAAACCGGGCGCGGGCAGTTGATTGACATCTCGCTTCAGGAAGTAATATTGGCTCTGATGCGAGTGAATGTCACCAGCAACCGTTACCATCGCACCCGCTGGAGCCGTGTCCCCGACCGCCCCCCGGCTATGGGTCGGCTGAAAGCGAGCGACGGCTATATTGTGGTAGGTGCCGTCGAGGACCACCACTGGCGAGCTTTCCGGGAATTGATGGGTACCCCGGAGTGGGCGGCCGGGCCAGAGTGGGAGACACTATACTACCGGTCGTACCATCTGATGGAAATGGCACCGCTGATTGACGAGTGGGCGCTAAAACAGAAGAAGGAAGACATCCATCACGAAGGAGCCAAGAAGGGTATTCCCATGGGTCCACTTAACTCAGCCAAAGAGGTAATGGAAAATGAGCAGTATGCCGCCCGAGGTTATTTCGTGGAGGTGAAACATCCGGAGGCCGGCAAGCATAAATACGCTGGCTGGCCTTACCAGATGACAGCTTCGCCGCCGTGTGTCTGTCGCCCCGCCCCACTGCTGGGACAGCATAACCAGGAGGTGTTCTGTGATGTCCTTGGGTACTCACCAATAGAGTTACGGCGTCTCCAGCGCTCGGGCGCTATCCTTCCCCATTCGGGGGAAGGACCAACAAACCGAAAGAGAGGGAAATAATATGTTGCCACTGGAAGGTGTGCGAGTTGCCGATTTCTCCTGGGTATGGGCCGGGCCCTATTGCACCATGCTTCTGGCTAACCTCGGCGCGGAAGTCATCAAGGTGGAAGGCCACAAGCGGACCGACCTCACCCGTCACGGTGTTGTCTGGGCCTTGCCTGACCCGGCGCCAACGGCCGTACCCCTCAATCAGGGCCTGTCCTTTAACTCAGTCAATATGAGCAAAAAGAGTCTCACCCTTGACCTGGCCAAGCCCGAAGGGCTCAAGCTGGCCAAGCGTCTCGCCTTAATCAGCGATGTGGTGGTGGATAACCTAAGGCCGGGAGCCATGGCCAGGCTGGGACTGGGTTATGAAAAACTGCGCAAGGAGCGGCCGGACATCATTGTGCTTTCCTCTTCCAGTCGGGGGCAAAAGGGCCCACAGTGGGACTACGGTGGCTATGCCACTATCCACCATGCTATCGGGGGTGGGGCCTATATTACCGGTTACCCCGATGATGCCCCGAGTCACAGCGGTGGTGATGTTGACCTGATAAATGGTACCGGTGCAGCTTTTGCTGTTCTCGCCGCTCTCTACTACCGGGCACAAACGGGAGAAGGCCAGTTCATCGACTTCTCGCAGTGCGAGGGGGTGACTTCTCTAAACGGTGATGTACTGCTGGGCTACGAGATGACCTCTCAGGTGCCGGAGCGCATGGGTAATGCCCATCAGGTGTATGCCCCCCACAATGTTTACCGGTGCTGGGGCGTGGACCGCTGGCTGGCGCTGGAAATTCATTCTGACAAGGAGTTTGCGGTACTGGCCAAAGTCATTGGCCAGCCGGAACTGGCTAAAGACCGTCGTTTTGCCACTATGGCCGCTCGCAAGAAGAATGAGGCGGAGCTGGACAAAACTATCGGCGATTGGGTTAGACTGCGTGACCGCGACTGGATGGTCAACGAGTTCTGTAGGGCCGGACTGGCGGCGGCACCATCGCGGGATGGCCAAGACCTTTACGCTGACCCTCATCTCAGGGCGCGTAGTGCCTTCGTTACTGTTGACCACCCGGAGATTGGTCAACTGGAGCTGGTGGGTGTGCCGTGGAAAATGAGCGATTCTGAGGCCGTGCTGAACCGCGCGCCCATGCTGGGTGAGCACAATGACTATGTGTTACGAAAGCTTCTTGGCTTGAGCCGGAAAGAAATCACTGAGCTGCGCAAGCAGGAAGTCATCATGTAGCTCGTTGGCTGGTTCAGGCTAAAATGTGCTCTGACAGTCAACAAACCAGGGTGTCTAGATAGCCGAGTATTGAATGAGGAGGGTATTATGACAGGTACTGAGTTCGTGACGACTATGATTACTGAGTTCCACGGCGCGCTGATGGAAGATGTGAAAACACTGAGTCCACAGCATCTCAAGTGGAAGCCGGCGCCTCAGGCCAATCCCATTGGTTTTCTCTTCTGGCACTACATGCGCACGGAGGACAATCTGGTAAGCAGCCTGCAGGGGAAGCCGGCCATCTGGGAAGCCGAGAAGTGGTACGAGAAGATGGGTCTGGATGCCAAAGCGCAGGGCACCGGCTTCAAAGAGCCTGATGTGGATAAGATAGCCGCTCTGCCTTTGGCTGACCTCATGGCTTATGCTGAGCGCGTTACCCGCAATACCCAGGACTATCTCAAGACCCTGGATGACGCCAAGCTGGACCTGGCCCTCGACCCCGCCCGTCCCCGGCGGACAATCGGGGCACTCCTGCGCAATTTCCTGCTGGCGCATGGCTGGTGGCATCTGGGAGAGATTAAGTACATTAAAGGACTCCAGGGCATGCCCGCCGCCAGATAATAGAAAATCCCGTATTTAACGGCTAGTTATTGGAGGTTAAGATGGCTGATAGTCTGACGAAACGGGTCACGGAATACATGAGTCGGTGCCCCTTCTGCACTCTGGCTACTGTCAGTGCGGATGGCGAACCAAGTGTGGCCACCGTGTATTTCGGTACTGCCGGCATGGATATCTATTTTAATACGGGTAAAGATAGTCAGAAAGTGCGGAATATTCAGGCTAATCCCAGGGTGGCCATAGCCATGCAAGAGCCGTCGGCTCCAAAAACCGACCGGGAGATAAGAGGAATCCAGTACACCGGAAAGGCCAGAATACTGTCTGATGCTGAAACTACTGAAATACCCAAGGCGGTCATGGCTCGACACCGGGCTTTCAACAATGTAACTGCCGGAAATTCCGTGGTGGTCAAGGTGACTCCGGTAAGAGTGTACCTGATTGACTATTCCCTGGGATTCAGGCACCGGGAGCTTCTTCAATTCTAGTCAGGCTGGAGTTGCTGAGCTCTCTTTAGAGAAGCAGATGTTCCTGGCTTGATATATTGCCGTGATGCCGTTTGACAGTCAAGCCTCTCTAGGCTATTATCCTCTGCTGTTTGAATTGCTCAATATCTTCCCAGCTATAGCCGTATTCCAGGAGGACTTCCTCCGTGTGCTGACCAAACTCGGGGGCGGGCATTCTGACAGTGGCCGGGGTCTGGCTGAGCTTGACCGGATTGGCGACTACCTCAATGCGGCCGTGGGTCGGGTGGTCAAAGGGGATAAAGGTATCATTGGCTCGGGTCTGGGGGTCATTGATGACTTCCAGCAGAGTCTGTATCGGGGCAAAGGGTATGCCTTCCAGGCGGGGCTTCCATTCTTCCAGAGTCCGCGTGAGGAAAACTTCATCCAGGATGTGTAAAAGCTCGGCCCGGTTCTGGAAGCGGGCATCGTAAGTCTCAAACCTGGGGTCGTGCTCCAGGTCTGTCCGCCCGATGGCCTGACAGAACCGCGACCAGTAGCGGTCGGGCTGTAAGACGACCAGACTGATGGTGCGGCCGTCTTTTGTTGGGTAGGGCAGGGCTAGCGGGTTAGGTACTTCCTCCCTGGAGCGGATTCTCCACTCGGCGAAGTCGCGCCCGGTGACCAGAGCGCCGGCGACATCAAAGGCAATCTGGTAAATCCCGATGTGGACCAGGTTCAGGTCTATTTCCTGACCGATACCAGTCCGTTCGCGGGCGAAGAGGGCGAGCATAATGCCAAGAGCCAAAGCTAAGCCGGCGACATTATCGCCAAAAGCCGGGCGGAAGCCGGGCGAAGCCCAGGCCATGGTAGACATCATGTAAGGGACTCCGGAGCGTCCCCAGTAGGCTGTGGCATCATAAGCCGGGGCATTTCTTTCAGGGCCCTTTTTGCCATAACCAGTCAGGGAGCCATAAATCAGGCGGGGATTCCTTTGACTAAGGGTGGCGTATTCCAGGTGGTACCTTTCCAGCTCAAAGGGTCGCAGGTTGGTCAGGAAAACATCCGCCGTTTCGGCCATTTTGTAGAGGATTTTCTGCCCGCCTTCCTGGGATAGGTCAAGCGTCAGACTTCTTTTATTGCGGTTGAAGTTTTCCCAGTTATAGTTGATATCGGAC
Source organism: uncultured Chloroflexia bacterium (assembly GCA_963726225.1). GTDB lineage: Bacteria > Chloroflexota > Dehalococcoidia > Dehalococcoidales > UBA2162 > CAVSBN01. Next base: position 45,966 of record CAVSBN010000005.1, read on the forward strand.
GGAACACCGGCGGTACCCCGACCTTGCCCCGCCTGATAGGTGCGCCAGAAGTCGCCGGTGGCCGGATTCTCAACATGGATAACCTCGGCGCCAAAGTCAGCCAGATGCCGGGCGGCCATTGGCACTGCGGCCACCTGTGACACATCGATTACTTTGATACCCTCTAGGGCAGAAGCCATGCTCTCCCTCCTGTATGTAAGATAGCTGGTATTCTAGCATTTCATTACCCTGACGGCAAAGTGCTTGTCGTTATCACTGCAGCTGACCTCACCCACTGACCCTCTCACCGACCAGTCGGGGGGTCAGGGGATGGGTTAGTGGGATTGTGTGCTGCCGAGCAAAATACTGAATTGACAGAAAAACTTGGCGCCGATATAGTAGAACCGAAAATTGAGTACTCATTTGTGAGTTAATTACCCGCCAGTAAGGAGGTTATCGTGAAGGAGACGGCAATTAAGCGAGTGGCGGTTATCGGTGCCGGACTGATGGGATTGGGTATCGGTGTGGAGTTCGGCCGTTTCGGCTATCAGGTCAGCCTCTATAACACGAGCCAGGCCAGCAGTGCCAACTCGAGGCAGCGGGCTCGCCAAGACCTTGATTTAATGGTGGAGACCGAATTAATCCCTCGTGCTGAAGCCAGAGCCGCTTACCAACGGCTTCACTTTACTACCGACCTCACGGAGGCGGCTTCGGGCGCTGACTATGTGGTGGAATCGGTGCTGGAAGTGCTGTCTCTAAAACAACAGATATTCGCCAGGCTGGATGAGCTCTGCCCGCCACCGGCCATTCTGGCCACCAACACCTCTGGCTTTCTGGTTACTGAGATTGCCTCGGTAACAAAACATCCAGAGCGTATTCTGGCCACGCACTACTTCCAGCCGCCCCACTTTGTTCCTCTGGTGGAAGTGGTTGGTGGTAAGAAGACGGCGCGGTGGGCCATTGACCGGACGGTTGGGATTCTGCAAGGTTTACATAAGAAGGTAGTGGTTATTGACAAAGAGCTACCGGGATTTATCGGTAACCGCCTTCAGGGTGTCATCGGGCAGGAAGTCCGGTCCCTCGTCGACCAGGGGGTAGCTACGCCTGAAATGATAGATGACATAATATCTTTCGGTTTCGGTCGGCGCATGGCCTACACCGGCTATTTCAAGCGTATGGACTTGATTGGACTAGATTTTGTTTACGCTTTGGCTAAAGAGCGGGGTCTGCCACCATGGGAGCCGGTAGCTGAGCGGGTTGAGCGCGGTGAACTGGGTATGAAAACGGGCAAAGGCTTCTACGAGTGGCCGGGTGATAGTGCCGAAAAATTGCACCGCCGCCAGAACACCGAGTTAATCCGACTGATGAAACAGGATATGGCGGACGGTGCTATCTAGTTAAGCGGTTGACAGAGTGCCATGGTTGGTGGGTGGCTAACGATAAGAAAATGGTGCGGCTTAGCTGACTTCAGGGTTACCTTGCCTTGTGCCCAGAGGCTGTCTGCTCCGCTTTCCGCCCATTGCCGCCATCGGGATTGAACTCGGCCAGAAAGCGAGCAATATCTTCGCGCCGAAACCTACGGTCGCCGCGCTGTGTAATACGGTAAGCCTTTAATACCCCCCGGTCGCTCCACCGTCTTACCGTATTCGTGTGGATATGGAGGAGTTGGGCCACTTCCCTTACTGTCAGCATGGGCCGCACCTGCCGATCATCTACCATACCTTTTCTTTCCCTCACTACCCTCAAGTTAACCTAACTTGATGATACTTCAGCTAAGTTAGTCCAAACAATCACCCAGATAGGCTAGTTTTCCATGAGAATAGTCATGGGAATAAAGTACAAGGTTACGGCCGGCCAGCAAAGAAAAGAGCGCGCCGTTCGCAAGGTAAATCTCAGTTACCAGATTGTGGAATAAGGGGAAGAATAAAGGGTGAGGGGTTGTCAAACAATCTCAGTTACGATTAACCGAACTCTCGTGCTATACTGGTCAAAATGGTGATGAGGAGCCAAAAGTTGGGGCGTAGGCTGGGATTGTTACTCTTGGCACTTTCGATAGCGGCCGTAGTTCTGGCGTCTTGCTCCATCGTTCCAGTCTATACCTATAAGGTCGTCCATACCTACCCCCACGACCGGGGTGCCTATACTCAGGGGCTCGTTTTTGATAGTGGGTTTTTGTACGAAGGCACCGGGCTCCTGGGACAGTCAACACTGCGGCGCGTGGAGCTGGAGACGGGGACTGTTCTGAAGAGCCGGGCGCTGTCAGCGCAATATTTTGGCGAGGGCGTGACCGTCTGTGGCGACCGCATTATCCAGTTGACCTGGCGTTCGCAGGTCGGTTTTGTTTACGATAAAGACAGCTTTGAGTTATGGCGAGAGTTCACCTATCCCACCGAGGGCTGGGGCATCACCTATGATGGCCAGCGCTTGATTATGAGCGATGGCTCCTCCAGGCTATATTTCCTCGACCCGGAGAACTTCCAGGTAACCGGCTCCATTGAGGTTACCGACAATGGCCAACCGGTGAGCGGGTTGAACGAACTGGAGTACGTTCGTGGGGAAATCTACGCCAATGTGTGGCCGACGGACCGAATCGTGAGAATCGCACCTGAAACGGGTAGGGTGACGGGGTGGATAGAACTGGCGGGGCTCTTACCGCCGGAAGACCGGACTGAACCGGTGGATGTTCTTAATGGCATCGCCTATGACGCCGGGAACGACCGACTCTTTGTTACCGGTAAGCTCTGGCCGAAGCTTTTTGAAATTGAGCTGGTTCGGCTGAAGTGATTTTAATCCTTAGCCATGATTAGTATGTACTCCATTACTGGCTTAAGCCAAAGAATTTCAGAGCGTTGGCGGTGGTTTGCTCAGCCAGTTGGGCTTCATCCATTCCGATTAGCCGGGATACACCTCTCAAGCTTCTCAGGACATCAGTCGGCCTTGACTCGTACTCAAAGGCAGTCCCGCGTTGATAAACCACAGGCGAATCCGTTTCCAGCAGTAGCCTGTTCAGCGGGGCTTCCTTTACTGCCCGCCGGTGCTCTTCGTGATACTCCACGGCCGGAGTGGCTGAGATGAAGTAACCACGACTGATAATATCCCGCAGTACACTTGAGGTGCCGGTGTACCAGTGAAATACGGCTTTCTCCACCTGAGCCTCACTGACCAAATCGAGAGCATCCCGCCAGGCATAGCGGGAATGGACGAGCACCGGCTTAGCATGGGCCTGGGCTATTCTCAATACCTGTCGGAACACATCCTTTTGTCGGTCCTTATCGGCTCTGGCTCTAACCCTCTTATCATAGTCCAGCCCCACCTCACCAATCGCCACGACTTTATCAATATTGGCCTCAATGAACTGCCGGCTAGGCTCAAGGTCTTCCTCAGCCAGATTCCAGGGATGCAGGCCGAGGGCCGGGTAGACAAAACTCTGATAGGTCTCAGCCAAGGACAGGACCTTCTGATTTGAGACATGGCCCGAGCCCACGGCCACGATGGCGACGATGTTGGCGCGCCTGGCATCGTTAATGGTTTGTTCTATGTTTTCAATTTCTTCCAGATGAGCGTGGGTATCAATAAGTCGGTACACCGGCTTTCCCCTCTTGCCTTATTATATAACACCCGCCGACCGACCTGCCTTTATTGGACTCCAGTGTTGCTTTCTTGGCCGATAGCGCTCTATAATTGGCTTGATTCGTCATCGGAGGGGCGGCTATGGCAACTGACCCGGCGCAAGAATACTTACGAGCTCTGAACAGTCTAAATGAAGCCAAAAAAGAGCTTGATGAGCTTGTTTCTTACCTGCTTGAAGTAGGTAACGCACTGCGTAAAGAGCCTTTCACCGTTCATGTCTCCAATGTAGAACTGAGGCCGGTTGTGCCACTGGCCCGCCTTACCTATGTGCTGAATGCTATTGATTGGCCCACGGCTCAACAAATCGCTGAAAGAGTGATTGCGGTACAGAATGCTTACTTCAGGGCAGAATATCTCTGGTTTCATCTGTCACCGGCTCAGAAAGCCAAGTTACCACGATTCAAAGTCATTTAGCCGCTACCTGTGCTTATCGCCTCCTTTCAGTAACACTATTTTTGAGGCAACGATACCATTTTCGGTAACAATAATTATGAGTCAATTCGGGGGCTAGACAAACAACCTTTTCTCCTGTAAACTGGGAAAGAACTGCACCATCTTGGATTTATCCCCTACAGCCGACGCGACCATTGCCGAAATTTGTCCTGCCTTCACTTATGAAGGAAGGACGAGGGCCGAAAGGAGCCGAGCAATGGAGAATGAGGCGGGTACTTACCTCTGGGGTGAGCCCAGTGACCGTGGTGGTGATGTGCCGTGGCAGGATACGATTGACCTATTGAGGCTGGTGCAGAGCGACTATCAGGGCGCCCGCCAGCAACTGGAGAAGGTCAGTCAGAATCTGGCGGAGAGAGAAGCTCTCGTCGACCAACGCCTTCAGCATGCCCTGATGACCTCGGGTGGTTACCGGACTCTCTGTCTCGTGCCCCATCAGGCCGGGAGCACGGTTAGCCTCATGGGCCAGGCCATCCTCGGCGGAGTCGCGCGACCTACCATTCTCCCCAAGTTGATGCGTCTTGAGGTGCGCTGTCTGGGCAGATTCGAGCTCGGTTCCGACTGGAAGAAGGTCGAGCGCTGGCAGAGTGTCAAGGCGAAATCCGTTTTCCAGTATCTCATGACCAAGCCCAGGGAGCCGATTATCAAGGACTTACTGATGGAGGCTCTCTGGCCTGATTGTGACCCCCAGGCCGCTAGCAATAACCTGAAGGCCGCCATACACGGTTTGCGCCAGACGCTCAGCCGGCTTCTCGAGAAGAAGGAGTCTTTCCCCTATGTTCTCTTTCTGCAGGGCAGTTACCGGCTCAGTCCTGAGGTTGAGTTGTGGGTTGATGTTGAGGAATTTGAGCGCCACTGGGTGACAGGTCGTCGCCTGGACAAAGAAGGCAGAGTAACTGAAGCTATCCACGAATATGAGCAAGCCGAGGCGTTATACCGGGGCGACTATCTTGAGGACGAGCCCTATGAAGAGTGGACACTGCTGCGCCGCGAAGCGCTGAAGGATACCTATGTCATTATCCTGAGCAAACTGGCTGACCAATCCATGAAAACAGCCGACTACGAGGGGTGCATCGTCTACTGCCAGAAGATTCTGGCCAAAGACCCCTGCCGTGAAGATGCCTACCGGCGACTGATGTGTTGCTACAGTCGGCTGGGTCAGAGGAACCGTGCCCTCCGCTGGTACGAAATCTGTCGCCGCACCGTTCAGGCCGAACTTGATACCACCCCCGACCGCGAAACCGAAACCCTCCACCGCCAACTCCTGAGAAACGAGCCAATTTAGCCGCCGAATTGTTGGTCCCACCTCCCCGTCAACAGGTTCTGCTCTTTTGCATCATACAGCGGCTTCAGTCTTTCCTCAAGGTCTGCCGATGCAGCTACCCTTTCGTTTTCTCCTTTTTAGAGAAGGCAAATTAAATAGTCTAAAGGGTATTTGTGAAAGGCGTTAAAAACCACTTCTAAGACTTTCTTACCTCTTCAAAATGGGATTAGTAGGGCAAGGGGTGTCTAAGAGGGGCGTCAGCCCCTCTTTCTAATTCTCTTCCACCCCCGATAATAATCGGGGGGGATTTAAGGGGGTGAGGTTAAGAATAACTGAAAATTAACCGGAAATTATCTGTCCATTTACTGGCGCCAGTTATTCTTATACTGAGTTGGCCCAGTTTTGCTCTTGTGGTAAGGGCGGGGCTTAGACATGGGCAAGGCTGACTGATGTCAAGGCAAGGTGATGGAGCAGACGACCGGCTATTATAACTCTTTCGTGGTTAAAATTTGGCGTGATAAGGGAGCGATGAGGGGTCATATCCAGCATGTGAGCAGTCAGGAACATATCTACTTTCTAAATCTGGATGATATGGCCAATTTCATAAGAAGTCACCTCGGCCCGCCGCGGGAGAGTGTCATAGAACACCGGGCGACGGTTCTTGTTGATGATTTTGGGGTACTCAATCAGGATGAGCGAATATTTCCCGACTAGCCTAGACCATCTCTTAGCTGAGCTGAAGCGGGTGGAACTGAATCTCTGTCTTCAGGCAGTGAAGTTGCGCCAGGAAAATGGCCGTGCGGGAGAAGACAGATTTCGCGGGCTATATGTCTCGGAGCGGGAGATGGAGACTATCCTCAATTCCCCGCACGACCAGCACCGGATAACTCAACTATCAGCGCCTTAGCGCAGTCGCTCCGGCAGTTTGAAGCTGAGGTTGCTCACAAGAAGAAGGAGAGCCTGTGCCGGGGAATTGTGCTCCGGCTTTATGAGCTACAAGAAATGTTTCATCTCTCAGCCTTTGATATTGATGCGCTTCTGGTCTGTGCCCTGCCCGAGCTGGATTTGAAGTACCAGAAGCTCTATGCCTATCTGCAGGATGATGTGACTAAGAAAAGCCCAACCGTGGACTTGGTCCTGCGTCTGCTTTGCGATTCACTTGAGGCCAGGCTGGCCGCCAGGCAAGCCTTTAGCCCGCCAGCCCCGCTGATTGGATATCACCTGCTGCGGTCTTATGATAATCATCCCCAGCGACCGGGCCTGCTACTGGCCACCCCGCTCCAGGTTGATGAGCGCATCCTTGATTACCTGCTGGGTTCGGACCAGATTGACATCCGTCTTCTACCCTTTGCCAGTGTACTCCAGCCGCAGGTCAAGTTAGCTGATGTAATCTTGCCGGATGACACCAAGCACCGACTGACTCAACTGGCGGCGCATTTTCCGGAAGGTGGGCTGGTTTGCTATTTTCAGGGAGGGTATGGGGTCGGCAAGCAGGCCACCGCCGCGGCCGTCTGTCACGAGTCAGGACGGCCACTACTCACCATTGATGTCAAGCCGATGCTGTCTGAGGACGCTCCGCCGGAGGTAGTGATACCCCTCGTTTTTCGGGAAGGGTTATTACAGGGCGCGGCGCTTTACCTTGATGGCTGTGATGCTCTTTTGGGTGAGGACAAGGGGGTTAAGCCAAGCTATAGCCTGTTGATGGCGGAGGTGGCCAATTACCCGCAATGGGTCTTCTTCGCTGGTGAAAGGAGCTGGGAGCCCAGAGATATGCTGTCGCACAAACCCTTCATCAGCATTCGTTTCCCTTTACCCGGTCATCTGGAGCGGATAAAGCTCTGGGAAAAGCACCGGAACGGTCATTCATCTCTGGCCGATGATATCGACCTGGATGAACTGGCCGGGAAGTTCCGGCTGAGCGGCGGGCAAATCAATGACGCCGTGGTTACGGCGCAAAGCCTGGCCCGGTGGCGAGACCCGGAGAAGGCATTGGTTACGACTCCGGAGCTTTACTCCGCCTGCCGTCAGCAGTCGGGTCAGAAGCTTAATACCCTGGCTCGCAAGATAGACCCCAGATACAACTGGGCTGACATCATTTTGCCGCGAGACCAGATTGAGCAATTGCGGGAAATCTGTGGCTATGTGAAGCACTACCATACGGTCTATGGGGACTGGGGTTTTGGTCGGAAGCTCTCCCTGGGTAAGGGGCTCAATGTGCTTTTTGCCGGTCCCTCGGGCACGGGCAAGACCATGGCGGCCGAAATCATGGCCAATGAACTGGGTCTCGACCTCTACAAGATAGACCTCTCGGCCATTGTCAGCAAGTATATCGGGGAGACGGAAAAGAATCTGGAGCGTATCTTCACCGAAGCCCAGACCTCCAATGCCATTCTTTTCTTTGATGAGGCGGATGCCCTATTTGGCAAGCGCTCGGAGGTAAGGGACTCCCACGACCGCTATGCCAATATTGAGATTGCCTATCTCCTGCAGAGGATGGAGGAGTATGACGGGGTGGTGATAATGGCCACCAATCTACGCAAGAACATGGATGAGGCTTTTGCCCGCCGGATGCACTTCACCGTGGAGTTCCCCATGCCGGAGGAAGCCGACCGCCATCGCATCTGGCAGAGCATATTCCCAAAGGAGGCACCGTTGGCTAAGGATATTGACTTCTCCTTTATGGCACGGCAGTTCAGGATAAGCGGGGGCAATATCAAGAATATCGCCTTGAGTGCCGCCTTCCTGGCGGCGGCCGGATGGTGGCGCTATCACTATGGAGAACCTTATCCGGGCGACCAAGCGGGAATATCAGAAAATGGGCAAGCTATGCACCGAAGGGGATTTTGCCCAGTATTTTGAACTGGTGAAGGGTTAAAGAATTTTGGGAGGTTAAAAAATGGCAGAGCCAGCGAGAGTTAATATGAAGAGCGGGAAAGGCAAGAGGAAGAGAGAAAACGGAGGAAAAAGGCTAGCCAGCAACTATATAACCAGCGTAAAACACCGGATGAAGGTACGGCTGACTTTGCTGTTACAGCCCAGATGGATAGCCATGCTGCCTTATTGTCCCATATTAGTTCTGCTGAGCAGCAGGCTAAGCTGATGGCACAGATTCAGCAGAGCTTATGGCAATGCCTATGTCCAGAGGATAATAGAGCGGATTCAAGCTGAGAAAGGCTCAGGGAGGCCGCTGGAGCCGGAGACACGCTCTGAGATGGAAGTTGCCTTTAAGCAGGACTTTGGCGATGTCCGCGTCCATACTGGTGCTGCGGCGGATAAGCTAACCGAAGAACTTGGTGCTCAAGCCTTCACTTCAGGCAAGGACATCTTCTTCCGAGAGAGTGCCTACCAGCCTGGCTCCGAACCTGGCAGAGAGTTGCTCGGTCACGAGCTGACGCATGTGGTGCAGCAGGAGATTGGCACCCAAGTTGGTCAGATGACTATTGGTCAGGTGGGTGATATCTTTGAGCGGGAGGCAACCTGGGCAGGGCGGGCAGTGAGTGAGGGGCGTAAGGTATCAGTTGAGACGGTGTCGGCAGTGCCCGCCCTTCAGCGGCAGGAGGCGGCGGCTGCAGCGGCTGAGGCCCGGAGATGGAACTTGAGGTTGCCTCCAAGAAGTGCTCTTGAGGTCTGGATGACCGATGTGGTTATCCCAATAACCAGAGCTCATACGATATTGGGAGCAGGGGGACCAGTGAGGGACAGGGCTGGGGAAGCGGCTGTCTTCTTGGATGGTGCTGACGAGCACGTACTCGGACTGCAATCCAATATAGGGGTAATGACGGAGTCAGTTTGCGTTGATGCACCTTCACGGTATCTAACGGCAAATGGCTCTGGCACCTCATGCTGAGTCGGGATTTCCCTAGAGACCATCCGCGGGTGCGATTGACCCCTCAGGTGTGTACGTGGTCTGTCAGCCGACTTGAGCGGTATGCTGCTCATGGTCTAGGTTAGAGCGTAAAGGAGAAATTCTGGAGGACTCTTGGATGATAAGTGACCTGGATGAAACCATAAAGCAGCTACTGATAAAGAAGGGCGAGCTTGACCCGGCGGAGGTGGATATTAGCTTTGAAACCCCGGACCGGGAATGGTCGGCGTCTATCTCCAAGCCCACGGTCAATATCTATCTCTACGATATCCGGGAGAACCACCAACTGCGCGGCACCGAATGGGTGGTAGAGAAAGACCCCAACGGCATCGCCACCAGAAAGAAGAACCCCAGCCGGATAGACCTGTCTTACCTCGTCACGGTCTGGACCAATGATATTGCGGATGAGCACCGGCTGCTGTGGCATGTGCTGTAACCCTATTCCGTTATCCTGACCTTCCCGAGGACATGTTGTCCGGGCAACTGGCCGGGCAGAAATATCCTATCAAGACCATGCTGCCCAGCCCGATGGCTTGTTCAAGAACCCGGCTGATTTCTGGGCGGCTCTGGACAACCAGCTTAAGCCATCCATCAACTATGTGGTTACCTTGCCTCTCGACCTTGAGATGGCATTCACGGCACCGATAGTCAGGACCAAGGTGATTGAGCTTCAAACCGCCGGATACAGATGCCGAACGGCTAGTGCAGGTTGCGGGCATGGTGCATGAGAAGGGAAAGCCGACAAAGGTATCGCCAAAGCCAGAGTGGTGGCCAAAGAAGCCGGAATGACTGCCGAGACGGATAGCTAGGGCACTACTCCTTCCCCAAGCTTCCCCAAGGGAAGCATACCTTTCAGGTGATTGTCTCGGGGAAGAAGGTCTGGGAAGGACCGGTTACCATACCCAGTCCAAAGCTATGACCTGGAGGTGTAGTGACTGATAGCAGGCTAGGTTAATGAGCAAGAACTGCAAGGGGGGTGAGAAATGAGATAGTTCGGAGAAAGTGGAGCAGAATTGTCCCTGGGGTGCCGGTAGGGACAATCTCGAGATTCAGTCCGGCACGAGTACTACAGAAAGGAGATAATGTATGTCACCAGAATATCTTTCGCCCGGTGTATATGTTGAAGAGGTGGACCGGGGTACCAAGCCCATTGAGGGCGTTGGCACGGCGGTGGCCGCCTTTGTTGGCTTTGCCGAGAAGGGACCGGTCAACCAGCCAACCTTCATCCCCAACTGGACGGAGTTCGTCAACACCTTCGGCGGCTTCATCAAGGGCGGTCTACCTGGCCCCGCGGTCTATGGCTATTTCCAGAATGGCGGCGGACGCTGCTATCGTCACCCGGCTGCCCGGCGGCGAGGCGAAGCGGCGAGCCGAAAGCGAGCCGTCGCTCTGCCCAGCCGGGCCCAGCCATCGATTGAGAGCCTGACCATCACTGCTCTGGAAGCAGGGCCAGCCGGAGCTGGTATTTCCGTCGAAGTGGTCAAGCCCGGCCGAGGGTGCGCCGGAAGACCAGTTCAACCTCATTGTCCGCCGCGGCAGTACCGAAGAGGTATTTGAGAACCTCACCCTGAGAAAAGGCCGAGGCGTGCGCAATGTGGTGGATGTGGTCAACAAGGAGTCCAAGCTGGTCAGGGTCGCTGAGAAGGAATCAACCTGAGCTCTGGCCGAGCGAACGCCCAAGCCGGGCAAGCTATACACTGGCCGTGGGCGAGGTCAAGACGACGGCTCTGGCCAAGGTCTCCACTGATGTCATCGTTGGCAATGCCGCCGAGCGCAGCTGGCGTCAACGGCTTTGAGGTGGCCGAAGAGGTCACCATGGTCTGCTGCCCCGACCTTATGGCCCTCTATCAGGCGGGCAGTCTCTCCATGGAAGGCGTCAAGGCGGTGCAACTGGCCATGATCTGCCCACTGCGAGAACATGAAGGACCGCTTTGCCATTCTGGATTGCCCGCCGGGCCTAACCCCGCAGCAGATGAAGGACTGGCGGATGAAGGAGGCCGGCTACGATACCAAGTATGGCGCCGTCTACTATCCCTGGATCAGGATAGCCAACCCCTTCGGCAATGGCGAGAGCATCCTGGTACCGCCAAGCGGATACATGGCTGGCATCTACGCCCGCAGTGACACCGAGCGCGGCGTCCACAAGGCACCAGCCAACGAGGTGGTGCGCGGCGTCATTGGCGTGGAGATGCAGATAACCAAGAGCGAGCAGGATATCCTCAACCCATCGGCGTTAACTGCATCCGCGCCTTCCCCGGTCGCGGCATCCGGGTCTGGGGTGCCCGAACACTCTCCAGCGACGCGTCCTGGCGCTATATCAACGTCAGGCGCCTGTTCAACTTCGTCGAGGAGTCCATTCAGACTGGGCACGCAGTGGATGGTCTTTGAGCCCAATGACGCAGCCCTCTGGGCGCGCATCAGCCGGGACATCACTGCTTTCCTGACAATGGTCTGGCGCAGCGGGGCACTGTTCGGCGCTACTCCGGCGGAAGCCTTCTACGTCAAGTGCGATGCCGAGACGAACCCGCCTGCAGTGCGAGACCTGGGGCAGGTGGTCATCGAGATTGGCATGGCACCGGTGAAGCCGGCCGAGTTCGTCATCTTCCGCATCAGCCAGTGGGCTGGCGGCGGCGCGGTAGCCGAATAAGCAGAAAACAAGGAGGTAACTAACAATGGCACCAGCAAATAATAGCAGAGAAGATCCACTTGTTGGTTTTAACTTTGGCCTTGAGCTTTCAGGGGCAATCGCCGGCTATTTCACCGAGGTCACCGGCCTTGGCTCGGAGAACGAGATCATTGAGCATAAGGTGGTTGACGCGAACGGTCAAGAGATTGTCCTGAAGATCCCGGACGGCTGAAGTGGGGCTGATATCACCCTCAAGCGCGGTATCACCTCCGACATGGAAATCTGGGACTGGCGCAAGAGGTCGAGGAAGGCAAGATGGAGATGCACGCAAGAACGGCTCCATCATCATGTTCGACCGGACCTACGCCGAGGTGGCCCACTGGGACTTCGTCAATGCCTGGCCGTCCAAAGTAGCCGGGCCGACTCTGAAAGCGGACAGCAACGAGTTCGGCATTGAGGAAGCTGACGATAGTCCACGAGGGCATTAACGCGCGTCAATTAGGAGGCGTGAGATATGGCTCTGCAAACGGAATTCGAGTTTACCCTGCCCCGCGGCTATGTTGATAGCGAGGGGAATCTCCACAAGCAGGGCACGATGCGTCTGGCAACGGCTATGGATGAGATTGCGCCTCTGCGTGACCCGCGGGTGAACAGCTAACCAGGCCTACCTGGCGGTCATTCTGCTGGCCCGTGTCGTCACCAGCTGGGCAGTCTGCCTGACGTCAATACCGGGGTCATCGAGAAGCTGTTCTCGGCGGACTTCGCCTATCTCCAGGACTTTTACCGCCGGATCAACGAGAACGGCACGGCGAAAGTGGCCGCAGCCTGTCCGGAGTGCAATCACAAGTTCGAGGTGGACTTAGGCCACCCGGGGGAATAGTAAGCTACCCCCTCGAGCAAATGCACGAGGAGGTAGCTTACATCGCCTATTACTTCCACTGGCCGCTCAAGGATATCCTGGAGATGGAGCATCGTGACCGCCGTCAGTGGGCGGAGAAGATTGCCGAAATCAATCGCAAGCTGGCTGAGTCGGGTTAAACTGGCTGGCTGAATTGAGGCTATTGGGAACGGGATATGCCGGAGTATATTGGTGCGACCAAAGCCCTGGCTTGGGCTGAGGAAATCATTAGCTTCCTCGCGGTCAGCCCTCAGATGATGAGGGCGAAGGAGACGGCGAGCTTTCTGGAGAGGCTTGGCTCAATCTTAATTCCGGGCGAGCCGCTGGCAGGAACGGCCAGAAGTCGCATGGAGGCTTTCTTTGGCTACGACCTTAAAGATGTCCGTGTTCACCGTGGGCCGGCGGCGGAGGAGTTATCCCGCCGACTTGACGCCCGGGCCTTCACTCTGGGTGGACATATCTTCGGCTCCCATGAGGACCTGGATGTCTCAACCAGTGAGGGGCGGGGTCTGCTGGCCCACGAGCTGACGCATGCCATCCAGCAGACTCGGCCACGGCAACTTGAGCCGGTTCGGTCAGACTCGGCAGGAAAGCTCCATGCAGAGACGATAAGTCACGAGACAAAGCCCGAACTGGTTGCACCATCGGCGGGATATCCTGAAATGGTGCTGTCAGCCCCAGCCCAGAGCTCAGCCTCGGCCACGAGTCCACCGGAGAGGGAAGCCCAGGCCCAGGCCAATGAGCGGCTGGCGGCCGAAGGTTTGACGAATGAGGCGGAATCACCGCCCCGGATTAACGCTGAGGAGGTTGCGGACAGGGTCTATCAACTGATGCAGAGTGACCTCGTCCTGGAACGAGAGCGAGCTGGTCGGTTAGGAGGGTAAGGCTATGACATTGGCCACAGATGGTAGTACGAGGACGGCGCAACGGGTTGACCCTTTTGCCACCTTCAAGTTCCATGTGGAGATTGGGGAAATCAAAGAGGCGGCCTTCACCGAGTGCTCCGGCCTGGAGATGGCGACCGATGTCTTTGAATATCAGGAGGGTGGGCTGAACGAATATGTCCACAAACTGCCGGGGCGGACCAAATTCTCCAATGTCACCCTGAAACGGGGCTTCGCCACCTCCAACGAATTGTATAAGTGGTACTCGGAAATGGAACAGGACCTGCTTCAGGGGAAGGGCGTCACCCGTAAGCAGGTTACGATAACGCTGTATAGTCCGGCGCAACAGCAAGAGTTGATGAGATGGACACTGAATAACGCCTTCCCTGTAAAATGGGTTGGCCCGGCTTTCAAGGCGGGTGAGGCGGCGGTGGCCGTTGAGACGCTGGAGTTTGCCCACCATGGTATAACCTTGGGTTAGGAGACAGTGGTATGTCGTCCAACGGGGAGAGCAACCCTTCCCGGGATGACCGGGAACTGGTTAAAACTCTAATCGAGTCGGGGTCAGACACCAAAGGGCTGACTCTGAGTAGCGGCCGATTGTGGTTACCGGTTTCTCGACTGGTGATACCGGTCGCCATGCCGCCGCTGGCATCCTATGTCTGGCGGGAAGCCGGTTCACTGAGTGAAATCGGCCGCCGACTGCTGCAATGGGCGACAGCCTATAATGGTAATTTCTTCCTGTCAACACTCAGCCGGCGTCGGGATTTGCCGGGGTGCTGGCCACTGCTTGACCTCACCTGGCTCCGCTGGCCTCGGAAGCAGCGGGATGGCCTTCGGGCCGAGCCTATTTTCGAGGCCGAATTGATTGATGAGGTGGCTGAAGACTACCCGCTGGTCATCAGAAACATGATACCGCGCGCCGGGGCTGGGAGGCGACCTCCTTATGCCATTAGTCCTTCTCTTTACCCCACCTACCCGGCTGTGGTCTATCTGCCGGTGGTAAGTGAAGAGAATGTAGCCAGCTCGACGGCACCTTTTATCAGCCGACCCGGGATTCTGCCCATCCATCAACACCGCCAAGCTCAAGAACCACATCTGGATTGGCAACCAGAGCCGATTTACCCAAGCCAGCCACCCGAGTCAATCTGGCCTCCCTTCATTCGGTTTCTGAGACCGCATCGCTTACCCGTGGTCAAACCTTTCCCGGTGATTCGTCCCGAAAGCTCTCTGTTCATTAAGTCTGTCACAACACGGCCTGAGCCATACTTGACACCCGATATTGTCACGGCCGAGGGACAGACTGCCCAACCGCTGTTTGAGGTGGCTCAGCCGACGGCGGGGAGTGATAGCCGCTCGGTTGAAGCGAGTTCTCATCTACTATATTCTCCTTATCAAGGCTTGCCTATCACTGTCAAAACCATAGCCGTGAGGCCGGAAAAACCACTCGTATCCCGGACGGTGGGCAGTTTGAAGGAACCGGAACTCAATTTGCTAAAGCCTGAAAGATTAATCCCGGATAAAGCTCTGGAGTTACCAACCAGTGTGGCGACTTCAAAGGCAAAGGTGGAGCCGAGCCTGCTTTCTATGCCTCTGGTAAGCCCGCTGATACCAACGGTGGCTGAAGCGCCAGCGGTTGAGAATGTGGCGGGCTATCCCGCCACACTAATGCCGGCTCAAAGCATAGCTACTCCCCCGGCCGCCGCAAGGGTTGAAGTCAGTGAACGCCAGCCAGAGGCCGGTAACAGGTTGTTGCCTTTTCAAGAGCAGTTGTCTCTTACCGGCTTTCGGCCGGAATCAGTGCCGTTAGCTGAGCGGATAGACCAGACATCGGCTACTCCGCCACCTCTGCGCTTTGAGCGGGCTGGCCGCGCTTCAATACCGGAAAGGATGGCTGAGGAGTATTCGCCGCAGTACCGGCGTAATGTGCCGTCTCCGGCCCGTATCGAGGAAGCTCGCCAGCCGGTATCCCAGCCGCCGGTCAGCCCAGGTACTGAATCGAGAGCTGAGTTTACGGCCACCTATCGTGCCGGGCTGTTATCCATGTTTGAGACCCAGGCGGCTTATGAAAGGCCGCCGGCACCGGAACTGGCCTTAGCCCCGATTTCATCGGGGCGTCGGGCTGAGAGCACATCCGCCCCATCGTCACAAGCGGAGACCAGAGCCGAAGAGCGCACGGCAGAAATGCCCGCCCCCGACCTTGAGGCTATCGCCAATGATGTCTACCGTATCTTGAAACGAAGGCTGGCGAGGGAAAGGGAGCGCGCTTTTGGTGTGAGTTAGGAGGAAGAGATGCCAAGCAGTAAACCGGAGAAAGCTAGGATAATTAACGTGGAGGACCCAGCTGAACAGCCCATTGAGTGCCTGTTCAATCCCAATGAGTATACCTTCAGCAAGCGAAATACCTGGAGCAAGGGAGAGGTCAAGGGTAAGAATGTACCCGAGCTGGAATTCGGTGGTGGAGACTCCATGACACTGAAGATGCAGCTCTTCTTTGATACCTATGCCACCGGCGAGGATGTGCGTCAGATCACCAACCGTATCTGGAAGCTGATGAACATCAATGAGGGGCAGCTGACCGATATGACCAGCGTCAAGGGGCGACCCCCTATGGTTGAGTTCCAGTGGGGTACTACCTGGTCATTCAAAGCAGTAATTACTGATATCAGCCAGAAATTCACCCTCTTCCGCTATGATGGGACACCAGTAAGGGCAACATTGGATGTTACTTTCCTCCAGGCTAAAGAGAAGGGGCGTTATCCCAGGACAGAACCCCACCACCATCGGCCAGCCCGGCTACAAGCGCCGGGTGGTGAAGGAAGGGGACAGCATTGACTGGATTGCCTATGAGGAGTATGGCGATAGCGCTATGTGGCGCTTTATTGCCGATACCAACAAATTGGATAACCCACGGAGGCTTAGACCGGGGCAGGTGCTAGCCATTGCCCCACCACCGTAAAGGAGAGATTCTATGCCACAGGTTGAAGAGCTTATCTCCCAAATGTATCTTAAAATTGGTGGTAGCAATGCCTCCGAGGAGATAATGGACAGCATCATCAGCATTGAGGTTGATGATAGCTTGCTTCTTCCCGATATGTTTTCCATTCATCTCCGCGACCCCAGATTTAAGTGGGCTGATTCGGATGACTTTGAGCTGGGAAAACCGGTGGAGATTTCGGTCAGAGGGGAGAGTGGCACAACGTAAACTCCTGACTGGAGAGATTACGGCCATTGAACCGGAGTTCAGTCAGGCTGCTGGTCCCACGGTGCTGATCAGGGGCTATGACCAGTCGCACCGACTTCATCGGGTCAAGGAGACCAAAACCTATGTCCAGGAGACTGATAGTGACATTGCCCAGAAGATAGCTCGTGAGTGTGGTCTTAAGGCTAAGGTGGATAGCACGCGGGAAGTCCACGAGTATGTTATCCAGGACAACCAGACGGATATGGAGTTTCTCCAGGACCGGGCCCAGCGCATTGGTTACCGACTGTATGTTGAAGATGAACCCTCTATTTTTGCAGGCACCCCAGACTGAGCCTCAGGTGCCGGTACTGGAATGGGGCAAAAATCTGCTGGACTTTCAGGCTCGAATGACCACTGCCCAGCAGGTCACTGAGGTGACTGTCCGGGGCTGGGACCCGAAGACAAAGAAAGAAATCATTGGGCGGGCAACCACGCCTCAGGACACACCGCAAGTCGGTGAATCGCGCTCCGGGGGTGAAGCCGCCCGGCAGAGCTTTCAATATTGAAAGCAAGGAAATTGTGGTCAATCGCCCCGTCGCAACCCAGGGGGAAGCTGATGCCATGGCTCAATCTATATGTGATGAGATCGGCAATGCCTTCATCCAGGCTGAAGGGACTTGCACTGGGCAACCCGGCGGTCAAGGCCGGCGCCATAGTTGAGCTTAAGGGGATCGGCCAGCGCTTCTCCGGGCGTTACCGCATTACCCATGCGGTTCATCGCTATGATTAAAGGTGGCTACACCACCCAGTTTGAAGTCAGCGGCCGCCGGGCCAATACCATCGGACAACTGCTGACGCCAAAAAGCGACAGCAAGCACGGCGTGGTCATCGGTATTGTCACCAATAACCGTGACCCCGATGGGCTGGGTCGGGTCAAGGTCAAGTTCCCCACCCTGCCCGGCAACGAGGAGAGCTACTGGGCCCGGCTGGTCAGTCCGATGGCGGGGGACGGTCGAGGCTTTGAGTTCATTCCTGAGGTCAACGATGAAGTGCTGGTGGCTTTTGAGCATGATGATATCCACCGTCCCTTTATCCTCGGCGCACTCTGGAATGGTAAGGACAAACCGCCGCAGAGAAGTGATAAGGTGGTCAACAGCGCGGGCAAGGTGGAAAAACGGATTATCCGCTCCCGCTCCGGGCACACCATAACCCTGGATGATACTGATAGCGGGGCCAAAATCTCCATCGTTGATAAGACGGAGAAGAACTCCATTGAGATAGACTCACAAAACAACGCCATACTCATCAAGACCCAGAGCAAAATCGAAATAGAAACCGCGACGGGGGACAAGGTCATTCTGGATAACTCCGGAATTAAGATAGATGCGGGCCAGCATGACATAGCGCTCAAGGCGATGAACATTAAACTTGAGGCGGATATGAACATTGAAGTCAAAGCGGGTATGAATGCAGACATTAAGGGACAGATGGCGGCCACACTTGAGGGCGGCGCGACGGCTGATGTCAAGGCCGGGGCCAAGGTCGCTATTCAGGGCGGCATCGTGACGATTAACTAGGAGGTGTTTCAGTGGGACAGCCAGCGGCCAGAGTCGGTGATATAACCACCCACGGCGGTACGGTGGCCGGGCCAGGCTGCCCGACAGTGCTTATCGGTGGCATGCCGGCCGCTCGTGTGGGCGATATGCATGCCTGTCCGATGGTTACCCCGGGAGTCCCACCGGTGCCGCATGTCGGTGGCCCAATTACTATGGGCAGTCCCACCGTCTTGATTGGTGGAGCGCCGGCTGCCCGGGTGGGAGACATGGCAGTGTGCACTGGCCCACCTGATAGCATCGCGATGGGCTGTATGACTGTGCTTATCGGTTAGAAAAGGGGGTGATTAGACTTGGCAATAGAAACAAATCAAAAGGATATACTGGGTACCGGTTGGTCCTTTCCTCTCGATGTCGATGGTCGGGGTGGGATCGCTCTATCCCAGCATGAGAAGGATATCGAGGAGTCAATCCGAATCATTCTGAGTACGGCCAAGGGGGAAAGGCGGATGCGCCCCAATTTTGGCTGTGATGTCCACAGCCTTATCTTTGCCCCCAATAATGCCACCACCTGGGGACTGGCTGCCCACTATGTTGAAGAAGCCCTGGGCTGGTGGGAGCCGCGTATTGAGGTGACGGAGGTTGATACCAGTCCTGACCCTGAAGATACATCCCGACTGCTAATTAATATCAAGTACCGGATTAAGGCTACCAATGATGCACGAAATCTGGTTTACCCATTCTATTTACTACCGGGGAGGGTGTAAAATGACACTACAAGCACCAAATTTAGACGACCGCAAGTTTCAGGACATTGTCCGTGAGGCAAGGAGCAAGATTCCGCTCTATTGCCCCAAGTGGACAGACTACAATCTGAGTGACCCGGGCATTACCCTCATTGAGCTTTTTGCCTGGATGGTGGACATGCTTCTCTACCGACTGAACCGGGTGCCGGAGAAGAATTATATCAAGTTTATGGAACTCATCGGCATCCATCTTGAGCCACCCAAAGCCGGCCACGGTGGATGTAACTTTCCGTCTCTCGGCACCGCAGCCCGAAGCCATCACTATTCCCGAAGGAACTGAGGTGGCTACGGTGCGGACCGAGACCCAGGAAGCAATTACCTTCACCACCAACCGGGATTTGACCATACTTGTGCCCGACACTGGCTTATGCCCTGACTACCCCGGACGACGTCACCTTTGATGACTGCATGCCGGCACTCAAGAACCCTGACTATTGCAAGTGGCTGTCTTCCAGGAGGTGCCCCAGGAAAACAATGCCCTTTACCTGGGTTACAGTGAGGACCTCAGCGCTCATGCTTTGGCGCTGACCATGGACAGTCAGATAGAAGGCATTGGTGTTGACCCGCGTAATCCGCCGCTGGTCTGGGAGTACTGGGATGGCGAGTTGGAAAGATGGTCTGCTTTGAGGCTGGAGCTTGATACTACTGGTGGGCTAAACACGCCTGGTCAGGTCATCTTGCACATCCCCTACTCCTGTGCCATGAGAGAAGTGAATGGGCAAAATGCCTGCTGGATACGGTGCCGGGCAATCAAAGCCGCGGCCGGGCCAGCGACCCTATGCCGGCTCACCCAAGGTGAGAAGTATTCTCTCCGAGAGCATCGGCGGTACGGTGCCGGCCAGCCATGCTCTGCGGATAGTCGGTGAGGTGCTGGGGCGGAGCGATGGCACGCCGGGGCAGAGATTCTTCTTGCAGAATACGCCGGTCCTGCCACGGGAGCCGGGGGAGACTATTGAGGTTGAGACGGAGACAGAAGGTGAGTACGAGCCCTGGCAGGAGGTCAAGGATTTTGCCAGCTCTGGTCTCAACGACCTTCATTTCACCTGCGACAGCGTTTCTGGTGAGATTCAGTTCGGCCCATCTATTAGACAGCCGTCAGGTGAAGAGCGCCAGTATGGCAAAGTGCCGCCGGCGGGACGCCAGATTCGCTTCACGTCCTACCGTTGCGGCGGGGGCGTGATTGGTAATGTTGGGGAGGAGACCATCACCGTCCTCAAGTCTTCCATACCCTATGTGGCTTCCGTGACCAATTTTGAGGCGGCCAAGGGTGGCACTGACGCGGAGAGCCTGGATAGGGCCAAGCTGCGGGCGCCGCAGGTGGTCAGGGCCAACACCCGGGCGGTTTCCGCCGAGGACTTTGAGTACCTGGCTAAAGAAGCCTCCGACCAGGTAGCCCGGGCTAAGTGCCTGGCGGCAGGCACCGGTGTTGACGGCGAAAATATTCCGCCGGGCGTGGTCAGGTTGCTTCTCGTCCCGATGTTCCTGGACGGCGAGGGCCCGATACCCGGCGAGGCCCTGGAACTCACCCGACGCCTGCGAGATGAAGTCCAGTCTTACCTTGACGACCGCCGCTTACTGGCCACGCGCCTGGAAATCGCCGCTCCCAAGTATATCCCGGTGGTGGTCAAGGCTAAAGTCAAGGTCCGGGCGGGCAGCGACCCGGCGCGGATAGCGGCGCAGGTGGAAAAGAAATTATATCGTTATATTAACCCGCTGAGTGGCGGCCCCAATGGTGATGGCTGGCCCTTTGGTCGCGGGCTCTTCCTCTCGGAGGTCTATGCTATCATTCAGGGGACGCCGAACATTGAGTATATTGAAGAAGTGAGTCTGTTTCCCGTTGACCCCAAAACGGGTGAGCGGCGGGAAGCTACTACCAGGGTAAGCGTCACCGCCGATAGCTTGCTGTGCTCGCATAAACATGAGATTACCGCCGAGTAAGAACGCAGTTGGGGTCTTGACGCGGTTAAGAAACTGTGATTAACTTGGCGATGTAGAAAGGGGCGACAGTGCCAGTACAGAGTAGTCAGAGCAGTGCTAAACTAGAGAGTAATTATCTGGAATATCTGCCTGCCTTATATCGTGACGATGAGTTTATGGGGCAGTTCTTACTTATCTTCGAGAGCATATTCAAACCCATCGAGAATGCTGTTGACCACCTACCTCTGTACTTTGACCCGCGGTTGACGCCCGACTCAATACTTCCCTGGCTGGCATCGTGGGTGGGTTTGGCGCTCGACCCCACCTGGCCGGAGGAAAAACGGCGCGAGCTGGTGAAATCGGCGGCGGAACTTTACCGGTGGCGCGGCACCAGGAAAGGACTGCGAGAGTACCTGCAGATTTATACCGGAAAAGTACCCGAAATCTCGGAACATATTTCTGGAATGCGCCTTGACGAGGAGACCAAGCTGGGCATTAATACTCAACTCGGTAGTTCCGGGGAAGGTCACCATTTCACGGTCACGCTTGAGTTGGATGACAGTAAGGAAATTGACCCGAACACGGTTAGAACCATAATTGATGCGCAAAAACCAGCCCACACGGTCTACACCTTGCAGATAAAGCGGAAGGATTAGGGGAAGGGGATTAGAAGGGGGGGCGAGGCTCCCCTATAGCCGAGATTCTTATTCTTCCCTCCAGGGGGAAGAATGAAAGGTGCGGGGTCGAAAAAGAGCGATGGCGCTTGAGGATATCATCAAGTTTCAGCTGAAGAAGGTAAACCCCTTTCAAGGGCTCATCATCGATGCCGATACCTGGCGGGATGCCCATAATTACCATCGGGACCAGTTACGACTCCACACACTGGCCTTCCATAAGACGGGAATAGTGGCTGGCCTCAATGTCACGGCGAGTAACCCGCCTGACCTTTCCGTCACGGTGCACCCCGGCATGGGAGTCGACTCCGACGGGAACATTGTTCTCGTCTCCCAGGAGCAGCGCTATCGACTACAGACCCAGAAGAGGGGTGTGGTCTATCTGGTCATCCAGTTCCGTGAAGTGCCCAGCGAACCGTATCAGCCACCGAATGGTGGCCAGCCCACCCGCATTTTAGAAGCGTACCGCCTTGAAGAGCGCGATAAACTGCCCGCCGAGCCTCATCTGGAACTGGCGCGCATTGACTTTGACCCGGCCAGGGGTAAGATTGAAGATGCTAGGTTGGCCGCTACTCCGGCCAAGAATGAGATTGACCTGCGCTTCCGACAGGAGATGGCGGCGCCGGTAGCTGAGACTCAGAAAGTTACCACCGTCATCAAGGAGGTCCCGGTTAAGGAAACGCCAGGCCAGCCCGTAGAAACAATCACCTTGGGTCACGCCGTGCTCGGGACGGCCGGCAAGGACTTGCATGTCACCGGTCTCAAGAATCTGGCCCGGGAATTGGGTCGGCAGGGTAACTTGGCGGCTAATCTCGAGGAAAGTATCCCTCTGGATAAGGATTTGAAGCGCTACACGCTGGTCTATCTCACTGGTCGTGGGCAATTTGAACTGACAGCCGAACAGCAGGCGTCTCTCAATCGGTTCCTGCAATCGGGCGGCGTCATTTTTGGCGAAGGCTGTGCTGACGGCGAAGGCCAGACCAAGGGAGCCCGGGAGTTTGGCCTGGCCTTCAACCAACTGGCCAATCAGCTCAAGCGAAAGCTAGAGATTGTTAAACGAGGCCACCCGCTCTTGTCTGTGCTATATGTTTTCTCGGATGTCCCCCAGGGCGCTGAGCCGGGTATGCTTCTTGAAGGCGGGCGCATGATTTACAGCGGCAGCGACTACGGCTGTGCCTGGCAGGGGGGACATCAAGACCAGTCTCTCTCGCGCGATATCATCCGTAGCTCATTTGAAATGGGAGCCAACATGGCCGTCTATGCCCAGATGATGAAAGCCGCCGGGCGCTAGCCAT
Source organism: uncultured Chloroflexia bacterium (assembly GCA_963726225.1). Lineage (GTDB taxonomy): Bacteria > Chloroflexota > Dehalococcoidia > Dehalococcoidales > UBA2162 > CAVSBN01. The sequence continues at coordinate 68,991 of CAVSBN010000005.1, forward strand.
TGGCCCAGGGTGTGGATGATATAATTTCACTTAGGAGCTAAGAAATGGCAGGCAAAATTGGAGTAACCATCGCCCCCACATCCTTCTCTCTTCTGGCTGGAGATACGGTAGCGGTCACGGCTACCCTGCGTAATCTGGGTCAGACGGTCGACCAGTTCACCGTCAGCATTGATGGCCTTGACCCGAGCTGGTATACCCTGCCCGTCGCCAGCGTGGCCCTCTTCCCCAATGACCAGGACAGTCTGAAAATCAATCTCCATCCACCCAAGACAGGTATCAAGGCTGGTTCCTACCGCTTCCGGGTCAATGTGGCGTCTCGGGAGAATCCGGCGGAGGCGGCCACGGTTGACTTAACTCTGCAGGTCGGGGCCCTGCCGGAGATGGGACTGGAAATCTCGCCGGCCACTATAACCGGTCGGAAGGGCGTCTATCGTGTACTGGTTACCAATCCGGGCGATGCTGAAATAAGGCTGGACTTTAAAGCCAGTGATGCCCGAGGGAACCTCAGGTTCTCTCTGCGGCCGGAAAGCCTGAAAGTGCCGGCCAATGGCCGGACCGAGGTGGCCGTGGAGGCGCGGTTGAACTGGCTGGCTTTCTTTGGTGGCAAAAAGGGACTCGATTTTCAGGTGCAGGCCTCGCTGCCGGGTGCGGAGGAAGGCCGTACCGTCAACGGACAATTAATCCGTGTCCCCTGGTGGGAGCCCTTGACCAGGCTACGCATACCCTGGCTGGTGCGCCCACCGGCCATCAGCAGTTTCAAAGCGTCCACAGAAGACCGCCGGGAGTTCAAACTGACCTGGTCGGTAAGGCGGGCGGCTGAGGTTACACTGGATGGCGAGCGAGTTGAGCCTCAGGGAGAGCGAGCGGTGCGACCGGCTGAGGCCAGAAACTATGTCCTCGCCGCCAGTAATAAGTATGGCAGTGCCAGTCAGACGGTCGCTGTCGAGCCTTTGGCCACGCCGAAGGCCAAAGTCTCCGACAAGATTAGAGCCTCGCTTATGCCCACTGGGCTGAAGGTGACTGCCGGGGCGGTGCCGGCCATGGCTACCCTGCAACTCCAGAACCTCAGCGAAATTGTCGATAAATTTACGGTTGAAGTGGAGGGGCTGGATGAGACCTGGTATAGTCGCTCGGCCTCAAGCGTGGCTTTAATGCCTCAGGCCAGCGGGCAGGCGCAAATCACTTTCCAGCCACCGAAACGCAAGGGCGTCAGGGCGGGTACTTATCCCTTTGCCGTAACCGTGCGCTCTCAGAGCGTGGCCGGCGAATCGGCCAGCATTGTCGGTCAGTTAGAGATACTGCCGCAGGTAGAGTTCAAGGTGGCGGTGCGACCCTACCGAGTGTCAAGCCGCCGCAAGGGCAGCTTCCGGGTAAACCTGGCCAATACCAATGTCAGCGATGCCAGTTTTATTCTGGACGCTACTGATTTGGATGAGGGCCTGCGTTTCCAGTTTAAGGAGGACAACCCGGCGGTCTCCGCCTGGAATAGTGTCGATGTGCCGATGCTTGCCCGACCTAAACGCGGGTCAACGGTCGGCGAGAAGAAGCGCTATGACATCACGGTCACGGCCCGGACTGAAGATGGTAGGACACAATCGACAAACTGTGAATTTCACCATAATCCGTTCATGACTTCATGGCGGCCAGTCCTGCGCGTGGTGAGAGCGCTTATTGTCATCGGCATTATTGTCGCCCTCGTTTATTTTATCCTCCACTGGGGTGGGGGTTGGAGTACCTTGACCAAAAGCCCGCAGACCTGGGCTAATAATCTGGTCAATACATTTAAAGGCTGGTTCTCCAAGTAAGTTAATAGCGAGAGGGAGGCTGGTATGAAGAGACTTGGCATCCTTGTTGTCGTGGTACTGTTTCTCACTATGGTGCTGGTGGGAGTCACCGCTGACAAGGCTTACTCCCAGGCGGCTGCACCGGTAATAACCCTGACGCCCACCTCAGGTTTTGCCGCCACGACGGTTTCCGGAACGGGCTTTGATTGGCGGCCAAGTTTCCATCTATTGGGACTAGTGCGCAGTCTACCCACTGTGCCAACGACAGTATATGTTGGCGCTGTTGCCTCGGACGGGTACCTTTACCGCAATTATCACGGTGCCCACTCAGACCAAGCCTGGGGAATATCTGGTTACGGCACAAGACCAGTATGGCACCAGTGCCAGTACTACCTTTAGTGGTTATTGATATGACCGGCCCTCAGGGTCTCCAGGGGCTACGGCACGGCCCCAGGGACCTGTGGGTCCAGCCGGTCCGCAAGGGCTGTCCGGTACAGCTGCCGAGGCTGGTGCGCCGGGGGCACCTGGTGAACCCGGCCCAGAGGGACCTCAAGGGCCACCTGGTGAGCAAGGCCCGCCGGGTGAAGCTGGTCCCAGCGGCGCCGCTATGAGTATCATCGCCATCATCCTGGCCGTTATCGCTCTGGCTTTAGCCGTGTTAGGCCAGCTTAAGAAGTGGATAATGGGCTAGGACTCTATCTTATTGCCATGTCAATTAGAGAGGGGGTGAAGCCCCTCTCTCTTTTTGTACTTGTGGTCGGCAAAAGGCGTGAGGGAGAAGGGGCGGGGCGTAATGGCATAATTAGACTATTTGTGGTGTCTCAGGTTGGTACCTCAATGGTTACGGTTGAACCTTTGCCCGGCTGCGAATCTACGGTGAGGGTAGCGCCAACCAACTGAGCGCGCTCCTGCATTCCGGCCAGACCCAGCTTACCGTACCGGGCCAGGTCGCCGATTGTCCTGGGCAGGTCAAACCCCTTGCCATTGTCACTCACGGTTATTTTTAGCCTTTTCTCACTGAACTCCAATACCACCTCAGCCTGGGTAGCCTGTGAATGTCGCCAGACATTTCTCAGTGCTTCTTGGATGATACGGAAGAGCACCAGCTCTACCTCCTCAGGCAGTCGCCGTTCGGTACCGATTACCTTGACCCTCGTTTCTATCCCGGAATATTGTGCCACATCGGAGGCGAGCCATTCCAGCGTCGGCAGTAGTCCAAGGCGGTCCAGCGCTGCTGGTCGCAGGTCCTGACTCAAGCGCCGTACCCCCTGCATGATATTGTTGGTCTGCTGCCAGAGCTCCTCAACATGGCGGCGGGCATCTTCCGGCAGCCCCTTACTGTTGGCGGCCAGGGCATCTAGCTGACGGGAGAGCACAACCAGCGATTGAATAGTGTCATCATGTAGCTCACGGGAGATGCGTTTTCTTTCCTCTTCCTGTGCCCGCGTAGCCTGCTGCAAATAGTAACGCATGTTCTCCTGCAATCGCTTCTCTTCAGTAACATCCCGGGCAATATGCTGGAACCCGATAGGTGTGCCACTGCTGCGAATCAGGCTTGAGCTCAGTCTGACCAGCGCTTCAGTTCCGTCTTTCCGGATTATTCTCTGGTCGTAAGACTCGCCAATGGTCTCTCCCGTGAAGTAGTTTACGACGTACCTCCCGAGCCACCTCCAGCCCCTCAGGAGAGAGAAAGTCCTTTACATTCAGTTGACTCAGATTGTTGATATCGTATCCAGTGAGTTTGTAGGCGGCGGCGTTGGCCGCCAGAATGTTGCCATCCATGTCCTGGAGCCAGATGGCATCGTGGGCATTCTCAAACAGCCCGCGGTATCTCTGTTCCGAGGCGCGTAGCTCCTCCTGGGTGCTTTCTAGCTGGGTGCGGCGCTCCCGCGCCCGGCGCAGTGATTCAAAAGTAACCGCCAGCACATTGCCAATGATAAAGACGGCACTGGTCTCAAATATGGCATCCATGCGGTAGGCGGAGACAAAAATGGCTCGCGGCAGCATCAGTGCCAGCGTGACCAGAGAAGTGATGCCTGCGCCTTTCAGGCCGAACATGAAACCTGCCCAGACGATTGGCGCCAGATACAGGATTCTCTCAAAGGCGTGCCGCGTCAGTCCGAGCCTGGTTATTAGCTCGTTGAGGAACATTGGGTGGCCTAAGGCCTCAGAATAGTGAGGTATTGTTATAAGTAGGAGTAGTGCCAGAATCAGCCAGAAGCCCGGCTTGCGCAGCAGTGCTATCAGTTCCTGAACTCTCGTGCGGCGAACGGTGTCCATACTTCAGCTTCGGTTGTCTTAAGGTACATCGTCAAGGGTAACCCACCCTTCTTTCAGGGCGCGTACCACGGCTTCGGTGCGTGAGCTAACCTGTAGTTTGTTAAAGATGTGACTGAAGTGGGCCTGAACCGTGCGTAGACTAAGGCAGAGCTTATCGGCAATGTCCTGATTACTCAGGCCACCGGTGGCCAGCTTGAGAACATCGAGCTCGCGCTCGCTAAGTACTTCGGGTGGTTTTTGTCTGACGGGTTTACCGGGCGTCGGCACGAAGCGATTGAGTACCTTGCGGGCAATGGCCGGGTGCAGAACGGACTCGCCGGCATACACCGCTCGCACGGCGTCAACCAGTTCTTGACCGCGGACGCTTTTCAGCAGGTAACCAGCCGCCCCCGCTTCCAACAGGCTGAAAACAAATTGGTCATCATCGTAAGCACTCAGGATTAGCACGGCGATGCTCGGGTAGAGCGCCTTTATCTGCCTGGTGGCGACGATGCCGTCAACCTTGGGCATGGCGACATCAATAATGGCCACATCCGGCTTGTGGATACCGGCTAATTTCGTGGCTTCTTCGCCATCGCCGGCTTCGGCCACTACTTCCAAATCGGGTTCTTGCTCAAGTATCTGGCGTGTACCCTCGCGCACTACCGCATGGTCATCCGCAATGAGAATCTTAATCTTGCCCAAGCCATGCTCTCCCTTTTTACCCCCTCTATAATACCTCTTATACCTCTAGCTCCGGTGCCGGTGATGTAAGGTCAGACATATCAACCAGCCAATATAGGGTGTCGCGATGTCAGCATTTTCCGAGCCGGCAATCGCCCCCTTTGTGCATATGGCGTCCCTGGAGCGATTCGAACGCTCGACCCGCTGCTTAGAAGGCAGCCGCTCTGTCCACCTGAGCTACAGGGACTTGAAGCTAAATACTAGTTGTTACTGGACATTATCTCTACTTTTGGCGTTAAAATGGCGTTATTTTTTTGAAACACCCCATTTTTCCCTGCGGGTAACACTTCGTCTAACAAAGCCATAGCATCCTCTTGCATCCCCTCAATTATATGGCTGTAGACGTCCATTGTAAAGGCTACCGAGCTATGACCTAATGCTTCTGAGATAACTTTAGGCTTTGCTCATGACAATAACTTATATTGTCTGAGCTGAAATAGCCGGCATCGACGCCGATATCAGTCTGGCCCAGCTCTTCCGCTGTCCGGTCTTTCACCTCTTCTATCATGGGTTGCAGGAGCCCCCGGTCAGAGGCTTTATTGAACACCTCGGCGCTGACAATAGCGTGGTTTTCCTTGTCCACCGCCATCTGGCAATTGTAGCCCATATATTTGCTGTCCTTATCCTTGACCATGCGGGCGTCGCGATCGGTCAGGCTCACTTTCCCCTTGGGTGTTGCTTCTTCCTGCTGCACTTCGGTTAAAAAGGCTTCTATCTTTGTCCTTTCCCGCTCCAGGGTATCCAGCTTTTTCTCCCGGCGGGCAGTATCGTCGGGATCCTCTTCCATCGTGTGACGCAGGATCTTTTCTATCTTCTTTTCAATCCTGTCTCGCTGCTGACGAAACTCAGCGACATTACCGGTAAACCTCATGCTGGCATCAGCCCGTATTTTCGTCCCGTCTATGGCCACGAAGTCCATAGTGATGTAGCCCATCTTAGCCATCACATATACCAGCCGGGAGAAGACCGCCTTAATCTCATCCCCGTATTTCAGGATGAAGTTGCAGATGGTGCTGTGGTCGACTTTCTGCTTGGCGCTGAGATAGATATAGTTGGGGTCCCACCGCATCCGGTCTTCCATCTCCCTGGAGGAGTAAATCCCTTTGGCGTAGGAGTAGAAGATGACCTTCAGCATCATTCTGGGGTGTACCGCTGGAGCTCCCTCAACCTCATTCTTGACCGCCTGAGAAAACGGCTCCACGGAGATGTGCTCTTCAACGAAGGAATCGATCGCCTTCAAGAGGGGATTATGATTCTTGATGTCTTCAGGGTCTATGAGGGTGAAATAGCCTTCTTCTTGGTTATAGGGACGGTATCTTGCTTTCATAGGGCTTTATCCTTTCCGAATATCACTGGCGGGTGTAAATTAGACAGAAGTGGCGGTTGAAAATGCGGCACCCTTGCTAAAAGAAGAGGCCTGCCCTTTTACTTAGTGGAGGAGGGCAGGAAATGTTAAGCAAGGAGGTAGTCATTGTGATCAACCATTATCTTCATGAAGGACTGTCTAAGTCAGCAACTGCCAGGAAGCTGGGAGTTAATCGCAGCACCATTCACCGGTACCTGAAAAGCGGAAAGGACAGTCCGCGGTATGAGCCCCGTTCTCCTCGACCATCCGTAATAGACCCATTCAAAGACTACATGCGGGGAAGACTGGAGTCTTACCCCGAGCTCTCGGCGACCCGGCTCATGGCGGAAATCAGGGCAATCGGATATCGAGGCAAATACACCACTGTTAAAGATTTCATCCGTAGAGTGCGTCCTCAGGTTCCGATCCCTATCGAACAGCGTTTTGAGGTAAATCCTGGCCATCAAGCCCAGGCGGATTTCGCCACCTTCAAGACTGCCTTTGGCACCGTTTATGCCCTCCTGGTCGTCCTCTCCTGGTCACGGTACCTGTGGGTTCGATTTTATTGTCACGAGGACCAACTCACCGTACTGCATGGGCTCCACTGTGCGTTCGTTGCCTTTGGTGGGGTGCCGCGGACTCTGCTCTTCGACCGGATGAAGACGGCCGTCGCCAGAGTCGGGGGCAGATGGCAAGGCAATCTTCAATGAAGAGATGCTACGTTTCGCCGCCCATTACGGTTTTCACCCGACTGCCTGCCATCCCTACCGGCCCAAGACCAAAGGTCGAGTAGAACGGGCGGTGTCTTATCTCCGCCGTAACTTCTTCTACGGGAGAAGCTTCAGGGATCTGGAAGACCTGAATGATCAAGCCGGCAAATGGCTGATAGAAACCGCCAACACGAGAATACACGGTACCACCGGAGAAGTACCGCGAGAGCGATTGACGAAAGAGATAAGCCACCTCATACCTTTGACTGGTGAACCGTATGTGCCCATGATCAGCCTGGGGCGGAGAATAAGTCACGACGGTTATATTTCCTACAATGGCAATGATTACTCGGTGCCGGAAGGTCTTGGCTCCAATGAGGTACAAGTAAGGGCAACATTAGACGAGGTATACCTCTACCAGAAAGATAAGCTCATAGCCAGCCACCCGGTAATGGATGGCAAAGGGGAACGCCGGCTGGCTCCAGAGCATCGTCGCAACCTGAAGCTGTATCTCAGGCACCACGATGAGAGTTCCGGTGGCATTAGCGAATTCGTTGACGTACAGCGCCGGCCATTGGAGATTTATGAGGCGGTGCTGAGATGAGCGCAAACACTACCGTAGCGTCTTTGAAGGCATATCTCGCTGACCTGGCCATGCCGGGGAGTCTGGAAGTGATCGATAGCCTGATGGAGAGGCTGGACAGGGGCACAGTGAGCGCTGTTGAGGCCATGGAGCAACTGATTGGCGCCCAGGTAGTACTCAAGCGGCAACGAAGATTATCTATCGCCATGCAGGCATCTAAGTTGGAGTCGGTGAAGAAATTGGATACCTTCGACTTCTCTTTTCAACCATCGATAGACCGCACCCAGATACTGAGCCTGCATGAACTGACCTTTATCGAACGCAAGGAGAATGTCATCTTCCTGGGACCAGCCGGGGTGGGTAAAACTCATCTAGCTATCTCCCTGGCAGTCGCCGCAATGGAGAGAGGACATAGGGTCTATTTCAGCACCCTTTCAAATCTGGTGCTATTGCTCACGGAAGCGGAGCGTCAGGGCAGGTTACGAGAAAAGCTGGCTTTCCTTAGGAATCCCGCGCTGCTCGTGGTGGATGAGATCGGCTATTTGCCGATACCGGACAGAGGAACCAATCTCTTCTTCCAGGTGGTCAACACTCGCTATGAGAAAGGGTCGATGATTCTTACTGCCAACAAGAGTTTCAAGGAATGGGGTGAAGTATTCGGTGACCCGATAGCCGCCTCGGCCATGCTGGACCGGCTCTTGCATCACTGCCACCTGGTCAACATCAGAGGAAACTCGTACAGACTCCGGCAATATCCCGGTCTTTCGCTTCCCAACGAGACATTACTACCGTCGCGCCCCAGCCGTAAACGCCATGCCAACCAGGAGGTTTCAAAGGTATCAGCTAGAGCCTGATGGGTGTTGCATTTTCTCCGCCATAACTGTCGCATTTTCAACCGCCATTGACACCGAAATCGTATCTTAATGTGATTATACAATCCCGGAAGGCTGTGAGGTAGTCCTAAAGCCCATTTTCAGAGAGGTTTTTCGACAGGCTCACTACTTATACGCCATAAACAAGGGGATTCCGAGGTTAATAAGTCTGACTGATTATCAATAGAGATGGTTCAAGTCCCCTTGATGGCTTTGGGGGACAGTTCCCGAACTCTTGTTTGAGAAGAAGGCGTTGATTCCAGACCTTCAGCGACTACTGATACCGTGCAGATATGGGCAATTCTCTTCAACGTAACGGCGACGAGCGGATACTAGAGCTAGTATTGATGCGACCCCGCTATCGTCGATAGCTTCGTCAATTGGTGAGCGCAGTAATAACCGATTCGAGTGTTTCGTCCGCTATTTTCGAGCCTCTCGTTAGCAAGTCGGACATTTCATCCATGGTCGCTTTGACAAAGGCTTGGTCTCTTATTGCCCTGAGGTTTATTTGAACATTGAGACTAGCCGCCACGAGTGCAGCCTTCAGGAAGACCACGCCGCATCCGATATCGGAGATAGCTAGTGTAGAGCCGATCTGGCCCATTCTATGATGTATCTTGATACCGTCACAGGATTTTCGCATGATTTCCATTGGTACTGAACACGCGGCTTTTGAACAAGTCTCTATGGCTTCCTCTTTTGCCCTTATCTGCTCCGGAGTGGTCCTTGGCAAGCCATAGGCCTGAGACAATGGCTCAAAAACCGCTGCATCCTTGTCGACAAGGCCTTCTAACTCGGATATTAGTGTTTCACCTTTTCATTTTCCGGGGTGTACCGGAACATCTCCGCTCCGACAATGGGCCGGAATTTACGGCGAAAGCTATAAGAGCCTGGCTAAACCGAATAGGAGTGAAGACGCTCTTTATTGAAAGAGGCAGTCCCTGGGAGAATGGTTACATAGAATCTTTCAACGGCAAGCTGACAGATGAACTGCTCAACCGGGAAATCTTTACCACACTCGAGGAAGCCAAGGTATTGATAGAGCAATGGAGAAGAGAATATAATCAAGTACGTCCGCATAGTGCCACGAATTACTGTCCTCCGGCACCTGAGGCTATTTTGACCGTGGCTCTAACTTAAGAAGTGGTACAACTATTGGGGGCAGGTCATATTGGCTATAGATATATCATGAACTATTAGCATCAACGAGTTGGGGTGATGGTTAATCAAATAAAGCACTTGAAAGCCAGATTACTGAGGGCGAAAGACCGTCTGCTAAAAATCCCTGCGGTGCAATTGATATCCCGCACCGCAGAGGAGCTAGGCAATATTGACGCCGCACATAAAGCCGCAGGGGTAGCCTACTATGCTATCCTGTCTATATTTCCACTCCTACTGGGACTCATTGCCGTTTTTGGCTTTTTCTTACCTTCAGTAAATCTGCAAGAGGAACTGCTGAAATTTGTCGGTGATAATATTCCCGGTGCCACCAACATCCTGAAGCAGAATATTGCCAGTATTATCGAGCTACGGGGCGCTGTGAGTGTGCTGAGCATAGTTCTCCTTTTTTGGAGCGCGAGCATGATGTTTAGTGCAGTGAGCCTGGCGATTAATCGCGCCTGGGATATTCGCCGGTACCGCCGCTCTTTCTTCATTAGAAAAGGCAGTGAACTGGGCATGGCATTTGGTATTGGTATTCTCCTCCTTCTCTCCCTGGGAGCTAGTGCCATCGTTTCAATTTTACGCAGAGTATTAAACCTGCCCGCAGCGGACCTGATAATAATAAACGTGGGTAGCTGGCTTGTAGCATTCCTTCTGATACTGGCCGTTTTCCTGTTACTCTATAAACTCATTCCGAACACCAAGACATACTGGCGTTATGTTTGGCCAGGAGCGCTCCTAGCCGCTATCCTCTTCGAAATCGCCAGGACTCTATTCGTTTTCTACCTTGAGAACTTCGCTAATTACCAACTTATCTATGGTTCTATCGCCTCTATTATTGTCCTACTCGTCTGGATATACTATTCGGCATTCATCATGATTCTGGGAGCAGAATTCGCTTTCCAATATGGTCGCATGCGCTACTCGGTGACTACGGGTAGTTGACCAGACTGCTTAGAGTCCAGACCTATGTGTGGTCAGTCTGTTGAAAGAAATGTCTGCTCATAGTACAATAACTGGCAAGGCCAAAATGCACATTCTAGTCGCTGTCGGACGCAAGCTGCTCTCGGCGCTTTATGCCATTCTCAAAAGAGGCGTCCCCTACGATCCTAATTGGGAGGAGAACAGCCGTCTCGCCGTGGCTAGGCATTGACAAACAATATAGTAATCTTTTCGTCATCTTGTGTAGCCCCACGTTGGAACGTGGGGATTTCTCCACATCATTACGGCTTTTGAGCCAGGGTAACGGAGTAATTGAACTTCACATCTCCGGTCGTCTTAATGATTATAAATCCAGCAGCTTCTGCCCACCCATTCATTTGCGCGGCGGAGCGCATTGTCATGCGCAGCGGCTGTCCGCGAAGGTCCATGAACACGCCCTGCACAAACTCCTGATTCACGTGCCTTGCCTGGTTGGTAAAAAGAAAACACCCACCAGAAGGTAGGATATCATACAATAGGGACATACTTTTTTGCACGAGTTCATCTTCGTTGATCCAGTCATAGAAACCTGATGAAACAGCAATATTGGCTTTGGGTTCAATAAGTGCCAATGACTCTGCACTTAAAGCATCTCCAGTACCGAAACGGATTCCGGATATACGAAGTGTCTCTGCGTTATACTTACCTCGTTCTAGCGCCTCTTTATCAAGATCCCGGCAGATAACAATCACATCGTCCATTCCACTCTGAGCCTTTACATCCAGGATATACCGGGCGGAACCAGCAGCGATATCAACAACAATCGGCTGACGTTTCAACGTCCTCTGTACCGAAATCGCATCCAACAGGTACACCACAAGATTTGCTTTTCTTGTTCTCACATCTTCCCAAGCGGGATAAGAGAGGTAAATCTTGTCTATCCACCTCCCGATGATAAAACGACCATGTGGCTGGTTCTGGTAGATATAGTCCAGCATGACTCCGGAGGTGAGCCCTAGTGTGGTCACCAGCCGTATTCCCTCGCTGGTCTGTCCCAGGGTCTGAACGGCTAACCTTCCGAGTAGGATTTGTGTTCTCGTCCATAAACTCATCGTGTCTCATCCTCCTCCAATGTCTGTTGCAGTGTCCTAACACGTTGTTCAAGGTGCCGGGCTGCATCCGAGCTTTCCAGAATGTCCAATGGGGGTTCCCAATAGCGTAATGGCTTACCATACACTACTGCGATTTTCACCGGACGGGGGAAATTAGTGGATTTGGGCATACTTTGCAGCGTTCCTTTAATATACGCTGGTACTAATGGGGACTTTGCCTGTCTGCTCAACATGATGGCGCCCTTCTTGAAGCTTCCCATATCACCGGTTGCAGTACGAGTCCCTTCTGGGAAAATGAGAATACTACGACCTTCCCTCAGTTTGGACAAGGACAGCTGTAGCCCTGCTTTTTCAGCCCCGGTCCTGTCAAGTGGAATCACATTGGCGATGAGACGCGCTCCGAAAGCAACAGCACCGTTACGGAAGAAATAGTCCTTGGCAGCAACGGCAAACATCCGGTTCACATATCTGAGAGGCAAAGATGAAAATACCGCCATCGTATCCATGTGGCTGGAGTGGTTGGGAGTGATGATACATGGCCAGTGGTCCAGTACTGCCTCACGGTTGATTACCGTAAGTTTGTTGTAGGTACGGATAAAGGGATGAACAAAGGAATGGAGAGCTAACCTGGCTGATTTGGTCACGATGCTGTCGCGCACGAGGTCGTAAGGGGTTGGCGGCGGAGCGTAGTCCCACTCAAATCTATCATCAATTTGTTCAGGGGTCACAACGTCTTCAGTACCCACGAGTCACCTGCTATACATGGATATGTACAAAGAAGACATTCATGAAGTGAAAAAACACTGGCGATGCAAAAAGAATACTATCCAGTCTATCTAGTAGCCCACCGTGTCCGGGAATAAGATGCCCGGTATCTTTAATATGTACATCTCGTTTTACAAGAGAAATGGAGAGATCACCACAGGTTCCGAAGAATGCCAGCAGGAGTCCAAAAGCCAGTGCTGTCCACACCGCCATGTCGTACAGGGCAAACCGGATAGCTACCGTCACCCCTATGGTGACTATGCCAGCGCCGATAGCTCCTTCCCATGTTTTATTTGGGCTAAGGTTTGGCACCATATGATGGCGTCCCAGGTTTGAACCAATGATATAGGCACTAGCATCGTTTGTAACAATGATCAGTAAAAAGGCGATAATTAGCTGAGGCCCAGTATCTATATTCATAAAGAAAGCCAAATAACCCAGGAACCAACCGAAATAGATTACTCCGAAAATCGTGAGAACCGTGCACTGAATCATCCCCTGGTATCTGTCTTTCAGGATGGGGAGAAGGAATGCAAGGATGATGACGTAAGCCGGCATAGACATAAATGTCCCAAAAGCTCTGATGAAGACCGTAGCATAAACGAGAAGGATGCTGATTCTTCCTACCCACATGTGCGCCTGTTCTTTCCAAAGTCCAACCGTGCGTGAATATTCTTCAAAGGCATACAACGACAGAAGCAGGAATAAGGCTTGAGTGAACCATTTACCCAACAGCAAAGGCAATGTGAACACTGGGACCATGATGAACCAGGAACCATATTTAATCCAGATTGATTTTACATCCTTGCCAAGCCTTTTACGGATTACAGTGATGATGAGGAGCGGAATGCTCCATGCCACCAGTATCCCCCATACAAGAAGCAACATGCGTTGCCAAAGTTCAGTAGGGAGGTTCATTTCGCTTGTCCTATTGGTTTTTGGTTGAGCCTTCTAGCGAGTTTAAGCCCGAAAAGATAAGCTTTTGCCAGGTCCTTGTCTCCAGGACGTCCTTTGTAGGTTTTGTATTTTCGGTGAAAGCCCGGGCATGAAAACCGCGCCACAGGTTTCATATTCCACTTCTCTGCAATATATCGCAGGCACATTGGTGCGGTGAAATGTCCCCATAGTGGTAACCCGAATGTGGTAAAAACGGCAAGAAGAGGCGGGCGTGCCAAGATACCATCTTGAAACTTCTCCATAGCAGGCGTGGGACGCTTTCTAATATTTGGAGTCCCAAGAACCACAAGGGAGTAGGTGCTAATGTCACCGGCTTCGGAGACCTGCTTTGCAGCGCACCCTATTCCCCTGGCGATTTCAATAGCAACTCGGCGCGTGTTCCCTGTCATGCTATCATAAATAACAATAGCGCGCGCTTCGTTTGCTTGCCCTCGCTCTGCCTTTTCTTTCTGGCGGATTTCTCCTAGCTGTCCCTTAAGCCTGCGAAGAACCGTATACTGTCCCAGGACTACGAAAAGTCCCATAGCTATTTCCATGGGTGTTATGGTGACGCTCATGATGGTAATGGCCTGACGTTGCGGCAAGAGGAAGAATTGAAACAGTGCAAAGACCATCATTGTAATCATACGCTCTACTTTGCCCATCGGTCCTTGGTGCTGCCATGATACGCCAATTGCCTTGCCTAACATACCGGTATAGCTTACTAGGAACATGGTGGCTAATGCCGCTAATCCTAGCCAGTCCCGGCAAAGCGGCGAAAGCGTAATACCTGCCACTACAAAAATATCTGAATACCGGTCAGGAAGCGCATTGACTATCTCTCCCGCAAGCGAGTGCTTGCCACGCTGAATCGCCATGACTCCGTCGATGGTATTGAGAGTCATACGTAGCAACGTAAGAATGATGGCAATTAATAAGAGAATTCGAGACTCCGCGGCTTTGTAGAAGCACCACCCTGTCCCAGCCGCTGCTATGACCGCTGCATAACTTACTATATCAGGGTCAAGCCAATGCAGTTTTTTAGCGAGAGGCTTAAGGATTTTTCTATAGGGAAACTTCAGCAGATAAAAGTCCATCGGTTAGCTCCAAAGACAGCTAACGAATATATGTGAGTGGCAGCATACTAACATAGACATGTATAGTCTGTCAAACACATCCGTTCCTGAGGTTCCGGGGAGGTTAAATCGTTATACAAAAAGCCACTTTGTTGAATCATATCCAATGGAATGTAAGTAGGGACGCCAGTTCGATACTGGCGTCCCCCAGTCGGTGGATGAAGGCATTATGAAACGGCTGGTTGTTTTTTGTGCCGATGGACCAAGCTGTAAATAGCCGGAATAACAAACAAAGTTAAAAATGTTGAACTTACCATGCCGCCGATCACGACAATCGCTAGCTCGGCGCTTAACATAGTGCCGGAACTGACACTCACCGCCATAGGAATCATCGCCAGGATGGTGGTCAGGGCAGTCATGAGTATCGGGCGTAATCGGGTCTTGCCGCCTTCGAGTAATGCATCCTGAATACTCAGGCCATTCTTACGTTGTTGTTCCACCATGGACACCAGTACGATGGCATTCGTCAGGACAATGCCGACCAGCATCAGCAGACCCATCAAAGCCGATACTCCGAGCGTATAGCCGCTGACGAGCAAAGCCGGGACAGACCCGATGAAGGCTAAGGGAAGGCTGACCATGATGATCAGCGGATTGCGTATGGAGCGCATCATGAGTATAACTATCAGGAAAACAATGACGATAGCCACAATAATGGCGATAAACATGCTGGAGAAGGTGTCTCCCATCTGCTCCATTATTCCGGCTGCCTTAATCTCCACCCCGGGATGTGCCGGCAAGGCGTCTACCTGTTCTTGAACTGCCTGGTTGACCGCCCCGATGTTCTTATCGGTTATCGCACCGGTAATGGTGGCGGAAAGCACCGTATCGGTATGGCTGACGTGCGATGGTAGTTCCTGGATAGTAACATTGGCGATATTGTTCAGCGTTACTGACTGGGGGAAACCTATCTTCAGGTTTTTAGCCTGGTCTACAGATGTAAGCGTCTGGACTATCCCTTTGACGTAGATGGGATAGCTTTCATTGTCGAGTGTCACCGTCTTCCCGGGTAAAGTCCCGCCATTCATCAACAGGATGAATTCCTGCTGCAATTGGGCCATCTGGGTAGCCGATAATCCTGCAGTGGCCACTTTGGCCGGGTCTACGGCAATATTCAGCTTGGGCACAACCGTCGTCAAATCACTTTTCAGATCGGCGATACCATTGACGTCCTGAAGCTTTTCCATGAGCTGAGCCGTGACTCTGGCGATATCCTCCTGGTTCTGCCCCTGGACGGAGAGATTCAGGTTGGACAATCGACATGCCTAAGCTGGCTCCGGAGTCCCAGCCGGAAACAGTGATAATTCCGTTTGTCCGCAATACCCTGGCAGGCTTGATTTATGGCTGAAACCTCTTGCTGCAAGTCTGCGTCGGACTTCAGATAAGCGATTATTGTCGCCGTATTGGAACCGCCTCCCCCCTGGGCTGCACTCATAATGCCAGCCATGGAAGTCGCTGAAGTACCGATTGTTGTATCGAAGCTCCTGATCGCCGGATTCTCGCTGAGCAGTGTCTCTACTTTAGCCGCCGTGGCACTGGTGGTGTTAATTTCCGCATTCGCCGGCAGGGCGATATTGATGGTGATGGTCGCTTCGCCCATCGAGCCGGACATGAAAGAAGTGCCGGTTATCGAAAGGAGCCCCATACTGCCTATCAGCAGCACGATGGCAATCACCACCACGGTAACACGGTGTCCGAGCGTCCATTTTAGCGCTCTGACATAGATTTTCTGGTACCAGTTGTCCTTTATCGTAATTGATTTTGGTTTGGCACTGACGAGAAATCGGGATAGGGCTGGAATCAGCATCAATGCCACCAGTAGTGATGCCAGCATGGCGAAAGTTACTGTCAGGGCAAAGGGGATGAACATCTCGCCCACGATGCCGCCGACGAACATCAATGGTATGAAGATAGCTACGGTAGCCAGCGTGGCGGTGGTAATCGGAGTTGGCTATCTCCTTGGCTCCTCCGATGGCGGCCTCCTTGAAGCTTTCACCCCGGCGTATGCGGCGGAAAATAACTTCCACCATCACGATGCTGTCATCAATCAGACGGCCAACGGCTATGGTCATAGCGCTCAAGGTCAGTAGATTCAGGGTTACCCCGGTTAAACGCATGCACAAAAAACCGATAAAAACACTCAAGGGAATAGAGATAGCGGTTATCAGCGAGGCGCGGACTGCCCAGAGGAAGAGGAAGACCACCAGTATTGCCAGCACAGCGCCGATAATAGCTTTTTCCCAGAGCTGGTTGATACTGGCCTTGATGAAATCCGATTGGTCAAAAATAGTGCTAATCGTGACGCCGTTGCCCAGTTTTCCTTCTAATTCTGCCACTTTGGCATTTACGGCATTCGGCGGTTTCCACGGTATTGCCGATTCCGTTTTTGCCACCGATATGCCCACGCTGGGATGACCATTGGTGCGGGTAATAGCCGACAACGGCGGTGGACTCTTGCTGACTGTGGCAACATCGGACAGTTTGACGCTATCTATGCCGAGAGAAGTGTTTTCGACATCACTCAAAGAAGAATAACTAGTGCCGAGAAGCCCGGCAATCTGGGCCATTGAGACGCCATACCGGGTCATCTTATCCGGATCGGGCGTAATCACTACCTGGTCTTTGTCTCCGCCCTCCGTGTCCACCCGGAGTACACCATCGACTTTGGTAAGCTCGGGGACGATTTGCGTTACGGCAATTTGCTTGAGCTGTTCCGGGGGCAAGTCTCCGGAGAGGCTCAGATTAATTAGCGGCATGATATTCATATTGATGGGAATGATTTGAGGATTTGCGGTATTACTTCCCATCAGTTTGGGGAAATCGAGAACCGCCTGCGGTAAGGTGAGTTTACCTGATGCCTTCGTTGAGGCTGTTACCTACCGCAGTCATATCCGTACCATATTCGAACTCCGCCATCACCACCGACATACCGGCGGAAGACGTGGAGGTAACATGCTTTAAACCTTTACCTGACCATTCATCCCAGACAAGTTTTTCAATGGGCGCGGTAACTTCATTCACCACAGTATCCGGGGTTGCCTGAGGGTAAATTGTGACCATCGTGGTATAAGGGAAACTGATATCAGGTATGAGTTCCACCTTAAGTCCCAGGAATGCCCAGACGGAAGCTCCGGCGACGGCTAGCGCCAGTAGAATGGTAACGACTCTACTTCGTAGAGCCAATTTGGTAAGATGCCACATGAGAACGATACTCCTTTAATCAAAAAGATTCTTGATCAGGTCTTATTTCTACAATTCCAGATCCATCCTGCTCGGTGAGAGCACTCTGGTTAGGCTGCTGCAATAAAAAACCTATCTTTGCAGTATTTGGTTAGCGATCTTGCTATTCAACTTACAATATAGTGCTAACTCTTCATCGGTTAACTCGCTAAAAAATTTAAAAAATTGCTCCAGAAACCTGGCCTCAAATACTTCGACTTGCTTGTCCATTTCTCCGGATAAGCGTATTTTCACAAAACGACGGTCAGCATTACTCTCTTCCCGTACCAGGTAGCCCTTTTTTACCAGGTTATTTACCTGCTGTGTGGCGGCACTACTGGTAATACCCATTGTACCGGCCAGTTCTTTTAAACTAAGACCTTCGTTCTCTTTTACAAAACTTAAAATTATCATCTGGGTATAGGTAATATTGAGCTCGTTAAGAAAAGATGGGGCGACCTTGATCATTGCCTTATGGACAGCACGGAAATTGTCGATAAGACCCGCTAATTTGTTCTTTTCTATCTAGCATACTGAATCTCGAAATAGATAAGCTACTTAATATATTAGTATCTTAACTAACAATAGGTATAGCATCAAAAAGTATAAAAGTAAATGGGAAAATAGTAAGGCATGACTTCAGTACTCGATAGATTTACTATCCATTCGCTATCGGGTATTTGTTTTTTAACCATAGAGTAAGTAGAAAGGGGGAGCATCACTGCTCCCCCTTTCTACTTTGAAGGCGATAAGATACTACAGCTGTTGTTTTAGATATTGTAGGTGACACAACCACTTTACTAAAAGATAGATTGGGATTTAACGACAAGAGAAAAAGTGACACGAGGTCACAATTACTCATTTTGTTCATACTTACGGGGATCGCTGCCACCGTCGCGAGCCGGCAATTCTGACGCCGCATCTTGCCAGTAGCCTAACCAAAATATAGTGTACTTCGTTATTATAGAATACAGAAGCTCGTCCGTTTCAAGAGAGGGCCAAAGATGAGGAATTCCATGCTACTCGTGTTGGTATCAGCGATAACACTTCGGCTGCTAGGTTGTGGCCAAATTACAACGGTTAAGGCTTTTGTTCTGTGGCGAGCGCGATAGCCCGATCCAAGTCCGACTGATAATTAATATTGAAGAAGGACAAGAGTTGGGGGTCTAACCTCTGACATTCCGGTCGTTCAATATATCTAACACGCACTTCACTGAGAAAGGAATCAACTCGTAATTGACCGCTATCCAGTTGGGTTCTTATACTATTGAGACAGGCCTTGGAATATACGGCATGGAGTGGCTCTACATTTCCCATGCTTAATCTGGGAACAACTGCATCAAAATCACGGGATAGTTCAACCATGTAGCGCAGCAGCTCAGTATTCAAAAAGGGCATATCACAGGCAACCACAATGTTGTGTGAGCACCGAGAAGCCATCAAGCCGGTATATATACCGCCAAGGGGACCCTTATTAGGGTAGATATCTACCAATATTTCAGCATCAATACCTACAAGAAGGTCAAACTGTTCTCGAGAGGTAGCAATCAGAACATGGCTATTTAGTTGTTTTAACTGTTGAATAACGCGCTCAATAAGGCATTTGCCACCGGCAATCTCTAGAGCCTTACTCTTACCTAACCTCAAGCTTTTACCACCGGCCAGAACAATTGATGTTACTTCCATATACTGCTGGACCTGTCAGAACTCATACGCTGGTATTCTTTTCATCATGCACAACCTGCCCTGAGTAATTATACCACTCAAAAAGTTGTAGTTCCCAGTGTTACAGACGGCCGCATAAAATATGTACTGTGCAACATAGCCAATCAGCTAACTATAGATATTGGCATTATACGTGATAAATATCTTTTAGATACTTACTTTTAGAAAGGGAATAGATGGCAGCGAATATATGCCCACTACTGTCCGGTGGCCCACGCGTTGGAGGTGGTTGGCGACAGGTGGTCTTTACTAATCGTCCGAGACCTATTGCAGAAGCCGCAACGGTTTACCGACCTATTACGCAGCTCAAGCAATATCACCCCAAAATGGCTCACCCTCAGACTCCGCAAATTAGAGCAAGCTGGGATTGTTGAACGGGAAAAACAAGAAGACCGACGCGAAGTTTGGTACAGGTTGACACCGGCAGGGCAAGACCTTCGTCCAGTCGTGGAGGCGTTGTGGAACTGGGGTTTGCGATACGCAATGTGGCCGCCACGCCCTGGAGAAGTGGTCCGTCCTGATTCGGCAATGCGCACACTAACAGCCTCATTGAATATGCGCGGTAGAAAATTGTCAAGGCCAATGAATTGGTTACTCAGTTTCACGCCAGACGCCTCCTATACCGTGTCTTTTGATGGTGCGCACTGGTCAGCCAAAGAGGGTGATGTGAAAAACCCCGATGTAGCAGTAGTAACCTCGCCTGAAGCATGGGCGACATTCCTTGCGCTAAAGAGAAATGAGCGTAGACAGTATGCACACACTATGCAAATAGCTGGCTCACCCGAGTGTGTCGAGGAGTTCCTGCACACACTCGGAGCAAGAGAAGAAAAGGCACAGTCAGTTCGCAACCTTGGCGAGCAACCAGAGGACATGGCCGGACAAGCCAGCGCGTCCGGCGGGAGAGACCGTCCAGACGCATCGATAACATAGGGGTGTTTTGCGCACCTGAGTTACAGGGGATCTAGATGTTCTCACAAATCAACCTGTAGCAAAGCGTATTGACACGGATTATCGCGGAGGCACTATGGAACAGCTGGAAGGACAAATCAAGAATACAGCTCTTGCCATGGGATATGAGGCGTGTGGAATCATCAGGATTTCGGCGATGTCCGGTTACGAACAGAAATTGAACGAGAGAATGCAGCGAATTCCTGAGGCAAAGCCATTCTACCAGAACTATCACCGATTTGCCTATCCTGAAGGAACATACCTGTGGGCGAAGTCGATCATCGTCTGCGTAAGAAATCACGGCAAATACAGAGTTCCCGATGGCCTGGAAGGCTTGATAGGTAAGAGCTATCTCTTTAACTATCGAACGGATGTCCTGTCGCAAGATTACCAGAGTAGCGTAAAATTTGAAGCATATCTAAAGGATAGCGGGTTTAATGTCGCTACCGAAAGGAGATTCGGCATTACGGCACTTCGCTGGGCGGCGTGGGAAGCAGGTCTGGGACTGATCCGTAAGAACAACTTCTTTTATACAAGGTCAGGATCGTGGGTGGCTCTGGAAGCCTGGCTGATCGATCGGGAATTGGAATCCATCGAAAGGCCAACAATCAAACCATGTCCCGAGGGCTGCACTCTGTGTATGAAGAATTGCCCCACATCCTCGCTGTCGCAGCCTTACACGATGAATCCTTTAGCGTGTGTATCCTTTCTGACCACTTTTGGGGGATCGGATTCGAGTAGGGACAGGTTTGGTACTCAGATGGGCAGATGGATCTACGGATGTGACGTCTGCCAGGATATATGCCCCTTTAACAAGAATGTTCGGACAGCGGCCGAGGAATTCCCGGGGTTGACCGAACTGAGCCGCCATATCTCGCTGGAAAAGCTTGTTAGCGCAGACTACAGTTTCTTGGAAGAGAAGCTTCAACCCAAATTCTGGTATATCAGGCAAAGCGATGTTTGGAAGTGGAAGACAAACGCTATCAACGCCATGGTCAATACCTATGGAGACAAATATAGGGATTGCATCCTGGATGCACAGAATGACAGCCATCCCAAGGTGAGAGAAACGGCTCAATGGGCGATTCGAAGATTAGGGCTGAAATAAGCGTCTGCAGTTGCTTATTAATGCTAACTTCATGTGAATCAGGCTAGTGAGCAAATTGGAGGAGTAAGCATATGCCGGAACAACCACCACCCACTATGGTGAAAGGCGAGATCGAATTCTTCATCGAAGAGCGTCAGGAAGACCACGTGACATCCAGGATGCCAGTTGCACCGGGAATACTAAACTCGTTTGGCACCGTGCATGCCGGTGCTGTGATTTGGCTTGCCGACGTTACGGCTACGGCGCTGGCGCAGGGAGCCTTCGAATCGGGCCCAAATGGCAAAGGCTTTCCCTTTGGCGTTGACCTTCACGCTGCATTGCTCAGCAACACGCGCAGCGGCAACATGGTCGCAGAGGCTAGATTCGTCCGCCGTGGGCGAAAACATCGTGGCCATCATCCCGCGCATTTTTCCAAATCAGTTTCTGAGCTTTTTCAGTATGTTCTAAGTATTTCTTACTAGGAGGATATGCCATGGAATGGAAGACCCGCATCACAGAGATGTTCAGCTGCAAGTACCCGATTCTGGAGGGAGCCTATGCTGGGTTCGGGAGTTGGGAGTTCGCCGCAGCCTGCGCCAATGCTGGCGTTCACGGTCTCATCACTGCCTCCACGTCACGCACACCTGAGCAGCTGCGGGAGGACATCAAGAGCTGCCGGAAAGCGACTCGTGGCTCGTTCGGAGTAAACCTGAGCTTTGGTATCTGCCCCCGCATTGACGAGATGCTTGAAGTTTGTGTCGAGGAGAGAGTACCGGTGGAGACGGCCGTCTATAAGCCGGACTCTTTGGCGCCACGTATCAAGGAATCTGGTCTCCCATGGATACACAAAACAGCCCGTGTTACGGATGCGTTGCATGCTGAAGAGCTCGGTGCGGACGCTGTTATCGTGGTCGGGCTGGAAGGTGTTGGCTTCAAGAATCCAGACCAGCTGCCCACCCTCATAAACGTTACCTGGGGCGCTCCACAGTTCAAAGTGCCGTTTGTTGCCGCGGGCGGCATCGGCGACGCCCGCGGATTGTTGGGGGCACTGGCTATGGGTGCCGAAGGCATAATGATGGGCACTGCGTTTATGGCTACCGCAGAATGCCCGACCAATACACCCTCCAAAGTCGACCTGGTTAATTCATCGCCTGACAATCCTAGGCTCCGTTGGCGGGTGCTTTCGCATGCCAGCCCCAAGGCTTATGCGGAGGTAATGCAGAAGCGAGGCAATCTACCCATCCATGAATGGCTGCCGATGCTGGAGCGTATCCAACCCAAGCCGAGTGACTGGGAAGGCAATCCGAACGTACCAGAGCAGAGCCGGGTGGGATCCCTGGCTGTGGGTGTGATAAAGAGTGTGCCCACCGTCAAGGAGTTCATCGACAACATGATCAGAGAAGCTGAGGAGCTTGTCGAGAAGTGGGAATGGATAAAGTGAAGATAGCTTTACATCCGGGGGTCAACCCGCCGGAAGCCCTGGCAACCTTTCTGGCAGTCAAGCGGAGCGAGCGTAATCGGCTGGCACAAACTATGCAGATAGATGGCGCACCCGAACGTGTCAAGGAGTTCCTGTATACATTAGGCGTTCGGGACGAAATGGCAGAATGACATGGTAACAAAAGCGGAGGTGATGAAATGCAGATGAAGAGTGCTCCTTCTGAAATCACTATTTGCGGTCGTACTTATGATGAATACATTGAGATGATTAAAGCCTTCCATGGGCATGTTGCGCCGGGAGTGGTCCTTGGCGGATTCATGGTGGATTTGGCTTATCGAAACCTTCCGCAAGGCGAGTATTTTGACGCCATATCTGAAACCCGTTCGTGTCTTCCGGATGCTATTCAGCTTCTGACTCCATGCACGGTAGGTAACGGCTGGCTGAGGATTATCGACCTGGGTCGGTTTGCCATGTCATTATTTGAGAAATACACTGGTAACGGTGTCCGGGTATATGTGGATAGCCAAAAGCTTGGTGACTGGCCCGAGCTCAAAACTTTCCTTTTCAAACTGAAACCCAAGAAAGAGCAAGATTCTGAGGTGCTAATGGGTGAGATTAATCTGGCTCATACATCAATTTTTGGCGTTCAAAAAGTGATGGTCGATCTGGATTCTATCAAATCCCACCATCGAGATACTTTTGCCGTTTGTCCGCTGTGCGGAGAAGGCTATCCTGAAAATGATGGGAAAATCTGTTTGGGTTGCCAGGGTAAAGCGCCCTATCTACATTGTGAAGTGCCGAGTTTACAGAAGGATTAATCAAAGCCATAGCTCCAGTCACGAAATAACTGAAGAGGAGGTAACATGACCATGTCATGGAAGAAAACAGCTTGTGTATTGTGTGGCAATGGTTGCGGCCTGGAAGTCCAGGTTGAAAACAACCGGATTGTCAAAGTTCGCCCGGACAAGGATAGCCCCATCAGCGAAGGATATGCCTGTCGGAAGGGTACGAGCATTGCTTTTCATCAGCACAATGCCGACAGGGTGCTTTATCCGCTGAAAAAAGTAGGAGATAGATTCGAGCGGGTATCCTGGGACCAGGCAATCAGTGAGATTGCCGAAAAGCTCAAGGCTATACTCGGACAATACGGACCGCGCTCTTTAGCCTCGTTGGTCGGTGGTGGCGAATTTAATGCTCTGGGCATCCCTTATCTCGTCCGGATGGTACGCAGGCTGGGTTCGCGGTACAACTATTCAGCCGCCAACCAGGAGTTTGCCGGTCGATATTGGGCGCATGGGCTAACACTGGGAAGTCAAGGTATGGGCTTAACATCTGATTTTGAACATAGTGACATGCTGCTACTTGTCGGGAAGAACCCCTTGATGAGCTCACAATTTCCCCCAGGCGCGGAGAAGATTGACGAAGATGTCCAAGAACCCGGAGCAGCTTCTTGTAGTGGTCGACCCACGGCTTTCGGAAACCGCCAAGATAGCCGATATTCATCTGGCAATCCGCCCCGGCACCGATGCGCTCCTGCTCAAGTCCATGATTGCCATTATTCTCAAGAGAAGGGATGCATAATCAGCAATACATTAACGAGCATGCAGACGGGTTCAACGAGATACTACCATGGTTTGCTGACTTTGACGTAAAGGCCGCGCTGAAGGTCTGCGAACTTGACTACGATCAGGTTTTCAAGGTCTGCCGGGAATTCGCCACTCGCCGTCATGCCTTCTTGATGACCTTGGAATACTGATGAACCGACACAGTGCGCTTGTATCGTATCTGCTGGTCGTGCTGTTGGCCATTTGTGGTCGTATCGGTGTGCCAGGGGGGAACT
Source organism: uncultured Chloroflexia bacterium (assembly GCA_963726225.1). Classification (GTDB taxonomy): domain Bacteria; phylum Chloroflexota; class Dehalococcoidia; order Dehalococcoidales; family UBA2162; genus CAVSBN01. The sequence goes on from CAVSBN010000005.1 coordinate 93,579, forward strand.
ACCTAGTAGGTGGGGGAGCTGGGTCGGACCCGAACGACCCACGGACATGGCGAACATTAATAACGGACATTCCTGCCATCAATGGTATGTTCCCTCCCAATGTTTTGCCGGAAGAGATTATGAATGACCATCCAGACCGTATCAGAGCCGTACTCAACTTCGCCGCCAATCCATTACGCTCGTATGCGGATACGACTGCATATGAAAATGCTTTTCGCCAGCTTGAGCTACTGGTCGTGGCTGAGATAGTGATGAGCGAGACGGCCGCCCTTGCCCATTATGTTCTTCCTTCCAAGACAGCCTATGAATCATGGGATGGGACTCCTGGCGGGGGTTTCTCGAAAGTTTACGCTCGGATGCGACCTCCGGTTGTGGAGGCGGAAGGAGAGCAAAAGGAAGGTGGTGAGATATTCACGCTTCTGGCCGATGCTATGGGACTGATTCCCGAGCTTCCTGAATCGCTCTATCAGGCTGCCAGAAGTGGCAACATCAGGGAATACCGGGATGTACTGATGGATTATTTGACTGCTAATCCGGCGAGCGGCAGAGTCCTGCAGTTCATCGCCGCGAAAACCCTGGGCAAGGCAATCGGTTCGGCTCATTTAGCCAGTCTTTTCACCATGTTTACTGCAGAGGTCCAAGGCACGCCAGGAGGAGGCTGCAAGAGCCGGCTTTGCCGTGGGACCGGACCAGGGCCTGGACATATATCAGGCCATAATCGACCATCCGGAAGGAGTGCTGGTAGGAATACGCGATCCAGAGAAGAACATCGAGGCACTGGCTACAAAGAACGGGAAAATCCAGCTTTATAATTCAGAGGTTGACGATTGGATAAAGAAGATTAATCCGGTTGATGAAGAAGAACAGCTCAAGACCAACGAGAGGTTCCCCCTGATTCTGATGGCAGGGCGGCACATGGACATGAATGCCAATACGATGATGCGAGACCCGGCATGGAACGAAGGCAGACGGCCATGCACACTGGCCATGAATCCGGCGGATGCAGAGAAATTGGGTTTTGCCGACGGACAGATGGTAAAGGTTATCACCGAAGCCGGGGAAGAGACCATAGAAGTGGAAGTGACCGAAACTGCCAGAAAAGGGCAGGTCATCATTCCCCACGGATTCGGTCTGGTTTATGATGGGGTGAAATACGGCGCCAATGTCAACCGGTTAACAAAGAATACGCATAGAGACCAATTCGGAACACCTATACATCGCTATGTTCCCTGTCGCGTAGAGGCGCTTTGAAGTAAATAGTGGGGTGCTACCTTCTCAAGAAGGAAAGACCAAGGATATATAGTAACATAAGGAGAAAGACAATGACAGAAGTTACTCAAAACAAGCTTAGTAATCTACCAGTTTTAGTCCGTCTAATCATCGGGGTTCTGGTATTTGGTTCTATCTGGGGATTTCTGGAGGCTACACTGGGTGGCTTTCTTAATCTGATTATTTTCCCCAACAAAGGCGCTATAATGGGTGGTATCGGCATGGCTATCATGGGTGCAGCACTGGCCATTTACCGAAAGCCGGCTATGCTACCGGGTATAGGTATCGTTGCTGCCTCATTTAAGTGGCTCAATGCCTGGCTTTTGTTCGTACCCGCTAGCGCTGTCCAAATTATAAATCCGGCCATGGCTATCATTTTGGAAGCACTGGCATTTAGCTTGGTGGTAGCCTTCCTGATGAACCGGATAGAGAAGAATGTCTATGTTGGCGTTTGGGCAGCGGTTCTGGCTGGCCTCATGAGCGCTATCGCCTATGTCTATTTTGCGGTATACGTGACACATTCTCCCATCTTTGCTCGCTTGGGTATAGAAAGTATCGGAGAATTTATCGTGGGGAACGGCGTGGTCCAGGCTGTTTTCTTTGGCGTGCTGGCACCCCTGGGCTATGTGGTAGGTAAGAAGCTGGCGGCCATAACACCCCCGGTGTTAACACGCCGGCCCATTTACTATGCTGCATCAGCATCTACTGTGTTACTATGCTGGGGGGTTAGTGCTCTGGCCATTATGGCCGGGCTTTAGCCAGAGCCATGGTTATTATTGTTACCGGTGCCATCGGCATTGGTAAGACTACTGTTTGTGAAAAGGTAATTAAGATAGCCCAGAGTCAGGGATATAGCTGTGGTGGTATTATTACTTACAAAACCCGGAACGAGGACATTATCATTGAAGACATTCAAACTGGCGAAACAAAAGCCCTTGCCAGTACTCAGTAACATATACCAGGGTCCTCGCACTGCAAAGTACTTCTTCAATCCTGAAGGTATTGACTTTGGGATTCAGGCAATAGATAGGGGCACTGCCTCAGACATCCTTCTGGTTGATGAGCTCGGCCACTTAGAACTTAGTGGACAGGGATTTGCCAAGGTCATTGAACAGGTCGTCGCCGGGAAGGTTAAGAACTGCATTATGGTCATACGAAAGGAACTGCTTTCCGCTTTTCTACCTCAGCTGGGTGCAACAACATCAGTCTTTGAAACTACCATTAATAATCGTAATCAGCTACCCAGAGAGATAGGCCTAGTATTAATCCGAGCAGTTACGGCCAATATAGGCTCTAGGGGCAAAAGAGAGCAACTGCTTTAATAGCTTCGGTAATCTTTTGACCCTCACCCCAAAACTATACAGGCCATAATTGGAGAATCCTGACTTCCTCACCTTGTATCTCAAACAAGGGGTTAGGATGTCTATCAGACAGAGGTGGGATGTGCCAGACCGACGGACCTCCAACTATCCAAGACCGTAAGGTAGCATGGCCGCCACACTCGAATCTCCACAGCGCCTACTCCAGAACCCGTGTAATCTGTACTGTAGAGCGACAAATCACGACAATCCGCAGTACTTAGCTCAGTTAGTTTGTTGTGGCAGTACCACATCTGTGGACAGACTGCGGGTTTTATGTCCAAAACGGGTGTTCCGTCCAGCATGTCAAGGCCTTTCACATGAATGATGTTGCTACTGACACCAAGGACTTCCAATGATATTAAAAAAATCACGACAATAGGCTTACACTGACATTTGCCTTGTATAGATCTATCCTATATGTTTCAATAGGGTATTGTTAGAGCCTGTATCCATAAATGCTATGGACCGTAAATAGGGAGGTTAAGATGGACGTTTATGAAGCGATTGAAAAAAGAAGATCAGTACGCGTCTTTAAGCAAGGGGTTTCAGAAGAGCAATTGCGAAAAATAATACTCGCGGGGACCAAGGCACCTTCCGGGTCAAATGTTCAGCCGTGGGAATTCATCATCATTGATGACCCCAAAATCATTGAACAGATCGCCGAGCATAAATATCAGCAGACTCTAAAAATGATCATTGACCAAATGATCCTTGATGATCCCACAATCATTGAACAAATCTATCAGCAGACTCTAAAAAAGCCTCTTTCTCTGCAGGGGGCTGTGAGACAGAAAAATGCCTATCGGAACTGCACTGTGATTGCGGTCTGCAATAAGAAAGGGCATGGAATCGGGAGAAAGCCATGGATGAATATCGAAAATATAGCCAGCACATGGATGTGCATCGAGAATATGGCATTGGCTGCAACCGCCGACGGGCTGGGCATTGTAACATCCATTCTTCGGGAAGAGCACAAAGTAGCGGTGGAAAAGCTTTTGGGCATTCCAGAAGACTACGAATTAGCCACCATGGTGTTGATAGGTGTAAAAGGAGAAGTTCCTGGTGAAAGACGGGGCGTAGTGCGTCCGGCCTTTAGCTGGCTTCATAGAAACAGATTCGGCACTGCTGCTACGCCCTAGGCTGGATTACCAATCGCAACTTACTCAAATGTATCTCTTCTTTGAAAATCATAGTAAACTCACCAGCAGGAGGAAACGGTCCGTCTTTCAGTGTAAAGTACATAGTCGCAAGGCTTCTTGCACTACTGCCGCCACCGCGAGAATGTGAGTTATTCTTATCGATTTTGTATTTGGTTAATTGTTCACCGCTTCAACTTTCCAGCGGCAAAAGCCTACCACTGCTCGTAACCAAGTAACAAAATAGCGTAAAGTGCAGTTACCTCTACAACCTTATTTCTATCTATCCTAACGAACCATCGCCATAAGGGCAGTGGTATAATACCATATGAATGGACATAGAGCCCGAACACGGGTAAGGCCTGTTAAGACGTACGACACTGCTTAGTCTGGAGGGGGGTGACAAATGAAAGGACTGGTCTTGTTCAGAAGCCATTACGGCAACACGAAACAGGTTGCAGAGAGCATAGCTCAGCAAATGACCGCACTGGGTCAGGAAGCCATCGTCCAGGACCTTCGCCAGAAGCTTCCGGATTTGCAGGGCTTGGACTTCGTTATGATCGGTGCCCCTACAAGATTTGCAAGAGTCACCGGAAAAGCTTTGCGTGTGCTGAAGCAATTGCGAAAGAAGGGCTTTACCGAGAAACCTGTAGCAATCTTTGACACCTATGGACCTGTACCCACAGATCCCAAAGAACTGGAAAAGGGTAGAAAATGGCTGTATCCTGGAGCCGCCGGCATTATGCAAAAGGTGGCCAAAGAGCAAGGCTTGAATGTGTACCCGGAAACCCTACGGTGTGAGGTGCAGGGAGGATTGAAAGGTCCTCTAGCGGACCATCAACTAGAAAAGGCAGCCGCGTTTACAAAAGAATTCCTGTTGACGATAGCCAAGAAGCCTCAGTAGTAAATCTGGCTTTTCCAAGATTGGCAGAAAGTAAGGAGGAATAAACTTGGACCCAATAAAGACAGAGAATGGATACATCTCCGGGAAAATGCGGGGTGAACCTGGTAAAGAGGTGCACATCTACCGGGGTATTCCGTATGCCGCTCCGCCTGTGGGAGACCTACGCTGGAAGCCACCGCAACCGGCAGCTTCATGGTCAGCAATCCGCGAATGTACCGTTTACAGCATTCAACCGGCGCAGTTCCCTGACGTCAATGTCCCTGAGGAAGCACAAAAAGTACCGTCGAGCGAAGACTGCCTTTACCTGAACGTACTGACGCCGGCTAAAAAGGCCACCGATAAATTGCCGGTAATGGTCTGGTTTCACGGCGGCGGTCTCAGGTACGGCGGTGGTAACTGGTCACTGTACAACAGTCTCGAACTGTCCCGGCATGATGTAGTGCTGGTAACCGTCAACGGCCGGTTGGGGGTGTTGGGTCTATTAGCCCACCCGTTACTTTCTAAAGAATCACCAAAGGGCGTGTCCGGGAATTACCTGTTCCTGGACTTGATAGCCGCCCTCAAGTGGGTGAAGAAGAACATCTCTGCCTTTGGTGGCGACCCTGACAATGTCACCATTTTCGGCGAATCCGGCGGCGGCACCAAGGTCATCAGTCTGATGGCTTCTCCATTGGCCAAAGGTCTTTTCCACAGGGCTATTTGTGAAAGCGGCGGCAGTACCGTCCAGCCCCTCTCAGTGAAGGAGATGGAAACATACGGTGAAAAGCTATTCGCCAAGCTCGGCGTCAGCAAAGCACCCGACCCACTGGCCGCGGCTCGCGCCATCAGCTCGGACAAAATCATTGAGGTTGACCAAGCTCTGAATGTAGAGATGGGTCCGCAGTTTGTGTTCATGGGGCCCTGGAACATAGCCGTGGACGGCTGGTTTATGCCCGATGCGCCAGCTAACATATTCAAAACAGGCAAACAGAATGCTGTTCCTTTGATAACGCTTGCCAACCTGGGGGAACTCACAGGTCCGGGTTATGTAGTTGCGCCTCAAATGATTCCCGGCTATGTCAACCTGCTTTCCGGAGAGAGCAAGGCTAAAGTCAAGGGGTATGCCGGTATATTCGACCAGGTGCCGGGCAACTGGAGACAGGAGGGTGGGGTATCCGCCCACGCAATGGAAATGCACTTCGTTTTCGGCGCTGTGGATAAGGCGGAGCCATGGTATGGCCTTTACTTCCTCTACTCCAGAGGTGGAGCTAAATCGCGAGTCCCATTGATTACAGATGCGGAGAGAAAGGTCTCCGAGGCGATGATGAAGATGTGGGCTCAGTTTGCCAAAACCGGTAACCCGAGTGTAGAAGGCTTGGTCACCTGGCCGGCCTGGGAGAAAGCTACCGACCAGTACCTCTATATAGCCGAGCCGTTGCAGGTCAAGTCCGGTTTTTCCCACATCGCCCAGAAGAAATGACACCATAGAGGGCGTTAGACGAGGGGGACTCGCCAGAAGGCGAATCCCCCTCTGTTTTTCAGCCCGGAACCCGAACACCTGCACGAAAACACAGAATGGTAGGTCACATTTGTCCAATTTGTATAGCCTTAATGAAGAAGGCCAGGTATCTGTCACAGGGTCACACTCAAATCAAGACTAGCAACTTGGCGTTAATTTGGCGTTAAACTGAAAAGAACTGGTTGTCACCAAAAAGCACTCTAGCCTCAAAACAAGGTTTTAGTAACTAACACAAAAGTTCTATTTTGTATCTAACACCACTGTTAAGGATACCTAGCCTAGAATTAGAAGGCAGCCGCTCTGTCCACCTGAGCTACAGGGACACCTTCAACCTTCTCCAATTTATCACGGGGCTTAAGGTGAGGTCAAGACTTGCCTGAGCTGTTCGACCTCGCTCGTCTGATGTGTCGGTAAATGTAGTAGCCGATGAGGACAATGATGACCGCAACAATAAGCGGGTCAAATGGCCGCATCGCGGCGCGCAATTCTTCCCAGTGCTCACCCAGCAGAAAACCGCCATAGGCTAATGCGGCGCACCAGATGAGGGAGCCAATAAAAGTATAGGCTAAAAACTTGCCCAGATGCATCCGGGCAATGCCGGCCGGCAGGCTGATGAAGGTGCGCACCACCGGCAGGAGTCGGGTGACAAAAATAGCCCAGTCGCCATTCCGCTTAAACCAGCGGTCGGCCAGGTCTAAATCGTGGCGGGATATCAGAATATACTTGCCGTATTTCTCCAGAAACGGACGCCCGCCTTTTATGCCGACGATATAGGCAATCGCTGAACCAACAGTGCAGCCCAGAGCGCCGTAGGCACCGGCGACTAGACTGTATATTGCGGTTAGTCCGTGTTCTTTTACCAGCATCCAGCCGGCGAGGGGCATGATGACTTCGCTGGGGAGGGGAATACAGGCGCTCTCAATGGCCATAAGGGCCACGACCCCGGGCCATTGCATCAAGCCGTAGACCGACTTGATGAATTCCAGTAACGCTTGCTCTAAACCCAGCACTGTGGCAGTGTAACAAATGATGACGATAGCGTCAAGCTGTTGTACTTGTTCAATACTTTGATGACATTTGAGGCAAGACCTCCCGACTTATCGGGGGGAAGGGGATTAAGGGGATAGGGTTAAGAAGAGATGTGCCGCCTCCGGCTGCTTCTAAAACTTCTTTCATCTTGACAATAATATGGTTACATTGCTAGTATGCTAGAGGGAGATTTGAGAAGAATCACCCGGTGAGCAGACTGGTAATGGCGAGGTTGTTGGATAGCATAGATAGCCCGGCCGATGTCAAGAAGCTGGCAGCGCCGGAACTGAAACAGCTGGCGGCGGAGATTAGAGAAGAGCTGGTGGCTGTCGTCTCGACTAACGGTGGGCATCTAGCCTCCAACCTGGGTGTGGTTGAGCTTACTCTAGCCTTGCACCGTGTGTTTGACAGCCCGCGAGACAAGATTATCTGGGATGTTGGCCATCAGGCCTACACTCACAAGCTCCTCACCGGTCGCCGGGAGCGCTTTGCTACCCTGCGTCAATATGAGGGTCTTTCTGGCTTTACCAGTCGCGAGGAGAACGAGCACGACCCATTTGGCGCCGGCCATGCCAGCACCTCGGTTTCCGCGGCCCTGGGCATGGCCATTGCCCGAGACCTTTCCGGCGATAACTACCATGTGGTGGCCGTGATTGGCGATGGTGCCATTACTGGTGGGATGGCTCTGGAGGCACTAAATCAGGCCGGGCATTTGAGCTCCCAACTCATCGTGGTCTTAAACGATAACGGAATGTCAATCTCACCCACCGTTGGTGCCCTGTCCAAGTTGTTCGCCCGAGTCCGGCTTGACCGGCGCTACCGTCGGGCCAAGGAGAGGGGTAAGCGATTTCTCAGCATTTTCCCCTGGGGCCGTAGGTTATGGCGCGCTGGTCAACAGGTTGAGAGCGGTTTTAAGAGCCTGGTGATGCCCACCATGCTGTGGGAGGAGCTGGGCTTTACCTATATGGGGCCGATTGATGGGCATAATCTCCGTGAGCTGGAGACAGTCCTGACCCAGGCGCGGGATTTTCGTTATAAGCCAATCCTCGTCCATGTGGTTACCACCAAGGGCAAAGGTTATTCGCCGGCTGAAGGCGATGCGGTCTACTTCCATGGTGTGCCGGCCAAAAGCACCGACACCAATAATGTCCCGACCTACAGTGAAATCTTTGCCCAGACGGTGCTGCGCCTGGCTCGCGAAAATCCACGGATTGTGGTCATTACGCCGGCAATGCCGGAGGGGAATTGCCTGAACATCGTTCAGGCTGAGTTCCCCCAGCGTGTCTTTGATGTTGGCATCTGTGAGCAACACGCCGTGACCTTTGCCGCCGGACTGGCGACGCAGGGTTATATACCTATCGTCGCCATATATTCCACCTTCCTCCAGCGGGCCTTCGACCAGATTATCCATGATGTTTGTCTGCAGGACTTGCCGGTCATTTTTGCCATGGACCGTAGTGGCATCGTTGGTGATGACGGCAAGACTCACCAGGGTAATTTCGACCTCTCTTATCTCACTCTGATTCCCAATCTCATCGTCTCGGCGCCCAGAGATGAAAACGAGCTGCAACACCTGCTCTACACCGCAGTAAAAGCCGGCCATCCGATGGCCATAAGATACCCCCGTGGTCACGGACTGGGGGTGAAGCTGGATGGTGTGCTATGCCCTCTCCCCATAGGCAAAGCGGAAGTATTGAGAACCGGGGGGGATGTGGCTATTCTGGCCATCGGCGTCACGGTGGCACCGGCTCTGGAGGCGGCCAAGGAGCTGGCTACCAAGGATATTGAGGCTACAGTGGCTAACGCCCGCTTTGTCAAGCCGCTGGACTCGGCACTGGTGGTGGACCTGGCCAGTCGTATCAAGCGTGTCGTGACCGTTGAAGAGAATACCCTCAGTGGCGGCTTCGGCAGCAGTGTCGCCGACCTGCTGCAAAAGTCAGGTATAACTGATGTCCAGGTAAGGAGCCTGGGTCTCCCCGATGCCTACATCGAACATGGCACTCAAGCTATCCTGCGCGCCAAGTATGGACTCGATGCCAAGGGAATAACCAATCAGGTACTGTCCCTGTTCTCGGCCCTTGAGGCTAACTCCCTGCTTAAGGCCAAGGGTGAAGCCAAAACGATTTCCCGTTGAGTAATGATATTTGAAACAGAGATGTCGCTGCTGATGCCTTTCTTCCTGTTGGGTGGGGGCGTGGTTAGAAATTTAACATCCAAAGGAGGGAAATGGACAAACTGACGGTCCGGGACATTGATGTCGCTGGTAAGCGGGTTCTGGTCAGAGTCGACTTCAATGTGCCTCTGGATGAGAAGACGGGAGTCATTACTGATGATAGCCGCATCCGGGCGTCTCTGCCCACCATCAAGTACCTGATTGAGCGGGGCGCACGGGTGATTCTGGCCTCACACCTGGGCCGACCTGACGGCAAGGTAGTGGATGCATTACGCATGACGGTCGTTGCCCAGCGCCTGTCACAAATACTGGGTCAGCCGGTTGGTGTGACGAAGGACTGCATCGGTGCCAAGACGGAGAAGTCGGTTGAGAATCTAAAGAACGGTGATGTTCTGCTGCTGGAAAACCTCCGCTTCCACTCGGCGGAGGAGATGGATAGCCCGGAGTTTGCCCAGGCTCTGGCCAGATTGGCTGATGCCTATGTCAATGATGCCTTCGGTACTTCCCACCGTAACCATGCCTCCATCGTTGGTGTCACCAAGTATCTGCCGTCGGTAGCCGGACTGCTGCTGGAGAAGGAACTCGCAACTCTGGGTGGTATCCTGGAAAACCCGGCCCACCCCTTTTGTGCTCTTCTTGGCGGTGCCAAGATAAGTGATAAGGTGGCCATGCTGGAAAATATCATGCGTAAGGTGGATTGTCTGTTGGTTGGTGGGGGCATGGCGGCCACCTTCCTGAAAGCTAAGTCCTATGAGATTGGTCGGTCGCTATTCGAAGCTGACCGAATCAAGACGGCGGCCACTCTGATGGCGAAGGCCGAAAAGAATGGCATACATCTCTTACTGCCGGTGGATGTTGTCGTTACCGAGGAGATTAACGCCGAAGCCAAAGGCAGGGTTGTTCCCATAGACAGGATATCGCCCAAGCTGAGGATTGCTGATATCGGCCCCCAGACTATCAAGAACTTTCGTGAAAAGCTGCGTAGGGCCAAGACCGTCTTCTGGAATGGGCCGATGGGTGTGTATGAGGTACCCCAGTTTGCTGAGGGCACGCGGGCGATGGCTAAACTTTTGGCTAGTCTCAAAGCGACCACTATTGTTGGTGGCGGTTCCACGGCTGAAATTGTGACTGACCTGCGACTGGATGATAGAATGACCTTCGTCTCTACCGGCGGTGGTGCCTCCATGACCTTCTTGAGCGGCCAGAAACTGCCCGGGGTGGAGGCATTACTGAATAGAGACGCAACCACCGTGGCCAGGTTGAAGAAGCCCAAGTCGTGAAATGAGAGAAGATATGGCTAATCTGGAGATAATAAAGTCCATTGCCCGCCCCACGCCGAGCAAGATTGTCTTGCTGGTCATTGATGGCCTGGGGGGACTGCCCCATCCCAAAACGGGCAAGACAGAACTGGAAACCGCTGATACGCCTAACCTGGATAGGCTGGCGGCTCAGGGTGTCTGCGGTCTCCTCGACCCGGTGGGTCCCGGAATAACCCCGGGGAGTGCACCGGGGCACCTGGCTTTGTTTGGCTACGACCCGGTCACTTTTAATGTTGGTCGCGGGGTGTTGGAAGCGGTCGGGGTTGATTTCCCCCTCCAGCTAGGGGATGTGGCGGCTCGGGGCAACTTCTGCACGGTGGATAGGGCTGGCCTGGTGACTGACCGCCGGGCGGCTCGTATCTCTACGGAGAAAAATGCTGAGCTCTGCCAGCTACTGGATGGGCAGGTCATTGACGGTATCACGATTTTCGTCCGACCGGTAAAAGAGCACCGCTTTATCATCGTTTTTCGGGGAGACAAGCTATCCCCAGAAGTCAGCGATTCTGACCCTCAGCAAACTGGAGTCGCACCCAGAGCACATGTTGCCTTGAAGCCGGGAGCGAAGGCTACAGCTCGCATCGCCAACAAGTTCGTGGCTCAGGCAAGAACAACTCTGGCCGGGCATACGCCGGCCAATATGATTCTCACCCGTGGCTTCTCTCAGCGGCCCCACTGGCCGACCATGTCCGAGATTTACCAGCTCAAGCCGGCGGTTATTGCCAGCTATCCCATGTATCGGGGGCTGGCCCGATTGGTGGGCATGGCCGTCCTGGACACCGGCACCGGCGTCAAGGACGGGTTGGCCACACTGACAAAGCATTACAATGACTACGACTTCTTTTTCCTGCATTTCAAGGGAGCGGATGCGGCCGGTGAAGACGGCGACTTTGAGCGCAGGGTTCGAGTGATTGAGGAGATAGATAACTCATTGCTTGCCTTGATAAACCTCGAGCCGGATGTCATTGTGGTCACCGGTGACCACTCTACACCAGCGGTGCTCAAGGGACATAGCTGGCACCCGGTGCCGGTGCTTCTTTACTCTAAGTGGTGCCGCCGGGACAAAGTCACCGAGTTTTCCGAGTCGGCCTGCCTGCATGGCGGACTGGGTCGTTTACCGGCCACCGAGATTATGCCCCTGGCCATGGCTAATGCCCTCAAGCTAGACAAATTCGGGGCTTAGAAGAGTCTAAGAGAGGCGAGCCTCTCTTTCATAACCAATTTCCCCCTACCAGTGTATTCGGCCTCTGCGTAACTAGTGAAAGGACTGTTGGCAATTACGGTTTAGAGTGTTGTAAATTGGTCCTGAAAAGTTTATTATGCAGTCAAGCCTATGATTTGAAAAAGGTGAAAGTCTATGAAGCTAGTTTATGAAGATGAGCATGGAGCTTACCTGGGAGTCAATGCGGAGTTCCTAAAGGAGTTTGTGCCCAAGGAAAGCAATCCCAACTTCGAGGTTTTTGATTCGCGGGATAATCAAAGGCGATTCATCGTGGTAAAATCTTCCCGCATACCTGATGACCAGGACTTAGCGGAAGGCAGATATGGGATCGATTTTCATAGAGCTAAGCCAGAACTGCAGGAAGCCCTTCAGTATGGAGACGAATTGCCTCATGCCTTAGAAAGCATGAAGTGGCTTGCCAATATGGCTTTCGCTGCTATCACCAAAGAGGAATATGACAGAAAATCCTCAGCCTGGGAAAATTTTTACTCCTATATCTGGGGTTTGACGCCAAAAACGATCTGGGTTGCTCCACACTCAGGGAGCGTAGCCAGGGTGCCTGATGATATATTACCTTATCCAAAGCTCGTAATGGACGCTTTCACTGCTGGGGTTGCGGCCTCATGTGCATTTAATAATAGAAACAAGGCATCAAAAAGGATCATGATTTCTATCCATAGCAGTGGTTTTCTTGGAGCGGTCCTCGAACTAGGGGGATTTGGCATAGTAGACGAGGAGAAACTTGCGGCAGTCGCTAAAAAGACGGAGATGAAATACCATGAAAGAGCCCAAATCCTGGCTGACGAATATAAACAGGATTTCTTTCTTACGGCCACCAGATGGCTTGAGCATATCAAAAACAAGAGAGGGACATTGAACCCTAAGGAATTAAACCATACTTCAACGGTGGATAGGCAACGTGTGGAACTTATAGTAAAAGGGTTAAGACTATACGGACAAGAAATAAGAGAATTCACACCGGAGGAGTTTAAAGAGGCGATACACAGCCTAAACAAAGTGGAAGTCCAAGTGGTATCAAGCAATTATTTATTTCCAGCAAGACTCGTAGGCAAGCTTCTAAGGCTATCTGAAAAGATAGGACATGGCCTATTGCATTCTGCGCTCCAGATCGAATGCTCAAAGTTATATTTAGCCAAGGAGCCTGAGCTAATAACAAACATGATTTTAGATATCAAAAACGAGCTTTTCGATTAACGATTGAGGTTGAAAAGACAGCAATCAAGGGAGGGGGATAAAGGGGGTGGGGTTGATAACAAATCCCCTACGGAGACTAGAATGCGTATTCCACTGATTGCCGGTAACTGGAAGATGAATACCACGATAGGTGAAGCGAAGCAACTGGTCAGCGCCATGCTCCCGGGGCTTGACGGGATAAAGAATGTGGATAAGGTGCTTTGTCCACCCTTTGTTTCTTTGATGGCAGTGAAGGAGCTGATTCAGAGAACTTCAGTGCAACTTGGCGCACAGAACCTTTATTTTGAAGAGAAAGGTGCCTATACGGGGGAGATTTCGCCCCTCATGCTGGCCGACCTGTGTGAGTTCGTTATCATCGGCCACTCGGAGCGCCGCCAGTATTTCCATGAGACTGGAGAGATTGTCAACAAAAAGATTAGAGCCGCGCTGAAGGTTGGTCTCAAGCCGATTCTGTGCATTGGTGAAAGGCTGGAGGAGAATGAGGCCGGCAAGACGGCCCAGGTGGTCACCGACCAGCTACAATCAGCCTTATCTGGGATAGATAATCTCAATGGCCTGGTGATTGCCTACGAGCCGGTGTGGGCCATTGGCACCGGTCGCGCCGCGACTGGCCAGCAGTCCAACGAGACCATTGGTCTTATTCGACATAATGTTGCCAGACTGTACCATCGCCAGATTGCCGATGACATGCGTATCCTCTACGGTGGCAGTGTCACCGCCGAGAATATCGCTGAGTTTGTGGCCCAGCCGGAGATAGACGGTGCCCTGGTTGGCGGTGCCAGCCTGAAAGCCGCCAGTTCGTGAGTATCGTGCAGCAAACAGCGGAGATTAAAGGTCGTTTGTTGAAATAGTTTGGGGAAAGGGATAAAGGGGGTGGGGTTGCCGCAGATTAAAGCGCCACGCTTGATAGCTATAGTCGGCCCAACAGCCGTGGGCAAGAGTCGGCTGGCGCTTCGTCTGGCTCAACAGTTCAACGGGGAAATAGTCAGTGCTGACAGCCGACAGATGTACCGTCACATGGACATTGGCACAGCCAAGCCGGGTCGCGAGGAGCGGGCGCTCGTTCCCCACCATCTTATTGACATCGTTAACCCCGACGAAGATTTCAGCCTGGCTCAGTATCAACAACTGGCTTACCATACTATTGTGGACATTCATCAACGCGGTAAACTTCCCTGGCTGGTCGGCGGCAGTGGCCTTTATGTGTGGGCGGTGCTGGAGGGGTGGAGTATACCGCCTGTCCCGCCCGACGCGGCGTTGCGGCGGACCCTGGCCGAGCGTGCCGCTAAGGGCGAAGTGGCTGAGCTTTATCAGGAACTGATGGCGCTTGACCCGGTAGCCGCGCAGAAAATCGACCCACGCAATGTGCGCCGGGTGATAAGAGCCTTGGAGGTGACCAGAAGCGCCGGGGTTCCCTTCTCCCAGCTTCAGCAAAAAAAGGCGCCACCGTTTCAGACGCTGATAATCGGTTTAACTGCGGCTCGAGCTGAGCTGTATCGTCGGATTGATGCCAGGGTTGACGAAATGATAGCGCGCGGGTTGGTTGAGGAGGTCAAGAAGCTGGTGAAGATGGGCTACGGTCTTCAATCTGCCCGCCATGTCGGGTATTGGTTATCGGCAGATTGGCCTGTACCTTCAGGGTGAGTTGAGTCTGGCCGAAGCCATCCAGCAAATCAAGTATGAGACCCACCGCTTTGCCCGCCACCAGTACAACTGGTTTCGGCTGAATGACGAGAGGATACAGTGGTTTGATATGCCGGGCGGGGTAGAGTCGGCCATTGCCGCCCGAGTGGCGGAATTTCTAAGCAGCGCCTAGCCATTCCAGGATTATATTGTCCAGCAGTCTGGGCTGGCCAATTTTCACCGCCAGTGAAACTAGCGCTGGCGGCTTGATTTCTTTCAGTTCCTCCAGTGTCTCGGCGTCAGCGATGCTGATATAGTCAATAATGGCCAGCGGCTGTTTTTTGATATGGTTAATCATCGCTCGCCTTATCTTTTCGGCGTCTTTTTCACCCTGCGACCACATTTGCTGAGCCAGATTGAGTGCCTGATAAAGGACAACCGCCGCTTTCCGCTCATCAGGCTTGAGGTAGGTGTTGCGACTGCTCATGGCCAGGCCGTCCGGTTCACGCACCGTGGGCACGATGACGATTTCCAGGTTCATATTCAGGTCAGCCACCATCTTTTTGATGACCACGCACTGCTGGGCGTCTTTCTGCCCGAAGTAGGCTTTGGTCGGCTCAACGATATTGAAGAGCTTGGTGCAGACGGTGGCCACACCCCGAAAATGGCCGGGTCGGGCGGCCCCCTCCAGCCGCTCGGTGACCTTTTCCAAATCGACCCAGGTGCTGAAACGGGGCGGATACATTTCAGCTACCGGAGGGATGAAAACAAAATCGGTCTTTACTGTCTCCAGCATCTTCAAGTCTCGGGGAATATCGCGGGGGTAGGCGGCGAAGTCTTCCTTGGGGCCGAACTGGGTGGGGTTGACGAAGATGCTGACCACGGCCCATGGGTTTTCGGCTTTGGCGCGCCTGACCAATTCCAGGT
Source organism: uncultured Chloroflexia bacterium (assembly GCA_963726225.1). Taxonomy (GTDB): domain Bacteria; phylum Chloroflexota; class Dehalococcoidia; order Dehalococcoidales; family UBA2162; genus CAVSBN01. Next base: position 109,252 of record CAVSBN010000005.1, read on the forward strand.
GACCTTCGTGGAGATAGCCCATAGTGGGGACAAGGCCAACCGTCCCGGTCAGCTCACGACGAACCCGCTTCATCTCGGCGATGGTTTCAATGACTTTCATGGTTCGTAACCTCACCCCTTTATCCCCTCCCCCTCATAAGAGGGGGGAAGATTCTAGAAAGAGTCCGACCAGTCGGGACTCTTAAACGCCCCTTTTGAATCAGTTATGTCTGTTTAGACAAAAAAATCGGCGAATGTTTTCTCTTGCATACCTACCATGATAATGGCCACCTCTATCTAGGTAGAAACAAACTCGGCAGGATTAAGGAAGGTGATGACGGCTACTTCTGCACATCCCATTTCTTGAGATATGCCGTTTGTCCTAAGGTTGAACCCCGCTGAATCTCCTCACGGATTCGGTTTTCTCTTTCATTTACATCAATGGCCCGATTGGCCATTTCCATGGCCAGATTCTTGGGCACGACCACAACACCGCTCTCATCACCGATAATCCAGTCACCCGGTTCGATTTTTCGCCCGCAAATTTCAATCGGTGCATTGATTTCACCGAAACCCTTTGGCTCTCCGGCTGTTGGCGTGAAATGGCGGGCAAATATGGGGAACTTCATCTTACGGATATCGTCGATGTCACGAACAGCCCCATCAATGACAACCCCCACCACCCCTTTGCTTCTACAGCTATTCGTCGCCAGTTCACCCCAGACGGCAATCTCACCCTGACAGGCATCAATGACGATGACATCTCCCGGCTTGGCATGGTCGATGGCCTGAACGGGGGCGCTCCAGTCTCCGTTATAAGTCCTTACGGTTACGGCAGGACCAGCAAACTTCAGCTCGCCGGGTTCACCCACCCATACCGGTTTCAAGCCTCTTAGTTCTCCCGTTTTATGCATGGCATCACTGATATTGGCGGTGCTTACTTTCATAAACGCGTCTACCAGATGCTCCGCATCGTATTTCAAGAATTCTTTAGTCTCAATGGGTTTTCCCGACTTCAATGATTTCATGATTTTCCTGGCTGATTCTTCGGGACTTTTTGCCTTATACAGAGGTCCACCCACAATAATGATATCAGCGCCAGCTTCATAAGCTTGAACTGCGGTTTCACTATTCAATCCGCCGGCGGCTGAGATTAAAACCTTCGAAGAGACTGCCTTTGATACATCCCGGACTAAATCTATGGGTTTAAAACCCAGTACCTGCTGGTCAAGCCCGACATGTATGTTTATGATGTCTACCCCCATTTTTTCAAGCTCCACGGCCCGTTTCGCCGGTTCCTTACAGGAAATAAGTCAGCGGCAATTTTCACTCCGTAGTTCTTGCCAGCAAGTATTGCCTCACTGATACATGAGTCTGGGGAACATCCGAGAATGAAGACAACATTGGCGCCCGCCTTGGCGGCCATCTCAATCTCGGCAGCACCAGCGTCCATGGTTTTCATATCGGCACAAATCGTGTGACCCGGGAACTTTCTTGCGAAGCTCACGGATGGCATTCATGCCTTCGGATTTAATTAACGGGGTTCCAGCCTCCACCCACGCTTTTGAGATATCTCCGGTTTCTGAAAGGATTCCCTTTACCGCTTCCTCCGCTATTTGAATTGCCCGGGGAAGGTCAACCAAATCCAATGCAATCTGCAACGGTGGAATGTTACTTCTTTTATCTTTCTTCCCGGCAGATGTTTCTAATATGTCCTTTTCCTTCACCTGTGCCATTTTAAGGCTCCCATATCTGATTTATACTAACGCACTTTTCTCTCACCTTGAAAAGTCATAGCCCCGACCGCTTGTTTAGTTTCAGTGATAGCGTTTTTGGCATCAACATACACTAGTTTAGGCATGAAATTGCGGGTTTCATGCTCCTCAACATGGCGGTAGGTGAGGATAATAACAATATCTCCCTTCACCCCCAATCTGGCCGCCGCTCCGTTCAGGCAGATTTCGCCCTTTTCGCCCTCAATAGCATAGGTGGTAAAGCGGGTGCCACTATTAACATTCAGCACATCTACCTGCTCGTAGGGTAGAATATCGGCGGCTTCCATCAGCTTCTTGTCAATGGTAATACTGCCTTCGTAGTCAATATTGGCGTCGGTAACCCGGGCACGGTGGATTTTGCTTTTCAGCATTACTCTCATGGCTAGCACCCCCTTAATTTGTTACTGGGTTGTTTTAGCAGGGCGCGCAGTTCCTCAGCACGCTCCTGATTGATGCGTCCTTTGCCGAGAGCGATGGGGATAGTCTGAAGACCAAGTTCCCGATAGGTGGAGACCACAGATGGAGTCGCTTTTTCCAGGGCGTTAAGGTGCTTGGTGATAGTGCCGATATCTCCCCGGGCAATGGGGCCAGTGAGGCAATTGGGGATGCCGACATTCTCCAGGTTATTAAGTGTGCCCCGTAGTAACGGCATCAAGGCTCGAATGGCTTCCTGTCGGGGGACATTAAAGTTCTGCCAGAGGTCGGTAGCGAGCTTGACCAGGGTGACCAGATAGTTGCAGGCAATAACGGCGGCGGCGTGGTACATAACTTTGTCGCCGGCTTTCAGCTCAATCCAGTGACCGTCCAGGGCGGTGGCCATCTCTTTGAGAGTGGTTAATAAGGGTTCCTCGGCCTCCAGAGCGAAGGTTGAGCCCGGAATATTGTCTAATGGCCTGCTTGACGCTGGCAAAGGTCTGCAGAGGGTGGAAGGCACCGACCCTGGCCCCCAGGTTGTGGGCTGGTTTCAGGACTTCCGTGGAATCAGCCCCGCTGCAGTGTACCACACCCTGCCCCGGGTGCCATTTTACCTCGGCGGCGACTGTGCCAATCACATCATCGGGGGTGGTAATGAAGACGAAGTCGGCCATATCAGCCACAGCTTGATTATTGGTTACGGCGTGGCAACCACCGATGGTTCGGGCTAGTTTTTCGGCCGAGGCATGGGGTCGACTGGACACGGCAACGACTGGGTAGCCTTTAGCGCTCAGTCTGATGGCCAAGGCGGTGCCCACCGTGCCAGCTCCGATAAAGCCCAAATTCAGCATCTCATTTGCCTCGGCACAAAATTAAAAAGCCTTCCCGGCACTGCCAAGAAGGCTTTGATAACATAATCACTCTTTCTGCCGTCTCGGTCGTGTCCGATCCAAGCGACCTGGAACTGTTAAAGTGCTACCTTCAGCTCACCACCCTCAGGTTGATGGCTAATTATTATTCTACAATGTCGCACACCTTTTGTCAAGCTCACGAATTGAGAGGGTTCCGTTCAAAAGGGCGTACCCCTTGTTTCCGGATACGCCCTTTATCAGCTCTTACTTGAGCATGAAGAGATTATTGAAATTTCACGGTACCGATTATCTCTGCTTTCTGACCTGGAGTTGCAAACGGGAAATAGGCAGGCACAGTGTATACTTCAATGATGATCCACTTGCCGCTCTTGACCAAGCCGATGATCAAACTATCGTACTTGCCCAACGGACCGGTATAGGCGACTTCGGCCTGGGTGAACTCAGTGCCGTTAATAGTGACATCACTCGCCGTGAAGGTATCAATAGTCTTGCCGCCGTCGGCTGTCAGGTGAGCAGTGAATACTGCTTGCAGGGTAGCTCCCTCAGCCTGATCACGAATGATAACCCTCACCGAGGGTACGAAATAGGTACCTTGACCAACGCGCCAGACAACACCTGAGCCCAGGTCTCCGGTCTTTGGTGCCCAATTAGCGGGGTACTCTAGAGAGAATCCGTAGTCAGCATTGGTATAGGTAGCTAGCGCAGATGAGGGCGTGGGTGTAGGTGAGCCCCCTAGTGGATAAAGCCCAGTTTTTACCTGTAGTGGCTCCCCGATTTCAAGGTACTGGTCAGTAGCCGCTTCATAGGCTGGCCATGTGACCAATCCTTCTACACTTGGGTCTCCGGTTTTAACAAATTGAATCACCATGGCTACTAAGGCTTTAGAAACCTTCACATCCACATCACACATATCTGGCTGCGAAGATAAATCGCCGAATAGGTAGGTCAGATCAGAACAATGAGTGGCTCCGCTAGTCGCGCCACACTTCGCATGGCTGAAGACCCAGGCATATACCTTGGATGAGACTGTGCTCATGGCGGAAGCGAAGTCCTTATCCCCTTTCTGATTCCATTCCCCGGCAAGGTCCTTGTTGCCACTGCCTATCATAAGGGGAACATTCTGCTGCTTGCCGGCCTGGAAAACGCTGAGCGGCAAATCCGGCAGAAACCAGCTGTCCACCACCGGAAGTTGCAGCCCCGGCCCGCTTAAAGCAGCAGGGGTGGCGGCCACGATTTCGTCGGCGCTTACGGCACGCAGGGCGGCCAGTACATCTTGTTCCCCGGAGACGCCGAGCTTAACTGCAAGCTCTTCACCCGTCTGTTTCCGCTGTCGCCAGGGGTGGGGTCCGACTAGACCCATACACACCGGCATCAGCGATAGCTCGATGGAAAAGCCCTTCGCTAAAGGGTGAAGCCATGAGGAAAAGAACGGATTCACCGCCGGATGAGCAGCCTTGAATTGTAACATTCCCCGGGTCCCCGCCGAAGGCGGCAATGTTCCTCTGCACCCACTCTAAGGCAGCGATCTGGTCCAGCATGCCGTAATTTCCGGAAACTCCCTTTCCTGATTCTTGGGAAAGTAGGGGGTGAGCCATGAAACCCAGCGCCCCCAGCCGGTAGGCGATAGATACGCAGACTACACCGTTCTGAGCAAAGTATGTCATATCGGGCGAGCGAGAGGAACCCATGTACATCGCGCCGCCATGGATACTTACAAATACGGGCAAACGATCGGTCGTCTTTTTGGCCGGTGTGTACACGTTCAGGGAAAGGCAGTCTTCGTTTTGTTCCCCAGAGAAGTAATCGGACTCTGGTTGCGGGGCAATTGGGGCGAACTCAGTGCACTGTCGGGTTCCCGTCCAGGGAGTAACTGGCTGTGGTGGCTTCCACCGCAAATCTCCCACAGGCGGAGCGGCAAATGGTATGCCTTTGTAGATATGCACCTCTTTCCCAACATCGCCCACCACTGTCCCTGAAACGAGTCCAGTGTCTATCCTTATTGGGTCGGCTAATAGTGTGGGCGTGGGGGTGAGTGTTAGCGTGGGGGTAGGTGTTGTTGCCCCGCCACAGGCTGCCATGACCGGGACTATCAACGCCAGTATCAGGAAGGGCACTACCAACTTGTACCAGAACTTATTTCTCATCTTGCCCTCTTAGTTGCTTATGTTAGTAGGATTTTAACCCGCTGTTTTGGTTTTCGTCAATACAACTCAGCTCAAGAGTGTATTGATGAGTACGGTGACCTTCTCTCAGAATCAAAGAGAGGGGCGCCAGCCCCTCTCTTTCACACTTCCCCAGTTAAAGGCCTGTTATATAATCCATTTGGATGGATATGGTGGCAAGTCCTTCGTGGCGGGGTGCTTTTCCCAGCCGGGGATACCAGGATTCTCTTGGCGATGGCCTTGTACTTCTCCCAGTCGGCGGCAGCATAGATGGCCATCTTCTGTGCCGCCAGAGAGCCCTCGGTATGAATGTAGGCCCCATCCATACCGTGACCGATCAGGTCCTTGGCCATTCTTACCGCGCGAAGTCGGTGTTCGGTAGGAATACCACCTTTGGCGGCCAGGTACTTCTCAATGTAAGGCCGCTCTTCCGGGTTCATCCAGTCGCGGTAATTATAAACGGTGGTGACAATACCGCCGCCAATGTCAGCGACGAGCTTGGAAGTCTCGTGCTGGTCGTTGGCAAAGATGTATTTGGCGATATTGGTGAACATCAGACTCGGCGCGGCCAGGCCGATATCGGGGAAGAAGTCGGGATGCTCGCAGCCATACTGCGCCATGGCATCGATGAGCTGAGAATGCATGGCGAGCCAGGCCAGTTTTTCCTGGATATGCGGATACCGGTCATTGCCGTTATATTCGGCGAGCAGGGCGGCGACTCCGGCGGCCTCTTCCGTTGAGATTACCTTATGGCAGGTGCCGAAGAGGCGATGGAAAACGCCGAACAACCAGGCCTGGTCCCGGGAGTACTGCCATTCGCCGCACATAAAGACGCGGTTCCAGGGAACAAACACATCATCAAAGACAATCATGCACTCACTAACGCCGCCACCACGCCCGCCAAGCGGCCAGTCCCACTCAGCCCCCTCACCACCGGCCCCCTCAATATGTGGTGGCGAGGTGAGGAGCTTGATGCCCTTGGCGTTAGTCGGGGTGGCAAAGACCACGGCGTAGTCCTTATCTTCTTCACGGTGGGCGCGGCACGGTGAGACAATCAGCTCGTTGGCGGTAGGGGTGGCACTGATGTGCATCTTGGCGCCGCGAACATAGATACCGTCCTTGTTTTTGTCAACCACGCGGACATAGAAGTCCTTGTGCTGCTCCTGCGCCGACGGGCGAAGGCTCCGGTTCCCTTTGACATCGGTGATGGCGCCAGTGATGGCTGGGTCAGCCTTCCTCAGGTGCTTGCGGTAGTCTTCAACGGCCTCGGTATAGTGTGTCCCCAGCGCCTTGTCCATTCTGGCGGCCGTCACCCCGGAGGCGGCCAGAGCATCGGGACCCATCCCGCTCATGGCGGCGCCCCATCTCATGCAGGTAATATAGAGGTTGCGCCGGTGGATGAGGTCTTCGGCCGTCTTGGGCTGGTTCCACAGGAACAGGAAGCGGTCACCCTTCTCCTCAATAGTGAGCAGGTCTCTAAACTTCGGGTGGTTATAGAGCTCGTAGCTCAGGGCTCGGGCATTGATGGAACCCCGGAAAGCTGGGTGCTTGGTGATATCGGGTATCTTCTCGCCATTGAGATAAATCACTCGACCATCATTCAGGCTTTCTACATATTGTTTGGCTGTCCTAAGCATAATAACCTCCTTCGCGCTAAATTAAATGTTACATGTTCCAGAGACTTCACATAACACAACCTCCTTTATCACAATACTCAGGTTCCAGGATTACTGTCTGTTATTTCGCCTCGGGATGGCAATGAGCAAGAGATGATAATCGCCCGGTGCAATATTACGCAGGGTGAAGAGTTCGGTGCTACCGATGTGACGGGGCGGACGAATGGATACCCGGATTTCCTGGGCTTCCTCAAGTTCCCTCTTGGTGACGATGCCCCTTTTCACACCGCCGCCCATCCGCGCCACCTGTGTTTCAATCAACTCAAAGAACATTGGTTTCTCGATTTCAGCCATGTACCTGCCTCTTTTCAGGGTGTCAACCAGTGCTTATCTTGAGAAAGGTAATCCTGCCCCCGCCTGACTATAGCCACTGCCGGGTCGGTCAATGCCCAGACCCTTGCCTTGTTTTATCCAGCCAAACTCCTTCAGTATGGCCTGGCTGTAGGTAACCCGACCGCCGACTTTGTCCAGTGGTTCAGTGGCCAGAAGGAGAATGGCTCTGGCCATCATCTCCGGCGGCTCGCCTCGTGGGTCGTCAAGACCGGTCACCAACTTATGGTACACCGTGCCGGGTGTGGGCACAACCAGTGACGGTGAGACACAGGCCACCGTGATGCCATACTGGTAGACTTCCTCGGCCAGTCCCTGGCTGAAGCGTTCCAGTGCGGCTTTGGTGGCACCATACATCGTGCCACCGCCACCGGTGGCTTTATAGGGACCGCGACCCGGGCCAATGGCAGCTCCTGAGGAAACATTAACAATGGCACCGCGATGTCGCGCAATCATATCGGGCAAGACCAGTTTGCTCAGCATAAAGGGGCCGTGCACATTGACGGAGAAGGCGCGGAACCAGCGTTTCGTGGGGTAGTCCTTGATGGGGATGAAGTAGCTGAGAGCGGCGTCATTGACCAGTACATCCACCGGCCCGAACTCTTTCTTGGCGGTCTCAAGCAGATGCATACAGCTTTCTTCGTCGGATACATCGGTGGCTACCGCCAGAGCCATGCCCCTGGCCTTTTTGATTTCAGCCACCGTGCTGCTGAGCGAGCCCTCCAGCATATGCTCGCCTTCGCTCATGGTGCGGGCGGCGCAGACCACCTTGGCTCCTTCCTTGGCGAAAAGAAGCGCCGTGGCTTTGCCGATGCCGCGGCTCGCCCCTGTGACTATGGCTACTTTACCATCCAATTTGCCCATGCCAAACCTCCTTCACTTTTTCTGCCAAAAGGTTAGCACAAAAGTGGTGGTCATCGCAAATTACTATGGGTATTGGATTACGCGCATGGCTCACCGCATACCCAATGCTAATCCCAGCCAAGACCCTACGGCACTAACCCGTATCGCGACTTGTTTCACTGCCCAGGACGAGAGCTCAGCCAACAAGATAGCCCAAGAACTAGGTACAGCCTATGTCATCGTTGATTATGAGGCAGCCTGTGTTAGGGGCCCGTACATAACTGTTAATTTTGGTGATAACGAGACAGCCTTTATTTATGCGGGCGGTACACTCGAAACCAAATTCTGGGCAATGGCCACCTGGGCCGGCGGAGACCCGGCTGAATTTCTCGATGTCTACTTGGTGCCGCTAGAGAATCAGATGGTGCCGGTAGTGGTTTTTCACCCCGAATATTACCAATCATTATCTACCAGGCTCTATAGCTTTGATGGCAAGGCAATAACCCCCGAAAGCACACCGGTGATTTCCTACCAGGAAGTGGCGGACCAGGAAGGTAACCTCTACAAGGTAATCACTAGCCTGGAACAATTTAATAGCTACGAGGAAGCCGAGGCCTATATCGCCAGTCAGGAGTCAGGCAATTATGAAATAGTCGGCACTGACCCAACTGTCAGTCCGGTGCCACTCGAAGCCCTGTCGCGGTACAAGCTCGTCTTCGGGTCGGACAACATAAGTCTCGGCTTAGCCAGTGTACCCGCCATCAAAATATTTGAATTCACTGACCGGGTCCCGCTCTATACCCCATAGTGAGAATAGCGGGTTCAGCTTAGATTAGGGTTTTTGACTCAAAGCCCTCTGTAACTCAAGCTCGAGATGACTGGGCTTCGTGCCGGAGTCGAGGATTGACCAGGGTAGTTCCTCTGTGGTATTCCATCTTTCGTGGGCGTAGTGGTTAGTGTCTAAATCGTATTTTCTCACTGCTTTGCGCCAGCCGGAGAGGGATACTGCTTCAACATTAGCCAGCACTTCGGCTAACCTGGCATCACCCCGGGCAAGGACAGCCTGGACTTCACTCCAGTCGGGGCTTTCACTCTTAATCTGTATTCCTTTTGGCTGTAGTTCTTTCTTGAGCCGAGCCAACCGCTGCTTCAGAACCGATAGTTTTTCCATCGGCAACCACTCAAAGGGCGTGCCGGCTTTGGGAACGAAGGGGGCAACACTGAGAATAAGGCGAGTGCCAGGTTGCCGCCGGTCAAGGATGGCCTTACATTTCAGAGTCAGGTCGGTGATGGCGGCTATATCCTCGTCGGTCTCGGTGGGCAAGCCAATCATAAAATAGAGCTTGATTTGTTTAATCTTCTCCTCGGCTACCTGGTGCATGGCCTTCAGGATGTCATCCTCGGTGATGCCCTTTTTGATTACCCGGCGCAGGCGTTCGGAGCCAGCCTCGGGGGCGAGGGCAATGGTGCGGGCTCCTCCTTTGGCCAGTTCTCTCAGGGCGAGCGGTAGAGGGGTTTTATCCGCAGCGAGCTGATCGAGATTTCTGCCCCCATTTCTTTGAGTTTGGTTAGTAGCTCCTCAAAGCGGGGATGGTCGGAGACGGCTGGCCCGACCAGCCCCAGGCGCTTTCTGTACTTGAGCCCTTGCTCGGCCTGGGCTATTAGATTGTCTATAGAGCGATAGCGCATGGGACGAAAGGCTTTATTGACGAGGCAGAAGCGGCAACCCCAGTTGCAGCCCCGCTCCACCTCAATGAGATAAAGGTCGCCCAGTTCAGTGTCTGGCGTCAGCACAATGGAATGGACGGGGAAGTCATCCAGGTTCTTGGCCCACTGGCGGACGACCCGGGTGCCGGAGTGGCTCTGCGGTACATAGACGCCGGGTATAGAAGCCAGTGCCGTCAAGAGTTCCTGGCGTTTGCCTTTAATGCCTTCTGGTCAGTACTGGGAGCATGGCGGGCAGTATTGCCTCGGCTTCGCCAATGCAGAGGCAGTCAAAGAAGGGGGCCAGGGGCATGGGGTTGGCGATAATACAGGGCCCACCGGCGATAATCAGGGGATGGCTCTCATCCCGGTCGGCGGCATAGATAGGTATGCCGCTGGCTTTGAGAATCGGGGCGATATTAAAGTAGTCAAGCTCATAGTTGACGGAAAAGGCCAGGACGGCGAAATCAGAAAGCGGTCGCTGGGATTCAAGGGACAGGGTAGGTTGAGGTCTGGCCCAATCTTCCTTTTCCCAGAAGGCCCTTTCGCAGACGATATTCGGGTAGTTATTCAGGAGGCTGTAGATGGCGTGGATGCCCAGGTTGGACATGCCGATGTAGTAGGAATTCGGGTAGATGAGGGCGATGGGGAATTTCCCGCCCCAGTCTTTAAAGATGGTGCCTGTCTTCGCGGGAAAGGCGCTGTCTGGCTTCTCTGACTTTATCCCAGCTCAAAATCTTTTACTAACCCCTCACCCTTAATCCCCCCGATGATAATCGGGGGGAAGAGAATTTTTAAAGGGGCTTCGCCCCTTTTGAACCCCGAAATGCCCGTTCGCTAGGTTTATTGAGACTAGAAGTATTTTTCATTACCACTTCGTTAACCCAATCTAACTTAGTATGTTTCTGAAGTATAGAGATTATCGATTGAATAGATAAAGAGTGGCATTTCTCCTTGATGTTAGCGGGGAGCGACTCATGGACTCGATTGAATAGACCACGTTTAACGCCATCCGCTTCCGCTAGGAAAGAGGGATTTCTCTTATCGTAAAGCAGGAGGAAATATCCATGCTTCTCAAGGCTAAACAGGATGAGACGATACAATTGATAGAGTGTGGAGAATACACATTGGAGTCATTGTTTATCTGCTCTGTTAGTAGTCCATGTTGTTTCATTAGTTCCCAATAGTTACATCCAATGTGGTGAAGATAGCAGAGTCAAGACTCTTCACGGGTTTCTGCCGTCACAGTCTCCATCGCTAAATACAGAACACCCCCCGAAATTCTTTTCCGTGAATTTGAATTCAACGAATACATTCTCGTTGGCTTCAGTGCGCCAAATGTCTATTGAGGTCGGCTGCCCCCGATGTTCATTGAAGACTCGTTTGTCTTCTACTTCAAAGGTGGCCTTTGTCACTCTGGTCAGTAATCGAACGCCAGCCTGACGGAGAATTTCATCATATATAGGCCATTGCTCATCTACAACCAGAGGTCCTAATAGGTTAAATAACAATGCTTGTGAGCTTAAGCCATGATGAATCCACTTATGAAGAGGGAATGGATCGTTCTTGCTACAATCATTTCTTTTTTTTCGAAGTAACTTGATACTCTTGGCAATGACAATGTTGTTATACCAATCGGAGCGGTCACGAAGGATATAATCTCTAGTACGGAGAGAACTTCATATTCTTTTTTCTTGAAATATCCAGCAAGTTGCCTCTGCAAGTCCTTTTCCCACTTGCTGCCATGCGGAAACGGCCACGTACTTGCCGAGTTCATATCTATTCCTTATAAATCCTCACCCTTCTCTGGGGCTCCTGGCCGGAGCTTTGGGAGGAGAGGCCGTTTCTTTCGGCAATGAGGTGCTGCAGACGGCGGATATAAGCACTCTGCGGGCCGAGTTCTATCGCCTCCGTGCCAGTTTTGACCTGCTCCACGGCCGCTTCCGCTTCTGCCAGAGCCACCTTGAAGGGGCTGGCTTCTTCTGTTTCCGCCGTGCCATGGATGGTGTTCAGGAACTGTTTTATCTGGGAGGGTGTGTTGCTGCGCAGAACGAAGATGGGCAGACTGGCCGCTTCCGCCTCCTTGACTTTTTGCGGCTTGTGCCGGTAGTGGTGCTTGGAGGTAACGAAGAGGTTGGCATCCCGGAGATTTTCGACGATATTGACGGCCAGCCCCGTCTCCTTGCCCACCTGCTCAAATCGGCCCCGGTTTACCCCGAAAAGGTAGAGCTTGTACTGTTTATCTTTACTGATTGGCAGTTTTTCTTTGGCTCTCTTGGGAATGGCCGGAAACGGAGACTGCTTTTCAATATGGACTTCCCCGTTCTCATCCAGCCAGCGGATTTCCGTGGCTAAGGACTGACCGCGCAGGACGGCGTCGACGGCCTGACCAACATCCGGATGAATGGCGACTCTATCCCGCTCCTGGATTTCCACCACGATATCAAAAGTCGGCGGTGATTTGCGTTCCAGTATGGATTTCTGGGTGCCGCGGCGCTTGGCTTCTTCATCGCCGAGGGTCACGCTCTGAATACCGCCAACGAGGTCGGCGAGCGTGGGGTTCATCATCAGATTATCCAGGGTGTTGCCGTGGGCGGTGCCCACCAGCTGGACGCCGCGCTCGGCAATTGTCCGGGCGGCCTGGGCCTCCAGCTCGGTGCCGATTTCGTCAATGATAATGACCTCGGGCATGTGGTTTTCCACCGCCTCAATCATCACGGCGTGTTGCTTGGTGGGCGTGGTTACCTGCATCCGCCGGGCGTGACCGATGGCCGGGTGGGGAATATCACCATCGCCGGCAATCTCGTTTGAGGTATCAACCACAATGACGCGCTTCTTCAGGTTGTCGGCCAGCACGCGGGCGACCTCGCGGAGCATGGTGGTCTTGCCAATTCCGGGGCGGCCCAGCAGAAGGACGCTATTGCCCGACTCAATGAGGTCTTCAATGACCTTGATGGTGCCGAAGACGGCCCGCCCTACCCGGAGGGTCAGGCCAACAATGCGCCCCTGCCGATTGCGGATGGCCGAGATGCGGTGCAGGGTGCGCTCAATGCCGGCCCGGTTGTCGTCGCCAAAGCGGCCAATGCGTGCGGTGACATACTCAATGTCTTCCTCACTGACTTCTTTAGGACTTAGTACGATTTCCCGTTGGGGGAAACGGGCCTCCGGTGGCCGGCCCAAGTCCATGACAACTTCGATGAGTTCGCTGATGTCCGTTTGCTGGCATAAGGGCTGGTAGATATGCGGCGGGAATACTTCCAGTAAAGCGTTGAGGTCGTCAGTGATTACCTTCTGCAAAAGTTCCCTCTAGAACCTTTATTTAGCCGTGACAATATCCAGGAAATACTGGTGAAATCTCAGGTCGTCAGTCAGTTCCGGGTGAAAGGCCGAAGCCAGCAGTTTTCCCTCCCTGACGGCCACGATGGTGCCATCATCCAGCCTGGCCAGCACCTTAACCCTGGGGTCGATTTGCTCAATAATCGGGGCGCGGATGAAGACGGCGTGAAAAGGTTTGCCACCGAGTGCCGGTATCGATAAATCGGCCTCAAAACTTTCTCTCTGCCGGCCGAAGGCGTTGCGTCTGACCTTGATGTCCATCAGCCTGAGGGGCTCCACGCGGTTGCCGTCGGTAATATCCTTGGCCAGCAGAATCATACCGGCACAGGTACCAAAGACAGGTAGCCCGTTCTTGGCCAGATTCTTGACCTCCGCTACCAGGTTGTAGTCCAGCATCAGCTTGCTGATGGAGGTACTTTCGCCGCCAGGAATGATTAAGCCATCGATTTGTGCCAGGTCTCGTGGTAGACGGACAGGGAAAGCCTCCACTCCCAATCGCTGCAGTGAGGCGATGTGCTCCAGGAAAGCCCCCTGCGCGGCCAGGACACCAATTCTCATACTACCAACCTCGAATGGCCAGCAACTCCTCTGGTTTAATCTGCTTCATATCCAGGCCGGGCATAGCCTCACCCAGGTTCTTGGAGACCTCGGCGATGATGGCCGGGTCTTGATAGTGGGTAGTGGCCTTGACAATTGCCTTGGCTCGCGCGGAGGGATTGCTTGACTTGAAGATACCGGAACCAACGAAGATACCATCGGCACCGAGCTGCATCATCAGGGCGGCATCGGCTGGTGTGGCCACACCGCCAGCGGCAAAATTGACCACCGGCAGTTTGCCGGTACGGTGGATTTCCTCAACCAGTTCAAAGGGGGCGCCCAGTTCTTTAGCTTGGGCCATTAGCTCTTCTTGAGGTGCGGCCGCCAGCTTGCGGATGCCATCCATCACGGCGCGCATGTGTCGCACGGCTTCCACGATATTGCCGGTGCCGGCTTCACCCTTGGTGCGAATCATGGCGGCCCCCTCGCCAAGGCGGCGCAGGGCTTCACCTAAGTCGCGGCAGCCGCAGACAAAGGGCACTTTAAAATCGTGCTTCCAGATATGATGGCTTTCATCCGCCGGCGTAAGCACTTCGGACTCGTCAATATAGTCTATACCCAGGGCCTGCAGCGCCTGGGCTTCGACAAAGTGGCCGATGCGGCACTTGGCCATGACCGGAATGGTGACGGCTTTCATGATAGCTTCAATGATGGCCGGGTCAGCCATGCGGGCCACGCCGCCAGCGGCGCGAATATCGGCCGGGACCCTTTCCAGAGCCATCACGGAGCAAGCGCCGGCATCCTCGGCAATCTTGGCGTGCTCCGGGGTGACCACATCCATAATCACGCCGCCCTTAAGCATCTGGGCCAGCCCTGTTTTGACTTTCCATGTTCCGGTTTCCATACCTGCCTCCTTGCCCACCCCAAGCCTGTTTACGATGATATTCTACTACTGTTTAGCTTCTTAATCAACTTTGAGTTCCAAAGAGCGTTCTTAACCTCACCCCCTTAATCCCCCTCTCCTTCTCAAGGAGAGGGGGAAGAAAAAGAAGAGGGGCGCTAGCCCCTCTTAAACTGCCCGAATTATGGTGTAATTCTGATGATTAATACAACTTCTAAGAACTCATAATGAACCTATAATAGTTTCAATAGCTTTCCTGCGTTCATACATTGACTCAAGTGGTATCTGATGCTTATTTAGAAATGAACGAGATAGCTTATCAAATTTAATACTAATATCCTTTATAGGTATTAGAAAAACTTTCTCTGGTGCCTGAGGCTGCCGTCCTACACCAATTACAATGTAGACTGGTGTCTCTTTATTATAGTCTTTATATCGGCTTAATTGGTCGGGTTTAAATTCAAACGACCCTCTATTTAACACTGAGCGATACTTGGCTTCGACAAAGAACTCTTTGCCCCTCTTACGCGACCTGAATTTGAAGTCTGGTTTCTTTAAACTCTCAATATAATCATTTTGAATATAATTTGGAGTTCGCTCCAGACATTCATAATCATTTTTTGTAAATAGATGGCTCCTAGTGAAATCCTCAAATTCTTTGCCCTTTAATTCAGTCTCAGGCTCGTTAATCACATCCTGTATTTTCTGTACCACCTTAATAGCCCTTGTGAGTATAGCCATCGTAACCTCCTTGACTAATCAGAACCTATCGCAAGGTTACTCCACCGCCCAAATAATCACAATGAGAAAATAGTACTATGACTTTTTATGCTAATTATGACCCCAGCGGTCTCTTTGCTGGCATGCCCGGGCGGCGGGGGTATTGGGGAGGGGGAAGCCCAAAACAGAATCAAAAAGGCGTCAAGAGGGACGAAGTCCCTCTTATATAATCACCTCCCCCTCTCCTTCTAAGGAGAGGGGGATTAAGGGGGTGAGGTTACTAAAGACACTCTTCCTGTCTGAGGAAGGGTCGCTCTTTAAGCCAGCACATTTTCTCTTGGGTCAATGCCGGCGATACTGCGAGCCAGCTTCTGTTTGTAGTCCATGTCTGTCTCGCGTTCAATCATAATCTTCTGGGCCTGCGGCGAACCCGCGCCGTGCATCGACTCAGTGCGGTAGCTGGGGGCCACCAGACCAAAGCTCATGGCGTGGATAAGCGTCAGCATGCGATAGCGGGCTTCAGTTGGCACCTCCGGCACGCCCCGCAGGTATTTATCAATGTACTTGCCGATTACCGGGTGCCGGAAGTCCTTTTCCGATGGTGTTGTCACCAGCAAGCCGCCGGCAATGTCTTCTGCCAGGCGCAGCAGCTCATAGGGGAACCGGGTGACATTCAGCTTGCAGACATTGGCCAGAAGAGTGTTGGGCTGGTAGTTGCCGGCCGGAGTTGCCCAGCCCTCGTAGGAGCAGGCCAGCCCGCAGGCATGAATTGTCTCAGTGAGGTGGAGCATCTCCCCAATCTTATCCCGGATGTGGGCCGCCCGGCGCACACCGTTGTAATCGGCCATTGAGGCCGTGGCCCCGATTAACACATCCCCGATGCCCGCCTTGCAGCCGCCGTAGCTCTGCCGGTGGTAGCTGGCGAACCGCTCCACCAGCATGATGGAGAAGTCAATCTCTCCGCACATGAAAACCCGCTCCCAGGGGACAAAGACATCGTCCAGCACCACCAACACCTCCTGCCCGCCGAAGTTGTAGTTCCCGACATCAATGTCCCCGGCCTCAAGCTTCCGGGTATCGCAGGACTGCCGACCGTAAATCAGGGTTACCCCTTTGGCATCGGTGGGCACGGCACAGCTTACGGCGTAGTCCTTATCCGCCTCGCGCATGCGCAGGGTAGGCATGATGAGCATCTCATGGGAGTTAGCCGTGCCGGTCTGGTGCGCCTTGGCACCCCGGATGACGATGCCGTCTGGCCTCCGCTCCACCACATGGACGAACATATCCGGGTCAGCCTGCTCACTTGGTGCCAGGCTGCGGTGCCCCTTGACATCAGTCATCGCCCCCGAAATACAGAGGTCCTTCTCCTGGACATATTTTAGCCATTCTTTGAACCGGCGATGATATTCCGTCCCGCATTTCTGGTCGATTTCATAGGTCGTGCTGTAAGCGGCGTTGATGCCGTCCATACCCACGCACCGCTGGAAACAGCAGGCGGTCCGCTGGCCGAGCCGTCTCTGCAGTTTCACCTTATTGACCAGGTCTTCCCGGCTCCGAAATAGGCCGTTAAACTTGTTCACCTTCTGCCCGGTAATAGGTGAATCGACGGTAGCCAGAGCCTGGCTTTCCGGCTCGTGGGCGAGCTTATAGGTCATGGCAATGGCGTTGATTGAAGGCCGGATAATGGGATGGTCGACCCAGTTGTCCACCTTCTCGCCGAGGAGGTAGAGGTTCAGCTTGAGTCGGCGCAGACTGTCAATATACTCTTTGGCGGTCTTCAACATGAGTGTGATTTCTCCTTATCATCGTAGTAAAGACCTGGAGATAACCATACGCTGTATTTCTGATGTCCCCTCGTAAATGGTGGTCAGTTTGGCATCACGGAAGTAGCGTTGCATTGGTGAATCCATCATATAACCGTAGCCACCGAGAATTTGTATCCCCTGTGTTGTCGCCTGCATGCAGAGCTCACTAGCCATGAGTTTAGCCATGGAGGCATAAATACCAAAGGCTTCGCCGCGGTCGCAAAGGGAGGCTGCTTTATGGGTGAGTAGCCTGGTGGCTTCGAGTTGTGCCGCCATATCAGCCAGCATCCAGGCGATAGCCTGGTTTTGACCAATGGGAGCACCAAACTGTATCCGCTGTTTGGCATATTCGGTGGCCTTGTCCAGAACGGCCTGGGTAATGCCGATGGCCTGCGCGGCAATACCAATGCGCCCACGGTCAAGAGTAGCCAGGCATAGCTTCATGCCCTGACCCTCTTCGCCGAGCCGATTAGCGGCCGGCACACGGCAATTCTCAAAAATCAGCTCGGAGTTAGTCAAGGCACGCATGCCCAGTTTGTTGTATTTCTTGCCTTTCTTGAACCCAGGCATTCCGGCTTCCAGTATGAAGGCGGTCATGCCTCGTTTGCCCAGCTCCGGGACATTGGCAAAGATGAGCGCAACATCACACACATCGCCATTGGTGATAAAAACCTTGCTCCCATTGAGGATGTACGAATCGCCATCTCGGGTCGCGGTTGACTTTATAGCCGAAACATCACTACCGGCTTCAGCCTCAGTTATGGCAAAGGCGCCTATCTTTTCACCTTTAGCCAGGGCAGGAAGAAATCGTCGGCGCTGTTGCTCGTTACCATAGAGATAAATGGGTTCAGTGCACAGAACGAGATGAGCACCAAGAATGCCTGCCGTGGAGGCGCAAGCCCGGGCGATTTCCTCCATAGCCAGGGCTAGTGAGAGCTTGTCACCACCACTGCCGCCGTATTCGAGCGGAATTCCCATGCCGGTTAAACCCATCTCGGCCATAGCTCGGAAGTTGTCCCAGGCGAATTCCTCCTTCTGGTCCAATCTGTCCGCTACCGGAGCAAACTTCTTGCTGGCCAGTTCTCTTACGGTTGCCTGTAGTCTCTTGTGTTCTTCACTTAGTGTAAAATCCATGACCCTTCCCTTCTCCTGTCAGAAATTTGCCGGCGAATTCACGCCCCTCCATTACATTCTATCCGTATCTTAAGCATTTATCAATCCGGCTTTAAACGATAGGCCTTTTGCCGGGTAGGCCGGGGCGGCGGGGGTACTGAGAAGGAGTGGGGGCTATCTTGTCAATGACTATCAGCCAGCGCTCCTCACCAAACTCTGCCAGGTTAATTCTTTTTGTCTCTCTCAGTCTGCCGCCGAGGGTGTGGATGGCTTTGGCCGCCTCATTCATCTCTGAATCAACCCCGGCTTTCTTCTGGGCAATGAAGCGGCCGCCAACGGCGCAAAAGGGCAGGGTTAGCTCAACGAGCGCGGGTAAACCCGCCACTGCCCGTGAGAGCACAATGTCGAATTTCTCGCGGTACTGGGTCTGGCGGGCAATCTCTTCCGCCCGTCCCACCACGATTTCAATATCATCCAGCCCCAGCTTCTGCTTGAGGTGGTGCAGGAACTTTGCCTTTTTGGTCGTGGCATCAAGGAGTACCAATTCTATTTCGGGCAGGACAATCTTGAGTGGCGCTCCCGGCAAGCCAGCCCCGGTGCCAACATCAATAATGCGGAGGTTTTTCTTTATCGGTTGCGGGAAAGCCAGGGTGACGGTGAGCGAGTCAAGGAAATGCTTAATCTGCACCTCTTCATAGTCGGTGATGGCGGTCAAATTCATCCGCCGGTTCCAGTCGGTAAGCTCCTGATAGTAAATAGAAAACTGCTCAATCTGCCTCGGATTGAGTTGCAGTCCCAGCTTCTTGGCTCCGGCGATAAGCTTGTCCATTGAGGTATACCACTATATCGGTGTTGCCTCATTATATCAATTCCTGCCTGTGTAGAGTAACAACTTCTCTATCTTAACCCCATCCCCTGTATCCCCTTCCCCTGACTTGTCGGGGAGGGGGAAATTTGTCTTAAGAGGAGGATTAGGTCCCTTCAGCCTCCATTTCAAAGATTGGCCATGCCTGTGGGGGCGTCTAAGAGGGGCGAAGCCCCTCTTTCTTAATAATCTTCCTCCCCCGATATAATCGGGGGGGACTAAGGGGGTGAGGTAGACAAGAAATTGCCAGCTGGCCGGCGCATTTGCATTTGAAACTATCTTGTGTTATTATGGTATCAAATAAATTAAATACAGTGTTCCGCTAGGGGTGCTCAGAGGCTGAGAGGCGGTTTGAGGCCAACCCTTGGAACCTGAACTCGGTAATGCGAGCGTAGGGAAGCGGGCGCAATTTAGACCAAGGGCCTTGACTAACCGCCGTAAGCCCTTGGTTTTCTTTTGTGGAGGTGGGCGATGACACAACTGGAACTGGCTAGGGAAGGGACTATCTCCCCGCAGATGAAGGCGGTGGCCAAGAGTGAGGGGGTGGCGGCCGAATTCATCCGGCAGGGCGTGGCCGACGGGACAATCGTTATCCCGTCCAATATCAAGCATGCCAATCTTGTCCCCTGTGGTATCGGGCAGGGGCTGAGAACCAAGGTTAATGCCAATATCGGTACCTCCTCCGACTACGGCGATGTCAATACCGAGCTGGCAAAAGTGCGCATCGCCGTTGACGCCGGGGCCGATGCCGTCATGGACTTGAGTACCGGCGGCGATATTCCCACTATCCGGCGAGCGATTATTGCCGCTAGCTCCGTGCCCATCGGCACGGTGCCCATCTATCAGGCTGGAATTGAAGCCATTGAAAAATACGGTGCCATCGTCAAAATGACGGCCGATAATATCTTTGCCGTCATTGAAGAGAACTGCCGCGATGGCGTTGATTTCATCACGGTGCACTGCGGCGTGACCCAGCCGGCGATTGCCCGACTCAAGCAGCAGGGCCGGGTGGCTGATGTGGTGTCGCGGGGCGGGGCTTTCTTGATTGGCTGGATGCTCTACAATGAGCGAGAGAATCCTCTTTATGAGCAGTACGACCGCCTGCTGGAGCTGGCCAAGGAGTTTGATGTTACCCTGAGCCTGGGCGATGGTATGCGTCCGGGCAGTCTGGCCGACGCTACCGACCGTCCCCAGCTAGAGGAGTTGCTGACTCTGGGTGAACTGATTGAGCGTGCCCGGCAGGCTGGCGTCCAGGCAATGGTGGAAGGGCCAGGACACCTGCCACTGAATCAGATTGAGGCCAATGTTCAACTGGAAAAGACTATTTGTAAAGGGGCTCCCTTCTATGTGCTTGGCCCGCTGGTGACCGATGTTGCTGCGGGGTACGACCATATCACCGGCGCGATTGGCGGGGCGGTGGCTGCGGCGGCCGGGGCGGATTTTCTCTGTTATGTGACGCCCGCCGAGCATCTGGGCCTGCCCGACGCCGAAGATGTGCGGCAGGGGGTGATTGCCTCGCGCATTGCGGCTCATGCGGCGGATATCGTCAAGGGGGTCAAGGGCGCCAGTGACTGGGACAGGAAAATGTCCATTGCGCGCAAGAAGTTAGACTGGACGGAACAGGCCAAACTGTCGTTAGACCCGGAGCGAAGCCGGCAAGGGCACGCCGCGCATGCTTCCACCGGGACGGCTTGCAGTATGTGCGGGCAATATTGTGCCATGGCCTTGATGGAGAAATATCTGGGTGTCATGACACCCAAGTGTTAGCCAAACTAAAACCAGCGGAGGGAATATGCTGGACGATGTCATTATCTCGAAAGCCATCACTGAGAGTTACATGAAGGACTTTCTTGATGCGATGGAGGTTGATGTGGCGATTGGGGGAGCCGGGCCGGCCGGAATGACGGCCGCTTATTATTTAGCCCGGGAGGGAGTAAAGACGGTCATCTTTGAGAAGCAGTTACGCGTCGGTGGCGGGATGCCCGGCGGGGGAATGATGTTTAATCGCATCGTAGTACAGGAAGAGGGCAAGAAGATTCTGGATGAGTTTGGGGTCAAGACTAAGGAATATGACAGCGGCTATTACATTGCCGATGCATTGGAGGCTGTCGCCAACATCTGTGCCCAGGCTATCAAAGCTGGCGCCCGCATATTTAACCTGATTAGCATTGAGGATGTGATGATTCGAGAGGAGGAGCGGATAACCGGCCTGGTCCTGAACTGGAGCGCCGTAACCATGGCGGGACTGCATGTCGACCCTCTGACGATACGCTCAAAGCTGGTGATTGATGCTACCGGGCATGCCGGCGAAATCTGCCACATCGTGGTCAACAAGATTGGCGCTAGATTGAGGACGGAGTCTGGCAAGATAATGGGTGAGAAGCCGATGTGGGCGGAGGTGGGGGAAAAGGCGATAGTCGATAATACCAGAGAGGTTTACCCTGGCCTGATTGTGGCCGGTATGGCGGCCAATGCTGTCTTTGGGGCGCCCAGGATGGGGCCCATCTTTGGCGGTATGCTCCTGTCCGGGAGACGGGCCGCTGAGATTGCCCTCAAACTTTTACCCCGAGTGAAGGTGTCGCCGTGAAAGCTGAAATAATTTCCATCGGCAGCGAGCTTCTTCTGGGGGAAACCACCGATACCAACGCTTCTTACTTAGCCAGCCAGTTAGTCCTTCTGGGCATAGATTTGCACTGGGTTTCGCAGGTGGGTGACGACCTTTCCCGACTGGTCGAAGTGATTAAGCGTGCCTGGCAGCGCTCCGACCTTGTCCTGACCAGCGGCGGTCTGGGGCCAACGGCAGATGACCTGACCCGCGAGGCCATCGCTGAGATGCTGGGGGAGAAGCTGGCCATTGATGCCTCTCTGGAGCGGGAGTTGCGCGAGCGCTTTGACCACTGGGGCATGAATATGCCGCAGAGCAATTTGAGACAGGCTACTCTCATTCCTTCAGCCAGGTCGCTCAAGAATGCCCAGGGGACGGCTCCCGGCTGGTGGGTGGAACGGGATGGTCGCAGCCTAATCGCTTTACCCGGCCCACCGCGCGAAATGCAGGAGATGTGGCAGAAGGAAGTCCAGCCCCGACTCCAGCAAGGGTCCAAATTCGTGATTCTGGCCAGGAGCTTCAAGACGTTGGGCCTATCGGAGGCGGCGGTGGGCGAAATGGCTTTTCCCCTCTTTCCTTCAGAAAATCCGGCACTCGGGGTCTACGCGAAGCCGGACGGGATTCAACTGCGCCTGAAGGCCAGGGCGGAGAGCCAGAAACAGGCGGAAGCTATACTGGCTGAAGGCGAGGCTAAAATCCGAAAGGTGCTGGGCGACTATATCTGGGGGACGGATAATGATACGCTGGAAACAGCCATCGGGCGCTTGCTGGTTGAGAGAGGACTGACCCTGGCGATTATGGAAGACTACAGCGGCGGCTGGCTGACGGCCAGCCTGACCGATGTTCCCGAAAGCACCAGGTTCTTTAGAGGGGGCTTAATTGCCTCTAGTGACCAGGCTAAGATAGCCTTTGGTGTCAAAGCAGAGACTATTTCCAAACATGGTGCGGTGAGCGCTGAAGTGGCCAAGGCCATGGCGGAAGCGGTCAAGTCACTGCTGAAAGCCAATATCGGCATTGGCATTACCGGGATAGATGAGGCTTCGCGGCCAACAGGCACTGTCTTTGTCAGTATAACCAATGGCCAAGGTGGCCAGGTGGTCAGCCGACCTCGCGGCAAGCGGCGAATCACCTCAACTGCCCTTTTTGAATTGCGAAAACTGCTCCTTTCTCCGGGTTAAGTAGAATGCGTGGCGTTATTAGTCTGGGCGAGTTCTTTGGTATCCGGTTCCGACTTCACTTCACCTGGTTCATTATTTTCGCTCTGGTAACCATCTCCCTCGTCTATCCCGAGTACTCGCGGTGGACTTACTGGGTTGTCGGTATCATTACCAGTCTTTTGTTCTTTGCTTCGGTGTTGGCCCATGAAGTGGCCCACAGCCTGGTAGGTCGGGCCAATGGTATCCCGATTGAGAGCATTACCCTCTTCATCTTCGGCGGTGTGGCCCAGATGACCAGAGAGGTCACCCGCCCTAATGCCGAGCTAAAAATGGCGGCCGCTGGCCCTCTCTGCAGTCTGGCCATTGGCGGTGTGTTTGGTCTCCTCTGGTGGTTCATACCCAACGCACCTGAGCCCATCGCCACCATGATTTGGTGGCTGGCGGTCATGAATGGAGCGCTGGCGGCCTTCAATCTGATTCCCGGCTTCCCGCTGGATGGCGGTCGTGTCTTTCGCTCTTTACTCTGGCGTTTGACTGGCAGCTATCATCGCTCAACAAAAATCGCCACGCGGGTAGGGCAGGGTATCGGCTATCTATTTATGCTCGGCGGGATTCTGATAATCGCCCTGCATCCCTTTGAGCTGTCCTGGTTTGACGGCATCTGGATAGTTCTTTATTGGCTGGTTTCTGGAAAACGCGGCCAGAACCAGTTACCGCCAGCTCCGCCAGGAAGAGATACCTCCCCCTCTGGGGGGTCCAACAGCCACACCACCTGATTATCCCACAGCGCCAAGTGGCACTGCCAATAAGTCGCAGTCTTAACTCGTAACCCTATATGGATGGAACGAAGTGAAAGAAGCCATAATCTATCTATTGGCCGTCACTGCCGCTGAGGTCATCACGGTTGCCATCAAACCGATGTGGGGAATCGTGTTCCACATTCTGATACTGGTGGCGCTCCTGCTGCACGCCGCCTTGGTTGGTAAGGATACCCTCCAGAAGTTCCTGCTGTCGCTAGCTCTGGTTCCCCTGATAAGGGTAATCAGCCTGTCTTTGCCTCTAGCCAACATCCCTCAGGTCTGGTGGTATCCTATTGTTTATGCCCCACTGCTGGTCGCCGCCCTGGTAGTTGCCCGCCTCTCCGGCTACCGGCGAGAGCAAATAGGGTTAACTTTCAAGCGGGTTGGCATCCAACTGGCCATTGCCCTGACCGGGCTTCTCTTTGGCATGGTAGAGTATTTCATCCTGCGTGAGGAGGCCGAGGCGTCCGGTCAGGTGTTGCAGGAAACCTGGCTACTGACCGCCTTTTTCCTGCTGGTGTGTACCGGATTTGTGGAAGAATTGATTTTCCGTGGCGTGATGCAGCGTAGTGCCGAGGGGATGTTCGGGTGGTGGGGAATAATCTATGTTAGTTTTCTCTTTGGCATCTTCCACTTAATCCATAACTCATGGATGGATGTTGTTCTTGTCTTTGGCATTGCTCTATTCTTTGGCTGGGTCGTAAAAAAGACAGGGTCACTTTTGGGAGTGACCCTGTCACATGGCACTGGCTAATATCGTGCTTTACCTGGTGATTCCGCTTTTCTTCTAGAGTATTTCAATGATTTTCACAGCCACCATCGCCGCAAAAGCCATCACCAGTGGCAAAATGCCTACTGTGGCAAATCGCGCGATGCGCCCGGAGAGCCCGGACTGACTGGCTGTGGCCAGTTCTCGGCTGGCCAGAAAGACCATTAGTGTAATCACAGCGGCTATGCTGATAGCGGCGGTCAGACCCAGGGCCGCTATTACTGTGGT
Organism: uncultured Chloroflexia bacterium; assembly: GCA_963726225.1. Classification (GTDB taxonomy): domain Bacteria; phylum Chloroflexota; class Dehalococcoidia; order Dehalococcoidales; family UBA2162; genus CAVSBN01. Next base: position 133,843 of record CAVSBN010000005.1, read on the forward strand.
TACCGTTGTCGTGGTTACTGTGGTGACCGTGGGTGTCTCCTTCTCAGGAAGTACTAGTCAAAAAATACTATTGGGCATAGTATAGCGCAAAAAAGCACTGTTGTCAATAGGTACTTTCGTTTTTCTATCCCTAATTTAAAAGTCCCGTTTTTTATTTTCACATTGCCCGGCGCCTGACAGTGAGTGAGACAAACACGGCGATGATAACCACTCCGCAGATGATACCACTGATGAGCCACCAGTTAATGACCGTGGGTGGTGGCAGGGTTGACTTGACGGTGAAGGTGTCAGACTGGCCGTCAATGGTTACGGTGTAGGTTCCAGCGATTGCTTGTGAAGTAGTGAAGGTTACCTGCTGGCTGGTGTGGCCAGCTACGGTGATATCCTTGCTGGGCAGAGCAACACCGTCTATCTTGGCGGTTACTTCATAGGTGCCGCTGAGGTCGCCGTCATTGGTCACGAGAATGCTGATGGTGACCGTCTCGCCAATATCGGCCACGGCTGGTGAAATGCTCAGCGCGCTGGTGGTGAAGGTAGCAGGAGTAGGCGGCGGCTTAACCGTGAAGGTGCCGGTCAAGCCGTTGATATCCACATTGTAGGTGCCACCAGCGTCCTCGGTCACTGTGAACTCTACTGTCTGCGTGGTGCCACCGGCTACTGAGATATCTTTGGTGGCTACAGACACATTATTGACCTTCAGGGTCAAGTTGGAGCTACTGGCGAGGTCGCCATTGTTGGCCACCTGGACACCGATAGTCACTGCCTCTCCGGCATTGACCTCGGTTGGCGATATCGTGAGGCCGCTGACGACAATGGCGGCGGGTCTGGTGTGAGCGATGATGGTAAACGGCGTGCAATGACTTATCTCTACTGAAATGGTATGGGCCGTCGTGTTAACAGTGCAGTTCTCAGATTCAATCCACTTGCTGGCCGTACTGTCCCAGCTAGCGATGCCCAGCTTCTTCTGGTCGACACCAGCCGGTACCTGGGCCGGGTCGTAGGTGAAGGTCAGGGTGATGGATGGTGTGAAGGTAGCCCCATCGGGACTGATATCGTAGACCAGGCCAATAATGCTGGTATTCGCTGACGGCGCCGGTGGGTTAGTCATCTTCAGTATACATATCTGTGTCAATCGCGTGTCACTGCGTGTTCTGGCTCTGGTGCCCTTATTGATGGTGAGCTGGACTTTGCCATCCTGAGATTTGAGAGTGGCCGACAGGTTAAAGACACCTTCATCATTGGTGTAGAGAGTGAGGCTGTTGCACCCTGCTGACGGGGGCGCACCGCCACCTCCGCCGCCGCCACCACCGCCACCGCCTGGAGATGTGAGTGAGAAGACGGAGCTGGTTCCGGAGAACTTCTTGGTGCCATCGCCATAAACAAAGACCTTGACATTATAGTTGCCCTGCTGGCCAACCGCTTGGCGGTGTCCAGCTTACATTGTAGGTTATGGATACGGTGCCCTGCCCGGTGGCATATCCGTAGCCATAACCATAGCCGAAATAGTGATAGCCTGTACCTTCGGGGTCTCGGTAGCCGTAGCCCGTGCGGTAACCATACCCATAGCCCCAGTCCGTGGCCGAGCTTACGTTGCGGTAACGGTAACTGCACCACCCCGCCGTACCGAGTGTAGGTGTCTTGCTTGTCGCCGTTATTCAAAGGTAAGTTGTTACAGGTGGCCACATAAGTGGTAGGATTGGCCACATTGCGCATTTCCATATTGATGTGGTCTATTGGCAGGAGGTCCTGGTCTTGAACGGTAACTTGCACGGTAAAAGAGTAAGTCTGGCCTAGGGTTCCAGTGGAGGGTAGGGTGGGGAAAGTTATAGTAAGTGCCTTAACTGGCAAGGGTGATGAAAACCATAGTAAAGCCGCCACCACCATTACCAGGAGAAACGGTAGGGCTACTCTCCTGAGGACAGTATATTTTGTTACTTTTTTCACTTTGGCCGCAACTTAAGTTTCTTTAAGTGTACACTATCTCGCCGAAAAAGTCACGCCTTTTTGGACTTTTCGCACATTGTATATTATGTTTAGTCAAAAGTCAAGACTTGTTCGTGGACTTTTAGCCAAAATTATAAGGTATCTCGTGTGAAATGTCAATCACCTTTTAGTTTATCTCAGCAGGTAAATGTTCCTGGCCAGTGGTACCAAATCAGCATTATGACTCTCATACTCGACCTGTCGGGTTTGGGCCACTTTCATAGACACGGGTATAGACAATGGAGATACCGTTTCCTCTCAGGAAGGTGGTATTACTGCTGCCGCCGCTGAGGAAGTCGTAGGCCTCATTGTCCTTGGCGGTAGGATAGGCGTGTATCCGCGTGTAGACCTTTTTACCGGTAATCGCCGTGAAGGCCGTAGCTTTCCACGGGTCCAGGATGGCTTTGTCATACTCTTTACCGACATTATCTTTAATCCAGATGAAGGCTTGGTAGTCTTCGCTGTCTATCATGTGATAGTAAGGGGCGTTCTGTCGTGCCGGGACTGTTACGGCTAGCGTCACCCCGATGAGGGCGAGGCACAGGAACTTGCCCAGATATCGGCTGGCGATGGATGCTTTTGGCCAGTGGCTGAGTCTGGCGGGCAGTGTCAGGTTTTTGACTCCGGCCAGCCCGGCCCCGGCGACCAGGCTCATCATCAGCATCAAATACAGCAGGCCACGCTCGTAGACAATAGGTACGCCGTAATGAAAAGTGTAAAAGATGACCAGCATCAGCAGTAAGACCAGCAGGCCCAGAATCAGGCCGTAGTTTTTCCTGCCACCTTGTCGGGCCAGCAGGAAGGTGCCCAGCAGACAGAACAGAGTTGGTAAATAACCATAAGTCTCGATGACCCGCGGTAGCTGGACATACTCGGTGGGTGGATGCGAAGTAAACAGGCTCTTGAAGGTAGGGCCCAAAAGGTCAAATATCCAGGGAAAAACAACTAGGAAAGGGAGGGCCAGGGCTAAAGCGATGCCCAGGCTGTGCTTGAAGTTACCCTTCAAATTAAGTAGGATATAGGGGGCGAGGATGAGAATGGGGTAGATGGCTGACGGGGCATGTATTGCCAGCAGGAAAGAGGTGAGAACAAAGATTAGCAGGTAAGACCAGATGGTGCTGAGGTTGAAGGCGAGAAAGATAATCAGTGGTGTGAAAAGGAGTCCTAAAGTCGCCGGAACCAGGAAGCTGGGGCCCAGTATGCCAACTGTAGTGGGTATTAAGGCCGTAAAGAAAGCAGCTTCCCAGCCAAAACCTTCCCGCTTCGCCAGGACATAGACGGCGAGAACGGTTAGCATGAGAATGATGCCGGGGAAGTAGCGGAAGATGGTCAACCAGGAAAGGCCGCTAATCGACTGGAAGATGCCCCAGAACAGATGGAAGCTGGCTTCCAGATTGGAGCCGAGTCCAATGGTCGCTCCACCATAAAAGGGCTCAACATAAGAGGTATTACCGGCTTGGAGCATAGCCTGGGAGTTGGCCAGATGCACCCATTCATCGACATGCAGTGGGTAGGGGTAATTCTGATGCGGAATGAAAGCAATGTAGAAAGCCAGCCCCAGTGCGAGCAGTAGCAGCAGATAATCGACCTTGAAGAGCCTTTTAATATTGAATGAGGTCATCTCTCACATCCGGGCTAAATTAGAGTAGGCAGGGATACACGGCATGGATTGGTTATCTCCAATCAGAGAAGTCTTTGGATTCATTACCCCTTTCCTCGAGCGTTTACCGGTTGTCCGGGCGATATTGGGCTTCATCCTCGTCTTCCTCCTGCCGGGATTTGTCTGGACTCTCATCTTCTTCCGTCAGACCAGTGTCCTCGAGCGAATAGCCTTTTCCTTTGGGCTGTCTATTGCCATAGTAACCCTCAGTATTCTCTTTGCCAATCTGGTGTTTGGCATGAGAATCACCGGGTTCAATTCGGTCCTGGTCATCATTGTGGTTACCATTTTACCTGTCGCCATCTATTATCTCAATAGGCTGGTAAAGAAAAGGAAGAAAAAGGCAGCGGGAAGGGATGGGTTGCTAAACAACCTCTAGGCAATCTTGAATCTGAGGAGATGGCACTTGCATGATGTACTAGTTATTGGTGGTGGGCCAACCGGAAGCCAGGTGGCCTTTCGGTTAGCCGGGCTGGGTTACAGCGTGGCGGTTGTGGAGCAGAAGACAGGGCTGGCCGGGCCGGTCTGCTGCACCGGTATCATCAGCCAGGAGTGTGCCAGCACCTTTGGCATTGAAGAGGGTGTCATTTATCGGCGGGTAAACTGTGCCCGCATTTTTTCGCCGTCGGGGAAGCAGATTTACCTGTGGCGTCCCGAACCGCAGGCCTGCATTGTCAATCGCTCCGCCTTCGATGTGGCGCTGGTTCGCCGGGCTCAAAGCGCGGGAGCCGAGTATGTGTTGGGCAGTCAGGTCAGGGATATTGAGGTTGGCCGTGACAGCGTAAGAGTTGAGGTGACCGGGTCGGAAGGCCCCAGACTGCTGGCAGCAAAAGCCGCCGTTGTGGCTACCGGTTTTGGCTCAAAGCTGGTGGAGAAGCTGGGGCTGGGTGGATTCCGGGATTTTGTCATGGGGGCTCAGGCGGAGGTGGAAACAGTCGGGATTGAGGGAATTGAGGCCTATCTGGGGCAGGAAGTCGCCCCGGGCTTCTTCGCCTGGCTGGTGCCGACTTCTCCCAACCGGGCGCTGGTGGGCTTGTTATCACGCAAAAATCCAGGGCTTTACCTTAAAAAATTCCTGGCTTCTCTGCTGGCTCAGGGCAAAATAGCTTCGGTCGATGTCGAACTGCGCTACGGTGGGATTCCACTGAAACCCTTAGCCAGAACCTGCGGTGACCGAATATTGGTAGTGGGCACGGCGGCCGGACAGGTGAAACCAACTACCGGCGGTGGTATCTATTACGGCCTGCTGTGTGCCGATGCGGCCGCCGATACTTTGCATCAAGCGCTACAGAGTGGTAATCTGTTTAGTAGGGGTCTGGCGAGTTACGAGAGGAGGTGGAAAAGGAAGCTGGGGCAGGAATTGAGGGTCGGTTACTGGGCGCGCCAGTTTTATGAGCGCCTGAGTGATAGCCAAATTGACCGGATATTTGACATAATACAATCTAATGGCATTGTTGAGGCTTTGCTCCGGGACGAAAATCTGTCCTTCGATTGGCACGGTCGGGCGGTGTTGCGGGCGGTGGGGCATCGTGCTTTGTCCAGAGTCGTTGAAGCAATGCGAATTCCTCTACCTGAGAAAATGAAGAAGACAAGCAGTATAGGGGTTGATAAATGAATGACACTAATCAGGATTTGAGCTTAGGTGAAGCGGCCGCCCGTTTTCTGGCCAGTTTAGGACCTGAAGAAAGAGCGGCCATCCAGCCGGAGGTACATAAATTTGCGCGCTGGTTTGGTGCCGGGCGGCCTTTGGCCGGACTCACCGCGGCTGAAGTGGACAACTATGTTGAGCGACTATCACTGTCTGATGCTGATTACACCAAGAGGCTGGAAATGATACGGGCTTTTTTGCTTCATGCCAGGAAAGAGGGCTGGAGTAAAACTAACCTGGCAGTTCATCTTAAACCCAGAAAAGGCAAGACCAAGACTCAGCCAGCACCAAAGCGGAATGCGCCCGAGACTATCTATTTGACGCGGCAGGGTTATGCCGAGTTGCAGGTTGAGCTGGCCGAATTGAAAAATCAGCGACTTCATCTTATTGAGGAAATACGCAAAGCCGCCGCCGATAAAGACTTTCGTGAGAATGCTCCGCTCCATGCCGCCCGAGAACAACGGAGCCACATCGAGGGGCGGATTCTGGACATAGAGGCCACTTTGAAGTGTGCTGCCATCATTGATGACAAACCGGATAATTCTCTCAAGCTAGGTATTGGCCATAGCGTTGTTTTGTGCGACCTCAACTCCGGTGAAGAGATGCGTTACACTCTGGTCAGTCCCAGGGAAGTAGACCTGGCCAAAGGCAAGATTTCCAACGCTTCACCCATCGGCCGAGCGGTGACCGGGAAAAGCCAGGGGGAAATAGTCGAGGTCGCCGCACCGGTCGGCAGGTTGCGCTATCAGGTCAAGCAGATTGAGTAGATGTTCTTATTGACCAGAGAGGAAAGTTTGGGTATATTATTCTTTGTATTCTCCTCTTAATCAGTATCAGCAACCCGATTCAAGTTAATCCTCTGGAGGGAGGTGGGGATGGCAACTGAACAGGACAAGACTGTGGCCGGACTGCAAATAGCCATTCAGATGGAAATTGATGGCCAGGAGTTCTATCTCAAAGCCGCCAAAGAAAGCCGTAACGATTTAGGCAAAAAGCTGTTGCAGAGGCTGGCGGCGGAAGAGGACATCCACCGGCAGAAGTTTGAGCAGATATATGAGGCTATCCGTAGTAAAAAAGGGTGGCCGGTGGTTGGCTTCCAACCCGATGGTGGCCGGACGCTGAGAACGGTATTTGCCCATGCCTTGGAAGAGGGGGGTGCTAGGTTCAAGGCTCGGGCAAGTGAGCTGGCGGCGGTAAAGACAGCCAGAGAGATGGAAGCCAAGACCTACGATTTCTACCAGAGCCAGAGTAAAAAAGCTACCTACGACGCCGAGAGAAACTATTACGAAACCCTGGCGGGTGAAGAGCAGGAGCACAGCCTCATTCTGGCCGACTACTACGAATACCTCCAGAACCCGGCGGGGTGGTTTGTCAAAAAAGAGCATCCCTCTCTAGATGGTAGCTAGGCAAAATATGGTAGGATGGGATTGAGAAAATGCTGGAGATTAAGGACCTATCCGTAGCCGTAGATGGTCGGCAGATTCTGCACAATATCAATCTGCACATTAATAGCGGCGAAACTCATGTTTTATTCGGCCCCAACGGCAGCGGCAAGACCACCCTGCTGATGGCCATCATGGGCTTCCCGAAATACCAGGTAACCGGCGGCCATATCTTTTTTGATGGTCGGGACATAACGGCGCTGCCCCTCGATGAGCGCGCTCGACTCGGTATTGGCCTGTCTTTCCAGCGTCCCCCGGTGGTGAGAGGTGTCAAGACCCGGGACATGCTCGCCGCCTGTTTCAAGGGGCGGGACGGTGAGACCGTCATTACTCAATTGGCCGAGAAGGCCAAGCTGGCCGAATTCCTGGAGCGGGATATCAACTATGGGTTTTCCGGGGGGGAAATCAAGCGTGCGGAACTGATGCAGCTACTGGCGCAGAGACCGGCGCTGGCCTTACTGGATGAACCGGAGTCGGGGGTTGACCTGGAGAACATCGTCTTAATCGGTGAATTAATAAATGAGCTACTGGAGAAGAACTGCCCGCGGCATCTCCGCCAGTGCCTGGGTCTAATCATTACCCACACCGGCCATATTCTGGACTATGTCAACGCCCGTACCGGCTATGTCATGTGCGATGGCACGATTGGCTGTGAGGGCGACCCTCATGAGATGCTGGCGACCATCAGAGCGCAGGGCTACGGCGAGTGTATCCGATGTTTCATGAGGCGTAAGCAAAGTGAGTGAAGTGAAGACCTCCAAGACCTATCAAGATAAAGCCAAAGCCGTCAGAAACAAACCGGCGGCGCTGGGTGAAGATATCGATTTGAGTCAATATGTGAGCTCTGACGAAGAGCAACCCTACCAGCCTGACCCATCACAGCTTCCGGCCAAAGACAAGAAGCAGATGCTGGAAGCGGGGATTATCCTGGACGATGTAAGCCAGAGGGCCGGGACTTTCATTCAGGTGAATAATGCGCCGGTGCACAGCTCTACCAGGCAGGAAGGCATCGAAGTCATGCCCACCAGTGAGGCCCTGGAGAAGTACAACTGGCTGGCCGATTACTGGTGGCGGGCGGTGGCCGTTGACAGCGATAAGTACACCGCCAATGTTGAGTTGAGCCAGCATGATGGCTACTTCATCCGGGCTCTCCCCGGCCAAAAGACAGTCTTCCCGGTTCAGGCCTGTCTCTATCTGGCCAGGGCCAGATTGGTGCAAAATGTGCACAATATCATCATTGCCGAAGAGGGTTCGGAACTGCATATTATCACCGGCTGTACCGCCGCCTCTCGAGATGAGCCGGGACTGCATCTGGGGGTCTCCGAATTTTACATAAAGAAGGGCGCTAGAGTTACCTTCACTATGATACACAACTGGAATCCGGAGATTGGCGTGCGACCCCGCACCGGGGCGATTATTGAAGAAAATGGCACCTTTCTCAGCAACTATGTGATTATGAAGCCGGTGCGCTCACTGCAGATGTACCCCACCGCCCGGTGTGTTGGGGAGAACTCCGTTGTCCGTTACAATAGTGTCCTGGTGGCTACGCCGGGGTCGTCTCTGGATGTGGGCTCTCGCGTTATCCTTAATGCTCGCGGCGCCAGGACAGAGATTATCTCGCGGGCAATCACCACCGGCGGCAACATCATTGCCCGGGGTTATATTGAAGGTAATGCCCCTGAGGTCAAGGGGCATCTGGAATGTCGCGGGCTGATTTTACAGGAAACCGGCATGATTCATGCTATCCCTGAGCTTAAAGGTAATCTGGCTGGCATTGACCTCTATCACGAGGCCGCGGTGGGCAGGATTGCTGAGGAAGAGGTGGAGTATTTGATGGCGCGGGGATTGAGTCGAAGTGAGGCGACCGCCGCCATTGTCCGTGGTTTTCTGCGGGTGGATATTGAAGGTCTGCCGGCACTGCTCAGCGCTGAGTTGAAGCGAGCCATCGAAGCCAGCGAAAAGGAACTAATGTAGAATTACTTTAAGTGAGGTGGGTCGTGAATCTGGGAGCACTATATAAAATCGGCTATGGCATGTATGTTATCGCTTCCCGAAAGGGCGACCGATTGAACGCACAAATCGCTAATACTGTCTTCCAGATAACCTCCGAACCACCCACCATAGCCGTGAGCATCAACAAAAAGAACCTGACCCACGAGTTTATCAAAGAAAGCCGGGTCTTCAGTGCCTCAGTTCTCGGTGAAGATACGCCCCTCTCCTTCATCGGCCAATTCGGGTTTAAGTCAGGCCGGGATATCAACAAGCTAGAGGGCGTTAACTACAAAATTGGCGAGACTAAAGCCCCGGTCATCCTGGAGAACGCCGTGTCGTACCTGGAAGTCAGGGTGAGCCAAGAAGTGGATGTGGGTACCCATACCATTTTCATCGGTGAGGTGGTGGCGGCCGATGTCCTCAGTGAAAAGGCGTGTATGACTTACGCCTACTATCATCAGGTCAAGCGGGGTAGCACACCCAAGACGGCGCCCAGCTATGTTGAGGAGAAGAAAATGCCAGCCATCAAAGCGGCCAAGTATCGCTGCACTGTCTGCGGCTACATTTACGACCCGGAGCTGGGTGACCCGGATGGCGGTATCAAGCCCAAGACACCCTTTGAGGAACTACCGGAGAGCTGGGTTTGTCCGGTGTGCGGGGCCAGCAAAAGCGAGTTTGAAAAAATATAGTAAAATATACTTAAAAACAGGGGGGAGGAGTACAATGATTAAACTGGCCAAGAAATCAAAACTGAGTCCGGAGGAAGCGGTCAAGCGGGCGGTTAAGTTCTTCGGCCCAGGCGGCTTAGGGATGACTATCAAGGAACAGAACCCTACCTGCGCCTACTTCAGGGGTGTTAGCGAAAGTTATGTTAATGTCATTACCTGCGCCGAGGGCAAGGGGAGCTCGGTGGAAGTGGAATCCCGCGAGTGGGATAAAGAGGCCAAAGAATTCATGCGTAAGATTAAGTAAGGGGTAGTCTCGTTTGAGTCGGCTAGGTCCAGAAACGACTTAAACGGTGCTAGACAAAGCGGAACCCTGGTGATATTATTGAGCTAGAGTATGGTTTGCCGCGGCAAACCATAAATATTGATGGGGGTCAGTAGAACCAAATCAGGCCATCGGAAAAAATAAGTAAGTGGAGGAGGTAAAATGCCAAGAAGGAGTATCCGGGTCCAGCCACCAAGGTATCCAAGGAATTACTTGACTTGCTCAACCAGGCCATCGCCAGAGAACTACAGGTAGCCATTCAGTACATGTGGCAGCATGTGCAGTGGGGTGGGGTGAAGGGCTTTGCTGTCCAGGATGAGCTGAAGTCAATCGGCATCGCGGAGATGAAACATGCGGAGGCCATTGCGGAGAGGCTCTATTATCTGGGCGGCATACCCACCACCAAGCCCACGCCCATCTTCGTCGGCACTACTCTCAAGGGGATGATTGCGCAGGATGTCAAGGACGAAGAGGGCGCCATTAAGCTCTACAAGCAGATTGTCGACAAGGCCAAAAAAGAGAAGGATGAAACTACGGCCTTCATCTTTGAGGGAATACTGGAGCAGGAAGAAGACCATCACGATACCTTCACCACGCTTCTTGAGGACCTGTAAGAGTTTCAGTCAGAGATAGGGTATGACCTTTGGTCCCGGAAGATAGCCGACTGGTGCTCGGCTATGAGGCCTGAGGCGATTTGTGCAAAGAGAAGATTGGCTTTTATACCAACCTTCTCTTTGTGTTAGCCTCGACCAGCCCTGCACTACTTACAAAGAAAGCTCTACTTCTACCGCTTTCCTCAGAACCCGTTTAAGAGAAGTCATAAATCTAAGTAACAGTCTCCAGCACTTCTTTCATCGCTCTCTCCATCAATCCCAAAAATGCATCATATCCTTCTAAGTTATATTTCCCTTCCATGATAATCTTACCAATAGGCCTATCCATAATGCTGGCTATAATATACTGACCGTTCGGGTCCATTAATCTCAGTGCCCAGAGTTCCCTCTCGGTAGGTGGCTCAATTATCTTAAGTTCCTTAGCTACTTTCAAGTCCCATGGAAGACTCTTCTTAACTTCCTTTATGTCTGCCTCATCCTGCCAGGGGAATACCTCGGCTAAATACAGCTCATGCGTCTTAGGGTCGAATCGGAAAACTCCTCTGTTGGTAATCACCGCGGCTGGCCCTCCGCCAACCAGATTAGCCTTCTTTCTGGCATCAGGACTGCCATCAAGGAAACCGGCCTCAGTCATGTAGTCAACCTTTTCTACCCACTGCCTGGGGTTAAACTCAACGGTATAAACTACTCTCCCCGCCGATGAGGCGATATCGCCTCCGCCGCCGCTGCCATTCATCTTTATTTGTGGTCCAACTATATAACTGACATTGACATTACCAAACTTGTCCATCTGGGCAAATCCCAGATAAGAGACATCAATAAAGCCTGACTGTTGGTCGATGAACATATCAGGAAGGCCCTGATGACACATAGCCATGGTACCCGCCGAGTTATCAGCGGGACTGACCAAGACGGAAACGCTGGGAAATCCCACATAGCCGGCCTCGGCCACCAGTATGGCATTTGGCGTATGAACCAGCTTCGCTATGGCACCGGCAAGGTCGGAAATACCAATACCAACAAACACCACCTCTCTATCTTCCACTTCCCTTGACCCGGTGCAACATACCAGCTCTGGCGGCGTATATTTCGCCTTCATTTCTTTAAGTTGCTCTGGCGTGTATTTATCTCTTGTAGTATATAAATGTCCCATTCTCATACCTCCTTCATATTTTTATTAACAGCCCTCACCCCGGTATCCGGTTTAGCTTGTGCTCTGATTTGGCCAGTCTATCTATTTTTTCCCATCCCATCTTATCGCAATAGGCGAAGTGGTCCTTGGTGCCATAAATCCATTCATCAATCCACTTCAAGGCCCCTTCACGACTCTGCCTCTGGAGTAAGAGAGCCACGAAACCTATCCAGTCCGCCATATAGCAGCCATAGACGCTTGTAGGCAGGCAATTGAAGGGAAGGTGGACAACAGCATCGGTGCAATAGGCCGGTATTACCGTCAGTGCGGGGTTTTCATATATCTTTTCGGTGGTAACCAGTTCCTCCGTAAGCAGGACTACATGCTTGGCAGCCCTGGCTTTCCAGAAATCCGTCCCTTTAAAGCCCCATATCTGACCATTGCCTCTGTGGTCTGCCCTCTGGACTGAGATGAAGGCCACATCTGGTTTATAAGCCGGGATAAGGAGGAGCGGCTTGTTCTCATAGGGGTCATTTATCACCTTGATTTCCTTATTGTATTTGGGAATATCAGTGCCAATTGAGGAGCGGCAGGGCATGAAGGGGACATTGAATGCCCCGGCCATGAGTCTCAATGAAATTTCAAAATTCGTCCAGTCCACTATCTTAAGCGGCGGCATATCAGATTTAATTTTGTCCTTTGGTGTGGCCAGAACGCCCCCCGCTTCAACCGGCCGCGGTAAACCTTCCTTGATACCGCGCTCTATAGCGGGCGTGCCGGAAATACCACCTACCTGGCGGGTAATACTATAGGCTATATCTATCCTGTCCAGTATGCCCAGCTCTACCAGTAAATCTATACCCTCAAGGTCTCCGCTCTCATCTATAATAGATAGATTCTTCTTTCCTTGGCGGGCAATCTCCCTGATGACTGATTCAGGCTGCCTACACATAACAAAACCACCCATACAAAATGAATCGCCATCATGTAGAAATGTCGCCACGGCTTCCTTCTCGGTCATCACCTTATGCAATCTATGTTTGTAATCTGCTTCCTTGGCTCTCTCCTCATAATTCATTGTCTCCAGCCCCTTTATTGCCATTTTGATACTGCCTCCTACTTCTTGATGACTGTTGAAATTGCCTTGTCTAGTTTTAGCTTCCAGCAGACCACTCTGGGAATGTCCAGGAGAGTGGGGCAACATTTTAGCTCGTTTAGTTTAGCTCAAGTCGATGTCGTTTGCAAGCATAAGCCATAATCTAGAAGAACCTACGGGCTGATTTTGTAGATGCTTCGGAAAGGACATCCGGATTTTCAGGTAACTTCCAGCATCTTATCCACGGCGGCTCGGGCGCGGCGGCGGATTCTCTCCGGGACTTTTATCTCGTGGGTCATGTTCTCCAGCGACCAGAGGATAGTCTCCAGAGTAATCAGCTTCATTCGGGGGCAGATGGCCTGCTCGGAGGCGGGAATGAATTTCTTCTCCGGGTTTTCCTTCTGCAACCGGTGGATGATGCCAATCTCCGTCCCCACAATTATCTCCCTGGCATCGGTCTCGCGGGCAAACCTTATCATGCCGCCGGTGCTCAGCACCGCATCCGCCAGAGCCTTGACTTCGGGTCGGCACTCCGGGTGGACGATGGCCTTAGCCTGGGGGTGCTCAGCCTTGCGCCGCATAATGTCCTGGGGCAGTATCCGAATATGGGTGGGGCAATACCCCGGCCAGAGAATCATTTTCTTGCCGGTCTGGCTGGCGACATAGCTGCCCAGGTACTGGTCGGGCACGAAAATAATGTCCTCAACATCAGTCAGCTTTTCCACCAGTCTCACGGCATTGGCGGAGGTGCAGCAGATATCCGACTCCGCCTTGACTGCGGCCGAGGTGTTGACATAGCAGACCACCGTGGCTCTGGGATATTCCTTCTTTTTCTCGCGCAGGGCCTGGGCGGTAATCATGTTAGCCATCGGGCAGCCGGCGTGCAAATCCGGTAATAAGACTGTCTTATCGGGGCAGATGATTGAGGCCGTCTCGGCCATGAAGTGGACGCCGCAGAAAACGATAACCTCGGCATCAGTTTTGGCTGCCTTCTGGCTCAGCTCCAGGGAATCACCAATGAAGTCGGCGATATCCTGAACCTCACCCAGTTGGTAGTTATGCACCAGAATAATCGCCTTTTTCTTGGCTTTCAGGTTCAGGATTTTCTCAACTAGTTCGGTATTATCAGTGGCCATCTTGGCCTATCCTCCAATCGTGGGTATAGGCATTCATCCGTTTACCCCGGACGAAGCCGAGGAGGGTTATTCCCAGGTCGTTAGCCAGCTTCACGCCCAGGTTGGTCGGCGCCGATTTAGAGACAATGATGGGCACATTTCGGCGGGCCACCTTGAGCAGGATTTCTGAGGAAATGCGGCCGCTGGTGATAACGATACGGTCATCGGTAGGTATATCTTCCAGAAGGCATTGGCCAAAGATTTTGTCAATAGCATTGTGCCGACCGATGTCCTCGCTGAAGATGAGGAGGCTCTTGGTATCACACAGGGCGGCGCTATGGACGCCGCCGGTAGCCCGATAGACCTCTGAGCGATGCTGGAACTCAGCCACCAGGGCTAGAATATCACGAATTGACACCTTAAGGCTGGATTCTATCCGGGCCTGGTTTTGCACATCAGCGGCACTGTAAAAGGAGGCCCCCCGGCCGCAGCCGGAGCTGATGAATCGCTTGAAGAGCTCGTCAGCCGAAGTTTTGTCCACTGTGGTCTCCACCCGTGCCACGCCTCTGACTTCGTCCATCACGAGCTTCTTGATGTCATCTTTATCAGTCAGGAGTCCTTCGGAGGCCAGAAAACCGACCGCCAGGTATTTGAGGTCTTTGGGCGTGCAGAGCAGGGTGACCAGTTCCCGGTCATTCAGGATAATGGTGAGCGGAAACTCGCGGGCGACAATATCCTCCAGGCTGGTTCTGTCTTCTTCGGTAAGCTTGAGTACCGGGACTCTTTCTATCTCAGTTTCCATCTGATTTGACCTTTATATCGTCGCCGACCCTGACCGTCCCACCGCGAATTACTTTGGCAAAGACGCCTTCTTTGGGCATGACGCACTTGCCGACCTGTCGGAAGATGGCGCAGCCGGTGTGGCATTCCTTGCCAATCTGGCTGATTTCCAGAATGACCTCATCACCAACACAAAGCTCGGTGCCTACGGGCAGGGAGAGGAGTTCGATGTCTTCTGTGGTCAGATTTTCGGCAAAATCCCCCGGGCCAACTTCGTAGCCCAGCCGGCGCATCTTGTTAATGCTTTCCATGGCGAGCAGACTCACCTGGCGATGGGTCGTGCAATCGGCGTGGGCATCACCGGCCAGACCATAGTCCTGCTGAATGTAACCCTCGGCGATGGGTTCTTTTCTCGTTCCCTTCTTCTCACTCCAGCAGACGGCGATAATCCTGGCCATATTCTACTCCTCAGCTCTCTCAATGGTACCACCACCGACGACAATATCATCCTGGTAAAAGACTACCGCTTGGCCGGGAGTGATAGCCAGTTGTGGCTCTGTGAACTTGACATAAACCCTGCCTTCACTCAGCGGTGTCGCCGTGGCCTCAGCCTCCCGGTGCCGGTATCTGATTCTGGCTTTGACTTCAATCGGTTGCTCCAATTTCTCAATCGCTATCCAGTTCACTCCCGAGGCAATGAGTTTGTCTTGGTAGACTGCCTCCTTACTACCCACGATAATAGCATTTTTCTCTCGGTCAATGCCAATAACATAGAGTGGTTCAGGGCGGGAGAGGCGCAGTCCTTTGCGCTGTCCGATGGTATAATAAGAAATGCCGCGGTGCTCTCCTAGCTTATTGCCCTGCTTATCCAGTATTGGCCCCGGCGGCGTTGCCGGCAGTAGAGAAGAATAGCCACCGGCGGCAAAGTCCTGACTCTCCGGCTTATTGGCTACCGGCAAGCCAAAATCAGCCGCCATCTGCCTTACTTCTGCCTTGGTGTAATTGCCCAGCGGAAAGATGGCCCGGCCGAGCTGTTCCTGAGTCAGAAAAGCCAGAAAGTAAGACTGGTCTTTGTTTAAGTCCCTCGCTTTTTTCAACAGGTAGCGATTCTTCGCCTGATTATATTCTACCCGAGCGTAGTGGCCGGTGGCAAAATAATCAAAATCCAGGCCGCTTTCTTTCGTCTTTTTGACCAGGGCGTCAAACTTGACCCGGCGGTTACACCTGAGGCAGGGATTAGGTGTTCTCCCTGAGAGATACTCCTGACAGAAGTAGTCCAGGACTTGGGCTTTGTATTCCCGTGTCAGGTCAATGACATGAATGGGGATGCCGAGCGCCTGGGCTACCCGGCGGGCATCCTCGATGTCCTCTTCTTCCCCCGGGCCGTAGCAAGCGTGGCGTGACCTTTTGGCTGGTGAGGCTTGGCCGGCCCATATCTTCATGGTGACTGCGGCGACCTGATAGCCCTGCTTTTTAAGGAGAGCCGCCGCCACCGAGGAATCCACCCCACCACTCATAGCCACCATGACTTTTATAGCGTCTGGTTTCTTACCAGTCAGCATAGAAGGGCTCCGCCCCTCTTAGACTCCCTGATAATTATCATTTTTGTCCGGCGTTCCCCAGCTTCTGGTGTTCCTTGCGCATGCATTTGTCCATTACCACCAGCAGTCCGGCTTCTCTGGCCTGAGCGGCGGCTGCTTCATTGACGATGCCTTCCTGCATCCAGACTGCCTTGGCCCCAATCTTGATGGCCTGCTCCACAATAGCCGGTACCTCTTCAGGTCGGCGGAAGACATCAACCACATCCACCGGTTCGGGGATGGAGTAAAGGTCGGGGTAGGCGACCTCATCCAATACTGCGTTCTCTCTAGGATTAACCGGGATTATCCGGTAACCATGTTCCTTCAAGTAACTGGCGACTTGGTAGCTGGGTCGTTCGGGGTTTGATGACAGTCCGACTACCGCTACTACTCGACCGGACTTTAGTATATCGGCTTCGATACTCACTTCAGCTCCATGGCTTGATATTGGGCCAGGGCATCGTAAAAGGCCTTCCAGAAGGGGTCAACAATGGGGTGCTCCAGCTTCTTCTCTTTTCCGCCCTCGACCAGAACCATTCCCTCTTCTGGCTCGGTCAGCTCGCCAACAATAGAGGACTTGATACCCTTGCTGGCTAAAGCGTCCACTACCTGTTTAGCTTTTTGTTCGCGGCAGGAGATGATTAGAGTTCCTTCACTGATAGAAGCGTAGGGGTCGATGCCAAAGTACCGGCATATCTCGGTGACGCAGTCCTCCACCACAATCTTCTCCTTTTCTATTCTTACCCCCAGACCGGCGGCCTGAGCTATTTCGTACAATCCTCCCCAGATGCCGCACTCGGTAGCATCATGCATCGCGGTCACCCCGTTTTCTCTCACGCCAACGCTGACGGCGGTCATGGCGTCCTCGACCACTGACATCTGGTAAAAAATCTGCTGTGCTTTCTGGCTGAAGTCATGCCCGAACTCTCTCTCGATAAGCCGCGGAAACATCGTGGCGAAGATACCGGTGGCCTCAATCGCTGGCCCTTTGGTGATGATTATCTTGTTACCGGCTTTTGCCATCCGTGGGGTGACATATTCGTCCTTCTCGCCGATGCCAACAACAGTTGCCCCGCCTACCATCGGGTAGTGGCAATTCTCATATCGGGCGGTATGGCCAGTAATGACGGCGATACCCAGGCGCTGGCACTCCCGGTGCATGGTGTCCCACATTATCTCCAGTTGCTTCTTGGTCATCTCCATGGGCAGATTCAAATCTATAGCCAGAAACTTGGGCTTCAGTCCGGAGGTCACGGAATCAGAGGCAAGAATGTGGATGGCAAACCAGGCCGCCCTTTCCCAGCCATACTCGGGGACGATGAAAACCGGGTCGCAGGTGAAGGATACTGCCTCGCCGCCGATTTCCACGATACCCACATCCACCCCATGCTGAGGCCCTACCAAGATACTCTCATTCTTTGCCCCCAGCCGCGGGAAAATTAGTTCGTTGAAGATTTCAGGTGATATTTTGCCAATTGCCGGTATCTCGCT
This sequence comes from uncultured Chloroflexia bacterium, assembly GCA_963726225.1. Lineage (GTDB taxonomy): Bacteria > Chloroflexota > Dehalococcoidia > Dehalococcoidales > UBA2162 > CAVSBN01. Next base: position 151,366 of record CAVSBN010000005.1, read on the forward strand.
CATTTCCAATTGTCCGTTTCTATCGCTTTTTCAGTAATGGGGACATTGCCCTCAATTTCTCAATTACCCGGGGCAATACTTCCAGGACGCGCTCTATATCCTCTTCGGTCGTCCATTTCCCCAGGGTGAATCTCAATGAGCCATGTGCCTGCTGGGGCGGCAGACCTATGGCCAGCAGCACATGGGATGGCTCGGCGCTGGACGAACTGCAGGCGGAGCCGGTGGAAGCGCAGATGCCTTCCAGGTCGAGGTTCAGGCACATTGACTCCCCTTCCACATACTCCACGCTGATATTGACATTGTTGGGCAGTCGTCTGGTGGGGTGACCGTTAAGTTGAGTGTGTTCAATGCGTTCCAGAAGATTTTTAGTCAGCTTGTCCCGCAGTAAGGTCAGCCGCCGGGCTTCCTCATCTATTTCCGGCTTGGCCAGTTCGGCGGCTTTGCCCAGGCCGACGATGCCGGGCACATTCTCGGTGCTGGCGCGTCGGCGCCTCTCCTGCTCGCCACCGTGAAGGAGCGAGACTATTTTGGTGCCTTTTCTGATAAACAGGGCACCAACGCCCTTGGGCCCGCAGAGCTTATGGGCGGACATCGCCAGCAGGTCAACACCCAGTTCGTTCACATTCACCGGGATGTGCCCGACTGTCTGTACGGCGTCGGTGTGGAAATAGACACCGGCCTCTCTGGTAATCCGGCCGATTTCAGCGATGGGCTCAATAGTACCTACCTCATTATTGGCGTGCATCACTGAGACCAGGATGGTCTTACTCGTGATGGCCTTCTTGACATCAGACGGGTCAACTAAACCATACTTGTCCACGGGCAGGTAGGTCACCCGGAAGCCCCTCTGTTCCAGGAATTTGGCCGATTCCAGAACGGCGTGATGTTCAAGAGTGCTGGTGATGATGTGGTTGCATCTTGGCCTCGTTGGCGAAAGCTACGCCCTTCAGGGCGAAGTTATCGGCTTCCGTGCCGCCGCTGGTAAAGACAATTTCGTCGCTTCGGGCGCCGATGAGCCGGGCAACCTGCGCCCGGGCATTCTCAATGGCTTCTTTGGCTTCCTGCCCGTAGGAGTAGATGCTGGATGGGTTGCCGAACACTCAGTAAAGTAGGGCAACATTGCTTTGACGACTTCAGGGTGAGTCGGCGTGGTGGCGGCATAATCAAGGTAGATTCGTTTCATGCTCATTCCTCTACTTTCTCGGCCATTTTGGCTCCCTCTACCTTTCTGGCGATATTATAGCATGAGCCAATCTCTCTGGGTGAATGGCTCAAAGATGGGCGAAGCCTATCTAGCGCCCCCTTCTTTATGGTTATCCTAGTGGCCTGAGACCTTTAGGCAGTTTTTACCGGTAATCTGAGCAACACCAGCCCGGTGAGGCCGAGGGCAATGCCGGTGACAACCATAAAGGCACCAGCACCTAAGACTACCTGGACAAGGCCGAAGGCAGTGACGGCGAGGTACAGGTAGTTCTCCAGGTTCATCGCCTGCGCATACCTGAGTTGTGTGGGGTTGGTGGGGTCAAAGCCTTTTCCAGCCGTTAAGTCCTGGTATGTCGGAGCTATGGCGCGCCGGTGCGAACTGATGATATCGGCCGCTCCTTGTGCCTGTGCCGCATTTTGAATCTGGGTGCGTGTGCTGGGGTCGTTGGGGTCGAGAGCCAGACTCACCTTTTCAACTTGCATTCTCTCTACTATCAGGTTGTTCTTGCTGAAGCCCTGGAAAACAAATATCGCGCCGATGACAATGGCGAGCACACCCAGTGCCATTATCACTGCCCCTGCAATTCGTCCTAATCTTCCCATTTTGTTCTCCTTCCTTTCCTCTTGGATTTTTAGGTTTTGCCTGTATCAGGCAAAGAATCCTGTTTACTTCCTATTTCTGTTACCGCCTCACTCTATCTCCCCCTGTTCTTATATTGTCGTTGGGTTCTGAGTAGACCTCCTGGAAAAGCCATGTGGAGAGGTAACGCTCGCCGGTGTCGGGTAAGACCACCACGATAAGCTTGCCGGCGTTGGCGGGTCTCCTGGCGACTTCCAGAGCGGCCCAGGTCGCGGCCCCGGAAGAGATACCAGCCAGTATGCCCTCCTCTTTAGCCAGTCGGCGGGCCATCGTGCCGGCATCCTCGTTGGTCACCTTGATAATCTCATCAACCAGGTCCAGCCTCAGCACATCAGGGATAAAACCGGCGCCAATACCCTGTATTTTGTGCGGGCCAGGCTGGCCGCCGGAAAGAACGGGCGAATTGGCCGGTTCAACGGCGATGGCTTTGAATTCCGGCTTCCTCTTCTTGAGCACCTCGGCCACGCCGGTAATCGTGCCACCCGTCCCGACGCCAGCAACGAGTATGTCCACCCGACCCCCGGTGTCCCGCCAGATTTCCTCGGCGGTAGTCAGGCGGTGTATTTCAGGATTGGCCGGATTCTTGAACTGCTGCAGCAACAGGTAGTTGGGATTTTCGGCCACCAGTTGCTCCGCTCGACGCACCGCGCCGGGCATACCTTCGGCCCCCGGAGTCAGCACCAGTTGCGCCCCCAGAACTGAAAGCAGTTGCCGGCGCTCCATAGACATGGTGTCCGGCATGGTGAGGATTAGCTTGTAGCCGCGGGCGGCGCAGACAAAAGCCAGGGCGATGCCGGTATTGCCGCTGGTCGGTTCAACGATGACCGTATCCTTCTTGATAAGCCCCTTCTCTTCCGCCGTGACAATCATGGAAACGCCAATCCGGTCCTTGACACTGCCCAGAGGATTAAAGGACTCCAGCTTAGCCACCACCTCCGCCTCGGCTCCGTCGGTGATGCGGTTCAATCTGACCAGTGGCGTATTGCCAATTAGCTCGGTGGAGTCCTTGGCAATGCCCCGGGTCAATTTTGGGAGCTCTATCGTCTTATACTTCAGTTTCTCGATTGGCTGAGTTGTTTTGACCATTTCTCGTTCTCCCTCTTGATAACCCTATATGTAATACATGCCATCGGCCGTCGGCTCCTTGGTTTTTTGCCGCTCAACCAGGTCCTGTAAAGTAGTCGATTCCAGTACGCCGTTCATGGCTTCTTTCATTTCTGTCCAGATGTCACGGGTCACACAGAAGGCAGAGCGTGGGCAGTACTTCGGGTCGTCAACGCACTCAACCGGTGCCAGTGAACCCTCCAGGAGTAGCACGATTTCACTCAGTTTTATCTCGTGGGGAGGTCTGGCCAGCCAGACGCCGCCCTTGGCCCCCCGTATGCTTCGGACGATGCCGGCGGTGATGAGGGGTGTGATGAGATGCTCCAGGTACATGGTAGAAATTTGTTGCCTCCGGGCGATGTCTCGGAGCAGGACGGGCTTGTCTTTGCCATTAAGCGCGATATCCAGGAGTGCCCGGGTGCCGTAACGAGCTCTGGTTGATAGCTTCATAAGACAACCTTTGTTGATAAAGTTGATGATTTTAATATACATTATCGGGCAAGTGTTGTCAACAGGTTGGCGCGGGGAATTTGGAAAGTGTCTGTCGTTTTGTGACGGGCGGGTTATTTGACGGTGACTTTTCCCCTGGGTTGGCTGACGACCTCGCCGATGATGGCCGCATCTTTGATACCGGCTCGGTGTAGCTTCTCAAGTAGCCTGGCCGCTTTGCCCGGGGCCAGGGAAATCAGCAGGCCGCCCGATGTTTGCGGGTCGAAGAGGATGTCCTGTATATGCTCCGGCACTTGAGGGGCTATTTTTACACAGGCCGAATAGAAGTCGCGATTGCGGTGCAAGCCGCCGGGACAGAAACCGCGCTGGGCCAATTTGCTGGCTTCCGGGAACAAAGGAACGGCGGCTAGGGCAATCTTAATGCCAACCCGGCTGTTCTGAGCCAGCTGGACAGTATGCCCCAGGAAGCCAAAGCCGGTAATATCCGTGCAGGCATGAACGCCGATTGCCAGCATCAGCTCGGCGGCTTTGTTATTGAGCCGGGCCATGCTCTGGCTGACCCTGGCGATGGCCTTCTTATTAACGGCTTTAGCTTTCAGCGCCGTGGTGATAATGCCGGTCCCGAGTGGCTTGGTCAGGATGAGTTTGTCTCCAGGTTTGGCTCCGGAGTTGGTGATTAGTCGTCTTCGGATGTACTACCCCGGTAACGGAAAGGCCGTACTTCAACTCGGTGTCATCGATGCTGTGCCCGCCGACCAGTGCCACCTTAGCCTCGTTCATCTTGTCCAGCCCACCCCGGAGGATGTCCTTCAAGACCGAGATGGGCAGGGACTTGGTCGGAAAGCAGACCAGGTTCATGGCGGTTAGCGGCTTGGCGCCCATGGTGTAGACATCACTCAGGGCGTTGGCCGCGGCAATCTGACCGAAGGTGTAGGGGTCGTCGACCACCGGCGTGAAAAAGTCCACCGTCTGGACGATGGCCAGGTCATCACTCAGCTTATAGACGCCGGCATTGTCCATATTCTCGACGCCCCGGATGATATTCGGGTCGGATATTAGCGGCAGGCCGCATAGAGCTTCATCCAGGTCCCCCGGACCCAGTTTGGAAGCTCAACCGGCGGCGCGGACGCTCTCGGTGAGGCGCGGTTCCTTTCTTTTCTCCATCTCTCCTCCGTGGTAAAGCTGGAACAATCCAAGCTCAACCTATTTTAGCATGTGTCACGAAAGGGGGCAAAAAACTGAATTACCGAGATTCTTTATGAACCCCATCCCCCTGTATCCCCCTTCCCCTTAAGAAGGGGAAGGGGGAAGAAAATAAGAGAGAGGCTCCGCCTCTCTAGCTCTCTCCTCTCCGAGCAGGGGCGTTTAAGAGGGTGCCAGCCCCGACTACTGGGGCGCAAAGCCCATAGCACCGAAGGGTATTTAAGAGGGACGAAGCCTTTATCTCTCAAAGCGGGGCGTCTAAGAGGGGCGTCAGCCCCTCTTCATAAAACTTCCTCCCCCTCTCCTAGAAGGGGAGGGGGACAAAGGGGGATAGGTTGTTAAACAATCTATATTGTCCTGATTGGGGAGATAATGTATACTTGGACTGTCTGAGGCGAGGGGGCGAATGAGTCCCGGTGGGCTTCGCGGACTTCAAATCCGTCGGGGGGCATGAAAAGTGTCTTCGGTGGGTTCGACTCCCATACGCCCCCGCCAACTTCGAGAATCCAGTAAAATGATTCACTCTGCTCAACTAATAGACTTAGACTAAGGTAAAGCATACTTATTTCAAGTGTGTTTGAACAAGGAGGCCTTAATAGTGAAAGTCATTGGCATTGTCAGCAGTCCGCGTAAAGGTGGAAACACGGAGATATTAGTGAGGGAAGCTCTTAAGGCGGCGCGTGAGGCCGGTGCCGAAACCGAGCTTGTTTCGGTGGCGAAAAAGAACATATCACCGTGCGATGGTTGCGGAGCGTGCGAAAAGAACGGCATCTGCAAAATTAAGGATGATATGCAGGTGATATATCAGCAGCTTGAGTCAGCCGACGGCATAGTATTCGGGACACCCGTGTATTTCCTGAATGTGACTGCTCAGGCAAAGGCAATAATCGATAGAACCTATGCCTTCCTGCAAACGAGAAAATTGAGAGGGAAAGTGGCGGCGGCCATCGTGGTGGCGAGACGAGTGGGAGCTGGTCAGGTGCTCAGTATCCTCTACAGCTATTTCACTATTCACAGAATGCTCATAGCCGGGGGAGGCATAGGTTACGGAAGGGGTAAAGGGGAAGTGAGGACAGGAGTAGGCGGCTCCCCAACGCGGTCAGCCCTGGAAGAGGCCAGAGCTGTTGGCAGGAACGTGGTCTGGCTGGTCGAACGGCTTTCAAAGACAAAATAGTGGTTCCTGTGCCTATGACAACATATCGTCCGCCAAGATTGCTTGACATTGCGGTAGGACAGTAAGATAAGTGAAGTAAAGTCATCTTGACTTTATTTACTTGTCAGGCTATTCTAGTAAAGGTGCAAAGTAATTTTCACCATGCGAGCGGGGTTAGCGAAATGAGCCACCAGCGGGTGCCTTATTGGGTTTCGCTGGAGTTATATACACAATCCCGAGTACTCAGCGGTTACATTCGTTGCCCGAGGGAACTACGCCTGCTCGACCTTCTTAACGGCGCAGGTTCCTCAGAGCAGGGCATAAACCATGGGTTTTTTGAGTTTGTTGACATATCTGCTTCTGGCGAAGAGCCCACATATCAAGAAAGACTGAGAGAATACATCAGAAAGACCGCTGTCCAGCTGATTGCGACCTTAGATGTCAACTTGGCCAGAGGTGTTGGCGCCAAAGGTGGCGCGAAGCTCTATCCCTTTGTGCCAAAATCAGCCGTCCCGGTGAGTCTGGAACTGCCAACCTACACGCTCATTGGCAGTGTGCATTGTTCTCAAGGGCAGAGTCTGCACGATGTGCTCAACGAGGACAGGTTGTTCATACCCTTAACCGGGGTCACCATAGCTCACCAGTATGGCCCGTATGCTACCAGACCTTTTGTCGCGGTCAACAAAGAGCAGGTCACTTCCTCCCGAGAGGAAGACCCCGCTACACTAGCCCCACTCTAGACGACAGCATACGCGGGCTATTTAAACTCATCTTTTGATATTGCGGTGAATACGGTAGCCGCTATACCTAGTGGCCACCATGAACCCAGGATGGCGGCGATTGAACCGGCAAGTGCCCAACCCCATCTCTTTCTCTGAAGGGCAAATATTCCACCTATTAACGCTAGTGCCGCCGTAATGGCAAAGAAGATGGCGACTATAATCAGAATAGTCTGCACCAGGCCAATATCCCCCGTCGAAATACCGGCGTCTCTGATATAATCCAGCACCGTTTCGCTGCTGTCGACAACGGAAGCGACGACAATCATGGCAAGGCAAGTGATTAAGCTAAGTACCCCACCTACTACAGTAAGAACCCCGCCAGTCGTAGACTTCCAGGTCTTTTTTACCGATGTTTCCATACCTGCCTCCTCACTCAAACTTGAGGTATAACTTATCACAAAAGGACACTACATGTCTATTGAACCGATGGTCTTTTTAGTGTTAAAGTAGGGGCATGAAAAGTGTCTGCGGTGGGTTCGACTCCCACTCCGCCCCGTATATATTCAGCGTCTATGCACGGGCAAGATTTTGGTTAGAATTGACGCAGATGGTTCAGCCCTGTCCAGTCTTGTCCTTAGGCCAAGTCAGCAGGTAGGCTATACCGGTCAGGACTGGCGTAAAAACTATGGCAGCAGTCGTCCAGGCCACTATATTCCGCTCGTGGCGCTTTGCAAGCTGAATGACAAAGAAAATCCCGGCCACTTTCCAAACCAGTTATCTACTACAGTGAAGGCATAACTGCCCAAGTATACCGCATTTCGTACCCGATAATCTGTGGCCCAGGTGCTACTGTTTCCCCAGGTGCTAGTGTTTCCCACGGAGCTAGGGGACGGTTGCCACTGCTATAGATAGGGGTGCCGGGAGTGTTGTCGATAGTGTCTATCAGAAAGAACAAACCAACTAAGACCGCGGTGATGAGAAGAATCCACAAAGGCCAATACGCCAGACGACGTCCTGTCTTCACTGACACCCCCACTGGCTACCTCATATCACGGCAAGAATCTGCCATGGAAGCGAATCGCCACGCGCCAGGTCTTCCACGCTGGTTCTATTATCCACTTTCCGCCTACTTTGAATTTCAGTGGAATGTCCGCGCCCTCATCCGCTCCTGGCAACGTGACGCTACCGTCTTCCAGTGCAATCGTTATCCAGTACTTGTTTTTGGCGACCACGACTACTGGAAGTACGGTGGCCTCTTGCCATCGTAGCCCATCGGTTGTGGCTAGGTCGCCTGTGGTAAGCACTATGTCGCTTGGCTGGTCTTCGTAGTCCGTACAGAGAGCCAACGCGCACTTGGCTTGCTTCGTGGTAGAGTTGGTAGAGAGAAAAATCCTCTTATCTTCTTAAGCGTGTACGTCGTCTTTGGAATGTAGCGGATTGCCGTAACCTTGTCATTCAAGGCAATCTCGTAATTTGCAATCGCGTAACTTGGGGACACTCGGGTTCTCATTGACCCCCTCAATGAACTGCACCGGCAAAATGTCATCCAACACGTTCCACCTCCCACAAGATTATTGAGCTTATTATATCACAAAACGAAAGCCCGCTAGCCTCACCGACCAAACGAGCTTCGCGTTATAATCTTAGAATTCTAGCTTCTAGCACACAACCGCCTCGTACAGCTTCAAGCTATTTTCAAACCTTGCTGACCTAATACACCACCCTCTCATCCCCCACCCGCCGGGTTATCTTCTTCTCGTCCAGGTACTCAATCAGGGCCTGGGCGTACTTGCGGCTGGTCTGGAACAGGTCGCGGACTTCGGCCAGGGTTATTTTGCCGTTGGCTTTGATGTGGGCCAGGACTCTCTCCACCATCTCATCGTAGGCGGAGGCGGAAAAGACCACGCTCTCGCTCACCTTGACCACCTGCCGCCGCTCAATGAGCAGGTTGAGCAGGTCCGGCTCGGGGAGCTGGTCGGTGGGTGGGGCAGTAGGGGTTCTGCGCCAGCGCTCTCAGAAAGGCATCAACTTTGGCCTGCTGGGCGGGGGTAAGCTGGACGCGGTGCGACGGCAGGCGCACCACCAGTCCTTCCTCGTTCAAGGCTCCGTCACCCAGCAGCCTCTCCATAACGGCCGCCGATTGCCGGCTCAATTTCAGGCGGCTGGCCAGTTCCACCTTCGGCATGCCCAGGCGGGCGGGGAATTTGCGGTGGTAGTCCTGGAGAATAGCCGTGGCTTCCTGAGTCAAACGCTCCCAGCCGGCCGCCGTGAAAAGAAGTCGGTTCTCCGCCTGACCGATCCCGATTACCTTTGCCTGCTGAACAAGGGATTCTACCGCCGGCCGCGCTTCGCTTTCGGGCAGATCGGCTTCTTTGAGCAAGGGCGGGTAAGTCCAGAGGCTGCCTGGCCTCAAGCAGTGCCAGAATGACATCTTCCGCCGTGCCTTTCTCCTTGACCTTCAGGCTTTCAATAGTGGCCGGTCGGAAGCGGCGCAGCCGTCTGGCGTGGGAGTCGACGATCTTGCCGCCGCCCAGCGTCTCCATCGGGGAGCGGATGATAAAATGGTCGCCCTTGACCAGCGCCACCGGCTTGTCCAGCACTCAGTTGCGCCCAGCCGGTCTCACCCGGCTCGAGCCTTTCCTTCTCCAGCAGGCGGACTTTGGCCATGGCCTCGGCGGCGCCGGTATGAAAGCTGACCGTGGCATTGTGGGGCAGGGGGCGGCGCAGGTAGGACAGCAGACGGAGCTCCACGCTCAATTGAGTGGTGGGCACCAGCCAGCCGGGCCTGGTCAGCACATCGCCGCGCTGGAGGTCAGAGGTGGCCACACCGACCAGGTTGGCGGCCACCCGACTGCCCGGAGTGGCCGTGTTCAGGCGGGCCTTGTGTGTCTGCAGGCCCCGGAGCCGCGATTTCAGCCCGGGGGGCACGATCTCCACCTCCTGCCCGACGGTCAGCGAGCCATCAATCAGTGTGCCGGTAACAATCGTGCCGGCGCCGGCGATGGTGAAAATGCGGTCGATGGGCAGGCGGGGCCGGCCGATATCCTTCTTCGGCTCGGTGGAGCTGAGAAGCTCATCAATGGCGGCGACCAGTTCAGGCAGACCTTCGCTGGTCACCGCCGAGACCGCGATGATCGGGGCCTGGGCCAGGGTGGTGGGGCGGATAAGCTCCTCTATGTCCATCTTGACCAGGTCCAGCCACTCCTCGTCGACCAGGTCTTTCTTGGTGATGACGACGATGCCCGCGCTGTATGCCCAGCAGGTCGAGAATGGCCAGGTGCTCTCTGGTCTGGGGCATGACGCCTTCATTGGCGGCGACAATCAGCAGGGCCAGGTCAATGCTGCCCACTCCGGCCAGCATGTTCTTGACGAAGCGCTCGTGTCCGGGCACATCCACAATGCCCACTTCCTGGCCGCTGGGCAGTTTCAGCCAGGCGAAGCCGAGGTCGATGGTCATGCCCCGTTCCTTTTCCTCGCGCAGGCGGTCGGGGTCAATGCCGGTCAGGGCCTGCACCAGGGCGGACTTGCCGTGGTCAATATGTCCGGCGGTACCCAAGACAAACATGATTCACCTTTATTCGGAGCTTAAGATTGGCTTGCTTTCAAGACGGTGGCTAGCTCTTTCAGCGCCTTCAGGACAATCTTGTCCTCTTCTGGCAAGACAGTGCGTGGGTCGAGGAGCAAAACATCACCGCTGATGCGACCAATAATCGGGGTTTCCTGGCTCCGCAGCCTTTGCGCCAGTGTTTGAGCCAGACTCGGGGCTTTCTTTTTGCCCGGGCTGCCGATAGCTACCAGTTTGGTGGGCAGCGTGCTGCCGGGTAAACTGCCGCCGCCGACCATGCTCTCTCCATCCACCACCTGAGCCAGTCCACCGAGAGCCTCGGCCCAGGCTCGGGCACGCCGCTCAATCTCGGCCAGCGGCATTGAAATCATTGCCCACACTGGAATCTTCTTCAGGCCTCGCCTTTCAGATAGTGAGTCAGGGTAGCGGCCAGACCGGCCAGCCTGATTTTGTCAATCCGCACCGCCCGGGCCAGCGGGTGTCTCTTTAGCCTGGTAATAAGCTCTTTCTGGCCGACAATCAGCCCGGCTTGCGGCCCGCCTACCAGCTTGTCTCCCGAGAAAAAGACCAGACCGGCCCCGGCCGCCACGCTCTGCTGCACCATTGGCTCCGGCCCCAGCCCAAAGGCGGTCGTATCCAGAAAACAGCCGCTACCCAGGTCATCCAGTACCGGCAGATTATGCTTTTGCCCCAGAGTCACCAGTTCCTCAAGGGTTACGGAGTGAGTGAAACCAATCACCTGGAAATTGCTGGAGTGGACGCGCATCAGGGCGGCGGTGTGGGGGGTAATAGCCTGCTCGTAGTCGGCGGCATAGGTGCAGTTGGTGGTGCCGACTTCCACCAGCTTGGCACCGCTCTGGCGCATGACATCGGGGATACGGAAGCTATCGCCAATCTCTACGGCTTGTCCCCGGGAGACAATAACCTCTTTCCTCCTGGCCAGGGCGGCCAGGCCTAAGAGCACCGCCGCGGCGTTGTTGTTGACCACCAGGGCGGCCTCGGCGCCGGTTAATTGACATAACACCGGCTCGATGTGAACCTGGCGCGAGCCGCGGGTGCCGCTATCCAGGTCAAACTCAAGATTGGAGTAGCCCCGGGCGATGGCCTCCATAGCCGCCATCGCCTCTCGACTCAGCGGCGCCCGACCCAGGTTGGTGTGAAGGATTACGCCGGTGGCGTTAATCACCGGTCGCAGGCTGGGCCTGGCCAGCCCGCGCAGTTCGGTGTGGATGGATGCCACTATCTCGTCAAGCGAAACACAGGGATTACCGGCGAGGATGGATAGCCGCTCGCGCTCCAATTGCTGTCTGACCAGACTTACCAGCAAATCGTGCGGATAGGTTGACTCAAACGCCCTGATACGCTCATCAGAGATTACTTTATCAACGCTGGGCAGGCGACGAAACTCACTGCTCATTGACACCACCATTCTAGCATATAGAGATTCGCCATCAAAACTGATGGCTCAGGACTTACTGATGGTGAGGTAGTAATCGTCTCCCTTCTTTTCAATTGATATGCCACAGCCCATGTTTTGGGCCAGTCGCCGCACATTGTCGCGGGCGGTGGCGTTATCAACGATGGTCACCACAATGCCCTGGCCTAGCTTGCGCAGCACCTTTTCGGTCTCAATAACCGGATGGGGGCAGGTCAGACCACGGGCATCTACTTCTTTTCTCTCCACAATTCCTCCATTGAAATAAAGATTTTGTACTCGTCAGCCAGTCTCTCCATTCTATATGGTAACTGTAATGCCCTGGCGGTTCGGATGATGCTATCTCGAGCGGCACCCTCGTCGGCCAGCACAATAATCTGGTCTCCGGCCCGGGCCTGGCGGATGGCCTGCATCGTCATCTGCTGGGGCATCGGGCAGGATAGTCCTCTGGTATCTACAGTAACCGCCATAGTTCTGTCTTTCCCTTGCTTTACGATAGTTTGGTACGCATTAGCAAACCCAGGACGATGGTGACTACCAGACCAGCGATAACGACCCAGGGGCCAAGGGCGGAAGGGCCGGTGCTACTGCTGGCCAGGCCAAAATTGTGGGCCACGGCGGCCCCGGCAAAGAGCCCCAGGATAGTAGCCGCGGCGTCAGTATCACCTTCTCCCGACATGACCAGCTGCCGTAAGGGGCAGCCGCCAGCCAGAGTGGCCCCCAGACCGACCAGAGCCATGCCCAGGAAGTTCCACAGGTGACTGGTGTGGGAGATTGGCTGGCCGCTAAAGCCGAGGTGAAACTGGCCCAGGATGAGATTGAAGACGAGCGCGCCGATGAAAGTGGCTACCACGGCGCTCACTAAGTAGCCATCCCGAGTCAGGAATATATCGCGCCAGGCGCCGACAAAACACATGCGGGTTCTCTGTGCCAGGAAGCCAATCAGCAGGCCGGCTCCCAGAGAGAGCGCAAGAACAGCATGTTGTGAGCCGGCTCCTTTTTCGCTGGCAAAAATGAATCCCGGCTGGAAAAAGGCCAGGAAAAGCAGGCCAACCATAGCCACTGGTACTATCCAGCCAGCCGCCGCCGGCATTTTGACGGCTCGGCCCAGATTATAGCCTCGCTTCAGGAAGAAGATGCCGGATAGGGCACCAACGGCCACTCCGGCCAGCCCGGTCAGACCATTCAGGTCGCCGCCGGCCAGTCTAAGGGTAGCCCGAATGGGACAGCCCAGGAAGACCAGAGCGCCAATCATGACCAGCGCGCCGAGTAAAAAGCGAACCAGCGGCGAGGAACCACCGCGGGCCCTGAATTCACCAAAGGCGAAGGCGGCGATAACGCTACCGAGGACCAGCCCGGGAATTTCGGGGCGGAGATACTGGACGGCACTGGCACGGTGCAAGCCCAGTCCGCCGGCCACATCCCGTATGAAGCAGGCCACGCATAGACCCATATTGGGCGGATTGCCCCACTTAACTAAGAGAGCGGCCACGACGCCAAGAACAAGTCCGGCCAGAATAATCCATATCTTGGGTGAGAAGAATCGCTTCAAATCATTTCTCCTTCTTATATGACTATGCTAAAAGAAAAAGCGGTGGTCGAAAACTCCAACCACCGCTGAAACGACTTCAGTGAATCCTGGAAGTCACAGCGTAATTTTGTATTCGTAGTACGGCTAAATTACTCTAAGCGGAGGAGTCTTCGAGCCGATGACTGATGCAGAACCTGCACTCACTATTGTGGTTCAGGCTCAGGTGAAGTTCAGACGGGGTAGCCAGGTCATTGCTCTCACCTCCTCCTGATTCTTATTGGGGCAAAACTCTCGCTATCATAATCCACTGGCTGGCTTGAGTCAAGGCAGTAATACTGAGGTTGTTAAACGACCTTTAATACTGACGGCGAGCATCATACTGCCTCGGCCTTCTTTTTCTGGACCAGCCTGGCCAGCCAGATGCTTAACTCGTAGAGTATAACCAATGGCACAGCCACGAGGCTCTGGTTTATCGGGTCGAAGGTGGGCGTAATTATGGCGGCCAGGACAAAGGCCAGTATGATGGCTATCTTGCGCTTGCTGGCCAGCCACTGGGACGAGACAACGCCCAGCCGGGCAAGGAAGGTACTGACCACCGGCATCTCAAAGACAAGTCCAATCGCCAGCAGCAGTCGGGTCACCACCGAAACATAGTTCCCGATTTTTATCTGGGGGGTGGCGATGTCACTGCCGAAGGTAGTCAAGAATCTGATGGCGGGTGGTATCAGGATGAAGTAGCCAAAGACCACGCCCCCGGCAAACATCAGAGCAATCCAGGGCAGTATGAGGTAAACATACCTTTTTTCTTTAGGCGTCAGTGCCGGGGCCACGAACATGATGAACTCATAGGTCAGATAGGGGACAGCCAGTATGATACCGCTGATAAGGCACACCCGCATCACAACGCCAATCATTTCAGTCATCTCAATGAAAATGAGGCTGATGTCCCCGGCCGGGTAAATCAGAATGTTAAGAATCTGATGATAAAAGACAAAGGACAGCGCTGTGGTAATGACTACGGCGATGACACTTCTGATGAGGCGTTTTCTGAGTTCAGACAGGTGCCCCAGGATGGACAGCCTTTTTTCACCGTTAGTCATTTTCTTGACAGTGCCTCACTCATCTCTCGGTTCTCATTTTTCAATCTCAGTGGATTCATCGGCGGCGGCATCCGGGGGTTGAGCCGATGGTTTATCAGTCCTTGTCCTGACCTCGCGGCTTTGGGCTGAGAGGATTGGTCTTTTTCCACCGTGTTTATTTCTTTGGTCAGCGATGTTGTAAAATCAGAGGTGGCTTTGCGCAGGGAGCGGGTCATTCTACCGATTGTCCGGGCAATTTCCGGGAGTCTTCCCGGCCCGAAGATGATGAGCGCAATAACAATGATGAGCAGTATCTCGCCAAAGCCAATACCAAAGAAGTCCATTAAGTTTGCCTCACTGTTGGCTATGCCTGAATCAGAGCATAGCCCTCCATCAATGGAGAGCGTCTCTTAATTATAAGAGACTTAGCCTGTATCTTCAATCTTGTGATATTCAGGCTTGTTCCCAACCTCACCCCCTGAGTCCCCTTAGGGAGAACCTCAGGAACCCCTCTCCCCGATATATCGGGGAGAGGGAGGTATTAAAAGAGAGGCTATTTCCCCGGCCGGCCAAAGATTTTTTTGGTCTCTTTTTTGAACGAAGTGGCCTGGCCTTTCCAAAACCAACCGACTGAAGTATAATGTTGGGAAAAGAGGAGTGCGATGAAGGTCATTTTCCTGGAAGATGTGCCCAAAGTGGCTAAAGCCGGTGATACCAAAGAGGTAGCCGATGGCTACGGTCGTAATTTCCTTATCCCACGGAAACTGGCGGTACAGGCGACTCCGGCCGCTGTCAGTTCCTGGAAAACACAACTAGAAAAAGGAGTCCACACTCAGGCAGAAACTGAGACCGAATTGCAGGAACTGGCCGGTAAGCTGGATGGGAAAGAAGTGGTGTTATCGGCCCTTACCGGCGGTAAAGAGCGACTCTACGGCTCAGTCACCACCGCCGATATTGCCGCCGAGCTGGAGCGTACCACCGGGCTTGTCGTTGACAAAAGGAAGATTGAGCTCCCCGAGTCAATTCGCCAGGTGGGGAGCTATGAGGTAGTCATTAGACTGGGTAAGGATATTACGCCCAAGGATAAAGGTTACGGTTACGGAAAAGGAGGCGGGATAGGTGAATGGCGAGAAGATACCGCCATATGATACTGACGCCGAGGAAGCTGTAATCGGCTCCCTCCTGATTGATGGCACTTCAATCTACAAGATTGCCTCCCTACTTCAGTCAGCCGATTTCTATCAGGAACAGTGCCAGTGGCTCTACGGGGCGTGTCTGGCACTCTATCAGCGCAACGAGGCCATCAACCAGATTACCGTAGCCCAGGAGCTAGACCGGCAGGGCAAGCTGGCGGCGTGCGGGGGTGCGGCCTATTTAAGTCATCTAATATCCATGGTGCCCACCTCACTGGATATTGAGCACTACGCTCAGATTGTTTATCGTCTGGCAATAAGTCGGCGCCTGATAGAAGCCGCCCGTCGGATTGAGGCTATTGGCTATGAAGCTGGCCCTGATGTTGACACCAGCCTGAATAAGGCTGAGGATGTCCTCTTCAAACTGCGCCACGGGCAGAGTCCGCGCGATTTCATCCCCATCCGCCAGGTGCTCGACAAGTATTTTGAGCCCCCACCGGTAGCGGAAAGGGAAGGCTATCCGGCACTAATCACACATGTACTGTCCGGTTTCGCGGGACTGGACGAGTTCCTGGGCGGATTGCAGCGGTCGGACTTGATAATTGTCGCTGGCCGACCCAGCATGGGCAAGACCAGCCTTGCCCTGAGTGTCGCCAGCAATGCGGCGATACGGCAGGGAGCCTGTGTGGCGCTATTCAGCCTGGAGATGGCGCGGGAGCCATTGGTCCTGCGGCTGTTGGCCAGCGAAGCCGATGTTGATTCCAGGCGGGTTCAAATTGGCCGACACGCCACTGACGATGAGGAAAAGCGAATTATGGATGCGATTGGCGTTCTCTCCGAGGCGCCAATCTATATTGATGACTCCCCGCAACTCCGCGTGGTGGAGATGCGCAGCAAGGCACGCCGACTGTACTACGAGCGTGGCGTAGACCTGATTATCGTTGACTATATGCAGTTGATACAGGGGGAGGCTCGGGCCGAAAACCGGGTTCAGGAGATTAGCTATATCTCTCGCTCGCTTAAGGCCCTGGCTCGCGAGCTCAATGTGCCGGTGGTGACGGTCTCCCAGCTCAGTCGCGCGGTGGAATGGCGCGCCTCGCACAAACCTCAGCTTTCTGACCTGAGGGAAAGTGGCAGTATCGAGCAGGACGCTGATGTCGTTATGTTCATTTACCGTGATGACTATTACTATACTCCGGAAGAATGGGAAAGTCAGCACCCGGATAAAGACTACCCGGCCGGTATTGCCGATATCATCATTGCCAAGCACCGGAATGGCCCCACGGGCGAGGTCAAATTACATTTTGTGCCGAAATCAGCCAAATTTGCCGAGATTTCGCGTCAAGAGCCGAGCTTGCTATGAGTCAATTCGCTGGGTTTCCCGCCAAGATGCAATTTACGGCGTTACCTAATCTCTTCTTCAGCCATCTCCTGCCGCAAATCAGCGATGTGGCTGAACTGAAGACGACTCTTTATGTCTTCTGGGTAATTTATAACAAGCGGGGCTATCCCCGCTTTACTACTTACCGTGAACTGGCTGGTAATCCTGGCCTGATGACTGGCCTCAAGGAAGAGAGTAAGTCGGCGGATGAAGTATTGCGCCGTGCCCTGGATATGGCGGTAAAGCGGGGCACAATTCTCCATATAGCGATTGAGAAGAATGGCGTAAGAGAAGACGCTTATTTCCTCAACACCAGGTCTGACCGGCAGACAATAGCCAAGATTGAAAGTGGTGAATTGACCCTGCCGGGGTTAGAGGTTGAGGTGCCAATTCCGGCTGGGGACCGAGGCTGGTGAGCTACCGGATATTTTCAAGCTCTACGAAGAGAACATCGGGATGCTGACTCCGATGATTGCTGACGAATTGCGTGAGGCGGAGAAGCTCTACCCGGAAGTCTGGATACGGGATGCCATCAGAGAGGCTGCCAACCAGAACAAGCGTAAGTGGAGCTATATTTCCGCCATTCTGGAGCGCTGGGCGGCCGAAGGTAAGAGTGATGGAACATATCAGCGAGATATTAAGAAGACAGACCCGGACAAATACATCAGGGGCAAATACGGGCACATGGTCCGGCGCTGAACCGGCTGAAACTGAGCCGGGTTCAGTCTGCCCGATTTGTAAAGGGGTAAAATTCGTTTACCCTCTTCTGCCTACGGGGAAGCCGGATTACAGCCGGGTGGTGCCCTGTCAGTGCACTCAGAAGGAAGCGGCTGAAGGTCGGCAGGCACACTTACAGCGCTACAGCAATCTTGGCTCGCTGACCCGTCTCACCTTTGCCAATATTAGCCTCAAAGGGAAGAGTGACCGATGAGGGGCTGCCAGTCAGGAGCAATTTAAGCGGGCCTGCGAAGCGGCCAAAGCCTTTGCTGCCGACCCGAAGGGATGGCTGGTGCTGGTCGGCCCCAGTGGCAGTGGCAAGACCCATTTGGCGGCCGCCATAGCCAATCACTGTATTGAGAACGGTCAGCCGGTTTTCTATATCACCATTCCCGACCTCCTCGACCACCTGCGTTCTACCTTTGGCCCGAACAGTGAAGTGCCTTACGATGAGTTTTTCGAGCAGGTGCGTAATGCCCCGTTGCTAATCCTGGATGACCTGGGGGCTCAATCCAGTACACCCTGGGCCAAGGAGAAGCTTGACCAGTTACTGAATCACCGCTTAAATAACCAGCTTCCGACAGTGATTGTTTCTATCGTCCCCATTGAGGAACTGGAGGAAAGAATACGCACCCGACTACTTAACAGCAGCCTCTGCCAGATATACGAACTGGGCGAGAAGGCGGTGGCGCTCTCGACTTCGGGCTGGGCGCCGGGATTTGAGCTCCAGAAGAGCATGACCTTTGAGAACTTCGACTGGAAGCGAGTCAATCTGCCGCCGGAACAGCGCCAGAACCTGGAGGCGGCTTATCGCTTGGCCCTCGATTTTGCCAAATCCCCCGAGGGCTGGCTGGTGTTTCAGGGAGTGAATGGCTGTGGCAAGACCCATCTGGCGGCCGCCATTGTGAATTACCGATATAAGATGGGGAAGCCGGCGCTGTTCATTGTGGTGCCTGATTTTCTCGACCACCTGCGTTCTACTTTCACTCCGGAGAGCAAGATTTCCTACGACCATCTCTTTGAAGCGGTAAAGAGCACTCCGATACTGGTTCTGGATGACTTCGGTGAGCAGGCCAGCACGCCCTGGGCGCAGGAAAAGCTCTATCAGGTCATTAACCATCGCTATAATGCGCGTCTGCCCACCGTGATTACCACCTGTTGTTCCTTGGAGGAAATAGAGAGTCGCATCAGCTCCCGACTGGCCGACCCGAAGATAAGCACGCTGTTTAACATAATCGCCCCGGATTATCGCAGTGATGCGCGCAGTCAGAAGAGAATAACTCGCGCCAGTAAGAAGGTGGTTTAGTGCTTGGTAGCCTGGAGGTTTGCACGGCGCTGGCTTTTCCTAGTAAAATGGGGCAGATTTTGGTGAGCCAGAGGGTCTGAGATGATTAATCTGCCGGTACTGGTATTGAATCAGGGCTATGAACCACTTAATGTCTGCCGTGTCCGCCGGGCCATCGTCCTGCTCCAGCAAAGTAGAGCGGAGATGCTGGAAAATGGCTCCGGCTTTATTCACTCGGCTAACTTTGAATTTCCGGTGCCATCAGTAATCCGATTGGCCTCTATGGTCAGGCGCCCGCACCGTTCGGAAAGGAAACTGACCCGACTTGAAGTATTCCGCCGTGACCAGCACACCTGTCAGTACTGTGGTCGGCAGTCAAGGCAGCTCACTCTTGACCATGTGGTGCCTCGCTACCGCGGTGGCGAACATAGTTGGGAAAATGTGGTCAGCGCCTGCGTGCCGTGTAATCGCCGCAAGGCTGGCCGGACTCCGCAAGAGGCCGGTATGAAGCTAGTCCACCAGCCGTCTGCGCCGCGTGATAGCGGCTTCTTCTATATTTACTCGCACTACCCTCATTTTCGCCAGGAGTGGCTGAAATACCTCCCCCAGGCGCAGTAATTTTTCATCCTCTTCAAGGTGAATGTGCTTTGATTGTCCTTGTCTCTTGACTGGTGTGATAGCTGTCGTCTTCTTGCCTTGACACTTTCGACGAGTGGGTAATAAGATGGAAGTAACAAGGCTGGAGGTGAAGCGTGGCTGAAAAGAAAGTCGTTATCTATACCACTCCTACCTGACCCTGGTGTCATCGGGCGAAAGAGTATCTTTCGAAAAAGGGTATTGTCTATACTGAGTATGATGTGGCCAAGGACAAGGATAAAGCCAGGGAGATGATTCAGAAATCCAAGCAGATGGGTGTGCCGGTGATTATCGTTGATGATGAGATAGTGGTTGGTTTTAACCAGGCTAAACTGGAGAGCCTGCTATCCTAGCGTGTCCGCTTAGCGCTTCGTTTCGTTGGGCAGAGCCGTGTATGATGTCATGATAGTTGGCACTATCGGAAGGCGCCTCTGGTTTTGTCTCAACAATGATGGGGCAATCTTAGTTCAGTCTGGCCGAAAGTTCAAGACCTACTTCTTGCCCAGATACTTCTCCGGGTTCTGGTCGAAGGCGCGCTTGCAACCCACTGCGCAGAAGTAGTACTTTTTGCCCTTGTATTCCGAGGTGGCGGCCGCCTTCTTTTCATCCACTTGCATTTTGCAGACCGGGTCAATGGCCATAGTGATACCTCCTTAATATTAACATTTGTTTTGGTAACCCATCCCCCTGCCCCCTTCCCTTTAAGGGAAGGGGGGTGTATTTTTAAGAGAGGCTCCGCCTCTCTTTGACTCTCCTTAGGACAAAATAACGGAGCGTTTAAGAGTCCCGACTGGTCGGGACTCTTTCTTATTTTCTTCCCGATTTCATCGGGATACAGGGGGTGAGGTCAATCTGTTAACCAGCAAACTTGGCTGGTTTAAATCTTCTCAGTCGCAGTGAGTTGGAGACCACGGTGATGGAACTGGCCGCCATGGCGGCGGCCGCCAGAATGGGGTTCAGAAAACCGTAGTCGCCCAGAATAAAACGGGCCCCGGCGGGTACACCAGCCCGGCCGAAGGCGAGGTAGAGCACACCGGCGGCCACCGGGATGAGAATGACATTATAGGCGAAGGCCCAGAAAAGGTTCTGTTTGATAGTTCTCATGGTGCTCTTGCTCAGGGAGATAGCTGTCACAATGCCGCTCAAATCACCGCTAATCAGGGTAATATCTCCAGTCTCAATGGCCACATCGGTACCGGTGCCAATAGCGATGCCCACATCAGCCTGAGCCAGCGCCGGGGCATCGTTTATACCGTCGCCGACCATGGCCACTACTTTGCCTTCTTCCTGCAGTTTCTTGACTTCCTGCGCCTTGTGTTCTGGCAGAACTTCGGCCAGAACACGGTCAATGCCAACCTCTTGTGCAATGGCCTCAGCCGTGCGCCGGTTGTCTCCGGTAATCATGCCCACCTCAATGCCCATTCGGTGCAGGGCGGCCACGGCCTCTTTAGCTCCCGGCTTGAGGATATCAGCCACGGCGATAATGCCCACCACCTGGCTATCTATGCCCAGGAACATGGCCGTCCGGCCCTTCGCCCACAGGCTCTCGGCCTCTTTCTCCAGGCCGTTGATTGAGAAGCCTCTTTCTTTCATCAGCTTGAGGTTGCCCAAGATGAGTTTCTTGCCGTCCACCATCGCCTCCACACCGTGTCCCGGAACCGCATTGAACTCGGTGGTAGGAGTGAGCTGGAGCTGTTTCTCCTGAGCGGCCTTGACGATGGCCTCGCCCAGCGGGTGCTCTGAGCCATACTCTGCGGAGGCGGCTAATCGGAGAGCCTCTTCCTGGGAGAATGAAGGGATGGTGACGATATCAGTGACCGCCGGCTCGCCACGGGTGAGTGTGCCGGTCTTGTCCAGCAATACCGTGGTTATCTTGTGGGACTTCTCCAGGGTCTCAGCACTGCGGATGAGAATGCCATGCTCCGCGCCCTTGCCGGTGCCGACCATAATGGCGGTTGGCGTGGCCAGTCCCAGAGCGCAGGGACAGGCTATGATGAGCACAGCGATGAAATTAAGCAGGGCAAAAGTCAGTGCCGGGTCGGGACCGGCGAAAAACCAGACGATGAAAGTAACCAGAGCAATGCCAATCACGATGGGGACAAAGTAACTGGCGATGACATCGGCCAGGCGCTGGATGGGGGCCTTACTGCCCTGGGCTTCCTCCACCAATCGGATGATTTGGGCCAGGGTGGTGTCTTTGCCAACTTTCGTGGCCTCAAATTGAAAGCTACCGGTCTTATTAATGGTGGCCCCAATGACCTGGTCGCCGACCTTCTTTTCCGCCGGGATGCTTTCGCCGGTAATCATGGACTCATCAAGGCTGGAGTAGCCCTGACGAATGATGCCGTCCACCGGCACCCGCTCGCCCGGTCGTACCACCACCAGGTCGCCCACCTGAACATCTTCCACGGAGATTTCGGTTTCCTCGCCCTCGCGGACTATTCGGGCGGTCTTGGGCTGCAGGCCGATGAGCTTCTTGATGGCCTCGGAGGTCTGGCCGCGGGCTCTCGCTTCCAGAAAACGGCCCAGCAGTATCAGGGCGATAATCATTGATGAGGTATCAAAATAAAGGTCGGGCATCAATCCGCCGGCAGTAAATAGGTTGGGGAAGAGGATAGCGATGACACTATAGAGATAGGCGGCGGAGGTGCCCACGGCAATCAGGGTATTCATATCGGCGGTGCGGTGCCGCAGGGCGCCCCAGGCACCCCGATAGAAGCGCCAGCCGGCCCAGAACTGCACCGGCGTGGCTAATGCCCAGAGGAGATACGCTTTGCCGGCGAAGGCTGGGCTAAAGCTCAGCGCCATAATTATCGCCGCCAGCACTGCGGCGAAGATAACCCGGTTTCTCAGAGCGCGTGTTTCGCGTCGGGCGGCAGTGGTGACATCTTCTAATGTCTCGGCTTCCGAGCCCAGTTCATAACCCGCCTCCCTCACCGCTCGCCTCATGTCAGCGACGGCAGTACCCGCAACATACTCCACCGTGGCTTTTTCGGAAGCCAGATTGACATTGGCCGAGATGACACCGGGAACACTGGATAGTGCCTCTTCCACCCGCGCCACGCAGGAGGCACAGGTCATGCCGCTCACCGGGAAGATGGATTTCTTGGTCGCCACCCCATAGCCCAGTTCTGCCACGGTGTGCTTGAGCTTGGCCAAATTTACCTGGTCAGGGTCATATTTTACAGATGCCTTTTCTGTGGCAAAGCTGACCTGGCTCTCCTCTACTCCGGGGGTTTCTGAGAGACCCTTTTCAATAGTAGCGGCGCAGGTCGTGCAGGTCATCCCGGTAATCGGCAGGTCGACCTTCTTCAGTTTTTCCGAATCTGCTTTCCCAGCCATTTCCCAGCCTCCGCCCAGCCCATTCTTGATTCTGTCTAATGTTAATACAATAATTATCCCACATTATATGACTTATGTCATATACCACCGTGAAGTGATATGATATATTTATAAAGCTCAGCGGGCACAGGAGTGAACTGAGAAGGGAGGTGCCGGTATGAGAAAGGTATATTTAGATAATGCCTCGACTACCCCTCTACTGCCTGAGGTTCGTGATGCTATGTTACCTTACCTTGGCGAGCATTTCGGTAACCCCTCCTGTCTCCATGACTGGGGCGATGCCGCCCGGGAGGGAATGGAAAATGCCCGAGAGAAGGTAGCCGAGCTTATCGGGGCGGATTCTGAGGAAATAATCTTCACCGGCAGCGGCACGGAAAGCAATAACTTTGCCGTCAAGGGGCTGGCCCTGGCCCAGCAGAACAAGGGCAAACACATAGTCGTCTCCGCGATTGAGCACTTCTCGGTGCTTCATTCGGCCAGAACTCTGGAGAAGTGGGGCTTTGAGCTGACCGAGGTGCCGGTGGACAAGTACGGCGTGGTCGACCCCGAGGATGTGCGGAAGAGCTTGAGGAAAGACACGGTGCTGGTCTCCATCATGCACGCCAATGGCGAGGTGGGGACTATTGAGCCAATCCGGGAGATTGCCAAAATCACGCAAGAACGCGGTGTTATCTTTCATACCGATGCCGTGGCTGCGGCGGGAACTATACCGGTCGATGTAGGAGAGCTTGGGGTAGATGCTTTAAGCCTGGCCGGGAACCAGTTCTACGGGCCGAAGGGAGTGGGCGCTCTCTGGGTACGCAAAGGGGTGCGCATCATACCTCTACTGGATGGCGGTGTACAGGAGGGCGGACGGCGCGCTGGCACGGAGAATATCCCGGCCATTGTTGGCCTGGGCAAGGCGGCCGAACTGGCCAAAGCCAATATGGCGGCCCGCGTGGCACATCTGACCAGGCTACGCGACCGCCTGTTGACGGAAATACCGGCCAGGATAGAGCGAGTCATTGTTACCGGGCATCCCAGGAACCGTCTGCCCGGACATGCCAGCTTCTGCGTGGAGTTCATTGAGGGCGAGGCCATGCTCATGCTGTTAAGCAGTCAGGGGGTAGCCGTCACCAGTGGCTCGGCCTGCACTTCCCGGGCGTTGAAAGCCTCGCATGTGTTAATTGCCATGGGCCTGACTCATGCCATAGCCCAGGGCTCTCTCCTGTTCAGTTTCGGCCTTGATAACACCAGTGAAGATGTGGACTATGTCCTTGAGGTGCTGCCGCCGATTGTAGACAGACTGCGGCAGATGTCACCACTTTATGCCAAATACATCAAAAAGGGCAAAGGAGGCAAGTAATATGCCGGTTTACAGTCAGAAAGTAATGGAACACTTCATGCATCCCCGTAATGTCGGGGAGATTGAGGATGCCGATGGTGTCGGCGAAGTCGGTAATCCCGTGTGTGGCGATATGATGACCTTCTACATCAAGGTCAAGGACAACCGTCTGGCGGACATCAAGTTCAAGACCTTCGGTTGTGGGGCGGCCATCGCTGTCTCCAGCATGGTCAGCGAGATGGCCATGGGCAAGACCCTGGAGGAGGCACTGAAAATCACGCCCAAGTCAGTGGCGGATGAGCTTGAGGGGTTGCCCAAGCAGAAATTCCACTGTTCTAATCTGGGAGCCCAGGCTCTACAGAAAGCCATTCAAGACTATCGGAGCAAAAAGGGAGAGGCAGGAGGGAAAAAGTGATGGCTAAGCAAAGCGTGAAGAAGACAGCGAAGAAGGCACTTCATTGTCCTTACTGTGATGAAGAGATTATGAAGGCCGAATTCCCCTACTGTCAGGGTTGCGGGGTGACTATATTCTACTGTCCTAAGTGCCGGAAGCCGGTAGCCAGGGACAAAAGAATCTGCCCGCATTGCGGGGCTGAGATTAAAGGCGAGAAAGCTTGAGGAGGGAGGATTATGGCGGAGAAAGAGAAACTAACTATCGTTCTTTTCAGTGGTGACCTGGACCACGCCTTGTCCGCTTTCATGATAGCGACCACGGGGCCAGCATGGGTATGGATGTCACCATGTTTTTCACCTTCTGGGGGCTGAATGTCATCAGGAAGAACGAAGGTAAAATCAGAAGCAAGGGACTGATGCGGAAGATGCTGAACATGATGAACCGGGGCGGCTCCAAAAGGTTGAAACTTTCCAAGTTCCACATGTTTGGCCTCGGCACCTGGATGATGAAGAAGCTGATGAAAGAACAAAACATGCCTTCCGTGGACGAACTCATAAAGATGGCCCAGGAGATGGGTGTGAAACTCATTCCTTGCACTAACACTTGCGGAATCATGGGAATATCTGAAGATACTCTCCGCGGCGGGATAGGGAGTGCGGCCGGCGCAGCCTTTTTCCTGAACGAGGCGCGCCAGTCAAAAGTGACCCTTTTCATCTAAGGAGGGGGAAATGAAGTCAGACCAGAGCCTGGACTGTGTGGGGCTTTACTGCCCGATGCCGATAGTAAAAACGGCGGCCAAGATAAAGGAACTGAAGGTGGGTGAGGTCTTGGAGGTGGTGGCCGACGACAAAGGGATAAAGCTGGACATGCCGGCCTGGTGCCAGACTACCGGCCATGAGTGCCTGGGGATGGAAGAGAAGGGTGGGGAAATCCGGGTCTTTGTCCGGAAGAAGCACGATTGAGAGCCGGGTGGGTGGTCTTGTCTAGCTTTTGGTGGCATAAGGCGGATCTTTGACCAGTTTTTCCAGCACTTCATACCAGGTATAGTCAACCAATGCTACCTGGTTTGAGCCGGGTGCTCTCACGTAATAGTTGCTGCCCGTCCGGTGTCTTATCGCCCACATCTGCCTCTATGATCTGACTCTATGTCATCTTTGGGTTTGTAGATGACGGTTATTTTCATTGATGGATTGGTCAGCCCGTACTCAGCCAGTTGCTCATCGGTCTTGTAGCCAAGGTCGCGGCTGGCCCCAGGGCCGCTCAGTAATAACGCAGGGCCACTACCGCCGAATTGTGTCGCATTCACCGACGAGTAATTTCCGTTTCCGTCATCAAAGAACCAGGGAAACTCGCTCCCCTGCGGTATTTTGATGAAGGACACGCTCAAATCCTCGCGGGGCAGGCTTATAGTAATGTGCGTGATATTGTCCATCTCAATGTCCCACACATACACGATGGATTTGGGTGGTGTGGTAGGCTCGGGACGGCTGACCAAGTAAAAAACGCCGACCAGTACCGCCAGGATAACCGCCAGAATAACGATGTTTCTGAGTCTCAAGTGACTTCCTCCCCGGTATCCGGTCTCATCACCTTCGGCGCCACCAGATTATGCCGCCGATTATCAGTACCAGGATTGGCGGCAGGGCGAGACTGGAGTAGTTGATGAAGTTGGCCTCGCCCGGGTTGACCGCCAGTCGGCGGAAAGGCGTAACCGCGCGGTGAATGGTAATCAGTTCTGTCTCCTCAGCCAGCCAGTTTACCGAGTTAAGAAAGAGGTCGGCATTATTGACCTCTGCAAAATTCTGGTTAGAGGCAAAGTCAGAATCTCCAATGACAACTAGCCCAGTCAGTTTAGATTGCGCTGCCGATTGCCCTGCGGCAACATCTCTCGCCAGCGCGGCAATCATTACACCAAGATAGATGGGTCCCTTCACATCTTTTCCATCTGTGAAGACAGCCTCTTTGGGCGGGTCATAGTCTTTTTCCAGCCAGCTTTCCTGGCTGGTCTGCACCAGTGGCTGTATCCTGACATCGGCCGGCGGTTTCTCTTGCGGGATTATACCTACCGCCCCGGGGAAGTAGGTTGTGGGCAAGCCAAAGGCGTCTCTTTCTGCCGGAACACTGGGTATATCCTTCTTCGGAGCCAGGTTTGAGGTGGGGTCAATCACTGTCCCATTCTCCAGATTCACGCCCCAGGGAGAGATAAGCTGGTTAATTCCGTCAGGGAAGTTGGGGTCGGTTAGAATCATGACCTGCCCGCTGGCCCTAAGGTAACGGTTGATGATTTCCACCTCGCCGGCGGTAAGGGCTGTTTGCGGCGCGGCGATTATCAGCACGGCACAGTCACTGGGGATGCTGGGGTTGGTGATAAGGTTGAGGGTGCCAATCAGGTAAAGGTCATCGCGTAGACCATTGCGGGCATAACTGTAGTTGCCATTGATATCCGCCTCACCGTGTCCGGTGAGGAAATACACCTTTTTTTGGGCCACGCCGGTGACTTCCAGAATAGCGCTGGTAAAGGAATGTTCCGCTTCTATACCAACAATTTGCAGGTTACCTTCCTGGTCTGTGCTCGTTTGTATAATAGCCGTTGGCGGAACCAGTCGGTATTGCCCGCTCTCATTTTCAAAGACGACTGTCTGATACTGGGTGATGCCATATTGTCTGGCTCGGTCGGGGTGTTCATCCGGGTCAATATATTCTATGGTCAATTTGTTGGTATAGTTCTTGTATTCCATGAGCAGGCTGGTGGCGTAGGTAGTGATACCATAAGTGTCCTTTTCGGACACAAAAAAGCATAGAGCCTTGATTGGTTTTGTCACAGCACGCAGAACATCTTTTGTCTGCTCAGTAAGAGTGAATTGCCCCAGAGCGGTGGCATCAATACGCTGGTAATAGTTGATGCTGATGCCATTGAGCAGAATGGTGATACCAATGAAGATTGATGCCATTACCGTCGTGCCAACGCCAAACCGTCCTCGCCGGCCGGTGAGGGCGCGGCTGACTCGACGAAAATCAAGGACAAAAGCAGAGGCCAGCAGAATAATTCCCGTGCCCATTATGCCCCAGGCGGCCAGGCGAATCTCGGCCAGAAGCAACATGATGATGAGGCCAGCGAGTAAAGCCACCAGCCCCAGTACGGCCAGAAGTCCAGTATAGCGATATGGTTGCGGATTAGTCTGCATTTAGCTCCACCGGCTGTTTTCTAGAGACCTGATAGCTAAAAATAGAAACAAAGCGATAATACTGAGATCGTAAATTATGCCTCGCGTGTCAATAATTCCCCGTACAAAGTCAGAAAAGTAGGTCGACGGTGAGAAGTAACCAATGACATTACCTAGTGTCTGGGGCAAGTTAGCGGCAGCCGTCCCCAGGAACCACAGGGCTAACAGAATGCCCCCAGCGACCACTGCGGAGACAATCTGATTTGAGGTAAGCGACGAGGCAAAAATGCCGACAGCTAGCGAGATGCAGCCCAGCAAGAAAAACCCGAGATAACCGGTGCCAATCGGTCCCATATCGGGGTCACCAAAGACGATTAGCATAATGGGATAGTAGATGGTGAAGACCAGCATGACCAGCAAAAGACCCATACTACCCAGGAATTTGCCGATAATTACCTCGCTGTCCCTCACCGGTGCCGTCATTAATAGTTCGATGGTGCCCAGTTTTCTCTCTTCGGCCAGGAGACGCATGGTGAGTAGAGCCATTAACAGTAATACCACGGTGATATAGTAGTTGTTTCCCAGAAAACCGCTGATGCTTGTCGTGATAGAGGCAGCCGAGCTGTCAAAGGAGCCAAAATTGATAAAGAACGAACCGGTACCCAATAGAAAGATGCTGGTAATAATATAAGCCATGGGCGAAGCCAGGTAGGACTTGAACTCCTTGGTGGCGATGGTCATGATGTTTCTCACTGGCTTGTTTCCTCAGTTTCTTCCTCGGTGGTCAGCTTCAGGAAGATGTCCTCCAGGCTCATTTCTACCGACTCAAGGGAGAGCAGGGTAAAGCCACTCTGCACAACGGCTTCGGTAATCTTGCTGCGCAGGTCCAATCCGGCCGGATACTCCACGATAAAATTAGAGTCGTGATAGGAGACTCGACTCACCCCTTTTATCTGGCGCAGGCGCTCGGCGATTTTCTTGGTCGGGCCTTGGACTTCCAGTCGGACGCGCCGGTAACCACTTACCAAAGAGGAGAGGTTCTCGATGCGGTCTTCGGCGATAATCTTGCCCTCATTGATGATGATTACGCGCTCGCAAACCATGCTGACCTCGGGCAGAATATGTGTGGAAATAAGGACGGTGTGCTCCTTGCCCAGTTCCCGGATAAGCTGGCGAGTTGAGGCTATCTGGATAGGGTCGATGCCAATCGTGGGCTCGTCCAGAATGAGCACATCCGGCTCGTGAACAATTGCCTGAGCCACGCCAACTCTCTGGCGGAAACCCTTGGACAGCTTACTGATGAGCACATCGAAGTACTCTTCCAGATGGCAGAGTTCAACCACATCATCGACTCTCGACTTTACCCGGTCAGCGGGCAGGCCCCGGAGGCGGGCGAGGAACTCAAGATAGCCACGGATGGTCATATCGGTGTAGAGTGGTATGGCCTCGGGGAGATAGCCAATGTGGCGGCGGGCATCCAGGGAGTGGGTCAGGACATCATAGCCGGCCACTTTGACATCGCCCCGGGTTGGCGCCAGGAAGCCGGTCAGGATGCGCATGGTGGTCGTCTTGCCGGCGGCATTAGGGCCCAGGAAGCCGACAATCTCACCCTTCCCGACATTGAAGCTGATGTCATCTACTGCCAGGCGCTTGCCGTAGTATTTAGTTAGATTCGTGACCTGTATCATTGCTGCTAACCGCTTGATGGAGTTGATGTAGGATTAGTCTTGGCCAGTTGCTGCATTATCCAGTAATATGTTTCCATATCAAATGCACCACCGTCAAGGCCATACCAGGCGTGCTCGTGTTGCTTGCTCTCCTCATTCAGCCAGTTCTCGTAGGCCAGATCCTGCAGGGTCGGCAGATATTTGGCCTCCACCTCCCGGGCATGAGTCCTTTTCTGAGACCATGATGATAAAGTAGGCTGACGCAGGCGATGAAGCATCAGCGTAGTAGGGCAGGGGGTCGCTGACCTCATTGATATTGAGGGAAAAGGCAGTGCCGTCGAAGGTGGTAACCCCACGGGGTATCCAACCGATGTCGCCCCCATTCTCCTTGGATTCCGTATCCTGCGATAACTCCTGGGCTAGGGCGGCAAAGCTTTCGCCGGCTTTTAGCCTGTCCTTCACCTTTAGCGCCTCCTCGTTGGTCGTCACTTGGATGAGATGAAGGTGGACCTGTTCGACTGCGGTTGGCATGTGCTCTACCAGATATCCCTGAAGGCGGGCCTTCATGAGATAAATGCCGGTAAGCTCCCGATATTCTGAATTGGAAAGCTTGTTCTCGTTGAGTCGCTGGCGGTACCATTCCTTGAATTCAGCCTCAGTGATAGTAATATTATCACTGCCGCTGGCTAGACGCCTCAGTTGTTGGTCAATATCCTGGTCAGTAACGGTAATTCCGTAGCGAGGCGCGCCCGACTTTAATGAGTTGCTCCTCGGTCAATTGCTGGAGCATGGACATGGGGTCAGAATTGGCGAGCCGGGTTCTCTGCAGGAAGTAGTCCATGCGGATTTGGACGGTGTCGACACTAATTATCACCCGACGGAAGGGAGCGACATAGGTCTGGTAATAGAACACCCCGAAGATAATGAGGATGACGGCGACAACGAGGCCGACAATAATATAGGCTGTCTGTTTGCCTTTCCGCTCTCGCTTTATAGCTAACCTGGTCGCGGTTGGCTCCGGCGCCTGGTCTACTGTTTTCTTTCTCTTAGCTTTAGGCATGTTTCACCTAGTCCAGTGGTTATTTTAGAGCATTAGACAGCTTGAGGTCAACGCCTAGCTTCGGATAGGCTTGTGGGGGTAAACCCAAGCCCAGTTTCCTGGGGGGACAAGCCCAAGTCACCCTGAGTCAATCAGGCCTCGTGGTCTGCTTGATGACTGGCCTAAAACGCTCGATGGCAGGCCACCCAGTGCTCGCCACCAATCTCTCTCAGTTCTGGCTCCTTCTCCTTGCAGGCATCTTCCGCCAGACTGCATCTCGGATGGAAATGACAGCCACGGGGCGGAAAGACCGGGCTGGGCACATCGCCGGTCAGGAGGATGCGCTTTCGCTGACGGTCAACTGTGGGGTTGGGTATTGGAACGGCCGACAGTAAGGCCTGAGTATAGGGATGGAGCGGATTGCCGTAAAGCTCGTCACTATTGGTAATCTCCATAATCTTACCGAGGTACATTACGGCCACCCGGTCGCTGATATGGCGGACTACGGAAAGGTCATGGGCAATAAAGAGGTAGGTGAGATTAAGCTCTTCCTTTAGTCTCATCAGCAGGGTGATAATTTGTGCCTGAATGGAAACATCCAGAGCCGAGACTGGCTCGTCGCAAACGATGAATTTCGGCCTTACCGCCAGCGCCCGGGCAATACCAATGCGCTGTCGCTGACCGCCGCTGAACTCGTGCGGATAGCGCACGCTCATGTGAGGCTCAAGTTCTACCATATTCAGTAGCTCGGCTACTTGCTCCCGGTATGCCTTGCCCTTGACCAGTTTGTGCACCAGAAGCGGCTCACCGATAATATCGCCACAAGTCATACGGGGGTCGAGGGAAGCATAGGGGTCCTGGAAGATTAACTGCATATTGCGGCGCATGCGCCGCAGGCTCTCGCCCTTTAGTTTGGTTAGGTCTGTTCCCTCGAAATAGACCTCGCCGCCGGAGATTTCGTACAACTGCAAGATACAGCGCCCGGTGGTGGTCTTGCCACAACCGCTTTCGCCCACCAGACCGAGGGTTTCACCCTTCTTGATGTAAAAGCTGATATCGTCTACGGCTCGGACATCAGCCACCTTGTGCCGCATCACACCGGCCAGTACCGGAAAGAACATGCGCAGATTCTTTACTTCAACCAAGTATTCATCTTTTGCCATTAGCCAGCCTCCACTAGTTGTCGCACTTCACTGCTCCTGAAACAGGCAGCGTAGTGGTCCTTCCCGACCTGTTCTAGCGCGGGTCTCTCTTGCTTACATTTGTCGATGGCATATTTACAGCGCGGACTGAAGGCACACATGTTTATCGACAGGCGAGCGAGATTGGGCGGCAGGCCTGGAATAACAGTGAGGCCGTGTCTACGCGGTAAGTCCAGCCGTGGCACGGAAGCAATAAGCCCGACAGTGTAGGGGTGCCTTGGCTCGCCATAAATGACATCGGTAGGACCTGACTCCACTAGTCGCCCGGCGTACATCACATTCACGCGGTCGACATACCGGGCGACGACGCCGAGGTTGTGCGTGATGACAATTACGGCCGTGCCAAATTGGGTTCTCAGATTATTGATTATTTCCAGAAGCTGGGCTTGAACGGTAACATCCACCGAGGTAGTAGGCTCGTCGGCAATCAGCAGTGCCGGATTACAGCTCAGTGCCATGGCAATCATTATTCTCTGCTGCATCCCCCCGCTAAATTGATGCGGATAATCACTGATCCTTCTTTCAGCATCAGGTATACCCACCAGTCTCAGCAGTTTCACGGCTTCCTCAGTTGCGGCGTGTTTGTCCAGTCCACGGTGTAATTCTAGCGACTCTGACAGCTGGCGGCTTACCGTCAGCACCGGGTTGAGGGAGGTTGTCGGTTCCTGGAAAATCATGGCGATGCGGTTACCCCGGATATGGCGGATTTCCTCTTCGCTTACCTTGAGCAGGTCTTTGCCGTCGAAGATTATCTCACCGCCGACGATGATGCCTGGAGGGTAGGGGATAAGTCGCATAATAGAGAGAGCGCTGACGCTCTTACCGCAGGCGCTCTCGCCAACCAGACCAACGCACTCTCCTTTGTCGACGGAGTAGGACAGACCGTCAACGGCTCTTAATTCCCCGTCCTGCACATAGAAGTAGGTTTTTAGGTCTTTGACTTCTAATATTTTATCTGCGATGGCTGTTCACCTCACTCAACTCAGGCTAGCACCGGGACTTAACCGCTCGCTATCTAATTCTAGCCTTGAATAACTCTCAAGTCAACCAGTGCCCGGTCTTTTGCCTGTTATTTTCCGCAAGCAAGAGTATCCCTCTTGCCTATCGTTCCAACCTTCGTATTTCGTGGTGGTTTCTAATATTTGTAGAAACATATAACTGCGACCAGACGGCGAGAAACAGGGTAGGTATGATTAGTAGTAGCCGTCTGATGACATAAGCGCGCACACTATCCCTCTCACGGTTCGTTGGGTTTAAGACGGAGTCCCGTCGCCCTCGTGGAGGCGACTATCCCCTCTCCCATCCCGACTGACAAGTCGGGGCTAGAAAAGCTTAGAGTACGAGCGATGGCTTTGTCCCTGCCTCTCAACGGGGAAACTGACCCTCCCTTCGGTAGTTCGTCTTGAGAAACAATTATGCTTTTATAACATAGCCATCTACACTTGTCAAGTCGGCTCGGCACTCGCTGGTTGGCTTGACGCTAACCTTACCCCTCTGTTAGAATAGCGAAGTGTGTCAGCATGCGGTAAGCATGCCGGGGAAGTGGTATCCCCCTCATTAGGTCACAATTGAGCGACTGCCGTTGCTCAGAAATTATGAAAAAGGAGGTTAGTTATGGCAGTTGTTGAGTATCAGAAGGAAGGCAAGATTGCTATCATCACCATCAATCGCCCGGAGGCAATGAATGCCCTTGGCATGGAGGTCCGTAAGGGACTGAATGAGGCTTACATTGACTTCCGTGATGACCCCAATGTCTGGGTGGCTATTCTTACCGGGGCAGGTGATAGGGCCTTTTCCGCTGGTGCGGATATTAAGGAATTCCGCCCGGGCCCAGCGGTTGGGGGGATAGTTGGAGAGGTGGTCGGCCCCGACCAGATTTGGAAGCCCTTCATCGCTGCCCTCAATGGCTACGCTCTCGGTGGTGGCCTCGAGTTGGCTATGCAATGTGACATCAGAATAGCCGCTGAGCATGCCCGTCTGGGTCAGCCGGAGATAAATATCGGCTTTATGCCTGGCGCTGGCGGAACACAGCGACTACCTCGGTTTGTGCCGCGGGCGATGGCGGCCCAGATACTGCTGACGGGCGAGCCGATTGATGCCCAGGAAGCCTATCGCATTGGGTTGGTCAACAAGGTCGTACCGCTGGCCCAGCTCATGCCAACGGCCAAGCAGTGGGCTGAGACTATCTGCAAGAAGGGCCCGGCGGGCGTCAGAGCCACCAAAGAAGCGATGATTAAAGGCTATAACCTGGCTCTGGAAGAGGGCCTGAGATTAGAAAGGGAGCTGGCTAACCGCGTCAGGATGACCGAGGACTTCATGGAAGGCGCACGAGCCTTCGCCGAGAAGAGACCACCTCAATACAAAGGGAAGTAGCCCTCTACGAGAGCACTTTACCCCAAGAGGTAGGGCACTGATTATCTGAAAACCGTAGCCAACGCCTCAAGTTAGCTAGAGAGGGTAGCTTGCCTACCCTCTCTTTGGGTAGTAGTCTATCATTTTTCGGGCTGCGTTAGCCGCTCTGTGCAATGCTCGGTATAAAACGGAATATTTTCCTCGATCAATCTTGTTCTTAGTTCGCAGTTCATTTTCCATTCCCAGCTATCCCACTCGTTGATGCCTAGACTCGCATCCGGCACTACAGCCAGTAAGGGCTTTATCCGGCAGGCATTGAGGCTGTATTGCTCCTGAAGGTATTTATCTATAGTGAGGTCTGCCCCCATAAAACGGCGGTGCATATGTCCCATTATGGCAATAAGCAGGTCAAAGTTCGGATTCTTGGCCATCATTTCCAGTCACGGTACCCACGGAAAAATCATCATTTTCTCTGATTGAAAGATCCGCTGGATTGCTAAGCCAGTCCCATATGGAAATGCCACGGTTCTTCATTTCTTCTCTGAACTCCGGCGGCAAGGGAATCACTTCAAGCCCGGCTCTCTCACACTCATCAGCCGCAAGAACGCTAGCACCACCAGCCCCGCCAGCTACACCGACTCTTTTACCCCTTATCGGGGGCAGGAAGCGGAAAGAGACAGCGAGGTCGATGAGTTCATCAAGAGTCTCGACGGAAACGGCTCCTGCCTGGGCAACCATGGCTTCCCATATCTGGAGTGAACCAGCCAGTGATGCCGTGTGCGAAGCGGTGGCTCTGGCTCCGGCTTGCCCTTTGCCGCCCTTTATTACAATGACTGGCTTGATGGGCGCTGTTCGCCTCAACACATCAAAGAATCTCTTGCCATCCTTAGCACCCTCAATATACATGAGGATAATCTTGGTCTCCGGGTCCTGGGCAAAGTACTCAAGGTAATCGCACTCATTGAGGTCGATGGCGTTACCATAGCTGATGGCTTTACTGAAGTAGATGCCCCTGCGTGCGGCGTTGTGGATAATCTCCCCGGCTACATTCCCGCTCTGAGAAACAAGGGCAACCGGCCCTGACTGCTTGGGGAACTCATCTTGAAAAGAAATCCCTTCTGCCGGGTAATAAACGCCCATACAGTTGGGCCCAATCAGCCGGATGCCCATATCGTTTCGCCAGCCTCAAGATTTCTTGTTCAAGTGCAGCCGCTTGGGGCCGTCCGGTCTCGCTAAAGCGGGCAGTAAAGAGATGAATGCCCTTGACACCTTTTTGAGCCGCGTCCTCTATCATTTTGAGGACCTCACGGGCGGGGACAACTGAGATAACGAAGTCAACTGCACCGGGTATATCCCTGAAGGTAGGATAGGCTTTCATACCCAGAATCTCTGAGTATTTTGGATTCACCGGGTAAATCTTTCCCTTGTAGCCAAACTCTAAGAGGGGCTCGACAAATTGGCCACCTCTTCCCCCACCGGAAGCTCCGACTACGGCTATTGATTTCGGGTGGAGGATTTCCTCCAGAGGATGACTTGACATAAAAGCAACCTCCTCGCATCAAAATCTGAAGAGTGATTTCAGGCTGTTCCATCTTTCACTAAAATAGTATAAAATAGGCAAACTCTAAGTGCAAAACATTAAATTAGTATATCAGGTTAACTGTTGACTGGCAAATGTGGTAGAATGTAGGGCAAAGTCAAGCGTATCAAGCGTATAATGTATAATAAAGGATTGAGGGGAATCTGTCATGACGCTAGCTCAGGGGAAAGAAGTAAAGCCAGACTGAACAGCTCAATCTAGAGTCTATCACCTGGGGTGACCTGACCTGGATTAATATCACCAAACCGACCCAACGAGAAATGGATTACCTGGCCAAAAATTTTCCTTTCCACCCCTTAGATTTGGATGACTGTCTCAGCCGTATCCAGCGCCCCAAGCTAGATGAATACAAGGACTACCTGTTTTTCATCTTCCACTTCTCAGTGTACAATCGAGCAACAAGAGTGAGCACGCATGACCAGGTGTCCGTGTTCATCGGCGATAAGTACCTGATTACTGTTCACAGTGGACAGCTTAAGACATTAGTGGAATTGTTCCGCGAGTGCCAGGTTGATGAGGAGGCGCGTCGGGAGAATCTGAGTAACGGCTCTGGCGGTCTGCTCTATCGGCTTCTCGACCGGACTGTTGATGCCTATTTCCCCATTCTGGACAAGATTCTGAGCCTAATTGAGGATACCGAGGACGCTGTATTTGACGAGAATGTGGAGGCGGCTCAGGAGGTGGCCATCTTGCGGCGTGACATTATTACGCAACGGCGCATTATGTTTCCCGTGCGGACTGTTTTCGCTGAACTGGAGAATAAGTTAAAGCGATTCACTAAGACCGATATCAGCGTCTACTACGGCGACCTCATGGACCACATGAACAAGATATGCGAGACCCTGGACGAATGCAAAGAAATCGTTGAGGTGTTCAAGGATACCGATTTCGTTTTGAGTACCGACCGACTTAACCGCATCATGCGTATTTTGACTGTTATTGCGACTGTTCTCTTGCCTTTTTTGGCAATCTCCAGTCTTTACGGGATGAACGTGCACATGCCTGGCGGTATAACAAGTGGTAGCTGGGTGCCTTTCATTGTGATTATGGTGGTCATGGCTGTGATTGCTGCGGGCATGCTCTTATTCTTCCGCCGTAAGCGCTGGATATAGCATGAAAGTCTCCCACCGATTTGTCATTTTGGCCGCTCTCTTTGTTACCTGCCTCATCACCGCCAATATCATTGCGGTAAAGCTCATCAGCCTCGGTCCTTTTATTTTGCCGGCCGCCATATTTGTTTTCCCCTTCAGTTATATCTTTGGTGATGTTCTAACCGAGGTCTATGGCTATCGCTGGGCCCGGCGGGTTATCTGGCTCGGCTTTCTCTGCAATCTCATCTTTGTTTTTTTCGCCTGGATTGGGCAGATTCTGCCGCCAGCCTCTTCTTGGGGCGCGCAACAGGCTTATGAGAGAATCCTTGGTTATGCCCCCCGGCTGCTGGTGGCTTCTTTTCTTGGTTACCTGGCTGGTGAGTTTGTCAACTCCTTTGTGCTGTCAAAGATGAAGATTCTGACCCGGGGCCGCTGGCTGTGGAGTCGGACGATTAGCTCTACTATCCTGGGACAAGGAGTGGATACCTCAATCTTTATCACCTTAGCCTTTATCGGCACAACATCCTTTGTCCCTATCATAATTCTGTACCACTGGCTGGCCAAGGTTGTTATTGAAGTTGTAGCGACCCCGGTGACCTACGCTGTGGTAAACTTTTTGAAGAAAAAGGAATCAGTTGATGCCTACGACTACGAAACGAACTTCAATCCGTTTGCCATATTAGATTTTGGGGGGTCAAAAGGATGAAGGTTCAATTCCTGGGTGCCCACAACTGCGAATCGCTGGAGACCCGGCTGGTCAGCCTGCTGGTTGACGATGTTCTGGCTCTGGAGGCTGGCGGCCTCACCTCAGGTCTCTCCTTCGTCGCTCAACTTAAACTGAAGGGAATTTTGCTTACCCATGACCACTACGACCATATCAGAGACATCCCGATGCTGGGGATGAACTTGTCCCTGTCGGGCGGCGTCTGTCGGTGTTTACTCCATTACCCCCGTCTATGATGCCTTGACGGCACACTTGCTGAATGATAAGCTCTATCCTAACTACTTTAAGCGTCCTAGAAGCAATCCAGTGTTCAAGTTTATCACCGTGGAGCCACTTAAGACCTTCCAAATCGAGAACTACAGCGTCCTGGCGGTTCCGGTTAGCCATTCGGTATTGTCTGTTGGCTACCAGATTACTACGGCTGATGGTAAAACGATGTTTTATACGGGAGATACCGGGCCAGGGCTCTCCGATTGCTGGAAGTGGATATCTCCACAGCTAATTATTATTGAGGTTACAGCCTCAAATAAATTGGATGACCTTTGTCGGCGGTCAGGGCATCTTACCCCCAATCTGCTTAGGCAGGAACTGGTGACCTTCCGTGAGCTAAAGGGCTACCTCCCGCAGGTAGTCACTGTCCATATGAGTCCCGATGCTGGAAGAGGAGATACGGCCAGAAATTACCGCGCGTGGCTAAGGACTTAAATTGCCACGATTACCCTCGCTCACGAAGGGATGGAGCTTCGCCTGTAACGGATATGAGATTCATCGTTGACAGTAATGTCGGCAAAATCGCCAAGTGGCTGAGATTGATGGGTTTCGATGCCGTGTTTTTCAACGGCCAGGACGATTCCGAGATGATATTGACTGCCCTGGCGGAAGACCGGGTCATACTGACCCGGGATACTCAACTGATGAAATGGGGAGTCATCACCAGCGGTCGACTCAGGGCTATCCTTATTGAAAGTGATGAGGCGGAGTCACAGGTACGCCAGGTAATAAAGGAACTAAACCTCGATTCACAGATTAAGCCGTTCAGCATTTGTCTTGAATGCAATCAGCCTCTAAAAGAAGTCAGTCAGAAAGAGGTTGAGGACAGGGTGCCGCCCTATGTCTACCGAACACAAAGCCAGTTCATGGAATGTCCCAACTGCCACCGAATCTACTGGCGGGGAACCCACTGGCAGGCCATGCTTAAGAAGCTGGATAAGCTCCGGCGGGGTTGACCATAACCTGGGTTGCTGTTACACTTCAGATACCATTGTCCTCTTTGAGGGTTCACAATGAAAATTCTGACTGCCGACCAGATGCACCAGGTAGAACAGGAATGCGCTAAGATTGGTCTACCGACCGATGTGCTGATGGAGAATGCCGGCCGGGCTGTCGCCGAGGCGATGAAGAAAATCCTTGGCGATATCGCCAGGCAAAATATCCTGATTCTGGTCGGGCCGGGCAACAACGGCGGCGATGGGCTGGTGGCGGGGCGCTACCTGCACGACGGGGGCGCTAGAGTCAACCTGTATCTTTTCAGCCAGCGCCCGGCCGAAGACCGGAATTTCGCCCTCGTCCAGGAACGGGGCATCCCTTGGCTTGATGCCAATCAGGACGGCAATCTGAGCCAGCTTGATGACTGGTTGTCATCGGCCACGGCGGTTCTGGACGCCATCTTTGGTACGGGGAAGAGCCGGCCGCTGGCTGGTATCTTTGCCTCAGCCCTGAATAAAGTGAGTGAGGTTAGGGGGAAACGGCCGGAACTTCGTATCATTGCCCTTGACCTCCCTTCGGGGCTTGATGCTGATAGCGGTGCCGTGGACCCGGCCTGCCTCTATGCCGATAATACGATTACCCTCGGCTTCCCCAAGCCGGGCCTGTTTAATTTCCCCGGCGTGGAGAGAGCCGGCCAGATAACGGTGGTTGACATCGGCATCCCGGCACATCTGGCGAAGGAAGGGATAAGTGAACTTATCACCGACGATTGGGCCAGGTCAGTCCTGCCGCCGCGTCCCCTCACCGCTAATAAGGGAACCTTCGGCAAGGTGCTGGTGGTGGCGGGGTCAATCAACTATATCGGTGCGGCCTATCTGGCCTGTAGTGGTGCCATACGGGTGGGGGCAGGCCTGGTGACACTGGCCACCGCTACCAGCCTGCAACCGATTCTGGCATCAAAACTCACCGAGGTAACCTATTTACCTCTGCCTGAGTCCAGTCCCGGTATCCTTGCTCCGGCAGCCACCAGACTGGTGAAGCGGGCATTTGGTGAGTACAATGTCCTGCTTGTCGGCTGTGGGCTGGGGCAAAGTCAGTCCGCCACAGGTTTAGTCAGGTCGATCCTTTCTCGAGTTGAAGACTGGGCCAGCTATCGCTAGTTGTTGACGCCGACGGGCTGAATACCCTGGCCAAAGTGCGACGCTGGTGGCGAAGGCTGACCGGCGATGCTATACTTACTCCGCACCCGGGTGAAATGGCACGGCTGACCGGTATGTCTATAGACGAGGTACAGTCGGACATACTGGGCGTGGCCAAAAAGGCGGCGCAGGAGTGGCACAAGACAGTCGTGCTTAAGGGAGCTTATACCGTTATTGCCGCGCCGGATGGAAGGTCGATGGTCCGGCCCTTCGCCAACCCCGGGCTGGCCTCGGCCGGGACAGGCGATGTCCTCGCCGGGGTTATTGCTGGCCTGGCAGCGCAGGGAGTGCCTCTTTTTGAGGCGGCGGCCTGCGGTGTTTACCTGCACGGCAAAGCTGGTGAAATGGTTAAGGATAAGCTGGGTGACGCTGGCATGGTCGCCAGCGACCTTCTGCCAGCCTTGCCGCTGGTTATTAAGCAACTCAAAGAAAAGTCATGACCGTTTAGTAGGAGGGGGATTATGCTGCTGGCGGTTGATATTGGCAATACCAGCATTGCCACTAGGGGTTTTTGAAGGTGAGAAGCTCCGGGCTACCTGGCGTATGGCTACAAGTATTCAGCCAGATGGCAGATGAGTATGCGGCCTTGCTTGCTCAACATACTAAATCACAGGGGCTGAAGTCTCCATCGGATATTAAGCAATAGCCATGTGTAGCGTTGTTCCACCGCTAATAGCCACCTTTGTTGAGCTGTCACAACGGTACTTTCATGTCACGCCATTGGTAGTAGGGGCCGGAGTCAAGACTGGGGTACGCATCCGCATGGACAACCCGAGAGAGGTTGGCGCTGACCGCATTGCTGATGCTGCCGCTGCCCACCATCTCTATGGTGGCCCGGTGATTGTCGTTGACCTGGGTACAGCTACCACCTTTGGTATTGTCTCCAAAGAAGGCGACTACATTGGCGGTGTTATTGCCACCGGCATCGCTACTGCCGCCGAGGCGCTGTATACCAGAACAGCACAATTACCCCGGGTGGAACTGACCCATCCGCAAGCGTGTTATCGGTACTAACACCGTGGCTGCCATGCAGTCGGGAATTATCTTTGGCTATATCGGGCTTGTTGAGGGTATGGCTGGCTCGTATCCGAGAAGGAATTGGGGGAAAAGGCGATGGTGGTAGCGACTGGAGGTTATGCCGGCCTCATTGCCAATGAAACAGCCGTAATTGATAAGGTAAACCCTGATTTGACGCTGATAGGCCTCAGACTCATCTATCAGATGAATAAAGGGTGACAGGGGCGCTTAAGAGGGGCGAAGCCCCTGGATTAGGACAGGAGGGAGGAGCCAACTAACTCTTGAGAAGGGCGTAAAGAGGGACGAAGTCCCTCTTCATCTAAATCTGTCCCCCTCTCCTAGAAGGAGAGGGGGATACAGGGGGTGAGGTCCATGCTAACCAATAAAACAGTCGTGCTGGGTATCACGGGCAGTATTGCCGCTTATAAGGGGGCGGACCTGGCCAGCAAACTGACCCAGGCGGGGGCGCGGGTTGAGGTCATCATGACCGAGTCGGCGACCAAATTTGTTTCTCCCACGACTTTCCGCAGCTTGACCAGCCGGCCGGTGGTTACCGAGATGTTTGAGCTCAGCACCGAGTTCAGCCTTGAGCATGTGGCTCTGGCCGAGGCGGCCGATGTGGTAGTGATTGCGCCGGCCACGGCCAATATCATCGCTAAAATCGCCGCTGGAATCGCCGATGATATGCTCGCCTGCACCGTGCTGGCGACCAGAGCGCCGGTCATTATCGCTCCGGCCATGCACTCAGGAATGTGGGAGAACTCGGTGACAAAGGAGAATGTGGCCAAACTGAAAGCTCGCGGTATTACCTTTGTTGGGCCGGGTTATGGCCGCCTGGCGTCGGGGGGAATGGGGCAGGGCCGGCTGGCTGAGGTTGAGAAAATAATGGGCACCATCAGTCAGGTGCTGGGCAGAAAGGGTGACCTGGCCGGTAAGCGGATTGTGGTTACTGCCGGCGGCACTCGTGAAGCTATTGACCCGGTGCGCTTTGTTGGCAATCGTTCCTCGGGCAAGATGGGCTATGCCGTGGCTGAGGCGGCGCGGGATAGGGGAGCTAAAGTTACTCTAATCACCGCCCCCACCGCCCTGGCCGACCCGGTAGGCATTGAGGTTACTCATATTACCAGTGCTGTGCAGATGAAAGAGGCCGTGACCAAGGCTACGGCCAAATGTGATGCCCTGATTATGGCGGCGGCGGTGGCCGACTATATGCCAAAAAGCGCCGCCAGAGGGAAGATTAAGAAAGCGGTGGCGGGAGAGAGCCTGACTCTGGAACTAATGAGAACGCCGGATATTCTCTCTGATGTCAAGGGCAACTTTATCCGGGTTGGCTTTGCCGCCGAAACAACCGAGAACCTGCTGGAACATGCCAAGAAGGACGAGCTGATAAAGAAAAACCTTGACCTTGTCGCTGCCAACGATATTACTGCCCCCGGTGCCGGCTTTGATGTTGATACCAACATCGTAACCCTGATTACCCGTGCTGGCAAGGTAGAAAACCTGCCCCTGATGAGCAAGCGAGAGGTGGCGGATAAGATACTGGATAGGGTGGTTAAATTGCTGCCTAAAGGGAGGAGAGTCAAAGAGAGGCGAAGCCTCTCTTGAAAATCCCCCTCCCCCTCGCCTTTCAGGAGAGGGGGATTAAGGGGGTGAGGTTCATAAAAACAGTCTGTAATATAGACGAAATTACTAATCGACGGAAAGGGTTGAGATTATGAGCGAAGCGAGATGGCTATATGTTGTGATACGAAGAATACCGTCACCCCTGCGAAGGCAGGGGTCTACTCGTTGCGAGGAGTGGATTCCCGCCTGC
This sequence comes from uncultured Chloroflexia bacterium, assembly GCA_963726225.1. Lineage (GTDB taxonomy): Bacteria > Chloroflexota > Dehalococcoidia > Dehalococcoidales > UBA2162 > CAVSBN01. The sequence goes on from CAVSBN010000005.1 coordinate 193,737, forward strand.
GCGGGAATGACAATCCTTCGTGGAGATTGCTTCGTCGTCCCGACTTATCGGGACTCCTCGCAATGACATGTGAGGCATGGAAAGGGAAACATGGCAGAAGGGACGCAAACAAAAGACGAAATGCCCAAGGCCTATGAGCCGGGGAAGATTGAGGGCAAGTGGTACCAGTTCTGGCTGGACAAGGGCTATTTCACCCCTAAAATAGACCCAAAGAAAAAGCCCTTTGTCATCATTCATGCCGCCCACCAACATCACCGGTGAACTGCATCTGGGCACCGCCCTGACGGCGACGCTGCAGGACATCATGACCCGCTGGCACCGGATGCGGGGCGAGCCTACACTGTGGCTGCCGGGTATTGACCACGCTGGAATTGCCACTCAGGTGTTAGTGGAAAGGGAACTGGCCAAAGAAGGCCTGACCCGACAGCAGCTGGGCCGTGAGAAATTCCTGGAGAGGGTGTGGGAATGGGCGCGCACTTACCGGCACACCATAATTGAACAGCACAAGAGGCTCGGCGCTTCTCTGGACTGGACTCGCGAGCGCTTTACTATGGACGAAGGGCCGAGCCGGGCGGTCAGGACGGCCTTTGTCCGGCTATATCATAAAGGGCTGATTTACCGCGGCGAGCGCATCATCAACTGGTGCCCGCGCTGTGCCACGGCCCTCTCCGACCTTGAGGTCGACCACAAGGAGCTATCCGGACATCTCTGGTATGTCCGCTATCCAATGGCGGAGGGCGATGGCTTTATTACGGTGGCTACCACCCGGCCGGAGACGATACTGGGTGATACGGCCGTCGCCGTCAATCCCGAAGACGAGCGGTTCAAGGCAATGGTGGGCAAGAAAGTCATCCTGCCCGCCGTCAAGCGCGACATCCCCATCATTGCCGATGAAGCCGTTGACCCGGCTTTTGGCACGGGCGCCGTCAAAATCACCCCGGCCCACGACCCGGTGGACTTTGAGGTGGCGCAGCGGCACAACTTGCCGCTGGTCAATATACTGAACCCGGATGCTTCCATGAATGAGAATGCCGGGCCGTATGCCGGGCTTGACCGCTTTGCCTGCCGTAAGGCTATCCTGGCTGACCTGGAAAAGGATGGCCTGCTGGTGAAGGTTGAACCTTACACCCACTCGGTGGGGCACTGCCAGCGTTGCCAGACAGTTATTGAGCCGCTGGCCAGCAAGCAATGGTTCGTCAGGATGAAACCCCTGGCCAAGCCGGCTATCAAGGCTGTCCAGGACGGGCGCATCAATATCATCCCGGCGCGCTTTACCAAGGTCTATCTCAACTGGATGGAGAATATTCGCGACTGGTGTATCAGTCGGCAGCTGTGGTGGGGACACCGGATTCCGGTGTGGTATTGCCAGGACTGCGGCGAGCTGACGGTAACTGTTGACGACCCGAAAGCCTGCGGTAAGTGCGGTTCAGCCAATATCAAGCAGGACCCGGATGTCCTGGATACCTGGTTTAGCTCGGCGCTGTGGCCCCACTCCACCCTCGGCTGGCCCGATGATACCGAAGACCTGCGCTACTTCTACCCGACCACCGTCATGGAAACGGCCTACGATATTATCTTCTTCTGGGTGGCCCGGATGATTATGATGGGCCTGGAAGACACCGGCGATATTCCCTTCCGCACCGTTTACCTGCATGGCCTCATCCGGGATGAGAAGGGCGAGAAGATGAGCAAGACACGGGGCAATGTGCTCGACCCCATCAATGTTCTGGAGAAGTACGGCACGGATGCCCTGCGCTTTGCCCTGCTGACGGGCACGTCGCCGGGGAATGACAGCAAGCTCTCGGCCACCAAGCTGGAGGCGGGGCGCAACTTTGCCAACAAGCTGTGGAACGCCGCCCGCTTTGTCGTGCGGAGCATTGAGCCTGACCGGACGGATATGACCATTCAATGGGACTCGTTACCCACCGAAGACCGCTGGATTTTGAGTCGGCTGAGCCGCACGATAGCCACGGTGAACAAGGCGATGGCCGATTTCCAGTTTGAAGAAGCCCAGCGACAGGTCCACGATTTCCTGTGGGGTGAGTACTGCGACTGGTATATTGAGCTGGCCAAGATTCGCCTGCGCCAGGGCGGTCTGTCTCCCGTGCCGGTGCTGGTGCATGTCCTGGAGACGGCGCTCCGTCTGCTCCACCCTTTCATGCCCTTCGTCACCGAGGAACTCTGGCAGACCCTCAAGAGTGCCTGCCCGGCTGGCTGGCAGGCCACCGACTCCATAATGATTGCCTCTTATCCTGAGGCTGAGGCTAAGGCTATTGACCCTGAGTCGGAGCGGATTATGGAGACCGTCATTGAAATCATCCGCTGCCATCCGCAACGCCCGCGCGGAATACAATGTGGAAAGCGCCCGCTGGGTCGAGGCTCAGGTTTATGCCGGCGCACTGACACCGGCCATCTCAGCCTATCTCCCGGCTATTGAGACACTGGCCCGCGCTAAACCGGTTACCTTTCTGGAGAAGAGGCGAAAAGCCCGACGCGGCGAGAATGTTCTGGTCTCCGTTCTGAAAGACGCCGAAGTGGTCATACCTATGGAAAGCATGGTTGACCTTGAGGCAGAACGGCACCGACTTCAGAAAGAGGTGGAGCAAAACGAGGCTGAGGCGTCCCGCCTGGAAGCCAGACTCAAGGACAAGCACTTTTTAACTCGTGCGCCGGAAGCTGTCGTGGAGAAAGAGCGGAACAAGCTGGTCGTGGTCAAAGACAAGCTGAAGCGGCTGAAGCAGGAACTGGCCCGGCTTCAATCATGATTTGCCTTAAAGGGCAGTACCTCAATAAACTCCGGCTGAAAATCGCGCCTCTCCAGGTAATTGCTGAAGCCCTGACTCTTCAGCCAGTGCAATGCCTTCTTGGTATCGCTGGCGACCTTCGCCTTCTCACAATGGTCGAGGCGGTACTTGAACCGCCAGTAGGTGAATTCCTTCATCTCAGTCAGGCTGATTGACTTGAGCTGCGGGTAGCCCTTGTCCCGTCGGAAATGTTTGAGCAGGATGGCCTTGGTGGCGCCGTAAATGCGGCGGTAAGTCTCGTTGGTCGTATCCTGGTATCTGAAGTAGCCGGAGGCCAATCTCTCCTTATGCACCTCCTCCTCGACGGCCAGCACTGACGCCTCTTCAACCGTAATGCCATAGAAGTAGTTAAGGTACTGGTGGTACTTGGGACTGCCAATAAGCTCCTTGAACTGGCCGGGGCTGAGGTTAAGCGGCGGCTCGCCGTGAAAGAGCAGGGCCATCTTTTCATCTTCCGGCAGTAAACCGTCCACGGTTTCGCACAGTCGCTCCGCCAGCAGTAGCCAGTCGAAGGCCTCGCCGGCGATGAGGTAGCAGTAAGTCCGGCCGTTATAAGTCTCCTCAGCCTTGGTCCACAGGCCAATCGCCTCAAGCAGAGCCAGGTACCAGTGCTGGCCACCGGCGATTGCCTGTTGCAGATGCCGTATCGCCCGGTCATTTTCAGTCAAGGACGAAGTCGTTTTGGTTAACTGGTTGGTACGGTCGGTCACTATCTCTTGCCTCTTGACTTAAGGTATTTCAATAACTCAGCCAGCGGCTTGGTATTCAGTATGTCTTTAGCTTCACACCAGCCCCGCCGCGCCACCCCCACGCCGAAGCGCATGAGGCCGAGGTGCTCGCTGGAGTGGGCATCCGTGCTAATGACCAGCTTTATGCCCAGCTCCCGGGCGCGGTAGACATGGGTATCTTTGAGGTCGAGGCGGCTGGGCATGGCGTTGATTTCCAGGATGGTCTTGTTTTTGGCGGCGGCCTGAAAGATGGCTTCCATGTCAACCGCGAATGGCTCCCTGTCTGGCATAAGGCGACCGGTGGGGTGTCCCAGAACATCCATATTGGGGTTTTGCATCGCTTTGATAATGCGCCGGGTCATCGGCTCCTGGGTCTGGTTCATCCCCGAATGGACGGAGGCGGTAACTATATCCAGCTCCTCAAGCACTTCGTCCGGCATATCCAGCGTGCCGTCGGAACGGATGTCCACTTCCATGCCGGTCAGAATGCGAATGCCGCCGATCTTTTCGTTGAGCGCCTTTATCTCGGCCACCTGTTCTTTAAGTCGCGCCCGGTTAAGTCCGTGAGCAATGCCCCGCCCCCCCGAATGGTCGGAGATGCCGACATATTCATAGCCGAGGGCTTTGGCGGCCAGAACCATCGCCTCAATGGTCTCGCGGCCATCACTCCAGTCGGAGTGAAGATGAAGGTCACCCTTAATATCGCCCAACTCTATCAGCCGTGGGATTTTGCCTTTCTCGGCCAGTTCAATTTCATCGGTAGCCTCCCGTATCTCCGGCGGGATATACTGGAGGCCGAGTCGTTTATAAAATGCCTCTTCGGTGGCGAATTTTTCCAGCTTGCCCGTTTTCAGATCGGTGATGCCGTATTCCGAGAGGCTCAAACCCTGACGGCGCGTCCGTTCTCTGAGGTTGATATTGTGCTGTTTGCTGCCGGTGAAGTACTGGAGTAGCGAGCCAAAGGAGTCGTGCTCCACGATACGCAGGTCGACCTGCAGCCCGCCGCTGACGACCACGCTGGCTTTGGTGGTGCCGCTGGCCAGGACTTCCTTGACCATCGGTAGTGAGGTGAAGGCTTTGATGACGGCCTCGGCGTTATCGGCCGTGCCCATCAGGTCAATATCGCCGACCGTCTCCCGGAAGCGGCGCAGGCTGCCGGCCGGGACTAAATTCCTGACGCCGGGCACTTCCTTGAGCCGGGCAAAAATCTCGTCCACCACGGCTTGCGCCTCGCCGATAGGGATGCGCTGGTCTTTGCGGCGCAGTGCCTGAATGTGGCGCAGGATGTTTTCCGCCGTCTTTTCACCCAGGCGGGGTAGCTGGGCCACCTTGCCCTCAAGGATGGCCTTTTCCAGTTCATCCACTGTCCTGATGCCGAGGTCGCTGGAAAGCAGCATGGCCGTCTTGGGGCCGATGCCGGGAATATCCAGCAGGGCGCTGATGCCTTCGGGGAACTCAGCCTTGAGCTTTTCGTAGTATTCCAGCTTGCCGGTGGTTACCAGCTCGGTAATTTTCTTGGCGATGGCCTCCCCCACCCCCGGCACTTCTTTCAGTCTCTCTTCCTTGACCAGTTGCTCCAGTTCCACCGGCAGTTGCTCAATGGCGCGCACGACCTTCTGGTAGGCGCGAATCTTAAAGACATTCTCGCCCTTCAGCTCCAGCAGGTCCCCAATATCCTCAAACACCTTAGCGATTTGCTTGTTGTTCATAATGCCTGATTCTATCCCTTATCCAGTCCCAATCAGGGTTACCATGCTCAAAGAAAGACGCTAAGTTGTCCTTTAACCATTCATAGTAATCGTCTTCCGTGTAAAGGCAGAACGTCTCAACAAGCTTTTCTTTGGGAATATCTTCAGGAATTTCCAACTCCAAATCTTCGAATTTGTCGGTTAGGAACTCTTTGACTACTTCTCTATCAAGCATGATATAACCTCTTTTTCCCATTTGGCCTTGGAATATGGCTGTTTACCCCATGCTTGTTATAAGCATCAAAGACCTCTTTGCAGAACCTGATCATTCGCTTGTCTCCGGAAGCAAGAGCACTCTCATAGATTTTCGTGATGAATCTCTTACCTGCTTCAGTCTGTGAGTAGTTCTTCTTCAACAGATTGTGTTCAGTGCACAGAGTTTGACCGTTATCTACGATGTTACTTCCACCTTTGTCTTTCGGTATTTTATGGTCAGCACATATTTCCACTCCATCTTCCCGCCCCCTGTTGCAGACAACACACCTATAATTATCTCGTCTGAATATTTCTTCTTTCACTTCGGGAGGAAAATCAAACAGTTCTCTTTCTTTGATAAAACTGGGGTCATATCGATAAACCCCCTTACCAACTTTTATCAACTGGCCCTCTTGGTATAGTTGCCGTATTGCCCGCCATGTATCTCTCGGTTTCTTTCCCGCTTGCCTAAGATACTGTGCTTCGACCCAGTCCACTACTGGGCCGTGGCGTAAATCCTGGTTTGGGTGCTTCCGGAAGTATTCCATGACCAATTCACTGATAGATTGTTCATCCATAATCTTTCCTCCCATGTATTCCAATTTAGGTTGGTATATTCTCCCTTCTCTTATTATTCTTTGTTTGGCAATTTCGCAATACCCTGTGTCAATCTCAACTCCAATGCCTTTTCGGTCAGTTAATGAGCAAGCAACTAATGTGCTTCCACTTCCAAGAAAGGGGTCGAGTATGGTGTCCCCGACAAAACTAAATAGTTTCATGCATCTTTTCGGTAATTCGACAGGAAAGGGAGCAGGATGCCCTACCTTTTTTTTGCTTTCACCGCTAAAACTCCATACACCGTTTGTCCACTCTTGGAACTCAGTCTTGTTAATATCCGATATTCTACTCCCGCTTTCCTTTTTCCATCGTTTCTTGTAAAGAATGACTATTACCTCAACTGGGGCAATAACATAAGGTGCAGAAGCACTAAGCCACGAGCCCCATGCAGTTCTTCTTGATATATTTTGTTCATTCCAAATTATTGTAGAGTGGTATTTCCAGCCAACTTCTTTAGCAATTGTGGTCAAATCGGCGCAAACACTTTGCTGTCCACCTTTATTCTTGTCTAGCGGTATATTTAAGCAGAATCTACCGTCGTCTTTTGCTAAATCATAGCATTTTTCTACCCATGCTCTTGCGAAATTTAAATATTCGCTGTACGGCATTTCATCATCATGCGAGTTGTATTTGATGTTCACATTGTATGGAGGTGAAGTAATAATTAAGTCGATGCTATTACTTTCTACATTTTCGGTGGTTAAGATGTCGTCATTAAAGATAGTGATTTCCTTTTCACAGAAGTATGCCTTGTTGTCTAACGCTGTGCTCGCTTTCAACTGCATTTTATTTTCCTCACCTTCCACAGCAGTGCTTGTATTTCTTGCCACTGCCGCAGGGGCAGGGGTCGTTGCGGCCAACTTTTTTAGTGCCGCCCCGACTTGTCGGGGGGGTTGGGAACGCTGATTGGGCCGGCCGGCAACCTTGGCCATGGGGGAGGGGGCGGGTTCTTTCACCGGTTGTCTGGCCTGCCCGCCGCTCCTCCTGAGCTCTGGCAGGCGGGCTTCCTGCCGGACGGCGACATGGTAGATGGTGTGGGCCACATCGTGGCGGATGGTGCTCAGCAGGACCTCGTACTGCTCTTGACCTGCATTCTTATAGTAATCTACGGGCTTTATCTGTTGCAGGCCTGCCCACCCTGCCTGCTGGCGCATATCCTCCATCACTGTCAGGTGCTCCACCCACAGGCTGTCAATGATGCGCAGCATCACCAGCCGCTCCAGGATTCTCATATTCTCCGCGCCAAATTCCTTCTCCCGCTGCTCATAGAGGGCTTCTGCCTGGGCAACAGTTTTTCTTCACTCTCCTTGGGCTTGAGTGAGTTAAGGGTGCTGGCATTAAGTTCCGGGGGGAGGGGCATAATCGTGCCCACTTCTGCCAGTAAGCCCTCAACATCAGAGCCATCGCCGCGCTCATCTCCGGCATGGGCGGCGACGATATTCTGAATCTCCTCCTTGACCATGGACAGGATATTGGTTTTGAGGTCGGCGCCGCTCAATGTCTTGCGGCGCTCAGCGTAAATCAGCTCGCGGTGCTTATTGACCACATCGTCATACTCCACCAGATGCTTACGGACATCAAAATGGTAGCCTTCTGTCCTGACCTGGGCACTCTCAATGGCCCGATTGACCAGCCGGTTCTCAATGGGCGTGTTTTCATCCATACCCGCCATATTCCATCAGACCCCGGATGCGGTCACTCCGCCCCCGAACCGCTTCATGATGTCATCTTCCAGTGAGACATAGAAGCGGGAGCTACCCGGGTCGCCCTGACGGCCGGCGCGGCCGCGCAACTGGTTATCAATGCGGCGGGCTTCGTGGCGCTCGGTGCCGAGGATGTGCAGTCCGCCCAGCTTGACCACATCTTCGTGCTCTTTCTGCCATTCCTTTTCATCCCGGCCGGCAGGATTGCCACCGAGAATAATATCAACACCGCGCCCGGCCATATTGGTGGCCACGGTGACGCCACCGAGCCGCCCGGCCTGGGCGATGATGCCGGCTTCCTTTTCATGGTACTTGGCGTTCAGCACCTGATGGGGAATGCCTTTCCGTTTCAGCAGGTCGCTGAGCATTTCCGACTTCTCAATGGAGACCGTGCCGATAAGGACTGGCCGCCTCTGCTTGTAAAGCTCTTCAATTTCACGCACCACGGCGGCGAATTTGGTCTTTTCATCCTTATAGATGCGGTCGGCCAGGTCTTCACGAATCATCGGTTTATTGGTGGGGATAACCACCACTTCCAGGCTTGTATATCTTGTGGAACTCCTCCGCCTCAGTCAGCGCCGTGCCCGTCATGCCGGCCAGCTTCTGATACATGCGGAAGTAGTTCTGAAAGGTGATGGTGGCATAGGTCATGCTCTCCCGCTGGACTTTGACCCTGTTCCTTGGCCTCAATTGCCTGGTGCAGACCCTCGGAGTAACGCCGACCAAGCATCAGTCGGCCGGTGAACTCATCCACGATGATGACCTCGCCGGTCTTTGACCATGTAGTCGCGGTCGCGCTTGAACAGGACATGAGCTTTGAGGGCATTGTCCAGGTAGCGGGTGAGGGCGTAGTTGGTCGGGTCATAGAGGTTGGGCGATTTCAGTACCCCTTCCCGTTTCAGCAGGTTTTCCATCTGACTCATGCCGGCATCGGTCAGGCTGACGGTGCGCGACTTCTCATCTAGGGTATAATCTGTCCCATCATGCAGGCGGGGCACCAGCCGGGCAAAGAGCTGGTATTTTGACTCGGCTTCCTCCGCCGGGCCGCTGATAATGAGCGGGGTGCGGGCTTCATCAATGAGAAGATTGTCCACCTCGTCCACGATGGCGTAGTTCAGCGCACGCTGGACACACTGGGAGAGGTCGATGACCATATTGTCCCGCAGGTAATCAAAGCCGAACTCGTTGTTGGTGCCGTAGGTAATATCAGCCAGGTAGGCATCACGGCGCGAGACGGGGCGAAGGCAATTCCAGCGCTTATCGGTGGACTCGTAAGCCGGGTCATAAATGAAGGAAGGAGCTTGATTATCCGGTGTCTGACTGTGGATGGCGGCCACGCTCACGCCCAGGGCATGGTAAACTGGCCCCATCCAGAGAGCGTCACGCCGGGCCAGGTAATCATTGACGGTAACCAGGTGGCAGCCCTCGCCGGACAGCGAGTTCAGGTAGAGGGGGAGGGTGGCGGCCAGGGTTTTACCTTCGCCGGTCTTCATTTCAGCGATTTTGCCCTGGTGCAGGACAATGCCGCCCAGTAGCTGGACATCAAAATGCCGCTGACCGATTGTCCGCCTGGCGGCTTCACGGACGGCGGCAAAGGCTTCCGGTAGCAAATCATCAAGCGAGCTGCCGGCTTTAAGACGAGCCTTGAACTCATCAGTCTTGGCTTTGAGGTCGTCAGCGCTGAGTCTTTCAAACTCAGCCTCAAGCTCGTTTATTCTGTTGACCAGCGGCTGTAAGCGCTGGAGTTGTTTTTCGTTGGAATCAACCAGACTACCCAGCCATTTAAGCATCTTCTTTCCTCACAATCAGTCTCCTGGCTTCCTCGGCCATTGAGTCGCTGACCATGACTTTGACCTGTCCCATTCCATCAAAGACGAAGACATGCACGGAGGGCGCGGCGCTTGACTTCAAGACGCAGGGTATGCCGTTGGCTTCAAGCAATCCCTTGATAACATTGGCTTCAGCCTCGCCGGCGGCGCGATAGACTTCAATCATATTTCATCCTTGCTCAAACATGGCACCAATTGACTGCCCGGTGTGGATGCGATGGATGGCTTCACCCAGGAGTGGGGCGATGGATAAGACAGTAATCTTATCCAGTTTCTTTTCGTCCGGTGACCGGCAGGCTATCGGTAACGACTACTTCCTTTACCGGGCAGGTGGCTATCCTTTTGATGGCCGAGCCGGAGAATACCGGGTGGGTGCAGCAGGCGTAGACCTCCCTGGCTCCGCGCTCTATCAAAGTGGCGACAGTGTTTACCAGAGAGCCGGCGGTGTCGATTTCATCATCCACCGTCAGAGCGACCTTGCCCTCGACTTCACCAATAACATTGAGTGTCTCGGTCTGGTCAACATTACCCACCCGCCTCTTTTCCATAATAGCCAGGGGGGCGTTGAGCTTCTCCGCCAGGTCTCGGGCGCGCTTGGAGATGCCGATGTCAGTCGCGACCACCACCAGGTCATGGTCAAGCTTCTTTTTCTTGAAATAGTCACTCAGCAAATAAAGGGCGGTCAGTTCGTCCACGGGTATATTGAAAAAGCCCTGAATCTGGGCGGCGTGCAGGTCGACCGTCAGCAGACGGTTGGCACCGGCCACTGTCAGCAGGTCGGCAATTAAGCGGGCGGTGATGGGGACGCGGGGCTGGTCTTTCTTGTCGGTGCGACCGTAGGCGTAGTAGGGAATAACCGCCGTAATGCGCTCCGGAGAGGCACGCTTGAGGGCATCCAGCATAATAAGTAGCTCCACCAGGTTCTGATTGACCGGGGAGGAGAGGGGTTGGATGACAAAGGTATCCCTCTGACCGGACATTCTCCAGGATACGGACAAAGATATTCTCGTTAGTGAATTGAAAGACCTCGCATTTGCCAAGGGGTATGCCCAGATATTCAACCACCTTCTGGGCCAGTGCCGGGTGGGCGTTACCGGTGAACACTTTCAGTTCATCCATTTAATTTCACCTTCCCTCCTAGTCTCTAGCGGACAGAATCATTATAGCACTAATTGGTATCAACCTCACCCCCCTTGAATGAACAAATGAAGCTCTAAATTCCAAAGCTAAATTTGGATTTGGTGCTTAGGGTTATGGATTTGTTCAAGTCCCTCTTCTACAAAACTATTTTCCCCTTCCCCTTTGCTAAGGGGAAGGGGGTCAGGGGGATAGGGTTCCTAAAACCAGTCTAATCGTCAATACCCGGCACCGGGAAGCGGGAGCACAGTTGCTTCACCTCTTCGTTTATCTGCTTCTGGAGATTCAAATCGTCAATGTGACTGATAACTTTGACAATGGCCGAGGCGGCAAACTTCATTTCTTCCTTACCAAAGCCGCGTGTGGTAACTGCTGGCGTACCTAGTCTAATGCCGCTGGTTACTAATCCAGAACGTGGGTCAAAGGGGATACCATCGCGATTAACCACGATACCGGCTCTACCCAGGGCTTCCTCAGCTTTTTTGCCGGTGATTCCCGTCGGGATAAGGTCGACCAGGATGAGATGGGTGTCTGTCCCGCCGGATACAAGACGCAGCCCCAATCTCTTCAACTCGCTGGCGAGAACCTGAGCGTTGTCCAGCGTGGCGCGTTGGTATTCAACAAAACTGGGTTGCATGGCTTCATAAAAGGCTACGGCTTTGGCGGCGATGGCGTGCATGAAGGGACCGCCCTGCATCTGGGGAAAGACGGCTGTGTCAATTGCGGAAGCAAGCTCCTTGCGGCACAAAATGAACGCTGAGCGTGGGCCGCGTAGTGTTTTATGAGTGGTTGATGTGACTATATCGGCGTAGGGCACGGGGGTAGGATGCAGACCGGCAGCAATCATACCGGCCATGTGAGCAATATCAGCCATCAGTTTGGCCCCCACCTGGTCGGCAATATAGCGAAAACGCTCAAAATCAATTATCCGTGGGTAAGCACTGGCACCAACTACAATCAGTTTGGGCTTATGCTTTAAGGCAAGTCTCTCTAGCTCTTGATAGTCAATTCTTTCTGTTTCCCGGTTAACCCCGTAATGGATAAAGTTATATGATTTACCGGAGAAGCTTGTCTTATCGCCATGGGTAAGGTGCCCACCATGAGTTAGGCTCATGCCCATAGCCGTATCCCCATATTCCAGTATGGCATAATAGGCCGCCATATTGGCCTGGGCGCCGCTGTGCGGCTGGACATTAGCGTGCTCGGCATGGAACAATGCCTTAGCTCGTTCAATGGCTAGGTTTTCCACAATGTCCACGTTCTCACAGCCACCGTAATAGCGCCGCCGGGGGTAACCCTCGGCATACTTGCTTATCATGATGGAGCCTTCGGCTTCCAGGACAGCCCGGCTGGGATAGTTCTCCGAGGCGATAAGGTTTATTGTCTCCTTCTGCCGCTTTCTCTCCAGCTCAATGGTACGACTCACTTCTGGGTCAGTTTGGCTCAACGAACTCATCCTTTCCTCCTCCTGTTGAAGTCTACACTGACGCTGTTTGGGCTGTCAATAATTGAAGTCGACCTCACCCCCTTAGTCCCCCTCTCCTTGAAAGGAGAGGGGGAGAAAGAAAAAAGAGGGGCAAAGCCCCTCTTAGACACCCCTAAACTAAGGAAAGTAAAAGAGAGGCGGAACGCTCACCATCCTCTAGGGCGTAAAGAGGGACGAAGTCCCTCTTAAAAACATCCCCCCTTCCCCCGATGATAATCGGGGGAAGGGGGCAGGGGGATAGGATAGGTTGTCAAATCTCCTAAATTGACTTGACATATTGGTCGTGTTATCATCTTAGGCAAGAGGTGGGATGGGATTCACCCCGTCATCGGGGTTACTGGCACATCGGGATGACATGTTAGCGCTTAGTGAACTCTACCAGGAAGTTGCCGCCTGTCGGCTTTGTGACTTATATCGGCAAGCCACCAGACCAGTCCCGGGCGATGGGCCGGAGAATAGCCGGATAGTGTTTATCGGTGAAGCACCGGGCTGGCATGAAGACCAGCAGGGTCGCCCTTTTGTGGGGCCGGCGGGACAGTATCTGGACACTTTGCTGGCTTCAATTGGTTTGAAGCGAGAGCAGGTGTACATCACCAATGTGGTGAAGCACCGCCCGCCGAGTAACCGTGACCCGCTACCCGGCGAAATCATGGCCTGCCGGCCCTGGCTGGAGCGCCAGATTGAGATAATTAAGCCCAAAATGATTGTCACGCTGGGGCGCTATTCTATGGCGATGTTTTTTCCCGGCAAGAGCATCAGTAAAATACATGGCACCGCCCAGAAGCGGGACGGCGTCATTTACTATGCCATGTATCACCCCGCGGCCGCCCTGCATCAGCAGAGCCTGCGTCAGGAAATCGAGGCCGATATGCTCAAGATTCCATCACTGTTAGCCGAGGTAGCGGACACAACCGAGGCTGAGCCCCAGCCGCAGCAATTACAGATGTTTTGAGCTTTAAAGCTATGGCTAAACCAAAACTCAAAATAATCCCCCTCGGTGGGCTAAGTGAAATCGGCAAGAACATGATGGTGATGGAGTCTGAGGATGACATCATCGTCATTGATGCCGGCCTGATGTTTCCTGAAGAGGATATGCTGGGCATCGACCTGGTCATCCCTGATATCAGCTACCTTGTGGAGCATAAAGAGAAGGTAAGGGGCATCATCATCACCCACGGGCATGAAGACCACATCGGTGCCCTGCCCTATATCCTGCCCCAGTTAAATGTTCCGGTCTATTCCACTAAGCTCACGAATGGCCTAATCTCGATGAAACTCAAGGAACGAAGGGCCCTCGCCGAGGCTAATTTGAAGGTGATACCACCCGGCGGAAATGTGACACTGGGCCGGTTTAGAATTGAGCTCTTCCCCGTGTGCCACAGCATACCGGACTCAGTTGGACTCGTTATCTACACACCGATTGGCGTCGTTGTTCATACCGGTGATTTCAAGCTTGACCATACGCCGGTCAGTGGTCGGCCCACCGACCTGTCTCGATTGGCTCAGTTGGGGGCACGAGGTGTCTTACTCCTGATGTCCGACTCCACCTATGCTGAGCTACCGGGTTACACTCCTTCTGAGAAGGTAGTCGGAGAGGCGCTTGACCATATCATGGCTGAGGCACCGGGCAGGGTAATCATCACCACATTTTCCTCACTTGTCTCTCGTGTTCAGCAGGTTATTGATGCGGCGGCTAAGCACGGACGACGTGTCTTTGTTGTCGGGCGTAGCATGAGCGATACCGTGCGCATGGCCCTGGAATTGGGCTACCTCCACGCGCCTGATGGCATACTGGCCAGACTTGACCAACTGCGTGGCCTGCCCCATAACAAGGTCGTTTTTGTCACCACCGGCAGTCAGGGCGAACCGACCTCAGCCCTGGTGCGCATGGCCAATCGTGACCACCGTGAGGTTCATATCATCCCGGGCGATACGGTGGTGATTTCGGCCACGCCGGTGCCGGGCAATGAGGGTTTAGTCAATAGAGTTGTGAACAGCCTCTTCAAGCAAGGGGCACGGGTCTTGTATGATAAGGTAGCTCAGGTTCATGTTCACGGGCATGCCAGCCAGGAAGAGTTGAAACTGCTATTGACTCTGGCCAGGCCGAAGTTCTTTATGCCAATTCATGGCGAGTACCGCCACCTGGCCCTTCACGCTAAGCTGGCGGAATCCGTTGGCCTGCCCAAAGAGAATATCTTTGTACTGGAAGATGGTGATGTGTTAGAGCTTACTCCCGAGTCGGGCAAGAGAACCGGCAAGATAACTTCCAGCAATGTCTATGTTGACGGGCTGAGCGTGGGTGATATTGACAGCATCGTTCTCCGCGACCGCAAGATGCTGTCTAAAGACGGCATCGTGATGGTGATTATCGCGGTGAACCGGCAGACCGGTAAGCTCATCGGGCGTCCGGATATTGTATCGCGGGGCTTTGTCGACCCGCTGGAATCCAAGGATATGATTGAGGCCAGTCGTGACCTGGTGGCTAAGGTCCTTGACCACGGCGGGGCCCGCCCGGCGGACTGGGGCTTTATCAGCCGCAAGGTCAGGGATACTTTGAATAGGTTCTACTACGAGCAGACCCGGCGCCGTCCGATGGTACTGCCCTTTATGGTGAAGGTGTAGAATAGGGGTGGGGCTGAGGATGTATGCCTAAGAAATCTGATTCCAAGAACAGGATAGGTCGACCATTCTGGTGGCGACTATTGCGGTTTTTCTTCGTACGGCCAGGGCTATATCTCACGCTGGCCGTGATTATAGTGGCCATTGTCTACTGGCAGTGGGACAACATCACGGCCTGGGTCACCAGCGTGGTTGATAGCATATGGGCGCTCTTTGGCTGGGGGCTCCTCCTGGCTGTTCTGTTTATTGTCGCTGTAGTGGTGGCCATTGCCACTTCGTAGGTTGGCGGCGCGTCATCTGCTTTACTGGCTGGGTAGCCATCGCCTTTGTCGCGGCTATCTGGGGCCTGCTGGCCTTTTTCGACCTCGGTGGCGATATCGGGTTGGGCATTATTCGTGACAAAAACTTCCTGGGTGTCCTGATACTGGTGGGAATAACCGTCCTCGGTATTATTCTGGTCGCACCCAGAGCCTGTTTCCGCCTCGTGGCTAATTCTGTCTCCTGGCTGGCGGAAAGGATGAAGAGACGGCCACCAGCGGAAGGGGTGAGTCGACCAAAGGTGTCAATACCATCCCTTCGGCTACCCCGTAGGGCTCAGCCAGCCGAACCCGGCCAACAGGCCGTCCTGCCACGGGAAGGACCAGCCCCGACCCAGCAGGAACTGAAGCAGGTAGCCCAGGAAGTCTGGAAGAAATACGGTGAATCGCCCTCGGTGGTGACGGTTGATGGCTGGCGGTTGCCCCCGATTGATATTCTGGATAAGTCGCCCGAAATCCAGTTCAGTCAGGCCGACAATATGCAGAGGGCTAAACTGATTGAGGAGGCTCTCGGCAGTTACGGTGTTGAAGCCAAGGTGGTACAGATAAACGCCGGGCCAACGGTCACTCAGTTTGGTGTTGAGCCGGGCTGGGACCGCCGGGTAAGAGAGATAAAGGAGCGGGATAAAGAGGGGCGAATTCGAGTCAGACAGGAAGAGGTGGCCCGGACCAGAGTCAAGGTGGAGAGAATCAGCTCGCTGGCCAATGACCTGGCGCTGGCCCTGGCGGCACCCAGCATTCGCATTGAAGCCCCGATACCGGGGCAGTCGGTGGTCGGCATTGAAGTCCCCAACTCGGTTTCCAGCGTGGTCAGCCTGCGCGGGGTGATTGAGACCAGCGCCTTCCAGAAGACGGAGGCCAAGTCCAAGCTGTCTCTGGCTCTGGGTAAAGGGGCGGGCGGCGAGGCGGTGGCGGCCGACCTGGCGCGTATGCCGCACCTGTTGATTGCCGGGGCTACCGGCAGTGGCAAGACCGTCTGCCTGAACACCGTTATCTCCTGTTTGCTGATGTATAACACGCCCAACGAAGTCCGTTTCATCCTGATTGACCCGAAACGGGTGGAACTGGTGGCGTTCAACAGTATTCCGCACCTGGCGGCTCCGGTCATCGTGGATACGGATAAAGCGATTGAGGCATTGCGCTGGCTCAACCAGGAAATGGACCGCCGCTACCAGAAACTGGCCATGACGGGCGTCCGCAGCATTGAGGGCTACAACAAGAACCGCCAGGGCGAGCAGAAGATGCCCTACCTGGTGCTGATTATTGACGAGCTGGCCGATTTGATGATGCTCGGGGGCGATGAGGTGGAGCGTATTCTCTGCCGGTTGGCCCAGCTAGCCCGGGCGGTCGGTATTCATCTGGTGGTGGCCACCCAGCGCCCGTCGGTGGATGTGGTCACCGGCTTAATCAAGGCTAACTTCCCCACCCGCATCAGCTTTGCCGTTACTTCCCAGGTGGATTCGCGCACCATCCTTGATGGTGCCGGCGCGGAGAAGCTGCTGGGTCGGGGCGATATGCTCTATATGCCGACCGAGGCGGCCAAGCCCAAGCGACTCCAGGGCTGCTTTGTCTCCGACCCGGAGATAGAGCGGCTGGTCTATTTCTGGAGCGGTCAGAAGAAACTGGAGACAACCCTGCTCAAGGTGGGAGACCTGGTGGCGGCCCACCCGCTGTGCGCAGAAGGGAGTAGTTCCGGAAGACCCGCTTCTGGAGACGGCCCGGCAACTGGCTCAGGAACACCCGCAAATCTCCACCTCTTACCTGCAACGGAAGCTGCGCATCGGCTATCCCCGCGCCGCCCGGCTGATGGAACTGCTGGAGGAGGAAAGTCGTAAGGGGGAAGAACAGTCTAGTTAGGGGTTCGAATCCCCCGGCTCATTTAGCTTCAGAGGATCCTACTGAAGTTATCAATAGGTAGTACTCAGCCCCACTCTCCACAATCGAGATAACAAACACTGAAATTGTGCAGATGCTAATTCTCCCAGGAAAACATCCCTATGTTAGTATTGGCTTGATACTTTTTCCTCGTGGTATGATAATTTGACCAATTATGAAATAATCTTAATGGATAAATAGGAGAGGAGTAGATGGGACTTTTCTCGAACATATTTGGAAGGAAGTATCCAAAACTGAAGAAAGGCGAGATTCTTCCTGCAGACGAAATGAAGGAAAAATACGGGCTAACAATAGAAAGATACAAACCACGACCTCTTAACCCCAGAAATGTTCCAGAAAAGTTTCGAGACCTTGTTTCGCTTGCGCAGAGATGGGGAATTGGTGATGATATTATTCGCAACGATTTACACGAGAAGGCGCCACCTGAGGAGAAGCAAATCCTAAGAGCCTCTCTTGATGGGCGTACCCAAGCCATAAATCAGTGGCTCGATAGTTTCGGTAGCGGACGAATGACAGAAGAAGCGGCAGCATTTATGTACATGTTGGAAGGGTTGGATGAGATGGGGAACAAGTTGAGCCCGGTCAGATTCCTACAAATAACATAAGAGGTTACGATGTCAGTTAAAATGACTCGAATACTGATCATCTTAACCGAAATATGGCTAGTCGGATTGATAATTTCTGGCATGATTCAACGTGGTCTTCCTGCGAATCCGGTTTTTTGGATTGCAGTCGTAATAGAAATCGCTCTTGGTTTCCTGACTTACAATGCTTACAAGCGGTACTTAACGGTAAGAGTTACAAGCGTTGGAACTTTCTTATTCTCGTACTGAGCGTTATCGGAGTAGGAACACCTATTACCCTTTTCAATACAGTCGAGTTCTTAAAACCTGCAGGAAGCACATGGGTAATTTACTTATTAACGTGTAATTCATTTTACTATATAGAGTCATCAAAAAGGAGCCAGCTATCAAGGCGAGATGTCCCCGCGCCTCGATTTCTAACCATATCAAAAATCCTTCACTTGGTGTTCTTAGCCACGGTTCCAATCATGATTTTAGTGGTCGTTCTCTTGCCCACCTTTGGTTATGTCCCTGTGTCTAGCAGTAAAGACCAAGGTCTCGTCTTGATTGAAATCGTTTTTGCTGTATAAGCCTTCCAATATTAGTCATTGGGATGATTTGCCGCGGATTGTCGAGGATTTGGAAAACCAACAGGTCTGACATATTTGTCTACTTCGTTCACAGCTATTCGGGTTTCCTTGTTTGAGGGCGTAGCAGTTTTCGGTCTAATCTTGGGTATTCTTGGCGGTGTTTGGTACGCATGGTTGCCATTACTTGCGCTGGCTGGTGCAGCAATGGTATTTTCTTTTCCTACGGCGAAACGCTGGGAAGGATGGAAGGCTGGGCGGACACCTACGCAGTGATTCATGTTAAGACCACTGAACATCGAGGCTAAATCTCAAATCGAAGTCCTTGTGGTTCCGCCTTTTATACAACTCGGCTCACCCCCCCCGGCTTTTTCTCTACCTTGGCTGACACTGGTGCTAACGCACTGTTTCGCACCCAGCGAAAAGCAGGACATTACCGGTTACAAGGGACTATAATAGAGCCGTCAGAGGGCAGTATATGTCATTTATAGATTTTTCTAGAAACCAAATCAGGAAATTGTTGACTAAAGAGAACAATATGATACTTGAAAACAAGATTCCTTCCTACGAGAGCCTTGAAAGGAAGTTTCAAGATATCAGATGAATTTGGACTTTATCTTCATATCCCTTTCTGCAAACAAATATGTCCTTACTGCCCATACAACAAGGAGATTTATCAACCTGAGGTAGCCGAAATGTATACCAGAGCTGTTAAAAAGGAAATCGACTTCTATTCTGGTCTTTTTGGTGATAAACCGGTGACTTCTTTTTACATTGGTGGCGGAACACCTACAACGATGCTTTATAGCGGTCTTGACAAGATTTTAGAACATATCTTCAAAAATTTTAATATGCAGTGTGATATACATATGGAGAGTCATCCTAATGATTTGAGCTCAGACAATCTCAACACTATAAAATCTCTTAACGTAGAAAATCTAAGTACCGGAGTAGAAGCTCTACAAGACAAATATCTAAAAATCCTTAATAGACCATACAATACAAAGGAAGTGAAGGCGGCAGTTGAAAGGGCCGTCAATAAAGGATTCACATGTTTCAATGTGGACTTCATTTTTGCTTTACCCAATCAGACTTATAGTGAGTTAGAGCAGGCAGGTCATGAGTTGGTTGAGATGGGTATTGACCAGGTTGCCGCTTATCCTCTTTTCTATTTTCCTTACACCAAAATGGGAGAGTCGGCTAAGCAAAGTAACTACAACATATTAAATATCTTTAAGAGAAGAAATATGCTTCATATCCTGGAGGATATATTTTATGATAAAAAATATGAAAGAACGTCTGTTTGGGCATTCACTAAAGAAGGGATTCCAAAGTATTGTTCTGTGACAGTGCCCCTTTATGTTGGTCTTGGTGCGAGTGGAGGCTCTTACTTGAAAGATATTTTCTACCTCAACACCTTTAATGTTGCTGAATACATAAAGAGACTTGAAAATGGAAGAATGCCAATTGCCTTATCATTAGATTTGTCAGAAAGCATGCAGATGGCATGGTGGTTTTACTGGAGAGTCTATGAGACAAGGTTTAAGAGAAGTGATTTCAAGAAAAGATTTGGAAAGGAGTTCAATGAAATATATGGAAAGTACATAAAGCTATTTTCTCTTTTTGGCTTAATAAAGAAGGATGACGGAAACGAGGTAACCCTTTCTGACAAAGGTACTTTTTGGCTGCATGCATTTGAAGATTTGTTTTCACTAGATTACATTAGCAAACTATGGGGAACTTCAAAGCAAGAACCTTGGCCAGAGAAGGTTGTTTTGTAAGTTTTACAACGACTTTATTAACAATATTTAGACTGCCAACAGGAAAAAGTTCTACCTTTTATACAACGCGGCTCATTTCCCCCGCCCCTTCTGCTTCTCTTCTCTCAGGTGTCTTATACGCTTGAGAATGGCTTCCTTGTATATTCTAGCCAAACCCCGCCCGTGCTGGGGGATTTTCTCTCGCTTTTTCTTGAGGCGCTCCTCGCGGCGCTCCTGCCGGGTCTCAGGCTCGTCGGCGTTCATTGCCTGACCTCAATGTAATCAAATTCTTTTCTCAGCTCCAGGATGCGGTCGCGCAAGAGCGCCGCTTTCTCAAACTCCAGGTTGCGGGCGGCAATCTTCATCTGGGACTCCAGTTCTTTAATGAGACGGGCAATATCCTCCTTGAGGAACGGAGTGGCCGTATACGGAGTGCGGGTCTCGGCCACCACCTTGACTCGTTCTGTAATGTCCTTGATGGCTTTCCTGATGCCCTGTGGCGTGATGCCGTGCTCTTTGTTATAGACCTCTTGAATCTGGCGGCGGCGCTGGGTCTCCTTCATGGCGTTGGCCATAGAAGTGGTAATGGTATCGGCATACATGATGACATGCCCGTCCACATGGCGTGCCGCCCGACCCATCGTTTGAATCAAGGCCCCCTCCGACCTGAGATAGCCTTCCTTATCGGCGTCCAGAATCGCCACCAGGCTGACTTCCGGCAGGTCAAGCCCTTCCCGGAGCAGGTTGATGCCCACCACCACATCATAGACGCCGAGGCGGAGGTCGCGCAGTATCTCCACCCGCTCCAGGGTAACAATCTCGGAATGGAGATAGTGGGTCTTGATGCCCATCTCGATGAGGTAATCGGCCAGTTCCTCCGCCATCCGCTTGGTCAGGGTAGTTACCAGGCAGCGCTCGCCTTTGTCTACCCGCTTCTTAATCTCGTCCATGAGGTCATCAATCTGCCCCTTGGTAGGTTTAATTTCAACGGTGGGTTCCAGCAGGCCGGTGGGTCGGACTAACTGCTCGACAATCTGCTGGCTGTGCTCGTATTCGTAGGGGCTGGGGGTGGCCGAGATGTAGACGACCTGGTTGACGCGCTGCTGAAATTCGTCAAAGTTCAACGGTCGATTGTCCAGCGCCGAGGGCAGGCGGAAGCCATACTCCACCAGGGTTTCCTTGCGGGAGCGGTCGCCGTGGTACATACCGTGAAGCTGGGGTATGGTCATGTGCGATTCGTCAAGAAACAGCAGGAAGTCGTCCGGGAAGTAGTCCAGGAGCGTCCAGGGTGGACTGCCCGGCGGTCGCGCCGAGAGGTGGCGGGAATAGTTTTCCACTCCGGCGCAGTAGCCGGCCTCTTTCAGCATCTCAATATCGTAGTTGGTCCGGGACTCAAGCCGGGCCGCTTCCAGCACTTTGCCCTGCTGTTTCAGCTCCTTCAGCCGCTCCTCAAGCTCCTGCTTGATGCTTTCAATGGCGCGCAGCAGCTTATCCTGCGAGGTCACGAAGTGCTTGGCGGGATAAATATCCACTGAGTCGAGCTGGGCCACTATTTCACCGGTCAATGGGTCGATTTCCACGATACGCTCGACCTCATCGCCGAAGAACTCAAGGCGCAGGGCCAGCTCCTCGTAGGCCGGCTGTATTTCCAGGGTATCACCGCGGATGCGGAACTTGCCGCGGGTGAAGTCGATGTCATTGCGCTCATACTGCATATCGACCAGCGTGTGGAGGAGCTTGTAGCGGTTGTAGTTAACGCCCCGCTTCAGGCTCAAGACAAAGCTGTGGTATTCCTCGGGCGAACCCAGGCCGTAGATGCACGAGACCGAAGCCACGATAACCACATCCCGGCGCTCGAAGAGGGCGCGGGTGGCGGCGTGGCGGAGCTTGTCAATCTCGTCATTAATATCCGCGTCCTTCTCGATGTAAAGGTCGGTCTGGGGAATGTAGGCTTCGGGCTGATAGTAGTCATAATAGCTGACGAAGTATTCCACGGCGTTATTGGGGAAGAACTCCTTGAACTCGGTATAGAGCTGGGCGGCCAGGGTCTTGTTGTGGCTGATAACCAGCGCTGGCCGCCGGGCGCGGGCGATGACATTGGCCATGGTGAAAGTCTTGCCGCTGCCGGTCACGCCCAGCAGTGTCTGGTGTTTGTAGTTTTTATTTAGCCCTTCGACCAGCTTATCCACCGCCTGTGGCTGGTCGCCGGTCATCTTGAAATCGGCAACGAGTTCAAACTGAGGCATAGCCCTGAATCTGATGAACCTTTCACCGAATAGTATATCTCTTTGCTATCTGGGCTTCAATCGCCGATTACTTACCTCACCCCCTTTGTCCCCCTCTCCTTTGAAGGAGAGGGGGAAGAAAAAAGAAAGAGGGGCTGACGCCCCTCTTAGACGCCCCTATATACCTCTCTAGGCCTTGCCCCCGTTAAACATCCCGTGGAGAACGGGGGTTAAAGGGGGCGCAAGCCCCCTTCTAAAACGGATTCCCCCTTCCCCTTGTTAAGGGGAAGGGGGCAGGGGGATGGGATTGACACAATCCTACTTCTACTAATTTGCGCGCCGACTCAATTAAGGCAGGCTGGTCACACCGGGCGCAAAGTGCCGGCGAACACCTGCCAGGCCAGCGCCGATTTGGCCAGCAGGCTCAGCAGAACATAAGCTCGTTCTCCAAAGAGATACTCTTTCCAAGGGCCTATCTTCTTGTACTGGAGGGCCATATTGAGAGCGAAGCTGAAGAAGAAAAGGAAGAGCGTTGGTAATATGAAATAGACAAAGGTCGGGACGCTGTCCTCGGCAGTGGAGAGGGAGCCGAAGAAGTAAACGGCAATGGCAATCCAGGGCACTATTCCAGCAATGCAGCCAATTATGTACGAGGTCCAGTTTGTCTTTTCAGTGACCTGGTTATGGACTTCCATCATCAAACCGCAAAGATTCATCACCGCAGTGAGTGCGAAGGCCATGAGCAGAGAAGCAATATCATAGACGCCACACAGCATGCCAATTAACACAATCATCAGGGAAGCGCTGAATGCGTATTCATACCACCGGGCATAGTTGATGCCCCTTTTCAGGTTACCCACATACCAGCCGAATACGCCGGGCGACGCAATCGTGAAGTGGGCAATAGCTGATAATAGCAGGAATAGGGCTATCATTGGCCCGAAGGGGAGATTGATAATAGTATCCGTGACCGGGCCAAGCTTTCCCGCAGTGGGTATGAAGCTGAGGAATGAAGTGGTAATGGGAAGCGAAAAGTCGTTACTTAAGAAGAATATAGTGGCTGCTTGGGCAAGATGCAGAAAACCCATAAGGACATTATAAAGGCGAAGTCTACGGAACTGACTATCAGAGCTCATGTTACCTCCTCCTTTCATGGCACTGCATTCACTTGTGCCATGCCTCCCCAGCTAACTATTATAGCAGTCTTGTCTAGTCAGTGGAATAGGGCTCTTTGTGGTTCCACATAGCTAACCGGCTACCACGCTTGAGTAATCTGTGTTTCTGGCAGATTTGTTTCTCCAGCCTGCCTGTTTCAGATAGATGAAGGTGAACAAGGCAAACCACAGCGGGAATATGACATAGGAGGTATTATAATGCATAGCCAGCAAGGCATCCTTCCCCCAGAGGTATCCGGCGGCTACCGAAACTACTATCCTGACTATATTCTGTAGCCAGGTACCAACAAGCCCCAGGAAGAAAAGCCACCACATCTTTTTCAAAGTCAGCCTGATGTCCAGCGTCATCAAAGCGAACAAGGCAATAAATACGCCAAGGGTGGTGAAGGCGGCACAACCAGGCGTTATGGTGACTGAAAGAGACTCACCAGTGACACTGACAAGTTGGAGTACCTGCCCTTCACTGGTTACCGGCAGCCCGAATATATTGAAGAGCGGAGTCACGGTGCTGGCCACCAGTTTCGCCGCTGGTTCCCCGAGCGCCCTTAGCATCAAAATGGGAAAGGCTACACTGAAGCCGTATATTGATAACAGTATCAACGGTATGACAGAGGCCTTACCGAAAATCATGGTGAAGACACCCAGGTAACCGAGTAGCATTAAGAAAAACAAGGAAACTGTCACTCCGCGGCAGAAATAGAGACAGGGCCAGGAGACACACACCCAATACGATGAAGGGAGGTCTAGCCCAACCCATCGGCACATTAGAAAATACCTGTTTTCTTTTTAGCCATAGCCATAAAAAGCATAAACCCAGGACTCCCCAGTGGAAGACGCCATATTGCTGAAGCCCCCGGGGTGATAGCCACTCTGGAAGCCTGCCCCACAACTCACCAAAGGCTAGAATTGAAAGAGCCAGGCAAGCCGCGAACCAGATGGTAAGCTTTAATTTCAAACAGAGCCCCCCATTTTGTATCGGTTACAGAAGATATGGCATAACCGCTACCAATATGGTATTACCTACCCCGTGGGCAATAATCGGCGCCACCAGGCTGCGAGTCCGGTAGTAAAGATAGCCAAACAGGAAACCGGCCGAGGAGGTAAAGAGCAGTTCCGGTATTGACCGCCAGGTAAGATGCATCACGCCAAACATCAGGCTGGCCCCGATAAGTCCCCACTTCCAACCCAGTAAGTTCGTCATTTCTCTCTGAACCAGTCCCCGGAAGAGAAGCTCCTCGCCTAAGCCAACGAAGACAACCATATAGGCCAGGTCGCGAAAAAGATACCTGATTTCAAAAGAGGGGAAAGCGGCTACTGGAGTAATGATGAAATACTCGCTTACCCCAAGGGGAATACCGACCAGGATACCTGTCAAAATATACCTCAGCCATTTGTCCTGGTGAAAGCCAATCTGTCTCAGGCCAATGTTCTTCCGGTATATATGCCAGCCACATAGAGCCAGAATAGCCGAGTATACCGCCGGCAAAAGTAATTCCTGGCTGAGGAAGAACCAGGGTAGCGATGAGGTTAACAGGATATACAGAGGTATCAAGGCTAATGATTCGGCAACATCATTGAAAACCGGCCCGGCCTTGATTACTGGAAGAATCACATAGATGCCTAAAGCCAGAAGAAGGGCCAGAACAATGCCGTAGGCCACATCCTGATAGGCGAATACCCATTCACAGAATGTAATCCCAAGACAGATGAAGGCGACAAGCAGTGCGGGATAGACTCTTCGCCAGGGCACATCCCAATGAACTATCATTGATACACACTCCGGGCTAACCTGAGCCACAAAAGGCTGTAGCGGAGACTCTAGGCTGGCACTGGAGACACCCTCCGTCTTAGCCAGAGGTATATGCCAGCCGAAAGGGCCAGCGCGACAATAACCGTCCAGGCCGTTGGGAACTCAGGGATGGCACTTTGCTCCACATGGAATGCATACCCGCCAGAGTATGACTTGTCATCAGCAACAATATCCAGGTCAATAGGAGAGTACGAAGAAGGCTCGGCACTTGGGTTATAAACTGCGGCGTGCCAGTTCCCGGCAGTAGCATTCTCTGATGTAAATGTCCAGTGGCTTTTGAGTGTACCGACTGACAGGTGAAATAATTTCACTCGTTCTTTTCGTACCATCCCCATCCCAATAGATGATTTTATAGGTGCCTGAAGAAAAACCGGTGCCGTACATGTAAACTTGGTGTTCACTGGCAAAGTCGCTGAAATAGTCGTCTACGCTGCCACCGCTGTCGCCGTAGTTTTCTCTATATGATTCCCAGGTTGGCTGTGAGGCTGGCTGTAACTGAAGGACAGTAACCCCGTAGTGTTGCAGCCCTGAATATGTTGCGCCCCAGGTCATCTGATGGTCGCTGTAATCCCAGGTATCGTGTATATAGACAATCTGACCAGTGGTATTGTATCCGTAACCGAGCATGGTATGGTTTCACTACCTGAATGAGCACCGGCCTTCCGGCATCAATTTCAGCCGGTAAATTGGTCAAAGGTATGAATCCCAGGGTGTTGCCGTAGATAACCGTAGATATATTGGCGATGAAGTTTCATAAGCAGCGGGATTGTTGGGGCTGCCCCACTGGTATAGCCGCGGAGCCAGACAAATAGGCTTGAGGCCATCGGCACAGCATTCCCATACGCTAGGGTGAGTTCACCCAATCGTGTAAATCATAGAGAGGAGCGCCGTTATGTGGAAGCAAAGTAAATAGGCGGTAGCCGCCATGCTGGGTCGTGTATCCGAAATAAGACTGATTGGTTCCCATGAAGTCGCGTGCAATGCCGTCTAGCTGATGAGTATTGTGCTCCGAGCTATGGTCCCGGTAACATGGGTGCCATGGCTGTTAGCACGTTGGCTGGCATAATGTATCCAGTAGTCATCCACAGTGGCCGTTATATTGCTAAGTCCGTCTTTGCCCTGATGCGTAGCGCTCAGTGGGCACTCACCGGCAGCTATTACCGCCACCATAATGCTCAGCCCCCATAGAGAATTGTCCATCGGGCAAACCCCAGCATCGGTCGGGCCGGCATACATATTCGTGTGAAGTAACCATCATTATCGTAATAGCCAAACAGCATCGCGGCTCGAGGTTGCCGAGCAACCATAGCTCCAATCTAAAAGCGGGCACGTCGGCGAAAGGCATTGATCGCCCATGGCAATATTGTGTTCGGGGACCTTCAGACCTTAGCCGCCTTAATTGGCCGGTGGACCGCCCGGGAACAATAATCTCATTCTATCTGCCGTCCTACTCGTCATCGACGAATGTCCTCACCAGATAGCGGATTCTTGCTATCCTGAGCGCGCAAAGAGTCTGGTTCGGTTATGGCAGGGTAATAATAGGCGGCCAGGCTGGCTGACAACGACTAATATCGCGAGCAGGATTCTTGGGATTTTAGACATCAAACTACCAACATAACCTATTTGACCTAGGTGGCCAGAATCAATACCACTTTGGTAAATATCATGCCAAGGAAGATGATAAACAGAATCGTAGTCAGGATAGTAAAGCCGGCTCTATATTTACTGATAATGCCACCAACCTTGTTGACGGCTATGCTTTGGCTCAATTCAAGAAAGATGAGTAAGACGATAAGGATAAGAATTATTATTACCCCGGTGTTTATCTCGGCTGGAAGTGCCGAAGGTACTATTGAAGTATTCCATAGATAGCATGGAACTCATCACCGAGGTAGAGAAGGCGGCGAAGGAGACGAAGCTGCTCATCAACTGCGAGGGATATGCCGGCAGAGACACTATCTTGTCAAAGTTCCCCTTAGATGAGCTGGTCTTTAGCAGAAAGTTAACCTGTTCCCCTCTTTCCAGAGAGTTCCGGTAGGCATATTGGTACTTAGCGCTGGCTTGAGGAGTCACAGTAGTTGTGCCACTCTCAATAAGCTGGCCATTGATATATAGCTGGTAGTGAGTAGTTAGAGGTTCATCAGCCGGATTGGCAATTTTGAAGGTGGCTACTATTGGCTCTCCTGTCTTGGGTACCTCAGGGATAACCGACATAGTTATCGCGTCGGCGGAAGACCTGGCGGCGATAAGGAATCCCCCAAGCAGGAAGACGCACAGCCAGACAACGGCAATCTTCAAGATTAACCCTTTATTCTGGCTGGCTCTCATCGCGTCTATCATCCTGTAGCCTCAAGTGTAATCTGCCAAATGGCAAAAGTCAATGCGCTAATTGTGGGCCAGGTGAAAGGTAGCCTGTTCAATCGGTTCCGACTTTCCCTCCTGGTATAAGGCAAAGCTTACTTTGCCTTCTTGTAGTTGCTGTGGGTATATGTGGTGAATATAGGTGTATGACTTTCCCGGTTTAACTACTGTGCCATCGGTGTAAACTATGTCATCAACGGTAACGACGATAGTATATTCTATATCCCGGTCCTCGCGGTTAATGATGTCGCACTGCAATATCCACTCATTCTCAGCCTCAATAATGTGGACTCTTTTTGTCTC
Organism: uncultured Chloroflexia bacterium; assembly: GCA_963726225.1. Classification (GTDB taxonomy): domain Bacteria; phylum Chloroflexota; class Dehalococcoidia; order Dehalococcoidales; family UBA2162; genus CAVSBN01. The sequence goes on from CAVSBN010000005.1 coordinate 221,601, forward strand.
GGTATAGTCCTCTCGTGAAGGCAGAAAGTAGACAATTGACACAAATAGACCCGCCAGCACGATTAAGGATAAGATGAAGATTAGTCTAAGCCGAAACAATTGGAGTCGCCTCTCTTCTCTCGCTGAATCTACTCACTTCCGCTTGACTTTGGCCAATGTTACCATTAGTGGGCGAACATATCAATCGGGTTTCTTCCGACGCGACTTGACAAAGAGCTTTGAATTAGTTTATAGTGTCTAGTAATAGAATAGTCAAAGGCTGGGAACGAGACTAGTAGACCTCCAGCGAGGCTCAGAGAGCCGGGTAAGGTGTGAGCCGGTGCTAGCGCAGGGGTTGAATGGACTCGGGAGCTGCAAACCGAAAGGGATTTTCCCGAGTAGGCTTTGACGGAAAGGGCACCGTTAGCAGAGCCCAGGGTATCGTCCTCGATGAATCGGGACCGTACCTGAAAAGAGATATCCTTCCCTTTGTGAAGGATAAGTAGGGTGGCACCGCGAAGGAAAACCCCTCGCCCCTATAGGCGAGGGGTTTTTATTTTCTGAATAGGGAGGTGATATGTATTACCCGACATTGGAAGAAGTTAAGAAACTGAGGAAGGACGGCAATCTGGTACCTGTTTACCGTGAAATCGTTGCTGACCTGGAGACGCCGGTGTCTGCCTTCCTGAAGATTAATCGTGGCGGCTATTCTTTCCTGCTGGAGAGTGTCGAGGGTGGGGAGCGGCTGGCCCGCTACAGCTTCATCGGCACCGAGCCGTATCGGGTGCTGACCATCAGGGGAGAGGATAAGACCGACCCTCTGCCTCTCATTGCCGAGGAACTGAACAAGTATAAGATAGTGCCGGTGAGCGGTCTGCCCAAGTTCTGCGGCGGCGCTGTGGGCTATCTAGCTACGAAACGGTAACCCGCTTCGAGGAGTTGCCCTCTCCGGACCGCGACCCCCTGGGCTTGCCCGAATCGCTGTTTATGTTCGTGGATACCGTGCTTATCTTCGACCATGTTACTCACAAGATTAAGGTCTTGAGCCATGTCCATCTCGATGGAGATATAGAGACAGCCTATCAAAAAGCAGTGGACAAGATTGATAACCTGGTGGACAGGTTGAACCAGCCCCTCAAGCCGAGCCAGCCAGATGAACGGCTGCCACTCCATCCGTCGGCAAGTCCAGGCTTTCCTCAAACTTCTCCAAAGAGGAGTTTGAAGCCGCTGTGCGTCAAGATAAAGCAGTATATCACTGCCGGCGAGGCAATTCAGGTGGTGCTGTCCCAGCGCCTGTCCCAGCCTACCAATGCCGCTCCCTTTGAAATCTACCGGGCACTGCGCACCATCAATCCCTCGCCCTATATGTTCTTTCTTGACTTCAACGACTTTCACATTATCGGGGCTTCCCCTGAGATTCTGGTGAGGGTGGAGGATGGCATGGTGATGACCCGCCCTCTGGCCGGCACCAGGCCGCGGGGAAAAACCCCGGACGAGGATGCCAGGCTGGAACAGGAACTCCGCAGCGATGAAAAGGAGCGTGCCGAGCACATCATGCTGGTGGACCTGGGACGCAATGACATCGGGCGGGTGAGCGAGCCGGGCACGGTTGAGGTCAGCGAACTGATGGAGGTCGAGCGTTACTCCCATGTCATGCACCTGGTGACCCATGTGCAGGGCAAGCTGCGGCGTGATATGACTGCCTTCGATGCCCTGCGAGCCTGCTTTCCGGCGGGCACGGTCTCCGGCGCACCCAAAATCCGGGCTATGGAGATAATCGCCGAGCTTGAGCCGGAGAAAAGGGGGCCCTATGCCGGGGCGGTCGGCTATTTCTCCTTCTCCGGCAATATGGATATGGCAATCGCCATCAGAACGATGGTGGTGAAGAAAGGCATTGCCTATGTGCAGGCGGGAGGTGGCATTGTCTATGACAGTGTGCCGGAGCGTGAGTATGAGGAGACGATGAATAAGGCGCGGGCGCTGCTGAAAGCTATCAGCCAGGCGGAGAGTTCAGACCTGCTAGCTGGGGAGGAGTCATGCTGTTACTAATTGATAACTACGATAGCTTCACCTACAACCTCTTCCAGTACCTGAGTGAACTGGGCGAGGAGGTAGTGGTGGTGCGCAATGACAAGACCACCCTTGAGGAGATTGAGAGGATGAAGCCCGAGCGGATCGTCATCTCGCCCGGCCCGTCCACACCGCAGCAGGCCGGCATCTCCAACGAGGTCATCAAGCATTTCGGCTCCAAATTGCCGATACTCGGCGTCTGCCTGGGGCACCAGTGTATCGGCTATAGCTATGGTGGCATGGTCGGGCAGGCAAAGCAGATAATGCACGGCAAGTCGTCTCTGATCTATCACAACAGCCAGGGAGTGCTGGCCGGACTGCCCAATCCCTTCTCCGCCATCCGCTACCACTCGCTGGTGGTGAAGCGGGAGGGACTCCCGGACTGCCTGGAAGTAACCGCCTGGACGGATGACGGCGAAATTATGGGGCTGCGCCACCGCCAGTACCCGGTGGAGGGCGTCCAGTTCCACCCCGAGTCCTTTATGACCGAGGTGGGAAAGGATATATTAAGAAATTTTCTGAAGGGAGGATGAAGCAAAATGATTAAAGAAGCTATTCAAGCTTTGGTATCGGGACAGTTCGCTGACTATGGACGAGGCGGCGCAGGTGATGGAGGAGATAATGGAGGGGCAGGTCACGCCGGCCCAGTTCGGCGCCTTTGTCACCGCCCTCAGGCTCAAAGGGGAGACGGTGGAGGAAATCGCCGGCCTGGCCAGGACGATGCGGGCTAAGGCCATTCCGGTCAGAGTCAACGAGCCGGTGGTGGATACCTGCGGCACCGGTGGCGATGGCTCAGCCACCTTCAATATCTCCACCGCGGCCGCTTTTGTTGTCGCCGGCGCCGGGCTGAAGGTGGCCAAGCACGGCAACCGGGCCATGAGCAGTCAGTGCGGCAGTGCCGATGTGCTGGAAGCCCTGGGCGTTAAGATTGACCTCACTGCCGAGCAGGTGGAGAGGTGCCTGGAGGAAGTGGGCATCGGTTTCATGTTCGCCCCGGCCTTCCACCCGGCGATGAAATATGCCGCCGCTCCCCGGCGCGAGATTGGCATCCGCACCGTGTTCAATATCCTCGGCCCGCTGACCAACCCGGCCGGGGCCAAGGCCCAGGTGCTGGGTGTGGCCGATGGCTCACTGCTGGAGAAGATGGCCCTGGTGCTGAAGAGCCTGGGCTGTCACCATGCCCTGGTCGTTCACGGCGAGGACGGCTTGGATGAAATCACCATCACGGCCAAGACCCATGTCTGTGAGCTGAAAGACGGTCGCATAAAGAGCTATACCATCAGTCCGGAGGATTTCGGTTTGTCTCGAGCCAGCCTGGATAGCTTGAAGGGTGGCACGGCGGAGCAAAACGCCGCCCTGTTGCGGAGTATCCTGACCGGTGCTTCAGGTCCCCAGCGAGATGTCGTCCTGATGAATGCGGCGGCGGCCCTGCTGGCCGGGGACAGGGTGGCATCTCTTAAGCCGGGGATAGACTTAGCTCGAGAGGCAATTGATAGCGGCCGGGCCCTGGCCAAACTGGAACAGCTAATCAAGCTCACCCAAAGTTTTACTCAGAGCACATAAAATGATTCTAGACCAGATAGTCGCCGACAAGAAGCAGGAACTGGAAGCTAAGACAGCGTAATCTACCTCTGGCGGACTTGCGCCGAATGGCATTGGCAGCACCGCCACCGGTAGATTTTGCCTCGGCCCTGCGTGGCGACGGTATTAAGCTAATCGCCGAGGTCAAGAAGGCATCGCCGTCGCGGGGCGTCATTCGCTCTGACTTTGACCCGGTGGAGATTGCCCAAATCTATGCCGGTAACGGTGCTTCAGCCATCTCGGTGCTGACCGAGTCCAAATACTTTCAGGGCAGTCTGAATCACCTGAAAGACATCAAGACTGCCCTGGGCAAGACACTGCCTTTGCTGAGAAAGGACTTCATCTTTGACCCCTACCAGGTCTATGAGTCCCGAGCTTACGGTGCCGATAGCCTGCTGCTCATTGTGGCTATCCTGTCACCCCAGCAACTTGCGGAACTACTCGGGCTGACTCGTCAGTTGGGTATGGAGTGCCTGGTGGAGGTACATAATGAGGCTGAGCTGGAAATTGCCCTGAAGAGCTCGGCCAGAATCATCGGTATCAATAACCGGGACTTAAGCACCTTTACCGTAGATATCAATACAACCAGGCGCCTGCGGCCGCTGATTCCCGCGGATAGAATCGTGGTCAGCGAAAGCGGCATCAAAGACCGGGCTGATATGGACAGACTGAGACAGTGGGGAGTTGATGCGGTGCTTATTGGCGAAGCCCTGATGTCAGCACCGGACATCGCGGCTAAGATGAAGGAGCTTTTGTGACCAGAATCAAGATATGTGGCCTGACTCAGATTGAGCCGGCTCTGCTGGCGGGCCAGGCCGGCGCGGATTTTATCGGGCTGGTCTTTGCCCCCAGTCGCCGTCAGGTCACGCCAGAAAAAGGCCGGACACTGGTTCAAGCCGTTCGTGGTCTGGCGACCCAGACCTGCAGGTGGTGGGTGTTTTTGTTAATCGGTCGGCCGAGGAAGTCAACCGCATCGCTGACTATTGCCCTTTGGACTGGGTGCAACTCAGTGGGCATGAATCGTGGGCGTATTGCCAGGAGATTAAAAAGCCAATCATCAAGGTCATCCATGTTTCACCCGGCATGACCGTTGAAGAAGTATTGTCAAACATAGAGACTGGCTACCGGATGCTGGCCAAAAAGGAGTTTATCTGTCTTCTGGATGCGGAAGTCGGGGGCGCTTACGGTGGGACGGGGCAAGCCTTTGACTGGGAACTGGCGGAAGTCTCGGCCCGGTTCCCGGTGATGGTGGCCGGCGGACTGACCCCGACTAATGTTGGGCAACTGCTTAAGGCAGTCAGCCCTGGGGAGTCGATGTTTCCTCGGGTGTGGAGACGGACGGCCAGAAAGACCCGGCCAAAATCAGGGCCTTCATCGAGGCGGTGAGGACAGTCCAGTAGTGCCAGGGATTATCCTGGCCAAGGAGAGATAATTAGATGCTAGTTGTTATGAAAAACGATGCTACAGAGGCGCAGATACAAGCGGTTATCCAGGAAATACGAGGCTTTAGGTTACCAGGGTATTCCGATGCCAGGTGCACAGCGGACGGCTGTTTGCATCATAGGGAACACAGGCCCGGTGGACGATTCACGGTTGCTTGTCCTGGCTGGTGTCAAGGAGACCATCCGCGTAACCAAACCATATAAACTTGTCAGCCGGGAGACTCATCCAGAGTCGACGATTATAACCATTGGTGATGTCAAGATTGGTGGGGGGAAGCCGGTAATAATGGCCGGACCCTGTGCTGTGGAAAGTGAAGAACAGGCACTCACTATCGCTCGCCTGGTGAAAAGGTATGGCGCTCGAGTCTTTCGAGGGGGTGCTTTCAAACCTAGAACCTCACCCTACAGTTTTCAAGGATTGGGAGAGGAAGGATTGAAGATACTGGAGAGAGTGCGTAAAGAAACGGGCTTGTTGATTGTGACTGAGGCTACTGACCACACAAATATCGAGTATTGTCGAAAAATATGCCGACATTATCCAGATTGGGGCGAGGAATATGCAGAATTATTCCCTGTTGCGTCAGGCTGGTCATGCGTCAAAGCCAATACTGCTGAAGCGGGGCTTTGCTGCCACCATCGAAGAATTGCTGATGTCGGCAGAATATATCATGTCGGAGGGGAATACTCAGGTCATCTTATGCGAACGAGGAATACGCACCTTCTCCGACAACACGAGGAATACCCTGGATTTAAGCGCTATACTTTCAATCAAAGAAGTCAGCCACCTTCCTATAATAGTTGACCCCAGCCATGCCGCCGGACTAAGGGAGTATGTTATACCTCTATCCAAAGGGGCTATAGCCGTAGGGGCTGATGGTCTCCTGGTCGAAGTGCACCATGACCCGTCGCATGCCCTTTCTGATGGGATGCAATCCCTGTATCCGGAACAGTTTGGAGAATTGATGAAAGAGACCGAGCGTTTGAAGGGCAGAGTTTAAGAGAAAATGAGAAAGAGAATTTTGACTGGAGACCGACCAACCGGCCCGATGCATCTGGGCCACTATGTAGGCTCATTAGAGAATCGAGTCAGGCTTCAGGACGAGTATGACTGCTTCTTTATTATTGCTGACTATCAGTTTCTGACTGACCATCTGAGAGAGACAGAAGAGATTGAGCATTATATTAAGACGGAGCTTCTTGGACTGGCTCTCTGTCGGGTATGGACCCTGAGAAGAGCACGTTCTTCATACAATCAATGATTCCGGAGATTGCCGAGCTGACAATGTATTTTTCTATGCTGGTAAGCGTGGCCAGATTACAGCGGAACCCCACCGTGAAAGAAGAGTTCAAAGCCAGCGGACTGCGAGCGATGAGCTACGGATTTCTGGGCTATCCTGTCTCGCAGGCGGCTGATATTCTCATTGTTCGGGCTGACCTTGGTTCCGGTGGGTGATGATAATCTACCTCATGTTGAGCAGACCAGGGAAATTGCCCGGACATTTAACGGACTTTTCGGGGAGGTCTTTCCTGTGCCGGAACCGCTGGTGGGCAGAGTTGCCAGATTGCCCGGACTTGATGGGAAGAAGATGAGCAAGAGCGCGGGCAATGCAATATATTTAAGCGATACTCCGGAAGAAGTAAGACGGAAAGTTGTATGGCGATTACTGACCCGGCCCGGATTAGGGCTACAGATAAAGGACATCCGGATATCTGTAACATTTATCAGTATCACTTCGCTTTCAATACCGGAGAAGCCCCCGATATAGAAAGACGCTGTAAACAGGGTAAAATAGGTTGTGTGGCATGCAAGGGGAATATTGCCGAAAAGATTAACTCATTCCTCAGGCCAATTCGAGAAAAAAGAGCTTTCTTTGAAGCAAGGCCGTCGATTGTGCGTGAAGCAATACGGGAGGGTAACAGAAGGACTCTAAAAGAGGCTAAAGAGACGATTAGGAATTGTCCGTGAGGCGATGCACTTTAATTATAATAATTTATTAAAAGGTGAAAAAATTGTTACCGGATAAGAAAGGATACTTTGGCGACTACGGGGGGCAGTTTGTCCCGGAGACCTGATGCCGGTGCTGGATGAGCTGAAGGCAGCCTATGAAGAGGCAAAGGCTGACTCTGCTTTCTGGGCTGAGTTTGAGTCGCTGTCCCGCGACTACTCCGGCCGGCCGACCCCGCTTTACTTGGCGGAAAAGCTAACGCGGCACTGTGGCGGGGCGCGGATTTTTCTCAAGCGGGAAGACCTGGCTCACACCGGCGCGCATAAGATTAACAACGCTCTCGGTCAGGGGCTTCTCGCTCGCAGGATGGGCAAACGGAGGATTATCGCCGAGACCGGGGCGGGGCAGCACGGCGTGGCTACCGCGGCTGTCTGTGCCATGCTGGGGCTTGGACTGCATTGTCTATATGGGTGAGGAGGATATACGCCGTCAGTCGCTCAATGTCTTCCGGATGAAGCTGATGGGTGCCGAGGTCAGGCCGGTGTCCAGCGGCAGCCAGACACTGAAGGATGCTATCAACGAGGCGATAAGGGACTGGGTGACCAATGCCCGGGATACCTACTACCTTCTCGGCTCAGTGGTTGGCCCGCACCCTTACCCGATGATGGTGCGCGACTTTCAGTCGGTCATCGGCAAGGAAACAAGACGAGCAGATACTGGAGAAAGTCGGCCGTTTGCCCGACTATATCATCGCCTGCGTCGGTGGGGGCAGTAACGCTATCGGCATCTTTTATCCCTTCTTAGACGACCGGGAGGTCAAGCTTATCGGGGTGGAGGCGGCGGGTAAAGGTCTTGATACCGGGAAACATGCCGCGTCATTGGCCGCAGGGCGAGTCGGCATACTTCACGGTACGAAGTCTTTTGTTCTCCAGGATAAGCATGGACAGATTAGCGAGACCCACAGTATCTCGGCGGGTCTGGACTATCCCGGCGTCGGCCCCGAGCACAGCTACCTCAAAGATACCGGACGGGCGACCTATGTCGCCGTCAACGATAAGGAAGCTCTTGAGGGTTTTCAACTGCTCTGCCGCACGGAAGGTATTGTCCCGGCCCTGGAACCGGCGCACGCTATATTCTATGCCGCCAGGATAGCCAGCTCACTGGACAGTGAGCAAATCCTTGTTATCAATCTTTCCGGACGCGGTGATAAGGATATAGATATCGTGGCCGAAGCGCTGGGGGTGAAGCTGTGAGCCGGATTACGACTATCTTCAAGGCGGGGCATAAAGCCCTGATTGCCTATGTAACGGTCGGTTACCCCTCCCTTGAAGTCACTCTGAAGACGGTGCCCCGGCTGGCTAACAGTGGCGCCGATATAGTTGAGCTGGGGATACCCTTTTCCGACCCTCTCGCCGATGGCATTACCATCCAGCAGGCCAGTTTCCAGGCCTTGCAGAATGGGGTTACTCCCGAGACCTGTCTTGAAGTCGCCCGTCAATTGCGGGCAAAGACGGATGTACCGCTGGTATTTATGACCTACTATAACCCCGTCTTCAGCTATGGCCTCAAGGAATTTGTGGCCGAGTGTGCCAGGTCTGGTATTGATGGCTTGATTATCCCCGACCTGCCTCCGGAGGAAGGGACGGAGCTCCAGGCTATCACTCAGGCGGCCGGGCTCGACCTGATTTATCTTCTGGCTCCGAACAGCTCGGAAGAACGCATCAGGCTGGTCGCCGAGAGGTCGCGGGGTTTCATCTATCTGGTCTCGGTGACTGGAGTAACCGGAGCCCGGGAAGACCTGCCGGCGAATTTGGCCGCTTTTGTTGCCAGGGTAAGGAAGGTGGCCAGCCAGCCGCTCTGTGTTGGCTTCGGCATCTCTACCCCGGAGCAGGCTAAGACGGGTAGCCAGCCTGGCTGATGGCATTATTGTGGGCAGCCGCCTGATTCAGCTTATGGCAGAAGACGAATCGTTGACCAAGGCTCAACGCCTGGTCGTTGGACTCAGGCGCGCCCTCGATTCACCAACCTCCTAGAGGTTCTTTACCGCTCCTTCAATTCTCCTCAGGGCTTCTTCCAAAATGGCCCGCGGGCAGGCGATATTCATTCTCTGGAAGCCGGCGCCATTGGCCCCAAACATGTGGCCATCCTCCAGTCCCACCTTCGCTTTTTCCCGCATAAAAGCGCGGAGACTCATCGGCTCCAGCCCGAGTTCCCGGCAGTCCAGCCAGACTAGATAGGTTCCTTCCGGTTTAATGACCTTGATTCTTGGGATTCTCTCCCGACAGTAGTTCATCAGGAATTCCAGGTTCCCCGGCAAATAATCCAGGAGCTGTTCCAGCCACTCATCGCCGTAGCGGTAAGCGGCCTCCAGAGCGACGAGCGCCAGTGCATTGGGTCGAGGCAGGATACCAGCCCTGGCGGTCACGAATGCGTCGCGGAGCTTCCGATTGGGGATTATGATGGTCGAGGCGGCCAGTCCCGCCAGGTTAAAGGTCTTGCTGGCCGCCATGCAGACTATGGAACGCTGGGCAGAACTCGTCGGAGATTGAGGCAAAAGGGGTGTGTCGGTTGCCCTTGAAAAGCAGTTCACAGTGGACTTCATCGGAGACCACTATGGCGTCATTCTTGAGGACAATCTCGCCCACTCTGGTCAGTTCTTCCTTGGTCCAGACCCGGCCGACGGGATTATGTGGACTGCACAGAATCATCAGCCTGATACGAGAAGGAGATGGCATCATTTCTCCCCTCGGGCCGGACTTCCTTTCGAGGTCGGCAAAATCAATTTCGTAGTGTCCGTTAATCAGCTTTAGCTCGTTATTAGCCACTTGACAGCCATTGTTAGTTACGGCGGACCAGAAGGGGTAATAGACCGGGCTCTGGATAATGACCTCGTCGCCCGGATGGGTGAACGCCTTTACCGCCACATTAAGTGCCGGGACAACCCCGGGAGTAAAGACGAGCCATTCTGGCTCAATCTTCCAGTGGTACCTCTGCCACATTCTATTGACCACGGCTTCATACAGTGAGGGACTTGGGCGGGTATAGCCATAAATCTCATGCTCAATTCTCTTCCTCAGAGCCTCGGTGATTGGCTGGGCAATCGGAAAGTCCATGTCAGCTACCCACATTGGCAGAATATCACTACTGCCAAACACTTCTCTAACACTGTCCCACTTGGCACAGTCGGTATTTCTTCGGTCAATGACACGGTCGAAATCGTACTTCATGGCGGTGCCTCCCCCTTCCTTGCTAAGCAGTTTAATCCAGCGGTAAATCTTTTGCAATGCAGGGTCAGCCCCTGGCAGTTTTCCGAATGGGGATGGGTGTAGGGTTCTGAAATAAAGCTTCTAAGAGGCTCTTGTTCAGGCAATCTAAGGGGATTACAATTATATGGGGTGAAACAAGTGAGCGCGATTGATGATTTTGCGGCTTTGGTAGAGACCACCGACGTTATGAAACAGGTCATTAAGAGCCTGCGGCAGGAGCCGGCGCATCTTTTGGGCGAAATCTGCCAGGACTATCAGCGCATCGGCCATCCGGTGCCCGACCACCGTCTGCACCTTACCGGCTACATGGGTGAAGCCGCGCTGAAGGCGTTACTTTCTATGGGGCTGGTCAAGCGTCACTCCGGTGAGAGAACGGCCCTCTACACCTATGAACCGACGGCGGAAGGGTTGGCGCAATATGAAAAGCTGAAGGCCGATGGCTTCTACAAATAGGGAAGTGTGCTGAAACAGACCTCGGCCTAATTCTCTTCTTCAGTGAGGAGCTTCTCAATATCCCTGACCAGTTTCTGGCTTTCTTCCGCCGTGAGTGTCAGGTTGCTTTCCAGTCTCTTGATGGACTCATCAATTTCCGGAAATCGATGCCTCGCTTCAGCTAATCGCTTGTTTTGCCGCTTAATCTGGTCGTCAAGGTCACTAAAGTCCAGATGCAGGCTTAGCCTCTGGTCGAGGAACTCTAAAACCCGCTGTTGTGCCCTAGGGTCATCGACGGCTACCAGGTAGAAGGGAATGGGTACCCACAGGGTAACCGCCGGGATATTTCGCCTCTGCGCCGCCCAGAGGAGAAAAGAATTCAGGGTGGGTCGCTGACCAGGGGGCGTTTCGTAGTCCCAGCTTCCCATAAAGTTATATCCGCTCAGTTCTTCCTTGAGCTGGGGCGAGTTGAAGGTGCCCATGAGCTCTCGCGGTGCGGTGTGGGCGCCCAGGGAGACCATGCCGCCAACAATATACATTTCCCGCGCCTGATACTGGTGTTCGGCCACATCCAGAATCAGGTTTAAGAACCGGAACCAGTCATAGGCCGGCGGGGTGCTCTGGAAAATCACCAGGTTGTGCTTGGGGCAGGCGTAGAACCTGCTTTCCGGAAATTGGATTAGGTTATCCTCAATAGCGACCCCCTCCAGGGTGAAGAACTCGTGAGGCTCAATCTCTCCGAAGCTCTGACCGCCCAGCTTGCGGTTCAAGTAGTCGGCCACTCTGGTGCCCAGCCGGCTGGCATCCATCGTCCAACTGACAACCAGAGTCGGTCGCACTAACTCGGGCTGCCCGGAGAGCTTAAGAGGCCCGGTCATCGCCCTTGCCTCCCCCCTTGAAGAGCTCATCAATATGCTCTCTAATCCATTTCTCATCTTCTTCGGAGATGGCCTCGGCCTTGGGCTGGAGCACGACTTTCCTCTGGTCGACCCGATACTTTATCTCCGGGGGTAGCTTCTCATAGATGCCGCTAAGGACTTCATCCACCTGAGATGCCATTTCATCCAGGGCGCTGTAATCAACCTCAATACCAAGGATTTTGGCCAGAACCTCAAGCACCGACTTTGAGGCCTTAGGGTAGGGGAAGGGGGCAGCGGAGAGATAGTCGGGGATTTCACCCATCAGGCAAATGGTCTCAAAGCCACGCCTTTTGGCTATTCCTAGCAGGAGACCATTCAAGCCGGTGATACTGCCGCGGTTGCCCCGACCCTCGGTTTCACCCATCAAGATAGTATTCCCGTAGCTTCTTATTTCGCGGTTCAGGTCGTCTCTATTGGTCACGGCCCAGACCCTCGGCTTCAGGCTGTGGTGGGTGAGGGCGACAGCCGCACCGGAGGTGTAAATTCGCTGGCAACCAAACCTCTCAGCCACATCCAGTACCAGATTGGCCATCTGATAGCCCTTTTTGCCTTCAGCATACATCCTGCCGGCATCGGCCGGCTGTTCTTCGCCCAGGAAAATGATTAGGTCTTTTTTAGCCAGCCTTTTGTAATAGAACTTGCTGGTGGGGAATTCCATATCCTGAAGGACGCCGGCCCGGATGGTGACCTTCCTGGGATAGAAAAGGTCCCACGGTTCGATTTCACCCAGCTCTTCGGCGCGAATCTGGTTTCTCAAGGTATCCGCCGCAATCAACCCGATATTCCCGATACCGGGCCAGCTAGCCATCATATCCGGCTTTTCCAGTTTTGGCTCTCGGTAAAGCTTAATCCCCACGACTTATCCTCTTGTCAGGCATCTGCCTAGACTATTGTAGCCATTCAATCTCTTAAAGACAAGTTTCTTTCGTTTAGAGAAAATCATCGGCGTTGACATTGCGATTGCTCCGCTAGTATATTAGCAGTCTGGGAAACGGCCATGATTCACATTGACGGCTCGGCGAAGTCGGGCAGTGGCACCATTGTTCGTTATTCGGTAGCCCTGGCTTCTTTGCTGGGTGAGGAACTGCACATAACCAATATCCGGGCTAGGCGAGATAAGCCCGGGTTGCGACCTCAGCACCTGGCTTCAGTCAAGGCCGGCGCTGAGATGTGTGGCGCGCAGATGACGGGAGCGGTAATGGACTCGATGGAGCTCATTTATAAGCCGGGGCATAGAGTGAAAGGCGGTCATTACCAGTGGGATATTGGTACCGCCGGCTCGACCACCCTGCTGGTGATGAGCCTGCTACCGATGGCCGTCTTTGCCGAGGAAGAGACGGTTTTGAGAGTATCCGGCGGATTGTTTCAGGACTTTGCCCCCTCGGCTCACCACATGCAGTATGTGTTATTGCCGACTCTGGCCAAGATGGGTATCATGGTCACTCTGGAGCTAATCCGGCCCGGCTATGTGCCCAGAGGCGGTGGCATCATCCAAGTTGACATAAAATCAGCGGGCCAGGAAATCAAGCCGCTCGTCCGGCTGGAACAGGGAAAGGTCAACTCAATCCGTGGAATCGCCCTTTCCTCTCACCTGAAGGAGCCGAGAGTGAGTCAGAGAATGGCTGATGAGTGCCAGAAGGCGCTGGCTAAGAAGAGCTATCGTGCCCGGATTGAAACCCTCTGGGATGAAAGTTCTTTACAGGCCGGGGCCAGCCTGGCAATCTGGGCAGAGACTGATTCTGGTTGCTTACTGGGTGCCGACCAGGCGGGGGCCAGGGGTCGCAGTTCGGAGAGTATTGGTCGGCATGTGGCCCGGACTCTGCTGGAGGACTTGGCCGCGGGGGCCACGGTGGACCGCTACCTGGCCGACCAGATGATAATTTATGGGGCGCTAGCACAGGGAACTACGGAATATATCATTCCCAGCTTCACTGAGCATGTTGACGCTAATCTCTGGCTGGTGGAGAAATTTGGCGCGCACACCCGTGTTGATGGCCATACTGTGCGTATTGAGGGGATTGGCTATACCCAGAAGCGTGACACCCCTGCTTAAAATAGCGACGGTTCAGTCCCACCGATATCGGCCCCCTTGGGCACGACTACCACCCCTCCCTCGGAGATAGTGCAACCCCGGGCTCTATCAGCGTCCCGGTCCAGCCCGATTGAAGCGTTGGCCCGGATTCTGACTTCTTTATCAATGATGGCTCGTCTTATTCGGGCATTGGGCTCGACAATGACATCATCAAACACTATTGATTGTTCTACCAAAGAATCTCTTTCGACAACCACGCCGGGGCAGAGAATCGAGTTCCACACGGTGCCGCCGCTGATAATGCAGCCATCAGACACCATGGATTCCAGCGTCCGGCCGCCAAGGACGCATTTGCTGGGTGGCAACGGCCGCGGGCAGGTTCGGAAGGGCCATCTCTCGCCATACAGGTTAAAGATTGGGTCGATGCCGACGAGGTCCATACTGGCCTCGTAGTAGGAGTCGATGCTACCGACATCCTTCCAGTAGCTGGAATCACGGGTCTTGTCGACGAGAATCTTTCTCCTTCTGCCTTCTTTCACTTCAATCACGAAGTCCTGTATCTTGTTCTCTGTCTCGTAATCATAAACGAAGATGTCATAGCTCTGGCCGAGGATTTTAGGGATGACATCTTTACCGAAGTCATCTTCCTGTCCCCGCAGGGCTTCATTCAGGGTATCAACCTTGAAAATGTAGACACCCATTGAAGCCAGGGCATAGTCTGACACATCAGGCAGTGTTTTGGGCTGTGCCGGCTTCTCTTCGAAGCCAACCAGTCGATAGTCCCGGTCCACTTCCAGTACGCCGAGCTTGCCCGCCGCCTGCTCTTTCCCTACTCTGACGGCTGATATCGTCATCTGGGCCTTCTTCGCTCGGTGGTAGGCAATCATCTGAACATAATTCATCTTGTAAATGTGGTCGCCCGAAAGAACCAGAACATCATCGATATCCCGTCCGTGCACCAGATTGAGGTTCTGGCGGACAGCGTCAGCCGTGCCGCGGTACCAGTCTGCCCCCAGCTTCTGCTGAGGCGGCACGCAGTAGATGAAGTCGCCTAATCCCGAGCTGGAAATACCCCAGCCTTCCTGGATATGGCGGTGCAGCGACTCAGAGCGGTATTGAGTGAGGACGAAAATCCGGCGCACGCCGGAATTAATGCAGTTGCTCAAAGTGAAGTCAATAATGCGGAATTTGCCACCGAAAGGGACAGCCGGCTTGGCCCGGTCCCGGGTCAAAGGTTCCAGCCTGTCCCCGGCACCACCAGCCATTATTATTGTCAATACCCTCTCCACAGCTGCAACCTCCCGGCATTAGTCGGGTGACATTACCTTTATAGCAGACTTGCCCCGTAGAAGTCAAGGTGTTCTGCTGGTCTATATGATTTCTGTCGACCTCACCCCCTTCATCCCCCTCTCAGGGAGGGCGCTTGGAAAGAGGTGAAGCCCCTCTCCCTCAAGTGAGAGGGGCTCAGATAAATCAAAAGAGGGAGGGCTTCGCCCCTCTCTTAAAACTACTTCCCCTTCCCCTTAATAAGGGGAAGGGGGCAGGGGGATAGGGTTAGCGTATTCCGAAAATTGGGGAGAGTTATTTGAATAAGTGTCACCTATCTTTCTGAAGGAGAGCAATCGCTGCCTGGTTGACAATCCATCCACGCCGTTCTACCATTGAATTGTATTTCAAGGAGAGGCAGAGAGAGCAGTGAGCTGGACAGAGTCCTTCGTCTTAACTTTCGTGCCTTTGTTTATTGTCATTGATGCCATTGGCAATTTGCCTTTCGTTATTTCTTTGAGTGAAGGGCTGGCCACCCGAGAACGGCGCAAGATGGTTCACCTCGCCATCATTACGGCGGCGATTGTTGGCTTGGCTTTCCTCTTCTTCGGCCAGTTTATCCTGAGGGTACTGGATATTCGTGTCGAATATTTTGCCATCGCTGGCGGCATCATTTTACTGGTGCTGTCCATCAGATACATGCTCACCGGTCACCTGGTTGAAGTCATCAAGGAAGAGATGGTGGCGGTGGTGCCGATTGGCACTCCACTCACCGTTGGCCCGGCTACTATCACCACTCTCATCCTGCTGGCGTCCCAATTCGACCTCTACATGGTTCTGCTCTCCTTCACTCTGAACCTATTGATAACCTGGATTATCTTTCTAGCGGGCAATCAGATTGCCCGGTTCCTGGGGCAGGGTGGACTAAGAGCGGTGTCCCGGGTATTCAGCCTGTTGCTGGCGGCCATTGCGGTCAGCATGATTATCGGAGCGCTGACCTCACTGGGGATAGTGCATGTCGTCGGCTAGACCGCGTACTCTTTAAGCCAAGACAAAATTCCTCACGCTAATCACTTCGTGAAACACACATGCTATAATTATTATGGCGTAGGTCTGGCTCGGCTAGAGAAGGAGAAATCATGGAGAGAAAGCGACTGTATATTCTGTGCGCCTGTATCCTGCCTTTGATGATTTGTACTGGTCTGGTCTACTCAATGTATTCGCTGTACCTGGCGGAGGTACTGGAGACACCTAAAACCCATATCGGCTTGATATATATGGCTGGCGCCGCCGTTGGTCTGGTCTTTGGCCCGCTGCTGGGTAAGCTGTCTGACCGCCTGGGTCGGAAGCCGGTTATCCTGGCGGCCATGGGCAGTTTTGCCTTGGTTTTTGCTCTCTATTCCGTGATACGTAACTATTGGGTTGTCTACCCCATCCAGCTCTTGGAGGGTTCGGCCTGGGTGGCCATCGGGGCGGCGGCTAGTGCCTATATCGCCGACATCGCGGCTCAGGAGAAGCGGGGCTGGGCGATGGGTGTCTACCAGCAGACCATATCTATTGGCTGGATGATTGGTCCGGCTTTCGGCGGGTTTCTCTTTGACCTTATTGGCTCGCGGTATACCTTTCAGCTCGGGGCGATACTGGTGATTATCGGCTTCCTGCTGATACTGGTGCTGGTCAAAGAGCCACAGCGACAACCTCAGAATATCAGGAAGAACAGCCAGTAAACCAGGGCATTGATAATAGTCAGTGGTACCCCTATCTTGATGAACTCCAGGAAGGTGAGAGTTACACCTGACTTTCTCTCTGAATTCTGAATGATAATGACATTGCTCGCCGCCCCCAGTATGGAGAGGTTGCCAGCGATGGTGCTGCCTGCGGCCAGTGCCATCAGTTCCGTGGTTGTAACCCCCGCCTGCATCAGCATGGGCAGGTATAGTGCCACCAGCGGCACATTGGAAATGAGCTGGCTTAACACGATACTTATCGCCAGAATCACGCCTGTTGAGACCAGGTTTAAATTCATATCGTTTATCACCGACTGAAAGAACCCGGAGTCCCAGACACTCTCCATAAGCACGAACATGGCGGCAAAGAAGACCAGGGTGAACCAGTCTATCCTTCGGATAACGGTAAATCGCTTTGGGCTGACCAGGATAATGGGCAGAGCCGAGATGAGGGCAATGTAGGTCAGCCTGAAATCGATGTCTAATCCCAGGAGCACTGTCGTTATTTTGACCGCGACTAGAGCGATGAGCAGAATCAAAGAGACTTTGGACAGCGTGGCCAGCTTTTCATCCTTGATGAACTCGTCGGAGCTGGCCAGAGGCTGAGTGTGAAAGTGCTTGCGGAAGAAGAGCCGCAGTAGCAGATAGGCCAGAAAAAGGTTCACGATGGTCGGCACCAGCAGGTATTTGAAAAAGGTCACGAAGGGATTGGTGACCTCACCGTTGATGGCAATCAGCAGATTCTGCGGGTTGCCAATCGGGCTGGTAACACTGCCAATGGTCACGGCAAAGGCCAGAGCGAGTAACAGAATCTTGGCGTTAATGCCGTTCTTCCTGGCTACCAGCAACACGACCGGTGTGCCAATGATGGCCAGGGTGTCATTCATGAGAAAGGCGGAGAGTCCACCCATGCCAAAGAGGATGATGAGTATCAGGCTATCTAAAGACCTGGCCCGTCTGAAGAACCGGTGGGACAAGTGTGAGAGGTAGCCACTCTCTTCCAGGGCCTGCCCGATGACGAAGGTGCCGAAGAGGAAGAGCATGACATCCAGATTGATGGCTTCTAGTGCCTTGAGTGGAGAAATTTGTCCGCTGACTAAGACAGCCACGGCACCCAGCAGCATTATCTGCCATATCTGGAGTCTGAAATTCCCGATTTGTCTGATGGCAATCAGAATGAAAACAACAAGCAGGACGATTATTGAAATCATTTATTTAAGGCGTATCGCCGAAATTTCAGTTTCTGTAAAGAGAGTTTGGCGCTAAACCCTAATTATACGAGGTTTTCATAAATTTGGCATTAAGGGTAAAATAGTCCTTGGGGTATGTCAGGAACACAGGGCAATAAGGAGGCTGACGACCATGAGCGAGAAGAAAAGCTCAACCTGGAGTAAGATAGTCAAGAAAGTGGGGGGACAGTTCGTCGTGGGTCTCGTACTCGTTGTGTCTCTCGGTCTTACGGCCTGGATATTAGTGTGGATTTTTAATGCTATTGACAATATTCTCGGACCATACATTGAGAAGTTGTGGGGGCACTATTACCCGGGTATAGGTTTCGGCGTCATCGTTGTTTTGATTTATTTAGTGGGCCTAATTGCCAGCAATTTCATCGGCCGAAGACTTATCCGTTTTGGCGAGTCCCTGCTGGCTCGTGTACCGGTGGTGCGACCACTCTATAACGGCATCAAGCAGGTCCTGGAGAGTTTTTCCTCACCCGGTACAACCGGCTTCATGGAGGTGGTACTGGTGGAATATCCCAGGAAAGGAATGATGGCCATCGCTTTCATCACCAATGAGATGACTGATTCCTCCGGGCAGAAGTTAATCAATGTCTTCATCCCCACCTCACCCACCCCCTGGACGGGCTTCTTGCAGATAGTCAAAGAAGAGGAGATTACACGCACCAGGTTGTCAGTTGATGATGCCGTAAAGATGGTGGTGTCAGTCGGTCGGACAATACCGGACCGGGCGGGTGAGAAACTATCGGCGGGTGGCCCGCGAGATAAGGGTGCTTCAGAAGTTAGCGAATGAAGTTGTTAAAAAGGCTCGTCTCAAGACCCTTTGTCATTCTACTTATTCGTGTGATAATATGATACTGCGGTTTCTAAGGGCCCCTGTAGCTCAGGTGGATAGAGCACCGGCCTCCGGAGCCGGGTGCGGGCGTTCGAGTCGCCCCAGGGGTACTTTTTAATAGGTATGAAACGGGAGGTAGGGTGACGGACAAGAACGAGCTTATTGAGATTAGATGGCATGGTCGCGGTGGCCAAGGGGCGGTGACTTCGGCCGAATTACTGGCCAAGGCGGCCATCAATGAAGGCAAGTATGCTCAGGCCTTCCCGGCCTTCGGTGCCGAGCGGCGGGGAGCGCCGCTTCTGGCCTTTGACCGCGTTAGTAATAAGGTGCCAATCAGAGTGAGAGCTGAGATTACGGCGCCCAATGTGGTGGTTGTGCTGGATTCCAGTCTTCTGCGTGTGGTCAATGTCACTGCCGGGCTTAACGAAAAGGGGACGCTGGTCATTAACAGTCGCAAGATGCTATCGGAGATTGAAGCTGATTTTGGCAATAAATGGCGTCTGGCCGTGATTGATGCCTCCAGGATTGCCCGTGAGGTGCTGGGCGTGCCCATTGTTAATACGACTATGCTCGGCGCTTTACTGAAAGCCACGGGCATAGTCAAACCGGAGTCCTTGTTTGAACCATTAAGAGAGCGGTTCGGGCGTCTGGCCGAAAGAAACATCAAGGCGATGGAGAGAGCCTTTAACGAAACCGTAGTTAAGGAGTCGGCATAATGGCGAAGACCGAAAATGTACCCTGGAAAAAGCTGAGAATCGGCACCATCATCGATGAGCCGGGCGGTGCTGTGGAATATAAGACTGGCGATTGGAAATCACAAAGGCCAGTCCTGGACAAGGCCAAGTGCAACAAATGCGGCCTTTGCTTCATCTACTGTCCGGAAGGTTGCATCCGGCCGGACGAGGAAGGCTATTTTATCGCCGATTTGACTTTCTGCAAGGGCTGCGGCATCTGTGCTAAGGAGTGCCCGAAAAAGGCAATCATGATGGCGGTCGAGGAGGAGTAACGGATGGCAAAGAGAATTGGTATTGAGGTCTCGCTGGCGATTGGCCGAAGCCGTTAAACTGGCCCGGGCTGATGTCGTAGCCGCTTATCCCATTACTCCGCAGACCCATATTGTTGAGCACCTGGCGGAACTCGTGGCTAATGGTGAATTGGATGCCAGCTACATTCCTGTTGAATCTGAGCACTCTGCCATGAGTGCCTGCCTTGGGTCGGCGGCGGTTGGGGCGCGGACTTTTACCGCCACGGCCGGCCAGGGGCTGGAGCTGATGCATGAAGTACTCTATATTGCCTCCGGTATGCGGCTCCCCATAGTCATGGCGGTAGCCAACCGGGCGCTATCGCCACCGATAAACATCTGGGGCGACCACTCGGATGCCATGGCGGTGCGTGATACCGGCTGGATTCAAATCTTCACCGAGAACGGGCAGGAGGTCGTCGATAATATCCTGTGTGCCTTCCGTATTGCCGGTGACCAGCGAGTCTTGCTGCCGGTAATGGTGCATCTGGATGGCTTCCATCTGACACACATGATTGAGCCGATATATATCCCGGAACAAAGCGAGGTTGATGAATTTCTGCCGCCGCATGAATACCCCACACCGCTCGACCCGAACCGGCCGGTGACTATGGGTGGCTTTGGCCCGCCCTATATTTACACCGAGACCAAGAAAGCGCAGGTAGAAACTCTTGAAGCGGCTAAATCAGTGATTCTGGAATGCTGGCGGGAATTTGGCCGTTCGTTTGGCCGCCAGTATCATCCGGTTGAGAGTTACCACAGCGAGGGGGCCAAGGTTCTTCTCTTGACCATGGGTAGCTTCAGCGAGACGGCCATGGAAGCCATCGACAAGATGAGAGCTGAGGGTAAGGATGTGGGACTGCTCAGAATCCGACTGTGGCGGCCCTTCCCCTTTGCCGAGCTCCGCCAGGCGGTCAAGGATGCCGAGGTGCTGGTGGTGCTGGACCGGGCCATTTCCTTTGGTGGGCCGGGTGGGCCTGTCTGCTCTGAAATCAAGTCGGCCCTCTATAACGAAAAGAAGAAGCCTAAGGTGGTGGGTATTGTTGGTGGTCTGGGCGGTCGAGATATTACTGTCGCTGGATTTGAAGCCATTACCAATCGCGGAGTGGAAATCGCCCAGAAAGGCAGTGAGCAGGAATTTGAGATGTTCGGGGTGAGAGAGTGATGGAAAAGACAGTAACTTTTGGTAAGCGCAAGGTAACCACAGAGGAATACTTCACCGCCGGTCACCGGGCCTGTGTTGGCTGTGGCGAGGCCCTCGCCGTCAGGCTAGCTTGCAAGGCTTTGGGACCGGATGTCATAATTAGCAATGCTACCGGCTGTATGGAGGTGGTGTCCTCGCAGTTCCCCTATACTGCCTGGAGTGTACCCTGGATTCACACTCTCTTTGAGAATACGGCGGCGGTGGCTTCTGGCATTGAGGCCGGCCTGAAGGTGATGCGGAGGAAGGGGCGGGGGCCCAAGCAGGAAGTCCATGTGGTGGCTATGGCCGGTGATGGTGGCACCAATGACATCGGGCTCCAGGCGCTATCTGGCGCGCTGGAGAGAGGCCACGACTTCCTGTATATTTGCTTTGATAATGAAGCCTATATGAATACCGGCATTCAGCGGTCTTCGGCTACTCCCTATGGTGCGGCCACCACAACCTCCCCCGCCGGCAAAAAGAGCATCGGACAGGTGACCTGGAAGAAGAATATGCCGGCGATTGCCGTGGCGCATAAGATTCCCTATGTCGCTACGGCTTGTCCCAGCTATCCCTTTGATTTGCTGGATAAGGTCAAGAAGGGGGTAGAGGTCAAGGGGCCGGCTTATATCCATATCTTATCAGTCTGCCCCACCGGCTGGCGGTGCGCTCCTGAGTTAGCTATTGAGATAGGCCGTCTGGCTGTGCAGACAGGGATATTTCCGTTATATGAAGTGGAAAATGGCCGGTATAAGGTGAATGTCAAGCCGGCCCGACTCAAGCCGGTGCAGGATTATCTGAAACTGCAGGGCCGGTTTGGTCATCTCTCTGAGGAGACAATAAAAGAGATTCAGGAGCGGGTAAGCAAGGAATACACCGAACTCCTGGAGAAGGCGAGCAAGGGCGCGGAACCGCCGCCGGCTTAAATTGGTTAATAACGGGGTGTAGCGCAGTTGGTTTAGCGCGCAGCGTTTGGGACGCTGAGGTCGGAGGTTCAAATCCTCTCACCCCGATATTTATTTATATAGTCGGTCTTATTTTTTTACATTGCCTTTAGTCCAATCCTCAGAAATTCCGAAGACTTGAGCTTCAGCGGCAATGTCCTTTTAGGTTACAAGATAGAAAATGGTAAAATAGTAGGTAGAGTCAAGGATATCAAGAGGATAGGGTTACCGAAGAGAAATGAGCAATTTAGTTAAAATCCGTGCCCGACCCAAACTCAATCGCCCAATATGGTGGCCGCCTGGCCCGGCATTGCCAATGTCGCTACCATTGTCGCCACCTACCTGAGAAGGAAGCTGGACTTCAAGGAACTGGGTGAGGTTGATGCCCAGTACTTCTTCGACCCCATCGGTGTTATGGCCCGGGATAATGTAGTTGAAGAGCCGCAGTTCCCGCAGAGCCAGTTCTTCTACTGGAAGAATGCGCCCGGACACAGTGATTTGATTCTCTTTATCGGCGAAGACCAGCCCCCCGTCAAAGGCTATGAACTGGCTAACTGTGTCCTTGACCTGGCGGCCAGCTTCAAGGCCAAAAGAGTCTATACCTGTGCCGCCGCCGTCACCCGTATCCACCACTCGGAACAGCCCAAGGTCTGGGGCGTGGCTACCAACCAGCGACTAATGAATGATTTAAAAAAGTATGATTTGATACAGCGGGGCAATCTCCAAATCGCCGGATTGAACGGGCTTCTGCTCGGCGTGGCCAAAGAAAGAGGCGTTGATGGCATTTGCCTCCTGGGTGAAGTGCCGGCCTACGCCACCCGGATACAGAACCCGATGGCGGCTCTGGCCATCATTGAGGTTCTGGCCAAAATGCTGGATATTAAGGTCGATACGGCGGAGCTGGCGGAAGTGGCGGAAGAGACCAAGGAAAGACTGAAGCAATTGGCCGCCGAAGCTATGGGTGAGTATATTGACCTCTTTACCGAGCCCATCTGGGAACAGGGGGGAAGAAGAGGAGGAAGAGGAATAACCTATGTACCCCACCGAACCACCCCCGATTGAGGAGACCCTGGCCGAGCTGTCCGATAGTCGGAAGTCGCTGCTTCACTCCAAACTGGTCAGACTATCTAATCTGAGCTCAAGAGAGCTGGACGCTCTAAAACAGGCCTGGCCCACGATTGACACCAGGCGACAGCGCCAGATTGTCCAGCGATTAGTGGCACTGACTGAAGATAACCTTGAACTGAACTTTGACGGCATTTTCAAGCATGGCCTTAAAGACCCGGACGCTGAAGTGCGCTGTCAGGCGATTGAAGGTCTGTGTGAAAACGAAGAGGCCTCTCTGATTGCCCCGCTCATCCATCTACTGGAGCAAGACGCCTCGGAGAAAGTCCAGGCCGCCGCGGCCATGGCACTGGGCAAGTTTGCCCGGCTCGCCGAACACAGAAAGCTGCGCCCCGACCATGCCCTGAGAATAGAGAAGGCTTTATTGGCGGCAACCAGCGCTAGGGATAAGCCGGTGGAAGTCCGGCGCCGCGCCCTTGAGGCGGTGGCCCCGCTGAGCCTGCCCGAGGTCAAGACCGCCATTATGGCCGCCTATAAAAGCCGCGACTCCGGACTTAAGGTCAGTTCAATTTATGCCATGGGCCAGAACTGCGACCCGGATTGGCTGCCAATCTTACTCATCGAACTGGATAATACTGACGCTGAAGTGCGCTATGAAGCCGCGGGCGCCTGCGGTGAGCTGGGAGAAGAGGCGGCCGTGCCGGCCCTCATCAGGCTGGTCAGTGACCCGGACATTGATGTCCGGATGGTGGCTATTCAGGCATTAGGCAAGGTCGGCGGCGCTAAAGCCAAAGAGTGCTTACAGCGCTGTTTGAATGACACCAGCGAGGCTATCCGCGAGACCGCCCGGCAAGCTCTGGACGAACTGATGACTATTGAAGAGCCAGTGTCTTTCCGATTCTAAAATAGTGACATAATGTTTAAACAAATCAGAGCTAACGATAGGAATGTCCCTTTAAAAACATGATTTTTGGCAATAAGGTTGTACTCCGTGAAAAAAGGTTAGCCGACGCCCGGAACGACTACACCTGGGAAACTGACCCCGAGCTGGCGGAACTGGATGCGGCGATACCGGTGAATGTTGCTTTCTCACGATACTTAGCCGACTACGCCAGCGAATTGCGCCACCCCCCGCCAATCAGTCGAAGGTTCGCCATTGAGACCCTGGACGGGAAACATATTGGCAATTGCGCCTACTACAATATCAATGAGACCAATGGCGAAGCCGAACTAGGCATCATAATTGGCCATCGCGACTACTGGAACCAGGGTTATGGCACGGATGCTGTGGCTACCCTGCTTAACCACATCTTTAACCAGACTACTTTCACCCGGGTTTACCTCAAGACACTGGAAACAAACACCCGGGCGCACCAGTGTTTTCAGAAGAACGGTTTCGCTCCCTGCGGACATCTAGTGAAGGATGGGTACCACTTCGTGCTGATGGAAATTCTCCGCCACCAGTGGCTGAAACAGCCAACCGGAACTTAGCCAGCTTTCATCCGGCACCCTGGTTTCAAGCACTACCATTACTCTGGCGACGGTAGTAGTCCAGAGCATTCTTCAGTGCCTTGGCCCCGCGTTCAATCGTGGGGAAGGTAGGAATATCGTTCTCCTGGAATCGCTTGGTCACTTCAGCCGCCCTCTCCATCTCGTTGGGCGTGGAGTAGGAGACAATGGCCATCACTGGCTTCCCGGCCTTCTCTCGAATATCCACCAGTGGGTCGATGTGTATCTTTACATCCTCAGCCGCCGCCCAGCGGGCCTGGGATAACAGTACCACATTGTCAATATTAGCGTCCCGGCCGATAATTTCCAGAATCCGCCTCATCTGCATCCGGTTCTGATTGCCGGTGTCTATCGGGTTGCGATAGCCCCCGCCGATGACACTGTAGAAGGTGCTCAGCTCGTCATAGGACTCCTGAGATAGCGATGGCAATCTCAGTCCCGCCTCAGCAAAGACATCGGCGATGGCTACTGATTGCCCCCCTGAACCACCCGTTACCGCCACCCGATTACCCCGTACCCGTGGCAGGTAGAGAAGAGCCTTCAGCGTGTCAACCATTTCCTCCATGCTGTCAACTTTAATTGCTCCATACTGTCTGAGTGCGGCATCCCAGATTGCCTGCGGCACCGCCAGCGACCCGGTATGTGAGGCGATGGCCCGTCCGCCAGCTTCTGTCCGCCCGCCCTTCCAGACTACCACCGGTTTCCGGGCAGACACCTCCGGCAATGTCTTGAGGAACTTCCGCCCCACCTTCACCCCTTCCAGATACATACCGATGACCTTAATCTCCGGGTCCTGGCCAAAATATGCCAGGTAATCGGCGGAGTCCAGCACCGTTCCATTGCCAAAGCTGACCGACTTGCCGAGGTACAAGCCTTCAAGATAAGCCGTGGTGCTCAAGAAAATGGCGTGGGTGCCGCTCTGGGAGATAAAACCAACCGGCCCCCAGACGCCGCTATATTGTTCCTCATCCTGCTTGATGCCTACCCTGGGATTAAAAATACCCATGCAGTTGGGCCCAATAAGATGGAAATTGGCGGCTTCGGCGGTCTCCTTAATCCAGCGCTCCAGTCTTATCCCCTCCTCCGTCTCTGTCTCGGCAAAGCCGGAGGTGAAGAAATGGGCGACGGCGACTTCCTTGCGGATGCAGTCTTCTAAAATCCTGGGCACGATGGCTCTAGGCACACAGACAATCGCCAGGTCTACTGGCTCAGGAACATCGAGAAGGCTCGTGTAATTCTGTACTCCCAGAGCCTTGAGACCCTCGATTGACTTGGGACTAACCTGAACAGAGTAGAGCTTGCCCTTGAAGGCACTCTGCGCCCTTATCCATCTGAAATTGTTCTCGGCGCTATCCCCGACCACTACCAGACATTTTGGGTTAAAAGCACGGTCCAGTTTGGCAAAATCAACCTTCAATATCCTGCCTCCAATCAGTCTTGGATTAGCTTAAATTCATTATTGTAAAAGACAATCACGGAATTATAACATAAATCCCTTTCCCACGCACCACCTTGTGCTCACTCACTTTTCCTCTGTGGTTTATTCCACAGGACTATTGTCCTAATACTATTGTTTCCCCAAATCAGTACATTCGGGTGATTCTCAAGTTGGCTAGTTCACGGCACAATTGGGATATGTCAACCTTATTCATACCAGTCCACGGAGGATTAGCATATGCCGACCACAATTCGTAGGGAGACCTATTATAGAACCAGTGAAGCGGCTCAGCGAGCCGGCATAACCAGGTCTACGCTGCTACGCTGGCTGGATAGTGGCATCATAAAGGATACCACGCAGCGGGATAGGCGAGGGTGGAGGCTGTTCACCGAGACCGATATCAAAAGAATTGAAGAGGAGGCCAACAGGGTCAGGTAAAACAAACCCGCCAAAGGCAGGCAGGGGCGATTGGCAAAGCCCCTTTATTTCTGGGTGGAAATTCGCCAAATGGCAAACGAGGATGGATGCGGCACTTAAGCCAAACAGCTTGCCTACGCGAATCAGATTGTTCGAAGACGATGGCCTTCTTGTCAAATACTAGTAGGAGATACATGTAAAGCAATACTGGATAGCGGCCTAAATAGGGCAGCACTAATTAAAACCTTAAAGGAGGCACAAAAGAATGAACAGGAAAAAAAGAATACTGATGAGCTTGATGACCATTGCCTTGGTGGGTGCCCTAGTGGGTGGCGGTGTTTATGCTTACTTCAGCGACACTGAGACCAGCACGGGGAATACTTTCACCGCCGGGACACTGGACCTCAACCTTGATGGTGGCAACACCAATGTGGTGAAGTTTACCGTGAGTGGTGTCAAGCCAGGTGACAGTGATAACGGGACTTGGACAGTGCGCAATGTAGGGACTATCGCTGGCTACCTGGATTTGGAGAGCTGCAATGTCACTGAGGCTATAGGCACGACCACCGACCCAGAGTTGGCTGATGAGCCCACCGCTCTCCGATACCACCCAATTGGGCAACTACCTCATGGTGCACATCTTTGTTGATGCCAATAACAACGGGAGCTGGGATAGCTGGTGAGACGGACATCCTTGGTACCAACGCCGCTCCGGTCGCCATAAATACCATTGCCGCCAGTTACGACCTGAATCTCAGCTTAGCCGCCAGTGGTGGCACCAACTACATCACCCTAAGATGGTCAGTACCGACAGCTACCGGTAATAGGATTCAGGGTGACTCCGTGACCCTCAACATCACCTTTGAATTGCAGCAGCGGGCTGCGGACTAAGCTTTAGTGGCCTAGTAGACTGACTTCCGACTTTGTGGTGGGGCTTATGCCCCGCCACAAAGCAGGCTACATAAAGTAAGGGGTCTGCCATGAAGAAAGTAGCCGAGAACTTTGGCTTTGCATTCATAATGCTGCTTATGATAGCCGCCGTGCTTACTTTTCTAGCCCCTCGCTTCGGCTGGAGGGTGGATACGGTCTACTCCAGCAGTATGGAGCCAGAGTTAAAAGTAGGCGGAGTGGTGGTAACTCGCCCTGTGGAAGCAGAGAAGATAAGGGTAGGGGATATTATTACCTTTCGTTCTCCTTTGAATGAGAAAATGACAACCCACAGGGTGATAGCCGTCAACGAGGGCTCACCGTTATATTTCCAGACCAAAGGGGATGCCAATGAGGAGCCCGACCCATTTGTCGTCGTGACTCAGAACATGGCGGGGAAAATCTGCTTTCACATTCCCTACCTCGGCTATGCGATCCATTTTATTAAGACTCCCCTCGGCCTTGTGTTGACCCTTTGCTTACCCGGGCTTCTCATTATTGCTATGGAGCTGAGGAATATCTGGCAGGTGCTTACTGAGGAGGAGATAGAGAGGAAATACCGGGTAAGGTAAGCAAATGAAAGGTAGAAAGTGGCTTATTTTGCTGGTAAGCTTGGCCGCGGTTCTCCTGGCCAGCAACATAGGGGTAACCAGGGGCTACTTTGTTGACCTGGAGAGTTCCAGTGGCAACACCTTCCAGGCCTGGGCTTCGAGGCAGTGGGTGCAAACCGACCCAGGCAGACTTTAATGCTGGCGTTCTAAATAATGTCGATACCTCATCAAGCCCTGGGGATGTGAAGGAACTGCGGCAAAAAGTGATTGGTACAACATGGCTTGGAGCCGCCGGGCTCCGGTAACCATAAATAACCCGGGGTCTGGCCTGACCAACTACCAGGTCAAAGTTCAAGTAGCCTACGACTCCGATATGCAGCTCAATTTTAATGATATTCGTTTCACCGCTAGTGATGGTACGACCTTATTATCATATTGGCGAGAAAGCTATACCGCGGGTGTTTCCGCCATCTTCTGGGTAAAGGTTCCGTCTATTCCCTCAGGAAGTTCAACAGTTTACATGTATTACGGCAACGCTGGTGCCAGTCAGCACCAGTGATGGAGCTAATACCTTTGAATTCTTTGATGACTTTTCGGGCGGTTTGGGTAAATGGACAATTGACCCGCAAAATACTGATAAAGTTTATATTGATAATGTTAATGGTAATTCAGCTCCAGCTTTGAGACATGACCCTGATTCATCGCAGACCAAAAATGGTTATTTCGATACCAGGCTTATAACTTCGAGCTATACGATGAGAAATGGAGTTATTGAATATGATGTATATTTGGCTGGTGCTCCAAGAATTATCCATCAGCTTGGTTTCCGAGTCAACTCACTAAGCTTTACTAACGGCTATTGTTGGCGTATGCAAAATTCGACAGCCGATGGAGGATGGCTTAAATTTAACAATGGTTCATGGAGCAAAATCGGCACAAATTGGGGACCTACGACTGGTGGCGTTTGGCATTCAGTAAAGCTAGAAATCTTAGATACTAATTTTAAAGCTTATATAGATGGTGGCAGCGCGATTTCTGTAACAGATACCACTAAACAGACAGCGGACTATCTTGTTTCGCACGTTCATGGAGTAAGTCTGACTTCGAGTAGTTATGTTTTAGTAGATAATGTTAGAGTCCGCCAATACGCCTCCCCGGAGCCAACAACCAGCTTAGGTTCGGAAGAAGGCATGTATGTGCTATTGGGCACCCTTGCCTCTCAGGTTTGGGACACCGGCGTTGCATCGGCCAGATGGGATGCCCTTTTCTGGGATGAGACACTGGAAACTGGTACCAATATAACTTTTGAGGTCAGGGCAGCGAATACTCTGGTTGGTGGTTTTCCCGATGCCTCTTGGATTCTAGTTGGTAGGAAGTGCCAATAGCCCTATAACTTCCGGGCTCCCTTCAGGCCAATACATGCAGTGGCGAGCCACTTTGACGACCTCGGATACATCTAAAACCCCGACCCTGCAGGAAGTGAGAGTCTACCACTATTAAAGGTCGATTAGTCGAGCTGGCTTGCGAGTTGCGAGAGTTATGGAGTATCATGCAACTAGTGCACGAACTGTTTAAGGCGAGGATGGACAATGGTCAAGACATGTATCTTGGTTGTGGACGATGAGCCGGGCATCGTAAGATTCGTCCGGGCTAACCTTGAAGCCAAGGGTTATCGGGTATTAACGGCCATGGATGGCTGCTGAAGCTCTCCGGAAAATTGAAATGGAGCTGCCGGACCTTGTGATTCTCGACATAATGATGCCCAAGATGGACGGTTTCGAGGTTTGTCGCCGGCTGCGAGAGTGGTCGCAAATCCCAACCATCATGCTCAGTGCCCGGGGCGATGAGACAGATAAAGTAAAGTGCCTTGACCTTGGGGCCGACGACTACCTGACCAAGCCGTTTGGCACGCGTGAACTGTTAGCCCGGGTCAGGGCAGTGCTTCGCCGCACTGAGGCGACCAAGACTGTGTCCACCCCGCCTCTCTTTACCAGCGGCGACCTCCGGATTAGCTTTGCTCAAAGGCAGGTAACTGTTGCTGGCAAAGAGGTAAAATTGACTCCAACAGAATACAGTCTCTTGCAGGAATTCGTGCTCAATGCCGGGAAAACGCTCACCCATAGCTACCTCCTGGACCGGGTCTGGGGTCCTGAGTATAGGGACGAAAGGGAGTACTTGCACGTGTTTGTGCATCGACTACGGACCAAGCTTGAGCCTGATGCAACAAACCCTAAGTACATCATGACTGTACCCGGTGTAGGTTACCGGTTTAGAGATACGGCATAGCCTCAGAAACCAACAGAGGCCGCAGGCAGATAAGGGGTACCCTTTCGGGGTACCCCTTATCTTTTTTAGAAAATGTTTAGAAATCGTGCTCAAATTCTTAGGCTTTGTTTCGTATCCTGGGTGTATACTAGAATCAGGTGACGGAAGCCAGATTGAAAGCTTCCCGCCCTCGACTCTAGCCGGGAAAGCCACGGAGCAGAGCAATGAGAAAAATAGCATGGTCGCTGATAACTATCCTCCTCGCTCTTCTGTTTACTGGCATTGGCACATTGGCCAATTTTACTCACGCTGAGGCTAGTCAGAGCAGCATGCCGACTGCCGGCAGACCAGACCTGCGCCTAGTGACTGACAAATCAGCCGTCTATGCGTTTCAATTCTCCAATGTGGTACCCGGTAGTAGTGGTAGTAGCCGCAATAGGCTAATTAATGCCGGCAATCAGAGTGGCCAGCTTGGTGTTTATTTTTCTGAGGTGACCAACACACCCGGAACTACCGGCGAATACGCCGACAACAATGGCGACCTTGGCGCCAAAGCTGAGATAGCCGTCTACATTGACCTGGATATGAGCGGGAGCTGGAACAGCGGAGATATCGGACTCAAGTCCAATGGCACAATTTACTACAATCCGACGGCTTTGGATTACACTGCTCTCAACGGGTATGGTGGCGTCAAATGGGATGTGATGACAATGCTGGCTTCGGCTGAAGTCCATGTGATTATCATGTGGCGCATTCCTATCACTGTGGGGAATGAGATTCAGGGTGACAGTGCCAGTTTTGACATAACCTTTGAACTTAGAGCCAGTGATACCTAATTTGCCAGAGATGCGGCTACCCCATCTTGGACTTTCGCCGGTGGAACTTCACCAGTTACCTCAGGCCGATGAGAAGAGTAAAGCAGTAGAAGAAACCTGCCCGGTGCAAGTCGTTGCCTAGCTTCGTGGAGCGGGTGATGGGATTCGAACCCACGACGTCTTGCTTGGGAAGCAGGCTACAAGGACTGGTGCCCTTTAGCTTTGCAACTACGAGGTCAGCAAGCCTGTCCATCGTGTCTGGTGGCAGGGAGGCAAGTACCCTCTCGGGATCGCATTCCGACAACGATCGCTTACCCAATTTATGCCTCCTTCAAAATAATCCATCTCGCAACAACGAGAATTCCATTCAATTCTAGCACTACTCAGCATGACCACTCAACCTGTTGTAGTCGTTCAGTATAGCAACAAGTTGTTTGTTGATAATCTGCTCTGGTTCGAATCCCCCCAGGTGGAGTTGGGGGGACGATAGGCAGAACCTTTTCTTTCACTTTCCAAATAATCTTGTAGATAGAAAGAATCATTGTTTCACTCAGAGTACAGTTTTGGGTTATGTTTCGAAAAGCCGAAGAGTTTTAACACTATTTTGCTACGGGTCATTTTGGGGCGGCCGATGTTTATGATGGCAGAAACACCAACCCGAATTCCGGCTTTCTATAGCCCAGAACCGTTGGCAGGAACGCAGGACACATTATGGCTTAATGTTAAGCGTAATTGGTGTATCTGCGGAGGAGCAGCCTTGTCTCAATGCATCACACTCTATGCAGTCTCTTTGAAGTACGCGCAGGGGATATTCGCCCCCTTCAGTTCTTCGAGGAGAGGAACTCAAAGATAGGTGCCTCGTTAGGAGAACCAGAGAAAGTGCCTGAGCATTCTGGCACTTTACAGCTGGCATACAAAGTCATAATATAAGGTTACTTTATATTGATATTGGAGGCTGCAATGGAAAAGCAGGAAACAAACGGGTTAAAGGTCAGGTCCATTGACCAAATCGGCATTGTTGTTCGTGACGTTGATAAAGTAATCGAATCTTGGACAAAGCTACTGGGAGTCGGCCCCTGGGAAATTAGGGAGATGGAGACTACCGATAGGGCAGGTAATAAAGCTAAAACAAGGCTCGGCTTTACGAACATAGGCTCGGTTCAAATTGAACTAATCCAATCGGTGGAAGGAAAGACATTCTATGGCGACTTCTTGGAAAAACACGGTGAGGGCATTCATCACGTCTGCGTTCGCGTAGACGACTTAGATGCCGCGACGGCGAATCTGGGCAAGAAGGGCGTGAAACTCCTTTTTGGCAGACGAGGAAGGTTCGCCTATATGGACACGGTAAACCCGGGTGGGGTCATGTTCGAGTTTAGCCAGAGGCAGAGAGAGACAGCGTAAGTTCCCAATAATAGTAAAAAACTTTTAGGAGAGCGCACCATGGCAGATGACAAGATCCTGTACAAAACGGAAGATGGCATAGCTATCATTACATTTAATCGTCCTGAAAAATTGAACGCAATTGACAACGACATGCAGGTTGACCTCCGATATCTTCTCGCTGAAGCTGCCGCCGATGATAAAGTAAAAGCAATCATCATTACTGGGAATGGTCGTGCCTTCAGCGCTGGGACAGATGTTTCCGCGCTAGGGAGGACTGAAAAAGAATCCAATGCAGCTAGGCAGGCTAGTGCAGAAAGACGTAAGAGAACCATTGCGCAGCAAGAAATCACCACTTCATTGCCTAACTGGACCTTTGTACGAATTCCCAAACCTACAATAGCGGCAGTAAATGGTCCTACTGTGGGAATGGCCGCTGAATTTGTTGCCTTATGTGATATCAGAATTGCTTCGGAAAACGCCCGTTTCGGATGGGTATTTAGTATGAGAGGTCTGGCACCTGACATTGGTGCTGGACCATACCTGTTGCCATACATCGTTGGGTTAAGCAAAGCCCTTG
The DNA here is from genome assembly GCA_963726225.1 of uncultured Chloroflexia bacterium. Lineage (GTDB taxonomy): Bacteria > Chloroflexota > Dehalococcoidia > Dehalococcoidales > UBA2162 > CAVSBN01. The sequence continues at coordinate 254,433 of CAVSBN010000005.1, forward strand.
AGCTAATGTATTCCGGTGAAATTATAGATGCCTACGAGGCAGAACGGATAGGGCTGGTAACCAAAGTAGTACCAGCGGAAAAACTCATGCCGGTAGCCAAAGAAATGGCCATGAAGATATCGAGGGGAGCACCACTCGCTCTGAAAGCGATTAAAGAACTCACCTATGGTTCTTTGGAATGGCCACCAAGCATACACATTGGAGAGACTCATAAACGTTTCGTCAATACGAACAGTAGCCAGGATTGTAAAGAGGGTATAAGGTCTTTCTTAGAGAAAAGACCCCCTGTATGGAAAGGTCGATAACTCACATTTACGGGAGCCGGAAGAAGGTGGTATTATAGCCACATCGGGATGTGCGAAAGTGCAATCCACCAGTACGCCAGAAAATTAGAGAACACTATCACTCTTCCAAAACAGAATAAGGTTATGGCAACTACGCTCAGGGAAAACAGTTTTTCTTTTTGAGCCTTTTGACAGTTATATTAGTCAGATTGTTCAATCAAAAAGTAAATTAATAGTTGGAATAAAAAATTATCATAAGAAGAAAGGAGGGAAGTGTATCATGCTCAAAACAAAACTAACCGAAATGCTTGGGATCAAGCACCCTATTATCCAGGCAGGTATGGGGCCTTTCAGCAATAACAATCTCTGCGTGGCTTCAGCCAATGCGGGCGTGTTAGGCCTTTTATCCACCAGTGGGCTTTTTAACCGGGAGGCTCAACCGCTTGTTTATGAGGCCTTTGTAAAAAGCGGTGAAGCATCCATGGATGATGATATTCCAACGGTTCTGGAAACGGTATTGAAGCGCACTTATCGATTGACCAGAGATAAGGGCGGTATTTTCGGTATTAACGTGATGGTATCCGCTGAGCTGCTGGATCGGGCATCCGTTGTCATCGATACAGCGATCAAAGTCGCTAAAGAAAACCCTGATATGAAAAAGAATTTTAAGGTCATTTTTACATCCGCGGGTGATCCAATGCCCTGGAAGGAGAAAATCAAAGGGGCGGGATTTACCTGGCTTCATGTAGTTCCTTCTGTCAAAGGTGCATTACGATGCAAAAGGGCTGGTGTGGATCTTATTGTTGCTTCCGGTCATGAAGGTGGATTTCATATTGCCTGGGAGCCGGTCCATTCCATGGTTTTGCTACCGTCTGTTGTGGATGCACTAGCAGGATCTGGTATTCCCATTGTGGGTGCTGGTGGATTCTGCGATGGAAAAACGCTAGCAGCAGCGCTTGCTCTGGGGGCTGATGGTGCCCAGATGGGTACCCGGTTTTTGGCCACCCAGGAAAGCGATTTTCACCCGGTGTGGAAGGAACAGGTCGTGAAAACCGAAGACAGGGGAACTTTGGTAGCCAGAGGTATCGTGGGGCCTGCCAGGTGGTTGAAAACTGAAAATAGCATAAAACACCAGAAGAACACTTTGGTTAAATCACCTGGTGTCTATCTGGACACACCGGATGATGCTAGCACGGTTCCGGCAGAATTCATCCGTGCAGAAAGAGAGGCGATCGAAGCGATTTGCAGGGGTGAAGTTGACAAGGGCCTTATGGCTGGTGGTG
>CAVSBN010000006.1:0-17659 GCA_963726225.1 uncultured Chloroflexia bacterium
TGGGAGAGGAGGCACGTAACGCGCAAGTTTTACGGAATACGGAGAAACTACAGACCGCTCTTCTCAATGCGGTTTCGCACGACTTACGCACCCCGTTGGTATCCATCATCGGTGCGCTAAGCAGTCTTCAGGAAGAGGGGATGCGCCTGGATGATGCTGCCAAGAGGAATCTAATACGGGTTGCCCGTGAGGAAGCAGAACGGCTGAACCACTTGATAACCAATCTACTTGACGTGTCAAGAATTGAAGCTGGCGCAATAAGAATTATCCAGGCAGCCTTCTGATGTGCAGGACCTGGTTGGCGCGGCGTTGGAACAGATGGGTGGCCGTGCCCGTGCCCGTCCCATTAAAATAGACATACCAGCAGAGCTGCCTTTTGTATCTGTGGATTTTGGCCTTATGGTACAGACACTGGTTAATGTTCTGGATAATGCTCTCAAGTACTCACCAGCTGACTCGCCTATTGATATCAAGGGGCGACAAGTTGGCCACGAGGTGCATATTGAAATAGCTGACCGTGGGGTCGGTATCCCACCGCAGGACTTATTGCGTGTCTTTGATAAGTTTTATCGCATACAGCGTCCTGATAATGTGGCGGGCACAGGGCTGGGGTTGTCTATCTGCAAAGGTATCATTGAGGCTCATGGCGGCCGTATTGCTGCCGAGAATCGTCCCGGTGGTGGCACTGTTATCAGGCTGATTTTGCCGATGTCTGAGCCTAACAAAAGTCGCTAAGGAGAAGCCTGATGTCTAACGAGCGAGTGTTGGTGGTTGATGATGAGCAACCTATCAGGCGGTTCCTTAGAGTCACATTGACATCCCAAGCCTACACAGTTATTGAAGCAGCCTCCGGCCAAGAAGCGCTTTCGGGTGCCGCCACGCAGAAGCCAGATATCATAATCCTTGACCTGGGACTGCCAGATATAGACGGCGTTGAGGTTACGCGGTTGCTCCGTCAGTGGACACAAATCCCGATTATCATATTGTCTGTCCGGGGCTCAGAGAGCGACAAAATCGCCGCACTTGATGCCGGGGCGGATGACTATTTGACCAAGCCCTTCGGTGTGGGAGAGCTGCTGGCACGGCTTCGTGCTGCCTTGCGTCGCACTGCTCAAACAGCCAACGAACCGGTTTTCACTAGCGGCAATCTGAAAGTCGACCTGGCACGAAGACTAGTAACCGTGTCAGGACGTGAAGTGCAATTAACGCCTACCGAGTATGAATTACTCCGCGTGCTGGTAACTCACGCAGGAAAGGTACTGACCCATCACCATCTACTGCGTGAGGTGTGGGGAGCGGAATACGGAGAGGAATTCCATATGCTACATGTGAACATCAGTAACCTCCGCCGTAAGATTGAGCCCGACCCAGCACGCCCGCAGTTCATTATTACTGAGCCAGGAGTGGGCTATCGCTTGAGGACCGAGGTCGCGAGCTAGACATACTTAACAAATACTCATTTTGTTTCCCCACCTCCTGCGAGGGCTCTGAGTCTTCAGGTAGGTTGGCTTAGCATTGCACATCTTTGAAACCAAAAGTCAAGAAAAATACTCCCCTATACCCATGGGAATTAATTATTCTTGACGACTGGGTATCCCGTATAACCATGAGGTCTAGGCCATTTCCTTTATGAAGTTCGATGTCGTTCTGGCAATAACAGGGTGCTGAAAAAGTCCCCGTTGCGCCCGTGCTAGGCTCAACTCGGAGGAGAATGTCGAGCTTGGTTGGAAATGAAACGGTAGTTTTTCATCATCCTGCTAGACCAATGAATGCCAGTCCGCATCGACGTTAGATTAATAATTCGAAGCTATGCTATCGCCAATATCACATAAGGGCGGATTGTGCAATCTCGAATCGGCACCAAAGTTGATAGCTACACCTCGGTTCCATACATGGTAGCGGTACCGAGAACTACAATATAGCCCTGTGAAGAATTGACTTAACCGTGACCTCATAGGCTATTGCATTTGGTCAACGTATATGCTATATATCAGCTAGTTCCGCTACCAGCTAGTTCCGCTACCAGCTAGTTCCACTACTAGGGGTGCTCAAAGCTGAGAGGCAGTTGATGCCAACCCTTTGAACCTGATCTCGATAATACGAGCGTAGGGAAAGTAGTATTCATAAACCAAGGGTGAGTGAGTGCAGCTTGAGCCCTTGGTTTTATTGTTCTGTGGAGGTATCGCTGAATCCGTATTAAATTTGGTACGCAGGGGTCTTATATGCCAGAAGACGCCGCATCTGCAGACTATGACAGAATCAGTCGAATCTATGATACCAGCAGAGTAGCCAATACCGAAACATTAGAGAAGCTGATAAGGTCGCTTCACGTAGGTAGCGACTCGGTCATCCTGGACATGGGATGTGGCACCGGCAACTATACCGATGCACTGCGGCGAGTGGCGAAAAGTGTTATCGGGATAGACTTGTCCATAGGTATGCTTGAGCAAGCACGGGCCAAATTTACCGGCTTGCTACTTATCCGCGGTGATGTCACGAGCATGCCCTTTAAGCCAGAGAGCTTCGATGCTGCGTTTGCCGTTCAAGTGCTTCACCACGTCAAAGAGAAGGAGCTGTTTCTAACGGAAGCCTATCGTGTGCTGCGGAAAGGGGCATCAATCGCGATACATGCCTGTTCGCACCAACAGATGCGGGCGTTCTGGTTCTATCATTACTTCCCGAAAGGGCTCCACGTGGACCTGGCACGGATGCTTGACTCCAGCGAGATTGCTTCGCTACTCGCGACAGTCGGATTCTGCAACATCGGCATTGAAATATGCTATCGCGATGTCGTTGTCGCGGATGAGGCTCCGGAACGCTATCTGGATAAAAACTACCGTTACAGCATTTCTACTTTTGCCTTTCTGAGTGAGGAAGACGTAGAATTAGGCTGTGAGAGGTTGCGGAAGGACATTGCTTCCGGCGCTGTGGAGAGCGTCGTTCGGAAGTCCGAGGCGAAAGTAGCAAACGAAGTCGGTGGCTCATCCATTGTCTACGGTCAGAAAACGGATTCCTCGTGATGAAGATGTTGTCGACAGGGTCTGAAATAGGACAACGCAAACGCGGTCCGGCTTCCAGGCTGCCGGTAACCAAATCATTGTGGATAGGATGAAACCCATGCGTCTTGTAATGTTCGACATTGACGGTACGCTAGTCCAATGGAATGATATTGACCGCATCTGTTTTTCCGATGCGGTTAAAGAAGTTCTCGGGATTGACCAAATCGATACCGACTGGTCACATTACTCAAATGTGACCGATTCAGGCATTACTTCTGAAATAGTAGAGAGAAGCTTGTCAAGAAGGGCAAAGGAGCGCGATGTGAGTGCCGTACGTTCTGCGTACGTTAGAAGGCTTCGGCACGAGGTCGAGAATGACCTCACTTGTTTTCAAGCTACTCCGGGAGCCCTGGAACTGATCACCGCCTTGTGTTCGGAGGAGAGCGTCGGCGTGTGCCTGGCTACTGGCGGATGGCGAGCTTCAGCCTTGCTCAAACTTGCGGTTGCCGGAATACCAATAGGGAGCATTCCTTTGGCTTCGGCAGATGATTCTCATGAGCGCAAGACCATCATGATTCGAGCACATGAACGCGCACGGGTTCACAGGAACTGCGAGGTATTCGATTCTGTCGTATACGTTGGAGATGCTGCCTGGGACCTCGCTAACTCCAAGCAACTAGGCTACCATTTTGTGGGCATCGGCAGTGGCGACCATGCACAGTAATTGAGGCGCACCGGTGCTATTCATGTCCAGCCTGATTTCACTGACAAGGACTACTTCTTTCGAGTCCTGCGTGTGACGAAGCATTGATGAGTCTGTAGGCAGTAGTTGCTAGGAGGGAACATGGCGAATTCCGAGGTACGTTTTGAAGTCGAGATTAGGTGTCATTTTGACAGCCAGGATCAAGCCTTCAGGACCTTGCCATTCCTTCGTACGAGCGTGCATCGTGAGGTCGTGTGGTCTGAAGTATTCTACGGAGTGGCAGCTATTCAAATCGGGACAAGTCCTCAGGATAAGTGACGCTAATTGGAGCGGGGAGGCGAGACATTATCTTGGCTGGAAAGGACCAGATACGGTGAATTCGCCAATATCCGAGAGGAGGTGGATGAAAACATCACGACTGGGATCGTGAACAGTACAATCCTCAAGCGTCTTGGAGGGAAGGAAAGAATTGGGACGGCTGACGAAGTCATTCAAGAGCTGGAACAGCTGGGGCATCGAAAGTTCATGGAGTTCGGCGCGGGCATAATCTTGACGGGTTCCATGAACCACTGCGCATCAAGGTAAAGCTGATGAACTGTCAGGTTTTGAAGTGGCCTCTTCTTGTGGAGATGGAGAAGACTGCAAACACAGCGCGAAGAAGCAAGCCAGTGGGAAACTTGACCTCCGTGAATTGAGCCGCGAGTTCCAGCTTAGAGCCGCCTGGTAAGAGAGGAACCCCCGACGTTGTTATACGCTGGATTGTTCACTCATTAATCCAGAGCAGGCTGAGTTTAGGGGAGACCTGCCCGTAAGCTGTTATGACAGTGATTCTAACTAGTGAGCATCAGGAAACGACTGGGAATAGATGCATTCGAAAGAACTGAAGATTCTTGAAGTCCTTGATGCAATTGTAAGGCAAGAGTCTGTGAGAGCAACTATTGACTCGATGGTGCCCCGAGTTGAACAGAAGCTCGCACAAGATTCTAAGGCTTCACTCGCTTGGGAGGCCGTGCCATTGGGTACGTATGGCAAGAAGCTGCCAGATGTGATTCGCTCGAGTTGGGTGTTTGTTCTGCGTGCTCGTACAAATACAGGCGCTGAAAGACACCCGAATAGCCACCAGCGGATGATGTCATACAAAGGCAGGGGCGACCTTCAAATATGGAACGGTAATGAATGGTGCTCCAATCTTCTCGAAAGCGGCTCCCATTTGGAAATTGAGAAAAAGTGGCTATCCATTCCACCCAACGTTTGGCACCAGGCGGTGGTTCCTGAGACGAACTGGACAGTCATTTCTTTCCACACTGTGCCAGAAAACGAACTCGTCGAAGAACGTACCGACCCGGCCGATAGTAGATTGATTCGCCAGCGGAGATACTCGCCGTGACTGATGCTAACAAATCTGAGGTCAGTCTGGTGAAATAGGAGCAAAAACATGTCAAACAAGATTAGGATAGAGCCGGCAACGGAAACCGACTTACCATCAATCAAACCGCTACTCCTGGAATTGGTAGATGCGATAGAAAATAGAGAGGGTTTTAGCGTGGAACAGTCTGTGGAGAACTTCCGTATCCTTGTCAAAGACCCTGCTTATTACATGCTTTTAGCCAGAGATGGAGATAATATACTGGGCTTTGTGAACTTCACGACGAGAAGAACGATAATGCATCCACGTCCGTCCGGGCTTATTGATGAGTTGATTGTATCTAGAAGGAGTAGAAGTTCGGGAATTGGGAAAAAGTTGGTCATGGGTGCCATCAATAAGTGTCGAGAGTTAGGGTGCTGTGAAGTAGAAGTCAGCACGGAAAAGAGCAATATCAAAGCGAGGCGTTTTTACAAAGCCTGTGGTTTTGAAGAGGATGCCGTCCTACTGGAAATAGACCTGGGCGAACACTCCAACGAGTAACATTCGTCCAGGTTGTGTATGGGGAACCGCCCAACGTCACTCTTTACCTGACTTTGAAATCCTAAAACAGATCTCCCTTGCATTAATTCTGAAGTCGTAATATATTGGGAACCAATATGGAAGAAGTACCACTTTTAGAATTTGACCATGATAAATCAGCCCTTATTGAACCAACTATGGTCTGTAAGAACATGGATTTATCTGAGTATTGTGTTATGCCTTTCTATGGTTCCGTCATAGAGAAGTTGAGGAAAGATAGCAGGCTTGAAAAGGTTTGTGAACTTGGGTCAGTCCCTGTGCCCAAGGAAGTCTACAAAATGGAGCATGATGGCGGATTCGTTATGGTTGTCTGTCCCGGCGTAGGTGCACCGCTTGCCGCAGCAACCTTTGAAGAAGTAATGGCGTTAGGCTGTCGGAAATTTGTTGCTTGTGGCTCGGCAGGGGTGTTGAAGGCTGAGTTGAAAAGGGGCGCTATAGTTATTCCGAGTTCGGCAATAAGAGATGAGGGAACCTCTTTCCACTATTTACCTCCGTCCAGAACGGTAGAGATGGACAGTGAGGTAATCGGGAAACTGGAAACAGTGCTAAAGAAACACCACATTAAATATGAGATTGGCGTAACTTGGACAACGGATGCAGTCTATCGGGAGACCAAGGGCAAGATAGCCAGGAGAAAGGCAGAAGGTTGTCTGACCGTAGAAATGGAATGTTCTGCTTTACTCGCTGTCGCGAAGTACCGTAATGTCGCGTTTGGACAATATCTTTTGGCTGGCGACGACGTGAGCGGCGATGAGTGGGACCCGAGAGATGTTTTAGACAAGTCACCTGCTCATGAGAAAATCTTCTGGCTTTCAGTAGAAGCGTGTTTAGAACTTTAAGATATGGTCCTACATAGCTCATACAGGAGCAGAAAGAACCATGACCGAATCGTACAAGGACCTGTTCCGAGGGACAGCCTGGTACTATGCGCGTTATCGCTCTGGCTATCCTGAGGCATTCTTTAAACTGGTAAGAAATAAATTTGAACTGTCCAAGGTTGACAGAGTCCTCGACCTCGGCTGCGGCACCGGGCAAATTGCTATTCCAGTCTGCAGATTTGTGAGAGAAGTGGTGGCAATGGACCCTGAACCCGAAATGATTGCTGAGGGCAAAAAAGAAGCTGAGAAATCAGGGGCATCAAATATCATGTGGGTTGAAGGCGGGTCAGATGACCTACCAAATATGAGGGAAGAACTGGGCACGTTCAAGTTAGTGGCGATGGGAAACTCATTTCACTGGATGAATCAAGGGAAAACATTAGAGATCCTGTATGAAATGATTCACGACGGTGGGGGCATAGTTACCGTGGATTCAGCAAGCTTATGGACAAAAGCGAATGAATGGCAGTCGGTTGTGAAGACCACAATTCAGAAATGGCTGGGGGAAGAACGCAGAGCGGGGAGTGGGGTGTATAAACCACCGGCGCGGCGATACGATGAATATATCGGAGAATCAAGGTTTAGAAGAATGGAGACATGGAAATGCCCGTATGCGGTAACAACCGATATCGATAGTGTCATAGGAAATCTCTATTCGACATCCGGGGCGAACCCAAACGTGTTGGGAAACAAGAAAGAGGCGTTCGAGAAGGACTTGAGAGAGACTCTGTCAAAGCTGAATCCGTCAGGCAAATTTATGAGCGAAGGGGAGGTTGAGGCAATACTCGCGTGGAAATGATAGCATCAGCCGCGATGAAATCCTGACGATCGGACGAGATTTTTCCTACCATGCGATTTCGCTTGGTCACACAATAGCTTGATTTGTCCAATCAGGCTCATTTCTGGGAACGGAATGGCCTGTTTACGCTCGGTAAAACGCGAATCGGGTCCAACTGGGGTGCTGGTGAAGCTGCCGGGGAAAGCGTCAGCCCGCCCGGTTTTACTTCTGACGGGTTATGCCGGCAACCCAAGAAAGGACACAGGCCACATATACAGAAACTAAATTCCGACCCAGCAAAGGGGGTGCCGACCTTCCTAGACTCGCAGACTGAAGGCTAGCTCAAAGGTTCTGGTTCTGTCTATCGTACGGTACCGCCCACCATTCTTCTTTTAACAGATTCTCGGCAGTAGTTCGCCCACCAGCACATCGACGATGCGGGAGGCGCCGAGACGGGTCTTCAGCACCACCCGTCCGGGGTGTTCCTGGACTACTTCCCCAATGATGACCGCCTTTTGGCCATACTGGTTCTTTCTCATCGTGGCCAGGACTCTATCGGTGTCATCGGGGGCGACCACCGCCACCAGTTTGCCCTCGTTGGCCACATAGAGGGGGTCGAAGCCCAGGAGTTCACAGGCACCCAACACTGCCGGATTTACCGGTAGGCTCAGCTCGTCGATGCCTGATACCCACCCGGGACTGCTGGGCGAATTCATTGAGGGTGGTGGCCAGGCCGCCACGGGTCGGGTCGCGCAGGCAGTGAATCTCGGCCCCGGTGGCCAGCATTTCGGCCACCATCTTATTCAGCGGGGCGCAGTCGCTCGGCACCGGCACCTGAAATCTTATACCCTCCCGCTGGCTCAATACGGCCATGCCGTGGTCGCCCAGGGTGCCACTGACGATGACCTTATCCCCCGGTCTGGCATTGGCCCCCGATATATCTACCCCCGGCGGCACCATCCCCACGCCGGAGGTGTTGATGAACAGCTTATCGGCGCTACCTTTATCCACGACTTTGGTGTCGCCGGTGACAATCTTCACCCCGGCCTCAATCGCCGCCTCGTTAATTGAATTGACAATCTTTGTAAGGTCAGCCAGAAGCAAGCCCTCTTCAATGATGAAGGAAAGACTGAGATACAGCGGTACTGCTCCGGTCATGGACAGGTCGTTGACTGTGCCGCACACGGCCAGCTTGCCGATATCGCCGCCGGGGAAGAAGATGGGGCTGACGACATAGCTATCCGTGGTGAAAGCCAGCCGACCGCTCAGGTCAAACACGGCGGAATCATCCAGCTTCTCCAGTATGGGGTTGCTGAGCGTGGAGACAAAGCTTTTCTTGATAAGGTCGTGCATGAGCTTGCCGCCGCTGCCGTGGGCGAGGAGGATTCTATCCGCCATCGGCCTCTCCGTAGTGGTAGTAGGTGGCGCAACTGCCCTCGGAGGATACCATGCACGGACCAACCGGGTGCTCCGGCGTGCAGGCCTGGCGGAAGAGCTTACAATCCAGCGGGGTGCTGACGCCGCGCAGGATACTGCCGCAGAGACAACCCTTGGCTTCACGGACTGGACCGGGCTTGATGTCAAAGTTGGCTTCGGCGTCAAACCGGCGGTACTTTTTCTTTAGACTCAGTCCGCTGCCCGGCACTATGCCGATGCCCCGCCAGTCGGCCGGGCTAACCTCAAAGACGGTGTCCATCAGCTTCAAGAGCCGGCTGGTTGCCTTCCGGCTTGACCCCCCGGCGATAGGCAATTTCTACCTTTGGCTGTCCTGTTTCAATCTGCTGTACCAGCATATCCACGGTCTGCAAAATGTCCAGCGGCTCAAAGCCCGAAACGACACAGGCAATACTGTAGTTTTCCGGGATGAAGCGGTAGGGATGCGAGCCGATGATGGCACTGACATGCCCGGGGCAAATTATGCCGTTGAGCCTGACTTCTCCCAGGTCAAGGATGGCCTTCATGATGGGCGGGCACAGCTTATGGAGAGAGAGGACAGAGAAGTTCTTGATTCTCTCGGCCTCAGCCTGCCGGATGGCGGCGGCGACGGTCGGGGCGGTGGTCTCAAAACCGATGCCGATGAAGACGACTGATTTATCTGGGTTGTCCCGCGCAATAGAGAGAGCATCCTGAGTGGAATAGACTACCCGGACATCAGCCCCCTCGGCTTTAGCCTGCTGGAGACTGGAATGACTTCCGGGCACTCGAATCATGTCGCCGAAGCTGGTAATGATGACATTGGGCAGGTGAGATAAGGCGATGGCTTTGTCAAGGTCGGCATTAGCCGTAACACAGACGGGACAGCCCGGGCCGGAGAGCATCTCAATATTCTTGGGGAGTAACTGGCGGATGCCATACTTGAAAATACTCACGGTGTGCCCGCCGCAGAACTCCATGAGCCGGGCTGGCTTGGTGGAACAGCGGTGGATTCTATCCAAAAGCTTCTTGGCTAACTCGGGGTCGCGAAACTCATCAACAAACTTCACTGATTTGCCTCAATAGTTTCAGAGTTTCTTCGGCTTCTGCCGCGTCGATGACATTGATGGCATAGCCAGTGTGCAGGAGAACATAGTCGCCCACCTTGGCTTCAGGGGTGAGCATGATACTGACTTCGCGGGTGACGCCATCAATATCAACTACGGCTTGGTAGCCGTTAATCGATTTTATCAATGCCGGTATGGCTAAGCACATCGTAATTACCCCTTGCTCTTGATTTCCTTACCCACGCTGAACGGGCTACCTACCGACTTTCCCACCGCGCGATAGCCGGGTGACGGCCGCGGGAGATAGATAATGGGTTTAATCTTAGCGATATCGGGCTGGCCATCGGTCAGGCAGTCTTCCGAAACGTGGGTCTGGGCTATTTTACCGACGACTAGCGAGTGGCTACCCAGATTAAGGATATGAACGACCTCGCATTCCAGGTTGACGGGGCACTGTTCGATGAGTGGGGCACTTCCCAGAGCGCCATAAAATATCTTAAAGTTGCAGTCTTTGACCTTATTCGCTTTTTCACCCGAGACGATGCCGCAGTAGTCCGTCTCCTTGACCATGTCGGTGGAAGGGATATTGACCGAAAAAGTCATGTTCTGGCGGACGCCTTTAAGTGTGTACCGGATATGGCGTAAGGCAACGGAGATCATGGGAGGGTCTACCGCAGGCGATACCGGCCCAGGCTACGGCCATAAAATTGGGCTTACCGTTGACATTCGACCCGACGAGCACGGTGGGTTCGACATAGAGCCAAGTCTGAGGTCCGAATACTTTTTTATTCATAGCGTTGCCCCCTTTTAATCTCGCTAGCGAAATTGGCAATCACCGCCTGCCCCAGAGAAATTCCGCCATCGTTAGTTGGCACCTGGCGGTGGGTAAAGACCTTAAAGCCACCGGCTTCAAGCAGGCCGACTGTCTTTCTTAAGAGTAACCGATTCTGGAAGACCCCGCCACTCAATACCACCTGATTGAGTCCGGTCTTTTGAGAAATTATCTGGCATGACTCTTTTATCATCCGGGCGACGGTATTGTGGAACCTGGCGGCTATTGTGGCTGGCGTTGCCTTCCGGCCTATATCTTGAAGTATGGCCGAGAACAAGTCTTCAACCTTAATCAGGCTCACGCCATTTTGCTCCACTATTGAGAACGGATATTCCCCGACTTCATCGGGGGCGTCATAGGCCACCATCTCCAGCTCAATGGCGGCCTGGGCTTCGTATTTAATCTCACCCCGGACGCCAATCAGGGCGGATACGGCGTCAAAGAGGCGACCGCAACTTGAAGTGAGCGGGGAGTTGAGCTTCTTCTCAATCTGCTGGCGGATGATGTTTATCTCCGCGTCGTCCACATTCTTTAGTACGGGCAGGTCTGGTCTCAGTGCGCTTTCGCCCAGTAGCGTCAGCAGGTAGCCGATGGCCGTGCGGTAGGGCTTCTTGATGGCCAGGGCACCGCCGGGCAGGGGCAGATATTCAAACTGCCCGACTCTGGTGAATCCCTGGTAGTCGGCCACCAGGAACTCCCCGCCCCAGATATGGCCATCGCTACCATAGCCGGTGCCGTCAAAAGCCACGCCGATGACCGGCGAGTCTATACCGTTATCCACCATCCCGCTGACAATATGGGCGTGATGGTGCTGTACCGGGACAGGCTTGAGGCCTGATTTGGCGGCCAGTTCCTGGGCGTATTTGGTGGGGAGATAATCCGGGTGCATATCATAAGCAATAATCTTGGGCTCAATGCGAAATAGCTTCTTATAAAGCTCAATAGTGTTGGCAAAATGTTCCAGCGTTTCCAGATTTTCCATGTCGCCAATGTGCTGGCTGACGAAGGCGTATTCATCCCGGGTGAGACAGAAGGTATTCTTCTCCTCCGCCCCGCAGGCCAGTATTGGCTGGCTCTTGAAATTGAGGTGGATGGGATAGGGGGCATAGCCGCGGGCCCGACGGATGAGCTGAGGTGTGCCCCTTTCCACTATGGTGACACTATCATCGTAGCGGGCGTAAATATCACGGTTGTGCACCAGGAAAAAGTCGGCGATGCCGGAGAGCCGCCGTACTGCCTCGTCATTATCCTTGGCAATCGGCTCTTCGCTGATATTGCCGCTGGTCATGACCAGGGGCAGGCCAGTCTCCCGGAGCAGGAGATGGTGGAGTGGGGTGTAGGGCAGCATCACGCCGAGATACTTCAGGTTCGGGGCCACGGCCTGTGACCACGGAGGAATCACCCTTCCACCTCAATAGCACAATCGGGCTGTAGGGAGAAGCAAGCAGTTTTGCCTCTTCTTTGTTTACATAACAATGTTTTCTGGCTTCCTCAATAGTCGGTCACCATTATGGCCAGCGGCTTGAAGGGTCGCACCTTGCGCTGGCGCAAAAGGTTAACGGCGACTTCATTGGTGGCATCACAGGCGAGGAGAAAACCGCCCAGCCCTTTGATGGCGATAATCTTGCCGTCTCGGAGAAGCTGGCTGGCGGCCTTGATGACATCAGCCACGGCTACTGGATTCCCGCTAGCGTCCAGCAGTTGCAGTTGGGGCCCGCATTTGGGGCAGGCGTTAGGTTGAGCATGGAAACGGCGGTTAAGCGGGTCATCGTATTCCCTCTGGCATTCGGGGCACATGGTGAAGTGCCGCATGGTGGTGCGGGGGCGGTCGTAGGGGATATCCTCAATGATGGTAAAGCGCGGCCCGCAGTTGGTGCAGTTGGTGAAGGGGTAGCGGTAGCGCCTATCATCCGGGGATCAGAATTTCCCTGAGGCAGTCCTGACAGGTAGCGATGTCCGGGGAAATAAGCTGGTATTTCCCTTCTTCGGCAACGCTGTGGCGAATTTCAAATTTTTCGTACTTCTCCCGTGGCGCTGGCGTAAGACGCGTGACGGTAATGTGTTCAATGCTGGCTCGCGGTGGGGCTTGCTCTCTTCAATGCTCGCAGAAATTGCTCAATGGCTTCCGGTTCTCCTTCCACCTCAATCTTGACATCCTCCGAGGTGTTGCATACCCAGCCCTTGAGGTTATAGCGAGTGGCGAGCTGGTAGACGAAGGGTCGGAAGCCAACCCCCTGCACCACCCCCCGCACACTGATATGAACTGAGTCGCGAGTCAATGTTTTTGCCATTTTCAGCTTATTTACGGCGCCTTTTGAGCTTCTTTATCTCGTCCTCCAGCCAGGAAACCAGGCGTCCAGCCCTTCCCCGGTCTTGCAGGAGACGGGGAATATCTTGACCTTAGGGTTCAGCCCGGTGACGACCTTGTGGAAGGCGTCCAGATTGAAATCCAGGTAGGGTAGAAGGTCAATCTTGTTGACCAGCACCACATCCGCCTCGCTGAACATCAGCGGGTATTTGTGTGGTTTGTCATCGCCTTCGGGCATGCTCAGAAGCATCACCTTTTTGTGTTCACCCAGATTGAACTCGGCCGGGCAGATGAGATTGCCCACATTTTCAATCAGGAGCAGGTCAATTTCCTCAAGGGGCAGATTGTCCAGCGCCCTTTCCGTCATATTGGCGTCAAGGTGGCAGCCCCCGCCGGTGTTTATCTGGATGACTGGCACGCCCTGTTGATTTACTTTATCGGCATCAATGCTGGAGGCGACATCCCCCTCAATCACGGCCATCCGGGTCTTTGGCTTCAGCCGGTTGATTGTTTGCAGGATGAGGCTGGTCTTGCCGGCCCCGGGCGATGACATGATATTGATGGTCAGAATACCGTGGCTGTCCAGGCGGTCTCTGTTTTTCCGGGCGATGGCCTCGTTGGCACCTAGAATGTCCTTGAGAACCTTAATTTCCATTTAATCTACCTCAATACTACTGACCTGGCATTCTCGCCCTGATATTATTTCAATTTTCTGTTCTCCGCAATTGGGGCAAGCCCAGGTCAGGTTTTCCGGTGAGAAGGTGGTGGCACAATGGCGGCAGCGCAGCTGTGGTCGGTGGTTTATCGAAGGAGAGGCTGGCTTCGGCCGCAATAGTGTCTTTGCTCAGGAGCTCAAAGTAGAAGTGAACGCACTCCTCAACAATGCCGGTTAGTTCGCCGATGGTCAGGTTAATCTTGGTAATCTTGTTAGCATTAACCTTTTTCGCCTGCTCCAGCGTCAGGGACAAAATACTCTGCGTAATGGAAAGTTCGTGCATGTCTCCAATCTCATTATAGTCAATAGTTGGCCGATACAGCAAGCAACCTCACCGCCTGGATTGTCGTTGGCTCACAATACTTGTATAATATATAGGCGGGTCAAGTAGACCGGGTGACCGCCCCGACTAAAGTCGGGGAGGAAAGTCCGAGCTCTACCGGGCAGGATGCTGGGTAACACCCAGGAGGGGCGACCCTACGGAAAGTGCCACAGAAACATACCGTCCCGACTCTGTCGGGACAAGGGTGAAATGGTGAGGTAAGAGCTCACCAGCGACTGGGCGACCAGTCGGCTGGGAAAACCCCATCTGGAGCAAGGCCAAATAGAGGGGCAAGAGGGTGCCCGGCCCAGTCCCAGGGTTGGCCGCTTGACCCCGATGGTAACATCGGGGCTAGATAGATGGTCACCGTCCCGATGTAATCGGGACACAGAACTCGGCTTACAGGTCTACTTGGCCCGCTGACTTCTCATCTGGCTTCCCCTTAGCGCCAGAATTTCTGCACGGCTTTCCTCAATCTCAGCCTATAAAGAATCCAGAGGCCCAGCTTCTTGCCCTTTCAACCTTTAAGAGAGATAATGATTCTAAGTATCATTGTCTCAAGTTGGCCATAAATTACGCGAGGAGTGACTTCAATGTCTAAGAGAATGAAGATTATCATAATTAGCCTGCTGGTAGCGGTGGGTGTGGTTGTGTCTTTCGGCGCGGGCTGTGTCCTGACCCGTCAGACTATCCCCAGCACGGACTCCCATCTGGATGCAGTCAAAGAAGCCTGGGATATCATTTTCCGCGACTATGTAGACCAGAGCAAGCTTGATGCCAGCAAGTTGAGCCAGGCGGCCATCAAGGGGATGGTGGAGGCGCTGGATGACCCCTATACGGCCTATCTCGACCCCCAGTCTTACCAGCTGAGCACCAGTAATCTGCAGGGAAAGTTTGAGGGCATTGGCGCTACTGTTGGCGTCCGGGACAAGCAAATAATGATTATCGCTCCCGTCCCCAATTCACCGGCGGACAAGGCTGGCATTCGGGCGGGGGACATCATTCTGGCTGTCGATGGCGAGTCAACCGAGGGCTTAAGCCTGGAAGAGGTGGTCTTGCGCATCCGTGGGCCAAAGGGGGAATCGGTCAGAGTGACCATTCAGCACCAGGGTGAGGCCACGCCTGTGGAGCTGGAAATCGTCCGGGCGGAGATTGAGCTGCCCAGCGTCAGTTTTGAGATGAGAGGTGATATTGCCTACATCAGGATTTATAACTTCTCCGACCGCACCGATAGCGAATTGTCTCCCGTGCTGGAGCGCCTGAAGCAGGAAGGTGCCACCGGCATCGTTCTCGACCTGCGCACCAATCCGGGTGGCTTGCTGGAGGCGGTGGTAGATGTGGCCAGCCACTTCCTGAATGAAGGGGTGGTGGTTTATGTGGTGGACAACGAAGGGAAAGAGACTTCGTATCCAGTCCAGCGCAGCAGTGTCACCACTGACCTGCCCCTGGTGGTCTTAACGGACAATTTCAGCGCCAGCGGCAGTGAGGTGCTGGCGGGCGCTATCCAGGACCACCAGCCGCGGTATTGTGGCTGGCACCAGGACCTACGGCAAAGGCAGTGTCAATACTCTGCGCGAGCTACAGGATGGCTCCGGGATTTACATCACTATAGCTCGCTGGCTGACGCCGAACCGCCGGTTGATAGAGGGTAAAGGTATTGAGCCGGACTATGAGCTTAAGCTTGAGGGCGATGACGCTATTCAGTGGGCCATTGATTACCTGAAGGGCCAGAAATGACTTGCCTCTCTGATATTGGGCAGGATAAGATAGACTGAAAGTCTGGAATAATGGAGGAAAGAATGGTTGTGGAGATACGAGCGGCGCGGCCAGAGGAAATGGAAGAGTTCCGCCGCGTGGCCAGCACGGCGCTGAGCATGCCGATGGAGAGTTTCAAGGAAGTCCGTCCGGAGTGGACGCTCTGTGCTTTTGAAGACGGCCGGCTGGCGACGGCCTACGCCTACTGGCCGCTGATGATGCGTTTCAACGGTGAGGGCATCCCCGTCGCCGGAGTCACCAGTGTGGGCACGATGCCCATCTTCCGGCGCCGCGGTTACCTGCGCCAGATTACTACCACCCATTTCAATCACCTGTACGAGAGCGGGGAGTACTCCATCGCCATTCTCCTGGCTTCGCTGGCGGCGATTTACCAGCGCTATGGCTATGCCATTGTCTCTACGCGCAACATGTACGATGTCGAGCCGCGCTACCTTGAGTTCGCTGTTGACCAGCCGGTGCCAGGTAGATTGCGGGAGCTGGGCGATGACGAATTTGGCCTGCTCGTCGAACTCTACCGCCGCTTTCGGGCCGACAGGACAGGTTACATCCATCGCGGTCGAGCCATGTGGGAGGCCGGTGTGCTTAATCCACCGCCGGCGGGGAGTCGGTTGCTTAAGGTTGTTTACGAGGAAGCCGGCGAACCGCTGGGCTATGTCATTTATGTGTTGGCATCGCTACCCGGGCCAGCGGTCGGGCCGAGGCAGCGCCTGGCCATTCGCGACCTTGTCTGGCTCAGCCCGTCCGCCTACCGGGCCATCTGGCAGCACTTTGCCGCCATGGATTTGGTCAACAATATCATCTGGGAGCGGGTGCCCGGTGACGACCCCCTGCCCCATCTCCTGAGGGAACCCCGGATGCTCCGTCTTACCTCACAGGATGGGATACTGGCCCGGATTGTTGATATTGAGCGGGCTTTCCCCAAACTGCGCTTTCCGGGCAAAGGTAACCTGACCTTTGAGGTAATTGACGACCTTTGCCCGTGGAACCGTGGCCAGTGGCAGGTGGAGGCTTCCGCCGAGGGCACGGCTGTCAGTCGCACCAGTAAGAATTCACAACTTACACTGCCCATCAGCACGCTGGCGATGCTGGTCTTTGGTCAAATCAGTGCCACCGAGGCCGCCCGGATGGGCCGGCTGACCGTTGACGACCACAACGCTCTGCCCGTGTGGGACAAAGTGATGCGCGCCAGCTATCGTCCCTTCTGTGCCGACTTATTCTAGGCTGTAATCGGAGTTTGGGGGATGTGTCGCGGGATAAGCGGATACGCCGGATATGACCATTTACTGGGGCTAAAGTCCCATCTGTCTCCGGCTCAATCTTGCGGAGTTTCTCCGGGCTTTCCAGCTGGTCAATATACAGGACGCCGTCAAGGTGGTCGATTTCATGCTCCAGGACTTGCGCCAGCAGTTCCTCGGCTTTAATTCTGACCTCTTTGCCGGTGGGGTCGCGCCCTTTAGCGGTAACCGTGACGGCGCGCTTAAGCTCGCCAACATAACCCGGCACGCTGAGGCAACCTTCGTTGACTACCCGCTCCCCATTCTTTTTGACAATCTGGGGATTGATGAGAGCGAAGTCTTCTTTCTCGGGTAGGCCAATGACAATCACGCGGAGCGGAACGCCTACCTGCGGGGCGGCCAGGCCCACCCCGGGGGCGGCATGCATCGTCTCGCGCATATTCTTTATCAGCTTGTGGATTGAGCCATCAATTGTCCTGACCCGCTTGGACTTCTGGCGCAGAACCGGGTCAGGCACGATACGAATTGGTAAAACAGCCATTCAATTTCACCAGCAGACCTTTCTCAATTCAATTATAGCCAATCTGAGACAGGCAAGTAAAATAATTGCCGTCCCAACGAAATCCATCCCCCTACCCCCTTTCCTTACTAAGGGAAGGGGGATAAGGGGGTGAGGTCAAAACCTTAA
>CAVSBN010000007.1:0-13455 GCA_963726225.1 uncultured Chloroflexia bacterium
GATGATGCATATGTGTCTATAATCATCATTCTCAGCCATGTACTGGCTGTGGTTGGCAGCTAACTTCGCTAATTGACTATCCCAAGTCAAAGGACGAATGTCTAGTCTTTCACGTTCTTGATTAATAAGGGTAAATAGTTGCTGTGAGTCTTTCTCCAACTCACCAGGTTTAGGAACGTTTACTGTGGTGAATATCATCCACAGCGCAGCAAAAAGTAGATAAACAGGATATTTTTTTCATGCTCATCCTTATCCAACGTCTACAGTCTAATTATATAACAAGCGTCAACTTCTCAGATTGACCAACAACCTGTTGTCTGTGGGATGTTTAAGAGGGGCGAAGCCCCTCTTTTTAATTTTCTCCCCCTCTCCTCCAAGGAGAGGGGGTCAGGGGGTGAGGTCAAAATCTTAATTAAGTCCCACCAGGTCGATGTCTATCGTCCAGCCTGGTGGGAAAGGTATTTGAGAGAGGAAGCCTGACAGGTTAGAGCCGCGCAGGACGAGTTGCCACCGAAATCGGCCCCGCAGCCGGTGGATAAAAGCCGGCGCCGGCCCGATAATACTGAGGTCGGCGATGCCTCGCGACTGGATTTCGGTAAGCAGGACACGCTTCATCCTCTCGGCTTCACGCTGGCAGAGACCGTCATTGGTGTGAGTGTAGACCAGGCTGGCCAGTCGGGTGAAGGGTGGGTAGTGAAGCTGGCGGCGAAAGGTGATTTCCTGATTGTAAAAGAGAGCATAGTCATGTTTGGCGGCGGCTTGAATGGCATAGTGCTCTGGCGAATAGGTCTGGATAATGGCCTGCCCTCCCAATGGGCCGCGCCCGGCCCTTCCGGCCACCTGGCTCAGCAATTGAAAAGTCCGCTCGCCGGCGCGGAAATCGGGCAGGTTCAAACCGCTATCAGCATTAACCACGCCCACCACGGTGACCTGGGGTAAATCCAGCCCTTTGGCCACCATCTGCGTACCAATCAGGATGTCCGCTTGATGAGCCCGGAACTTGTTCAGTATTTCCTGGTGGGAGTGTTTGCCGGTGGTGGCATCACTATCCCAGCGCAGGACTTTGACCGGGGCGAAAGTCTGGCCGGTTTCCTGTTCCAGTTTTTGAGTACCGAGACCAAGGAACTTGATTTGCCGACTCCAACAGCGGGGGCAGAGCTGGGGGACGGGCATCTGATAGTTACATTGATGACAGACCAGCGCACTAGAGGCTGAATGGTAAGTCAAAGCCACTTCGCAGCGCCGACAGCGCAGGACAAAGCCACATTTGCGGCACTGGACGAAGGTAGCCGTTCCCCGGCGATTGAGAAACAGAATCACCTGCTCGCCGGCCGCCACGGCTTTGGTGATGGCTTGAGATAGAGAGCCGCTGAAAAGGCTGCGATTGCCGGCCTTAAGCTCCTCTCGTAAATCGACCACCTCAACCTTGGGGAGGGGGGCGGGCTGGGTAGGGGTAACTCGTTCGGGGAGTTGTAACAGGTGGTAGTCTCCCTTTTGGGCATGGTAGAAAGTCTCCACATCCGGGGTGGCGCTGCCCAGAACAACCACCGCCCCGGTTAGCTCAGCCAGCTTAATCGCCACATCACGGGTGTGATAGTGTGGCGACTTCTCGTGTTGCTTGTAAGTCCATTCGTGCTCTTCGTCAATGATGATGAGGCCCAGGTCGGGTTGCGGGGCAAAAATGGCGCTCCGGGCACCAATGACGACATCAAATTCTCCGTTTCTTATCCTCTGCCACTCATCAAATTGCTCGCCGAGGGAGAGCTGACTGTGCAGGACAGCCACCCTGTTGGGGAAGCGGGCGGCAAACCGCTCGATGGTCTGGGGAGTAAGGGAGATTTCCGGCACCAGAACAATGCCCCGCTTCCCGAGCCTGACGGCTTCAGCCAGTGCCTGCAGGTAGATTTCGGTCTTGCCACTGCCGGTAACTCCATGCAAGAGGAAAACGGTCGGAGGAGCACCAGCTTTGGCGGTCAGCAGGCTGGACTTGATTGAGTTCAAGGCTGACTCCTGGGCGGGGATAAGCGCCAGTGGTTGAGAGGGAGTGATTATCTGGTGGGAGAGGGGGTCGCGCTTAACTTCAAGCCGCTGGATGGTGACCAGCCCCTTCTTGGCCAGTGTATCAACCACCGCTCTATCACACCTGACCTTCTGCCTTACTTCCGTCCAGGGCACTGGCTGGGACTGCTGAGCCAGAAAATCAAGAAGCGCGGCCTGTTTTTTGGCTCCTTTCTTAAGTAGTGTGGCGGCTTCCGGTTGAAGGTGGCTGCGGCTGACCAGGCTAAGATAAGTCTCGACTTTTGGCCTGGTCTTGATTGGCTCCAGTTCGTAGTTTCTGACGGCCAGCCCGCGTTTGACCAATTGCGAGACAACCGTCTGGGCTTTCTTTTTGCCGAGGACTTTTTCCAGGTGCTTCTGGCTTATCCTGCCCTCTTTTTGAAGCCGGTCGAAAACCTGTCTCTGCTCCGGCGCCAGCGAAGCTGGGTCGAAGTCGTCGGGCACTTTGCTCAGAGAAATGAAGGTCAGCGCCTTCCGCTCAAAGCCGGGGGGGAGCATCAGGGCCACGGCCTCGAAAAGTGGTGACAGGTAGTAATGGCTTATCCAGAGGGCCAGTGAGATATAGGCTGGGGAGAGCAGTGGGCGGGGCTCAATAACACCGGCGATTTCCTTGGTCTCTTCTACCGCCGGTCGCTCAGTTAGCTCTAAAACAATACCCTGCAGGAGCTTGTCACCGAAGGGAACCCAGACGGCCTGCCCGATGGCTACGCTTAAATCGGGGGGAACGGTGTAACTGAAGGTCCGGCGCTGCGCCGCCGGCGAATTCACAGCAAACCTCGGCGTACCCCATCCCGAACTCCCGCGAGGTGGACTATTCCGACTTCGGCTCTGCCTCTATCTTCTCTTCAACCGGCTCTTCGGCTTTCTCTTCTACCCGCTTTTCCTTGATGCGGGATGCCCGGGCGCTCAGTCCACGCAGGTAGTAAAGCCTGGCCCGGCGTGTCTTCCCATGGCGGACGACTTCCACTTTCTCGACGCGTGGTGAGCTAAGCGGGAAGGTGCGCTCCACGCCTACGCCGTAGGTAACCCGCCGCACCGTGAGGATGGGGCCAGCGCCGCCCTGTTTCACTTTGATAACAACACCCTGGAAGACCTGGGTGCGCTCTTTATCACCCTCAACAATCTTGATACTGACCTTGACGGTGTCCCCCGGGTTAAGGGACGGCAAATTAGGGTTTGGTTTGACCTCGATTAAAGAAGCCATGTTCATAATAACACTCCATTATACCATTTATCCGGATTGTTGCAACCGGTCCACTAGCCTTCTTTCTTCCGGGCTGAGTTCAGCCTTATCCAGCAAGTCCGGGCGGCGTTTCAGGGTCCGGGCGATAGCTTGTTCGCGGCGCCACTTGGCAATCTGGGCATGGTTGCCGGAAAGCAGGACCTCCGGCACGGCCCAGCCCCGGAATATGTCCGGCCGGGTGTACTGGGGGTATTCCAGCAGGCCGGTAGTGTGAGAGTCATCGATGGTTGACTCCGCTGAGCCGAGAACACCCGGCACCAGTCTGATAACAGCCTCAGCCACTATCATGGCGGCGAGCTCACCGCCGCTGAGCACATAGTCGCCAATGCTAATCTGGTCGGTGGCCAGATAGCCGGCCACCCGCTCATCAACTCCTTCATAATGCCCGCAAATGAGAATCAGGTGGCTCTGCTGGGCCAGCTCCTGGGCAATCGCCTGCGAGAAAAGGCGCCCCTGTGGCGTGAGCAGAATGACTGGTATCTTGTCAACGCCTTCGTTCTGCCGGATGTCTGACTTTATGGTTTCCACGGCCTCAAAAATCGGCTCCGGCTTGAGCACCATGCCGGCGCCGCCACCGTAGGGATAATCATCAACCGTATGGTGCCTGTCGTGCGTGTAGTCCCGGATGTTGTGGGTATTAATCCTGACCAGATTCTGGTCAGTGGCTCGCTTGAAGAGGCCGGCGCTGAGCACACTCTGGAACATCTGGGGGAAGAGGGTGAATATGTCAATTCGCATAGGTTTTATTCTATCACATGGCCAGCGTGGCGCAAAATAGAAAAAATTTTTCAAAAATGGTGGGTAAAGGTATTGACAAAAGGGGATTTGTGATAGACAATGGTAGCAAGTGGTAAAAAGTGGGGAATAGTGGTTAATTTTAGCCACATCCCCGAAGGCAATAGTATGTTTCTGGGTGAGTTTGAGTACAAGATTGATGAGAAGGGCCGGGTGCCGTTGCCGCCGAAGTTCCGGCGGGAGCTCCGGGAGGGACTGGTACTTACTCAGGGGCCGGAGAAGTGCATCGTGGGTTACGCGGTGGCGGAGTGGGGGAAAGTGGCCTCCAGCCTCACTACCGGTACCATCGCCCCCAGCAAATTGAGAAGGCTGAGCCGAGCCATTTTTGCCACTGCCTTCAGTCTTTACCTGGATGGTCAGGGGCGCATTGTCCTGCCGGTGCCACTGCGTGAGTACGCCGGCATTAAAGATGAGGTTGTTATCACCGGTGCCAATACCTATTTTGAACTCTGGAACAAGGAACAGTGGGCATCTGAGAAAGCCATCAGCCAGGAACAAGCCTGGCAGATAATAGAAAGCCTAGAGCGGCATTGATGGGGCTAACAATGGTAGCGCCGGCACATACACCGGTTCTAGTGGAAGAGGTCATCAAGGCACTTGATGTGCAACCTGGTGGCCGCTACATTGACGGCACGGTTGGTGGCGGGGGGCACGCCAGGGCTATCCTGGAGCACAGTCAGCCGGGCGGGCAATTGCTGGGCATTGACGCTGACCCGGCAGCAATCAAACTCGCGCGGGCCAGACTCGCCATTTATGCCGGTTCCATCCTTCTCATCAACGAAAGCTTCGTCAATCTTCAGGCTATCTGCTACAAGCACGATTTTCTCCCGGTACACGGTATCCTCTTTGACCTGGGGCTGTCCTCTTTTCAGCTTGAGGCCGAGGGTCGTGGCTTTAGCTTTCAGCATGATGCGCCTCTTGATATGCGCTTCAACCCCGCCCAGAAACTCACGGCCGCTGATATTGTTGACACCTATTCTGAAGCAGAACTGGCCCGGCTGATTAGAACCTATGGTGAAGAAGGCTTCAGCCAGCAGATAGCTCGACTGCATTGTCCAGGAACGACCGATAAAAGGTACCTTCCATCTGGCTCGGCTGGTGGAGCAAGCAGTGGGCGGGCGACGAGGCCGAATTCATCCGGCTACCAGGACCTTTCAGGCGCTGCGGATTGCCGTAAATCAGGAACTGGAGAATCTGGAATCAGCTTTGGCTCAGGCGGTTGACCTGCTTGGTTTTGAAGGTCGGCTGGTGGTCATCAGCTATCACTCGCTGGAAGACCGCATTGTCAAGCAGTTCATGCGGCGGGAGTCCCAGGACTGCATTTGCCCGCCGGGTACACCCACCTGCGTTTGCGGCCATGCCGCCAAACTGAGGCTGGTGCAAAAGAAAGTGGTTACTCCCTCTCTCGCTGAAGTCCAGGCCAATCCGCGGAGTCGCAGTGCCCGATTGAGGGTGGCCGAGCGCATTGTTAACCAGGATGAACATTACACTATCGTGGAGAGACTATGTTCTTCAGTGTCGGTTAAAGCCAACGCCTGGAGACAGCCAAATTTGCTGAAAAAACTCCGGCAGGTGTTTCTAGCCGCCTGAGTTTGGGACTGCCGAAAAGGAGGCGGCCAAAATGTGAGAAGTAATGTCGGCAATAAGGTAAGAATACGAGACAAAGGAGGGGTAAATGAGCAAACGCACAGTTGTATCTTCTATTGATGTCGGCACGACCAAGGTGTGCACCACCATCGCCGAATTGACTGACGAAGGGGCAATGCGAGTCGTTGGCGTGGGCATCACGCCGTCCAACGGGATGCACAAGGGAATGGTGGTCAACATCAACGAGGCCAAGGAATCAATCCGGGAATCAGTGAGAAAAGCTGAGCAGACCTGCGGCTACCGGGTGGAGTCGGCCTATATTGGTGTGACCGGGCGGCATGTCAGTTCCCTGAACAACCGCGGCGTAGTGGCTATTACTCGCAACGACCGCATGGTGCGCTCGGATGACCTGAGGCGGGTGGTGCAATCAGCCCAGAGTATCAAGGTTCCCAATGACCGGAAGCTACTCCATGTCATTCCGCGCATCTACGCCGTTGATGGCCAGACCATGGTCAAGAACCCGGTAGGTATGCATGGCTTCCGGCTGGATGTGGAGACCCATGTCATTACGGCGGCGGTAAGCTCCGTGCAGAATCTGGCCAAGTGTATCAGAGGCGTCGGCATAGATATCGAGGAATTGGTTCTGGAACCGCTGGCATCAGCCGAGGCCGTACTCACCGAGGATGAAAAACAGATGGGGGTCATTCTGGCGGACATCGGCGGTGGCACCACTGATATTGCTGTCTTCCGGGAGGGCAGTATCTGGCACACTGCGGTTCTGCCGGTCGCCGGTTATCAACTCACCCGAGACATAGCTATCGGTCTCGGTTTACCTTTTGATGTTGCTGAGCAGATGAAGAAGCAGTACGGCAGCGTGATGCCGGTCTACGAAAGTAAAATGGACACGGCCAGCACTATGGTCGGCAATGGGCACCGGGCCTCCTATCAGGACCTCTGTGACATTCTCCGCGCCCGAGTTGAAGAAATCCTGAGGCTCATTTTACTGGAGTTGCCGCAGTCGGAATACAAGGCGATTATCCCAGCCGGGCTGGTGCTCACCGGCGGTAGCGCTAACCTCTCCGGCATCGATGTCCTGGGGCGTGAGATATTACGCATCCCGGTCAGAGTGGGTACACCGGTCAATATCCAGGGCATTTCCGATGCTCTGCGCGACCCGGCCTACGCCACCGGTGTTGGTCTTCTGCTCTGGGGCGTCAGACAGCAGGGTCGCCTGTCCCGGAAACAGCGCGGCTTCTTCGGTCTCGGCGTACGGCGCCTGGTAACACAACTGGCCGGCCTGTTCCGTTGGTGAGAAACAAAATCGAGTAAAGAAAGGAGGAAGACATGGCAAAGACAAGTTTCGTTCTTAGCCCGGCTAAGATTAAGGTCATTGGTCTCGGCGGCGGTGGCTGCAATGCCGTGACCCGCATGGTTCGGGAGGGCATTCAGGGCGTTGAGTTCATCGGCATGAATACCGATGCCCAGGCTCTGGCCCTGACCGAGACCCCGATTCGTATTCAGCTTGGTGAGAAGCTGACTCGAGGGCTGGGCGCGGGCGGCGACCATATTTTGGGTCAGAAAGCGGCTGACGATAGCCGTGACGAAATTAAGGCACTGGTCTCCTGGGCGGATATGGTCTTTATTACCGCTGGTATGGGTGGTGGCACCGGTACCGGGGCGGCGCCAATCGTAGCGGAGGTAGCCAAACAATGCGGGGCTCTCACGATTGGTGTGGTGACCAAGCCCTTTTCTTTTGAGGGGGCTCATCGCAGCCAGGTCGCCGATGAAGGCATCAACAGCCTGCTGGGTCGGGTTGACACGCTGGTGATTATCCCCAATGACCGTCTGTTGCTTCAATGCGACCAGAAGACCAGTGTGGACAGCGCCTTCAAGATGGCGGACGATGTGCTGACCCGCGGCGTGCAGGCTATCTCTGAAGTCATCACTGTCCCCGGCCTGATAAACCTCGATTTTGCTGATGTCAAGGCAATCATGAAAGATGCTGGCCCGGCCTGGATGTCGGTTGGTACCGGGTCAGGGGCGCATCGGGCAGTGGATGCGGCTAAAGCGGCGCTGGGCAGTCCGTTGCTGGATGTGGCCATTGAGGGTGCCAGGGGTGTGCTCTTCAATGTGGTTGGCGGCAGCAGTCTGACCCTCTTTGAGGTCAACGAAGCGGCCGGTGTCATCAAGCAGGCGGTCGACCCCGAGGCCAACATCATCTTCGGCGTGGCCTACGAGCCGACGATGGACAAGGAGGTCAGGATTACTCTCATCGCGACCGGCTTTACTTCTAGAGAGGGTTATTTGTGGCGAGGCCGGGACAATGAAGTAGTGGAGTATCTCACCGAACTGAAGAAGAGCGAGGAAGAGATGGATACTCCGTCCTTCCTGCGCCGCCCCCTGTTTGGCCGCCGGCGCCAGTTGCCAATGCCAGCCACTGAAAAGAAAGCGGACAAAATTACGCCCAGGACCTTGGTCAGATAGAAAAATTGACTGTGTAGTTTAATCAGATTTGAACCCTGAAAAGAACCGCAGGGGAATGCCCTGCGGCTTTCTTTTTTCGGATGGGTTATTTGGCTGGGAAATAGCTGACAGTTACGGGCTTCTAAAATGGGCATCGGCCGTTTGGCCTTGAGAGAAGCCTACTCAGGGAGATTCAAAGAGGGGCGCAGCCTCTCTTATTTTTTCTTCCCCCACTCTCCTCAGGAGAGGGGGACTAAGGGGGTGAGGTACTAAAAAATAAAGCCAAAGGGTCTTGACATACACTACAGGTTGTGGTATGCTAGTTTCGTTCCACAACGGGATGTAGTCTTCAGCCATGAATTGCCCTTATTGCCATTACCATGATTCTAAAGTCATTGACTCTCGTGATGTCAGCGACGGCATCCGGCGCCGGCGCCAGTGCCTGGCTTGTGGCTCTCGCTTTACCACCTACGAGCGACTCCAACTGGCGGGCCTTTTCGTCATCAAGAAAGACCAGCGGCGTGAAGAGTTCAATAAGGACAAGCTACTCACCGGTCTGCGCAAGGCCTGTGAAAAGCGCCCGTTACCTACCGGTGCCGTTGATAAGCTGGCGGATGACATTGAAGTCGAGCTTTACCGCATGGGTAAAGCGGAGATACCCAGCACGGTTATTGGTGACATGGTCATGGAACGGTTAAAGAAGCTGGACTATATTGCCTACATCCGCTTTGCCAGTGTCTACCGGCAGTTCACTGATATCACTGCCCTGAAGCAAGAAATTGACAATCTGGTAAACGGTGAGGAGAAAGTGCCTCGCCTGACCAGCCAGCTACCCTTACTGCCCGCGGAGGAACTGGAGACGGTGTCAGGACGGGGACGGCGGGGGCGGAGGTAAGCATGACTAATCAATCAGACAATAAGCCATCAACCGGGCTCAATCGCACTGAGATTCTGCGGACGGTGGTGGCGGATGCGGAGTCGATGGGCCTGCGGGATAGGGAGAAAATCGAGTGGCTGACCAGCCGGGTGATTGAGCGCCTGGAGCAGCAGAATCCTCTCCCCGGGATGGAGCATCTGGTGCCCAAGACTCGCCGTCACACGCCGCGTCTGCCGAGCAACGCCGAAATCCAGGCGATGGTGCGGCAAATCCTGGCGGATGAGGAACCACCCAGGAAGAAGGAGGTCAAACCTATGGCTGAGCCGAAGGTTCATGTCAAGCCAAAGGTTGAGATAACCACCGGCATTAATCTGACTGAGAATGCCCGCCGTGTTCTGGAAAAGAGGTATTTGAAGAAGGACAAGCAGGGAAAGGTCATTGAGACCCCGGAGGAAATGTTCCGCCGGGTGGCCCAGGCTATTGCCGCTGCCGAGCTGATCTATGACCCCAAGGCTAATGTCAACGCCCGGGAAGAGGAATTCTACCAGTTGATGGCTAACCTTGAGTTCCTGCCCAACTCACCCACCCTGATGAATGCCGGCCGGGAGCTGGGGCAGCTATCCGCCTGTTTTGTCCTGCCGGTTGAGGACTCGATGGAGTCCATCTTTGATGCGGTAAAGAATACCGCCCTCATCCATAAGAGTGGCGGTGGGACTGGTTTTTCCTTCTCCAGACTGAGGCCGGAAAAGGACAGGGTCGGCTCCACCGGCGGCGTGGCCAGCGGCCCGGTTTCCTTCATGCGCGCCTTTGATACCGCCACCGATGTCATTAAACAGGGAGGAATGCGCCGGGGGGCCAATATGGCCATCCTCAATGTTGACCACCCCGATATCATGAAGTTCATCACGGCCAAGGAAGACCCCACCGTTTTTACCAACTTCAATCTCTCGGTAGCCGTAACCGACGAGTTTATGGAAGCAGTCAAGGCTGGCACTGACTATAATCTGATAAATCCGCACACCAAAGAGGTAGCGACTACGCTCAATGCCAAAGAGGTATTTGACAAGATAGTGGCCATGGCCTGGAAAACAGGTGACCCCGGTATTGTTTTCATTGACCGCATAAATGAGGATAACCCTACTCCACATCTGGGCAGGATTGAAAGCACCAATCCCTGCGGTGAGCAGCCCCTGTTGCCTTACGAATCGTGCAATCTGGGTTCAATCAATCTGAGCCGGATGCTGCGGAACGAAGAATGGAACTACTGAGATTGATTATGCCAGGCTGGCCAGGACAGTAAGATTGGCGGTGAGGTTTTTGGATGATGTCATTGATGTCAACAAATTCCCGCTGCCGGAAATAGAGGAAATGACCAAGAAGTCGAGAAAGATTGGGCTGGGGGTAATGGGCTTTGCCGATATGCTAATCCAGCTGGGCATTCCCTACGACTCGGAGAAGGCGCTGACACTAGCCGAGAAGGTGATGGCTGACATACAGCGCTACGCTACTGAAGCTTCCGTCGAACTGGCCACTGAGCGGGGTGTCTTCCCGGCCTTCAAGGGCAGTATTTATGATGTACCTGGTGGTTCTAGAGTGAGAAATGCCACCAGAACTACCATTGCTCCCACCGGCACCCTGAGCATAATCGCCGGCTGCTCCAGTGGCATTGAGCCGCTTTTTGCCCTGAGCTACACCCGGAACATCCTGGATGGGGCCAATCTGGTCGAGGTCAACCCCTATTTTGAGGAGGTGGCCCGGCGGGGCGGTTTCTACTCGGACGAGCTGATGCAGCAACTGGCCAGCGGGGCTAAACTCCACGAGATTGATGGTATCCCTGAGGATGTTAAGCGTTTGTTTGTTACGGCTCACGAGATAACTCCCGAGTGGCATGTCCGGATGCAGGCCGCCTTCCAAAAGTCCACACATAACGCTGTCTCCAAGACGGTGAATTTCCCCCGTGAGGCCACTCGAGGAGGATGTGGCTAAAGTCTATATGATGGCCTACGAGACTGGGGCTGAAGGGAATCACCATCTACCGGGATGGCAGCCGTGAGGCCCAGCCCTTGAGCACCAGGAAGTCGGAAAAGAAAGCCGAAGAAGCGGCCATTGGTCCCCGCCAGCGGCCCAAGGTAACCTCCGGCGTCACCGAGAAGGTGACCACCGGCTGCGGTAATATCTATGTCACGGTAAACTCCGATGAAAAGGGCCTCTTCGAGGTCTTCTCCACGCTGGGCAAGGCCGGCGGCTGTGCCTCGGCCCAGCTTGAGGCTACCTGCCGGCTGATTCGCTGGCCCTGCGGTCGGGGGTGGATGTCGCTGATGTGGTGCGACAACTGCGCGGCATCCGCTGTCCGTCCATTGCCTGGGAGGAAGGTAAGGCGGTGCTCTCCTGCGCCGACGCCATCGCCAGCGTTCTGGAAAAGCATATCAAGGGCGATGGCCAGTAAGCCCGGGTTTGAGGACTATGGACTGGCCAAGAACCTGGGCGGGCAGTGTCCGGAGTGCGGCGGCCTGCTGGTCTATCAGGAAGGCTGCTTCATCTGCCCCGCCTGCGGCTATACGAAGTGCTAAAATAAAGGAAGGTGAACTATGACTGACAGAACAGACCGGGTGATGATGTTCATTGATGGCAGCAACCTGTATCATTCGTTGAAGGACAATTTTAAGAGAACGGACATTGATATGGGCAGGCTGGCCCAGAAGATGCTGGAGAGGCGCCGGCTGATAAGGGTCTACTATTATAACGCCCGGGTGGGGCGGAAGGAGGAGCCGGAGAGGTATATTTCTCAGCAGTCCTTCTTCAACAGCGTCAGTTCTACTCCCTACTTTGAGCTACGACTCGGCCGCCTGGTCTATGTCAACTGGCCCCACTCCCCACCCTACGAGAAGGGCGTTGATATACAGCTCGCCACCGACCTGCTGGCCCACAGCTATAAGAATAACTATGATGTGGCCATTCTCGTGGCCGGCGATAACGACTATGTTGGCGCTTTGCAGGCGGTCAAGGATAACGGCAAGAATGTTGAGGTGGCGCTGTTCGGTCGTGTGCAGACTTCCCGGCAATTGCGGGAAGTAGCCGACCGGGTTATCGTTATGGACGGCCGTTTTCTGCGCGGGTGCTGGAAGTAAGTTAGCCGACCTACTTTACTTCCCCGACGACGAAGGCCACGGCATATTCCCGTGAGTGGGAGAGGCTAATCGCCAGTTCGCCTAGCCCCAGGCTGCCGGCTTTTATTTTGGCCTTGCCGTTGAGACAGACCAGCGGCTCGCCGCTCGGTTTAGCCAGTATTTCAATCTCCTTCCAGCTAATCCCCTTCACACCCGTGCCCAGGGCTTTCATCACTGCTTCTTTGGCGGCGAAACGGACGGCCAGGGCATGAGGCTTTTCCTGACATATCCTCAATTCGGGCTCGGTGTAAATCCGGTTCAGGAAGCGCTGGCCAAAGCACCGTAGCGCTTGGTCAATGCGGTCGATTTCTATTATATCGATGCCAACCCTTTGCATCTCAGTCTTCACTTGACCCTATTTGACGCATATTTTAGCACTATTCTCAACCTTTTAGAAGAGAGGTTGGTAACCCCAGGATTGAGGTAGCGACCGGAAAGTGCTAGTCTATTGCTGTCGGTGGAAAGCTCTCCTGAGCCAGCCATTTTCTAGGGGGCAAGTCTAAATGTCAGCACGCTACTATATCGGCACATCAGGCTGGCACTACGAGCACTGGCGGGGCCTCTTTTATCCCGAGAAGCTGGCCAAAGCCAGGTGGCTGGAATTCTACGCCGGTCATTTCACCACCGTTGAGCTGAATAACACCTTCTACCGTCTGCCTTCGGAAAACGCTTTTGACACCTGGCGTGACTCCACTCCGGCCGATTTCACCTTTGCCGTCAAGGTCAGTCGCTTTATCACCCATATCAAGCGACTTAAGGCTGTGGGTGAGCCGGTCGAAAGATTCATCGCCCGCGCCGGAATCCTGGGCAATAAGCTGGGCCCCCTTTTGTATCAACTGCCACCCAATATGCACCGCAACGATGACAGGTTGGAGTCCTTCCTATCCGACCCTGCCACCGGCGATGAAACATGTGATTGAGTTTCGGCACGAGTCCTGGCTGGACGAAGAGGTCTTTGACATTCTACGCCGATACAATGTGGGCTTCTGCGTCTTTGACATGCCGGATGTTACTTGCCCCATCGTGGCCACGGCCGACTTTGCCTATATCCGGTTCCACGGCAGCACCGGCCTGTATTTCAGTCGTTACTCTGATGGGGAGCTGATGAGTTGGGCGAAACGGTTGAAAGACCTGGCGCAGAACCTGAAAGCGGTCTATGTCTACTTCAACAATGACGCCGGAGCTTATGCCATAAGCAATGCCAGGACGCTCCGCGCTTATCTGGAGGCTTAACGAGGTAGACAGCTAGGCAGTCGGACTCCTGG
>CAVSBN010000008.1:0-115535 GCA_963726225.1 uncultured Chloroflexia bacterium
TATGTCCCGCTGGAAGAGCTTCCGGCGAATGTCCAGGCGCTTTATGCCGGACCCGATGTGGCCAAGTCTAAGGAGCTTCTCACCAAAGCCGGCTACCCCAATGGCTTCAATGCCAGCGTAATCTGTTATAATACTGCCATCTATGATAGACATAATGTCGATGTCCAGGCTGACCTGGCGAAGGTCAACATCAACATGACAATTGATGCTAAAGACTCTGCCACCTGGACCGCCAGGTTCCGGCGAGGAACTACGGCGCCTATGAGTTTATGTACATGCGGTCCTCGGGCGTCGGCACCTACCAGAAGATGATTAACTTCAGAGGGACTACCACTTACAACCCAAGCTACATAAATGACCCTGTCGTTGAAGCGGCCTACACGGAGATGCAGAAGTATGTTGGTATCGACGAAGCGAAATGTATGCAAATTAACCGTGACTTGATGCCGTATCTCCTTGAGCAGGCCTATGTAATTCCCGTGCCGTCGCCGTATCTCTACACCGTGTGGTGGCCCTGCGTAAAGAACTACCACGGTGAATATTGCGTCGGCTACTACAATTACTTCGTCACGTCCAAATATACTTGGCGGGACCAGGCTCTGAAGAAGCAGATGACCGGGCAATAGGGCTTGCCACCAGGGGAAAATTCGTCTAAAATGAGGGCGGGATTGAACCCGCCCTCATGCATTTGGTATGGTCGGCTCACCATGAGGGCGGGATTAGAACCATAAGTTTAGAAAGGAAACGGTAAAAGCAGAAATGGAAGCCAAGACTTACCCTCAGTACAGCACGCGTTATCCGTTACTCCTCACCAACTTCATGCAAAGGCCGCTCAACCTCTATCCTGATGACATCGGCATCGTCTATCGGACTGACGCCGGCCAGTACTACAGATTCACCTGGCGTCAGTGGTACGAGCGCACCTGTAAACTCGCTCACGCCCTCAAAGCTCTGGGCGTAAAGCCCGGCAAACCGGGCCAGCCGGGCGACCGGATTGCTGCTATGGCCCTGAATCACAATCAGCACCTGGAACTTATCTACGCCACCGTTGGTATAGGTGCAGTATCACACCCGATAAATGTCCGACTCTCCCTGGAGCATATAGCATACACCATAAATCACGCTGAAGATGCCATTATCTTCGTGGACGACCTGATTCTGCCACTACTGGATATGCTCTATGACCAGATAAAGGGCACGGTGAAGAAGTTCGTCCTTATATCAGATAAACCCGGAAAACCACAAACGAGAATAGAACCACTCTATAATTACGAGGAATTGATAAAAGACCAGCCAGCCGAGTTTGACTGGCCGAATCTGAATGAAGACACCTACGCTGTTCTCTACTACACCACCGGCACCACCGGCCTGCCCAAGGGGGTTTTGTTCACTCATCGCCAGCTTTACTTACAGACCCTGCACCTGTTGACTAGCCTCCAAATGAGCCCCAGGCTGGCCAGCGACCCACCGATACCACCGATTAATGTGCCCATGGTCAATGTACCGCTTTTCCACATCCATGCCTGGGGAGCACCCTGGTATTATGTCGTCTCGGCCAGCAAGATAGTTTTCCCCGGCCGCTTCAGTCCCGAAAGCTTCTGTGAGCTGGTTCAGACCGAGAAAGTAACGAGCACCGCCATGGTACCGACCATGCTGGCAATGCTTATTGAGTACCCGGACTTAAAGAAGTGGGACCTGAGCAGCCTGCAAGGGGTGAGCGTTGGCGGCGCCGCACTGTCCCTGGGTTTGAAAGCCAAAGCCGAGGCGCTCTTCCCCGGATTTACCGCCAGTTCCGGCTACGGCATGACGGAAACCGCCGCCGGGGTGGTCGGGGCGAGCTTCAAGCGCGATATGGTAGATTGGCCCAAAGAAAAACTGGACCAGATTCGTGTCAAGACCGGCCTACCCATGTTCGGAACTGACGCTGCGGTCATTGATGAGCAGGGTAAACCCGTGCCCCATGATAACCAGACTATCGGGGAGATAGTTTTGAGAGGGCACTGGATAATGGAGCAATACTTCAAAGACCCGGAGAGGACAGCTACTGCCTGGCGAGACGGCTGGTTCCACACCGGAGACGCGGCCAAGGTTGACCAGGACGACTACATAATAATCGCCGATAGAATCACCGATGTGATTAGGAGCGGCGCTGAAATGGTGCCCACCGTCCTGCTGGAAAACCTGACGGCCACCGCCGACTTCGTTCTCGAGGCCGCCTATGTCGGCGTGCCCGATGAGAAGTGGGGCGAGCGAGCGATGGCCCTTATCAAGCTGGCACCCGGCGCTAAACAAAAGGAAACGGATGTCATCAAATTCCTGGAGACCGAGGGTATAGATAAGGGCAAGATAACCAAATGGATGTTGCCTGAGTATATCGCTTTCGTGGATGACATACCCAAGACGAGCGTCGGTAAGTTTGACAAAATCGCCATCAAGAAGAGATTGAACGAATTCGTGGCTAAAGCCCATCGGCTACATAAGGCTTAAGCCACGACAACACCAGCGAATCTTCCCGGGAGGGGCGACTAGCGCTAGTCGCCTCTCTCTTTTTTTCAATGTTACACCCGGAGACTCATCATATGGATAAACAAACCTTCCACCACAATTGACGAGGCTTTCCCCCTGTTGTATGATGCAAGTACTGGTGCCGAGATAGAATTCTCACCACAGCGTGCGTCCATGGTCAGAAGCTCTCGTTGTCCACTGATAGAAGAAATAGACACGGAATTGTCACCGCTCGATGCCTTCGAACTCTTCAGGGACAAGCAGTTCAGTTTCTTCCTGGATAGTGGGATGGATGCTCACAAACTAGGCCGCTATTCCTTTATCGGCAGCAATCCTTTCCTGGTGCTTAGCACTCGCGGTAGTGACATCATTCTGACCCGAGGTGCTGAAAAGAGCCGCTTAAGTGGCAATCCCTTTGATATACTAAATCATTTCTTGGAAACCTATCACCTGGACCCTTGTTCCTCACCGGTGCCATTCACTGGCGGCGCGGTAGGTTACTTTAGCTATGACCTTTGTCATTTTATTGAGCGACTGCCCAGCACGGCTGTGGATGACCTCAAACTGCCAGAGTGCTGTTTTGCTTTCTATGACCTGGTCTTAGCCTTTGATAACCTTCAGGGTAAGACCTATATCATCTCCACAGGTTTCCCCGAACTGAGAGAGACTGGAAGAATAGAGAGAGCTACCAAGCGTCTAAATGAAGTGAAGGATACGCTGGCTGAAATGTCACATTCGGGCACAGGAGCACCTTTTACGCCCATATCTTCTCCTATGGAGCAGGTGACCCTCAAAGGAGGGTTTACCCATAAAGAATATGTCGATGCCGTCGAGAAAGCCCGGCAGTATATTATTGCCGGTGATATTTTCGAAGTGAATCTCTCCCAGCGTTTTGAGGCTGAGCTTTCTATTACCCCTTATGAACTATACCAGCGATTACGGCAAATAAACCCGGCACCCTTTGCCTGCTATCTTGATTTTGATGAGGTCTCAGTGGTAAGCGCCTCGCCAGAGAGATTTCTCCGCCTACAAGGAGACTGGGTAGAGACGCGACCCATTAAAGGCACCCGCCCACGGGGGAAGACGCCGGAGGAAGACCAAGCCCTGGCCAAAGAATTGCTGACCAGTGCCAAAGACCGAGCTGAGAATATCATGATCGTCGACCTGGAGAGAAACGACCTGGGTCGCGTATGCCGTTTTGGTACGGTCAAGGTAACCGAACTAGCTATACTGGAGGTGTTTCCTACCGTCTTCCACCTTACCTCTACCGTGGTGGGCAGGCTCAGAGAGGGCCAGAACTGCATTGATTTGCTCAAAGCTACCTTTCCTGGTGGTTCTATAACGGGAGCCCCTAAGGTACGGGCCATGGAGATTATAGATGAATTGGAGCCGACAAAAAGGAGTGTATATACTGGAAGCATCGGCTATCTGAGTTTCAACGGAGACCTTGACCTTAACATCGCTATCCGTACTTTTCTAGTCAAAGGCAGGAAGGCTTATTTCCAGGTGGGTGGTGCCGTTGTTTATGATTCCGACCCTGAGGCTGAGTATCAAGAAACACTGGATAAGGCAAGAGCACTGATTGATGCCCTTAATATGGCAGCAACTCAGCCAAGGTAGATATGGTCATACTCATTGATAACTACGATTCCTTTGTCTATAACCTGGCCCAGTACTTAGGTGAACTGGGCTGGGAACCGGTAGTTTATCGCCATGACCAGGTAACCCTGGCGCAAATTGAGAGCCTGAACCCTTCGCACATTATCATCTCTCCAGGCCCTTGCACCCCCCTTGAAGCGGGTATCTCCAACGACCTTATCCGCCACTTTGCCGGGAGAATCCCTATTCTCGGTGTCTGTTTGGGGCACCAATGCATAGGCTATGTCTATGGCGGTCAAATTGTCCGTGCCACTGTGCCGACACATGGCAAGAGTTCCCTCGTTTATCATGATGGTAGGACTATATATAAAAGCCTGCCCAACCCCTTTGAGGGAGGACGATACCACTCCCTGGTAATAAAACGGGATGCTTTCCCCTCGGCGTTGGAATTGACGGCTGTAACTAGCGACGGTGTAGTTATGGGTGTTCGACACAAGGACTATGTCGTCGAGGGGGTACAATTCCATCCAGAGTCAATAATGACCGGTGTAGGTCACGACGTGCTAAGGAATTTCCTGAAGTTTTCACAGCCAAGGTGGCCTGAGGAGTAGGCTTATGAGCGAAATTGTTTACTTAAATGGTTCCTTAATCCCCCGTAGCCAAGCCAGGATATCGGCTCTGGACTACGGTTTTCTCTACGGCTTTGGCCTCTTTGAGACTATGCGTGCCTATGAAGGGCAGGTATTTCGACTGGATAGACACTTAAATCGGCTGGTGCATTCTGCCGAGGTACTGGGATTGCCCATCGGAGTGACGGATTTGAAAAGTGCTGTAATGGCCACTATTCAGGCTAACCAGCTTGGTGATGCTCGTGTCCGTATCACTATTTCTATCGGTGAGGGAGGGATGGTCCCTGACCCCAGCACATGTGATAAACCTACGGTGCTGATACTAGCTGGACATTACCAGCCTTACCCCGAACAAGTTTACGAAAAGGGATTTAGAGCAATTGTCTCGTCCATCCGCCGCAACAGTCAGTCACCTCTCTCCAGGCTCAAGTCAGCCAATTATTTGGAAAGTATCCTAGCCAGACAGGAAGCTAGAGCGGCTGGAATTGACGAAGCTCTTTGCCTCAACGAGAAAGGACTTCTGGCTGAGGCCAGTATGAGCAATATCTTTCTGGTAACCAATGGCATACTAAGGACGCCAGGACAGGACAGCGGTATCCTTCCTGGAATTACCCGGGAGACAATCCTGGAGTTGGCTTCGCCGCTAGGCATTAATACCGTGGAGCATGATATAAGGCTGGATGAGCTTTTTCAGGCTCAGGAAGCTTTCCTCACCAACTCACTCATGGAAATTATGCCGCTTACTGAGATAGATGGGAAACCAATTGGTTCTGGTAGACCAGGGCCTCTTACCAAAAGACTGGCGATGGCCTACAAGAAATTAGTTATGACCGGCGGATGATAGCATCACTCACTCGACAGACCCTTACCATCTGTTGAACATCATGCACCCGTACTATATCGGCACCCTTGGCAATGCCAATAGCTACAGCGGCCGCGGTACCTTCCAGCCGTTCATTAGCCGGAAGGTCCAGCACCAGACCAATGAACGATTTACGAGAAGGCCCAATCAGAATGGGCCTCCCTAATTCTTTCAGCTCTTCCAATCGGCGAATTATTTCCAGGTCTTGCCGCCAGGTTTTACCGAATCCGATACCGGGGTCAAGAATAATATTCTCCCGGGGCATGCCCAGTTTCAATGCCAGCTCCAGGCTTTTCCGAAGGGATGAAGTTACCTCAGCCATAAGGTCATCATAGTAGGCTGTATCACGCTGAATCCCGGCGTCATAACCTCCCTTGTCCCGCTGGTTACTCATCAAAACAAGAGGAACACCCCTCTCAGCGGCTAATTCAGCTAGTCGCGGGTCTCTTTTCAAGCCCCACTGGTCGTTTATCATTGTTGCGCCAGCCTCGAGCGCTCGGCGGGCCACCTCTGACTTATAGGTATCAATGCTCAGGGGAACAGGCACCTCGACAGCCAACCGCTCTATAACCGGGACTACCCGCCCAATTTCCTCGTCAATTGAGACTGGGGCTGAGCCAGGACGAGTGGATTCACCACCGATGTCTAGAATATCGGCACCTTGACTGACAAAGCGGTGTGCCTGCGCCACGGCGGCTTCAAGGCCTGTAATGCCGTCGCCGGAGAAGGAGT
This sequence comes from uncultured Chloroflexia bacterium, assembly GCA_963726225.1. GTDB lineage: Bacteria > Chloroflexota > Dehalococcoidia > Dehalococcoidales > UBA2162 > CAVSBN01. The sequence continues at coordinate 6,328 of CAVSBN010000008.1, forward strand.
CTGGGGATAGGTTGATTATTCCCATAACATAGGTTCGTTCTCCCCAGCGGAACTCTGCCTTTCCACACCTGGTAATACCCAGCTGATTCATAGCTAGTGCCTTATGAAAAATTCCTTTCACCCATTTTCACGGGTGTCTGTTCGGCGAAGAAAAGAACTTTCTCTGTGACCTACCACTCTAGAACGGCTACGCCTCTATCCGCTCAGTCATCCGACAGTCTGTTGCTCTAGACCTGGTGCGCTCAGGGTCTCGAACATCTGGTAGTAGAGACCTTGTTTAGCCATGAGTTCCTGGTGAGAACCCGTCTCGACGATTCTTCCGTGCTCGAGGACGATGATACGGTCGGCATTAGTCACGGTGGACAGCCTGTGGGCAATGATGACGCAGGTACGCCCCTGGGCTAGGCGGCGCAGCGATGCCTGCATAATGCGTTCCGTGTTGGTATCCACACTGGAGGTGGCTTCATCCAGTATCAGGATGGGTGGATTAGCCAGGATTGCCCGGGCAAGGCAGACAAGCTGGCGTTGCCCGGCACTGAGGTTGCCACCCCTTTCCCCGACTTGAGTGTCGTAGCCATGCTCCAGGCGGGTAATGAAGTCATGGGCACCAGCCGCTTTAGCTGCCTCGATGACCTCCTCGTGGCTGGCCTCAAGGCGTCCGTATCGAATATTGTCCTCGATGGTGCCGGAAAAAAGGAAGGGGTCCTGAGGCACAATACCTATTTGGCGTCTTAGTGACTGCTGGGTGACTGAAGCCACATTGTAGCCATCCACAAGTACCTCACCCTTATTTACCTCATAAAAGCGGGCAATGAGACTCGCCAGGCTGCTTTTGCCAGCCCCGGTTCGCCCCGCTATAGCCACTGTCTCTCCCGGGTTAACGGTGAAGTCTATATCGTGGAGCACCTCCGCACCGGGCTCATAGGCAAAGCTAACCTGCTGAAACTTAATCTCCCCTTTTATCGGGGGCATCTCAATCGCCTGAGGACTATCTTTGATTTCAGGTTCGACATCAAGCAGTTCGAAGATGCGTACGCCGGAAGCCATAGCCCGCTGGAGGTCGGTATACAGCATAGTCAGTTCTTGCACAGGAGCAAAGAAGCGCTGGATATAGAGCAGAAAAGCCAGGAGAACACCGAACACCCATCGTCCCGGCCAGGACCTGAAAGCCACCGAAGATAAGAACCAGAACAAAGGCACCGTCGGTTAGTATCTGGGTTATGGGCATCATGAACGCTTGCAGCCTGGCCGCCTCTACATTGGCATCCAGGTGCGCCTTGTTGACCGCATCAAATTGCCCAAGGTTGACTTCCTCCCGGGACAGGCTCTGGGTCACTCGGACCCCGGATATGCTCTCTTGCAGATTGTCGTTAACCACAGCAATAGCCTGGCGCACCCTGATAAAGGCACGGCGGGCATACTTCTGCCATATGACCATCACTATGACTAAAACTGGCACCACGGTTAGCGTGAGCAGGGCTAACCGGGCGTTCATGGTAATCATGATTACGGCTATTGCTATCAGGGTCAGGGCGTCGGCGGCGAGGTAAATGATGTCTTGCGTGAGCAGTGTCTGCAGCTGGTCGACATCATTTTGCACGCGGGACATGATTTTGCCCACCTTGTTATGGTCAAAGAAACTCAATGATAGCTTATGAAGGTGGTCAAACATCTCGGTGCGCATTCTAAAGAGAATCCCTTGCCCGGCGTAGGATAGGTACAGGGTTTCCAGGTATTGACCACCCCACATCAACAATGCCGCACCGAGATAGGCAAGGGCAATGATAGTGAGACCACTGAAGTTTCCAGTTTTTATGAAATTATCTGTGGCTACAGCCACCAGATAGGGCATAGCCAGATTAGCCACGGTACGGATAAGCGTGCCGGTCGCCGCCCAGCGCTAGATATGATTTGACCCAGGCCAGGTACTTGGGCAGCCGCCTGATAACCCTGGCATCATATACCTTGCCCAGTATGTCATCTTCATCTGCAGCATCGAGGGCGCTGCGGAGTCGACCCATCATCGCATGTGGCCCCCCACCCCAAGGGCCACCGCCAAATCCACCATGATACATGCTTATGCCTCCGTTGAGTTTTCTGCAGAATCCTGAGTTGCGGCAAGTTGTGACAGGTATGTTTGTCGATAAAGGCCGTTCTTGGCCATAAGTTCGTTGTGTTTACCCTGCTCCACTATCTGGCCATCCTTGAGCATGAGGATGATGTCCGCATTCCTGATGATGGGCAAGCGATGGGTAATAATAAAGGTGGTTCGTCCCTTGATAAGCTTGTCCAGCGCCAGACGGATGAGGTGCTCGGTTTCAGCATCCACGCTGGAGGTAGAGTCATCCAGGATAAGGATACTGGGATTCATCAGTAAGGCGCGAGCTATGGCCACCCGCTGTTTCTCACCGCCGGAAAGGGTAACGCCCCGTTCTCCTACCCAGGTGTTATAGCCATCGGGCAGGCTCTGGATAAAGTCATGAATTTGAGCGGCTTTGGCGGCGGCTACTATCTGCTCCATGTTAGCATCTGGTACGCCGTAGGCAATGTTATCCCGAATGGTGGCTGAGAATAGGAAGACATCCTGTTGGGCTATCCCCACATTTTTGCGCAGCGAGGCCAGGGTCACATCACGGATGTCAATGCCATCAACGGTGATACGTCCGCTGCTGACATCATAGAATCTGGAGATGAGATTGACAATGGTGCTCTTGCCGCTGCCCGAGCCACCCAGCAGAGCCACCAACTGCCCTGGCTGCACACTAAAGCTGATGTTGTTAAGCGCCGGACCCAGCGAATTATAGCTGAAGCTAACATTTTCAAAAGAGACCTGGCCCTTTAGCCTGCCTAGCTCGATAGCATTTGGTTTCTCTTTGACCAGTGACTCGGTATCAAGTATCTCCAGAATACGTTGGCCCGCTGATACAGTGCGGGAAAACATATTGGCTACAAATCCTAAACGCCGAATGGGCATAGCCAGCATGCCCAGATAGAGGATGAACTGGGTCACCCCACCTATGGTCAGACTCCCGGCGATAACCTGGCGTCCGCCATACCACAGCACCAGAACCGTAGGTAGACTCAGCAAAAATATCATAAGGGGCATATTGAAAGCTTGCAGACGAGCGGCGCCGATTTGTGCATCGTAGAGCTTCTTGGCGTCGGTAGAGAATTTCTGGCCCTCTTCCTTCTGGCGCGAGAAAGCCTTCACCACTCTGATTCCAATCAGGCTCTCCTGCAGCGTGGTACCCAGGGCGGCTATTAGCTGTTGAACTTTGAGCCAGACGGGCTGGAGACGGCCGCTGACAACGATGGTCCGCCAGGCAATAGCCGGCATGAAAGCTAAAGTGAGCAGCGCCAGCCTCCAGTCCAACGAGATTAGAAGATAGGCGATGCCGCCTACCAGCAAAACTGTCTGGAATATGGTCAGCAAACCCTCGCCGAGGAACATACGTACGGCTTCAATATCGACGGTGGCCCGGGACATAAGCTGGCCGGTCTGGGCTTTGTCATAATAAGCAAAACTCAGCCGTTGCAGGTGGTCGTAGAGGGCATTCCTGATGTCATAGGACGCTTGCTGAGAGACGACTTCGGTAAGATACCGGTTACCGTAGCCAGTGAGACCCCTCAGGGCACTGGAGCCAATTATAATGACCGCCGCCAGGATAATGGAACTGCGCTGCCCGGAACTAAGCACCGTATCAATACCCTGGCCGAGCACCCTGGGTATAACCAAGCTGAAGACGGTGGTTGCTATAAGGCATATAAAAGCCAGAAGCAACCCCCCCCAGTATTTTTTGACGAAGGCCATTAATCGTAGTACATTTCTCATTTTACGTTAACCCGCATTCCCTTACCGGACAAACGCTAGTCTTTCAAGATGTCCCCGATATCCTCATAAGCACGAGAAAGTATCTCCCGCACCCGCCTCAGCTTTTCCGAGTCCATCTTGCGGACCTCCCATCTGAGCAGTTCGGCGAGTCTGCCAAACTCGAACATTGTCTTTCTTCTGTCATCGGTATTCTCGGGATTCACCCACTCATTCAGATGGTCCTTGATTTCTTGCTCTAATTCGCTGTGCTCAGAGAGGAAGCGCTGACCCTCATCGGTGATGGTATAGACCTTTTTGCCGTCCCGTTCTACGGAAGTGACATAACCCCTTTCCTCAAGCATCTGTAGTCGAGGGTAGATGGTGCCGGCGCTTGGCACATACAAGCCATGCAAGCGCTCTTCCAGCGCCCGAATAATCTCGTACCCATGGCTTGGTTTATCCTTCAAGTACTGCAGTATAATGTACTTAAAGACGCCCCGGCGGAAAGGTCCCGCGGGCTGTGACCGTACCGAAAACGGGTATCCAGTAAACATGACTACACTCTCCACAAAAATTCCGATACAACACGATATATCGGATGCAATCATTGTATCACTGCAAAATATGCCTGTCAAGCCCAAGACGAAGCTAGCGATTACGGATTCCTTGAGGGGCAATTTAACTCCACGGCAAAATGGTGCTAAAATAGAAAGTTAGCCTGGGCGAGGATGTTGCGCATCGCTCGGATGAGCGATGCCATTGCAGGAAGGAGAAGAAATTGAGCACTGAACCAGCCATTGTGTATCTTGGTCTTGGCTCGAATCTGGGGAGCCGCGAGGATAGCCTGAAGATGGCACTTGAGCTGATAACGCATCGATTACGATTGGGTAAAGTCTCATCAATATACGATACCGAGCCCATAGGCGACACCAATCAGCCCCGCTTCCTCAATATGGTCTGCGGGGTCAGCACAACCCTGCCACCCGCCGCCCTACTGGCCATGCTTCAGGGTTTTGAGTTAAAACTCGGCCGGAACCCAGGGCGGTCCGGAGCACCCCGCCCCATTGACATTGACATTCTGTTCTACGGCGACCAGGTAGTGAAAAGCCCCGAGCTCATTATTCCCCACCCCCGACTCGCCGAGCGGGCTTTTGTTCTGGTGCCGCTGGCTGAGATTGCCCCCGATTTGGTGCACCCGGTTCTCCACAAGACAGTGAAGGAGCTGTTAGACGGAATCCTCGGAACTCAGAGCGTAATGAAGTGGTACAAGAGGGAGGACGCCTGATGTACGAAATCGCCGTTGAGCAGGAGTTTGACGCCGCGCACGCTTTACGCGGCTATCACGGCAAGTGTGAAAACCTGCACGGGCACCGCTTTCGAGTGGTAGCCAGGGTCAAGGCGACCAGGCTGGATGAGATAGGGTTAGCCTTTGATTTCACCGTGCTAAAAAAGCACCTGGCCGAGATACTGGGCCGCTTTGACCACACCTCACTCAATGATGTGCCGCCCTTTGATAAAATCAACCCGTCTTCTGAGAATATCGCCGTAACCGTTTTTAACGAGCTCAAACCCAGGCTGGCGGGGACGCCCGTTTCTCTCGCCTCCGTTGAGGTCTGGGAATCTCCAACGAGTCGGGTCACCTACTGCCCCGACTGAGGTCCGATTAGTAATCCATCCCCCTGCCCCCCTTCCCTTGATAAGGGAAGGGGGTAAATTTTATAAGAGAGGCGAAGCCTCTCTATGACTCTCCTCTCCTTACTAACCAGCACCGGGAGGAAGCAATCCACGATGGTGAGCCTTGGGGTGCAGTCACCAGACTTATGTTTGAGAAGGAGGGGCCAATTCCGGCTTTACAGCAAATGAGTATCAAGTGTGATAGATTTTTGGTTTCACTGGGACTGACTGTAATTTTCTATTGGGTTTAAGGTTGATTTTGAATTACACTCAATTTTCCAAAGACATTTTTCTTCACGTCGTATGTTTCTCCGTCATCCCCAATCACCTTTGCTCCGAGCGCTTTAGATATTTCAACCATTTTTATTACTTGCTCTTCGCTAGCATTTGAACATATGATTTGGTCTTTGTGCCATAAAAAACAAGGAGTGTTATTCCAATTTATTGCAAAATACCTGGTCACTTTCTCATTTTCATCTTCCATATCAACATAGTCTTTGTATGACCAAGAAAGTTCTTTGTCTTTTCCAATTACTGCTTCAACTTGCTCTTTAGTTATGGGGTTCTCACTTGCATCTAACCAACAATTGGTTCTTACGATGTGTATATCGTATCCCATAGCTTAAGCCCTCCTCAAAAATCACGCTATGCTTAACTTCTAGTCTACGGTGGCATTGTAGCATACAAGGTTCAAGCAAATGAATAAAAGGCAACTTAATTACCAAGTTGTAAACTTAATATATGTGACTTCAGAACCGCAGTGATTAATCCGAGGCTGAAATAAGGTAATAACATCACCAATGGTGGGCAATACTGTACTTGAACCCTAGGGTATCTAAGAGGGGCTTCGCCCCCTCTCTTATCTTTACTCCCCCTTCCCTTAAAAGGGAAGGGGGTAAGGGGGATGGGTTACTAAACAGTCCCTAGAACAGCGTTACCGTGACCGGCTCGCCCTTCTCCAGCAGGTCAATGTTCTCGGCGATTTCAATATAGCCATCGGCTTCGGCGATGCTGGTTATCGCCCCGGATTCCTTGAACACCGGGATAGCTTCGCCACCCTCAATCTTGACCGTCAAGAATTGCCTGCGGCCGACACTGCCGGGGACTCGGCGGGCCAGCCTGGCGGTGACTGTCTCTCCCGTTCTCGGCGGCAGGTGAGCCATCTTCCTTATCGCCGGCAGGAGAAAGAGATAGGAGTTAATCAGGCAGGAAGTGGGATAGCCCGGCATGCCCATCAGCGGCTTGCCCTCTATCATGGCAAAGATAGTCGGCTTCCCCGGCTTCACCTGAATGCCGTGAAAGAGAACCTGCCCCCAGTCCTGAATAACGCTGACTAATAAGTCTCGCTCGCCCACGGATGAGCCGCCGGAGATGACTACCAGGTCGTTTTTCAAAGCCTCAGTAATCGTGGCTCTGATTTCCTCAGCCTTGTCCCCGACCACCCCGAATACGACGGGGATACCGCCGTTCGCCCTGACCACTGAGGCAATGGTGTGGGAGTTAATATCATAGACCTGCCCCCGCTTCAGCTTCTTGCCCAGGGGCACCACTTCCTCCCCCGAAGGCAAAACCGCCACCTTCGGCTTTTCGTACACTTTAACTTGGGTTATCCCCTGAGAAGCCAGAACCCCAATCTTGCCGGCATCCAGAACAGAGCTCTCTTTGAGAACCGTGGCCCCTTCCTTGATGTCCTCCCCTTTCTGAGCCACATTAGCCCGGGGGTAGACCGACTTGAAAATCTTCACCCGGCCATTTTCTGCCTCGGTGTCTTCAACCATGACCACAGCATCCGCACCCTTGGGCATCATGGCCCCGGTGGCAATCTGAATACACTCTCCAGCCCCCACCTTACTCGTGGGCGTTTCCCCGGCATGCACCTCGCCAACCAGGCGCAGGACTTTGGGGCTTCGCTGACCGGCATTAAAGGTATCTTTGGCTTTGACGGCGTAGCCATCCATCGCCGCGCGGTCGAAGGGCGGGATACTCAGACCCGCCACCACATCCTCAGCTAGGACCCGGCCCAGAGCATCGTCAATATTGACAGTTTCCACCCGGGTGATGGGCTTGATATTGTTATCCACAACCTTTTTTGCTTCCTCGAAGGGAAGAAGTGCGCCGAAAGGTTTCACCTCGTTGCCTCCCTGACCATGTGTCCGATTTCCGGCAAGATTATCTTGTCCAGTGCCAGAGTCACCGCCCCCAGCGAGCCGGGAAGACAGATAATAACCTTGCCCTCCGCCACACCAGCCATCGCCCGACTCATAATACTGCCCGTGCCGATTTCCTGGTAGGTCAAGAACCGAAAAAGCTCGCCAAAGCCATCCAGCTTCTTCTCCAGCACAGGCGATATTGTCTCAACAGTAATATCCCGGTGGCTGATACCCGTGCCCCCGCTGGTAATGATTACCTGAAGGTCAGCCGACTTCAGCAGTTCTTCTATTTTCCGCTTAATGGCGTCGGCGTCATTCTTGAGGATAGCGTAAGCCAGCACCCTGTGTCCGTTCTGGCTCAGCTTTTCCTTGAGTAGCTTGCCGGATTCATCGTCCTGTTCCGTCCGGCTGTCCGAGATGGTCAGAACGGCGCAGGTCACGCTTCTGGGTGATTTTTCTTTATGTTCCCGATAACCCATTATTTTTGTCCTCTCACCACTCCTCTGGTGCAGTCGGGGTGTCTAAGAGGGGCGTCAGCCCCTCTTCTAAATTATCTTCCCCCTCTCCTTCTAGGAGAGGGGGTTAGGGGGTGAGGTTAAAAAACAGTCTAAAAGTGCGGCTTGCAGAGAATCTCCTTCACCTTCAGGCGGAAGAAATCGCCGGTGTTGACCGGACACAGTACGATAGCGGTATCCGCACCCCGCCCCGTGCCGGCAATGGAAATGACAGCCTCGTCGGTGCGCACCAGTCCGGCGTCAGCCGCCATCAGGCTGATTTCGCAGGTCACCTTCATCCCCTCGCCAAAGATGCGCAGGGTGCTGGCAACAATGTCACCCAGGAGGTACATATTGAACCGCTTGCGCATGGCTCGGTCCAGGCCGGCGAAGGCGTGCGTGGCTGTCAGTATTATGCCCCCCTTGCTTTCCACCAATCGTCTGTTTTCCTCGGTGAACTCCTGCGTATCAGGCTCGCGCAAGCCATGGGCATGGGTCACCGCGATGACCCTCAGCCCCTTCAGAAAATCGACCGCCTTCACCGCGGTGTCACCAACCGTAGAGGCGACGAGTACTGTTTTAATGCCCAGTTCCTCAGCCCGTTGCCGGGCAATACGGAGTACGGCATCGGTATTCTCCCGGCCCGGCGTGTCAAAATAGACCGTTTTTTGCTCAACCACCTCTGTCTTGCCTCCTTACCTGTTTCTTTCAAGCTGGTATACTAATAGCTTAATGCCAAACGGGGGTGGGGTCAAGGTTTCGGATAACGACAAAGGCAGAGCCCAAGTTGATTGAATGTCCGACTTTACTTAATGTTATCCTGAGCGCTATACTATAATTGCTCTTATAAACGGCGGCAGACCTGATTAGATTGTCACAATGCCTTTACAGAAACCAAGGGCCCTTATTGTTATGAAAAGAATTGGCATTCTCTACCATCCCATGAAAGACGAAGCCGGCGCCCTGGCCAAAAAATTGGAGGGGGTTTTGAGTGGCCAAGGCCTGTCCGTCTGGCTCTATTCCGCCTGGGAAGGGGAGAAGGCGAGGGAACAGGTTAAAGGCACTGACCTGGTGCTCAGCATTGGCGGCGATGGCACTATCCTGCGGGCGGCCCAGGCGGTATTGCCCAGCCTGACTCCCATAACCGGGATTAACCTGGGTAAGCTGGGCTTCATGACCGAGCTCAATGTTGACGAGGTGATGGACAAGCTTCCGGCACTATTGGCCGGGGACGGGCATATTGACGAGCGGGCTTTACTTGAAGCTGAGCTTTATCCGACGGGCGAAGAACAAAAACCCTCCCAGAAGTTTTATGCCCTGAACGATGTCGTGGTGGCACGGGGAGCTATCGCCCGTATGATTTATATTGACACCAGCATTGATGGTGAGCTTTTGACCACCTATAAGGCTGACGGAGTGATTGTGGCCACGGCTACCGGCAGCACGGGCTACGCGCTGGCCGCCGGCGGGCCGGTTCTGCACCCACAGGCCAGGGATTTTGTCCTGATACCGATACTGCCGCATCTTTCCTCGGGTTATGCCATGGTATTGCCCTCTAACGCGGTGGTCAAACTGAAACTCAGCGCGGTTAACCCGGCAACGCTAAGCATCGATGGTCACATCAATCTGCCTCTCTCCAGTGGCGCCACCATCGTGGTGCGGCATAGCGCCAATACCGTGCGGTTCTTGAGGATTCATAAACCCTCTTTTTACGGTTCTTTAGAACAGAGGTTGAAAGGAAAACACTAGATTGGCCAGAGTGAAAAAAGTCGAAAAAGCCAGAATCGGTGATGTCCCCCAGATGCATAAGCTAATCAACTTCTTTGCTGACCGGGGGGAAATGCTGGCTCGCCCCTTGAGCGAGATATATGAAAATATCCGGGACTTTTTTGTCATCCGGGAGGGCGAGCGGGTGATTGCCTGTGCCGCCCTTCACATTAGCTGGTCAGACCTGGCCGAAGTAAAGTCCGTGGCGGTGGCCGAGGACTGCCAGCGGCAGGGCATTGGCGACCAGCTCATTAAAGCCTGCCTCAAAGAGGCCAGAGGGCTTGGTCTGCCCACGGTTTTTTGCCTGACCTATAAGCCAGCCTTCTTTGAAAGAATGGGCTTCACCCAGGTCGATAAAATGAAGCTACCGCAAAAGGTCTGGAACGAGTGTTACCGCTGCCCCAAATTCCCCAATTGCGATGAAATAGCGCTTATCTGCCATCTGGATACGGAGACCTGACTTGGCGGAAGAAAAGACTCTCTCCAGCCAACTCATTTTCAGCGGGCGAGCGGTGCGACTGCGCGTGGATACGGTGCAGATGCCGAGCGGCCGGCAGACCACGCGGGAAGTCGTGGAGCACAGTGACTGCGTGGGGATTGTGGCCATTGACGAAGATGACAATGTCCTGCTGGTCAAACAGTACCGTCAGGCGATAGATAAGGAATTGCTGGAAATACCCGCCGGCGGCATTGACCCCGGGGAAGACGCTGAGGCGGCGGTGCGCCGCGAAATGCGGGAGGAGACCGGTTTTCTGCCCCGCCGGGTAGCCCGGCTGGGCGGCTTCTACTCTTCACCCGGCTTCTGCACGGAGTATCTGCATCTCTATCTGGCTCTCGACCTCGTCTCCAGCCCGCTTCATGCTGAGGACACCGAGATAATCAAACTCGTCCGGGTGCCGACCAGCCAGATTCCGGAGCTTCTTTCTTCCGGACAGATTTGCGATGCCAAGAGTATCGTCGGATTGCTGACCTACCTTCAATACCGGAAAAGTCATTGACACCCGCCTAGCCCAGCGCCGCGGAGAGCTGGCGACCGCCAAGGAGATGCATGTGGAGATGGGGCACCAGTTGCGTCCCTTCCCGGCCGCAGTTTATTACCAGTCGATAGCCTTTTTCCGCAATGCCTTCCCTTTTGGCCAACTGGTTGGCCACCTTGACCAGGTCAGCCATGAGTGGCAGGTCAGCGTCAGATAGCTGGGTGAGTGATGGAATGTGCTTCCTGGGGATGATAACCACATGGGTTGGGGTGATGGGGCGGATGTCACGGAAAGCCATCACCTTTTCATCCTGGTAAAGGGTATCGCTCGGCACCTTGCCGGCGATAATCTGGCAGAAAATGCAGTCCATTCTAATTTCCTCCCTGTTTCAGTTAGCTTTACCCGAATAATTCGGAAGAGAGTCGCCGTATTTACAAGAAGGATTGAGCCATGGGGTCTGCCGGGGGAGCGCCTCTTCATCTGGCAAAAAGAGGGGCCGGAATGGCCGACCTGGTTAGGTGATGCCTACATCTCCCGATTCAGGGTGGCCAGAAAGTCGGCGTTAGACTTGGTCTTGCGCAGGCGCTCGATGACCCGCTCGATGGCTTCGGCAAAGTTGGGTGAGTCGGAGGAAATCATCGACGCCATGCGCCGGAGTAGCCAGGTCTGTTTCAGCATGTCGGGGTCGAGGAGCAGCTCTTCGCGGCGGGTGCCACTGCGCTCAATATTGATGGCGGGGAAGATACGGCGCTCGGCCAACCGACGGTCGAGGTGGACTTCCATATTGCCGGTGCCCTTGAACTCCTCGTAAATAAGGTCGTCCATACGGCTACCGGTATCAACGAGGCAGGTGGCAATGATAGTCAGGCTCCCGCCCTCGGCGGTGTTGCGGGCGGCGCCGAAGAAGTGCTTGGCCGGGTAGAGGGCGGCCGGGTCAATGCCGCCGGATAGCGTGCGACCGCTGGAAGGCATGGCCAGGTTGTAAGAGCGGGTGAGACGGGTGATGCCATCAAGGACGATAAGCACATCGTTACCGCTTTCCACCATGCGCTTGGCCCTGTCCAGTGCCAAGCCAGCCACGCGGGTGTGATTTTCCACCGGCTCGTCAAAGGTAGCGGCGATGACCTCCCCCTTGACCGACCGCTTCATATCCGTGACCTCTTCCGGTCGCTCGCCAATCAGTAAGACCATCACATGAATATCATCATAATTTTCTGTGGCGCAGTTGGCAATGGACTTAAGCAGGAAGGTCTTCCCAGCTTTCGGGGGAGAAACAACCAGGCCACGCTGTCCGCGACCAATTGGCGCAACCAGGTTGAGCAAACGACCGGAGATATCGTTGCTCGGTGTCTCCAGGTTAATCAGTTTATCAGGGAAGGTGGGGGTGAGGCTACCAAAATAGGGGCGCTCTTTAGCCAGCTCTGGATTAAGCCCGTTGACCGCCTCAATGCGGAGCAGGCTGAAGTATTTCTCGCCGGCGCGGGCGGGTCGACCCTGCCCGGCCACCATATCACCGTTCCGCAGACCGAAGCGCCGAATCTGAGACTGGGAGACATAGACATCGCTTGAGCTGGGCAATAATGTGTTATTCCTGAGGAAGCCGTAGCCATCGGTCATTATCTCCAGAATACCGCTGCAGAAGGTATTGCCCTCCTGCTCGGTATAGGCCTGGAGCAGGCGCAGGATGAGGTCCTGCCTGGTGAGGCTGGTGTGATTGGGAATGCCCATTTCCTGAGCCATCTCCAGCAGCTCGTCTTCGGTCTTGTTTTCCAGTTGACTGATATCCATTTTGTTAATCTCTGCCACAGTCTTTACCTCCTCCTCTTAAAGGGAAGCCAGTTGAACGCCCCACAGAGTTTTCCGAGATTTTGCGGGGACGAGATTAGAAGCGGGGTCAAAACATGACTCTATCTGTTACTCCGGTAATGCTATCGTTGTGAGACACGCTGCCAATCGGCCAAAAAACGCTTGATACCGATATCGGTCAGCGGGTGGTTCATCATCTGCATCAGTACATCGTAGGGCACGGTGGCGATATGCGCCCCGATTTTGGCGGCGGCGACACAGTGCTGCGGATGGCGGATGCTGGCGGCAATCACCTGGGTGGGCAACTGATAGTAGCGGAAGACATCCACAATGTCCTTGACCAACTGCATGCCATCGTTGCCAATATCATCCAGTCGGCCAACAAAGGGGCTGACATAAGCCGCACCCGCCCTTGCTCCCAGAACGGCCTGGTTTAGCGAAAAGCACAGGGTGAAATTCACCGGGATACCCTCCTTAGCCAGGGCTGAGGTCACTTCCAGCCCTTCGTAGGTGGCGGGTATCTTGATAACAATGTTGGGTGCCCATTTGGCGATTTGCCGGGCGTGCTTAATCATCGGTTCCACGCCCTCAACCAGCACCTCGACGGAAACCGGCCCCGGAACGATGGCGCAAATCTCCTTGCTCACCGCTTCGTAGTTGGCGGCTCCCTCTTTGGAGACCAGGCTAGGATTGGTGGTGACGCCGCTGATGATACCCAGCCTGACGCCGTGTTTGATTTGCTCAATATTGGCTGTATCCAAGAAAATGCGCATCTGCTTCACCTCAGGGTGTTTTAACCTATTATTCTATCTCCAAGAGTGGGTAGCTCACATTCATCATCAAGTAGCGGGCTAGGCCGACAGAGGCAGCGATGGTTGGGCCCCCTCACGCAGTACATCCTTGGCCACGCCAATGAAATCACGGAACAGGGGATGGGGGCGGCCGGGTCGAGAACCGAACTCAGGATGGAACTGGCAGCTCACCATCCAGGGGTGGTCGGCCAGCTCACAACACTCAACCAGCTCCTCATCCGGAGACATGCCGCTGAAAATCATCCCCGCCTCTCCCAGTTCGGTACGAAACTTGTTATTGAATTCGTAGCGGTGCCGGTGGCGCTCGTGGACGAGGCCTTGCCCATAGGCCTGGGCGGCATGGCTGCCATCAAGCAGTTGGCACGGGCAATTTCCCAGGCGCATGGTCTTGCCCTTATCAACTATCTTTCGCTGCCCGGGCATCAGGTCAATCACCGGGTAGGGGGTGTTGGGGTCGAACTCGGTTGAGTTAGCCTTGGGCGAATGGAAAACATGGCGGGCGAACTCAATCACCATGACCTGCATCCCCAGGCATAAGCCAAGGTAGGGAATCTTATTCTCACGAGCATAGGTAGCCGCCCGTATCATCCCTTCAATGCCTCTAACGCCAAAACCACCGGGCACAATAATGCCCTGGGCGTTGCGCAATAGCGCTTCGGCGCCATCCTTCTCCAGAGCCTCGGATGGTACCCACATAAGGTTGAGCCTTCTCTTATGGTATAAAGCCGCGTGGTGTAGAGCTTCACGCACCGAGTAATAGGCATCCTTCAATTCCACATATTTGCCCACCAGCGCGATGTTAACCGGTTCATGAGTCTCCTTGAGTGAAGCCACCAGTTCCCGCCATTCGCTTAAATCGCACGGCTGGGCTTTCAGTCCGAGCTTGTCAACAATCAACCGGCCCAGCCCCGTATCCTCCAGCATTAAGGGCACTTCATAGACAGTAGAGGCGGTGGGTAAAGGAATCACTGCCTCCCGGTCAACATCACAGAACAGGGAAATCTTATCTCTCAGTGCCTCCGGGACGGGGTAGTCACTCCGGCAGATGATGACATCCGGCTGAACACCCATGCGTCGCAGCTCATTAACGCTGTGCTGGGTGGGCTTGGTCTTCAATTCCTGGGTGGAGGCCAGATAGGGCAGGAGGGTAACATGGATATACAGGACATTTTCCCGCCCCACATCCTTTCTCATCTCCCGGATGGCTTCCAGGAAGGGCTGGCCTTCAATGTCGCCCACCGTGCCACCCACTTCAATAAGCACCACCTCCGCTTTGGACTGCTCCGCCAGTTTCTTAAACCTCTGCTTTATCTCATTAGTCACATGGGGGACGACCTGGATAGTGCCGCCGAGAAAGTCTCCCCGCCTTTCTTTGGCAATAACGGTGCCGTAGATTTGACCTGAAGTGACATTGGAGTCGGCCGTCAGACTGATATCAATAAAGCGCTCATAGTTACCGAGGTCAAGGTCAGTCTCGGCGCCATCCTGAGTGACAAAGACCTCGCCGTGCTGGTAGGGCGACATCGTCCCCGGGTCAACATTGAGGTAGGGGTCGAGCTTTTGCACCGATACGGTAATCCGGCGACTCTTAAGAATGGTGCCGATAGAAGCGACGGCTATGCCCTTGCCAACGGAACTAACTACGCCACCAGTAATAAAGATATATTTTGACATGCAGGGAAACCAGTTAAACCCTAAAGGGCATATGAAGGCAAACCCTCGTTGGGCCTAAAGGAAAGGGGTGTGCAGTAACTAATCATTTCCATTATAGACAAGCCAGAGTCGGCTTGTCAAGTTTTAGGCGCAATTTGTATTAGACAGATTCATAGTGTTACTATAAAAGTGATGATGGAAAGACTGAAGCAAGCCCTCTCCCAGCGCCCGAAGCGCCGGATTAATGATAGGAGCCAGATACCCGCGGCGGTACTGATACCTATCTACTATAAGGATGGCCAGTACCATATCCTGTTCATGCAACGGACCGAGAGGGTCAAGGTTCACAAGGGGCAAATCTCCTTCCCCGGCGGCGCCTGCGAGCCAAACGATGGGACGGCCGTCAATACCGCCCTGAGAGAGTGCACCGAGGAAGCAGGGGTGGCGGCAGAAGCGGTGGAACTGCTGGGTGAGCTGGACGACTTCTTCACGATAGGCACCGGCTATGTTATCACACCATTCGTCGGTCTTGTTCCCTGGCCGTATCCTTTCAAACCGGACGGCCACGAGACGGAAGAACTGATTGAGGTTCCCATCTCAGCCCTTCTGGACAAGAACTGCCTGCGCCAGGAAAAAGATATTGTCGCTGGTGAGGAAGTACCCACTTACTTCTATAATTACCGTGGTAAGGTAATCTGGGGCGCCACCGCCCGCATCCTGAACCAGTTTCTGGAGATTTGGGCTGGGGTGATGAAGGAAGGCGGGGCAACAGCTTAGACGAGGAGTCGTGCTATAATTAGCCTATGAAACGAGAGTTGATGGATATCCTGGCCTGTCCCGTGTGCAAGGGGGAGCTTAAGCTTACGGTTGAGGAGGAGAACCAGAAGGAAATAGTGACCGGCTCCCTCTATTGCCCTAAGTGCCAGGAGCGCTACCCAATTGTTGATACTATTCCCAATCTTCTGCCCCCCGACCAGCGCCGCTAGTGCGTTGTTACCGTGCGGAGGGGCCTCATCCAGTGGGCTCTGGCAAGATTTGCCGCCGCCCGACAATAACATCACTATTGACCTGAAAATGGGTGAATGGCAATAAGAGGTTAATTGTCGGGCGCAATAGCTCCCATAACTTGGGAAAGGGCCCACTTGACAGGAGATAGGTAATGTTCTAAGCTTCCTCACATAAATGTGGGGAGTTACGATTAGGTGAAGACGTCTAGCCGCTGGCTGCTTATCTTCGGAGTTACCATTGGGGTTCTGGTTATAGCCGCGGTAGTGCTGGTTTTGACCATGCCCACCCCGGAGACACGCCTATTGCCCGAAGATACGCCTGAAGGGATAGTGCAGAGATATTTTCTGGCTCTCGAGGCTGAAGACTATGTGACGGCATATAGCTACCTATCTCCCCCACCCAGTGAAAAAATTCCCTACGAAGATGTGGAGAGGACCAGTCCATTAGCTCTGAAGAGAAGCCTGAATGGAAGGTTACGCTGGGGGAATCGGCGGTAAAGGGCAGCGAAGCCACGGTAGATGTTGTGGTTGATGTCCTTCAGACCCGGTGGTCCCTTCCAGAATCCAGTGCATACTCAACTATATCACCTTCTTCCTCAAGAAAGAGGGAACCTCCTGGCAAATTACCTCGCCTGCCGATATATGGTGGCTTTTCTACTAGACTGGCAGGAGGTAAATTGAATGAGCACGGCCAAGCGTGTCTATTTCTACCTGGTATACTTTATCGCCCTGGGCATGTTCGCCGCTGGTGTCAGCATCCTGTTGGGCGTTTGCTTCGACGTAATCACCAAGCAACCTACCTCGGCACAGATTGGGGCACCGAGTTTTGCCCGGGAAACATTCAGCCTTGGTCTGGCGATGCTGGTCATAGGTGGAGTGCTATGGTTCCTCTTCTGGAGAGCAATCCAGAGAAATGTTTCCGGGGATACCGACGAGATAGGCTCAGCCATACGAAAGCTATTCCTGAACATAATTGTGGCAGCGTCAGCGCTGGTGGGACTTTTTGCCGCTGTGGGCTTCTTAAAATGGCTGATGGCTGGTGCATTGCTGGACCAGTTCCCGTCGGGAGGATTAGCCCAGCTGATAGTAACCGGCGTCATATGGTACTACCACTGGCGAGTGAATGAGAAAGAGGGTCAGCCTTCACCAGCGGCAAAGACATTAAGACGCTGGTACGTTTACCTGCTTTCCGGCTGGGGCTTAGTATCGCTATCGGTTAACCTGGTGGGATTGGTCAATACCGCCGTCTTGCATCTACCGGTCTGGGGAGAGGCGATAGTCTCGGGCAGCTTCTGGAGTAGCAGCGCCCAGGGCAATCTAAGCTGGATGCTGCTCGGGGGAGCGGTCTGGGCCTTTCACTGGTTCCGTATGGCGAGGGGAGACGCTGACTCTACCCTCCGTCAGGTGTATTTATACCTCCTTGCCATATCCGGTGGGTCAATCGCCGGACTGGTGGCTCTAACCGCCTCTCTTTCCGGGGTCTTCAGATTCGCCCTTGGCACTCTGAGCACCCCTATTAGCACGTACTTCCAGTTTTTGGGGTGGGCAGTGTCCACGATGCTTGTTGCCGCTGCCATATGGGTTTATCACCAGCACGTGACGCAGGAGGAGGCAGCCCAGGTGCAGGAGCGGCTTTCAGCGCGGCGGGTTCATTCCTATCTCATGTCATTTATTGGTCTCGGCACCTTAATCGCCGGTCTGATAATACTGCTTGGAATTCTGCTGGAACTACTCATCCATACCGTTAGCATTGCACCAATGGTGGTTACATCAGGGTGGTGGCGTAACCAGCTTAGTCTCTGTCTGGCGCTGGTGGTGGTAGCCACGCCCATCTGGCTATATTACTGGCATAGGGTGCTTCAGATGGCGGCTGCAGGGGGAGTGGCCGAGCGGAGAGCAAGGTCGCGGCGTATCTTCCTGTATGTGGTTCTGGGGGCAGCCGTAGTAGCGCTGGCGGCAGACCTGGTAAACATCGTGTACCAGCTACTGAAGGGCGTACTTGGGACATTCGGGGCAGACGTTCTTCGCCATTCCCAGTGGAGCCTACAGACTCTGGTGGTGGCGATTCCGGTGCTGATGTACCACTGGCAGATTCTGAGGCAGGACCAGCGCCTTGGGGCAGAGGTCAAGGCAGTACAAAAAACAGTAACCGTGCTCGTCAGCGACAAAGCAGCAAGCCTGGTTTCCCAGATTGAAGAGAAGCTTGGCTACAAGGTTCGCACGCTGAACTATCTCGGGCAGATGCCCGAGGGTTTTCCTGTGTTATCAGAAGAGGAAGTCAACCGACTAGTTGGCGACATACAAGCTACGCCCGGCACG
Source organism: uncultured Chloroflexia bacterium (assembly GCA_963726225.1). Lineage (GTDB taxonomy): Bacteria > Chloroflexota > Dehalococcoidia > Dehalococcoidales > UBA2162 > CAVSBN01. Next base: position 24,798 of record CAVSBN010000008.1, read on the forward strand.
AAGGTTATGCTGATTGCAGTTGGGGGTAGAATAATGGTGTTACCCTACCAGGAGAAGTAACCTTTACTCTGCTGGTCATAGGCATATAGAGCTCGCCTCGCAGCAATTAAGCGGTAGTCCATGAACTCCTTCCAGAGTGTCACAATCTGTGGAACATGGAATTCCATAGCTACGATTATTCTCATACCCGCCCCCTACTTTCTCCGGTAAGTCCCGCTCTTCCCGCCCTTTTTGCTTTCCAGGTATATTTCGGCAATAGACATGCCTCTGTCCACGGACTTGGCCATATCATAGATGGTCAGGGCGGCCACGGCCGTCGCCACCAGAGCCTCCATCTCCACCCCGGTTTTGCCCGTACTCTTTACGGTGGTGGTGATTTCAATACAGTCATCCCCGGACAGGTCGAAGTCAATAGCTATGTCATCAATCGGGATCGGGTGGCACAAGGGGATTAGGTCAGGGGTCTTTTTGGCCGCCATGATGCCGGCCACCCGGGCGACGGCCAGGACATCGCCTTTTTTCAGTCTGGCGGTTCTGATTTGCTCCAGGGTGCTCGGCTTCATTATTACCTTACCCCTGGTGACGGCCTCGCGGACAGTCTCACCTTTCTGGCTGATATCAACCATGCGGGCTTCGCCGGTTGAGCTGACATGAGTTAGTTTGGTCATTGTTCCCCTCCTCTTTAAGCAATTATTCAGTGAACCCCTCACCCTTAATCCCTCTCCCCTTATCGAAGGGGAGAGGGAAAGAAAAATTCTGAAGAGGGGCTTCGCCCCTCTTAAACTCCCCTGTTATCCCCCAATCTGTCTCATTGGTCGTTCCGGTGGGCCTGACCCCTCGTTCAGGTGGTGGCGTTCTCGCTTAATGGCAACAGCTTTCTGGATAAGTTCTCTTAGCCTCCCGGTGCTGGCACCGTTACGCAAGGCTTCTTTCAGATTAACCTCGTCATCGTCTAATAGGCAGGGTCGTAATTGACCGTCGGCGGTGAGGCGGAGGCGATTACAGCTATGACAGAAATGCTCGGTCATTGGACTGATGAAGCCAATGGTGCCCTTCGCCCCGGGCAACCGGTAGTATCGGGCCGGGCCATTCCCGGTCTTGCCAGTATAAGGTTCCAGGTTACCCAGAGCCAGAAGTCGCTCCCGGATTTCCTGGGTTGAGACGGTCTTCAAGGCCTTAGCTTCCGATGTGCCGAGGGGCATGAACTCAATGAACCGGACATGCCAGCCCGGGTCAACAGTCATCCGGGCGAAATCAACGACTTCATCGTCATTGATGCCTTGCATTACCACCATATTTATCTTGACCGGTTGCAGTCCGGCGCGATTGGCCGCTTCGATGCCCGCCAGCACCTCATTGAGTTGGGCCTGACCGGTAATGCGCTTGAACCTATCTGTCCTCAATGTATCCAGGCTCACATTGACCCGGTTTAGCCCAGCCTCTTTAAGCTCAGCCGCGTATTGGCTCAGCAGTATCCCATTGGTGGTCAGTGAAATATCGTCAATGCCCTCTATTTGAGATACCATCCGGACCAGCGTAACCAGGTCGGGTCTCACCAGCGGCTCGCCACCGGTAAGGCGCACCTTGTTAATACCCAGGCTGGCGGCTACTCGCACCAATGTCTGGATTTCCTCATAGGAGAGGATTTCGCTCCGGGGTAGATGAGGCACCGAGCCGGCCGAGCAGTAAATGCAGTTCAGGTTGCAGTGGTCGGTAACTGAGATTCTCAAGTAATTAATCTGGCGCTGCCAGGAGTCATATAGACCGGTCATTCTCTTATCATCCTTTTAGTCTTCGAGTCGCCACCAAGCTATCTCTTGCGCTAGCCCGACTCACTTTCGCTGGTGGTTTTGACAACTAGTTAACCACCGGTTGTCTTCAGGTGGTCACCCCCCTTATCGGCAAAAATGTGCACCGCTGATACCTTGAAGGCGATAAATACCTTTTGCTTCTCCTCCAAGTTCATCTCCTCAAAGGAACGGTGGAGGACGAGGCAGGTGAACTCGGGAGGCACATTTACGGTTATGTAGACAACTGAACCCCGCTCAGAGATACGGGAGACGGTGCCGGTCAGGCAATTGAGAGTAGAGGAGGGCAGTGGCTCCTTTGAAATCAGGATGTCCTCGGGCCGGATTGAGGCCCGTAGCTTGCCTCGTAGCGGGGTCACTACACTCAGCTTTAACCCACCAATGCAGAAAAGGCTCTGGCTGTCAGCGCTCTCCACCACTTCTCCGGCAAAGATGTTTCGCGTCATAAAAAACCGAGCCACAAATTCTGAATTGGGGTGGCGAAATATTTGCTCTGGAGTCCCTATCTGGATGATTTGGCCTTCTTTCATAACAGCGATACGGTCGCCCAGGGCAATCGCCTCTTCAAAATCATGGGTGACATGAATTGTGGTCAGCCTCAGGCGTTTATGCAGTTCCTTCAATTCTCGTCCATATTCTTCTTTTGTCTCTGGGTCAAGGGCGCTCAAAGGCTCGTCAAGGAGAAGAAGGTCAGGCTTTATAGCTACGGCCCGAGCCAAGGAGATTTTCTGACTTTCGCCGCCGCTCAAAGACAGGGGCCTTTTCTCCAGCAGGTATTTGATGCCCAAAAGTTCCACGACCTGCTTAATCGCCTGTTCAATCTCGCGTCTGGTTTTTCCTCGCCACATCAAGCCGAAGGAAATATTGTCACGGACTGATAGGTGAGGGTAGAGAACATAATCCTGGTAAGCAAAACCGATATTCCTTTTCTCCAAATTGAAGGAGGTCACATCCCGGCCGTTGATCTTGATTCGGCCGCAAGCAAGGGATTTCAGCCCGGCGATAGCCTCAAGGAGCACGGTCTTGCCGGCACCAGTGGGACCCAAAAGGACAAAGTACTCTCCATCCTGGACATTGAAAGCGATATCTTTGAGTGAAAATGTATCTAGGTCAACGCTCAAACCTTCTATCTCAATCATTCGGCTCCTTCCTATTTAACTGCTTTCACTCTGGATGACATGAACCGCCGTAGCTTTAAAGGTGGCGTAAACCTTCTTCCCTTTTTGCAGATTCAGTTCCTCAGCCGACCTCTTGGTGACTAAAGCCACCAGCGGGAACCCACAATCAATCTCAATGCGGCTGAGCGGACCGGAGGATACTACCCGAGTTATTTCCCCGACGAAAGAGTTCCGGGCGCTGCTGGAGACAGGCGAGAGAAATAGTGTTATGTCTTCGGGCCGGAGGCAGGCGCTGACCACGGCGCCGGCCGGGTAATGGGAAATCGCCTCGATAACCCTGTCCCCCACCTTTATGGCCACCATTCTGTCCTGGTTGGAGGCAATTACTCCGGGAACAATATTCTCAATGCCCACGAATTCAGCCACATCTCTATTGTTTGGCGCTTGGAAGACCTCGCGCCAGCCACCGGTCTGAACGATTTCGCCGTTTAACAGGACACCCACCCGGTCGGCCAGCCGCTGGCCCTGGGACATATCGTGGGTGGCCATTATTATTGTGGTCTGGTGCTGATGCCGGATATTGCTTATCACCTCTTCAATCCTGGCTGTGGAGACCGGGTCAAGGTTGGCCGTCGGTTCATCCAGGAGCAACACCTCCGGCTCACTGATGATGGCCCGGGCGATGGCCACTCTCTGGGCTTCACCGCCGGAGAGGGTCCGGGCATTTCTGTTTTTATCGGCGGCAAGGTCAACCATCTCCAGAACATCCTCAACTTTTTGGTGCCAGTGGCCACCTTTGTTGCCGCGCCACTTAAGACCGTAGGTAACATTGGCGTAGACGCTGGTGTTAAAGACTACCGGTTTCTGCAGAACAAAAGCCATGCGGCGGCGTGTGTCCAGCCTGGCTTTCCCTGAGGCAGTCACATCGGTGCCGTCAAAATATATCTTGCCTGAGGCCGGCAAATCAAGGAGGTCAATCAGGCGGAGGAGGGTCGTCTTCCCGGCACCGGTCGGGCCAATCACAGCCAAAGCTTCTCCCCGCTCAACCTTCAGGTTGATGTTCTTCAGTATTGTTCTTCCGTCAAAGCTCTGGCACAGGTCTACGGTTTCAATAAGAGTCATGCTCGCCTCTGCTGGATTTGGTTCAGCGCCATGTTGATAATGAGGGCGATAATGATAAGGATAATACCCAGGGCGATGGACAACTCGATATCCCCCTTGCCCGTTTCTAAAGATATGGCGGTGGTGAGAACCCGGGTGAAGCCTCGGATATTGCCACCGACCATCAAGGCCAGGCCGACCTCAGAGATGGCACGCCCGAATCCCAAAATAACGGCCGCCATAACGGCAAATCTAGCCTCCCGGATAATGACGCCAACCGCCTGCCAGTTGCTGGCACCGAGGGAGCGTGCGGTATCCGGTATCACTCTGTCCACTCCACTGAGAGCCGAGATAGTCAGTCCCAGCATAAGCGGGGCAACCAGTATTACCTGCCCAATGACCATGACTGTCGGTGTGAATAAAAGACCAAGCCCGCCAAGCGACCCGGAGCGGGAAAAGAGAAGGAAAACGAGGAGACCGACCACCACCGTGGGCATACTGTAGAAGGTCTGGATTAGGTTGGTTAAAACCCTCTTCCCGGGAAAGCGGTAGAAGTGGATGAGACCGCCGAGCGGCAGACAGACGACGGAGGCGATGAGGCAGGCGCTCGCTGAGATCGCCAGCGAGCGCCCGGTTATCTCCATCACCTCCGGGTCGAGGGTGACTATCAGTTGTATCGCCTTGACCAGGCCGTGCCAGATTTCTTCCATCAGTTTGAATCTACTTTGGTTCAGCCCCGGCGCAGGGGGTGAATAGCTGTAAGCCGTACTCCTTAACGCCATAATCGCCGATAAGTTTTTGAATCTCGGGTGAGGTCAGGAAACTTATCAGGTTCTTGGCCATTGTCAGGTTCTTCGCCACCGTTACCTTTTGCGGGTTGACGGCGATGACGGAGTAGACATTAAGCAGTATATCACCCTTGTCCACGATTGGCACGAGGTTAAGTTTGCTCTTGTAGGCCAGGAAGGTGCCCATATCAGTGAGCGTATATGCTTGCTTCTCACTGGCCATCTGCAAGTAGGACCCATGCCGGAGCCAGCCTCGACATACCAGGCACCGGCTTTTTCGACGGTGGCATAATCAAAGCCAGCCTCTTGCCAGATTGTCTTCTCCATGGAATGGGTGCCGGAATTGTCGCCACGGGAGACAAAGGTGCCACTGCCCGTCTCCATCAACTTCTTAAAGGCTTCCTCTGGGCTCATGCCTTTGATGCCGGCCGGGTCAGATGCCGGCCCCACGATGAGGAAGTAGTTATAGGCGAAGGGGACACGCTCGACGCCGTAGTTATCAGACACAAACTTCAGCTCGTTGGGTTTGTCATGGACGGTAATGACATCCACATCTCCCCGCCGGCCGTATTCCAGAGCCTGGCCGCTGCCGGTGTACAGGATGTCTAGCTCGACGCCATACTTCTCTTCGAACATTGGCTCCAGGTAGCCCCACAGCCCGGTATCATACAGACTGGTGGTAGTGGCTACCCGCAGTCTTGGCTGCGGAGTCAGGGGTGCCGCAGCCGACGAACTGCAGCCAGCCAACAGAGCTACCAGGCTGGCGACAGCGATTAAGCTAAACAATATCTTGGCAGTTTTCTTTCCGAGGTTGGGTTTCAAAGGTTCATTCTCCTTTCATCATAGTAGGTAGACAGCGTTAGCCAATCACAACATAAAACCCGGTGGCCCGCGAACGGTTCGCCCGGGCACCAAGGCATGTTTAAGCCATAAAAAAGCACCTCGAAAGGAGGTGCTCTGGCGTAAACACCACAGGTGTTTACTCAGCAAAACTCTCCTTTCCAAATACGGGAGGCGTGAGCGTTTCCCCTCACACCCTATCGGTTGCCGCCCATAGGTGAGCACCCGCAGGGCCAGCAACTCGGAGACTGATTGCTCAGTGATTACTATAACCCATTGACCACTGGTAAGTCAAACAAGAATTAGAGATTGCCGGCTGGTTTGACAGCCCTGACGGTATAATAGTAGAATACTTTACAGCCCCGGTTGTTGTGTTTCTGATAGAGGAGGACAAGCAATGGCAACAGCAGCGCCTTCAACTGCTACCCGTAAAGTCGCCATGCCCGCCTTCATCCACGCTGAGAGATGCTGGCCTCAGGTTGATAAGCTTTCCCCTTGTGAAGCCATCTGCCCGTTACACATGGATGTCCCCAACTACATTATGGCCATCGCCCAGGGCAATATGACCCAGGCCCTAGCCATCATGCGGGAGAGCAACCCCCTGCCATCCATCTGCGGGCGGGTCTGTCACCATCCCTGCGAAGAAGAGTGTAACCGCAAGCTGGTTGATGGCCCGGTGGCCATCGAGTGGCTCAAGAGATATGCCGCTGATTGGGGGGATAGTGAAAAGCCATCTCCCGTAAAGAAAACCAGGAGAGAAAGAGTGGCCATTGTCGGCTCCGGCCCGGCCGGCTTGACCGCGGCGTATGATTTGACTAAGAAGGGCTACGGCGTCACCATCTTTGAAGCGGCCGCCACACCCGGCGGTATTCTCTCTTCAGCCATCCCCGACTTCATCTTGCCCCTGGAGGCGGTGCAGGCGGATATTGACTATATACAGGCTTTAGGCGTACGCCTTCACACCAATGTCCGAGTCGGCAGAGACATCAGCCTGGCCGGTCTGCGCAATCAGGGCTTCAAGGCCATATTGCTGGCTACCGGCGCCCAGAAGAGCGCCGAGCTGCGTCTACCCGGTGCCAATCTAACGGGAATATTCTACGCCCTGCCTTTCCTGAAGGCCGCCAAGCAAGGAGAGCAACCACCGCTTGGTGGCACGGTATGGGTAATCGGCGGTGGTGCTGTGGCCATGGATGTGGCTCGAACGGCCCTGCGACTCGGCGCAAAAGAGGTGCATGCTGCCTGTCTCGAATCGAGAGAGGACATGCCAGCCTACAAATGGGAGATTGAGGCGGCGGAGAAAGAGGGGGTAAAGATACACCCGTCCCTCGCCCCGCAGGAGTTCGTCTCCAAGAGCGGCCGCAAGGTCAACGGGATTAACTTCAAGCGTGTCACCTCAACCTCCCTTGACAGTGACGGCCGGATTCACTGGACTCTGATGGCCGGCCCGGGCAGCGATTTCGCCGTGGATACCGATTATATCGTCATCGCCATCGGCCAGGTCCCGGATATGAGCGGTCTGCAAGATGAGTCACTGGAAATCAGCAAAACGGGCCAGGTGGCGGTCGACCGGAATACCGGCCAGACCAATGTTCGCGGGATTTTTGCCGCCGGGGATGTCTCGGCCACCGGTCGTACCGTGACCGAATCGATGGCGGCCGGCCGGCGGGCGGCTATTTCCATCGACCAGTATCTGAGCGGCAAGCCAATCGTCAGCGTGAACGACACCAGGGAGACGATAAGAATCAAGGCCGAGGATGTCCCTTCTTACTTCCCGCGCCGGGAGCGCTGGGATATGCCGCGACTCTTGTCCAAAGAGGCAACCAGGACATTTAAGGAAGTGGACCTGGGCTACGCCCAGTGGCAAGCTGTGGAAGAAGCCCAGCGGTGCCTGAATTGCCGGATGTGCGCCAACTGTATTTTCGACCGCGGTCAGCTGTGCTTTGAGACAGCGGACCGATTATTATAATTCTAGGGAGGTAGATATGTGCATCTTATGTAAAGAGTTTGGCGACCCGAATGTGGCCGGCGGTGTCTGGTACCTGAACCCCAAGAACCATGCCCGAAACATGTACAAACTGAGACTACCCGGGGAGGGGTTCCTGGGAGCGGAAGCCGGCCTGGAAACCGGCGTACGAACTGGACCAACAATTGTTGACCTGCTCGGTGCTATGGAGGAAGGGGACCTCAACAAGTACGCCAGTCTTAAGCAGCAAATGCAGGCCAGGGGACAGGGCAGCCAGATTATCCCGTTAGGTGACGCCGATAAACTACTGGAACTCTCCTCACCTATCGGCCTGATTGGCTGTATCTGCCGCCGGGACTGGCGCGCTATCGATGAAAGAAACGAGCACGAGTATACCTGCATGGGCATGGGTGTAGGTATGCTCAAGTGGGAGCGCTGGCCGGAGAGATATAAGGGCGGAGTCAAATTCGTGAACATCGACGAAGCCAAGGAATGGAACCACGAGATGGACCGCCGCGGCTTTGTCCACATCCTGATGCTCTTCGGCGCACCATTTATCGGTGGCTTCTGCCAGTGCGATTACCCCGATTGCGGCGCATTGAGAAACGCTGTCGATTTCGGCATCGGCTCGCTGAAAAGCCACTATGTGGCCACGGTTGATTACAATATCTGCAATGGCTGCGGCATCTGCGCCCAGCGATGCCAGTTCGGTGCGCTGAAATTTGAGGTCACCAGTGAGAAAGCCAATATCGACATGTTCAAGTGCTACGGCTGCGGTCTCTGTGAGACCGGTTGTCCCAGAAAGGCGATTACGCTGGTAAGACGAGAGAGCCTACCAGCCGTCGCGGAGGTATGGACATGACAATACCGTTAAGTCTAGGCCGGAAGTTCCCCAAAATCACCATTGACCAGCAGAAGTGCACTGTTCCCTTTGTGTGCAAGAAGTGCCTGCAGATTTGTCCGATGCTGGTGTTCAGCGTGGGCCGGGTCATGTCGAAAGAACAGCGGCTGAAAGAAATGGACCCCAGAGTTGACGGGAACTATGTGCTCCGCGCCGTGCGCCGCGACAAGTGCACCGTGTGCAACAAGTGCATTGAAGTCTGCCCGGTAGGCGCTCTAAAAATAGAGGTACCGTAGGAGGAAGCGATGGCACAGGACCCATTTGAAGCCCTCAGAAAAGCACCCTATCCCCTGTTCACGGCACCCCAGCCGTACTCCTTCGACCTGAATGAGGATATGGTCAACATGCTGCGCAAGGAGTTCGGCGCCGATATTATCGCCGCCAAATTCTGCGAAGCCGTTGCCGGAAAAACACCGAGCGAGATTGAGAAGGTTGGCAAGAAGCTGTTTGAGGACTACGGCCAGAAGTGGATGAAGCGGACGATGCAGTTAAGCGATGAGTACCCCGATAGAACTATCGAGATGGTAATGGAGACCGTCGACCGCAGCGGCCAGCAATTCCTCATCTGGCCGCATGTGCCACAACGGTATGTGGAAATCGCCTATCTCAGCACCCAGCAATTCCTCAAATTGCCGGTCACCCTCAATAATATGCAGGAGCTGGCCTACCGGGTGCCCCAATGCCTGCTCTTTAACACCATCAAGGGAAAGTGCGGGGCTGAGGTAGCCAATATGATGACTTGCAAGAACGCCTGCCTTAAAGCTCTGGAAACCATCGCCAAGGACATGGAGATGGAGCTGCTGATTACTATGCCGGCCGCTACCGCCAAGGATGGCTTCTGCGAATTTTCCATGAAGAAGCTGTAAAAGAGCTTGTGGCGCAACTTATCCCCCAGCGGGACAGATTAAGAGAGGGCTTTATCCCTCTCTTAATCTGTCTTACGGAGATTGTTTGATAAGGGGATTTAAAGGGGCGAAGCCCCTTTAGAAGAATTCTTCCCTCTCCCCGATTACCAAGGGGAGAGGGATAAAGGGTGAGGGGTTATTAAACAATCTCACTTACACCCTGTTTCCAGAGTAGGGTAAAGTGGTATATAATTCAGCCAAGCATTCAGACCGTGGGGAAGTCGTGTGAAGCTAGAAAATAAGGTAGCTGTGGTCACCGGCGCCGGTAGAGGCATTGGCAAGGCCATCGCCATCAGACTGGCCGAGGAAGGGGCCAGTGTCGTGGTCAATGACATTGACTTTGCCTTTGCCGATAATGTCGTTGAAAGATTGAAGAAGTCGGGGCGAGTCGCCCTGGCGGTTAAGGCGGATGTCACTAACTGGTCGGAAGTGGCCCAGATGTTCGAGCAGGTGGAGCGGCGGTTTGGTCGGGTGGATATTCTGGTGAACAACGCCGGGATAAGACGGGATGTCCCCTTCCACAAGCTCACCGAAAAGGAGTGGGACGCGGCTATTGCCGTCCAGCTCAAGGGCGGCTTCAACTGCACCCAGGCCGCTCAGAAATACATGGTGCGGCAGAGCTACGGCAAGATTGTCAATCTGGCGGCGCCGGTGCCGGCCATCCTGGGCGAGGCGGGACAGACGAGCTACGCCACGGCTAACGCCGCCTTTATCGGCTTCACCCAAGCTCTGGCCGTAGAACTGGGCCGGTACAATATCAATGTCAACTGCGTGGCCCCCGACTTTATTGACACGGAGATGACCCGAAATACCGCCCGCGGCGAGGGCATGTATCTGGACGATTTTAAGAAGTTCGCCCTCGCCCAGATACCGTTAAGACGGCTGGGCACACCAGAGGATGTGGCGAACCTCGTGCTCTTCCTGGTCTCGGATGAAGCCAGCTTCATCTCCGGGCAGGTGATTTATGTCAAGGGCGGGCCCTGACTATTCTTTTTAGTGGGAGCAGAGAGAGCCTATGCACTTCATGCCGGATACGGAAGCCGCTGATTCCGCCGCCGAAAGGTTCTGGCCCGAAGGCTATAAACAGGTGCTCAGAGAGGAACTCCGCCCCGATTTTCATCGGGGCACCCGCCTCAACGGAGAGAACCTGAAAGACACTTACCAGAAGCGTTATTCCGGAAAATACACCGACCTCACTGAATTCACCGGCCGAATTGCCGATATGCTCGCCATCGGGGCGGAGAATGGGGCGGATGACGCCTTTCACGAAATCATCTCCGCCTTTCTCACGGAATCCCCCCTCCCGGAAGTGCGCCGCTACGCTCGCTACCTCTGGCCGGAGACTTTTCCGGAGGAAGTCAAAAAGAGACTCCGGCAGATTATAATTGATGAGTATAGCCAGGATGAAATCTACCAGTATGCTTACAAAGTGGGTTATCAAAAGGCCTTCCCCACTTTTGCGGAATATATGAATAAAGTAGCTGAGATAGTGGTCACCGGGGCGATGAATGGTGCCGATGATATACTGGAGGCAATCTACTGGTCTTTTCTCACCCCCCGCCCCCTGCCTCCGGCGCGCCGACGCCCCCGGCGCTTGAAGACCTGATTGCATTGAGGAGGTACGAGTGCAAAAGATAGCCGTTTGTGGCAAGGGCGGCAGCGGTAAGAGCGTGGTGACTCAACTGCTGGCCGGCGGGATGAGGAGACGGGGCCGGCGGGTGCTGGTCGTTGACTCCGATGAATCCAACACCGGACTCTACCGAATGCTCGGTTTTGAGCGTGGGCCGCGCCCGCTTATCGACCTGCTCGGTGGAAAGCAGAAGCTGGAGCGTGAGCTGGAAGAGAGAATACGCGCGGGTGAATCCGAGATGAGCTTACAGCTAATCCAGCAGGAGATGCCCATAGCCAGCATACCCCCGGAATATATCCTGGAAACCGATGGCATCAAGCTGGTCACGGTGGGCAAGATACTGATGGCCCTGGAGGGCTGTAGCTGCCCGATGGGTATTGTCAGTCGCTCTTTCCTCAAGAAGCTACAGCTTGAGCCAGACGAGGTGGCCATCGTTGATTTGGAGGCGGGGGTTGAGCACTTTGGTCGGGGGGTGGAAACGGGCGTCGACTGCGTGCTGGTGGTCGTTGACCCGTCCCGTGACTCCCTGGAACTGGCCGAGAAGATAAACGAACTGGCCGGTCAAATCCAGGTGGCTGATGTCTGGGTCGTCCTTAACAAGGTCCCTTCAAAAGATATCGCCGCTCGGCTGACGGACTACCTGAACCAGCGGGATATCAGAGTCATCGGGGCTATTCCTCAAGACCCGGAGATTTTTGATTCGTGTCTGGAGGGACGCCCGCTGAGGGGCGGGGTGGCGGTGGAGGAAGTCGACCGCATCCTGGGCTTTCTATTCCCTTGAGGAGAAATAGCACCGGCAAAATGAACAAATCGGAGGTTTGGTTATGGCTGCCGCTCCAGTTCTGATGACGACTGACCTGTCTTTACCGCTATTCATCCGGGGTAAGGTGCGGGACACCTATGACCTGGGTGACCGCCTGCTCATTGTGGCTACCGACCGTATTTCCGCCTTCGATGTCGTCCTGCCCTGCGGTATTCCCGATAAGGGGCTGGTCCTCAACCAGCTATCGGCCTTCTGGTTTGACCAGACCAGGAATATCATCCCCAACCATCTGATTGAGGTGATAGATGATGTTAAATCTCTCGGCCGCTACCTGCCCAAAGGCAAACGAATGGCTTACCCGCCATATCTGGCCAGGCGGTCAATGATTGTGAAAAAGGTGGCGCGCATACCAGTCGAATGCGTGGTGCGGGGCTATCTGGCCGGGTCGGCCTGGGCAGAGTATCAGCCATCGGGCATGGTTTGCGGAATGCCCTTACCTAAAGGGCTCAAGGAGAGCCAGAAACTCCCCCAGCCCCTCTTTACCCCCACCACCAAAGCCGAGACCGGGCACGACCAGCCCCTCACCATGGCAGAGATGGAGAAGTTGGTGGGCCAGGCTCAGGCAGAAGAGATACGGGAGAAAAGCCTGGCGGTTTATAACTTTGCCTGGGAATACGCTCTGGGCAAGGGTATTATCATCGCCGATACCAAGATGGAGTTCGGCCTGCTTGACGGTAAACTTATCCTTATTGACGAACTGCTTACGCCCGATTCCTCCCGCTTCTGGGACGCCCAGCAGTATCGGGTCGGGCAATCCCAGCCGAGCTACGATAAGCAGCCCGTCCGCGACTGGCTGGTGCAATCGGGCTGGAACAAAGAACCCCCCGCCCCCATGCTCCCCCCGGAAGTCATTGAAGCCACCACTCGGCGATACCGCGAGGCTTACGAGAGGCTGACGGGGAAGAAGCTGACAGTAGTTTTTCTACCGAGTATTATCTGGATTGTCGGGTCAAGCCCGACAATGACAGAGTGGATGTCATTCCCGCCCGCGTGAGGGACTGAACGGCCCGTGACGGGGTAAACTCCGGCAGGAATCCAGATGTTTGGCACACTTTTACTTTCTTCTTATCAGGAGACCCTTCATATGCTCGACTTTGATTGTGGAAATCGTAAATCAGTTTCTCTTCCTCAGGCGTGCAGCCAAGAAGAATCTTGACCTCAGAGTCTTTTTTCTTCAGGTCAATGGTACAGATAATCGCGTCCACTGTTCGAGAAGTAGCGGAACCCAGCCAGACATCAATACCAGTTCCATCCATTGAGGCGGTGCCGTACAAATACCCGTAGTCAACGGGATAGACAATCGAGGGAAATCTTGGATGGTGTGTGCCTTTCGGTCTGTCTATCACGATTTGTGATTCACGAACGAGCGTATCAATTCCTTCCCAGAAAGCTTTGTCAAAACTGGCCTTACCCCTCTAATAGCTCCTTCGTGCTGGGTAGTTCGCCGGCAATCCGCTCGTCAATGCGTGTTGCCATGTCCAGAGCCCGGCCCAAAGCCTTGAACAGCGCCTCCGCCTTGTGGTGGTCGTTGACGCCATAGAGAATGCGGGCGTGGAGGTTAAGCTTGCCCTCAGCCGCCAGCGACTCCAGGAAATGGCGGATGAGGTCGGTAGCAAAGCCGGCCATATCATTCTTACTAAAGGGTAACTCTAGTACAGTATAGCCTCGCCCGCTGATGTCCACCGCCACCATGGCCAGGGCATCATCCATCGGCACCGTGGCATCGGCCATGCGCACAATGCCCCGCTTCTCCCCCAGGGCTTGATTCAAGGCCCGCCCAAAACAGAGGGCCACATCTTCGGCCAGATGGTGCTGGTCATCGCCGGTGGCGGCCAGCTTCAGGTCAAACGCGACCGTGCTGGGCCACCTGAGCCAGCAGGTGGTCGAACATCTTGATGCCGGTGCTTACCTCCCACTGGCCGCTGCCATCAAGGTTAAGTTCCAGAGTGATATTGGTTTCCTTGGTCTTGCGTCTGGTAGTTGCCCGCCGTTCAGCCATTTCTCTAACCTCCAATCGCCCGCAGTGCTTTTATCAGGGCATCGGTGTGCTCGGGCTTGCCCACACTGATGCGGATGAAGTTCCGCAGACGGGGCTGGTCAAAGTAGCGCACCAGTATCCCCCTGTCCTGCAATTTCTGCCGCAGGTCTTTCGCTTCCCCCTTCAGCACCTCGCAGAGAATAAAATTGGCCCGCGATGGGTAAGCTTTGAGCCACTTGACTTTCTTCAGTTCGCCGAAAAGCCGCTCCCGCTCGGCGACAATCAACTTGACCGTGCCCATCAGGTAGTCCCTGTCCTTAAACGACTCCGCCACCGCCACCAGCGCGGCGACATTGACATTATAGGGCATCTTGATTCTCAGCAGGTAGTCGGCGATTTTCTCCGGGAAAAGGCCGTAGCCCACCCGCAACCCGGCCAGCCCGGCCCACTTGGAGAAGGTGCGCAGGACCATCAGGTTTTCACGCTTACCCACAAGTGGTGCCACCGTTTGCCCGCTGAATTCATAGTAGGCCTCGTCAACCAGCACCGGTACGTCCGGTGTCCAGAATCTCAAGCAGGTCCGACTGTGGAGTAAGTGTCCCGGTGGGGTTATTGGGGTTGGCCAGACAAATCAGCTTCGTCTTCCTGGTTATAGCTTTCTTTACCGCCGGGACATCAACGGCAAAATCCTCGCCTCGCGGCACCTCAACCAGAGTGCCGCCGCAGAGCCGGGTGCTGAAGCTGTAGATACTGAAGGTGGGCACGCAGTCAATCACCTCATCGCCCGGACCAACAAAGAGGCGCACCACCAGGTCGATCAGTTGATTGCTGCCGCCGGCGGCCACGATGTGTCTGGCGTTAACCCCGGTGTACTTCGCCAGCGACTTCCTGAGCACGGTCTGGGCGTTATCCGGATAGATGTTGAAGTGAGCATATTTGGCCAGGGCCTTCTGCACCCGCGGCGAACAGCCGTAGGGGTTTTCATTGGCATCCAGCTTGATGATGTTCTCCGGCGCAATTTCAATCTTCCCCTTGAGTGTCTCCGGAGAGGTAGCCGCCGAGTAGCCACCAAAAGCAAGCAGGTCTTTCCGAATCAGTTTTTCTATACCCATCTTTACTTTGCCTTCCTGGCTTTTCTGGTGTTCTTCTTCAGTCTTAATTCCACGGCGCGGGCATGAGCATCCAGTCCCTCGGTAAGGGCAATGGTGATGGCCGCTTTGCCCGCCAGGCTCATCAAACCTTCGCCCACCTTGCTGACATTGGTGAGCTTCATAAAATCCATCACATTCAGCGGCGAACTGAACCGCGCTGTACCCCCAGTCGGCAAGACATGCGATGGTCCTGAGACATAGTCGCTCATCGCCACCGTCGCCTTCTTGCCAAAAACGATGCACCCCGCATTGGATAAACGCTCCACATAGGCATCACTTTTATCAACCAGGAGACATACATGCTCCGGAGCGTAGAGGTTGGTCAGTTCAATAGCTTCGTCCATATTTTTGACGGTAACAATAATGCCTTTGTCCTTCAGAGACTCCCTGATTATTGACTGGCGGGAGAGCGTTTTCATCTGTCTTTCAACTGCCCGACGAACTTCAAGAGACAGGTCTCTGGAAGTGGTGATGAGGATAGACGGTGACAGGGCACCATGTTCTGCCTGGGCCAGCAAATCGGAGGCGCAGTATTCAGGATTGGCATTCTCGTCAGCGATAACCACAACCTCAGAGGGTCCTTGAAGCGCGTCAATGCCGACCACTCCGAAGACCAGCTTCTTGGCCAGAAAGACGATAAATGTTGCCGGGGCCACAAATTTTATCTACCTTGGGCACGGATTCGGTGCCAAAGGCCAGGGCGGCGATGGCCTGCGCGCCACCGATAGCGAAAATGCGGTCAACGCCAGCAATATCAGCGGCGACGAGAGTGGCTGGTGCAACTCTCCCGTTTTTACCCGGTGGTGTTGCCAGTATGATTTCTTTGACCCCAGCCACCCGCGCGGGCACTGCCGTCATCAGCACGGTTGACGGGTAGCTGGCCGTGCCCCCGGGGACATAGACACCCACCCGCTCCAGCGGGCGTACTAGCCAGCCGGTTTTGCCGTGCGTATAAGTACGGAGCGTGCGTTCTTTCTGCATCTGGTGGAAGGCGCGGATTCGCTCGGCAGCCAGCTTAAGGGCTGAGACCAGCTTGGCATCCACCTCGCGGTAAGCCCTTTTTATCTGTGACCGGCTCACCTCCAGCGAGGTCAG
This sequence comes from uncultured Chloroflexia bacterium, assembly GCA_963726225.1. Taxonomy (GTDB): domain Bacteria; phylum Chloroflexota; class Dehalococcoidia; order Dehalococcoidales; family UBA2162; genus CAVSBN01. Next base: position 40,899 of record CAVSBN010000008.1, read on the forward strand.
CTTGGCACGGTCGAACTTCGAGGTATACTCAAATAGGGCGGCATCGCCTCTTCGGCGCACATCCTCAATGATTTGCCGTGACCTGTGGCTCGCGCTCGTCAAAGCCAACCGCCTCCTGCGTTGGGGCTAGCCGTGATAAGACTGATTTGGCTCGCTCAAAGCCTTCAATGAGTTTCAACTCTTCGTCTCCTCCACCGCGGCGCGCAGGATTCTGGTGATAGATTTTATCTTCTGGCCTTTGGTCGGGCTAGCCACGCTCTCCCGGTTGCCAATCAGACAAGCCGTCGACTCAAACAGGGCATCGATAATTTTCAGGTTGTGTCGAGCGATGGTTCGTCCCGTCTCGGTGTTCTCAATCAGCAGGTCGGCATCCTCCGGCACAAAGGCTTCGCTGGCACCCCAGGTAGGAATCACCCGGTACATCCCGAGATGGTTGTCACGAGCATACTTATCGGCAATATTAACATACTCGGAGGCTACCCGGATAGGTGCAGTCTGCCCGGCGTAGAACTGTCTCAAGCTCATAGCCATCGGTCACCGGCAGGTCTTTACTGACCACCGCCACGATTCTGACCCGGCCAAATTTGAGGTCGAGAAGCTCGGTTGCCGGGCTGGACGGGAATTGATAAAGATGCTCCGTCAGCCAGTCCTGGCCGGTAATGGCCAGGTCAAAATTGCCATTAGCCACCTGAAGGGGCATATCCTGGGGTCGAATCACCTTAATGGAGACCCCGGGTAAGCTGGAGGTGGGGCGGCGATTGCCGGTGGCTGATGGGTAATCGTCAACCCGGATACCAGCCCTGGTCAGGAACTGGACAGTCGGCGCTTGTTGATGCCCATCCGGCAAAGCGAGACGGACGGTTGCCTCAGCCATTTTCTCGGCCGGGGGCTGGCCAGTGATAGCCCTGGTTTTACCGGCCCTGGTGGCTGAAACGGGTTCACCCTTAGCCTTACGCTCAATCAAATAGGGTGTCAGGGCACCTTCAATGGATGCCTGCACTTCACTCAGGTTCTTGCCTTCCCAGCTAGCCCGGTTGGCAATGAGATAAGCGCTGGAGTCAAGAACCTTGTCTATGGCTACCAGGTCGTGATTAAACATTCCCTCGCCCACCCGCCCCGATATCAAGGCCAGGTCGGCGCTCTCCGGTGGATAGGCCTCAGCCGCCCCCCACACCGGGAAAATGCTGAACCGTTTCAGCCGGAGGTTCAGAGCAAAGGACTCCGTCAGATTAGGATATTCGCTGGCCAGACGGACAACGCCGGTCTCTGGCTCGTACGGCCGCGAGGTTAGCGCCGGCCCCGGAACTGCTGGCCACCAAATACAGGGCACCCTCGCCGTAGCCCAGGTTTCTCAACTTGACCAGAGCCGAGCTGGGGTATTTTGCCAGAAGCTCTTCTATCCAATCCAGCCCGCAAATACCCAGGTCATAATTGCCTACCGCCACCTGGATGGGGATGTCCTTTTCGTGAAATATCTTGGCTAACAGTTCAGGGAAGCGCTCCGACCTAAGGCGATAGGAGCGCGTGCCCTCGTGATAGCCACTCAGCCCCCACCCCGCCCTTTCCAGCAAGGCGGCGGTTTCGGCCATAAGGCGACCCTTAGGTAAGGCTATTTTCAGTTGCTTGTCCACCTCATCCCCCTGTATCTTACCCCACAAAATCTTTGATTTTGTGGGGACCCCGTGTCCCACTCCATTCAAGGGAGCGGGGAAAATTATTATTGAAGAGAGGCACCACCTCTCTGGACTTTCCGAATAGGCAATGGCGACTCGCCGTTTTTCAGGCTTTGAGCATCGCCAAAACCTCGTCCCGGGTCTGTGCTTCAAAGCGTCGGCGATTACTCAGGTCAGTCAGAATAAAGCGCGGAGCCGTGCCTTGAACATCCAGCCGCCACCTTAAGTTAGCTGGCTCCCGACCACCCAGATGCACCTCCGCCGCATAGCCGGCTTCATGGAGAAAGCTCACCAGGTTAAAGGCTTCCTTCAGACTGTCCCCTTTAGACTTGGCCCTAATCAGGATTTTCTGCTCCGCGGACTTGGGCAAGCTTTCTGGCTTTACCAGGTTCATCAGGTGGTCGAGGTACAGGGCAAAGCCCGAGGCCGGGATATCCCGTCCGCCCATCAAGGGAATCAGGGCATCGTAGCGGCCGCCACCGGCCACCTGTTCCCCGCCGGCCAGAATCTGGAACATCACACCGGTATAGTATTCAAAGCCCCTCCCCGAAGCGATATCAATCTGGTAGCTGACACCCAGCGCTTCCAGAAGGTCGGTAACCTCAATGAAGTTATTGAAGGGTGCTCAAGTTCCGGCAGGTCACGGTTAAACAGCGACTTCATATTCCGGAGGAAACCGGACGACTTCCCTTTCAAGTCCAGCAAGGGAGTCAAAGTCTGAGCTAGTTCGGGCTTCGCACTGGACAGCACGGCCAAATCCCCATCCAGAATCTGGTCGAAAACCCTGGCCTGCTCTTCCGGACTTAGCCCGAATTTCGCCAGCAAGGCCCGGATTAAGCCGGCATGCGATAACCGCAACTCCACATCCTTTAGCCCCAGCTTGTGCAGGACTTCCAGGGCCAGCTTGACCAGTTCCACATCGGCGGTGGTTGAGCCGGCGCCGATGAGTTCGGCCCCACACTGCCACCTTTCCCTGGCTTCTTTGCCGGTCTCCTCAAAGCTGAAGACATTGGTGACATAGAAGAGCTTGGCCAGCTCCTTGTCAGCCATAGTATCAATGTAAAGCCGGGCAATGGGGATAGTCCCATCAGGTCGCAGCACCACCCGCTCCCCACTCCACCCATCCCAGTCGAGGAAGGAATAGACCTTACCGAGCCGACTGGGCGTCAGGGTGCCGGTGGAGGTAAACAGATATAGATACTCCAGGGTGGGTGTTCTGACCTCCTCGTAGCCCCACTTCAGACAGCAGTCCCGGAAGACGCCTTCAATCAGGCGGAATCGCCTCATCTCCTCCGGAGACAGGTCTCTGGTTCCCTTACACCTCTGCACTCTCATCTTGACACCTTCAGCATCAATACGGATAAATTCTACACTACCTGGGTCAGCTATTCAACGCTTTAGGCTGGATAACCTCACCCCCTTAATCCCCCCCGATTATAATCGGGGGGAAAGGAATTTTGGAAGAGGGGCTTCGCCCCTCTTAAACACCCCGTCTTGGTTGGGACTCTGTCCCTCTTGACGCCCTTATTTACAATCGGGTGGCAATGGCATAGAATAGGATTTACTACAACCATCGGCAGGCCAATGATGCTCAGAGCACTGCGCATTCTACTATTTTTGGGCTTACTAGTCACTGCGGCTCTGGCTCTTGAAGCTAGAGCCGCCGCTCCCACGATTGATGTGCTCCGTGTTGAGGGCACAATCGTTCCTGTAGTTGCTGATTATATTGATCGAGGCATTAGCAAGGCTGAAGATGAGAACGCCACTGCCTGTATTATTGAGTTAGATACGCCTGGAGGGCTGCTAGGTACGACGGAGAAAATAGTCGGAAGGATTATGAATGCTAAAGTTCCTATTGTTGTTTATGTCTCTCCCAAAGCCGCCTGGGCGGCTTCAGCCGGAACCTTTATTACTTTGTCCGCTCATATCGCCGCGATGACGCCAGGTACTACCATTGGCGCGGCTCACCCCGTAAGCGGTGGCAGTGAGACGATACCAGAGGACGAAATGAAGAAGATAACCGAGTTCTCAGCTAAGTGGATGAAGACCATTGCCGAGGAGCGCGGTCGTAATATTGAAGAAGCCCAGCTAGCAGTAACAGAAAGCAAGTCCTTCAGCGATGTCGACGCACTCAATGTTAACCTTATTGACCTTCGAGCTGATAATTTACAAAGCCTTATTTCCCAAATCAATGGCTGGAAGGTTACTTTAGCCAACGGCGCGGAGGTTAGCATTGACACTACAGGCTACGAAATCATTAGAAACGAAATGGGCGTTATTGAACGCTTTTTGCATGTTATCAGCGACCCCAATATCGCCTACCTGCTAATGAGTCTGGCTACGCTGGGGTTGATGGTGGAAATCTCCAACCCCGGACTGATTTTCCCGGGAGTCATCGGTGGCATCTGTCTCCTGATGTCTTTCTATTCACTGGGGGTACTGCCGGTGAACTATGCCGGGATTCTGCTCATCGTACTGGCCTTCGTTCTCTTCATCGCCGAGGTCTTCACCCACAGCTTCGGCGTACTGACCGTCGGCGGTCTGTCGTCGCTGGTTCTGGGCTCTTTAATCTTATTCAAGGGGGGACCATTGTTTAGAATTAATCCCTGGCTGATTGCTGTTGTTACCATTCTCATTGGTGGCTTCCTCACCTTTGTCGTCAGTCGCGTCATCAAAGCCCACCGCCGTCAGGCAACCACCGGCCGAGAAGAGCTTACCGGCAAGACGGCCACCGTCAGAGTAGCCCTGAAGCCCGAAGGCATGGTGCTATTCAAGGGCGAACTGTGGTCGGCCGTCTCCGAATCGGGCCAGGTGGAACCGGGGGAGGAGGTGATTATCAATAAAGTCGATGGCATGAGACTATATGTCACTAAAAAACAGTAAGGAGGTAGGTAAATGGGTAATGGTACTTGGGTCTGGATAAGTATAATCATTTTGGCCGTTATCATACTGCTCCCGAATGCAATTAAGATCGTTAAGGAATGGGAGCGAGGGGTTATTCTCCGCCTGGGGCGGCTGATTGGAGCCAAGGGGCCGGGCTTCTTTCTCATCATTCCCTTCATTGACCGGATGATAAAGGTAGACCTGAGGATAGTCACCATGGATGTGCCACCGCAGGATGTTATCACCAAAGATAATGTTACCGTGAAGGTAAACGCGGTGGTCTATTTCCGGGTGGTTGACCCGGAATCCTCGGTGGTGAAGGTCTTTGACTATGTCCGGTCTACTTCCCTGATAGCTCAGACAACCCTGCGGAATGTGCTGGGGCAACACGAGCTTGACGAACTGCTTTCACAAAGAGAAAAGCTTAATCAAGTGCTGCAGAAGATAATTGATGAACAAACTGACCCATGGGGGGTTAAGGTCAGCATTGTGGAGATTAAGGATGTGGAACTGCCCGAGACAATGAGGCGGTCGATGGCGGCGCAGGCTGAGGCTGAGAGAGAGCGCCGGGCTAAAATCATCCATGCCGAGGGTGAATTCCAGGCGTCCGAGAGGCTGGCTGAAGCCGGGGCGATTATTGCCCGCGAGCCAACCACATTACAACTGCGCTACCTGCAAACACTGGTTGAGATTGCTTCCGAGAAAAATAGCACTATCATCTTCCCTCTCCCTATAGACCTTATCAGCATGTTTATGAGGAAAGAAGCACCAGTGCTTAAGCCGGGTGAAAAGACCAGCAAATAGCCATAGGGGAAATTAGGTTGTTTATCAAGGTAGCTTGAGGGGGCTTTTGCCCCTTCAAGCACCGCCAGGGTGTGTCTTCGTTTTAATCGCGCAGGGTGACATCACCGGCGATGATTCTGGTCAGCTGGCCGTGAGCGCCGCGCAGCCGCAGACTGCCATCACGGTCCACTGATTCGGCCACGCCTTCATATATATTCTCGGCGGATTTCACCCGGACCCGCTGACCGAGCGTCACCAGATTGTCCCGCCATTCCTCATAGAGAGACCCGCCGGCCTTTAGTGTCAAATATAGTTTTTCTATCTCGACCAGCAGACTGCGGATGACACTCAATCGTGGCACTTCCCGGCCCAGCTCCTCAGAGAGACTGGTGGCCAGCGATTGAATCTCCGGCGGAAAATCACCCAGTCTGAGGTTGACATTTATCCCGATGCCAATGACAGCATAGTTGACCTTGTCCTGGCGCACATCGGTCTCAATCAGAATCCCGCAGACCTTCCGGCCGTTGATTTGGACATCGTTCGGCCATTTAACCTGCGACTTCAGGCCAGTGACCGCCTTTAGGCTGTGAACCACGGCCAGGGAAGCCAGCATGATGAGCGAGGGCAGGTCAGCCAGACGAGGGTAGAGCACCAGAGATAGAGCAATATTGCCCCTGGGTGTCAGCCAGGCGCGGCCCAGCCGGCCCCGCCCCGCCGTCTGCTCGCCAGCGATGACCGCAGTGCCTTCCGGGGCGCCGCGCTTGGCTTCCCGCCGGGCCGCTTCCATGGTTGAAGTCAGGCGCGGGTAGTAAAGAACCCTCTGGCCAATAAAGCGTGTCTCTAGGCCAGCAGTAATGGCGTCCGCTGAGAGATTATCACTCATCGTTCAAACAAGCATAGCTTTGAAGTCACTCTAAATATAGCATACGGCCGTGGCTTGTAGCGAGGTTACCGTCATAATATTGTAAAAATACACACGATGACATAAAATGTAAGTGGTTTCTTGATGGATGGAGGGATCGCATAGTGGTCTAGTGCGGGCGCCTGCTAAGCGCTTGCCCTGAGAAATCGGGGTCGTGGGTTCGAATCCCACTCCCTCCGTTTACCCTGAGCGAAGTCGAAGGGCTTGTCCTGAGCATAGTCGAAGGGCCAACAATGGTCCAGGAATGGTTTTTCTACATAATCAGGTGCAGAGATAACTCTCTATATTCCGGCATTACTAATAATTTAGAACAACGTCTGAGGGAACATAATAGAGGAGGCGGAGCGAAATATACTCTCGCTCGTAGACCTGTAATCTTAGTTCATAGCGAAAGGTACGATAACGTTTCTGAAGCGAGGAAGCGGGAGGAACAGGTCAAGCGCTGGTCTAAAGTTAAAAAGGAACAATTAATCAAGGGGTTCGTCCCAAAGGGTTTCCCTCGACTTCGCTCGGAATAAACGAATCCCACTCTCTCCGCCAATCTCGTGTTTACACAATACGTATCCTGAAAATTCTCTTTCAATCCCGATAAGATCGGGATTACAACTCCAAAATTCATCCAACGCTTGTTATTCCCTTGAAGAGGGGAATCCATATTAAGTTATGAATACTTACTGAGTTTATATTCTGGCAAGTAAACGAAAATGAGAACTCTCTATATCGGGGTAACGAATGAGCTGGTGCGTAGGGTTTATGAACATAAAAACGACCTCGTTGAAGGTTTTACTAAGAAGTATGGTATTCATCTGCTGGTATATTATGAGCAGTATAATAATGACGAGTCAGCGATACAGCGAGAAAGACAGATGAAGAAGTGGAATCCACAGTTGAAAATCGAGCAATTAAGCAGAAAGTCTGGCAAAAAGACTAATAGGACGATGACTTGTGCGAATGAGAATATGTGTGACTATGATTTGCCTAGATAGAATAACACTGGAATATCCCGACCTTGCGCGGGAATGACGTACGAAATGATGATTATCGTGAGGAAGAAATAGAATATGCCCCACTACCATATCTGGACCATCGGCTGCCAGATGAATAAGGCGGAATCGGAGCGGCTCGCCAGCTTCTTGGAGCAGAGAGGCTACCAGGCCACGGCCGCCGCCGAGAAAGCCGATATTATCGTGCTCAATAGCTGTGTGGTGCGCCAGAGCGCCGAAAACCGGGCCGTCAATAAGCTCCATGCTCTCAAATCGCTTAAGAAATTGCACCCCGGCTTAACCCTGGCCGTCACCGGCTGTCTGGTAAACTCCGATACGGCCGCGCTGAAAAAGACTTTCCCCCATGTTGACTACTTTTTCCAACCGGGAGACTTCCCACCGTGGCTGGAAAAAGCCACCCGCGACCAGACTTTGCCCCAACGCCCGCCGGTCAGCGTCTATGTCCCCATCATCCAGGGCTGCAATAATTTCTGCTCATACTGCATCGTTCCCTACCGGCGCGGCCGGGAGAGGAGCCGACCGATAGATGAAATAGTTAGCGAGGTCAAGGAACTGGTGCGCCGTGGTGCCAGAGAAATCGTTCTCCTGGGACAGAATGTGGACTCCTACGGGCATGACCTGCCCGAGAGACCTGACCTGGCTGACCTTTTGACTGAGCTAAATGCCGTTGATGGACTGGCCCGCCTGCGTTTCCTGACCAACCACCCCAAGGACATGACCCGCAAGCTGATTGACGCCATTGCTTCTCTAGATAAGGTCTGCGAGCACATCAGCCTGCCGGTTCAGTCGGGCGATGACGCTATTCTGAAAGCCATGAGGCGGGACTATACGATTGAGCACTACCGCCAGCTTATCACCGAGATTCGCCGCAGAATACCGGAGGTTGCCCTGAGCACCGATGTCATCGTGGGTTTCCCCTCGGAAAGCGAGGAACAGTTCCAGCGGACAGTAGACTTGCTTTCGGAGTTGAGGTTTGACACCGTTCATGTTGCTGGCTACTCGCCCCGGGCAGGGACAATCGCCGCCAGGGAACTGGAGGATAATATTCCAGCGGCGGAGAAGCGGCGCCGACTCAAAATAATTGAGCAACTTCAGGAGGGCATCGCCACTGAGATTAACGCCCGGCTGATGGGCCAGACGGTTGAGATTCTGGTGGAAGGCAAAACCAAAGGCAAGTGGCGCGGTCGCACCAGAAGTGATAAACTGGTATTCTTCAGTGATACCGGTGACCATTTGGGGCAGTTGGCCAATATCAGGATTGAAAAGACGAGCCCCTGGTCGCTCCAGGGTAAGCTGGAGAAAGTCGCCCGACCAGAGATAAGGAGGCAAGGTGAAGAATAAAATCCTGAGTCTAGTCTTAATTTTGAGCCTGGTTGTTGTGGCGGTGGTGATAGCTGGCTGTGTGCCCACCGAGACACCCACCGGCGGGGAAGAAGGGACGACCACCAGTGGCGGAATCGCGATCTTATCTGCCCATGATCGTCATTCTGGTGCTACTCTTTGGCATGTTCTATTTCCTCATGATTCGACCGATGCGCCAGCGCGAGAAGAAGCACGACCAGATGATGGAGCAACTTCAGGTCGGGGAGAAAGTCATTACCGCCGGTGGCATCTATGGTCGGATTAAGAGCATCAGCGAGGATAGTGTTATCCTCGAAATAGAATCGGGAGCCACCATGAGGGTTACCAAGGGTAGTATCGTCAGCCTCCCTTCAGCTGAGGGGAGAATTCGATAACAAACCAAGACAGGTGAAAGGTGAGTAGACCTCGACTCTCAGCCGCCCAACTTAATCGGATTGTTGACCTGGCCTTAAACGAGGACTTAGGCCACGGCGATGTGACCAGTGAGGCACTGATACCACCGGAGCTTGAGGGGAAGGCCACCATACTGGTTAAGGCGGACGGAGTACTGGCTGGTCTTGAAGTAGCCAGACGGGTTTTCCAGAGGGTTGACCCCTCGCTCAAGGTGGAACCACGGGTTAAGGACGGGACGAAGGTCAAGCGCGGGGATATTGCGGCCACCGTTTCCGGACGGGTCATCAGTATCCTCAAGGCCGAGCGGGTAGCCCTCAACTTTTTGCAGAGACTGAGCGGCATCGCTTCTCTCACCGCCCAGTATGTGGCTGAAGTGCGCGGCACTAAGGCCAGAATCACCGATACCCGAAAGACCACCCCCGGCCTAAGACTGCTGGAAAAGTATGCGGTGCGAATGGGCGGCGGGCACAATCACCGCTTTCACCTGGGCGATGGCATTCTGATTAAGGACAACCATCTGGCCGTATTACTTGCCCGCGGCCTGACCCTGAAGACAGATTGTCGCCCGGGCTAAACAGAAAGCCCCCAAAGGGCCTGAAGGTTGAGGTGGAAGTCAATTCAGCCAAGGACGCCCTGGCCGCGGCGAAAGCCGGGGCCGACATTGTTATGCTGGACAACATGAGCCCCGACGAAATGCGCCGGGCGGTGAGCTTACTGCCCAAGAGGGATTAAAACTGAAGCCTCCGGTGGCATCAACCTGACCAATGTCCGGGCGGCGGCGCTGGCCGGGGTGGATATTATCTCTATCGGCGCTCTGACCCACTCTCCCAAAGCGCTGGACATCAGCCTTGAGCTTGAGCCGGAAACGCTCAGGTGGGCCTAACTGGATGAAACCGTCGGTTTCTCCGCGCTGGCCAGGTAACTATCGCTCCTGTCCTCTATCTTTATCCGGGTAAACCCTGCCACAGTCAGCATCCCCTGCATTTCAGCTTTGTCCGGGAGAGTGTCATTTTTCACCGCCGGGACCTGGCGGTGAATGGCGTTAATCTGAGTCCGACTTGAAGTGTGACAGATGAGGAGCTGGCCGCCGTTTTTGATAACGCGCCTTAACTCACCCAGAGCTTTCGGTTTATCCGGGAAGTGAGGAAAGCTGGAGTAACAGACGATGGCATCAAAGCTCTCCGGGCGCGCTGGAATATGGCCCACATCAGCCTGCAGGTAAGCAATATCATGGTCAAAACCCTTGGCGCGGGCTTTCTTTAACATCCGCTCGGCAAAATCCAGGGCGACAATCCGCCCACTCCGACCAACGACCCTGAGTAGAAAGGGGAGGAAGACGCCCGTTCCGGTACCCACATCCAGCACCGTAGCACCGGCCTTAATGTTCAGGCGCCGGGCCATTTGTTCCAGCCTGGCGGCATCCTTTTCCGCGACGGTCTCATCCCAGATGTCCGCCTGCTCGTTAAAATACGCCTGCGACATTACTGTTTCTCCGCCACCGGTTTGCTCTGCCAGCCCTTTACCCGCCGCTTGGGCGAGAAAATGGCTGCCAGCATAAAGATAACCGATGAAGTAATGACTATGGTCGCACCACTGGGAATATTGAGCAGGTAGGAAATCAGCAGACCCAGCCACCCCGCCAGAACACCAAAGCCTGCCGCAAGTAAAAACATCTTCTTCATACTGTAGGTAAGCTGGTAGGCGGCGGCCGCCGGGTTCAGAATCAGGCTGAAGATAAGCAGCCCGCCGATTGAACGCAGGGAGGCGGTTACCGTGGCGCCGGTCAGGAATAGGACTCCATATAAGACCAGGGTGGCCGGCAGGCCCACGGAGAGGGCGATGCCCCGGTGGAAAATGGTCGCCTGGATTTCCTTGTAGAAAATGAACACCAGCCCCACCACCACCACAGCTCACTACCGCCAGCAATATAACGTCGCCGCGGGTATTGGTGAGAATGCTGCCCCATAGCAGGTCAAGGGCGCTGGACTTGGTGCCGGGCATCAGCCCGATAAAGAGAAAAGCCAGCCCCAGCATCAGAGAAAAAATGACCCCCAGCGAGGTTTCCGGACTGAGTTCCCCGCGGTCGGCCAGTGGCCCGATGACGGCCGCCGCCAGGAGACTGAAGACAAAGGCGCCGATGAGCGGGTCGAAACCCAGCCAGAGGCCAAGCAGGCTCCGGCGAAGGCGGCGTGGGACATGCAGACACCGATAAAGGGCATGTGCATCAGCACCACGAAAACACCGATGGTGGCGCAGGCAATGCCACCCAGAAAGGCGGCAAGGATGGCGTTCTGCATGAACTGGTAGCCAAAAATTTCCAAGCTAAGACTCCTTGATGTGCATATGAGGTCGCCGTTCTTCAACCACCGGTGCCGGCATATTGTAGAGACGGCTGAGACTATCGGTAGAAATCAGTTGGTCCGGGGTGCCGTCACCCACAATGAGCCCGTCCTTCATCAGTACCACGCGGTCGCAGGTGTGGGGCAGAGCGTCCAGGTCATGGGTCACAAAGAGAGTGGTCAGGTGCCGCGCATCATGAATCCGCTTCACCAGCTCCAGTATCTCTGTCTGTGCCTTCCAGTCCAGCGAGGCCGTCGGCTCATCCAGCAGGAATAGCTCCGGCTCCTGCGCCAGGCACCGGGCGATGGCCACCCGCTGCTGCTCGCCGCCGGAAAGGTGACCGATGGGTCGCCGGGCCAGGTGAGTCATGCCCACCAGCTCCAGCATCTCGTCCACGATTGCCCAGTCGTGCTGGCCGGGTCGCCTGAATAGGCCCAGCACCCCGTAGCGACCGATCATCACCACTTCCCGGACGCTCATCGGCATCCGCGGGTCGATATTCTCCACCTGGGCCACATAGCCCACCTTCTTTCTCAGGGAGTGGCCGTTGCCCGGCGGATAGGTAATGTCCCAGAACCCAGACCTGTCCGCTGAGCAGCTTGCCCAGGCCATTGACCACGGTGAGGAGTGTGGTCTTGCCGGCACCATTGGGCCCGATGATGCCGACAAACTCCCCGGCCTCGACCTTAAGCGAGACGCCCCGCAGAGCGACATCCTCCCGGTAGGAGACCACGGCATTCTCAATATTTATTACGGTATTACCCATTTCCGGCCTGCCATTTTATGGTGCCACCGCCGCCAGTATCAGCTCAATATTATAGTCAATGGCTTTCTCCCAGGTCTCGGTATTATCAAAGCCGCCAGGAAAATTGGAAAGATTCAAGTTCTTTGCGCCAAGTTCTTCAGCTATAGCTTTTCCGGCATCCTTCCCATCCTGAAGATTATTGAATAATCAATGTTACATTAGCCTGTCTGCCCTTATCCACCAGTTCCTGCACTACCTGAGGTTGTCGTCATATCGGTGGCATTGAATTGGGCAACGACATTAAGCCCGGCCCATTGAAGAAATCGGCCTGCCGGTTGGAAGCTATTACATTTACCTGAGAGATATTAGCCTTGGCCAGTCTGGCTTTAATATCGGCTTCTTTTTTCTGAATCCTCTGTTTGTATTCTTCTGCCGACTTCTGGTAAGCAGAAGCGTTCTTACTATCCACCTGGGCTAAGATACCCGCGACCTTATCGGTTGCCGCCAGTTGCACGGACGGAATCATCCAGTTACCGTTTACGTTAGCCTTGATTACTGTGAGGTTGGGATTATTAGCCGAGGCAATGAGTCTATCAGCATAACCCTCCCCTGGCCAGCCATGGAGGAGAAAGAGACTTGGCATTGGCCAGTGTTTGAATATCACCGGGTTTAGCATCAAAGTCACCCGGGTGCTGCGCCGGAGGAACAATATTAACCACATCACTTTATCCCCACCCACCTGTTGCACGATATAAGTCAGCAGGGAGGTGCTGGTAACTACCTTCAACTCAGCGGTTTTCGCCGGGGCGCAGCTACCCAGAACTAAGCTAATCAAGCTTAAAACCAGACCAACGGCAACCAGAATGCTAAACCTTTTCATAAACAATCCTTTCCCTCCTTTTAATTGCAACTAAAAGCAATTGCAATTATATGCAACAACTGAGCAAAAAAATTTCACTTACCACAATTGACGCAACAACCCAGGATAGCCAGGTGTTTGAGGTCAGCGCTAAACTTGTATTCCCGGAGCAGAGCACTCTTCAGCGGCGTCAGCAGTGATTCATCAAGGTCAATTATGGCCCCGCACTCCTGGCAGACCAGATGGTGGTGATGGCCCTTCTCCGCCGGATGATATCTGACTCTCCCCTCCCCCAGGTCAGTCTCCGTGACCAGACCCAGTCGCTTGAGCAACTCCAGTGTGCGGTAGACGGTGGAGATATTGACATTGGGGTATTTGGCCACAATCCGGGCATGGATTTCCTCGGCGCTAATATGACTGTCACTCTCTTCAATCGCCGAGAGTATCATCAGTCGCTGGGGTGTCAGCCGGTACCCCTTCTCCGCCAGCTTACCAACTATGCCCCTCGAGTACTCCAAATTTCTCCTTCCCGATTGGCTGGACTGAACCGATTATACCAGAAGAGAAAAATTACTGCAAGCCTTTGTATGTGCAAATAGTTTCATTTGCACTACGGCGCAAATTTTTCCCGGCTGTCCAGCAATATCGTGACCGGGCCATCGTTGTGGATTTCCACCAGCATATATTGTTGAAAGCGACCGGTCTCTACCTTCAGCCCACTGGCACGAGCGGCGGCAACAAACTGCTCAAACAGTCCCTCGGCCTGGGCCGGGGGTGCGGCCTCAACAAAACTGGGGCGGCGTCCCTTTCTGGTGTCCGCCAGAAGAGTAAACTGGCTGACCACCAGAAGCTCACCCTTAATATCCAGGGCAGAAAGGTTAAACTTACCGGCATCATCCGGGAAAATGCGCAGTTCCACTGTCTTCTGCGCCAGATACCGGGCATCTTTTTCCGTATCGCCGTTAGCCACCCCCACCAAGACCACCAGCCCGGGGCCGATACTGCCCACCACCTCCCCGGCCACGCTGACCGAAGCTTTGGTCACCCGCTGTAACACCGCCTTCATATCCAATTACTCCTTCATCAGCGACTTTGTCCCGCTCATTTTACTGCAATGACTGAGCCGGGGCAATTAGAAGTGAAGGGATGGGGTTGCGGGCGTCTGAAGCCGTCTTGCCCAAGGAATGAGGGCTGTGGTAGCATAGACCATTGACTAAAGAAGGAGACCTAGCTTATGTCCGGAAGACGGGAACTTGATAGTATGTTCTATCCTCGGTCGGTGGCGGTGGTGGGCGTCTCCGCCAATCCGCAAGGGTGGGGCGGGCACAGTTTTATCACGCAACTGCGCAAGGTTGGCTTTCCTGGCGGCATCTACCCGGTCAATCCCAAAGCCACCGAGATTCAGGGGATTAAAGCCTACCCGAGCGTCAAGTCAATCCCCGAGCCGGTTGACCTGGTCATCGTGTCCGTGCCGGCACCGCGGGTGCCCGAGGTGCTGGAGGACTGTATTGCCGCCGGCGTCAAGAATGTGCACATCTTCAGCTCCGGCTTCAGCGAGACCCGGGAGGAAGAGGGGCGCCAGCTTGAAGCCAGGATAACCGAGATTATACTGCGGGGCGGCCTCCGGGTGGTGGGGCCGAACTGCATGGGGCTCTATGTCCCGGCCAGCAAGCTGACGCCGTGGGGTGCGCTACCGGCGGGCAGCGGTCAGGTGGCTTTCCTTTCGCAAAGCGGTGGCCACGGCGAAATGCTTATCCGGTACGCCCAGGGGCTGGGCATCTACTTCAGCAAAGTGATTAGCTTCGGCAACGCCCGCGGCCTCCAGGCGCTGGATTTCCTGGAGTACCTGGCGGAAGACCCGGACACCAGAATTATCACGGTGTACCTGGAAGGTCTCAAAGACGGCAATAAAGTCGCTCGACTAATCAAAGAGATTAATCGCACCAAGCCGGTCATCGTCTGGAAGGGAGGGCTGACTGAATCCGGGGCCAGAGCCGTCGCCTCACACACCGCCTCAATGGCGGGCGAGGAAAGAATCTGGGAGGCTTTCTTCGCTCAGACGGGCGCGGTCAGGGTTGGCTCCCTGGAAGAGATAGCCGATGTAGTTATGCTCTTCCTGCACCTGACTCCACTCCGTGGACGGCGCACTCTTTTGCTCGGGGGCGGTGGCGGCAACTCGGTGGCCATGGCCGATATTTGCAGTCGGGACGGTCTGGAAGTACCGCCGCTTTCCGATAACACCAGAAAACAACTGGCCGAGTTCATCCCGCTGGCCGGAAATAGCATCCGAAACCCGCTGGATGTGTGGATGGTGCAGGATACTGTTGAACTCCTCCGACGCTGTATTGAAATCGCCGTGGCTGACCCGGTGATTGACTTGGTCATCGTTGACCGCCACGCCGGTGAGGATGACGACGACCGTCCCGACCGCGAAGAGCGACAGCGCCAGGTAAATGATTTCATCACGGATTTCGCTAAAAAGAACCCATTTAACAAGCCGGTGGTGGTAGCGATGAACACCCTGAACCATGACCCCAATAATACGGCGATGACGGCCAAGTTGCGGGTGCAGTTTGCTCTGGCGGGTGTCCCGGCCTATGCGTCTCAAGCCAACGCCACCCGGGCGCTCGCCCGCTTCATCCGGTACCACGAGTTTCAGGCACAAAATCGGGACTAGCGGCGGCTAAGAAGCTCCTGTGATAAGGCCCCACTATTGAACATTGCTTTTTGGTGATATACTTTAGGGCATGGGAGGAGGCACAGCATGAAGGGTAAGGACTTACTCTCGATTTCTGACCTGACCAGCGATGATATACAGTCGCTGATTTCAGATGCCATTGATGCCAAAGACCAGGGCTGGGTTTCCATACTGGAAGGGAAAGCCCTGGCCCTGCTTTTTGAAAAGCCGTCGTTAAGAACCAGGGTTAGTTTTGAAGTTGCCATGCGCCAGTCAGGCGGGCAGTGTATTTATCTCTCCCCGGCCGAGGTCGGGCTGGGCGAGCGCGAATCAGTCGCCGATGTCGCCCGGGTGCTGAGTCGCTATGTTGATTGCATTGCCGCCCGCACCTTTTCCCATCAGACTCTGAAGATTCTGGCTAACTGCTCCGATGTGCCGGTAATTAACGCCCTCTCTGACCTGGAACACCCGTGCCAGGCGCTGGCTGACCTTCTTACTATTTATGAGAAAAAGGGGGAACTGGAGGGCTTGACCTTAGCCTATATCGGCGATGCCAATAATGTCGCCCACAGCTTGCTGCTGGCGGCGGCGCTAACCGGCATCAACTTCCAGATTGCTTCTCCGCCGGGCTATACGGTTAACGAGAGGCTCTTAAACCTGGCTCAGGATTACGCCCAGGGCACTGGCAGTAAGATTCTCTGTACGGAAGAGCCACGGGTAGCCGTTAACGGCGCCGATATTGTTTATACCGATGTCTGGACGAGCATGGGGCAGGAGACGGAGCGGGAAGTACGCCGGCAAGTTTTCGCCAAGTATCAAGTCAATAGTGAGCTTCTGTCTTTAGCTAAGGAAGACGCCATATTTATGCACGACTTGCCAGCACATCGCGGCGAGGAGGTCACCAATGATGTCCTGGACGGGCCGCAGTCGGTGGTCTTTGACCAGGCCGAGAATAAAATGCACTTGTTGAAGGCGCTGTTGGCGCAAATCCTGGGCGGACTGGGCAAGCCACTCCTTGGCTTTAGATAGCCGACCTCACCCCCTTAGTCCCCCTCTCCTTCAAAGGAGAGGAGGGAGAAAAAGAAAGAGTCCCGACTAGTCGGGACTCTTAGACGCCCTGGAGAGTCAAAGAGAGGCTTCGCCTCTCTTACATAACTAAATCCCCTTCCCCTTAACAAGGGGAAGGGGAGAGGGAAAAAGGGTGAGGGGTTGGAGTTAAAATGAGCAAGCCTATTGTGGCTATTATTGGTCGGCAGAATGTGGGGAAGTCTACCCTGCTGAACCGGCTGGCGGGGAAGCGCATCGCCATTACGGAAGATGTGCCGGGGACAACCCGCGACCGCATTATGGCCACCGTCTCCTGGGAGGAGACTGAGTTCACGCTGGTTGATACCGGCGGGCTGGAGCCTAAGCCCGAATCTACCGTGGCCCAGCAGGTCCAGGAACAGGTCAAGATGGCCATCGCCGAAGCCGATGTGATTATCTTCCTGGTGGATGTCAAAGACGGGTTAACCCCCTTCGACCGGGACATCGCCGATACGCTCCGCCAGACAAACAAACCCACCGTCCTGGTGGTTAATAAAGCAGATAATGCCCGCCTTGAGGCTGAGGCAGTGGAATTCTACGAGCTGGGGCTGGGTGAGCCGCTGGCCATCTCCGCCCTGCACGGTCGGGACACCGCCGGGCTACTGGACAGAATCACCGCCTTGTTGCCAGTGCCAGCGCCGGAAGAAGCCAAGCCAGAAGTGATGAAGGTGGCCATCGTTGGCCGGCCCAATGTCGGGAAGTCCATGCTACTGAATGCCCTGCTCGGCGAGGAAAGGGCTATTGTGGCCGAGACCCCGGGCACAACCAGAGATGCTTTAGACACGCCACTTGACTTTCAGGGGCAAAATGTGCTACTAATTGACACCGCTGGGATCAGGCGACGGGGGAAGCTCGGCACCGGGGTGGAGCGCTATAGCGTTATGCGGGCGCTGCGTGCCATTGACCGGGCGGATATTGCCTTGCTGATTCTCGACGCCACGGAACTATTTGCCGCTCAGGACAAGCACATTGCTGGCTATATTCAGCAAGCAATGAAGGGAATTGTTATAATAGTCAATAAGTGGGATCTGGTAGAATATAAAGACAAGGGGGAATGGGAGAAAGAAATCCGGAGCCAGTTCAAGTTCATGCCCTATGCTCCGATACTTTATACTTCGGCGAAACTTGGGCAAGGCGTAGATAAAATTATGCCTCAGGTATTTCAGGTCTATCAGGAAAGACTGAAGCGACTCCCCACCGCTACCGTGAATAGCGTGGTGCAACAGGCAATTGCCGCTCATCAGCCATCACGGGTCGGCCCCAAGCATATAAAGATTAAATATGCTACCCAGGCTGAGGTCAATCCGCCGACCTTCGTCTTTTTTGTCAATGACACCCGGATACACTTCTCCTACCGGCGCTATCTGGAGAACAAACTGCGCCAGGCCTTCGGCTTCACTGGCACGCCAATCCGACTAGTTTTCCGAACCGGAGGTGAGTCATGATAATCGCGAAAATCGTGGCCGTCGTGATAATCGGCTACCTTCTGGGTTCAATTCCCTTTGGTGTCCTCATCGGGAAGCGCTTCGCCAAGGTGGATGTTCGCAACTACGGTAGCGGTAAGATGGGTGCCACCAATGTCCTGCGTGTGGCCGGCAAGAAAGCCGCCGCTCTGGCGCTCTTCTGCGATGTGGTGAAGGGAGCGCTGGCCGTAGTTTTTGCCTGGTTAGTCCTCAGGGGAGAATACCAGGTGGTGCTTGGCTCCGTTTACTGGTGGCTGTTGAAGAGCGCCCCGGTTCTGGCCGCGTTAGCCGCCATCGCCGGACATAACTGGCCAATCTTCCTCAAGTTTCGGGGAGGGCGGGGGGTGGCCACCTTCTTTGGCGGCCTGCTCGCCCTGTGCCCGGCGGCCGCCCTGTTCAGTGGACAGGTGGTGATTCTCGGTGCCGGGTTAACCCGGTTCGCCTCGCTGGCTTCCATCAGCGGAGCCGTAGCGACCTATGTCATCCTGGTACCTCTAACCGTTCTCAATCATTTCCCCATTGAGTATCTGGTTTACGCTTTAATCGGCACGATAACTATTGTGGTGACCCATCGAGATAATATTGCCCGGCTGCTGAATGGTAAAGAGCGCAAGATAGGTGAGAAAACTGAAACAGCCAAACCGCCCCCAGCCCAAAACAGCACAGGGTGAAACATGCCCAAGATTGCCATTATTGGCACTACTAGCTGGGGCATTACCTTGGGGGTGGTGCTGGCCAATAAAGGGCTAGAAGTCAAACTGTGGGCTCGGAACAAGCCGGAAGCCACCCAAGTCAGACGAAATGGGCCTAATCCCGACCTATTACCTGGCGTCAAATTCCCGTCCAGTTTATCAGTCACTGATTCCTTGAAAGAAGCCCTGGCTAATGCCCAGGCAGTCATTTTAGTGGTACCCTCTCAGAGCATGCGCCAGAACATAAAACTGGTGGCTCCGTATCTGGACGAATCCACGCTCATCGTAAGCGCGGCCAAGGGGCTGGAGATTGGCAGTGGCCAGCGCATGTCGCAGGTCGTTATGGACGAAATTGACCCCAAGCTCCACCCCAATGTCTGCGTCCTGTCCGGCCCCAATCTTTCTCAGGAGATTCTGCAAGACTTGCCGGCGGCCACGGTGCTGGCGGCCGCCGATGAAGCCATCGCCCGCAAGGCCCAGAAGCTACTAAGCGGTCCCCGACTCTGTGTTTTCACCAACACCGATGTTATCGGGGTGGAATTAGGCGGGGCCTTAAAGAATATCGTTGCCCTGGGGGCCGGCATCACCGATGGTCTGGGCTATGGTGATAATGCCAAGGCCGCCCTGATTACCCGTGGTCTGACAGAGATAACGGCGCTCGGGGTTGCCCTTGGCGCCAGTCCCCTCACCTTTTCCGGTTTGGCCGGCCTGGGCGATTTAATCACCACCTGCGCCAGTCCGCTGAGTCGCAACCACTATGTCGGCGTGGAACTGGCCAAAGGCCGCCCACTCAAGGAGATAACCGAATCAATGGACGGGGTGGCCGAGGGAGTGAGCACCACCCTGGCGGTCCGGAACCTCGCTCATAAGATGGGGCTGGAGATGCCGATTACGGAGACCATCTACCGGATTCTCTACAAGGGGGCTGATATCCGCCAGGCCGCCACTGGATTGATGAACGCCGGTGCCGCCCACGAACTGGCCGGACGCAAATGGCGCCTGTTCTCCTCCCTGCGCCAGCGCTCGAAATCAATGCGGCCGACCTGAAAGCCTTTTTCAGCATAGACTCAAAAAGAGCTGAGCCAGCCAGAGCCTCGTTCCCAGAAGACCACTTTCCCCGGCCAGGTTTGATAAGAAAGTCGCCTGCATGATATTATGTTCACAAAAAGGTAAGTGCCAGCGATTCGATGAGCATCACACGTCGTTTATCAGCGGGGGTGGCCGCTTTACTCACCATTATCGCCGTTGGAGTTATTGGTTATACCTTCATTGAGGGCTGGACATTCCTCGATGCCCTGTACATGACCATCATAACCATAACTACTGTTGGCTACTTTGAAGTGCACCCCCTGAGCGTGGCGGGGCGCATTTTCACCATTTTCTTAATCATTGGCGGCGTTGGCGGAGCTTTTTATACTTTGGTTAGCATCGTCCAGTATGTAGTTGAGGGTCATTTTGGCACTACACTTGGGAGGCGACGGATGAAGACCAGGATTGCCCAACTGAAAGAGCATTTTATTCTCTGCGGCTTTGGTCGCGTCGGCGAAGAGATTGCCCGTACCTTTAAGGAGGAAGGGGTGCCCTTCGTTGTCATTGACAATCGACCAGACTGTATCGCCCGATTGACGCCGACAGAATACCTCTATGTAGAGGGTGATGCCACCGGCGACGAGGTCTTGCGGGAGGCCGGGGTTGAAAGAGCCCGGGGTCTGGTCTCAGCCGTAGGCACGGATGCGGATAACATTTACATTACTCTGTCGGCGCGGGGGCTGCGTCCTGATTTGTTTATTCTGGCCCGTGCTTCCAGCGAGGAGGCGGCGACAAAACTCCAGCGGGCTGGCGCCGACCGCATTGTGTCGCCCTACAACATCGGCGCCCGGCGCATGGCCATGCTCGCCCTGCGACCCGCAGTAGTGGACTTCATTGATACCGTAGTCAGCGCTCGCGGCCGTGAAATACAATTGGAGAAGGTGGACGTCGGGCAGGAACTCGCCGCTCGTGGGCATGACTGTCAAATCAGCCCGTACCGAGATGGGTATCACCGTCCTAGCCATGCAGAGGAAGGACGGTAAGCTTCTGCCTAACCCGGCTGATGAAGAGACTATCAAGGCCGAAGACCAGCTAATTGTCATTGGCACCAAAGTGCGGCTGGCCGCACTGGAGAAGGTGCTGGAAGAAGCCAACCAGCCCAAATAGATGATTCGGGAGATTAATGATGAAAAAGACCAGAGTCGGTATTATCAATGTTACCGGTTACGCCGGTGTTGAACTGGCGCGGCTGCTCTATAACCACCCGAAGGTGGAGGTTACTTCCGTAACCGGGCGGAGCGCGGCGGGACAGAAACTGGGGACAGTGTTTCCCCACCTGGCCAGGATGGACCTGACCATACAATCTGAGCTGGGAGAGGTTGATTTTGCCTTTTCCGCCCTGCCCCATAAGGAGAGCGCCAAAGAAATAATCCCGCTGGTCAAAAGTGGCATTAAGGTGGTGGATATCAGTGCTGATTTCCGCCTGAAGGACCCGGCGGCCTATCCCACCTGGTACGGTTTTACCCACCCCGCCCCGAAACTCCTGAAACAGGCAGTCTTTGGCCTCCCCGAACTGTACCAGTCAGAGATTGCCTCGGCCAAGCTGGTGGCCAACCCGGGCTGTTATCCCACCGGCGCCATTCTGGCTTTAGCCCCGGCGCTTAAGGCCGGGCTGATTGAGCCGGACATTGTCATTGATAGCAAGTCCGGTGTCTCCGGCGCCGGCCGAACCCTCAGCCTGGGCACGCATTACTCCGAGGTCAATGAGGATGTCTCGGCCTACGGCTTAGAAGGACATAGACACCTGCCCGAGATTGTCCAGGAACTCAATCTGCTCAGCCCGAAACAGCCAGTCAGAGCCACTTTTATCCCGCACCTGATTCCGATGACCCGAGGGATATTAACTACTTGTTACGCCAATATCCGGCCGGGCAAGCTGGCGGCGGGCAAGAAAGGTAAGGATGAGCTGATGGCTCTCTACCTTGACTTCTACCAGGGCATGCCTTTTACCAAAGTGGTCAGTTCGCCACCCCACACCAAGCACACCCTAGGCAATAACGACTGCCTCATCCACCCGACCACCGACTATACCGGCCAGAAGCTGGTGGTGATTAGCTGTCTGGACAATCTGGTGAAGGGCGGCGCCGGTCAGGCCATCGAAAACATGAACCTGATGCTCGGCTTACCCGAAACCACCGGCCTTGAGGCGCTGGCGGTGTATCCGTGAGACATAGCAAGGGGGCGTCTTCCCCTCCAGAAGGGGGATAGGGGGTGAGGTTACTAACCACGCTCAATAATTGACGCATCTCTTGAGCTATGCTAACATTGAATTACTGAGATAAGGAAATAATCAGCCAAAGAGGAGGTTGCTATGACTAAAGAGAAGGTGGAAGGAGTCCTGGATAAAATCCGCCCCAGTCTGGTCGCCGATGGCGGTAATGTGGAACTGGTTGATGTCAATGACGGCACGGTTACGCTTAAGCTGACCGGTGCCTGCGCTGGTTGCCCCTTTTCCACCATGACCTTAAAGATGGGGATTGAAAAAATCCTGAGAAAGGAAATCCCCGAAGTCAAGGAAGTGGTGGCGGTCTAACCAAGGAGCGGCAGTATTATGACTGTGGCAACTGTCATTAAGACCAGCACCAAATACACGCACCTGGAACTGGGGCAGGATGTTGACATCGGTATCGCCGGCTATTACACCCCGGAACGGGAAGTAAGATTGCCCGACAATGGCCGCGAGGTGCTTTATGTGGTGGGCCAGGCGGTGGTGGAATCATCCTGCTGTGGCCTCAAGGGTAACTGGACTTATGCCATCATACCGGGATATGTGATTAACTGGCAATATACGCAGAACGAAGCCGGTCTACCGGTATCAGAAGTTCAGCCAATCGCCGACGAGGCCACCCGGGAAAGAATCCGCCAGATTGTTGAGAAGAAAGAATCTGCCGCGATGGTCGGGTTCTGGTAAAGCCCGTGTGGTATCTCAGCTGTCAGTTCTAAAGGGAACTTTTTGATAAAGGGGGGCTTCGCCCCCCTTTAATCTCCTGACCCAACAACCTTCCGTTTGCTCCACAACCCCTTTCAATCTCCTGAAACCGTTTTCTGTGTTGTCGCCCAGCCCCGCCTCTGCTATGCTACTAGGCAAGGAGATAGCTGTGGCCAGTAATGCCGGCAGTCAGAGCTGGTGAATTTCGCCCGCTTGACTATGTTAAGATTACCCTCTTTGGCTTTGCGCTGAGCGCCTTCTGGAGCAGTCTCCACCTTGTGATTCTGCCCCTGCGCTTACTCGACTTCGTCCCGGAAGCGCTGAAGAATACCTACCTTGACCTGCTCATCCTGACTGGCCTGATTCTGGCTATGGCAGTTCAACCGATAGCCGGCGCACTCAGCGACCGTTCCACCTCTCGCTGGGGACGGCGGCGACCCTACATACTGCTGGGGGGTGTGTTACTGCTGTTATTTCTGCCCGGAATCGGCCTGGCCGGCAGTTATGCCATAATCTTTATCATTTACTGTCTCCTTCAGATTAGCTCCAACACCGCGCAGGGGCCGTTTCAGGGCTTCATCCCCGACCTCGTACCCGTCGGGCGGCGGGGGACGGCCTCCGGGGTAAGGAGCTTATTCAATATTGCGGGCGGCGTTGTCTTACTACGAGTAATTGCCCCCTTTATGGACCGCTACTTCACCGGGGGCAGCAGCTTATGGCTGTGGCTGGCTCTGGGGATACTGGCTATCATCCTGCTCGGGGGCACGCTGGCCACTGTGCTCACGGTCAAAGAGCAACCCAGGATGACCCAGACTCAGCCAGCCCTGCTTTCTGCCTTACGCGCCAGCTTCAAAATTGACGCCCGGGCGCAGTTTCATTTCATCCTCTTCTTAGTCGCCTGCTTCCTCATCTTCACCGCCTGGGGTACTTTGATGGCCCACGCCCTCTATTACCTCATGGACGTAGCCAATATAACCCAGCCCGCGGCAGTAACCGGCGACCTTCTCATCGTGGTCGGTGCGGCGATGCTGGCCGTCGTTTATCCGGTAGGACGATTGTGTGATAGAGTCGGGCGTTACCCTATCGCCGTGGCTTCCGGATTTCTGGGAGCCCTCGGAATTGTGGCCATCTTTTTCTCACAGAGCCACTGGCAGATAGTGCTCAGTGCCGCCCTGCTCGGGGTGTGCAGTGGGGCCTGGATGTCCACCCAGTGGGCGCTGGCGACGGACCTGGTCGGCCGGGGCGAGGAGGCCAGATACCTGGGACTGGTCAATATGTCCATTGCCGGTGCCGGGGTGGTAGCGCGACTGGTGGGTCCGGTGATTGATTATTTCAACTCCGTCAGCCCTGACCTGGGTTATCAGGTTATGCTTCTGGTCTGTTTTGTCTTTTTTATTGCTGGCTCACTGCTTCTATTGAGAATCAAAGGACGAGGTCTAGCCAATCCAGTGTAGCAGAAGTTCCCATCCCCAGGCTGCCGCCAGAGCCAAGCCAACATACTTGATACTCTTGCCCACCCAGACCACCAGCAGAAACTTCCATAACGGAAAGCGCAGTGCCCCCGCCACCATACCGGCCACATCCAGGAGAAGGAAGGGCGCGACGGCGAAAACAAAGACGACCCAGATTCCCCAGCGCTTCATCCAGCCTTCCACCCGGCCGTACATCTTACTGCGCTGAACCAGTCCACGGCCACTATAACCGGCCATATAGCCGGTGATTTCGCCAATCACCCCGCCCGCCGCCCCAACCAGCCCCAAGAAGACCGGGTTGAAGGCCGTCAACAGAGGGATGAAGACCAAGATACCAGGCACCGGCAAAATGACGGTAGCATTGCTGACCAGGCTGATGAAGAAGACCCCCACATAACCATAGCTTTCGAACCGGTCAACAATCTCCGGGTAGCGCTGGGTAATAACGAAGAGCGCCACCGAGATAACGATGACCAGAAGAATGGTCAGTATGGGCACCAGCCTCTGCCTCAGCCAGCCCCCCTTCTTCACCCCGGTCTTGTCACCCGGCTCCGTTGCGTTACTCATGCCGTTGCCTGTCAGCTTTATCTCTGCTATACTTTGTTACTGCGCCCCCATAGTCTAGAGGCCTAGGACAACAGCCTTTCAAGCTGTAGACAGGGATTCGAATTCCCTTGGGGGCACCAATTTCAACCCAGTTCAGAATTTCCCCTTTAGTTTCTCATAGGTCTCAGCCAGCGCCTGCGGAATAACTCTCGTGTCACTAACAACGGGCATAAAATTGGCGTCACCCGGCCACCGCGGCACAATGTGGGTATGGACATGGTCTTCTATGCCCGTGCCAGCTATTTTGCCGATGTTTATGCCCAGATTAAAACCGCCGGGATTAAAGACCTGCCGTAGAATCTTGGTACACCGGCTGACGATTTCAAAGTGTTCGTGGAGTTCTTCCTCAGCCAGTTCCTCCACGCTGGCAATATGTCGGTAGGGCGCAATCATCAGGTGTCCCGGATTATAGGGATAGCTATTGAGCATGACGAAATTCTTCTTCCCTCGATACAGGATGTAATTAGCGACATCATTGTTTTCTTTGGGCTTGACACATAAGATACAGCCGGTGGGTTTCTTCATCTGGATATATTCCATACGCCACGGCGCCCAGATATGCTTCATTCTTTGCTCCTTCTGCTGGCAATTGGCCACCCCCATTTTAGCCCACCCCCCTCCAGGCGTCAAAGTTGTGTGCCGGTCTATATGATTTGTGACACCTCATTATCTGTCGCCCTCACCCCCTTATCCCCCTCTCCTCTGAGGAGAGGGGGATTAAGGGGGTGAGGTTAAAAATAGTTGTAAAAAGCATCGTTATCCTCTATATTAGCATTAGTGATGGAAGAGAAAAGCCCGCCTTCTGATAGCCTGACCTTTCTGGGGACAGGCGGCGCCCGATTCATGCTCATCAGCCAGCTTCTGGCCTCCGGTGGCTTGTGGCTCAACCTCAATGGCACGGAAATACTCATCGACCCCGGCCCGGGTTGTATCGTTCAGACCACCAAAAGGAAACTCAAAGCTGAAAAATTGAGCGCCATCATCGTGTCGCACCGCCACCTGGACCACTCGGCCGATGTCAATATTATGGTTGAGGCAATGACCCAGGGCGGACTGAAGCACCGGGGCTGGCTTTTTGCCCCGGCCGACGCTCTGAACAACGAGCCAATCATGTTTTCATATCTCAAGGAGCATCTTGAGGGCATCGAGCTACTGCAGGCAGGCAAGTCCTATACGGCCGGTAATATTTCCTTCACCACCCCGGTGCGGCATATCCACCCGGTAGAGACCTACGGCATGGTTTTCAAATCAGGCAATCGCACCTTCTCTTATATCGCGGATACCCGCTATTTTGATGGCTTGTGTCAGGCCTACGGTGGCGAACTGCTGATTATCAATGTGGTTTTCCTTCAGCCCAGACTTCCGGCTGAAACTAAGTCAGGGACCGACTACAGCAAGCTGCCGGTTGACCATCTTTCCGTACCGGACGCCGAGCGGATTATCGCCACCCTGAAGCCCAAGGTAGCCATCCTGACCCACTTTGGTATGAGTGTGTGGCGAGCCAAACCGTGGGAGATTGCCGAGCAACTCTCCCAGAAGACCGGCGTCAGGGTGATAGCGGCGCGGGATGGCATGAAGTTTGAGTTCTCCAAGCTGGATGGCAAAGCCTAACTTTCTGGTTGAAACATTCTCCTGAAGATTGGGGGGCAGTGTACGGTTGACAGGGAGTGGGAAGTGTTGTAGTATATTATAGTAGTCTCCCCTGTCGGTTAGCCGACAGGGCACTAGGCCGCCTACGGGCGGCCTAGTTTATATAGAGATGAAATTTGACACGTACGTTTACATTGACGGTTTCAACCTCTACTATGGCTGCCTAAAAGGAACTCCTTATAAGTGGCTTAATCTTTCCAAATTATGTACCATGTTACTCCCAGAGTGCCGTATAAAGCATATCAGATATTTTACGGCCCTTGTAACACCGACACCAAGCGACCCTCAGAAACTACAGCGTCAGCTCACACTCATTCGAGCTTTACAGACAATACCCGGCCTGACAATCCACTATGGGTACTTCCTAAGCCACTCCGTATGGAGACCACTGGCCAAACCTCCTGAAAAGGGCCCCACCATGGTTGAGGTAGTGGATACGAAAGAAAAAGGGTCAGACGTCAAACTCGCTACACACTTACTTGTTGATGGATTCAAAAAGGATTATCAGATGGCTGTAGTCGTCTCAGATGATTCAGACCTGGCAGAGCCAATAAAACTTACAATTGAGCAATTAGGACTGCCAGTGGGTGTGCTACATCCTCATCGCACCCACTCCACTCAGTTATCTCAAGTTGCCACATTCTATAGGCCGATCCGCGAAAGGGTGCTGAAAGTCAGCCTGTTCCCATCCACCTTGGCGGACGCTAATGGCATAATAACCAAGCCAGAGACATGGTGATTTGATCCGCAGACCAATGACCACTGGCTTCCCCTCCCCACCCTAAAGTATAATGGTTCTATGGGAATCAGCATGACCAACCTGGATAGTATCCTGCATCAGGTTCAAAAACCCGCCCGCTACACCGGCGGCGAGTGGAACAGCATTATCAAGGACTGGGACTCCACCCCCATCAAGTTTGCCCTGACCTATCCTGACCTCTACGAGATAGGCATGTCCAATATGGCTCTGCCTATCCTCTACGACTTGCTTAATAGCCAGCCGGATGTTCTGGCGGAAAGGGTCTTTGCCCCGTGGTCGGATATGGCCGCCGTAATGCGGCAGACCGGCATACCCCTCTTCAGCCTGGAATCCAGGCATCCGCTGAAGGAATTTGATGTTATCGGCTTTTCTCTCGGCTATGAACTGACCTACACCAATGTGCTGAACATGCTCGACCTGGCGCAGATACCCGTCTACGCCAGCGAAAGAACCGATGCCCATCCCCTGGTCATCGCCGGGGGCAGCGGTGCCCTGAACCCGGAGCCGATGGCCGACTTCATTGACTTTTTTGTCGTGGGTGATGGAGAAGAGGTATTGCTGGAGCTTCTGGATTGCTTCCGGCAGTGGCGCCGGCCGGATAAGAGAGCCAGCCGGGCCGAACTGCTGCGCCGGGTAGCTACCATCCCTGGCATCTATGTACCGAGCCTGTACCGGGTGGAATACGAGGCGGATGGCTTGGTGAAAAGTATCACGCCCACCGTGCCCGAGGCCAAAGCCACCATCCAGCGCCGGATTGTCGCCACACTGCCCCCGCCAGTCACCCGGCCGGTCGTGCCCTATATTGAGGTTGTCCACGACCGCGGGGCAATCGAAATTCAGCGGGGTTGCAGCCATGGTTGTCGGTTCTGTCAGGCGGGGATGATATACCGACCCGTACGGGAGCGGTCGCCGGACGAGGTGATTGGAGCCGCGGGGGAGATTATGGCCAACTGCGGCTATAATGAAATCGGGCTGGTCTCACTGAGTACCAGTGACTACCCCCGTATTGACGAACTGGTGGCCAGCCTGTCCCAACGCTATCCCGGCCTGGCTATCTCACTGCCCAGCCTTTATGTTGACACCTTCTCAGTGGAGCTAATGGAATCGCTCCCGGCCCACAAGAAGACGGGGTTAACCTTTGCCCCGGAAGCCGGCAGTGAGAGATTGCGGCGCAGTGTCAATAAGAACATCTCGGAAGACGAGCTCCTGAAAACTGCCGCCTTTGCCTTTCAGAGAGGCTGGACTGGGCTCAAGCTGTATTTCATGCTGGGCTTGCCCGGGGAAACCATGGAGGATGCGCAGGCTATCATCAACCTGATAGAGAAAGTCCACGCCGAGGGCGAGAAGACACGGAAAAGGACACCCCAGATACGGGTCAATCTCTCTACCTTCGTGCCCAAGCCGCACACGCCTTTCCAGTGGGTCGCCCAGGAAGGCGAAGAGACACTGACCGCCAAGCACGAGCTGCTCAAACGGGGGTTGCGCAAGAGAGCCGTCAAGCTCTCCTGGTCAGACCCTAAAGTCAGCCAGCTCGAGGCGGCACTGTCACGCGGTGACCGACGGCTGGGGCAGGTTATCTATCGCGCCTGGAAACTGGGCTGTGTTTTCGATTCCTGGAGTGAGCACTTCAATTACGAAAACTGGTTGCGCGCTTTTGGGGAGACCGGGCTTGACCCTGCCTTTTACGCCCACCGGGTACGCTCGCTGGACGAGCTACTCCCCTGGTCTCATATTGATGTTGGGGTAACGACCACCTTCCTGAAGCAGGAATACCAGCGGGCTCTCGCTGGCCAGACGACCCCCGATTGTCGGTATGATGCCTGCAATCTCTGCGGGCTGCAGGGTCGGGAGCCCGCCTGCCAAGAGAAGGTCGCTGGTTCAGCTAAGCGAAAGACCACACTGCCTAGAGCTTAGCTGGTGCTTATTAGCCTTTAAGCCAGCAGACCACTTTCTGTTCGCCGCGCTTCTCTGCCAGGCAAAGGCGGTTATCGGGACATCGCGGCCCTCATTGACTGCCCTAACCGTGGGCCATGAGGCCGCCGGTGACATAAAAGGTGGAGCCGGTAACGAAGCTGGAGGCATCGGAAGCCAGATAAACCAGGACGGCGGCCAGGTCGTCAGGCTGGCCAAGGCGCATCACCGGGATGTAACGGGTGAAGAGATTCCGCCAATCTCCCTCCTGGGCCTCGGCTCCCTCCGCCATCCAGCCCAGGGCAATGGCGTTCACCCTGACATTCTGACGTGCCCACTCCAGCGCCAGCGCCCGGGTGAACTGAATCACCCCGCCCTTACTGGCGCAGTAGGCCGTGCCGTTGGGGAGCCCTCGTTCCGCTAGCCCGGAGGAGATAGTGATAATCTTGCCCTCTTTTCTCTCCAGCATGTGCTTGCCGACCGCCTTGGTGCTGACAAAGACGGCGTTCAGATTGGTAGCCATCACCCGGTTCCACTCATCTACGGTTACCTCTACCAGAGGCTTGGCAAATTGCCGGTCAAAGCTATTGACCAGAATATCTATCTGACCAAACTGGGCAACGGCCATAGCCACCATTTTCTCCACTTCCCGGGAACTGGTGACATTGATGATAACCGTCATGGCGCGCCGCCCCATTTTTTTCACGGCCTGAGCCGCCTCGGCCATTTCCTGGTCATCCTGGCCATATAGAACAACACCCGCCCCCGCCTCAGCCAGATACGAAGCCAGTTCTTTCAGCCAGCTTCTCCCGGCACCACCGACGACCGCTACTTTGCCCGATAAGCTAAACTCCTTGGGAATCATCTTCTGCCTCCCCTTTTACTTTTCTAGTGGGGTAACCGGGGCATAGTTGACCGGGGCATAACCACTGAATAGGGCACCGCCGTCAATGGAGAACACCTCACCGGTGGAGTAGTCTGAGGCATCGGAAGCCAGGTAAACCGCTAGCGGGCCGATTTCCGACGGTTGACCAACACGCCCCATCGGAATAAAGGGAGCCGCGCCATCATACCTCTCTCTCCCTCCCCAAGTCTGGAACAGACCGGGAGCGACAGCATTGACCCGGATGCCATCCCGGGACAGTGTCAGCGCCAGAGACATGGTAAAAAGGATTACCCCGGCCTTAGCCGTATTATACATAAAACTATTTCGCCGCCCCCTCATGCCAAAACCGGAGGCGATATTGATTATTCGGCCGTACTTCCTCTCCACCATGTGCTTGGCCACGGCCCGCGAACAATAGAAAGCACCACTTAGATTGGTATCCATTCCCCGGTGCCATTCAAAGTCGCTTATCTCCCAGAACGGCTTTGGTTGCTCTTCCCGGACAATGCCGGCACAGTTGACCAGAATATCCACCTTCCCCCACTGGGCGATGGCTTTGGCCATCATGTTGTTCACCTGGTCGGACTTAGTCACATCCGCCGGCAAGAAAACTGATTTTCGGCCGACACTGATGACCTTGGCCGCGGTTTTCTCACCGTCCTCAGGGCGGAAATCAGTGACGACGATATCCGCACCCGCCTCGGCCAGCGCCATAGAAATCGCCGTCCCCAGCCCCCCACCCCCACCGGTAACTACGGCAACTCTACCATCCAGTGACAGTTTTTCTAACATCAGTCACCCCCTTTTGACTTAAATCCTGAAAGGGATAGCCGTCATTTGGTTGGGCTGCGTTCCTCTCTCCCTCCCCTTTCACTCCGGTCGAAGCTGGTGATGGCTACCACCCGGTCACCCTTGTCCAATCGCATCAGCCGCACTCCCTGAGTACTCCGACCCTGAATAGCGATACCTTTCTTCGGGTCGCGCTCCTTCACCGGCGTATGGATAATATTGCCTTCAGCCGATATTATCATTACTTGCTTAGACAGAGAGACGACTCTGGCCGCCGCCAAATCACCCGTCTTATCGGTAATCCTGAAGGTTTTGAGACCACTGCCAGCACGGTTCTGTCGTGGGTACCGAGTGATTGGCGTGAGCTTACCAAAACCATTGGTAGTAACCACCAGGAAGAAACCATTGGGGTCAGCAATGTCCGCCGCCACCACGCGGTCGCCAGCATGCAAGCGAACGCCCCGTACCCCCCCACTCGTCCTCAGACTGGTCCTGAGGCGGGCTACCGGGAACCGGATGGCCAGCCCTTTTTGCGTTACCAGTATGACATCATCCAGGTCAGTCGCCAGACGCACCGCCACCAGCTCATCCCCGGGTTCCACATCCATGGCAATAAGCCCGCTGCTGCGCACGGCAGCGAAGCTCTCCAGTGCCGTCTTCTTTATCTCGCCGCGGTCCGTCATCAGCAACAGAGTGGCACCGGAGATAGAAACGGGCACGGAGACGACATCCGCCACCCGCTCGTTCTCAGCGATGGGGAAGAGATTGACGAGCGCTGTCCCCTTGGTGGTACGGGAAGTGCCCGCCGGTATATCGTAACACTTGAGCCGGAAGACCTTGCCACGGTTGGTGAAGAAGAGCAGGCTGTCATGGGTATCGGCCACCGTGAGCAGTTTGACGGCATCGTCCTCGCGGGTGACCATGCCGACGATTCCCTTGCCACCACGGTGCTGTGGTGAATAGAGATGAGACGGCACCCTTTTAACAAAGCCGCGGTTGCTGAGCGTCACCACCACTCTCTGGTGGGGAATCAGGTCTTCCTCGCGGAACTCCACCTCACCCTGCTCGCTGATATCAGTCCGCCGTGGGTCGCCAAATCCCTCATTTAACTCCTTAGCCTCATCCTTCACCAGAAGCAGGATTTTTCGCGGATTGGCCAGCAGGTCTTCCAGATAGGCGATGTTCTTCAAGACCTCGGTATACTCATCCAGTATCTTCTGTCGCTCCAGATTGGCCAGTCGCCGCAACTGCATATCGAGAATGGCCTGTGCCTGCACCTGGGTTAAGCCGAACTCGGTCATCAAACTCTGGCGCGCCTTCTCGACCGTTTCCGATTTGCGAATGGTGGCAATTACCCTGTCAATCTGGCCAAGGGCGATTTTCAGCCCTTCCAGAATGTGAGCTCGTTCCTTGGCCCCCTTCAGTTCAAAGCGAGAGCGACGGGTAATAACCACGCGGCGGAAGTCAATGTAATACTGGAGTGCTTCCTTGAGGCTGATGACGCGGGGCTGACCGTCAACCAGGGCCAGCATATTGACGAAGAAGGCCGACTGCATGGCCGTGTGTTTGTAGAGGTTATTCAGCACCTGCTGGGGCTGGGCTTCCCGCCTCAATTCAATGACGACGCGCATACCCTGGCGGTCGGATTCATCGCGCACTTCGCCAATACCCACGATTCTCTTATCGGCCGCCAGCGTGGCGATTCTTTCCACCAGGGTGGCTTTATTGGTCTGATAGGGAAGCTCGGTGACGATGATTTGACGGCGCCCGGTTTCGGCGCTATCGGTGATATGAGCTTTAGCCTGGACAACAATCCGGCCGTGTCCGGTAGCGTAAGCACTCTTAATCCCTTCCTGCCCCAAGATAGTGCCACCGGTGGGGAAATCCGGGCCTTTGACGAATTGACCTAGCTCGTCAACCGTGGCGTCAGGGTTATCAATCAGATAAGCGATGGCGTCGCAGACCTCGGTGAGGTTATGAGGCGGGATATTGGTGGCCATGCCCACAGCAATGCCGGAGCTCCCGTTGACCAGGAGATTTGGCAACTGCGTGGGCAGGACGGAGGGCTCGGTCAGGCTGTTGTCAAAGTTGGGCACAAAGTCAACCGTGTCCCGGTTAATATCAACCAGCATCTGCTCGGCAATCTCAGTCAGGCGCGCCTCGGTGTAGCGCATAGCCGCCGGCGGGTCGTCATCCACACTGCCGAAATTGCCCTGCCCATCAACGAGGACATAACGCATGGAGAAGTCCTGGGCCATGCGTACCATAGCGTCATAGACCGAGGTATCGCCATGGGGATGATACTTACCCAGCACTTCACCGACGATACGCGCGCTCTTCTTGTAAGCGCTACCCGACCGGATGCCCATGTCATTCATGGCATAGAGGATACGCCGCTGCACCGGCTTAAGCCCATCCCGGACATCAGGCAAGGCACGGGAGACAATAACGCTCATGGCGTAGTCCAGATAGGAGCTACGCATTTCTTCTTCGATGTTGATTGGCCTGGTCTTACCTAAAACCATTTCTGATTAGAAGGCCTCCTACTCCTCAGCTTCCTCCTCTGCCTCCGAGGA
The DNA here is from genome assembly GCA_963726225.1 of uncultured Chloroflexia bacterium. Classification (GTDB taxonomy): domain Bacteria; phylum Chloroflexota; class Dehalococcoidia; order Dehalococcoidales; family UBA2162; genus CAVSBN01. The sequence goes on from CAVSBN010000008.1 coordinate 74,449, forward strand.
TTCCTCAAGGAAGATTTCAGTATCCTCACCCTCCTCCGCGCCGATGACGGTATAGCTGGGCTCTCCAGTGAGCGATTCCTCATACTCCAACCCGCGCCGGATGATGCGGTCGCCAACATGGGGCCAGTGGGCTTCAACTTCCCTGGTGGGGAAGGACAGACGCCCGGCCTGCGACGGGTCCTGATAAGTCTCGCGAATAATGACCGTTACCGCTTCTTCCGCTGAGCTAACGATGGCGGCACTGTACTTGTTGCCGCCATCCATCAGCTTGATGAGTCGCTGGCCGTGCTTGGGCTCCACTATCCCCAGGTACTCTCCCTGGCCATTCTCTACGATTAGATTGGGGCCATCTGCCTTCAGGTTCACCACGGCCCCGGTGACCATTTTGGCCAGGACCTCAGGTTGGGCCAGACGATAGAGGTTGACCACTCCCGCCTTGCCCACTTCCTTGATGAACTGCCGGGGTTCAACTTTCTGAGCGGCCGGTTCGCCACGTCCCGCCCCCTTCCCAAGGAGTGACAGGCGGTTGAGATTCTTCTGGGCAATGATATTGTAGGGGTCAAGCTCCAGTGCTTTTTCATAGGCTTCTTTAGCCAGGGCATACTCACCCAGTTCCATGTAGGCCCGACCCAGCCGATTGTAGGCATCGATATCGTCAGGGAACTGCTCCAGCAGGGTCTTGTTAGCCGCCACGACCTCCGGCCACCGGCCCTGCATGGCGAGGGCGATGGCCTGTCGGCTGGCCTGGCGTCTCAGCCTAGATTTTTCTTCTTCTTGATATGACATCCGCGATTCTCCTCCCGGTTGACGAGCTTACTTCTCCACATCCAACTCAAAGGCTTTATGCAAAGCACGGACGGCGTCCCTGACCCGGGACTCAGCAATGATGCAGGTTATTCTGATTTCGGAGGTGGTGATAAGCTGAATGTTGATGCCCCTCTCACTGAGTACCTTAAACATCCGGGCGGCATAACCCGGGGTATTCTGCATACCGGTACCAATGATGCTGATTTTACCCAGCTTGGCATCGCTGACACACTCCCGCGCCCCAATTGCCTTGGCAATCGGCTTCACTACCTTCATCGCCCTGGTCAGTTCACTTCTGGCCACGGTGAAGGTCAGGTCAGTGATATTGTGAATACTGGCGTTCTGGACAATGGTATCAACACTGATATTGGCCTTAGCCAGCGGTTCAAAGATGGCCGCGGCAATGCCGGGTCGGTCGGGCACCCCGACGACCGTTATCTTGGCCACATCCAAATCATGGGCGATGCTTCTGACTTTGTTGCGTACTTCCATAGATACCTCCCCGTGAATTAGAGTACCGGGGCTCTCCGTGAAACTGGAGGCGACCAGAATGGGAATATCGTAGACCTGCCCCAGTTCAACAGCCCGCGGATGCATTACCCTGGAGCCGTAGGTCGCCAGTTCCAGCATCTCTTCGTAACTGATTTCGTCCAGTCGCTTGGCTTCCGGCACCAGCCTCGGGTCAGCCGTATAAATTCCCTCAACATCGGTATATCTTTCACACACCTTGGCCTTGAGGCTGGCCGCCAGGGCCACTGCGCTGGTATCGGAGGCCCCCCGCCCCAGCGTGGTGACATCCATGTCATCGGTAATACCCTGAAAACCAGCCACAATGACAATCTTACCCCGCTCCAGTTCCCGGACAATGCGGCTGGGGTCAACGCCCAGAATCCGCGCCCGGCCATGATTGGCGTCCGTCTTGATTCCAGCCTGAGCACCGCTCAGGCTGATGGCCTCGTGGCCCATGTGCCGCAGGGCCATCGCCAGCAGGCTTGAGGAGACCAGCTCGCCGGTAGAGACCAGCGCATCCAGCTCCCGCTCGCTGGGCTGCTCGGTAACCTGCTGGGCCAGTTTAATTAACTCATCGGTGGTATCGCCCATGGCCGAAGCTACGACCACCACCTGGTCGCCCTTTTCTTTGCGCATGGAGATACGACGGGCAACATTCCTGATTTTGTCCGCATCCGCCACCGATGTTCCGCCGTATTTCTGAACAACTAGAGCCATTTACTTAACCCCGTCTGGTTAACCTGCTCATAATATTATAACCTGGGTCAATTAGCAAGCCCATTTTTTGAGCCTCAGCTTCGGTAAATCGGCTGGCTCCGTTAGCCTTAAATCCCGGCCCCCAGAGTAAAAAGGGCACCGGGTCCGGACTGTGGGTCTGGGTCAGGATGGGGGTGGGGTGGTCGGGGATGACCAGCACGCGCCGGGTCTCCCCCCGCCAGGCACGGAGCCGGCTGACCACCTCTTGGTCTATCCTCTGGATAGCCTCAATTTTCTCATCAATTGAGCCGGCGTGCGCCGCCTCATCCGGTGCCTCAATATGGATGACGACCACCTCATGTTGCTTGAGTGCTTCCAGGGCGCCAGTCGCCTGGGCCGTATAATCATTGTCCAGACCGTCGGTTACGCCGGGGATGTCCAAAACAGCCATGCCCATCATCTGCGCCAGGCCGCGGAGGAGGTCAACGCCGGAGGTCATGGCCGCATTAAGGCCATAGACCTGCTTGAAGGACGGCATGTCCGGAATCTGGCCACTGCCCCAGAAGAGCCAGAGCATCGTGGCCGGTACTTCGCCGCGAGCCCGCCGCCTGATATTGACCGGGTGGTTCTGGAGCACCGCCTCGGAGCGACTCATCAAATCGCGCAGAAATCCGCTGCCCGGGCCTTTGGGCAGGAACTGGCTGATGGGCTGGCCGGGGATATCGTGGGGCGGGGTGCAGGTAGCGGCCAGAGTTTCCTCCAGCCCTTTCAGCTTACAGATATGGCGGTAGCTGACGCCGGGGTAGAAGTGGACCTGGTCGTTGCCCAGACTTTCATTCAGAGCGGCAATAAGCTGCCGCGCCTCGTCAGTACTGATATGCCCGGCGCTGTAGTCCCACATCTGGCCATCACGGACGGCCACCAGGTTACAGCGGAAGACAGCTTCCCCCTGACCAATGGGAATACCCATGCTCCTGGCTTCAATGGCGGCGCGGCCCCGGTAGTAGACCTTGGGGTCGTAACCCAGCACCGACATACAGGCGCAGGCGCTGGACGGCTCCATCCCCACCGGTACAGTTCGAGCCAGCCCCACCAGGCCATCCTGTGCCATCGCATCCAGGTTGGGCGTATGAGCCAGCTCCAGACAGGTCTTGCCACCGCGCTCCGGCAGTGGCAAGCCGGCGGCACCATCAATTATTAAAATGCAATATTTCACTCGTTTAACCCTATCCCCTTTATCCCCCCGACTTGTCGGGGGGAAGTAGTTTTTAAGAGGGACTCCGTCCCTCTTAGACGCCCTATAATTGTATAGGCTGAGCCTCTCTTTATCTCGCTATTGCCGACGGCGTAAAATACACTTATAATAGATGGTCGGCGGGGCGTAGCGCAGTCTGGTTAGCGCGCAGCGTTCGGGACGCTGAGGTCGGTGGTTCAAATCCACTCGCCCCGATTTTTGATTTTACCCCTCAAGCCAGCACCAGCCTGATTTACTCTCTTTATTATAACATGACCCACCCTAAAATTATTCGCCCCTACCCCAACCCGAACCAATACTATATAATATCAGTAGAGCGTACGACTATATTGCTCGCCGGAGAACTTATATGAAACGGGTATATGAAAATGAGAAAATCAGGGTAATCTGGGATAGCAACAAATGCATACATGTCGCTTACTGTACCAACGGCCTGCCTGAAGTTTTCAATGTCAATAAGCACCCCTGGGTGAATATCAACGCCGCAGATGTTGAAGAGATAAAGCGTGTCATTGATACCTGCCCGTCAGGAGCCTTGAGCTATGAAATACCCGGCCAGCCTGAATCAGATATTGTAACCATCAAGGTCCTAAAAAATGGTCCCTATAAAGTCAGTGGGAACTGCCGATTGATAAAAGCGAATGACGAAGCCGTGGAAACCGGAAGGGTTTTCTCCCTTTGCCGTTGCGGAGCTTCTAAGAAGATGCCCTTTTGCGACGGAACACATCTCCGTACTGGATTTCAAGATACTAATTAAAAACCCCATCCCCCTTAATCCCGATACCCCTACTGAAGGGGATCGGGAAGAAAAAATAAGAAAGAGTCCCGACTGGTCGGGACTCTTAAACACCCTTGGAACATCCATCTGGTTGTCATAGATGACCTCACCCATTAAAGTGCACTGCCTGTTGACGCTGAGTCAAGAAGGAACTACAATATCTAAGATGACTGTAAATGACTCCCCACCGGAGTCAATGGTCAAAAGAAAGGAGAAAGTTCAAAATGGAGATGAAAGATTTCATCAAAGGCGCTCTCGACCGGGCGAAGCAGGGCACAACGAGGGCAGTGGATGGCTTAAGCCATAATGAACTGATATGGCGGCCAGGTCCGGAATGCAACTCGATAGGACTCATCCTTTTCCACCAGGCGCGATTTGAAGATTCCTTCGTTCAAGGCAGAATTGTAGGAAAACCTCAGGTTTGGGAATCTGACAAGTGGTATGAGAAATTCAATATGCCGGCAAGTGAAAGCGGCTCGGGCTACACCGCCGAGCAACTGGCGGCCTTCCGTGTCCCGGAGCTAAAAGATTTACTGGGATATGCCGATGCAGTGCGGGCGAAAATACTAGAATACCTAAAATCTGCGCCGAACAACGAATTTGACAGGGTAATAAACATGCCCCGCTTTGGTGATGTCGCCGTCGGAGCGCTTTTGACGCTGGTTATAGTCCATCAGGCCCAGCATGCCGGCGAAATAGCATACCTCCGCGGCATACAGCGGGGTATGAACAAATAGTCTTCACCTCCTAAAGAGCGCCAGACTTCTGGGGCCACAAACCAGCCGGCACTCTTATTTAGGGTGTTTTACCGATAACCCAAATAAAAAAGCCCGAAGCAGTGCTTCGGGCTTTTTTCTCCTATAACCTTATATAAACCTTATAAAGTCTCCGCATACTCTCGCCAAATATCCCAGAGTGGTATCCGCTTCCTGCCCGGCTCCCAGAGGCCAAGCGGCTTTCCCTTGGTCTTTTGATGAGGAGGCAATTTCTCCAGCTCCAGTGCCACCTTTTCTAGCCAGAATGGGGTATCGCCTAGATAATGCTGTATGACCAGACCTCTCCTTGTGTAGAGCGGCATGATGTGCAGCCTGGCCATGGAGCCAACGCCGGCAAAGACCTGATGGGCACGCCAGCAGACCTGCTCATGGGCTTCACTGCACCAGGCCTTGGCCATAGCCACTTCCAGGTTATAATCCTCCTGCTCGCTAATCGCCCAAGCGGCGCACTCGGTAACCCGCCGGCAAGCATCCTGATTAGCCACGAGTTGGACACAATGTTCCTGGACATGTTGATTGATGCCGATAGGCATATCAAACTGTATTCTGCTTTTAGCATAATCTACGGTTAACTCCAGAATTCGCTGTCCGGCGCCTACCATCTGGGCACACAACATTACTGCCCCTATCTGTATCGATTTGAATAAAGGAGCCCATCCACCGTTTAGTTTTCCTAACATATTCTTCTTGGGAACCCTTACCTTGTCAAAAACAACTTCGCACTGCTTGTTCTTGTTAGCTAAGGTTTCCAGCAGGGTATAGCTTATTCCAGGGCTCTTGGCATCTACCAAGAATAGGGTTATCCCTTTCTCCGGCGCCCCGCTATTTTTAGTCCTGGTGACACATAGAATGTAATCAGCAATGTGGGCATCATGGACGAATAACTTGACGCCATCGATGATATAGTCATTCCCGTCAGGAGTAGCCTTAACAGTTACCCCTTTGGCATCCCAGGCTTTACCATCCCAACTGGATTCGGGTTCGCTCAAAGCCATGGCGAGAATCAATTCTCCATTTACTATCTTAGGCAGGAACTCCTTTTTCTGTGCCTCACTACCAGCCTCCAGGATAGTGTGTCCGCAGAGGACCACAGTGGAAAGGTGAGGGCTGGGGAATAGTGCTCTCCCGATTTCCTCATGAATGACCATCAGGTCTATCAGGTTGCCACCTGTGCCACCGTATTCCTCGGGATAGGTGAGTCCCAGCCATCCCAATTCAGCTATCTTGCGCCACAGCTCTGGGGAATAGCCCTTCTCATCAGTCTCTATCTTCCTGACCACCGCCTCAGGGCATTCCTTCTCCAGAAAATCGTGGGCCATTGTCTTAAGCATTTCTTGTTCTTCACTAAGTGAAAAATCCATCAGCTTGCTCCTTTTACTTTTTTCCCACTTAATCTATCTTCTCGCCTACCGTCCCTCTTCCTTCCGTAGAGCCTCATTAATCTGGACATTGAATTGTCTCGGTATCCGGGGCAAACCGAGACCTCTATCGGCAATGACGACTCTCCGTATCTCAGGACTGCCCGCGGCATGGATGGCGTGCTTGTATTCCCAGGTGCGGGATGCTTTCCCCTTGTATTTCGCATATTTCGAGTTCGGTTTAAGTTGCGTATAAAGGCCGAAAACGTGCCCCATTGTCTCACCGTCATAGAGTTGCCATAATCTATGGTAAAGTGTACTCACATCGTAGTGTTGCGGCCCCAGCTTTTCCCGCTGGCTCCTCCGCCAAGCTGTATACCAGCCAAAAAGAAAGGCCAGGTGGTGGTGAATAGCCATCCGCGCCAGCATCTCGCGCGCCTGCGGGTCCTTAAGCAGCGACTTGCCGTTTCGCTTTTCCTCCCGGCAAAACTCAACTATCCTTTCCATGCTTCGCCGGGCACCCAGCCCACCCCCAGCGGCCCTTTCAAACTCAAAGGTAGTCATCGCCAGATAAAAGCCCCGATTCAGTTCGCCTATCAGATTTGTCTTAGGTACTCTGACATTATCAAAGAAAATCTCATTCTGCATCGAGCCGCCCATAGTCGGCAACGGTCGATAGGTTACCCCGGGGGCATCACCGGGAACCATGAATATGCTTAGCCCTCTATGTTTCGGTACAACATCAGCCGTTTTGCACAGGGTATAGAGCCAATCCGGTTTTACATTACCGGAAATAAAAGTCTTTTGCCCGTTGAGGATGAAGTCATCACCGTCAGGCACCGCCCGGAGTTGCACATTAGCTTCATCAGAACCAGCCTCAGGTTCGGTAAAAGCCTCAAAAGATGTTATCTCCCCCCGGGCTATTGGGGGAATCCACTTTTGCTTTTGCTCCTCGGTGCCGGCGGCCAGGACCGTTGGACCCACCAAGGGCAGAGACATTTGGCCGGCCCAGCGTGCCCCCCAGTACGCCATTTCTGAAGCTTCCGCCGCTTGTTCCAAGGCGGTGAAGCCCATACCACCGTACTTCTTGGGCCAGCCAGCGGTGGGCCAACCCTTCTCCACCCCTTTCTGATGAAACCGCTTCCAGAACTCATGTGTTTCCACATCTGGAGGACCGCCGACATAATCCGGGTCATAGTCCTCCGGCAGCTCGTTTATACAGAATTCACGAATCTCCGCCATCAGCTTCTTCTGCTCTTCGGAAAATCCGAATTCCATGATTCCTTCCTCCTTCTAGTAAATCTCGGACTCTCGGTTAAACCAAATAGAAAAGTCAGTAATACCTCCTTTCCCAGAATATTGCCAGATGTAACAATACCCACTTGGACAAAAATTGTCAATGCTTCGCGGTGTGGGGTCTGGGCCTCGGCTTTGCCCCGAATTCAATGCCTGTGTTACAATCCAACTGAGAGTGCTTCAACCGGTTTGAGTGCCAGGCATGGTCAGTAATTTGGTAGCGGAACAACTGAGACAGCTACCGGCCAGCCCCGGCGTCTATCTGATGAGGGACGCCGATGGCAAGATTATCTATGTCGGTAAGGCGGCCAATCTCCAGCACCGGGTCAGGTCGTATTTCGGCACGAGCCAGAAGCTGTCGCCCAAGCTTGAGCGCCTGGTTGAGAAGGTAGCGGACATTGACTACTTTGTCACCAGCTCCGAGCAAGAGGCACTCATTCTGGAATTGAACCTGATTAAGCGGCACCACCCTCACTACAATGTCCGCCTTAGAGATGATAAGACCTTCCCTTACCTCAAAATATCGCTGAACGAGGAGTGGCCCCGGATTTACTTCACCCGCCGTGTGGAGGACGATGGTGGCCGCTACTTTGGGCCCTTTGCCAGTGCCCGCTCCGTGCGTCAGAGCCTCAAGGCCCTCAAGGGCATCTTTCCCTTCCGCTCCTGCACGAGACTTATCACCGGCACTGATTCGCGCGCCTGCCTGGAATACCACCTGCATAATTGCGTTGGCCCCTGCATTGGCGCAGTGAGTCGGGAGGAATACGCCGAGGTCATCAAGCAGGCAATTCTCTTCCTGGAAGGGAAAGAGGAGGTTGTGGTCAAGCAACTCCAGGATAAGATGAATCAATCGGCTGAGGCTTTACACTATGAGAAAGCGGCCATCTTGAGAGACCAGATTAAGGCCATCCATCAGGTCATTGAAGGTCAAAGGATTGCCACCAAGGTCAAGGGCGAGCAGGATGTCATTGCCTTTGCGCAGGATAGAGACCTGGCCTGTGTCCAGGTCTTCTTCATCCGCAGTGGCAAATTGATTGGCCGGGAGAGCTTTGTCCTGCAGGGGACAGAGCATGAGGAGACCGGGCAAATCATGACCAACTTCGTCAAACAATTTTATAGCTCCAGCCCTTATGTCCCACCGCTATTACTGCTCCAGCACCCGGTGGAAGACATGGCAGTAGTAAAGGGGTGGCTCCAGAGCAAGAGAGGCCGCCGGGTCGATATTCAGGTGCCCCACCGTGGGGACAAGAAAGAGTTAGTCAATATCGTCGCTGAAAACGCCAAACAGGGCCTGGAACAGCTCAGGATAAAAAAACTGGCTGCCCCCCGAGCACTGGAAGCCGCCCTGGCCGAATTGCAGCGTGAGCTCCACCTGCCCCGCACCCCAATGCGTATTGAAGGCTATGATATCTCCAATATACAGGGTATGGCGGCGGTGGGCAGTATGGTGGTCTTTGAGCAGGGGCGACCGAAGTCGGCTCACTACCGGCGCTTCCGGATAAAGACCGTGGCCGGTGCGGATGACTATGCCATGCTCCAGGAAGTGTTACGGCGGCGCTTCAAGCGGGTGAAGAGCGAAACTCCCACCGAGGGCGCCTGGGCGGTACTGCCCGACCTGGTGCTCATTGATGGCGGCAAGGGACAGCTTAATGCCGCGTTATCCGTAATGCAGGAGCTGGGAGCAACTGAAATACCCACGGCCAGTCTGGCCAAGGAAAACGAGGAGATTTTCCTCCCACGGCAGGCCGAGCCAGTTCGCCTGCCGGGCAATTCCCCCGGACGGCAGTTATTGCAGCGGGTTAGAGACGAATCGCACCGTTTTGCCCTGGGCTACCATCAGAAAGTGCGTAAGAAGGAATCCTTCGCTTCGGCCCTGGATACCATACCGGGGATTGGGCCCCGGCGGAAGCGCGCCCTGCTGCGAAAATTTGGCTCCGTCCGGGCGATTAGCGAGGCTTCGCTGGAAGAGCTGGCCGCGACCAAAGGGATGAGTCGGGGTCTAGCCAAGAAGATTAAAGAATATTTATAATTACTTTATAATTCGCCGTATTTACAACTTGGAGGGGAAATGCCGGCCAATTTGCCGCCGCAGTATTTTGAGGCCGAAAAGGAATTTCGCGAGGCGAAAACCATACCCGATAAGATAGCCGCCCTCGAAGAAATGCTGGCCATCATGCCCAAGCATAAGGGGACGGACCACCTGCGCGCTGAGCTCAGAGCCAGGATTGCCAAACTGACCCAGGCGGCGGGTAAACGAGCCACCATTCACCACAGTTCAACGGTCATTCCCAGAGAGGGGGCGGCTCAGGTAGCCGTCATCGGCCGGCCCAATGCCGGCAAGTCGCAACTGGTGGCCCGGGTGACTAAGGCTTCACCCGTGGTGGCCGACTATCCCTTCACCACCCATACCCCCACCCCGGGAATGATGGAATTTGAGAATATCCAGATACAGCTAATTGATACCCCACCCCTGGCTCCCCAGGCCATCGAGGTCTGGATGGCGGGGTTGCTGAGGCGGGCGGATGCTCTATTAGTCCTGGTGGACTTAAGCGGCGACCCATTGGCTCAAATGGAAGCCATTATCACTGAGCTGGCCAGGATGAGAATCGGCATAATTGACCAGAAAACCGAGGGGGAACCGCCGGTTATCCTGCACTGGAAAAAGGCGCTCGTGGCCGGCAACAAGATAGACCTGCCGGGGGTCGGTGAGAACTACGCCGCTCTGCAGAAGAGATACGGCGACCAGCTGCCGGTACTGGCTATCTCGGCCAAGGAGGGGGCTGGCCTGGAAGAAATGAAGCGCGGACTATACCAGTTGCTGGATGTAATCCGGGTCTATACCAAGGTCCCGGGTGAGAGACCTGATATGTACGAGCCGCTGGTGCTCACCCGGGGGAGCACGATTGAGGATGCCGCCTACAGCCTCCACAAGGATTTACTGGCTAAGCTGAAATTCGCCCGGGTTTGGGGGTCGGGTAAACACGACGGCATGATGGCGAAGCGGGGTCACATCTTACAGGACGGTGATATTATTGAACTGCACATCTAGGCAGGAGGTTGAAAGTGTCCGGGCGTCCCGGCTGGCATGACGGCTACTGGAAAGGAATGGACAAGGAGACCGCCAGAAGGATGAGGACAACCTGTCCTCGCTGCGGCAGTTCCCAGACATACTACAACGAGCAGTTCCGGGTCTGGCGCTGCGGCCGGTGCGAACACTCCTTCGTCATTGAGGGGTTGGGGGATAAGAAACCCTGGTGGAAACGCCTGTTCCGGCGATAAATAGAGAGAAGTCGCCGGCTCGGCTGAAATCTCTCAAAAAGAGCCGAGTCCTGGCATCACATTAGTCGGGTTGCTAAAAGTCCTTTACCCAAAAAGCTTCCTTTACAGCAGAAAGCGGTTTATGGCCGCGGCCACGCCGCTGTGGTCGACATCCAGGGTAACATAGTCGGCCACGGCTTTGACCTCATCGGGGGCATTGCCCATCGCCACCCCCAGACCAACTGAGGCAAGGATAGAAACATCGTTCGCCCCATCCCCAATGGCCATAATCTCAGCCATAGCTATCCCCAGATGCCGGGCCAGGGCTTCCAGGGCTTTCCTCTTGGAGACGCCGATGGTCAGCACATTGATAAAGTCGACCTCGGGGTAAGCCGGGGTCTTGGTCATGGAGAGGCTGAGGCGGCGGCTAAAGTGCTGGCGGAATTTCTCCACTCTGGCCTTTTCTTCCGCAGAGCGCACTACCAGCGTCCCCTTGATAATCCTCTCCTGCCGCCAGAGCTGATTGAAATCGACCACGACCGGTTGAAGACCGAAGAATTCACGACGGATATCACTGGCCCAGCTCTCTCGCTCGACGAAGTAGCGGGAGGATGAAAAGAGGTCGAGGTTCATCTCGTTCCGATGGATGAACTCCACAATCTGCCGGACCAGATTGGTGCTGATTGGCTGAGCGTAGACCTCATCGCCTGTGATGGGGTCGCTGACTATCGCACCATCGGAGAACATGTGATAGCCGTCCAGCGACAACTGGTCAATGAGTTTTCGGCAGGCCTGACTGGCTCTGCCGGTGGATAGAGAGACCCGGATACCGGAGTGGCTGACCTTAGCCAGCGCCTCTCTATCCTCACGCCGAGAGAGCTCCATTCTTGTCTAACAGCGTGCCGTCTATGTCCACGACCAGAAGCTTGTAGGGTATTTTTTTCAACCTCACCCCCTCTTGGACACCCATGTTAATTGTTTATCTCTCCGCACTAAGAAATGTTATACTGGTACCGATGACGGCGGTTCTATCCAAACCAGACATCCAGAGACTATTACAACAAAAGCCACCTCTAATAGAAGGCTGTGTTGACCTTGAGGCCCAGTTACAGCCCAACGGCATTGACCTTACCCTCCGTGACATCGCCCTGCTTCAGACGCCGGGTCGAATCGCCACCAGCAACAGCGAAAGGGCGGTGTCTGGCCTGTCCCCGCTGGTGTTCGACGGGCTGGGTTTCATCGACCTTATGCCCGGCGCTTATATCATCACCTACAATGAGGTTGTTCACCTGCCGACTAATGTTATGGCATTGGCCCGACCCCGGTCAAGCCTGCTCCGCTGTGGCGTCACTATTGAAACTGCCGTGTGGGACGCCGGCTACTCCGGGCGCTCTCAATCTCTAATGGTGGTACACCATCCGCAAGGGTTTCGCCTGCAGAAAAATGCCAGAGTGGCGCAACTTATCTTCTTCTATCTCACCGGCGCAACCGAAGGCTATCGCGGAGTATATCAAGGGGAGAATACAGATAAGGAGCGTGCTTAGACCATAACACTGAGAGCGGCGGGGATGAGGCGGAAGGAGACCGGGCCTTCGCCCAGCAGTTCGCCATCGGCGTGCACCAGAATCCCGTCGGGCGATTCCACCGTAACCTCGGCGGCCTTGCCCATGACAACCTTGGGGTGAGTCACATGGGTGCCCTTATACACCCTCGGGAACGCCCGCAGTAGCTCAAACTTGCCCATGTCTCTGACAATCATGACATCAAACAGGCAATCATTCAGGCTGGCGTCCGGAGCGACATGCATCCCGCCGCCAAAGTAGCTGCCATTGGCCACCGCCACCGTGACGACACGGGTCTTCTCAACTTTGTCACCGACGCGCACGACCACGGATTTGTTGCGGTAGCCGATGAGGGTGCGCAGCAGGCCAAAGACATAGGGCACCGTGCCGCCAAAGAATTTGGGCAGGCGCTCTGTAGCCTGCACTACCGCGGCATCAAAACCGACCCCCGCCGCATTAACAAAATAACGCCTCTGGATTTGTCCTTTATTCCGGTACTCAACAATGCCAACATCAATCAGCAACTTTTGCCCATGAATCAGGGACGAACAGGCATTAAGATAATGCCGCGGCAGGCCTATCGAGCGGGCAAAATCACTCCCCGTACCGGTGCTGATTACCCCGAGAGCCATGCTACTGGCATCGGCGGAATGAAGTATGCCATTGGCCACCTCGTTTACTGTGCCATCGCCACCCACCGCCACCAGGTAGCGATAGCCATCAGTAGCCGCTGCCCGGGCCAGCTCTATGGCATGCCCAACACCTTCAGTATACTCGTAGTCGAAGGAAAGACCGATGTGTTTCAGCAGGCGACTGATTCGCGGCCATTTCCGTCGCGTGGAAGACGCCCCGGCCACCGGGTTGATAATCACCTTAGCGTGGGGCATTGGTGGCAAAACTGACATAGTGCTAACTCAGATACTCCCTTCCACAATTTTAGCACTATTGTCAAGTTTCAAATCTGATGGTTCTGTTTGCGTTTGGTTGTTCTGTCATTGCGAGCGAAGCGAAGCAATCTTATAGGTGAAAGGCGGAGATTGCCACGTGCCCATAAATCGTGCTCTCGCAATGACAAGGCGCATTTATTTAGTCCAGATATTTGATGCTGGAGGGAGGTCTCTTTTTGGCTTCAAATTCAATGCCTGCTTCCTTAAACAGGCTGACAAATGTCTCATCGTTATATTTGCCGAAGCTGACAAAGCGCTTTATCCTGGCGTTGACCAGCATCTTGGCACAGAGGACACAGGGGGTATGAGTGCAGTAGATGGTGCTCCCCTCAAGGCTGAGCCATGAAGGGCAGCCTGGATGATGACATTCTGCTCGGCGTGAATGCCCCGGCAGATTTCGTGCCTTTCCCCCGAGGGTATGTTCATCTCATCGCGGAGACAGCCCAGCTCAAGGCAGTCCTTGAGCCCAGACGGCCGCCCCGTTATAGCCCGTGGTCAGGATGTGCTTATCCTTCACGGCCACGCCCCAATATGATGCCGGCGGCAGGTGGAGCGCTCGCCGACCACCGAGGCTATTTTCAGAAAATACGTCGTCAATATCCGGTCTGGTCAATCTCTTCTCATTTCTTAACCTGGCGATAATCCTTTCCGTTTCTTTCTGCAAATCTTTCAAAGAAGACTCGTTGATAATGGTGAAGTCGGCCATGGCAATCGGGCCACCCTTGTTAATGTTCTCCAGTTCCGCCTTGTCCCGGCTGGCCGCTTCTTCCAGAGTAAGGCGCCGGTTGACCCGGCGAGTCAGCCGGGCATACCTGGTTCTGGGCGAAGCCCAGACCGCCACCACACAAAAATCGTCCCGGTAATGGTTCTTCAGAAAAGTGTATTCCTCCCAGGAGTAAAGCCCGTCAATCACCACATCGCCGCGTTTCAGCGCCAAGTCAATGCTGAGCAGGTTCAACTTGGCATAGGCCGCCATGCCGTATTCCTGGCGGAGAAGCTCCCGGATGTAGCGCTCGTTCTTCTCGGTTAGCTCCAGGCCTCGCTTCTTTATTTCCTCGTCGGTCACATCGCCGAACCTGATGCGGGTAAAGCCCTGGTCTTGAAAAACGCGGGCGACCTCCGACTTGCCGGCGCCGGCCATCCCGACAATTGAGACCACTTTCATCGCTACCATTATAAGGAAGTAGTCAACAAATGGCAAAGGAGATTCTTTATTATTAACCCATCCGTCTTGAGTTAGCTATCTGCTATGGATTATACTTTGCCTTAAGGACTCACCTTAAAATCAACGATTCGGGGGTGGGAGGGTGTCTTTAGATTTAACCAAGGTGGCGGCGCAGGTCGGGGAGATGGTCACCCGGCTCAAGGCCGGCTTGGCTGAAAGGCAGGCGCGTCTTGACTATGCGCTGGATACTCTGCATCACCAGACTGAAGACTTGGAGCATCTCAAGAGAAAGATAATCGCCAGCCGGACGACCTGGCTGGTGGCCGGGCTGGTGGAGGGGCTCGACCAGCACTACCCGGCCCTACCTCTCCCCGCCGAGTTTACGGTGATGGCCACCGATGGCTCGCATATTGATGTCGACCGCCACCGCTCAGCCCGGTGCTACTTGATAAATATTGGTCGGGTTGTTCTCCATTATGGGGCTGAGCCGGAGGCTGTCCTAGATAGCTTGCCCAGTCTCTATGCCGAAGAAAAAGACCTGGTCATCGCGCCCTCTGAGGGCAAGGGGCGCGAGCAACCAGTAGAAGGTGCCCTGCTGGGTGCCAAACGGAGCGTGGAGGAATGCCGCCACCTGGCGGAAATGGCGGCGGAATTGCCGCCGGGCAGTTCGGCGCTGGCTTTGCTTGACGGCTCGCTCATTCTCTGGGGGCTGGAGGCTTACCCGGAATTTGTCAGCGAGGCGCTGGTGGACAGGGGTCTTCTAACCCATTTCGACCGGATGAGAGAGTTGAACCGGGATAAAAAATTGGCCCTGGCCAGCTACATCAGCCGGCCGCGCGCCACCGATGTCGTCAATGCCCTGCGCGTGGCGATTTGCCCTCACGACCCGGCAGACTGCGACCGCTACTGTATGATGGGGGAAAAACGGGCCTGCGATGCGGTGGCCGGCCTGCAAGACCGCGAGCTTTTTGCCAGCTTGCTGGAGCCGGGGGAAAGGTCGGCGCTCTTTATCAGTCAATCATCCGTGGTGGAGAAGCGCTACCGGGAGCACACGGTTTACTTCTTTTATCTCAGGGTGGATGATGAGATAGCGAGGGTGGAAATCCCGCAGTGGGTGGCCAGGAATAAAGAGTTGGTCGGTTTGACGCACTGCCTGGTCTTAGACCAGTGCCAGCGCGGGCAGGGCTATCCCGTGGCTTTATCCGAAGCCCACGAGCAGGCAGTCGTTACCACCGCCGACCGGGAAAACTTCTGGCAACTGGTGGAGGCCAATTTAGTGGAAGAACACCTCCCCACCCCCACCTCCGGCAAAAGCCGGAGCAAGAGAACAAGGTGGGTCTGAACAAATAAGGAGAGAATTGAAGGATGGATATCGCTGAGGCTATTCGCCGTCGGAAGAGCGTTCGCGCTTTTAAACCGGACCCGGTCTCCCAAGATACTCTAAGGGAGTTATTGGAGCTTGCCCTGCGCGCTCCGTCATGGGGCAATACCCAGCCGTGGGAGTTTGTCATTGTGAGTGGCAAGAAACTGGAGGAAATAAAGCAGGCCTATATCAGTAAGGCCGCGGAGCCAGTCCACCCCGACCTGGCCACCCCCCGTGGATTTCCCGAACCCTATGATACCCGCCGGCGCGCCGTCGGCATCAAGCTTTTTGAAGCGAAAGGGATAGCGCGGGAGGACCGGGAGGCCAGAAGACAGTGGGGAAGGCAGGGCTTGAGATTGTTTGGCGCCCCCTGTGTTATTTACATTCTCATTGACCGCGCCTTCTATTTTCAGGGGGAAGCGTTGAATGTCTGGCCGGTATTTGACTGCGGCCTGGTGGCGGAAAATATCATGCTTCTGGCCACTAAATACGGACTGGGAACTATTCCTGAAATACAGGCTGTCCTCTATCCCGAGGTATTGAGAGAGGCACTGGCTATCCCGGAGTCCAAGCTTATTGTGCTGGGAATAGCCATCGGCTACCCGGACTGGGATGACCCGGTCGAATAAATTCCGTTCCGACCGGGACCCACTGGATAAAGTAACCACCTGGCACGGCTTTTGACCTCACCCCCTTTATCCCCCCGATATATCGGGGAGAGGGGGAGGGTTAAAATAAAAGAGGGCGGAGGCCCTCTTGGACTCCCGATTTGGGGAAGGATATTAAGAAAAAGGAGGCTAAAATGACAGAGGAAAGAAAATTCAAGGGTGGAGGCGCATCAGCCGGTGCGGCCGGCGGTGTTATCTGGTTTATCGGCTGGCTGTTTACTATCGGCTATGTTAATCTGGTATGGTGGAAGATTATTCTTGGGAACCCCCCGAGTTGGGGAAGGATATTAAAAATAAAGGAGGCCAACATGGCAGAGGAAAAGAAATCCAAGGGCGGAGGCGCATCAGCCGGTGCAGCTGGCGGTGTTATCTGGTTTATCGGCTGGCTGTTTACTATCGGCTACGTTAATCTGGTATGGTGGAAAATCCTGCTTGGTATCGTCATCTGGCCATACTATTTGGGCGTGGACATAAGGTAAATATCATGATTTTATGACCTCACCCCCTTAATCCCCCCCGATATATCGGGGAGAGGGGGAGTAAAATAAAAAGAGGGCTAACGCCCGCTTGGACTCCTGCTTCATGGGAGGAGGAGAAATGAAACGAATATTATTAATTTTAGTTACCGGGGTTCTTTTGCTGGGAGCCTGTGTGGCGCCAACCTCGTTCACCCAAAGAGACGGTAGCCTCATCTGCGACCATACTGGAATTTGGGGAATTAGCCAGCGAGAACGAGACAGCTAAGTGGGAAAATGAGCTGGGGAGATGGAAGCCAGCCGTAGCCGTGATTGATGGTGTGGAGAAGGCACTAACCAGCCAATACTTCAAGGAGAATACCTATGTGACCCGGGGCAATCTGGGTCAGGTACTGCTGATGTTTGAATGGGATAAGGTAGGCAGCCAGCTATCGGAGGCAATTACCAGTCGGCTAATTGACAAGCCACTGTGCATATTTGAAGGAGACGAAGCCTTGCTCGGGGAGGACGGACGGCCTATCGCGCCTATTGTTCAGGGTGTGATTACGGATAAAGGGCAGATTGAGGGCCTTAGCTTGAATGAGGCTACACCGGTTATCCCAGCAATTGAATGCCAGCCGATAGGCTACTAACCCCTATGAATGACTATCGGGCAACTCCAAATAACAATAAACAAAAAGAAGTAGATAGGCTCAAATAGGAGGCAAGCAATGGGAAGCAAAGGCAGACACAATGTGAAGAAGCAGAAGAAGGAGAAGCTGGAGAAAGGAAAGAAGCAAGAGGAAAAGAAGAAATAGAGTCACCCTGATTAGCCAACTGTTTTCGGGTTCTCTTATAACCAATTTCTCCTTCCCCTTAGTTAAGGGAGGGGTAACTGTCGTGGGAGCAGAGGCTCTTGAGTTCGTCTGCACTCGGAAAGGACGGGTGAATGGCGGAAGCAGAATTTGACCAAAATGTCAGCGGAAAACCTAATCAAGGCAGTACAAGAGACCTATTTTGACCTCCGTAAGCAATTCCCGGACAAGGATGAGCACTGGTATCTGGCTAATACCTGGTTGAAACGGTATGGGTCGGGGGCGGAGGCGAAGGAGAAGGGCGAGGAATGGGCGCAGTTTACCGCCTATAAAGAGACCCACGAATTTGCTATCCTGGATTCGCCCCAGGCAATTCGAGGCCTGGCACTCCTGCTGGTCGCCCGCGAACTGGGTGAGACGGCGGCCAAGCAATACGAAAGCGAGTTTTTTAAGACCATTGAACCGGTGGTCAAAGCCAAGCAAGACCGCGCCTTTCTTAAAACATACCAGGAGAAAAACCCGTTGACCTGGGCGGAGATTGAGCAAAGGGACGACTCCACTTACAGCCTTTACTGGTTCTTCCGCGGCCTGGAACTGGAGCAGGAACAGGAGGGCGAACCTTTTGATGAGTGGGGTGAAGATGATTTTCTGGACCAATTAGAAAAGCAGGAGCAGGCCTCGGCCGAGGAGGAACAGCAAGAAGAGGAATTGCCACCGGAAGTGTAAGAAAAGGGCTGATGTGGCACCAGTCAAGGGGAAGGGGATTAAGGGGATAGGGTTATCTCAAAACAAGATAAAATCCGGCGCCAATGGTAAAATAGGTGGGGTAGTGCCGCCAGGGCACAATGACCCAAAGAGGAGGGGGCAGAAATGAAGGTACGGTATGATGCTGCGGGCGATGTCATTGAAGTCATCCTCAAGGATAGGGAAGGGACTTTTCGCAAGACGGGCTCTCCCTATATTATGGAGAAGATTGATGCCGATAAGAATGTCATCGGCTTCTCCATTCTCCGGGTCAGTACCCTGAAAAAGCAGGGGCACAATATCGACCTGGTGAATGTGGCCACACCCGCCATGGATGATTTCAAGCTCTGGTACGAACGACTGTAGTCACAAACTCCGAGTGGCACCATGCAGAGAATCGCTGAGGTTATTGAGGCCAGCACCACCGAGTTTGTGGCTCAGTGCTACGAACTATACCAATTGCCGCCGCTGGGCAGTCTGGTAAAAACCATCGACACGCCGGTGGAGCTATATGGCATTGTCTATAACGCCACCACCGCCAGCATTGAGCCGGGGCGGCGTCCCATCGCCCGTGGCAAGGATGAGAAGGACGAGGCCGCCATCTACCAGTCGAACCCTCAGCTATTAAAACTGCTCAGGAGTGAATTCACGACGCTGGTGGTCGGGCACCGGCAGGGCGATAAGCTCTACCACTACCTACCCCCCACACCCGCCCGAATCCATGGCTTTGTTTACCTGTGCCCCATGGAAGAGGTCAGGGAGTTCAGCCAGTCGCTGGCCTTCCTCAACATCTTGCTCCGCAGCAGCCTGCCGGTATCGGTGGAGGAGCTGACCGGCGCCTCGCTGCGGCAGATGAGCCAGGCCTATGATGATAAGCGTGCCTTTCTGCTGGCGGCGGGGAAGGAGCTGGCGGTAATGCTCGGCGGTGACTTTAACCGACTCAAGGCGATACTGGGGAGAATAAGAGAATGACGGAGAGGTTGGGCATCGTTGTCACCGGCTCCCTGAACAAGGGGGTGGAGGTCAGGCTGGATAGCTCGGCCTCGGTGGAAGATATGGCCGTCGGGCGCTATGTCACCATTCAAGGGCACAAGCGGCGCTTCTTTGGCATGATAACCGATGTCAGCCTGGGAGTGATTGACGAGACGATTACCCAGACTCCGCCCGATGTCTCCGACCCCTTCATGGCCGAGGTTTTAACCGGCACCAGCACCTATGGGACACTCCATATTCTGCCACTGCTGACGATTGCCGGGGATGCGGCCGAAATGCTGGAGGGCCCCCAGCCGGTCAAGACCGTCCCCAGCCATTTCTCCCCGGTCTGCGAGGCCTCACAGCGGGACATCGAGCTGGTTTTTGGCAGCGAGGATGAGAAAAAGTTCTACATCGGCACACCGCTGGACATGGAAACCAAGGTCTGCCTCAACCTGGAGGAGCTGGTCAAACGCTCCAACGGCATCTTTGGCAAGAGCGGCACGGGCAAGACCTTTCTTACGCGCCTCCTGCTTATTGGTATGCTGCAGAAATCGGCGGCGGTAAACCTGGTCTTTGACATGCACAGCGAGTACGGCTGGGAGAGCCGGAGTGAGGCCGGCCGGAAGGTCAAGGCTCTGAAGCAGTTATTCCCGGAAAGGGTGGCCGTCTTTACCCTGGATGAAGAAAACGCCCGGCGGCGGAAAGTCAGCACCGACTTCGTGGTCAGGATTGGCTACGATGAAATCGAGCCGGAAGACATGGCGCTACTGCGCCAGACATTGAATCTTACCGATATTGCCGTTGAAGCTGTGTTCCAGTTATCCCGAAGATTTGGCAAGAACTGGTTACAGAGCACCTTGGACATAAAAGATACCGAGGAATTGCCCGAAGGTTTGGACATACATGAGAGCACCCTGCATAACTTACAGCGCGGGCTGGCCACCATCCGTCGCCTGCCTTTCCTCGTTCCCCATACTCCCGACAATGCCGTGAAACGTGTCCTGGAATATCTTGACCGTGGCATCAATGTCGTGCTGGAGTTTGGCCGGTTTACCGATATTACGGCTTATATCCTGGTGGCTAATCTGCTCAGTCGGCGCATCTACGCTCAATACCGGGAGCGGACGGAGAAGGCGATGGCTGAGGATATTGCCCCGCCCCACCCCCTGGTCATCACCATCGAGGAAGCGCACAAGTTCCTTAACCCCGGGGTGGCCGACCAGACCATCTTCGGCACCATTGCCCGCGAGATGCGCAAGTACAATGTTACCCTGCTGGTCATTGACCAGCGGCCCAGCGGAATTGACGAAGAGGTCATGTCCCAGCTCGGCACCAAAATAACCTGTCTGCTGGACAACGAGCGCGATATTGATAGTGTCCTGGCCGGCGTTTCGGGCAAGAGCGAGTTGAAATCAGTATTAGCGCGACTGGAATCCCGACAGCAGGCACTTATCTTTGGTCACGCCGTGCCCATGCCGGTGGTCGTGCGGACGCGAGACTACACTCCGGAAACTTATAAGGAGTTCCTGACTACTGGCGGGGCGGAAATCAAGAAGCAAGCCGAAAAGGACATTGAAGATTTGTGGGGACCGGATGGGAAGGGGAGTGCGAAATAGCTTGCCACCGGACTTATCTATTCAGCCGCGCCCGCGAGCCAAGTCGCTTTTGACCCAGACCAGGCAGTTATTGCGTCAGGCGGGGCTGCGGGCGAGAAAAGGGCTGGGTCAGCACTTTCTGGTCGATGGCGGCGTCCTTAAGTATATCCTGTCCGCCGCCGAGCTCAGCTCAAGCGATATTGTCATTGAAGTTGGGCCGGGTCTGGGCGTGCTGACCCGGGAGCTGGCCCGGCAGGCTGGCTGGGTGGTGGCGGTCGAACTGGATGATAATCTGGCGAGTCTCCTGAAAGAGACCCTGGCTTCCTTCAGCAATGTAACCATCGTGAACCAGGATATACTCAAGGTTGACCCGCAGGCTTTGCTCCGGGAGTACTTTCCCGATAGAAAAGGCAATCCTTTACAGCTACAAGGTGGTGGCCAATCTCCCTTATTACATTACCTCTCCCGTCCTGCGCCATTTTCTGGAGGCTTCACTTAAGCCGCAGACTATGGTGGTCATGGTGCAGAAAGAGGTGGCCCGGCAGATTACTGCCCAGCCCGGCCGGCTGAGTCTGCTGGGTATCAGCGTCCAGCTTTACGGCGAACCGAAAATAGTCGAATATGTGCGGGCGAGTTCCTTCTATCCTGCCCCTGAGGTGGATTCGGCCATATTAAGGATTACTGTTTATCCCCGACCGGTGGTTGAGGTAGATACGGAGAGCTTTTTTACCGTGGTGCGGGCGGGTTTCAGTGCCGCCCGGAAACAACTGGGCAATTCCCTGGCTCACGGACTGGGATGGCCCAAGGCCGAAGTCTTGCCCCTTTTGGAAAAGGCTGGCATTGATTCCCGACGACGGGCCGAGACGCTGAGTCTTGAGGAATGGGCGCGACTGTATCGAGTGTGTGCGCAAGCAAAGGAAATCACATGATAACCGTTTCGGCACCGGCCAAGATAAATCTGACCCTGGAGGTCCTGGGCAAGCGGGCAGACGGCTACCACGAAATCCGCAGTGTTATCCAGACGATAAGCCTGTGTGATAGCCTCTCTTTTGAACCGGCGGACAGTATTGAGTTTAAGTCGGATTCAGCCGAATGGGTGGCGGAAAAGAGCCTGGTATCAAAAGCAACCGATTGGCTCAAGAAGGATAGCGGCACTGTTAAAGGGGCAATCATTGCGGTCAAAAAACGCATCCCTCTGCTGGCCGGGCTGGGTGGGGACAGTAGCGATGCCGCCGCGACCTTGCGGGGGCTTAATCAACTCTGGGGGTTGGGTTTAACCCGGGAGCAGCTCGTCCCTCTGGCCCGACAGTTAGGCTCAGATGTGGCTTTCTTTCTCTATGGCGGCACGGCTCTGGTCGAGGGGCGGGGGGAAATTGTAACCCCCCTGCCGCCACTACCCCACCGTTGGGTTGTCGTGGCCGTACCGCCCGTACCCCGGCAACCCGGGAAGACGCAGGCAACTCTATGAAAGCCTTGAGCCCGGTCACTATACTGATGGTCAGATTACGCAGAAATTGGTGGCTGAAATCAGAGCGGGCAGAGAATTCAGCACCTCGCTGTTATTCAATACCTTTGAGAATGTGGCTTTGGCTCGACTTCTCCGGGCTGGATGTGTCCCGGCGGCACATGGTGAAAATGGGGGCCACTAATGTCCATCTAGCCGGGTCAGGCCCAGCCCTGTTTACTTTACTGGAAGATAAAGCACAGGCTGAGGCTCTTTGCTCTCGCCTTAAAGAGCCAGGGACTGGAACCTTATCTGGCTGAGACATTACCGGCTCTGGGACAGAGCTAAGTGAATTGAGGAGGTCGGAAATGTACAAAACCGAAGCAAATCTGCAGACCGCCTTCGCCGGGGAAAGCCAGGCCAACCGGCGCTACCTTTTCTTCGCTGACAGGGCAGAGAAGGAAGGCTATCCGCAGGTAGCCCGACTCTTCCGCGCGGCGGCTGAGGCCGAGACAGTGCACGCCCGCAATCACTTCAATGCCATGGATGGCGTGGGCTCAACTAAAGATAACCTGATGGCCGCCTCCATGGGGGAGCACTACGAGTTTACCCGAATGTATCCCCCCTTTATTGCCACGGCGGAGGAAGAGGACAACCAGCGGGCGCAGCACCTCTTTTGAGTATGCCAACGAGGTAGAGCAAATCCACCATCGGCTTTTTGAGGAGGTGCTCAAGGCCGTCAATGGCGGCCAGCCGCTGAAAAACGAGCCTTACTTTGTCTGCCCGGTCTGCGGCAATACTGTCGCCGGGGCCGCCCCCGAGAAATGCCCTATCTGCGGTACCGCCCGCGATAAATTCAAGCGGGTGGATTAGCTTGGCGGCGCACCCGACCAAAATACACGGCCAGTCCGATTGAAGCACAGAGAGCGCCGAGGGCCGGCATTGCCGCAGTACGGTTGAGCCCAAGGACAAACTCCCCCACTCCGAAGAGAAGGACATAGCCGATGAGGAAGCTGACCAGCCCCCAGACAACATTGACCAGGGGCGATGACTCGCCCACGCCCAGTGGCGAGGCAAAGGGGGTGGGGAACTTTTTCCCGGATATGCCCTGCACAAAGTGGGGCACGCCATTAGCCAGGAAGGCGCCGGCAAAGAAGTAGGCTAGATAAGCATACCACGCCATAGACTTACCCTCCCATTATTACTTTTGCCAAGGCAGACGGCGGTATTTGGTTGCTATTCCAAGCGGCAGTGCCCGTGTGTTATCAAGTAATCCTCTATGGTCGCTTTTTTGGCATCTCAGGCAAACCCTCAGTTTGCTCCAATAACTGGGATATATCTTCTTTGGGAACCAGTATTATCCCTTGGTACCTGATGGGGTTAGCCAAAGCTAGAGGCCGGCCAATTAACGGGATTCTCTTGGTATTCTCTATTTGTCCCAGTCTGGTAAGGACCCAATCAACGCTCACGCCGATTCTTTTGTCGACAGCTTTAAGCTCATAGACGGCCTCAGTTTCAGAGGTTGGGAAGGTAAATGTCAGAGTGCAGTCAAATGTCTTATCCGGCACCGTGAAAGCCATGTACCCTGCCTTCTTTTCGCCCTCCAACAACTGTGTTTCCCACAACTGATTATCCAGGGAGTCGAGGAAGGTGGGGGCATAGTTCTCTTCGCCGGCTTCTAATGTGATTTGGTCGGCCCACCGCCGCGTAGAATCGTTCTGAGCCTGGAGGTTTTCAATCTCGTATTTGATGACCAGGTAAGCCTGGTCTTCTGGAGCTATATCTTCACCGATTTTGTCAATTATCTGTGTGCTGTGGATAAGGAACGAATGGGCATTGTCGCTGGTCTTATCACCGTGAGACAAAGCCGAAGAACAGGCGGTAGTAGTCCCGAGCGCAATAATCAAAACTGCTAGAAGTATGCGTTTCACTGTTTATCCCCCTAGAATGAAGCTGTTCGCTATGCTCTCCAATAGTCTACGCACATAAGCCCTGCCTGTCAAGCGTCATTTGGAGATTGTTTATTAACCCACCCCCTTAATCCCCCCCGATTATTATCGGGGGAGATGAATAGAAAGAGTCCCGACTAGTCGGGACTCTTAGACACCCCTAAGAGTCAAAGAGAGGCAGAGCCTCTCTTATATAATTTGTTCCCCCTTCCCCCGATGATCATCGGGGGAAGGGGGTTAGGGGGATAGGATTACTCATGAAGTTACCACAGGAGCAACGAACCCTTGGCAACCTAGCTACCTCTTAGGTGTAGATCTTCGGTGGCCTGACACCCGAACTTTCCTATAGGTTCCACCAGGTTTAGCTCTCTTATGAGGAGAAACAGGTACGATCTTTTTGCCAGCAGCAGTCTTAGCCATCGCTGTATGACCCTCCTCTTGATATGTTTCCCTTTCAGAATTCTACTCTAATCCATTATTATTAAAACAAGTGCTAGCCTCTCAGATTTGTGTATCCATAAACGGTTACGGGTTTACCCGCCCCCTCACCATCTCCACCTCCCCCTGTTTACTCCTCACCTTCCCGTCCAGGCGGGCGGTGTGGAGGCGGTGGAGGATTTCTTTCATCCGGGGGCCGGGGCGAATGCCCATTTTCAGGAGGTCATCACCGGTGAGGGCCGGCTTGATGTAGCGGAGCTTGCCCAGATATAGCTTGAGGTGGCGGCGGGCTACCGCTGAGTCGGTGGCAAGCTGATTAGCCGTGATGGCAGTAGGTGAGTAGCCTTCAAGTAAGAAATAGAGGCTACTTCGCGGCAGTCTGGAGTCAGCCAGCACTTCCAGTCCGGCTTTGAGGTCAAGGGTATCCCTTATTGTTTGGGCCAGTGGCTTAGCTGGCCGGAGGTAGGCAATCAGTTCTTCGCTCTCATCTTCGGTCAGGCGGTAGCCGAGGAGAGCGAGGTACAGCCCGACCGGCGGTGATTCGGGGTAGTATAAACCTCGTGCCTGCCCAAATTTCTTAGCCAGCCAGCCGTTTCCTTTCAGCGAGGGGTGCAGTCTGGCCAGAACCCCCAGCTCTTCCGCCCGGCGCAGGACCTTTTCCGGGAGTTCCTCTTTCAGAACAAGCTCCAGCTCGTGCCGGATACGGTCGCCGCTGATGGTATCCAGCATCGGTACATCCCGTTTAAGTCGGCGCCGGGTATTGGCTTCCAGTTGAAAGTCCAGCCGCTGCTCGTAGCGCAGGGCACGCCAGATACGGGTGGCATCATCAATAAAGCTCTTGTCATGTAGAATGCGGATAAGCCTGTGCTCAAGGTCATCCCGGCCGCCGTAGAGGTCAATCAGTTGCCCGTAACGACTGGCCGTTAGCTCAATGGCCATGGCATTGATGGTGAAGTCGCGCCGGAAAAGGTCGGTGGCCAGGGTGCCGGTTTTCACTCGGGGCAAAGCGCCCGGTCTATCGTAGGTCTCCGAGCGAACGGTGGCCAGGTCAACGCTCCACTTGTCCCAGCGGAGTTTAGCCGTATTGAAACGGGAATGGGTGGTAATCCTGGCTGGAATGATGCCAGCCAGGCGTTGCGCCAGCTTAATGGCATCGCCGTCCACCACCAGGTCGAGGTCAAGGTTGGTCCGCCTCAGAAACAGGTCGCGTACCACCCCACCGACGAGGTAAAGGCTCTGCCCCTGACGGGCGGCCACCTCGCCGGCCTTCTGCATGAACTCGACCAGTTCGGCGGGCAACTGCTTCTTAATCTCTCTAGCCAGGTCAACAGTCTCAGCCATTCTCCCTACCTATTTACGGTAACCCGATTATAGCACAGGTCGTGATTGAGTTCATTCTGTGTTGACCATCGGGCTCTCTGCCTGATAGGATTGACTAGAAAAGTTCAAATGTGGCCAATTATACTGAGTGTCATTGTTATTTCCCTGTCCGGCGTCATGATGCCCGGGCCGATGTTCGCCGTGACCCTGGCCAAAAGCTACAAGTCGCCCTGGGCTGGGGCGCAGATAGCCCTGGGACACGCCGTGATTGAAGTCCCGCTCATCCTGCTAATCTACTTCGGCTTTGCCCGGTTCTTTGAGAACAATATCGTCCAAGTGGTGCTCAGCCTGCTCGGCGGGGCGATGATTATCTGGCTGGGTGTCGGCCTGTTTCGTGCCCGAGCCGCTGTGGTAGAGAAGGGTAAGGATTTGCCCTACAGCGCCTTTGTGGCCGGCATTCTGATGAGCGCCCTTAACCCTTTCTTTCTTCTGTGGTGGGCCACCATCGGCAGTATGCTGATTATGAAATTCATCGAGTTCGGTGCCCTGGGGCTGCCTGTCTTCATTGTCGTCCACTGGCTGTGCGACCTGGTGTGGCTTTCCTTTGTCTCAGTCCTAATCTACAAGACGAGGGCACTCTGGGGAAAGGGATTTCAGCAATGGGTCTTCATTGCCTGCAGTCTGGTGCTGATTGGTTTCGGCGTCTGGTTTATAGTCTCGGGAGTACGGCTGGTGGTTTAAGCCTTCAGCTTTCCGGTGCGCGCATTGCAGGCGGTAACAGCGCACTGCTGACACTCTATATCGCAGGGCTCGACATGGATGGTGACATTGGCGTTTTGCAGTCGCTTCACAATGTCCTGTTCCAGGTGGTCGCACATCTCGTGCGCCTGTTCCACACTGGCCCCCTTGGGCATAACCAGATGCAGGTCAATATACTTGTGACTGCCTGACCGGCGAGTCCGCACTTCATGCACACCCACCAGTTGGCCGCTGTGCTCCAAGATAGTGGCCATCAGCGTTTCCTCATCAGCCTGGGGGATTCGGAAGTCAATCAACCCCTCCAGCGCCATCCGTCCCACCCGATAGGTCGCCCGCAGGATAAGGATAGACACCAGTATCGCCAGAATCGGGTCAATAACATCAAGGTGAACCCCGAATAGGTGACCGAGACGGACGATGGTCAATCCTACCAGTACTCCGGCCGTGGAATAAATGTCGCCGGTGATGTTATTGGCATTGCCCTCTAAAGCGACTGAACCGGTGGCCCGCGCTACCCGGAAGAGGTGACGGGACAGCAGGATGCTGACTACCATTGACACCAGCATGACGGCAATGCCGGCCTCGGTGTATTGTGGGGTCGTCTGCTCCACGATGCGCCGGATGGCATAGTAAATGATTAAGCTAGCGGCCGCAAAGAGAAAGATGGCCTGGATACCCGCGGCGATGTCCTCCGCCTTGCCGTGGCCAAAGGGGTGTTCCTTATCGGCCGGTTTGGCGGAAAAGCCCACCGTCAGGAAGGTAATCACCACGGCAAAGATATCCAGTGAACTATCGACGGCCTGGGCCCAGATGCTGATACTGTGGGTGATTAGCCCCACCACCACCTTGAGAATGAACAGGCCGATAACTGTGAACAGCGCTAACCTGGCCGCGCCGGACGGCGTAGAAATGTTCACGGTTACTTCCCCTTAACAGCAACGGCGGCGGGGCGCCGCCCGATAAACCGCCCCCACTCCTTCTTCTTCCAGACTACCAGCAGGGACGCGGCGGTGCCAATTGAACTATAGGTTCCGGTAACAATCCCAACTAGAAGCACAACCACGAGGTTCTGAATAGGTGCACCAATCACGAGCAAAAGCGCAATAAGTACAAACAATGTACCGATTCCGGTAATGAGGGTACGAGACATAGTCTCCACCAGGCTATAATTAACCACCCCTTCAAAATCGGCGTCGCCATAATTCCTCACATTCTCACGTATCCTATCAAAGATAACAATGGTGTCATTGACACTATAGCCAATAACTGTCAAAACGCCGGCGATGAACATCAAATCAACTTGCCAGCCAAATATGCCACCGAGGATAGCAAAAACCCCCACCACCACCAGCACATCATGGACTAGCGAGGCTATGGCACAGGTACCCCAGCGGAAGGGGTTGGGCATGCGGTGGAACGCCCAGCTAATATAGAGCAGCATACCAATGGCCGAGATAATTACGGCAATGATAGCATTGCGTGTCGTATCAGCCGCAGCCTTTGCCGATACCAGTTGAAAGCCTCCGTCCTGAAACTGCCCAATTTGTCAGCTAAACCAGTTCGCAGGGCTGCCTTAGCGGCATCGTTAAGCTCCGGCAAGTCGAGTATAAAGTCGGTGCCAGCCTGTCTGAACAATAGCACTGCCGCTGCCGTACCCCAAATCAGCTAATGCCTGTGTCACTTGCTGCTTATCAACTGGCTGCTCAAAACTAATCGTAAGCTCGGAGCCACTCTTGAACTCAATCCCGGGTTTAAGGCCAAAGACAAAAAGGGCAATAATACCAGCCAGGATAACTATCCCGAAATCAGAAAATACCAGAACCTTTTGCCAATAATATCAAACATTTTTCCTTCCTCTGATATGGAGCAAATAGCGATGTCTGCTGGGCTAAGCCAGTGCCCACGAAGGGGCGGAGAAAAGTACGGGTAACCGTTATCGCCGTAAACATGCTTACCGCCACGCCGATAATGAGCGTTACGGCAAAACCCTTGGCCATATCGCTGGCGACAATATTGCTGCTGCCTAACCAGTAAGAGAATAACCCCAGCCAGTATCGTGGTGATATTACTGTCCCATATCGCTGGCCAGGCACGGTTAAAACCAGCCTCAATAGCTGCTCCCAGACGTCCGCCCGCCCCACATCTCTTCCTTCATGCGCTCAAAGATAAGCACATTGGCATCTATCGCCATACCCACCGATAGGACAAAACCGCCAATGCCAGCTAGCGTCAGGGTAACCCCAAGCAACTTGAAGATGGCTAGGGTCAGAACGGCATAATAGACTAAAGCCAGGCTGGCCATAAACCCTGATAGGCGATAGTAGATAATCATGAAAAGCATGGTCACCAGAATACCAATTATCCCCGCCTTGACACTCTTCGTCACAAAATCCTCCCCCAGCCATGGCTCAACATTCTTTTCATCACCGGTTCTTTGTCAGAGGCACCGGCAACCGCCCGGCATTCAACTGCTTGGATAACCGGGTAGCCTCATTCAAGCTCAAGCCCGTCAATCTCCCCCCTATCCGTAATCACGACCTGCACAGTAGGCGCAATAGGGTGGCCATCCTCGCCCAGCAAAGGCTCGTCACCTTCAAAGATACCCAGCGGCTTATCGATAAGCCGGCTGGTAATCTGCTTCGGATAACTGGCTTCCTTCTTTATCCCATTCAAATATCAGCAGTATCTTACCCAGATTGTCCCGGGTCACATAGGTATTCTCCTTAAAGTACTGGCTGGTCAGTTCCTTTCCTGGCCGTCAACTACCGCCGGTGGCTGGTTTCCACTTACCCAGCTCGTCCTCCCACTTGGCCGTTTCATTATCCGTGACCAGTTCGCCAAATTCGAGTAGTACCACGCGGGAGAGACTCTCCTTTTCTTTATCGGTGAGGCTTTTCCCCGGCACTTCAACCAGAATTCTCGTCACTGCCCAGCTTGCGAACAGATGACTCAGCTACCCCCAGAGGGTTTATTCGGTTTTCCAGAACGGCAATCGCTCCATCTATAGCGCTTGCTCGCCGTCACCTGGCTGGATTCCGACGACAGGTCAGCCTGTATAGACGATACGCGTGCCACCCTGCAAGTCCAACCCCAGCCGTATTCCCCGGTGGCCCAGCGCCCCTCTTTCCATCGGGAAATCCACCAACAAAGCCAGGACTAAAACGACCAGGACTAACCAGAAAATCCATGTATTTCTGCGCATTTTGCCTATCCTATCGCCGGAAGTTTAACACTTAATCTTCCTTGTCTTAAATACTAATTTTGCTTCTCCAGTAACTGTTTAATCAAGTCTAGCGCTGCTTCTCTGGTGGTTACCTCGCCCGCGGCCTGGGCTTCACGCACTGCCTCGAGGAGTTTACCCACCTGTGGCCCCGGACTGATACCGAAGATATTCATTATATCATGGCCGTCAACCAGCTTGGCGGGGCGAGGCTCTTCCGGCAAATGCTGTTCCAGGACATACCTCACTACCCCGGTGTGTTCCTGCCAGTGAGCAAGGTCAAGGTCGGGCCCCCGCGTGGCCAGATGGTCAGCCAGGCTCAGGAATAGTATATCAATCCCCGCCTCGCCGGTGTCCCGGAAGTAGCGGTAAATCGCCCGGCGGGTGGGTAGTCCCTCCTGGCTCATCTGACCCGGGCGAAGGTGATGTCTGATTAGCAGTTCCACGAGTCTTATTTCCTTGCCGCTGAACCTGAGCCTCTCGAGGATGTTGGCCGCCATGGCCGCCCCCTCCTGGGCATGGCCCAGGAAGCGTATCCGTCCTCCGGCCTCAATGGTTTTGGTCTGCGGCTTGGCCATGTCATGGAGCAGACCGCCCAGCCTGAGCAGGGCCTTTCTGGTGCTGCCACTGCTGACTTCCTGGTCAAAGTGTTGCGCCAGGGCCGCCGACCACGGGACTAAAGCCAGAACCTTTGCATCGGCATATTCCCAGGCTCCCTCGTGAAGCAGGAAATCAATAGCCACCACCGTCTTAAGCGAGTGTTCAAAAACATCCCAGGCGTGCTCTCTGGGCTGGACTACCCCTTTGGTCAGTGCCAGTTCGGGAAAGATGGCGGTTAATAGCCCAAGTTTATCAAGATAGGGTAAAAATCGGCCGGAACCAGGAACAGAGAGAAGCCGGAGCAATTCCTCCCGTACTCGCTCGCCAGCGACCCTGGCGATAAGGTGGGCGTCCCGCTGAATCAGGGCTTCAGTGTCCCTGTCCACGGTAAAGCCAAGTTCCGCCGCCAATCGCACGGCCCGGAGCAGACGAACCGGGTCGGCCGTAAAGACCGTCTCAGCCACTACCCGAATCACCCTTTGGCGAAGGTCGTCACGACCGTGAAAAGGGTCAATGACTTGAACCGCAGGCAGACCCCTGACTAACTGGCGGAGGTTAACCGCCATGGCATCGATAGTGAAATCACGCCGGGCCAGGTCTGGCTCGATGGTCCCGGCAAAGGAGGAGAAATCGAGATGCCACTGAACCTTAGGGGATGGCTCCTCCTGTTCCAGTAGCACCACCCGGGCCACCCGGTTCACCTCATCTAAGAGGACAGACTTGCCACCGAGCGCTGAAGCCACTTTGGGGGCGATGGCCAAAGCGTCCCCGGCCAGGGCAATGTCAATATCGGCCGTATCGCGCCCCAGCAGAGCATCGCGCACCCATCCGCCAACAACATAGGCTTCAGTACCTTGCTTGGCGAGAATTCTTTCCACCTCGCTCAATAATGACCGGACTCTGGACTCGGCGAGAGGGCGGAAGGAGTCCTCAAGGCCGGCTTCAGCCAAACCCATGCTTACCACCTGAACTGCTGTCGATTCCTTACTCACTGGTTAACAAAAAGAAAAGGATGCCAGCGAGGTTACCAAACGACCTCACTATACCCCTAGTTGACTAATTTATCAAAAAACCACGCATAAATCAATTTAAATTCACTTATCTTAACCTTTCTTGACAAAAGGCGTCATTGTGGCTATAATATTGCCAATTGTCATCACGGAGGCCAGAGCCATGAGAGTAGGGACAAAGATTTTTGAACTCTGCCCGGGAGAGTACAGAAACCTGTCCGAGCTAGCGCAGGTTATGGGAATCTCAGTCAGCCAGATTTATCGCGTACGGCGAGGCAAACGCAATATCAACCAGAAGTTTATCGTCGGCGCCCTCAAAGCCTTCCCCCATTATAAACTGGACGAGCTTTTCTATCTTGCCTCTGAGACGCCAAAAGTCAACGAAAACCACGGTCACCGCCAGCATCAGTAAGCAACTCGCCCCAATAATTAGGCCGATTGAAAAGCATCCGCAATCTTAAGGGGATTGCCGGGGCGGTACCAAGTCCATCCCCAGAAATACTCCCCCACCCTTTTTGACTTTTCTTAGGTCGGTAACAGTCAGGCCGACCATGCCGGGCCCACCCCACATGCATGAGATTGTTTAACAACCCCATTCTAACGCTTGACACTCGTGGTGCGAATTGATAGAATATTCCTTTCGGGAGGTTAGAGAGATTTACGCGATAGTTGAAACCGGCGGTAAACAGTATCGGGTAACCACCGGCCAGGTCATTGATGTCGAGCACCTGGACATGGTCGAGGGTGAGACCGTAGAACTGGATAAGGTCTTGCTGGTGGCCGATGGCGGCAAGGTCGTGGTCGGCACACCGGCTGTTGAGGGGGCGAGAGTGCTGGCGACCTGTCAGGGGGACGGCAAGACTGACAAAACTATCGTCTTCCGCTATAAGAACAAGGTGCGGTATCGCAAGAAGACGGGGCACCGCCAGCTTTATAGCCGGCTGGTCATAGACAAGATAGTTGGGCCGGAGGGCATGACCAGCGAGCCGGTCAAGAAGGTTCGGCGGCGCAAGAAGAAAGAGGTGAAGGAAAGTGGCGCATAAAAAGGGAGCCGGGCGCACCCGCAACGGTCGGGACAGTCAGGGGAAGCGACTCGGCGTCAAGAGATATGCCGGCCAGAGCGTGAGCGCGGGGGCGATTCTGGTGCGACAGCGCGGCACGCAGATTCGTCCGGGCAACAATGTGGGTATGGGGCGGGATTACACCATCTTTGCCCTGATTGATGGCGTGGTTAAGTTTGAACCAGCCAGCAGTGACCGGAGGCAGGTTAGCGTTTACGCTAACTAAACAGTATGAAGGAAAAGATTCATCCCCAGTATTTCCCCGATGCCCAGGTAATCTGCGCTTGTGGCAATACCTTTACTACCGGCTCCACGAGGAAGGTAATCAAGGTGGAGGTCTGCAGTAAATGCCACCCGTTCTTCACTGGGGAGCGCAGGCTGATGGATACGGCGGGGCGGGTGGAGCGCTTTAGACGGCGTTACCAGGCTAAAGAAGCCGCCAAGACTGCTGAAAAGAAGTGATACTTATTCAGAGCCGTCTTTTCAGCCGGCTGAGATAGGCAGTGAGATAGAGGAGCGGTGTTCAGAAGCCGCTCCCTTTTGTTTGTCGGGGGTGATTGTGGCCGAAAGGTTCTATTACGGGGGACAGGCGGTGGTGGAGGGGGTGATGATGCGGGGCCGGAAAACGATGGTCACGGCCGTGCGCCAAGCCGCACGGCGAGCTGGCCATTGATGTCCAGCCACTATCGACTCTCTATGCGGGTCGGCTGAGGCGGACGCCTTTTGTCCGGGGTATCATTGTCCTCATTGAATCTCTGGTTCTGGGCATCAAGTCCCTGTTCTACTCAGCCAATGTCTCCCTGGAAGAGGAAGGGGAGAAGCTCTCCGGGGGCCTGGTCTGGATTATGATGGTTGTGGCTCTGGGCCTGGCAGTGGCTCTATTTTTCATTGTCCCCCTGTTACTTACCAAGTTATTGCATATCAGCTCATCTCTACTTTTCAATCTGGTTGATGGTCTGATTCGCGTCGCTATCTTCATCGCTTATATTAAGCTGATGACGCTGATGCCGGATATAAAGCGGGTCTTTGCCTATCATGGTGCCGAGCACAAGGCGGTCAACGCCTATGAAGCCGGCGTGCCCCTTGAACCGGAGGCTATCAAGAACTACAGCAAAGCCCACATGCGCTGCGGCACCAGCTTTCTTTTTGCCGTGGTAATTATATCCATCATTGTTTTTGCGCTGTTTGGACTACACTCCACCTGGCTGATGGTGCTGTCAAGGATTATCCTCGTTCCGGTGATTGCCGCTCTGGGCTACGAAGTCATCTATTTCGGCGGCCGGCATGCCAGTAATCGCTTTGTCCGAATTGTTCTGGCGCCGGGACTGTGGCTTCAGGCGCTGACGACAAGAGAACCAGACGATAGTCAGCTTGAGGTGGCCATAGTGGCGCTAAAGAAGGTGATGGAACTTGATGAGATGGAGGCGACGGCTCAGCCAGCTCCGCAATAGTTTGTGTCTGGTCGGGCTAATAACGGAGAGAGGCTGTCCAAAAACACCACTTCCTAAATCATTCTGTCATTCCCGCGAAAGCGGGAATCCAGTATTCAATCCATTTTTAAAAACCTGGATTCCCGATCAGGTCGGGAATGACAATTTCGGACAGCCTGTCTTTTCGTGCCTGCCAGAAGTCTAACCGAGGGCTAAGCCTTCTCTCGGGTTAGCTCCTGGAAGAAGCAGGTCCGGTTGCCGGTGTGGCACACGGGACCGGTGGGGTGCGCCTTGACCAGAATAGTGTCGCTGTCACAATCTATCCAGACCGCGCGCACCTTGAGGCGATTGCCCGAAGTCTCGCCTTTATGCCACAGCTCCTCGCGGCTCCGACTGTAAAACCAGACCTCGTCGCCGGCGAGAGTGCGGCGCAGCGCCTCCTCGTCCATATAGCCCAGCATGAGCACCTCGCCGGTGTCCGCATCCTGAATGATGGCCGGGATAAGCCCCTTTTCGTTAAATTTCAAGTTATCCATCAACCCCATCCCCCTTTGTCCCCCTTCCCCTTCTGAAGGGGAAGGGGGAAGATTAGTTAATTAAGAGGGGCTACGCCCCTCTTTGACTCCCCTGTCGCCCTTGACCTCGAGAGGCTTCGCCTCTCTATAACTCTCCGTTCTAGCTCACCGCGGCCTGAGCCTGTTTCAGGTTGATATCGCCGCTGTAAAGCGCCTGGCCAATGATGGCGCCTTCGGCGCCAAGCTGTTTCAGTATCTTGAGGTGGCTTAAGGATGAGATGCCCCCCGCCGCAATAACTGGCAACTGGGTTTCGGTTACCAGCTCGTGAATCGCGGTGAAATTGGGCTCGGTGAGCGTGCCATCACGACTAATATCGGTGTAGATGAAACGCTTCACCCCCAGTGCCATCAGTGACCTGGCAAATTCTATCGGGGTCAATACCGTCTCCTGTTGCCAGCCGTGGATGGCAATGAAGCCCTCCCGGGCATCAAGGCTGACAATAATGGCGTTGCCAAAGCGGCGGCAGGCCTCCGCTACCAGCTTGGGGTCTTCCACCGCCGCCGTGCCCAGGATAATACGGTCGATGCCCAGCTTAAGCACTTCCTGAATCGTTTCCAGACTGCGGATGCCCCCGCCAAGCTGGGTCGGTATCATCATAGCGCTGGCGAGCTGTCTGATAATTTCCAGATTAACCACCTCACCGGCGGCGGCGCCATCAAGGTCAACAATGTGGAGTCGGCACGCACCCTGCGACTGCCACTTTAAGGCCATATCCAGCGGGTCGTCGGAGAAAATGGTCTCCTGGTCGTAGGCACCCTGATACAGGCGGACACACTTGCCCTCTTTCAGGTCAATGGCTGGTATGATTTCTATTTTTGTCTCACCTCACAGATTAATATTGGAGTACTTGCGCCAGGGTCGGGCCTGGTAGGCCCGGTCCCACTTGTTGTCCAGCAGGTCCAGGGCTCGATTTATTATCTTTCTCGTCTCGCTCGGCATGATGATGTCATCAATACAACCCCGCTCAGCGCCGCGGTATGGGTTCTCGTAAAGCTCACTGTACTCCTGAATTCTCTTGGCTCTCATCTCTTCCGGCTTGGCCGACTCTCTTATCTCGCGGGCAAAGATAACACTGGCCGCCGTATCTGCGCCAACAATGGTCACCCGCGCCGTGGGCCAGGCAAAAACGAAGTCGGCGCCAATGGCCTTATCCAGCATGCCGTAGTGGGCGCCAGCGTAGGACTTCCTGACCATGATGGAAATCAAGGGCACGGTGGCATCGGCCCAGGCGAAGAGCAGTTTGGCGCCGTGGCGCAGGATGCCCTTCCAGTCCTGCTCCGAGCCAATCATGTAGCCGGGGCAGTCGCCAAAGGTTACCATCGGGATGTTAAAGAGGTCGCAGAACCGGATAAACCGGGCGCCTTTATCGGCGGCATCAATATCAATGACGCCGCCGGCGTGCATCGGCTGGTTGGCAAAGATGCCCACCGGCCGACCATTAAATCGGGCAAAGCCGGTGATGACGCTCCGGGCGTGCCGTCCCAGGGTTTCGAAGAAGAAGCCGTCATCCACGACTGCCTTGATTATCTTCTTCATATCATGGGGCTGGCTGGGGCGGTCGGGGATTATGCTGTCCAGTTCAGGTGCGGCTCGCTCCGGGTCGTCTTTCGTCTCCAGGCGAGGCGGCTTCTCCCGGTTATTGGAGGGCAGGAAGGAGAGCAGCACCTTGCACTTATCAATGGCATCTTTATCATCATCGGCGACGATATGGGTACAGCCTGATTTGACGGCATGGGCCTTGAAGCCGGAGAGTTCCTCCAGGGTGATTTTCTCGCCGAGCTGTGTCTCGACGAAGGCTGGCCCGGCAATACCCATAAAGCCGGTGTCCTTGCACTGAATCAGGAAGTCCTGCATTACCGGGTGGTAGGCCTGCCCGCCGAGGCAGGGCCCCATGAGCAGAGCTATCTGCGGAATGATGCCCGAAGCCAGGATTTGCGAGTGGAAAGTCCAGCCATAGGCTTCCAGCGTGTCCATCCCTTCCTGGAGTCGGGCACCACCGGAGTCGTTCATGCCAACGAAGGGCCAGCCCTTCTCCTTGGCGAAGTCCAGCAG
The DNA here is from genome assembly GCA_963726225.1 of uncultured Chloroflexia bacterium. Lineage (GTDB taxonomy): Bacteria > Chloroflexota > Dehalococcoidia > Dehalococcoidales > UBA2162 > CAVSBN01. The sequence continues at coordinate 111,331 of CAVSBN010000008.1, forward strand.
GTAGGCCAGCTTCCGCCCGTGATATTCGCCAAAAGTCCCGGCCATGGCCATGTAGTCCTCAGCCATGGCGCAGACATAGCGACCATTCACCTGGCCGAAGCCGGTGATAATGCCTTCGGCGGGTATTTCCCTTTTGTCCATGCCAAAGGCGGTGGTGCGGTGCTTAGTGAACAGCCCAATCTCGGTAAAGGTGCCGGGGTCAAAGAGGTACTCAATTCTCTCCCGGGCTGTCCATTGACCACCCTTGTGGCGCTTGTCAATAGCGTCCGCCCCACCCATCTCCTTGACTTTCTCTCGCTTGCGCCGGTATTCATCAATTAGCTCTCTCGTCGTGCCCATTTTTCTGCCTGCCTCTCTTATTCTTCTCTCACGCAAAAAGCGTGAATTTTCTTCTAACTGAGGCGCATTTTTGGCTTGACTTCCCATTGCAGAGTGTAACACAAACCACTCATGGCGACAAGGAGAGCTCCCCCTCTTGCTCCAGGCTAAGCCTCAATACCTGTAGTGAAGCCAATTACTGTAACAGCCGTTAACGGGGGGTTGCTTATACCAAAATAGATGCTATACAATAACTATTATTAACTATTATTCATAGTGTGAGGAGGTAGTCATGACTCAGGATAAGGGAGACGTTAAGATTCGAAGAATGGTTGCAGGCGACCTGCCAAAAGTAAATGAGATAGATCGTTTGCTATTTGGCGAAGAGCGAGTGCCTACTTGGCCCTTTTCTTTTGAAGCTTATTGGGCAGTATATCGGCCAAAGCTAAGTTTTGTTGCTGAACTAGAGGGTGAGATAGTTGGTTTTCTGGTAGGGAGTATAGAAAAAGAAGAACGGAGCCAGTCTCTCTTTAGCCGGCTACATACAGTAGGCCCTCTCCCCCGGGGTCAACAGATCGGCTGGATAGACATGATTGGCATCCGTCCTGGTTGCCAGCATAGAGGGATAGGCCACTCCTTGGTTAAAGCGTTTCATGACGAATGTAAGCGCAACAACGCCACAATGAGAAGCGTCATCAGAGAGAATGACGAAAGACTCAAGAATTTCGTAGTAGCTTTAGGCTTTAAGAAGGGGGAGATGGCTATCTACGAGAAGGACTCATAATAGCCTATCAAGACCATGTTAGTCATAGTTGTCTGCCTTGTTCAAGCTCAGCTTGGCTACCAGACCGATGGGTCTATAATTGAGCCTATAAACAGGCCAGGGGGACAATATGATTCGGAGCTTTGAGGGCAAAACACCCAGGATAGCCAAATCAACCTTCGTCAGTGAAGCGGCCTATGTCATTGGCGATGTTGAGATTGGTGAGAACTCGGGCATCTGGCCCGGCGCCATAGTGAGGGGCGACTTCGCTAAAATCAAGATTGGCGACAATACGATGATCGAAGACGGCTGCGTTGTCCACTGCGGCACGCCGATGGAAATCGGGGATAATGTGCTCATCGGCCATAGCGTGGTGGTACATGGCACCAGGATTGGCAGTAATACACTCATCGGGAATAATGCCACTATCCTGGATGGCGCCCAGATTGGTCGCTTTTGTATCATTGGCGCTGGCTGTCTGGTAAGCCAGGATATGGAAATACCGGACAATTCCTTCGTCGTCGGTGTGCCGGCTAAAATCCGGGGGCAAATTTCTCCGGAAAGAAGGGCGGGTCTGGCAGGCGGGCGCGGCTCCTATGCCGAGCTAGCCAAACGCTACAAAGAGCAGGGGCTGTAAAGTCTACCAGCCGAAACTTACATCTTCTCCGGGGCGGTCATGCCCATCAGGTGGAGCGTCCTGGCCAGGACAGTCTTGGCGGCGGCCACCAGCTTGAGTCGGGCCTTGGTCAGGGCTTCATCCTGGGAAATGACGCGGCAGTCCCGGTAAAAGCTGTGGAACACAGTGGCCAGGTCCTGGGCATAGTAGGTCAGATGGTGCGGCTCCAGGGTCTGGGCCGCCGTCTCCACCAGCTCCGGCAGGAGCAGAAGCTGGCGTATCAGGGTTAACTCCGGCTCGCTGGTCAGCCGGGAGACATCGCCATCGCTGTAATCAATTCTTCTCTCTTTAGCCAGTCGGAGGATGCTGGCAATGCGGGCGTGGGCATACTGGACATAGTAGACCGGATTATCGGCCGACTGCTTTTTAGCCAGCTCCAGGTCGAAGTCCATCTGGCTATCGGCCGTGCGCGATAGGAAGAAGAAGCGGCAGGCATCGGCGCCCACCTCCTCCACCACCTCGCGCAGGGTGATAATATCGCCGGTGCGCTTGGAAATCCGTACCATTTCCTGGCCCCGCCGCAGGGTGACCATCTGCGAGAGTATTATTTTGAGTCGGTCCGGGTTGATACCCAGGGCGCCCACCACTGCTTTCATCCGCGGCACATGGCCCTGATGGTCGGCGCCCCAGATATCAATCACGCGGTCGAACTTGCGCTCAATGAACTTGTTGTAGTGATAGGCGATGTCAGCGCCGAAGTAGGTGGGCGAGCCATCACTGCGGATGACGACATTGTCTTTATCCTCACCCAGGGCGGTGGACATGAACCAGGTAGCGTTTTCCTTTTCGGCCATATAGCCGCCCTGGCGCAGGAGGGACATCGCCGTCTGGAACTGGCCTTTTTCATACAGGGTGCGCTCGCTGAACCAGACATCAAAAGTTACCCCCAACAGCTCAAGGTCGGCCTTGATTTGCTCTATCATTTTATGTAAACCAAGCTTGCCCAGAGCTGAGACGGCCTCAGATTCGGGCAGGGTGAGGAACCCTTCGCCCTTTTCGGCGATAATTTCCTTGGCCAGGTCAATCATATAGCTGCCGTGGTAGCCATTGGCCGGCATCTCGGTCTCGGTGCCCAGGCACTGCTGATAGCGGGCGTAAAGCGAGCGGTAAAAGGCGTCCATCTGGCTGCCGGCGTCATTAATGTAGTACTCTTTCTCCACTTTGTAGCCCGCCGCCGCCAGGACGCTGGCCAGAGTGCTGCCCAGAATCGCCCCGCGCCCGTGCCCCACATGGAGGGGGCCGGTGGGGTTGACGCTGACGAACTCTACCTGCACCCGGCTGCCCCGGCCGATATCAATATTGCCATAGGCTTCGCCGGCGGTCAGGATGGAAGTTACCTGGCGGGTGAGCCACTGGCTCTTGAGCTTGAAGTTGATGAATCCCGGTGGTGCCGCCACGATGCTGTCGACCTCGGGCACTGGCGGCATCAGTCCGACCAGCAACTCGGCGATGGCCATCGGCTTGGTGCCGGTGGCCCGGGCCAGCTTGAGGGGGAAGCTTGAGGCATAGTCGCCGTGCTCCGGGTTCTGCGGGCGCTCCAGATAAGCCTCAGGCAGTGTGACCGCGGGCAACTTACCCGCTTTCTGGGCATCGAGGGTGGCCTGCGTGAGCATAGCCACCAGTCTTTGTTTCAGTCCGAGAATTTCCGTTGTAGTCTCCTATTTCGGGACAGAACATTCTGAGTTTATGACAAACCAGCTTTATCGTCAAGTTGTGGTAGAAGTCGGTGCCTGGTTTTTGTCTTCAGGCGGTCTGCTCTTGAAGGACTAGGTCGGGTGAGTCCGAGATGATGCCATCCACGCCCAGCTTTAAAGCCTCTTTGACCGCTCTCAGGCCGGCGCAGTCCCAGAGAAAAACACTGAGGTTTGAGGCGTGAATCTTAGCTACGAGCTCCGGCGTGGTTAAAGGGAGCCGCATCAGGAGCAGGTCGGTTTTGGCACCGGCGGTTATTCCGGCCGGGTCTTCGACGGGGCGATAGGTCAGGATGCCCCGGCGAAATTCGGGGGCGAGGGTGGCGAGGTTCAAGATTAGGTCGCGGTTAAAGGAGACGATGATGACATCCTTTAGCTCGGCTCTCGTTCTCAGCAGCGAAAGCAGGCGGTCAAGCGAGCGTGCCTGCTTGATTTCCACCAGCATTTTCAGTCGGTTCCGGCAGAGGTCAAGGGTTTCTTCCAGCGTGGGGATTCGGTATTTGCCCGCCAGCCTTACCGACTGAATCTCGGCGAGGGTCATTTTGGCAATTTCCTGGCCCTCTACCTTGGGGTCGTGGAAAATGATGAAGTGGTTATCCGCCGTCTCGTGGACATCAAACTCAACGCCGTCCGCGCCCAGTTCAATGGCGGCCCGGAAGGCCTCAAGCGTATTATCGGGGAAATTTTTGGTAAAGCCCCGGTGGGCGATGTTTAGAGTTTTTGGCATGGCACTTTATGCCCAGATTATAGCACAATC
>CAVSBN010000009.1:0-198409 GCA_963726225.1 uncultured Chloroflexia bacterium
ACGAACCGTACCAGCGATTTCAGGTAGATTTTTTCAGTGCGGTTAATTTGATGTCCTCAAAGAGCGTCTCCGCTATGCGGCGCGGTGACTCTACCGCTGTCTCCAGGAATACTACGGCAGCTCGGTAGATACACTGTTCGTGTCCGACCTGGGCAAAGTCGTCTTCCTCGCTAGTCAGTCGTTCCTCTGCCGGATCGTGTTCCCTATCTCCGGCGCCACCACCACTAGTAAGCACATACCGTTTTTCCCACCAGGCACCGTTTTCTCCTTATATTAGTATTCTCCACCAGTATATTGTAACAGTAGAGGTCAAGCCCGCAACATACCATTCCGTAAAAAGTTAGCTTTCTAATGAGCCGTCCCGCATCATTTAGGGGTAAAGCACATGTGGTCCGCTGGTGAATAGCGGCGGTGGGCTTCCCTGACGTCAGATTGCGCCAAATTAACATAGATCCCGCACCATGTCCAGGCTGGAATGCCCCAAAATGCGCTGCAGCGAAAATACGTCTCCGCCGTTTCTCAGGTAGTTTAACGCAAAAGTATGTCGGAAGGTGTGTGGCGAGCAGCGCACCCCTTGATATCTGTTTTCCGGGCATATCTCCTCACGAGCGCCCAGCGGTTCAACGTATGACTTGCCAATGGGCAACCCGTTCCGGTTAAGAAACAGCCGGTTGGTGTTTAGAGCCTGCTGGGGGCGGAACTGGTGGATATATTTCCACAGTGCCCGCTGCACCTTGGTGCCCAGGGGTACCACTCTTACCAGGGCTCCCTTTACCGCAGACCTTCAAGGTTCCCTGGGCTAGGTCGACAGCATCACGGTCGATGTTGACCAGTTCGGAGACCCTGATACCGGTATCCAGGAATAGGAGTAGCATAGCCCAGTCCCTGATCCCCAGCATAGAGGTCCGGTCGAGGGTAGCGAACAGGGAGCGCAGCTGTTCTTCGCCGAAGGTGGGAACAACCTTCAGCGGCGGCCGGGGAAATTTGACCCGCGGGAAGGGGTTGGTGACAACAATTTCTTCAGATTCCAGCCAGGTCCAGAAGGCGCGGATCGCCCTCAGGTAGGTACTGATGCTGTGACCGGCCAGCCCCCGGGAGCGGGGCTTAATCGTGGGGTGCTTCTGCCAGGCTTTTAGCTCCTGCAAATGGGCGATGAACTGCCGGATTTGCGGGACGCCGATACCAATCACATCGGTGGTATAGGTTCATCTCGAGAAACTCCTGAACATGTTCAGCGCGGCAACGGTCAAGGCAATGGTATGGGGGCTCTTGCCCTCGGTGCGGGCGCAGAGGCGGTAGCCTTCGCTAACCGTTTTGAGTTCGGTTGGGCTATCCCCTCGGGGCTTAGAAGTAATCAATTCGGGTGCTAAATTCAATGTAATCCCGTCCTCCTTTTTTGGCCTAAGCAAGCACTCATTTTTACGAAATTCGATGCTTTTAGACCGGAAATTCGGGACGGGCAGGGCTATTTTGAGGCTAAAAGTGGATAGTGGAGCGGGTGATGGGATTCGAACCCACGACGTCTTGCTTGGGAAGCAAGCACTCTACCGCTGAGTTACACCCGCTGAAATCAACTTTATTGTAACCCCTGGATTGATTGATGTAAAGTGGTGCCGTATCACACTAACTGCTCCAAGCACATGTGTGAGTTTTTCTCCGAATCGGATACAAATTGATTCTCTTGTTGTATAATAAGGAATTAGCACTAGCAAAAGAAGCTATCAAGTTTCGGCAACACATACTAGCCAGGCTAAAAGGAGGGATATTAGCATGGAATGGGGAATGGCAAACCGCTTGGCACAGCTTATTCAGTCAGACGGGCATGCTCTGTTCTTGCCCGTAGACCATGGATACTTCCAGGGTCCCACCCGAAAATTGGAGGAGCCAGGTAAAACCATTGAACCACTTTTGCCTTATGCCGATGCTCTCTTCATTACTCGCGGTGTGCTCCGCTCTTGTGTTGACCCCGGTAATACCAAGCCAATTATTCTCCGGGTATCTGGTGGCACCAGTATGGTCGGGAAAGACCTGGCTAATGAAGGTATTACCACCTCTATGGAGGAGGCTATCCGACTTAATGTTTCGGCCGTTGGCATCTCCGTATTTGTTGGCACTGACTATGAGAAAGAGTCGCTATTAAACCTGTCAAAGCTGGTTGATGAGGGTGAAAAGTATGGCATTCCGGTCATGGCGGTGACCGCGGTGGGTAAAGAGCTTGACAAGAGGGACGCCCGCTTTTTGGCTCTGGCCTCTCGTATTGCCGCTGAGCTGGGGGCGCGGGTGGTAAAGACCTACTGGTGCGAGAACTTTGAAAAGGTAACCAAGGGCTGCCCGGTGCCAGTGGTTATGGCCGGCGGGCCTCAGGTTGATACTGAGCTTGAGGTATTTGATTTCGTCTACGATGGCATGCAAAAGGGTGCCATCGGTGTGAACCTGGGCCGAAACATCTGGCAAAATGATTTCCCCGTGGCCATGATTAAGGCGATACGCGCCATTGTCCACAAGAAGGCAACTCCAGAAGAGGCGCAAGACCTGTATGCCAGCGAAAAGGAGAAAGTACTGAGAAAGCGGTGACGGTAGTGAAGAACAAAATGCGCGTCGCCATGTGGTATAACAACCGGGACATTCGGATAGAGGAAAGACCTATCCCCAGAATTGGCCCCGGTGAACTGCTGGTGCGAGTGGAGGCCAGCGGCATCTGTGGTAGTGATGTCATGGAGTGGTATCGCCTGGACCGGGCACCCCTGGTGCTGGGCCATGAGATTGGCGGGCAGATTGTGGCTGTAGGCGAAGGGGTGGAGCGCTATAAAGTGGGCGACCGGGTAACCGCGGCTCACCATGTCCCCTGCAACACCTGTCATTACTGCCTGAGCGGTCACCACACTGCCTGTGAGACCCTGCGCCGGACGAACTTCGACCCCGGTGGTTTTGCGGAATATATCCGTCTGCCCGCCATCAATGTTGACCGCGGCGTTTTCCTGTTGCCCGATGAGGTCTCTTACGAGGAAGCCACCTTTGTTGAACCGTTAGCCTGTGTCCTGCGGGGACAGAGGATAGCCCACATGCAGCCGGGGTACAGTGTACTCGTCATCGGTAGTGGTATTGCCGGCCTCCTCCATGTGCAGTTAGCCCGCGCCCAGGGAGCCGGCCGCGTTATCGCCAGCGATATAAGTGACTACCGATTGCAGGCGGCGCGGCAGTTCGGGGCCGAGGCTACTTTCCAGGCCGTAGAAGATTTACCCGCCAGATTGCGCCAGGTTAATCAGGGCCGCCTGGCTGACCTGGTCATAGTGTGCACCGGAGCGACATCAGCCATTATGCAGGCCTTAAAGTCGGTTGAGCGTGGTGGCACCATCCTTCTCTTCGCCCCAACAGACCCGGGCGTTACCATTCCAGTCTCAATAAATGAGCTTTTCTTCCGCAACGATATAACCATCACCACTTCTTATGCCGGCAGCCCGGCGGATTATCAAACGGCGCTGGAGTTAATTCGGGCAGGCATTGTCCCGGTGCGCCGGATGGTCACTCATCGTTTTGGCCTGGCTGAGATAGGCCTGGGCTTCCAGCTCGTGGCCGCCGCCCAGGATTCCATCAAGGTAATTATTGAACCTCAGAAGTAGTCACCAGGCCATATATGCGGCAGGTGTCAGGCCCGGTTCTCCGGGTACAGCGGCGAGCCGGCTTTCATAAAGCGGGTCATCTGGCGCATCTCGGCAACCACTTTCCCGCTGGCCTTCTCGCGGAGTTGAGAATCGTACCAGAAAAACTCGGTCTTGGAGCTGGCACCCACGCAAGCGAGTTGTCCACTGGCCACATACGGTACCCCGACCTTGATAGGTCCATTGATATTGTGTACTTCCGTGGCGCCAAAGAAACCAACCGCTTGAAGCCGCTGGTTTTTGCGGATGCTGGGCGTCAGCATCATTGCCCCGTACATCATAGACGGCGGCAGAATGGAACCACCCCACGGAGATTTACCCCGGTACCAGTCGAGATTATCGGTGATTGTCTCCAGCGTAGAGTCCACTTTATCCTGCGTTACCAGAACATCCTCGGTTGGCAGTGCCTGCCCTGCCCCCAGCCCCGCCAGAATACGCAATTCTCCCGGCTTGGCGTTGACCAAGTCAGCGGTCTGCAAATAGGCCGGCTCATTCGGTTTGCCTACTGAGGCTGTACCCTTGGCTACGGTGTGGCCATCCGGCATCTCCACCCAGGCTTCAACCTGAACATCTTTTTTGGCTCCCTCCGGGGGCAGACGAAGTACGGCGCGGACATCCTCGCGGTCGGTAGTGGCAAAGGTGTAATATAGGCTCAATGTTCCCTGCTCAAACCAGCGCTGGCCGAAGACCTTGATTAATAGTGGCGGGAAAAGGTCGAGGTGAATCGTGCCTGGAATCGTACCGCCGCGCATGCCTACCCGGCGGGCGGTTTCGTCATTGTGGATAGATTCCTTGGCACCTATCCAGATGTTTACTGGCTGGCGCCAGCCGCCATACAGGCACCCTTCTTTAATGGTCATATCGTTACTCATACCCTCCTCCTTTCTTGTGTCTTGTGATACTTACTGCTGAGGCTATGTTAAACCTCCGCCACCCGGCCTGTCAAGCCAGAATTATGGTCCAGTACCTTGGTGCCAATTTGAGATATTCTCACTCACCTCACCCCCTTAATCCCGATGAAATCGGGAGGAAAAAAAAGAGTCCCGACTAGTCGGGACTCTTAGACGCCCCTTAGATGATGGGGGTTTAAGGGGGCATAAGCCCCCTTTATAATAAATACCCCCTTCCCCAGGGGAAGGGGGTCAGGGGGATGGGGTTGAAGAAATAAACAAAAAGTTATGGGTGCCGCCTTCATTTCTGAGCAGTCATTATTATCTCCGCCATCTTCCTCCCCAAATTGCGGGCTTCTTCAATCAGGGCGGGCTGGTTTTTGACTTCGCCCGGGCGGCTGGCGTAGCCGGTCAGAATGATTGTCCGCTCTTCCGGGTTTTCACCCTTGACGCGGAAACACCGCCTCAAGGCCCTAACCGTAATATCAATGGCGGACCCGCCGGCGACCACAATCAGTCCGGCGCACACGGCGTTGAGCCGAATGCCATGCATATAGAGAAAATAGTTGCGGTCGATGAAGGTCTTCATCTGGGCGGTCATATTATAGTAGTAGACCGGCGTGGCCAGAATGATGCCATCGGCCTGACTGAACTTTTCTACAATCCAGCGGCCATCATCGTCCTGCTGGCAGACCTTGAAAGAGCGGCAATTCTCGTGCCCCAGGCACCCGTTTATCCGGTACTGGCTTAATATAATCTTCTCAGTTTCAATCCCGTGGTTTGAGATTTCCTGAAGTGCCTGGTCAACGAGATAATTCGTGTTCCCTTTGGGTCGGGGACTGCCGACAATAGCGACAACCTTCATTATTCCCTATTCCCTCCAAATCTCTAGTTACTCCAGCAAAATCGCAGTTTTTGGATAGACAGTAAGAAACTCCTACTTCCCGGTGAAATAGCCCAGTGCCAGCCTGATTTTCTCCTCAAGGGTGAGGTCGGGGGCAGACGGTAGACTAGCTACGGCGCGGCTGGCCTCGGCCACGGAATAGCCCAGTGAGGTCAGCGCGGCCAGCACATCGGCGTTCTCCTGGGCAAGCTGGGCGGCGGGGGCAGTTATCAATTCAGCGCCGATTTTGTCCTTCAGCTCCAGGACCAGGCGGGCGGCTATCTTTTTGCCGATTCCCGGCACGGCGGTCAGGAGGTCGGTATTGCCCGTAGCGATGGCCATACTTAGCTGTTCGACACTCATGGCGGAAAGCATACTCAGCGCCAGCTTGGGACCAATCCCGGAGACCCCGATCAGTATTTCAAACAGTCCCAGCTCCTCCGGCGAGGCAAAACCATAAAGAGTGGCATTGTCTTCTCTCAGGTGAAGGTGGGTATAGATATGCACCTCTTGGCCGCGAGACCCGAGGGTGCTCAAGGTAGAAGTCGGCATGTACACCTGAAAGCCGATGCCGTTGACATTGATAATGGCCCCATCGTCACTAATGGATTCCAATCGGCCGTGAAGACTGGCAATCATTTTCTTTCACCTTTGCCTGGCTAACAGTTGGCTGACCTTAATCTCGGCGAGATGGCACAGGGCAACAGCCAGGGCATCCGCCGCATCGTTCGGCTCGGGCACTTGAGATAGCCCGAGTTGAAGACGCACCATCTCTTGAATCTGCTCTTTGGAACTGGCACCGTAGTTAGCTACCCTCTGCTTGACCTGGGCCGGGGTATATTCGTAGGCCGGGATATTTTTATTGGCCGCGGCCAGGATGGCGATGGCTTGAGACCGACCAATGGCCAGTGCCGACTTGACATTCTTGCTGACAAAGGGTTGTTCAATAGCCAGGACTTCGGGCTGATAGCGGGTAATGATTTTGAGAAGCTCCTTATAGAGATAACTCAAGCGCTCCCCGATGGGGGAGCGCTTTGGGACTGTCAAAGCACCATAGTCAAGCACGGTTACCGTCTCATCCGTACTCTCAATTACCCCGTAGCCCATTGTTATGGTGCCCGGGTCAATACCCAAAGTCCTCATACCAGGACGCCCGCTTGATACTTCTCCAGAATATCCTCGGGGAAGTCAGCATTGGTGGTCACATGTTGGACTTCATCTAATTCTTCCAGCTTATCCAGCAGCTTCAGTGTCTGCAGCGATGCCTTGCCGTCAAGAGTAATCATTGTTTTGGAGAGCATGGACAGTTGCGACGACTCGATGGGTATCTTTTTCTGCTCCAGTGCTTTCCTCACGGCTTCAAGCTTATCGGGCTTGGTGTAAATCTCAACATAGCCCTTTTCTACTTTAACATCCTCGGCACCAGCGTCAATGGCCTGCAGGGCCAGGTCCTCAGCATCCAAACCATCGGTCTTGACAGTAATTATGCCGCTCGGCTCAAAGAGCCAGGCGACGCTGCCACTTTCACCGAGGTTACCGCCGGCCCGCGAGAACATATTACGGACATCCTGAACCGTCCGGTTGCGGTTGTCGGACAGGGCTTGCACCAGAACCGCCGCCCCGCCAGGCGCGTACCCTTCCAGGGTCATCTCGACCAGGCCGCCGCCTCCAGTTTCGCCGCTGCCTTTCTTAATAGCCCTATCGATGTTATCGTAGGGCATATTGCTATCACGAGCCTTCTGGATGACTAAACGCAGTCGGTAGTTAGCCTCGGGGTTGCTGCCTCCCTCATGCACGGCGATGATAATCTCCCGGGTCAGTTTGGTGAAAAGCTGCCCGCGTTTGGCGTCAGCTACCCCTTTCTGATGCTTGATTGACGACCACTTAGAGTGTCCTGACATGGTTAGTCCTCCCTGTGACCCACTAATAATACCTTACTGGTAATTTTATCACTCAACCTGCCGGCGGTCAAAGGGGTAGACAAGTTTTATCGGCCCAGTGAAAAGATTTTTTTGGACAGTTGTCTTTCCGGGCTACTTGGTCTATACTTTGTGGCTGAAACACCGAAAGGAGCTTCTGGTGGAGCCAGCCGCGCAAGACACGAAGGGCCGGGGAAGGGGTTGGGGTAAGGTTCTCACCATTATACTGACCGTTATCCTGGCCATCGCTTTTCTGGGTGCTCTGACTGCACTGGGTTACTTCATCGCCGTACCGAAGACCACAGAAACATTCAGCGAGTTTTATATCCTGGGATTGAGCGGCAAAGCTGATGATTATCCCAGTCGGTTGAGAGTCGGGGAGGAAGGCCAGGTAATCATCGGCATTGTCAATTGGGAACAAGAAGTGACGAACTACCGGGTGGAGGTGGAGGTGGAGGGCAATCTGGTTAGCGAAATTGGCCCGCTCCGGCTCGACCATGAGGAAAAGTGGCAGCAGGTAGTGGGTTTCACACTAGACAAGCCGGGCAGTAAGCAAAAGGTAGAATTTTTGCTCTACAAGCTGGGGGTGAAAGAACCATACCGCTCCCTGCACCTGTGGATAGATGCCTGGTGACCCGTCAAAGGTGGGTTAAATTGACACCGGACGCCGCTGGGATTAAAATCAACCCAACCATGGGATTGTTTGGTACCTCGGGCATACGGAGGGTCGCTGACCGCAGTCTGCTGGAGATTGCCCTGAAAACGGGCCTGGCCGTGGGGCAGGTCTACAAGAGTGTGGTTGTGGGCGCGGATACCCGGACTTCCAGCAGTGCCGTAAAACATGCCTTAATCTCTGGACTGCTGTCGGCCGGGGCTGAGTGTTACGATGCCGGCGCCCTGCCCACACCAACGCTGGCCCTCGCCACCAGAGATTTTCAGGCGGGGGCAATGGTCACCGCTTCACATAATCCACCGGAATACAACGGTATCAAGCTTTTCAACCCGGATGGTTCCAGTTTTGGCTCGCGACAGCAGAGGCAGATAGAAGAGATGATTCTTAGCGACTCCCTGCCAACCGCCCCGTGGGGCGAGTTTAAGAGTAGCGCTAATCACAATGGCGCCATTGACCAGCATATTGAGCACATAGTGAAGAGTTTCCCGGGCAAGTTAAAGCTCAAGGTAGTCTTGGACTGTGGCTGTGGGGCGGCTTCGGTCATTACTCCTTATTTATTAGAGAGGCTGGGTTGTGAAGTGGTGGCATTGAATTGCCACCCCAGCGGCTTCTTTCCTCATGCCATTGAGCCAACCGAGGAAAATCTGGGCGACTTAATACGAGCAGTCAAAGAAATGGGTGGCATTGGCCTGGCCCACGATGGCGATGCTGACCGAATGATGGCTGTGGATGACCGGGGACGCTTCATCCCCGGGGACAGACTACTGGTGCTTTTTGCCCAGCAGATGAAGGCAAAAGAGGTGGTCACTACCATTGACGCCTCAATGGTGATTGAGGAGATGGGCTTCCGTGTTACTCGAACGAAGGTGGGGGATACCTATGTCTCGGAGCAACTGAAGGAGAGCGGTGACTTCGGTGGCGAGCCATCGGGAAGCTGGGTCTTCCCCAAGAGCTCGTTGTGTCCGGATGGCATTTATGCGGCGGCTCAGATAGTCGCCTTGGCCAGCCAGCAAACGCTGTCAGCACTGGTTGATAATATACCCCGGTATCCGATTCTTCGTGGTAGCCGGCCCAATGAGGGAATAACGATAGCTGATTTGAAAAAGAGACTGATGGCTTTACAGCCGCAGTCCGTAGTTGATATTGATGGCCTGAAACTCGTTTTTGCTGATGGCTGGCTACTGGTAAGAGTCTCAGGCACGGAACCGAAGATAAGAATAACCGCCGAAGCCAGAACCGAGGCGCGGGCGCGCCAGCTTTATGATAGCGGCGTCAGGGCTATCAAGGAAAGCATCCACCAGAGGCGGACCAGCAAGGAGGCAGGAAGTTGAAGGCAGTCATCCTCGCCGCCGGTGAAGGCAATCGGATGCGTCCCCTCACCTATACCCGGCCCAAGGTGATGCTACCCATTGCCAATAAGCCCATTCTGGAGCATCTGCTAATTGAGGCCAAAGAGGCCGGGATTAAGGAGTTCATCTTTATCGTGGGCTACCACGATGAACAGGTGCGCGACTATTTTGGCGGGGGTGAGAAGTGGGATGTCAGCATCACTTACTGTAACCAGCGCAAACAACTGGGCACAGCGGATGCGGTGAGAACGGTTGAGGGACTGGTAGAAGGTAACTTCCTGATGATAAACGGGGACATTATTGTCAATCAGAAGGACATCAAGAGCCTGACCAGTAAGGACAAGACCACAATGAGCGTGATTGAGGTTAGGGATACGAGGGATTTGGGTCTGGTTGAGGTTCAAGAGAAGCGGGTAGTCCGTATCCACGAAAAAGTGGGGAAACCACCGTCCAATCTGGCCAACGCCGGTCTCTATCTCTTCACGCCGGCCATATTCCCGGCCATAGCCCAGACCCCGAAATCCCCCAGGGGCGAGTATGAGATAACCGATTCTCTTCAGTTAATGATAGACGGGGGGCAGGTAGTGGCCTATCAGAAAATCGGCTACTGGCTCGACCTCAGCTACCCGTGGAATCTATTGCCGGCTAACGAGTCAATACTGTCCGAGATTAAAGCGGAGAACCTGGGCGAAATTGAAGATAATGTGGTCATCAAAGGCGCGGTTGCCATTGGGCAGGGGACTGTAGTCAGGTCGGGTTCCTATATCATCGGCCCGGTAACAATCGGGCAGAATTGCGATATTGGTCCCAATTGCTATATCCGGCCGTCTACGGCCATCGGCGATGACTGCCACATCGGTAGCGCCGTTGAGGTGAAAAATTCTATAATTATGAAAGGCACCAAAATACCACACCATAACTATGTGGGGGACAGTGTCATGGGCGAAGATTGTAATTTGGGTGCCGGCACCAAGATTGCCAACCTCCGGCTGGACGAGAAAGAGATTTGGGTGGCTGGCCACAATACCAGACGGCGGAAATTGGGGGCAATCATCGGGGATGGGGTTAAGACTGGCATCAATGTGTCAATTGATGTCGGCACAATGATTGGTAATAATACCTATATCGGACCTGGCGCTATTGTCAGGGGGATTATTGCTCCGGAATCAAAAATTTTTTAGGTGTGAACAATGAAACAGGCAGTAATTTTAGCCGCTGGTGAAGGGCAGAGGCTTCGGCCCTTTACCGTAACCAGGCCCAAGGTGATGCTGAGCATCGCCGGCAAGCCTATACTCCAGTATGTGGTCGAGGCTCTGGCCCAGAACGGCATCCGCCAGATTGTCATCGTGGTCGGTTACCGGAAGGAGCAGATTTTCAATTACCTGGCCACAGGTGAGAAGTTTGGGGTCGATATAGTTTACATAACGCAGGAGAGACAACTGGGCACGGCTCACGCTCTGGCGCAGGTTAGAAGCGTGGTAGGCAGCGAGTTTCTAGTTCTACCGGGTGATAATTTGATTGAAGCGGAGACCATCGCCCAGTTTGTGGCGGTAAAGCCAAATGCCGTGCTGGTGAAAAAAGTGGAAAAGCCGGCCCGATATGGCGTGGTCACGATTGAGGATGATTTTATCAAGGAAATGGTGGAAAAGCCCAGGGAAGCTAAGAGCGATATGATTAACACCGGCATTTATGCCCTGACCAAAGAGGTCTTTGATTTCATTGGTACCGAGCTAGATATCCCCGATGTCGTGAATAAGATGCTGGCCCAGGACTATGTTTTCCGTGCCTTAGAGACGGATGGCACCTGGCTGGATGTGGCCTATCCCTGGGATATGATAAGTCTCAATGCGGCGATTCTCGACCGCATCCCGGCCAACCTGGGCGGTATCATTGAAAGCGGCGTTTCTGTCAAAGGGCTGGTGTCTATCGGCAAAGAGACGGTCGTACGGTCAAACTCTTACATCGTTGGTCCGGTAGTCATTGGCGAGAACTGCGATATTGGTCCCAATGTGTGCATTTTGCCGGCAACCAGCATCGGCGATAATGTCGTTGTTTCTCCATTCACCACCATAGACAACAGCGTTATCGGTGACGATGTTAATATTGGCCCCATTTCCATAATCCAGGACTCGGTTATTGACAAGGGTTGTGTCATCAAGGGTCACTTCACTGCCGGCAGTGGCGAGACTGATATTAAGGTTAACGATGAATACCACCGGGTGAATGTGGGGGCCATGCTGGGCGTAGGTTGTTCTCTGGGGCACTCTGTGGCAGCTCAACCCGGCGCTATTGTGGGCAACTATAGCCAGGTCCAGGCCATGAAGACACTGAGCGGCCGAATTCCGGATAGGAGTCAGGTGTTTTAGAGATGTGCGGCATAGTTGGCTATATCGGTGATAAACAGGCTCAACCTATACTTTTCAATTGCTTAAAGAAACTGGAGTACCGTGGCTACGATTCCTGTGGCATTGCCGTAGCCGTGAGTGGTATTGAGGTGTATAAGGATGCCGTCAGAATAGAGGCGCTGAGCAAGACGGCACCGCGCTTTGACGGCGTGGTGGGCATCGGTCATACCCGGTGGGCCACTCACGGTGGTCCATCGCGAATTAACGCCCATCCCCATCTGGACTGCCACAAAAGTATTGCCGTGGTGCACAACGGCGTCATCACCAACTTCCAGGGACTGAAACGCCAGCTAACTGCCGAGGGGCACAAATTTATCTCCGAAACAGACACTGAAGTTATTCCCCACCTTATTGAGAAGTACTATTCCGGTAATCTGGAAAAGGCAGTTGCGGCGGCTCTTCATGATATCGAAGGCTCCTATGCCATTATTGTGCTGACTACCGGAGAACCAAAATTGGTCGTGGCTCGCAAGGACAGCCCACTAATCGTTGGCTTAGGTGACAGGGGGAACTTTGTTGCCTCCGATGCCCCGGCTTTATTGGACTATACCAATAGAGTTGTCTACCTTGAAGATGGGGATATCGGAGTTGTTACCCCGCAGGGCATCAAGATAAGAAGCAATGGCTCGGAGGTCAAGAGGGAAGAACACAAGATTCTGTGGACGGTGGAAGAGGCACAGAAGGGTGGCTACGAGCATTTCATGCTCAAGGAGATTCATGAGCAACCCCGGGTGATACGAAACACCCTGGGAGAGTACAGCCGCACGACCGAGCCGGTAATCAACCTTCCCAGGGCCAGGGATACCGGCATTGAGTCCATGCTCATGGTGGCCTGTGGCACTTCCTATCACGCGGCTCTGATCGGTAAATATGCTATTGAGGAATTGCTTCAAGTCCCGGTCCGGGTCGAGCTAGCCTCGGAATTCAACTATTACAGTCATGTCCTGGCCAAGACCTTAGCCATTGCCATCACGCAGTCAGGAGAGACGGCGGATACCCTGAAGGCGATGAAACGACTGAAGGAGGCGGGGTGCTGGGTGGTGGCTATCACCAATGTTGTGGGTAGCACCGCCAGCCGCCTGGCCAACCAGCCCATTTATACCCGCGCTGGCCCGGAGATAAGCGTGGCCGCCACCAAGAGCTTCATTGCCCAGCTGATGGTACTATACTGGCTGGCCATGTCATACTCCAAAGCCGACCCAAGGAGATTAGCCAGCCTGCTCATGGAACTCAGACAGTTGCCCAGTAAAGTCCAGCAGGTACTGGATGACGAAGCCAAGATTGCCGAATATGCCAGATATCTCTCAAAGTATGAGAATGTCTTCTTTATCGGTCGGGGGATAAACTTCCCGGTAGCTCTGGAGGGGGCGCTGAAGCTGAAGGAGATTTCCTATATCCATGCTGAAGGCTAGCGGCGGGGGAGATAAAGCACCATACCTTAGCTGTGCTCAGCGGTACAACGCCGGTTATCGCCCTGCTGGCTCAGGATAACACTTACGAGGCAATGCTGACCAATATCAAGGAAATTAAGGCCAGGGGGGCGCCGGTGTTGGCACTGGCTGAAGAGGGGGATGAGGCGGTTGAGGAACTGGCCGATACAATTATCACTGTGCCACATGTTGACCCCATCTTCTCACCGGTAGTCAATATAGTGGCCCTACAGCTACTGGCCTACTATGTAGCCAAAGAGCGAGGTTGCCCCATAGATTACCCCCGGAACCTGGCGAAGAGTGTCACCGTAGAGTAACTTAATTCGGGGCCTCTTTATTACTGGCACTACATTCTTAACCCTTTCTTACCGGCCAACCATTCCGCAAATTAAGACTTTATGCGGTATGAAATTAGGTATTTAGCACGATGGTGGACCCATTTCCTTACTTGACTTCTTATTCCACATCAGCTATACTACTTCGGGTTAAGCGCTGGATGGGTAGTTGGTTAAGCTGAGTGCTTTCCCACGAGAAGTCTCAGCTTTAATTATGCCAGAACAAGATTTCAATGAAGATTGCGATAAGTGGTAAGGGTGGAGTAGGTAAGACTTTACTAGCCGCTCTTCTTTCCAAGATATTCGCTGAATCTGGCTATTCTGTCATCGCAATAGATGCTGACCCGGATGCTAACCTGGCGGCCACTCTTGGTTTTCCCCACCCTGAAAAGATAACCCCCATATCTGAAATGAGAGACCTCATTGAGGAGAGGACGGGCGCCCGGCCCGGCAAATCCGCCCCCTATTTCAAATTAAACCCCAAGGTAGATGATATACCGGAAAAGTATGCCCATCGAAACTAGATGGAATCAGATTGATGAGAATGGGCAGATGTCAAGCCGGGGGGGAGCGGCTGTTATTGTCCGGAGAATGCCTTGCTCAAGACTCTCCTCGACCCATTTGCTGGTGGCCAGGGATGAGGTGGTTATTCTGGATATGGAGGCGGGCATAGAGCATCTGGGGCGGGGGACGGCCGGGAGCGGTAGATAAACTGATTGTGGTGGTGGAGCCAGGCAGACGGAGCATCGAAACCGCCTTCAGCATCAAAAACTGGCCTCTGAGATTGGTTTAAAGAATACTAGCCGTGGTGGGCAATAAGATAAGAAGCCAGTCAGACAAAGAATTTCTAGTTTCCAGTCTGCCTGGCTTTGAATTTCTTGGCTTTATCCCCTATGACCAGGCAATAGTAGACGCTGACCTGGCTAATCGGCCGGTTCTGGATGCCAGCAGCAGGTTTTCTCAACCGTGAAAGAAATATATCAGGCTCTGCTCTCAACTAAGTCGGCACCAAGCACTAAGGTGAAAAAATAAAGTAAATAAAAAATATAAGGAGGAGATTGTTTATGCCTTACGATGTGTCAAAAATGGCGGACTGGCAGATTGCCGACGCAGCGGAAGAACACATGCCAACCCCGGAGGAGTGGCGAGCAAAACTGGGTCTAAAAAAGGATGAGGTACTGGCTTATGGGAAGGTAGCCAAGCTTGATTTCTTGAAGATAATGGACCGCCTAAAGAATAAGCCAGACGGCAAGTATATTGAGGTGACGGCGGTTACCCCCACGCCGCTGGGCGAAGGGAAAACAACGACGACAATGGGTCTTATGGAGGGTCTGGGCAAGCAGGGGGAGAATGTCGGCGGCTGCATCCGCCAGCCTTCAGGTGGTCCGACCATGAATGTCAAGGGCACTGCTGCCGGTGGCGGCAATGCCATACTTATCCCCCACACCGAATTCTCCATGGGTCTTACCGGTGATATCAATGACATCATGAATGCCCACAACCTGGCGATGGTGGCGCTTAACGGCCAGAATGCAGCACGAGCGTAACTATGATGATGCCCAACTGGCCAAGCTCAGCCGGATGCGCCGCCTGGATGTCGACCCCAACCGGGTAGAGATGGGCTGGATTATGGACTTCTGTGCCCAGAGCCTGCGTAACATCATTATCGGCATCGGCGGACGTATGGATGGCTTCCTGATGCAGTCCAAGTTCGGCTATTGCCGTCAGCTCTGAGCTCATGGCGATGTTATCCATTGTCAGGGACCTGGCTGACCTGCGGGAAAGAATGAATAACATTACCGTGGCTTTCGATAAGAAGGGTAAACCCATTACCACCGCTGACCTGGAGGTAGCCGGCGCCATGACCGCCTGGATGCGCAACACCATTAACCCCACCCTGTGTTGCACGGCAGAGTACCAGCCCTGTATGGTGCATGCCGGACCATTTGCCAATATTGCTGTCGGCCAGTCATCAATTATTGCTGACCGTCTTGGGCTGAAGATGTTTGACTATCATGTCACCGAGAGCGGCTTTGCCGCTGATATCGGCTTTGAGAAGTTCTGGAATGTGAAGTGCCGCTACAGTGGTCTCAAGCCGAATGTGTCAGTGCTCGTCGCCACTGTCCGGTCACTGAAGATGCATGGCGGCGGGCCCAGGGTAGTAGCCGGCGTGGCCCTACCTGATGCCTATAAGAAACCAGCTCCGGAGTTAGTGGAGAAGGGTTGCGCCAACCTGGTGCACCACATCAATATCATCAGGACTGCCGGCATCAACCCGGTAGTGTGCGTCAATATCTTCCCCACCGACACCAAGGAAGAGGTTGCCATAGTTCGAAAGGCAGCCGAGGCGGCGGGAGCCCGCTGTGCCGTATCGACTCATTTTGCTAACGGCGGCGATGGTGCTCTGGAACTGGCTGATGCCGTCAAGGAAGCCTGCAAAGAGAAGAACGATTTCAAGTTCCTGTATCCTAATGAGATGAAACTGAGAGAGCGGGTTGACAAGGTTGCCAAGGTGGTCTATGGGGCTGCTGGCGTGTCCTGGAGTCCGGAAGCAGAAGCCAAGGCTAAAGCTTTTGAGGCTGACAAGAAATACGATGAGTATGCTACCATGATGGTCAAGACTCACCTGTCTCTCACCCATGACCCGTCCATCAAGGGCACTCCCAAGGGGTGGACACTGCCCATTCGTGATATATTGATTTATTCCGGGGCCAAATTCCTCTGTCCGATGGCGGGAACCATCAGCCTGATGCCGGGAACCGGTTCCGACCCAGCCTTCAGGAAGGTTGATGTTGATGTCAAGACCGGGAAGGTCAAAGGACTTCATGAGGTAGATTAACGATGGATAAGATAGAGAGTTCTAAATAGAGGCAAAGGGTTTTAATCTCTGGTGATGACAGGGAGTTAATGGCGAAGAACTGGCAAAAAGAGAAGGGTGCATTTCGAACCCGGTAATGTTGAGATTGTCGTCGAGCAGGGGGCTAATCTTCTGGAGACGGCAATTCAAGCTGGCGTGCGCCTCATCGCCTCTTGCGGTGGTGCCGGCACCTGCGGCACCTGCAAGGTCTTGATTGAAGAAGGGGAGGTAGAAACTACCCGGACGGCCAAGCTATCTGACGAGGAGTACCAGCGGGGTATCCGGCAGGCCTGCCAGAGTCGGGTAGTTACTGACTTGAACGGTCTATGTCCCGGTAGAATCGAGGCTGGAGACGGCCGTTCTGGCCCGCGAGAGAAAGGGCATGGCCACCGGCGTCAAGCGGGCGGAAACTCTGGCTACCGGCTGGAGATTCAGCCCTCCCCTCAGCAAGTACTATGTCGAACTCCCGCCACCTACCCTGGTCGACAATATCAGTGACCTCTCCCGGTTGCTGAGAGGCTTGAAGCAGGAGTACAACCTCAGCAACATGACGGTGGATTTTGATGTCGTCAAGAAACTGCCCAAGGTGCTGAGGGACGGCGACTGGAAGGTGACGGTGACCACTCTGGTAACGGCGGTTGAACCCCGGGCTGCTGCCAGACGCCGGCCGAGAGTGATAAATATGGAGCCGGGAGATACCCGGCAGAGACACTACTCGCTGGCCATTGATATCGGCACAACCACCGTCAAGGGGCAGTTGCTCGACTTGAACCGCGGGCAGGGTTATGGCTGAGGGCGCTGATTACAATGGCCAGATTAGCCTATGGCGCTGATGTCATCAGCCGCATCGCCTACTGCCAGAAGGGAGGCTGTGACCGCCTCACAGGAGGCCGTCGTCGCCACTATCAATGGAATCATCAGTGACCTTCTGCGTCGCGAGTAAGGTTGATAGGCAGGACATCGGTCATGTGATGGTGGCCGGCAATACCACCATGATGCAGATTCTCCTTGGGCTCGACCCCAAGTATATCCGGCTGGCCCCCTATACGCCGGTGGCCACCTACATCCCGCCGGTAAAGGCAAATTCTCTGGGTATCAAGGTAGGCGACCATGTCTACCTTTTCACCTTTCCGCTGGTGGCCAGCTATGTCGGTGGTGATATTATTTCCGGGGTGGTCGCGGCCGGGATACACCAGACGAAGAAACTGACCTTCTATATGGATATCGGCACCAATGGCGAGATAGTGGTCGGCAATTCAGACTGGATGGTAACCGCCGCCTGTTCGGCCGGCCCGGCCTTTGAGGGCGGCGGGATAAAGCACGGTATGATTGCCACCAACGGCGCCATTGAGGAGTTCGACATCAATCCATCGACTCTGGAACCAACGATTGGCACCATCGGTGATGAGAAACCGAAGGGAATCTGCGGCTCGGGACTGATAAATATCGTCGCTGGGCTGCTTGAAGCGGGGTGATCAGCCAGAATGGCAAGTTTCAGACTGACCTGCCGACCAAGCGAGTCAGAGAAGGCAGCGATGGCTACGAATATGTCCTCGCCTGGGCGCCGGAGACTCAGATCGGCAAGGATATCGTCATCACCGAGGTAGATATTGATAATCTGATGCGGGCCAAGGCGGCCATGTACGCCGGCTGCCAGACACTGGTTAAAAGCGTGGGGATGACCTGCCATGATATCGAGCAGGTAATTATCGCCGGTGCCTTCGGCAGCAACATTAATATTGAAAAGGCGATCACCATTGGGCTTCTGCCTGACCTCCCCTGAGACAGGTTTATCTTCATCGGCAATGGCTCGCTGATGGGGGCCAGATTAACCTCCTTCTCTACCGATATAATCGATGATGCCAGAAGAGTGGCCAAGGTGATGACCAATTTCGAGTTGAGCGAGAATGTTGATTTCATGAACAACTATATCGCGGCTTTATTCCTGCCGCACACCAATGCTAATGAATTTCCCTCGTTGACCAAACGACTGGCTAAACTGGCGAAACAGAAATCAGAGCGGAGGGTAGCTGTTTGAGCTTCTCTATTGCTGTGCGGGAAAGGGCGGCAGCGGAAAGACATCGATGGCCAGCCTGGTCATTCGTTACTTGAAGAAGAACAGTCTGGGGCCAATTCTGGCAATTGATGCTGACCCCAACGCTAACCTGGGGGAAAGTCTGGGGCTGGAGGTCAAGCAGACCGTCGGCTCAATAATCGCCTCGTTCAACGAGGAGAAAATAAACATCCCTCCGGGAATGACCAAAGAGGCTTATCTGGAATTCAAATTGAATGAGGCGCTGGTTGAAAGCAAGGGCTTGACCTGATGACCATGGGCCGGGGTGAGGGGGCGGATTGCTACTGCTATCCCAACCTGATTCTGAGGAAGTTTGCTGACTCCCTGGCATGGGTAACTACGCCTATATGGTCATGGATAATGAGGCGGGGATGGAGCACCTGAGCCGCAGGACCACCCAGAATATTGATGCTCTGCTCATAGTCTCCGACCATTCGGTCAAGGGTGTCCGAACTGTGGCCCGAATCAGAGACCTGGTCGCTGAACTCAAGCTGGTCGTGAACAGGCAATTGGTCGATAATCAATTTGGCCCCACCACGAGCTAGACCCTCTGGTCAGCGAAGAACTGGCCAGACTGGGAATTGAGCCTGCGGCATTGATTCCTGAAGACGAAATGATATACCAATATGACCTTGAGCTCAAGCCACTTCTTAGACTTGCCTGATACCTCAAAGGCAGTGAGGGCAGTTGATGATTTGATGGCCAAGGTTTTAAAAAAGAACGGAATTACCAAGGGTTGACAAGGCAGGATATCATCATAAAAACATAGGAGGCTAAGAAATGCCGGCAGAGATAATTGATGGAAGAAAAATCGCCGCTGAAATTCAAGGAGAACTAAAGCAACGGATAAGCCGCTTGCAGGAGAAGGGAGTAACCCCGAAGCTTGTGGCAATTCTGGTTGGTGAGGACCCTGCCTCTCTCTCTTATCTTCGTGGTATTGCCCGGACTTGTGGTGAGGTTGGTGTACTTACTGAAACCGCCAAGCTCCCTGCAGAATGTCACCCAAAAGGAACTTCTGAAGAAGATAGATGAGCTCAACCGAGACCCTAAAGTTCATGGTATTCTTCTGTTATTGCCCTTGCCCAAACATCTCAATACTCTTGAAGCCGAAAGCGCCATTTCCCCTGATAAGGATGTGGATGGGACTAACCCGATAAGCGCGGGCAAATTATTGCTTGGAGAGGAGACCTTCTTTCCTTCAACTCCCTACGGAGTCCAGGAATTGCTGGTTCGCAGCGGGCACAGCCCTGAAGGAAAGCATGTGGTCATCGTTGGTCGCAGCAATATTGTCGGGAAACCTTTGATAGGCATACTGGTCCAAAAGCAAAAAGGGGCAAACGCCACCGTAACTGTATGCCACACCGGAACCAAAAACCTGGCGGCAATCACCAGGCAAGCCGATATTCTGGTGGCGGCTATGGGGAAAGCTAAAGCCATCACCGCCGATATGGTAAGAGATGGCACAATAGTGGTTGACGTCGGGGTAAACTTCATACCGGACCCGGCCACCGGGAAGAATAAGCAGGTAGGGGATGTTGATTTCGAGGCGGTGAAGGAGAAAGCTGGGGCAATAACGCCGGTTCCGGGAGGGACTGGCGCGGTAACTTCGATTATGCTGATGGTTAACACTGTTAGAGCCGCAGAGACATCTCAGCTAAGTAAGGAGAGATAAATTGCTAGTCTCAGGAGGATGAGAACATGCCAGCCACGATACTAGATGGGAGAAAAATTTCAGCCGAAATAAGGGAGGAACTTAAAGAGCGAAGCCAAACGTCTTAAAGAGCGGGGGATAGTCCCGGGTCTTGCTGGCATACTCGTTGGTGAGGACCCGGGCTCGGTCACTTATGTTGGGCTGAAAAGCAAGGCGTGTGAAGAGATAGGCATAAAGGAGATGATGTGCCGGCTACCTGAGACTGTGACTGAAGAGGAGCTTTTGAGCAATATTGAAAGACTTAATAAGGACCCTCAAGTTCATGCCATCTTTATCCAGCTTCCTTTACCAAAGCACCTTTCTGAGGAGAAAGCTTTGGCGGCAATCGTACCAGAAAAGGATGTTGATGGGTTTCATGCGGTGAATGTGGGTAAGGCCTGGCTGGGACAGCCGGCTTTCGTCCCGGCGGTGGCCATTGCCATGCATGAGATGCTCATCAGAGGCGGGTATGACCTTAAGGATAAAGAAGTGGTGATTGTGAATGTGGATAATATGGTGGGCAAGCCTCTAGCCTCTATTCTGGTTCAGGACAAGGAAAAAGCGAGGGCGAATGTTACCCTGTGCTATCCCACGACTCCTAACCTTGCCTCATATACCCGCCGGGCAGATGTAGTCGTTGTTTCGGTGAACCAGCCAAAGTTCATCACTGCGGATATGATAAAGGAAGGCGCGGTAGTACTGGATTTTGGCTGGAACCTTTGTGGAGGACCCCGTTACCAAGAAAAGAAAAACAGTTGGCGATGTGGATTTTGAAGCAGTAAAGGAAAAGGCTGGAGCCATAACACCGGTCCCCGGAGGAGTGGGACCGATGCTGGTCACCATGCTTATGCTAAGTACAGTCAGAGCCGCCAAACTGGCGGCTGGACTAGCTTAGAAGGGAGGTAAACTATGAAATACAAGGTTGAGAAAAAGAGCGCACCGGGCAGGAAAGAGGTGGAAGTGCTGGGCGAAACTTTGAGAAGGCAAACCCGAAGGCGAAGAGATGGGGAAGATGGCGACAGAAACTGGCGAGCCGGGAGGAGAAGCTGAAATATCTGGAGAACTGGCGAGAGATACTGGTACGGCAAAGAATGGTTTGGCAGCGAAAAGAGAAAGAATCCAGCTTAATGAGCTGTCTGAAAGTTCTTCAGCAGGATTACTTCACCAAAGGAGGGAAAAATGGCATTTGAGATTCCGAAGACATCCTATAGCGGCAAGATTAAAGAGATAACACTGGGTAAAGGGAGGTAAGGCAGTCACCGTTGGTGGCGAGACCTGCTATCCCTTTTACCTGTTTGAAGGCAAGATGCCTCACCTGCCCAGAATAGCCATGGAGGTCTGGGACTGTCCGCCCGACGAGTGGGCGGAGGCGGCGCTCGAGCCCTTTGCCGGAGTAACCAATGACCCGGTTGCCTGGGCAAAGAAGTGCGTCAATGATTACGGGCCGAGATGATTTGCTCTGCAACTGATCAGCACTGACCCCAACGGACTTAACCGTGGCGCTGAGGAAGCCGCCCAGGTAGTCAAAAAAGTGGCTGATGCCATTGATGTCCCGCTGATCGTCTGGGGAACGGCCAATCATGACAAAGACACTGAGGTGCTGAGGCGGGTCAGCTGAGCTTGTCAGGGCAAGAACCTGATTCTGGGACCGGTTGAAGAGGGCGACCACAAGAGAATTGGCGCCGCCGCTCTGGCTTATCAGCATACCGTAGTGGCCTCAACCCCGATTGACATTAACCTGGCCAAGCAGCTTAATATCCTGCTGGGCAACCTGGGTGTCCCCGACCAGCAGCTCATTGTCGACCCGACGGTCAGTGGCATCGGCTATGGTATTGAGTACTGCTACTCGGTGATGGAGCGAATGAGAATGGCCGGGCTGACCCAGCAGGACGACAAGCTCCAGTTCCCCATCATCTGCAATGTCTCCAAGGAGGTCTGGAAGAACAAAGAGGCTAAGATGCCGACGGCCGAAGACCCGAAGCTGGGCGATGCCAGGAAGAGAGGCATCCTGCTGGAAGCTATGTCCGCCATGTGCCTGCTGATGGCGGGAGGCGATGTCCTCATTATGAGGCATCCCGCAGGCCATAAAACTCGTTCGCGAGATGATAGCTGAGTTGACAGCGGCCTGAACTGAAGCCAGGTATGACATTGGTTTGACCGTCAAGGTAGAAAAAGAATAGAATTAATAGTAGTAACTATTACTGATTAGAAACTAAAAAGAGGGAGACAAAGCTTAGCCATGAGCTTGGGAATAATCAAAGTCACAAGGAGGAAGGACTAGAATGGCCAAAAAAGAGACAGTGAGTATTGACCCGGCAACACTACAGATGATTGAGAAGGCCGCCGCCGATGGCTGCAATACCGTCTTTGACCGGGCGGAGACGACGCGGCCCTGTCCTATCGGGTCGGAGGGTAGCTGCTGCAGTCAGTGTGCCATGGGACCCTGCCGGGTACCAGCTAGCCAAAGGGTAAGGAGGAGACCCTGAAGAGAAGCAGAAGCGGCGAGGTGTCTGCGGCGCTACCCCGGAAACGATTGCCGCCCGTAACTTCCTGCGGAAGATAGCCGCGGGAGCCGCGGCCCACAGTGACCACGGTCGGCGGGTGACTGAGGCATTTCTTGTTAGCGGCTGAAGGTAAAGTCCCGCGATTTCCAAATTAAGGATGAGCAGAAGCTACTCCAAGTGGCGCTGGACCTCGGTGTCAAGATTGGCGACCGTAGTAATAATGAAATAGCGGCGGATATCGGCAAACTTTGCTTGAGCGAGTTTGGCAGGCAGGAGGGCGAACTGATTTACCTCAAGAAGGCCCCATTGAAGCGGCAGGAGATATGGCGCAAGCTGGGTGTTGCGCCGCGTGGCATTGACCGGGAAGTGGTCGAGGCTATGCACCGCACGCACATGGGTGTCGACCAGGACTACCGCAACCTGCTGCTTCAGGGAGCGAGGTGCTCCTTAGCCGATGGCTGGGGTGGCAGCATGATTGCCACTGACCTTCAGGACATCATGTTCGGTACGCCCTCACCGGTGGCCAGCCAGATTAACCTCGGTGTCCTGAAAGAGGATGAAGTCAACATCATCATCCACGGCCATGAGCCAGCGCTGGCCGAGATGCTGGCGGTGGTCACTCAAGACCCGGAGATGATTAAATATGCCAAGTCCAAGGGAGCCAAGGGCATCAACCTGGCGGGCATGTGCTGTACGGCCAATGAGGTCTTGATGCGCCACGGCGTGCCGATTGCCGGCAACTTCCTGCAGCAGGAACTGGCCATCGTCACCGGCGCGCTGGAAGCCATGGTGGTGGATGTCCAGTGCATCATGCAAGGAATTGTTAATGTCGCTCGCTGCTATCACACCAAGATTATCACCACCGACACCAGAGCCAAAATTGAAGGCGCCACCCACATGGAGTTTGATGAACATAATGCCTACGAGTCAGCCAAGGCCATTGTGAAAGCGGCCATTGATAACTTCCCCAACCGGAAGAAGGAGAAGGTCGCCATTCCCAAGGATAAGGCTGACCTCATCGCTGGTTTCAGCCATGAGACTATCAACTACCTGCTGGGTGGTCTCTTCCGGGCTTCCTACCGGCCATTGAACGATAATATTATCAACGGCCGCATCCGAGGGGTTGGCTGGCGTTGTTGGCTGTAATAATGTCCGGGTGACCCACGATGATGTCCATGTTAGCGATGGTCAAGGAACTTCTCAAGAACGATGTGCTGGTACTTCAGACGGGTTGTAGTGCCATGGCCCTGGCTAAGGCTGGCCTGATGGTGCCCGAAGCCGCGGCCAAATATTGCGGCGCCGGGCTGGCCGAGGTGTGCGAGACAGTGGGTATCCCGCCGGTGATGCACATGGGCTGCCTGTGTGGATAACAGCCGCATCCTGATCGCCGCTACGGCCGTGGTCAAGGACGGCGGTCTGGGCGATGATATCAGCGACCTGCCGGCGGCGGGCGCGGCTCCGGAGTGGATGAGCGAAAAGGCCATCTCTATCGGCCAGTATTTCGTCAGCTCCGGAGTATTTACCGTGTTCGGTGTAACCTGGCCCACTGTCGGTAACAAAGAAGTAACTGATTTCCTGTTCAAGGGCATGGAAGAAATGTATGGTGGCATGTGGGCCTTTGAGCCCGACCCAATCAAGGCGGCCCAGATGATGATTGCTCACATTGATAAGAAGCGCAAAGCTCTCGGCATAGATAAGGCCAGAGAAAGAGTGCTCTACGATATGGCCATGCGGCGAGAACTGACTTAAGCGCCATGCCAGTAAAAATAGGATTGGAGGGCTTTAATAGATGTCGAAGATAATTGCATCAGCAGCGATCCGCGGGGCACACAAGATTTTCAACCAGGCTGAGAAGAAGTGGCAGGAGGCGATGGATAAATGGGGAGCCAACGAGCCGGTGGGCTTCCCCAATACCGCCTACTACCTGCCCGTCATCTATGGCATGCTGGGCATGAAGGTGGCCAAGCTGGGTGATATGGAAGCGGTCTTGAAGAAATGCAAGGCGATACTGCCGCCGCCAGTGAAGGAACTGCACCCGCTACCCTATCTGGCCCCCGCCCTTGATGCCGGGATGGTCACTTTCTTCGCCGAAGAAATGTTTGAAGCCATCCGGTATCTGGAAAATCCCAAATTCTATGTCAAGGGCGAAGACCCGACTGACGAAAACATCTGGCTGGGGGCTGCCGACGACATTATTCTCCGGAAGAGAGGTATTGAGTTCGTCGATGGCACTGCCCCCGGCTTTGCCGCCATACTCGGGGCGGCGCCAACCAAGGAAATCGCCGCCAAGATTGCTCAAGAACTCCAGCAAAAGAACCTCTATGTCTTCATGGCGGGTGAGTATAACGGCCAGAGATTCGCCGAGCAACTGGTGGAGGCCGGGGTGCAGATTGGCTGGCCCACCCGTCTGGTCTCCTTCGGGCCGGACACCAGCGCCACGGTATTCGCCATGGGCTTTGCTACCAGAGCCGCCATGTCCTTCGGTGGGATTCAGCCCGGCGATTTTCGTAAGATACTGATTTACAACAAAGACCGTGTCTTCGCCTTTGCCATGCCTCTCGGCTTTGTGACTGACGAATGGTATGCCAACGGCGCCGGCGCCATTAACTGGGGCTTCCCGGTCATTGCGGATACCCCCATCCCGCAGGTTCTGCCCACCGGTATCTGCACCTACGAGCATGTCGTCTCTAACATCCCGCATGACAAGATTGTCGCCCAGGTCCGTTGAGGTGCGCGGGCTGAAGGTGACCGTGGCCGAGATGCCGATTCCCGTGGCCTTCGGTGCCGCTTTTGAGGGTGAGAGAGTCCGAGGCGAGGATATCTACCTGGAGTGCGGTGGTGGCCGCACCCGGATGGTGGAGTGGGTGACCAGCAAGCGAATGGATGAGGTCGAGGATGGCAAGGTTGAAGTCATCGGCCCCGAGATGACCGATGTGCCGGCTGGTTCCAGACTGCCGCTGGCGATAACGGTTGAGGTGGCTGGCCGCGATATGCAGGAGGACTACGAGCCAATCCTGGAGCGTCAGATTCACCATCTCATCAACTACGCTCAGGGTGCGATGCACATCGGTCAGCGCGATATTGCCTGGCTGCGCGTCTCCAAGAGCGCCGTGGAAAAGGGCTTCAAGCTCCGCCATATCGGTGTCATTCTCCACGCTAAACTGCACCAGGACTTTGGCCGAATCTTTGATAAAATGCAGGTCAGGCTCTACACCGAGGAAGATAAAGTAAAGGGGATAGTAGAAAAAGCCAGAGCCGTTTACCAGGTTAGGGATGCGCGTATTGAGGGCATGACCGATGAGACCACCGATATGTACTATTCCTGCACTCTGTGTCAGTCCTTTGCTCCGAGCCATGTTTGTGTGCATTAGTCCGGAGAGAACCGGACTTTGTGGCTCCTACAACTGGATGGACTGCAAGGCTTCCAACGAGATTAACCCCACCGGACCCAACCAGCCGGTGCCCAAGGGTGAGACAGTTGATGCCAAGCTGGGGCAGTGGAAGGGCGTTAACGAGTTTGTCTTCAAGGCTTCCCGTGGTAAAATTGACCACTACAACTTCTACAGCATAGTTAACGACCCGATGACCACCTGCGGTTGCTGCGAGTGTATCGCCGCTGTCGTGCCAACATGCAACGGCGTCATGACGGTGAACCGCGAGTACACCGGCGACACTCCCTGCGGTATGAAGTTCACCACCCTGGCCGGTACCATCGGTGGTGGTCTGAGTACCCCGGGCTTCGTCGGCCACGGCAAGTACAATACCACCCAGAGGAAGTACCTCATCGCTGAGGGTGGCCTGCTGAGGATGGTCTGGATGCCCAAGATGCTGAAGGAAGAGATTGCGGAGCGACTCAAGAAGAGAGCCGCCGAACTTGGCGTGCCGAACCTGCTTGATATGATTGCGGATGAGACCATCGGCACTACCGAGGAAGCTATCCTGCCCTTCCTGCAGGAAAAGGGCCATCCGGCCCTGACCATGCCGCCCATACTGGGCTAGAGTCGTTTCACACCATCCCCCTCCCGCCAACCGAGGAGGGGGATGGTAGTAACTAGAGTGGCAATGTCTCCCATCAGGGTCTCCTTGACTGTGGTCGGGGAGAAACGAGGGTGGCAAATAACGCCGGGTATGAAAGGAGTAAGTCGAAATGCCACTTACTGGAATAGAAATCTTCAAGTTACTGCCCAAGACCAACTGCGGCGAATGCGGCGTGCCTACCTGTCTGGCCTTCGCCATGAACCTGGCTACCGGCAAGGCGGAACTGGCCAAATGTCCCCATGTTTCGGAAGAGGCCAAGGCTAAGCTGCAGGAAGCGTCAGCACCGCCCATCAGGCCGGTAACCATCGGCGTGGGCAAGCGGGCGCTCAAGGTTGGCGGCGAGACTGTGCTCTTCCGCCACGAGAAAAGATTTGAGAATCCGCCAGGTCTGGCTCTCCTTATCAAAGACACCATGGCCGAGGCTGAAGTTGACGCCCGACTGGACAGATTCAATGCTCTCCAGTACGAGCGCGTGGGCCTTACGCTACGCCCGGAACTGGTGGCTATCAAGGACGAGTCGGGTGACGCCAATAAATTCGTGGCCCTGGTGAACAAGGTCAAACAGAAGACTGAAGCCGGCATCATTCTGATGAGCAACAATCCCGACACGCTGGCGGCCGGCGTCAAGGCCTGTGCCGACCGGAAACCACTGGTCTATGCCGCCACCAAGGACAACTTTGGCAAAATTGCGGAGTTCGCTAAAGCCAGCGCCTGCCCGGTAGCCATCAAGGCGTCCAGCCTGGATGAAGCGGCTGACCTGACGGCCAAATTGAATCAGGCTGGCATCAACGATATCCTGATTGATGCCGGCTCGCGCACCGTGCGCAAGGCCTTTGAGGACCAGATTATCATCAGAAGTTCGGCTTTAACCAAGAAGTTCCGGCCGCTGGGCTATCCGACCATCACTTTCCCCTGCGAGATGACCAACGACCCGATGAAAGAAGCGATGATTGCCTCCATGTTCGTGGCCAAATATGGCGGCATTATCGTTCTCTCTGATTTCCAGGGCGAAGTCCTGTTCCCGCTGCTGGTCGAGAGACTGAATATCTACACTGACCCACAGCGACCACTGGCTACTACGGCCGGTATCTATGAGATTGGTGGGCCCAAGGAGAATTCGCCGGTATTGATTACCACCAACTTCTCACTCACTTACTTCATCGTCTCCGGTGAGATTGAGAACAGCAAGGTCCCGAGCTGGCTGCTGGTGATGGATACCGAGGGACTTTCGGTAATGACCAGCTGGGCCGCCGGGAAATTTGTCGCTGATGCCATCGGCCCCTTTGTCAAGAAGACCGGCATTGCCGATAAAGTGAAACACCACAAGCTGGTCATCCCGGGTTATGCCGCGGCGGAAGCGGGTGGCTTGGAGGAGGAATTACCCGGCTGGCAGATTCTGGTCGGTCCCAGAGACGGGGCTCATATCCCCGCTTATCTCAAGACATGGAAACCATAAGGAGGTAGCGATGATCCTTATTGGGGAAAGTATCAATATCATGTCCAAGACCCTCGGTCCGGCTCTGCGGGAACGGAACCCCAAGCCCATTCAGGAGATGGCTAAGGTTGAAGTGGAGGCGGGAATCGACTTCCTTGACCTCAATATCGGTCCCGCCCGCAAGGGTGGGGATGAGTTGATGAAGTGGGTGGTGGAGACAGTGCAGCAGGTTACCAACAAGCCGCTGTCACTGGATACCACCAACCCGGTGGCCATGGAGGCCGGGCTAAAGGTCTGCAAGACCAAAGCTCTAATCAATTCCATCTCCCTCCAGCCGGACAGGCTGCAGGCGGAACTGCCCCTGGTCAAAAAGTATAATGCCTGCATGATTGGCCTGCTCTGGG
This sequence comes from uncultured Chloroflexia bacterium, assembly GCA_963726225.1. GTDB lineage: Bacteria > Chloroflexota > Dehalococcoidia > Dehalococcoidales > UBA2162 > CAVSBN01. Next base: position 28,546 of record CAVSBN010000009.1, read on the forward strand.
GTGTTGAAGGCATGCCGCGGGATGCCAACGAGAGGTGTGCTCTGGCGGTTGACCTGGTATATAAGGCCAACCAGATGGGCATTCCCAATGAAGACATCTGGATTGACCCGATTGCCAGCCCGGTATCGGTGGAAATAAACCAGGTCAAAGCCTGTGTTGAGTTCATGACCATGCTGGGCGAGGTCTGCCCCGGCTGCAAATCGACGGTCGGTCTCTCCAATATCTCCAACGGCACTCCGGCTGACCTCCGACCGATGCTGAACCGGACATACCTTATCATGCTGATGAGATACGGACTGTATTCCGCCATTGTTGACGCCTTTGATGCCGAGCTGGTCAAGATTGCCCGGGGTCAGATGCCGGAGATTGTCAACCTGGTGCACCGGGTGATGGACGGCGAAAAGCCGGACCTCTCCAGGCTGACCAAGAAAGAAATGGACTATGTGAAAACAGTCAGGGTGCTGACCGGTGAGACACTCTATTCTCACTCCTGGCTTGAGATATAATCCCACCCTGAGAAAGAAGAGGTAGAGTCAATGGTTAAGGAAATTCCATTAGTCTGGCTACCCGCCGCGGCCTGCACCGGCTGCAGTATTTCACTGCTGAATTCAGCCAGCCCGACCATCAAAAACATACTCGTCGACCAGATAGTTCCCGGAGTCCACATCAATCTCAGGTTCCACCCTACTATCATGGCTGGCGCTGGTGAGCAGGTCATCAAAGCCCTTGAGGATACCATGACGCTCAAGAAGGGAAGCTATGTTCTGGCCGTTGATGGCGCCATCCCCACCGGCCCCACGGTCGGCTACTGCGTTATGGGGGAGAGGAATGGCAAACCGGTGAACATTGAGGCCCGGTTTACCGAGCTGGCGGAGAATGCGCTGGCGATTCTGGCGGTGGGTACCTGTGCCGCCTTTGGTGGCATTCCGGCCGCCCCACCGAATCCCAGCAACTCCCAGCCGGTGAGGAAGGTGCTGGAAGCCAAAGGCATCAAGAAACCACTCATCAATATCCCGGGCTGTCCACCGCATCCCGACTGGTTTGTCGGGACGGTGGCCAGTATCCTGCTCAAGGGATTGCCCAAGCCGGAGGAACTGGATGATAATCTGCGGCCGCTGGCTTTTTACGGCAAGCTAATCCACGAGAACTGCCCCCGCCGGGCCTATTTTGATGAAGGCAAGTTCGCCAAGAAATTCGGTGACGAAGGCTGTCTGTACGAACTGGGCTGCAAGGGGCCAATCACCTACGCCGATTGTCCCACCCGACACTGGAACAGCGGGACAAACTGGGTTATCGGTGCCGGTTCGCCCTGCCTGGGCTGCACTCAGCCGGAATTCACCGGCTACGCCTTCTATGAGAAACTGGTAGATGTAGAATTGCCAGTCGTTGGTGCCTACTGGCAAACGAGCAAGGAGGGAAAGCAGTGAGCAAGATAGTCATTGACCCGGTTACCAGAATTGAAGGGCACCTCAAGATTGAGACAGTGGTGGAGGATGGCGTGGTCAAGGACGCCCGGAGCACGGGCAACCTCTTCCGCGGGATTGAGCTCATCCTGAGAGGTAGAGACCCGCGGGATGCTCAGGTTATCACCCAGAGAATTTGTGGTGTCTGCCCGCAATCTCACGGCGTGGCCGCTGCCCTGGCCCTGGACAGTGCCTTCGGTGTGGCCGATAAGATACCGGATAACGGCCGGATTATGCGCAACCTGATTCAGGGCGCTCATGTAGCGCAGGACCATGTCCTCCACTTCTATCACCTGGCGGCGCTCGACTATGTGGATGTCACTGATGTCGCCAAATATAGCGGCCATGATTCCGAGCTGAATTCAGTGAAGGACTTTATCGCCCGCGGGGAACTGGGGCCCTTTGTCCCGCGCTATGAAGGCGACTACCGCTTACCGCCTGAGGTGAACCAGCAAGCGGTAGCCCACTATCTGAAAGCTCTGGAAATCCGGCGCATCGGCCACGAGACAGTGGCCATCTTCGGGGGCAAAATACCGCACAGTGTCGGTATCGTGCCCGGCGGTGTCACTGAAACGCCGACTGTTGATAAGATTGCCGCCTACCTGTGGAAAGTAAAAAGACTGCAGGACTTCATTGATAATGTCTATATCCCGGATGTCCTGGCCGTGGCCAGTGTCTACCGGGACTATTGTGAAATTGGCGCGGGTTGCCGGAACCTGCTCTCCTACGGTGCCTACGACCTTGAAGGCGGCAACCCCGACCTGACCCGGCGGAAGAGGCTGTTTAAGCAGGGCACTGTTTCCGCCGACCTCAAGCCAGCCCCGCTGGACATGACTAAGGTAAGCGAAGGCGTAAAGCATTCCTGGTATGCGGACTCTTCAACGGGCCGGCACCCGTCTCAGGGCGAGACCAAGCCCGAGCTCGGCAAGGCTGGCGCCTATTCCTGGGTGAAGGCGCCGCGCTATGATGGCAAGGTTTACGAGGTTGGCCCGCTAGGCCGTGTCGCCGTGACCTATGCTTTCGGCGACCCGGTGGTGAAGAAGCTCGTTGACTCGGCTTTGGCCGAACTTAAAGCCCCACCCTCAGCCCTGTTCTCGGTCATGGGCCGTCACCTGGCCCGGGCCGTCTCGGCTAAGGTCATTGCTGATAGCCTGGAGAAGTGGGTCCTGGAACTGAAGCCCGGCGAACCGACCTATGTGGAATACACTATTCCCGAGGAGAGTCAGGGGATGGGCCTGACGGATGCCTCGCGGGGCGCCCTCGGTCACTGGATTGAAATCAAGGGTAAGAAAATTGCCAACTACCAGGCTGTTGTGCCGACTACCTGGAATGCCTCGCCCAGGGATGACAATGGCAACCCGGGTCCAATTGAGCAGGCACTGATTGGCACTAAGGTGAAGGACAAGGACAATCCCTTTGAACTGGTGCGAATCGTCCGCGCCTTCGACCCGTGCCTGGCCTGTGCTATCCATTGATTATCCCGGAGCGGTTAAGGAGGAGAGATGATTCTATCAAAGCAAAAACCATTGGAAGAGATATTAGGTTACCTGGAGGGGGAGAGTAAAATCTTCATTCTGGGCTGCAATGGCTGCGCTCAGGCCTCCGGCACCGGTGGGCCAGTCCAGGTGGCGGAAATGAAAGGCAAACTCGAGGCGGCCGGCAAGAAGGTTACCGGTACTGATGTCATTGATTTTCTCTGTGAAAAAGCCCTCGTCAAATCGAGGTTGGGAACCAAGATTGAGCCGCTTAAGGCCGCCGACTCCATCCTGGTGATGACCTGCGGCGTTGGGGTTCAGGCAGTGGCGGCTTCGGTCAACAAACTCTGCCATCCCGGTTGCGACACCATTAACCTAGGAGGGAGCCGAGGGGAGTGGTCCGGCAGCGAACGGTGTAGGGAGTGCGGCGAGTGCGTGCTGGAGTCCACCGGCGGCATATGCCCATTGACCGCCTGTACCAAGGGCTTACTCAGCGGCCAGTGCGGTGGGGCTAACAAAGGGAAGTGTGAAGTCAACCCCGAGCGCGACTGTGGCTGGGAACTGATTTATCAGAGACTCAAGAGCTTGAACCAGCTGGACAAGCTGAGAAAACTAGCGCCGCCCAAGGATTACGGCAAGATGGTACCCAATGTTGAAGTGATGGCCACATCTAAATGGGCAGTGGAAAGGCCGACTCGGAAGGAGGTGGCCGCAAAATGAGTTTGCAGTCAGTCCTGGAATCAGGAAAATTCGCCATTACGGCTGAGATTGGCCCGCTAAAGGGGACTGATACCACCGAAATCAAGGAAGTGGCCGAGCTTCTGCATGGTCGGGTAACGGCGGCTAATGTCACCGACCAGCAGAGTGCCGTGATGAGGCTCGGTTCAATGGCAGTGTGTCATCTGATAGGCGACCACGGACTTGAGCCGGTACTGCAGATGACCTGTCGCGATAGAAACCGCATCGCCCTGCAGTCGGACCTGCTGAGTGCCTGGGTCCTGGGAATCAAAAATGTCCTGTCCATTACCGGCGACCTGCCTTCACTCGGTGACCACCCGCAAGCCATGTCCGTCTATGATTTGGACTCGGTTCAACTCCTATGGGTTATCGGTCGGTTGAACCAGGGCTTTGACATGGTCGGCAACGAGCTCAAGGGTAAGACCGATTTCTTCGCCGGCGCCGTGGTGAACCCGGGCGCCAATACGGAGGCCAGCTTTGAACTCCAGCTCTTCAAGATGGAAAAGAAAATCAAGGCCGGGGCCAGGTTCTTCCAGACTCAGGCCGTTTATGAACCGGACAAGTTTGCCAAATTCATGAAAAGGGTGGAAGGGTTCGGTGTCCCCGTCCTGGCCGGTATTATCCCGCTGAAGTCGGTCGGTATGGCCCGGTTTATGAATAAGAATGTGGCCGGTGTTTTCGTCCCGGAGGAGACCATTCAAAAGATGGCCGCCGCCAAGGACAAGACTCAAGCCGGCGTCGACATTGCCGCCGGGCTGATTAAAGACCTCAAGGACATGTGCCAGGGCGTGCACATTATGGCCATTGGCTGGGAAAAGAAAGTACCCCAGATACTGGACGCCGCCGGATTGTAGCCATTGGCTGGTCTTGACTTTAGCCGGCAGTGAATATACATTATAGATAAGAGAGGGGCTCTGGGCCCCTCTCAATAGTATTTTCAACTTTACGAACGATGGAAAGTAAGCGTATCTCACTGCCACCCGAGAGAGGCTATGACAAGGCTTATGAGCTGGCCTATAAATTGGCCGGCGAACATCTGGCTAAGACGGTGGATATTGAAGAGCAGTGCCGTAAGAGCGGCACGGAACTTCAGGTGAAAGCTTCCCAGAAATCCATCGTCGTCCAATATCTCAATTGCCCGTACTTGATTAGCGTTCCCGATGGCGCCATTTCACCGGCAGACAGCGACGAGCTTGTCCCAATCAGAGACAAGCTCCTGATTATTCATTACTTCAACACGGCCAAAGGAACACCAGCGACCAACAGGTTAATCACCTTTAGAGAACTGCCGGAGGGAAATGTTTATTTCCCAACCTTCACTAAAAGGACAATCAGGCCCATCGTGGACAACTTCAGCCCGCAGCCCCAGCTTCTGGTAACTGTTGGCGAGAAGCTCGGCGGACATAAGGTCGACTATGGCGATGCCGCCGTAACCATCCAGGCGTTCAGTCGGGTGCCGGTAACGCTCATCCTGTGGCGGGGTGATGAAGAATTACCGCCGCAGGGGAATGTCATCTTTGACGCCAATATTTCCGATTACCTCCCCACCGAGGATATCACAGTGCTCTGCGAGACCATCACCTGGCGGCTGATCAAGTGCTTAAGGGAAAGGTAGTCGGCATTGCTACTTCCGCAAGTAAGGCTGTTTAAGATTGGTTAGTAACCGTAACCCATCTCCCAACTCACTCCCCCCGAATGGAGATCGGGGGATAAAGGGTGAGGGGTTATGAATAATCTAACATGAAGACCACAGCCATCATTTTATGCGGCGGTAAGAATCTGCGTCTGGGCCGGAATAAGGCTCTGGAAGTCATCGGCGGCAAGAGCCTGATTGAGTGGGTCATGGAACGACTCCGACCACTGGCTAAGCAGATGCTTATTGTGACAGCGAAGGAAAAACTTGACCTTCCGGTGGCTGATAAAGCGGAGATTCTGGTAGATGTCTACCCGGGGAAGGGGCCGCTGGGTGGTATCTATACCGGGCTCATGGCGGCCAAGTCTTCACCCAGTATTGTCGTTGCCTGTGACATGCCTTTTCTTAATACCGAGTTACTGGGCTATATGCTTGAGCTGACCCCCGGTTTTGATGCCGTTGTTCCGAGATTAGCCCAAGGACTGGTGGAGCCGCTCCACGCCATATATGCCAGGACCTGCCTGCCCAGAATGAAGGCGCGACTGGAAAATAATCAACTGGCCATTACCCCGCTTCTGAAGGAACTGCGCGTCAGATATGTCGAGGAGGCGGAATGCCGCCGCTTTGACCCCGCCCGGCTTTCCTTTTTCAATATCAACTATCAATCAGACCTGGACTGGGCCAACAAGTTTGTCAGCCAAACCTTGGCCGCTCGCCCAAAGCCGCCAGGAAAGAAAATTTCCTGATTAGCTTCCTGGTCTGTTAGCTCGGGCGCGGAAAGTTTACATAACGCAACATCGCCGCGAGAATCCTCATTGCCTTCTCGGGAATGGTGAAGGTGGGTATCCCATTCTTGACGAGCAAGCTCATGCCAGGTCGGCGTTCTGCAGGGTGTCCCGGAATGACCAGAATCGGCTTTCCAGTCTCATCTCTCAGGCCGGTGACGGCCTTGCTGAAGGACTCATCAAAGACTTCATAATTGAGTATGACAATGGCATCTACTTCCTTCAGCATAACCCGCGAACAATCCATAAAGAACTGGGTAGCGTTCCCGGCGGGGGCCCAGACGATATCCACTGGATTCTTCGGGGTGGCGAAGGGTGGTATTATACCCTTCAACCTCTCCACCAGTTCTTGCTGGGCTTCTGCCGAAAGTATCGGCACGGTGAGTCCCATGGATTCCGCAGCATCACTGCCAGCCACCGCACCACCCCCGGCCTCCACCAGGAGTCCAACTCTATTTCCTTTCGGTAAGACCGGACAGGTGAAACCGGTAATCAAATCCAGGAGGTTTTCTAAGTCCCGGGCGATGACTACTCCCCCCTGCATCATAACGGCGTCAAGGACGATGCCGTTGCCAGCCAGAGAGCCAGTGTGAGACGAGGCCGCTCTGGCCCCGCCCTCAGTCCGTCCCGCTTTCCAGGCAATAATTGGTTTCTTTTTCGACACTTCCCTGGCCAACTGGAGAAATTCCCCACCCCGCTTAATGCCCTCGGCATAAAAAGCAATGACCTGCGTCTCCGGGTCATCGGCGAGGTAGGCAATTAAGTCTTCAATGGTGAGGTCGCTCTGATTGCCAATACTGACCACCTTGCTGAAGCGCAGCCCGCGCTCATAGCCCAGCTGAATGATATTTTCCGTCACCCAGCCGCTCTGCCCGATAAAAGCCACCGGGCCGGACTCGTCCTCGAGGATAATCCGCGAAGCAATGGTATTAATATGGGCTTTCGGGGAATAAAGTCCCATGCAATTGGGGCCAATGATTCGAGTGCCACCCTGTCGGGCAAAGCGGAGCATCTCGTTTTCCAGCTCCTTACCTTCGGCACCCAGCTCAGAAAAGCCGGCGCTGTGTACGATGGCAAACTTCACGCCCTTCTGACTGCAATCAGCCATAACTTGTGGAACAATCCTGGCCGGCACGGCTATTATCGCCAGGTCGATTTCCTCCGCCACATCCACCACCGTGCGGTAACCCTTTTGTCCCAGAATTTCTGGTTCGTTGGGGTTGACCGCATAGAGCTTACCCTTGAAGCCACTATCCATCAGACCTTTAAGAAAACGGGCACCGCTTTTTCGCAAGTCATTTGAGGCACCGACTATCGCTAACGAAGACGGATTGAATAAGCATTCGAGTCTTTCAACCTTAGCCAACTCCTGTCTCCTTTCGTGACCGGTTTAGGCTATTATAAACTGTTTTCGGGCGGAACTTGATAATCGCAAGCCAAATCGGTTAGCATTAAGTTGTACTGATAAGGGTGTGAAGGAAAGGAGAGGGGAATGAGTGATATTTTGAATGAAGCCTACCGCATAGTGCAGTGTAAGGAATGTCCCTGGTATCGGTCCTGCGTTACACCCATGAAATTCACCGCTGATGACCTGCGTCGCCAGCTGGAAGCCTCGGCGCCCGGACTGGGCGCCTCGCCCCAGGCTGACCTGGGTATGCAGAACCTGTTATCCAGCATGGCCATCTCCGCACAGAATACTCTGCTGGAAGGTTGCCCGGTGTTTATCGAGCGCCTGCGGGCTAGCCCAGAACTGGCCCAGCACATCAAAGAAATGATGCGCAACTGGAGCAAAGAAGGATAGTTGCCCTTTTTGGATAGCCTGTGCCTCGGCTGTTTTATGAGACAGAAGAGTACCGGACGGGCAGTGGGGAAGACAACTTGCCCGAGAAAGAACCGAATCAAAAGTAACATCGGAGGAGAGTAATGATAAAGAAGGTTGACCACATCGGTATCGCCGTCAAGTGGAGACTTAGATGACTGAAGATAACGAAATCAAGACAAGACAACTCACCGAACTGGCCGAACGCCGCGACAAAGTCAAGGAGATGGGCGGCAAGGAGCGGGTGGAGGCACAGAAGAAGAGGGGCAAGCTGACGGCGCGCGAGCGAATCGACCAGCTAATGGACAAGGGTTCTTTCCGCGAGATTGGCATGTTCGCCAAGAGCCGCGGCGCTGCCGGTGAGGTACCGGCCGATGCCGTCGTTACCGGCTATGGCAAAATTGACGGCCGGAAGGTATACATCTATTCCCAGGACTTCACCAGCACGGGCGGGACACTATCGGAAATACACGCCAAGAAGATTTGTCGTATTCTGGATAGCGCCATGAAGGAGGGGCGCCCGGTTATCGGGCTGAACGACTCTGGCGGCGCCAGGATTCAGGACGGCGTGGAATCGCTAGCCGGCTACGGGCAGATTTTTTACCGCAACACCATAGCCTCCGGCGTCATTCCCCAGATATGTGCCATCCTGGGCCCGACCGCCGGGGGTGGGGTCTATTCACCGGCCCTGATGGACTTCATCTTCATGGTCAAGGGCATCAGCAATGCCTTTATTACCGGCCCGAGGGTGGTCAAGGCGGCAACTGGGCAGGAAATTAGCGATGAAGAGCTGGGCGGCGCCATAGTGGCCCAGAAAAAGGCCGGCGTGGTCTGCCGCTCCGAGAATAGTGAAGCGGAGTGCTTCCAGAGCATCAGGGAGCTGCTGAGCTACCTGCCGTCGAGCAACCGCGAAAAGCCGCCGAGGGTTGATTGGGGAGACTCCTCCGACCGCAGAGACCCATCGCTGTTTGATATTGTCCCGGCCAGCCCGGAGAAGCCCTACGATATGCACAAGATCATTGAGAGAGTCTTCGACCAGAGAAAGGATGGCAAGAAGAACTATTTTGAGCTGTTCCCTCTGTTTGCCACCAACATCATCACCTGTTTCTCCCGGCTGAACGGGTGGTCGGTGGGCATCATCGCCAACCAGCCAATGTCCAAGGCCGGCTGTCTGGATATAGATGCCAGTGATAAGGCCTCGCGGTTCATCCGGTTCTGCGATGCTTTCAATATCCCGGTGGTCAATCTGGTGGATGTGCCCGGCTATCTGCCGGGCACGGAGCAGGAGTGGGGCGGCATCATCCGGCACGGCGCCAAGATGCTCTATGCCTATTCTGAAGCCACCGTGCCCAAGCTAACCCTTACCATCCGAAAAGCCTACGGCGGCTCCTATCTGGGAATGTGCAGTAAGGACCTGGGGGCTGATTTTGTCTTCTGCTGGCCCAGCACCGAGCTGGCGGTGATGGGGGCGGACGGGGCGGCACCGATAATCTTCCGCAAGGAACTGGAAAACGCTGCCGACCCGGAGAAATTATTGCAGGAAAAGATAAAGGAGTACCGGGAGAAATTTGCCAACCCCTACCTGGCGGCGGCCCACCTGCATGTTGATGATGTCATTGACCCGGCCGAAACTCGCCCGAGGTTGATCGAAGCCCTGGAAATGTCGATGGACAAGGCTGAGGAAAGACCCAAAAAGAAGCACGGCGTCATGCCGACCTGAAGCTGGTAACAGGTGTCGGAGAGGTTGCTTTGCTTTATATACTGACCGGCCCGGATGATTTCTCACTCAATCAGTCGCTCCAGGGAATCAAGAAGAGCCTGGGTGACCCGGAAGCCCTGGCCACGAACACGACTGTTCTTGATGGCCACCAGGTCACCATGGAACAGCTAGCGACTGTCTGTGAGACAGTTCCTTTTCTGGCCGAAAAGCGTCTGGTCATCATCCGGGGCCTGTTAGAGCGCTTTGAAACCAGGGGCAGGACGGGACAGCCGCCGAAAACAGCGCGGACCAGCCAGACCGATACCAGTAAAGTATTCAGCACCTGTCTGGGCAAGATACCGGACAGCACGGTGGTCGTCTTATTAGAAAGCAATATTGGCAGAGACAACCCGCTGTACAAAGAGCTCGCCGCAAAGGCTGAGGTCAGGACTTTTCCTCTCCTGAAAGATGCCAAACTGCGCCAGTGGATTCGGAATCGGGTTGACGAGGAAGGTGGGAGCATTTCTTTTCAAGCCATAGATTTGCTGACGAAGCTGGTGGGCAGTAACCTGTGGGTTATGGTCAGCGAGATTAACAAGCTGGTGTCCTTTACCGCCGGCCGCCGTATTGAGGAAGAGGATGTCAAATCGCTGGTCAGCTCCGCTCAGGAAGTCAGCGTCTTTGCCATGATTGATGCCATCCTTGAATTCAAGGCTGAGACCGCCGAGCAATTGCTCCAGCAACTTCTACGCCGAGGCGCCGCCCCGGCTTATCTCCTCTTTATGCTTGACCGACAGTTCCGGATGATAATCCGCGCCAGGGAGCTAAAAAATCAGGGAACGCCGGAGACTGAGATTCAGCACAAGCTGGGTCTCTTTTCCGAGTTTGCCCTGCGCAAGACACTGGAGCAGGCCGGTCGGTATTCATTACCCCGACTCAAAGAAGTCTATCGCCGGCTTCTGGAGACTGACCTCTCCATCAAGACCGGCCGATATGACGGCGAGCTGGCCTTGAACCTTTTGGTGGCGGAACTCTGCCAGCGAGGCAAGGTCCGTTCCGGGCCGTCGAAGGCTGGTGTTTAATATGGCGGCGACCAGAAAAAGAAAACTACCGGTTTTAGCCCTGGACCTCGGCGGCACCAAGCTCATCACCGCTCTCATTTCCCCCAAAGGCGAGGTGCTGGCCCGGGAATACTCGCTCACCCTGGCCGATGAGGGGCCAGAGGCGGTAATCAGGCGGATATTCTCAGCCATAGACCACCTGCTGGCACTCCGGAATATGACTCTGGGGCAGGTGGCAGCCCTGAGTATTGCCGTTGCCGGGCCGATAGATATGGCCGGGGGAATAGTCAGCGACTCCCCCAACCTTCCCGGCTGGCGGAATATCCCTCTGCGCAATATCGTAAAGGACAGGTTCGGCCTTGATACCTACCTGATTAACGACGCTAAAGCCGCCGTTCTGGGAGAACACCGCTTCGGCGCGGGTCAAGGGGTGAACAACCTTATCTATGTTACGGTAAGCACGGGTATCGGTGGTGGCATTATCGCCAATGGCAAGCTATACTTTGGTCAGTCGGGTGGGGCAGGAGAAGTGGGGCACATGACCATTGATACTAACGGGCCAGCCTGCAGTTGCGGTAACATCGGCTGCTGGGAGACGCTGGCTTCGGGTAAGGCATTAGCCCGGGAGGCAATAAGACGCCTTAGCGCTGGCGAGAAGTCCTCTCTCAGGGATATGGCGGCCGGCAGGATTGAAAATATTACGGCCAAAGAAGTATCGCTGGCCGCACAAAGCGGGGACTCATTAGCCCAGAGTGTGATTGCCCGTACTGCTTACTATCTGGGCGTAGGTCTGGTAAATCTGGTTAATATCTTTAACCCTGAGGTGATTATCATCGGCGGTGGGCTGAGCAAGATGGGCGACCTCCTCCTCGAGCCGGCCCGTCAGGTGGTCAGAGAGAGGGCCTTTCCACTGTTGGCCCAGGCCGTGCGTATCGTCCCGGCCGAATTGGGCGACGATGCCGGGGTCTTCGGTGCTGCCGTCTTTTCGCATAGAGTTCTAAGAGGGGCGTTTGAAGGGCTGTTAAACAATATGAGTTCTCTATTTCGTGGGCTAGCTCAGATGGATTAGTGTATATCCCAGCATTACGCTTGATTGGTTCTCACGGGTAGATACCCTATAATCCCTTCCCAGAGGGGAGGAGAGAGTCTTTGCTCGCCCCCCTCCCATTGGCCTATAATTTCGTTGACAGTCAGCCTGACTTACACTAAAATCGTATGTAACTTCCCGATGGAATCGGACTGGAGGACGAAAGTAATAAGTGACTAGCGACGAACTTCGTGCCGCATTTCTGAGCTTTTTTGAGAGTAAGGGTCACAAAATCATGCCCAGTTCTTCCCTAATCCCCCACGGTGACCCCACCTTACTGTTGACGAGCGCCGGTATGGTGCAATTCAAGCCTTACTACCTGGGCGAGGCCACCCCACCCGGCCCGCGCCTGGCCTCATGCCAGAAATGCTTCCGCACTACCGATATTGAAGTCGTGGGCGACCCAACTCATTGCACTTTCTTTGAAATGCTGGGCAACTTCAGCATCGGGGACTACTTTAAGAAGGAAGCTATCGGCTGGGCCTGGGAATTCGTAACTGAGAAGCTGAAGTTGCCGAAGGAGCGCCTCTGGATAACGATATTTCTCGATGATGACGAAGCCTTCGGCTACTGGCGAAAAATGGGCATTCCTGAAAAGAAAATCGTCCGCTTTGGTGAAAAAGACAATTTCTGGGGTCCGGCCGGTGATTCCGGGCCCTGTGGGCCGTGCAGTGAAATCCACTACGACTTTGGGGAAGAGGTTGGCTGCCACAAGCCGGACTGCCGGCCGGGTTGCGATTGCGGTCGGTATTCGGAAATCTGGAACCTCGTTTTCACCCAGTACAACCAGGATAAGGATGGCAAGCGCACGCCCTTACCCGAGCCCAACATTGATACCGGCATGGGTCTGGAGAGAACCGCAGCTATACTGCAGGGCAAGAACACTATCTATGAGACTGACCTCTTCATTCCACTGTTGAAGACTGTAAGTGAGCTTACTGGAAAGAAATACGGGACTGATAATGACTCCGATAATGCCATGCGAATAATCGCTGAGCACAGTCGGGGCATTGCCTTTCTCATTGCTGATGGTGTCCTGCCCAGCAACGAGGGGCGGGGCTATGTTTTGCGCCGGCTCCTGCGGCACGCCGCACTCTTTGGTCGGAAACTAGGACTGGAAAAACCATTTCTTGGCGAAATAGCACAGGCTACTATTGAGCAGATGGGGCATGTTTATCCTGAAATAGTGCAAAGACGGGATTTCATCCTCAAGGTAATTGAGCAGGAAGAAGAAAAGTTTCTCAGACGCTAGATGAGGGCTTACAAATTATAGAAAGCGAAATAATACCTGTTAAGAGGGCTATCAACAGGAGATAGAAAAATTAGGTAAAAATACAGAATGGGATATAACTCAGTTTAATATTAGCGTACCTTTATCACTTGTTGCCCAAAACATTATAGCGCGTATTCAAGATGTAAGGCAATATCACGAAGATATTGTGAAGATAAGCCACGGCTTTATCACGACTCTAACCATTAAGCCTTGGAGTAGAGCATTAGATAATTTAATCACCAAAATCAGTAATTTAGTCCAGTCTCCTAACTCAACTCAAATAGAATTGAAAAGGCTAATAGAAAGCAGAATTAAGAAGATTCAAAAGAACCAAAGAACAATCTCTGGCAAAGAAGCGTTTAAGCTGTATGATACCTACGGCTTCCCGGTGGAACTGACCAAGGAAATTGCCGCCGGGCACGGCTTCTCCGTTGACCTGGCTGGTTTTGAGAAGGAGATGGAGAAACAGCGCGAGAGGGCCCGCGCCAGCCATAAATTTGAACTGGCAGAAAAAGGTGCGGCCGGGCAACTTGACATAAAGAAAACAACTTTCGTTGGTTACACCAGTGTCCGGCAAAAGACCGCCATTCTCAGTATTCTGGTTGATAATGACTCGGTTGGCGAGGTCAAAGAGGGGCAGGAAGCCAGCCTCATTCTGGAAAGCACCCCCTTCTATGGAGAGATGGGTGGGCAGGTCGGGGATACGGGAGAAATCAGAAGTGGCACCGGCCGTTTTGAAGTTACCAGTACCATCCGGATGCCGCCGGACATCATCGTGCATCAGGGTAAAGTTACACAGGGAAGCCTGAGTGTCGGTGATGAGGTGGAGGCTGAAGTGGATGTGGCACGGCGGCTGGACATCGCCCGCAACCATACGGCCACCCACTTACTCCAGGCGGCCCTCCGTCAGGTGCTGGGTGAGCATATTCAGCAGAGGGGTTCGCTGGTGGCTCCCGACCGACTCCGCTTTGACTTCTCGCATCTTGTCCCGATGACGTAAGAAAGAAACACAGCAGGTAAATCGCATCGTCAACGATAGAATCCGCCAGAATCTAATCGTCTGGGACGAGGAAATCCCCTATAAGAAGGCCATCGCCGAAGGGGCCATTGCCCTCTTCGATGAGAAATATGGTGATACAGTGCGGGTGCTGAGAGTTGGCCAGCCGCCCATCAGCGCCGAGCTCTGCGGTGGCACCCATGTTACCACTACTGGGGAGATAGGCTTTTTCCATATCATCAGTGAGAGCAGTATCGGCGCTGGCCTCCGTCGTATTGAGGCCGTTACCGGCCGGGGTGCCGAGGCCTATATTGAGAAACGGCTGGCTGACCTGGAGAAGATGGCCGAGTATCTGGAGGCCGAACCCGACCGTATTCTGGAAAAAGCCGAAAGTGTTTCGGCCGAACTGAAAGAGGAGCGCAAACGAACTCTGGCTCTGGAAAGAGAACTATCTAAGAGGATGGCTGAGTCCTTACTGGCTCAGGTGGAGACAGTCAAGGGTATCAAAGTGCTGGCGGCCAGAGTGCCTTCGGCACGGATTGAAGTCTTGCGGGAGATGAGCGACTGGCTCCGTGACCAACTTGAAGAGCGCGATAGTGGTCTTGGGCACGGTATATGAAGACAGACCTCTCTTTCTCACCGCCGTAACCGCTGATTTGGTCGCCAGAGGCTACAATGCGGGAGAAATCGTCAAAAAGATAGCCAAGGTAGCCGGTGGCGGCGGCGGGGGTAAGGCCACCCTGGCTCAGGCCGGTGGCAAGGATAAAGAGAAACTGGATGAAGCACTGAAGCTGGTCAAGAGCCTGATTTAGACTGATTGGCTGGAGGAAGGCAAAAACGCGTAGTCTGGGACTTGATATCGGTGACCGGAGAATTGGGGTGGCGCTCAGTGACCCGGCTGGGTATACTGGCGACCCCTTTGACTATCATCGAGCGCCAGGACGAACGGCAGGATATTCAGATTATTGTTGACATAATCAATCAGCACCAGGTGAAACAGGTTATCGTCGGTTTACCGCGGTCGATGGATGGCACTATTGGCGAGCAAGCCGAGAAGGTCAGGGTCTTTGCCGACCGACTTTCCAGCCAGACCGAGGTCCCCGTGGAGTTCCGAGACGAGCGTTTGACGACGGTATCGGCCCGGCGTTTGATGCAGGCCGCCGGCGTCAGGCGAACCAGGAAGAAAACGAGGGACGACGCTATTGCCGCCGCCCTTATTCTCCAGGGATACCTGGAAGAGATGCGTGAGTAACCAGAGGGGAAACAGTTGTCAGCTTACCGGGTAGTCAGAAATTACACCGAGGTACTGAAGCCCAGCGCCAGCCTGCTGCTGACCTTTATTGGCGTCTGCGCGGCGGTTATCGCCGGTGATGGCCGACCACCGCTGGATAAGCTTCTGCTAACCATAATAACGATTCTGGTGGCCAGCACCGGAGCCAACGGGCTGACCAATTACCTGGACCGAGAAGTTGACGCCAAAATGCAGCGCACCCGGCAGCGGGCGTTACCGTCGAAGCGTATTTATCCACCGGAGAAGGTATTACCACTCACTATCGGTCTGACGGTCATCGGTTTGGCTCTGGCGTGGTTCCTGCAGCCGGCCTACCGCCTGTGCTTTATTGCCGATGTGGTTGGCACCACGGCGGCGCTTGTCTGGCGCAAGAAAGCGACCTGCGTCTTCCCGCAGGGTATGCTGGCTGGTTGCGCCCCGGTTTTGATAGGCTGGCTGGCTATCAGGCCGACTTTTGGCTGGGAAGTGGGGCTACTCTGCGCTCTCATCGCTATCTGGCTGCCGTTACATGTCTGGAGTGTAATGATTGCCAATCGGGAAGACTATATCAGTGCCGGGCTGACCTTTTTCCCAATGAGTCGAGAGGTCAGAGAAGCCGTCAAAGTCCTCCTGCTCATCAGCCTGGTGCTGGCCGCCGCCGCCATTAGCCTTTATTTTGTTGGTGGCTTTGCCCTGCTCTATCTGACAGCGGCCAGCCTGCTCAGTGTCATCATGGTTTACGCCACTTCTCGACTGGTAATTGCCAGCACCTCACAGAACGCCTGGCGACTCTACAAGTTATCAGCCTACCCGTATTTAGGTGTTATCTTCTTGACCATGTGCCTGGACATCTGGCTGCGGTAAGGCGCCTGGGCTTCATTATATTTAAGTTATCTTCAAAGACGATGAGCCAGAATAGCTTCCGATTACTTAAGACCTGCCCCAATACTCAAGCCCGCCTTGGCGAGTTGACGACACACCACGGCGTCGTCACGACTCCGGTCTTTCTGCCGGTAGCCAGCCAGGGGACGGTCAAAACGCTGACGCCAGAGGAAGTTAAGAACATCGGGTTCGATATGGTGCTGGCGAACACTTACCATCTCTATCTCCGGCCGGGCATTCCCGTGATTGAGAAGATGGGCGGCCTGCACCGGTTCATGGCCTGGGACAAGGCCATCCTCACTGACAGCGGTGGCTATCAAATCTTCAGCTTGGCTGCCTTACGACAGGTCAGTGACGACGGAGTCTTGTTCCGGTCTCACATTGACGGCAGTGAGCACCTGATTACGCCGGAGCTGGCGATTCAGTTCCAGGAAGCCCTGGGGGCTGATGTCATTATGGTTCTGGACGAGTGCCCGCCTCACGATAGCCGTTTTGAGAAGGTGCAGGCGGCCATGAACCGGACGCATCGCTGGGCGGAAAGATGCCAGAAAGCCCACCAGCGCCAGGACCAGGCCCTCTATGCCATCGTGCAGGGCGGGGTTTTCCCCGAGCTGCGGCGGCAATCAGCCGAATACCTCACTTCACTGGACTTCCCAGGCTATGCCATCGGTGGCTTGAGTCTGGGAGAGCCCAAGAAAGCGACGCTGGGCATAATTGAAGAAACAGTAGCCTATCTGCCCGAAAATAAACCCCGTTACCTGATGGGGATGGGCTCTCCTGAGGACATAGTTGAGGGTGTCGCCCGGGGCATTGATATCTTCGACTGCGCCCTGCCGACCCGCGTCGCCCGAAATGGTGCCCTCTTCACTCACCAGGGGAGAGTAAACATCCGTAATGCGGTTTACCACCAGGGGGTTGAGCCTGTTGACCTCGACTGCGACTGCTATACTTGTCGCACTTTCTCCGCCGCCTATCTACATCACCTGTTTAATAGCCAGGAACTCTTAGCCTATCGCTTAGCCACCATCCACAACCTGACCTTTATGAGTCGACTGATACAAAAAGTAAAAGGTGCCATCCGGGATGGCACCTTCAAGTCCTTTAGAGATGAGTTTCTGGCCACCTACCGGCCTACTGATGAGCCGGTCCGGCTCGACCAGAAACAGAAGTGGTTACGGCGGCAGAAGCAGTAACCTACCGGCCAGCCCCCAGCTTATAGAGACGCTGCATAATTACCTGTGCTTCGCTGATGATGCGGTCGATTATCTCCTTAGCACTGGGTATGTCATGGATTAGTCCCACAGTCTGCCCAACACTGATAGTAGCCTGACTGAAATCACCCGTGTCATAAGCCCTTCTTCCCCGCTGACCGCTTAAGAGTGGCAGCAGCTCCTCCAGCTTGGCTCCCCTCTTCTCCATCTCGGCTATCTTTTCAGTATACGGCGTTCTGACCACCCGGGATGTGTTTTTCATGGAGCGTTGAATTAACATCGTATCCGTCTCATGAAGCTGGAGCAGCCACTCCTTGACTTTCGGGTGGATGTTGCATTCCTGGCAGGCCATAAAGCGGGTACCCATCAGCACGCCTTCAGCACCCAGGGCGAGGGCCGCGACGAAACCGCGAGCGTCAGAAATACCGCCGGCGGCGATGACTGGAATCTTCATGGCATCAACCGCAATGGGGATTCTCACCAGCGAAGTGACATCCTCCTCACCCGGATGTCCGGCCGCCTCCGTGCCCAGGATAGTCACCGCATCCACGCCAGCCCGTTCGGCTGTCTTAATATCCCTTATCCGTGTCGCCCGGTGCAGAGTTTTCACCCTGGCACTTTTCAGGAGCTTCATGTATGGCTCGGGGCTCCGCCCGGAGGTCTCCATAATGTTCACCCCGGCTTCAATCGCCGAAGTAAAATAGTCTTCGTAATTCACCGGCCGGATGGTCGGTAACAGGGTAACATTAACGGCAAAGGGCTTGTCCGTCATACTCTTTATTTTCTTAATGTCCTCTTTTAGCTCCTTGCCTGTCAGATAGTTGAGCGCGGTCAGGGTGCCCAGCCCACCCGCATTAGAAACGGCGGCCACCAGTTCAGCAGAGGCCAGGCCGCCACCCATCGCCCCCTGGATAATGGGGTATTTGATGCCCAGCAGTTTAGTCACTCTAGTCTCAAACAATGGTTTTCATCCTTTCTGTTAATTTTCCCGTGCCTACCCGGCCACGCCCAGTTTACGCAGGCGTTGCACAACTACCTGCGCCTCGCCAATAATGCCGTCAATCACCTGTTTGACACTGGGAATATCGTGGATTAGGCCGACTACCTGACCGGCCGTGATTACGGCATTCCGGAGTTCGCCGGTATCATAGGCCTGACGCACCTTCTCACCGCTAATGAGGGGGAGAATTTCTTCCAGCCTGGCTCCTTTCTCTTCCATCTCCAGTATCTTCTGGGTGTACTCTGTCCGCACCACCCTTTCATTATTGTTGATAGTGCGGTGAAACAGCATCGTATCGGTCTCTTTCAGTTCAACGAACCATTCCTTGAGCTTGGGATGTGCCCGGCATTCCTTGGTGGCGGCAAACCGGGTGCCCATCATGATAGCCTCGGCACCGAGGGCGAGAGCGGCGACCAAGCCCCGCCCATCCGCAATACCTCCCGCCAGAACCACAGGAATTTTGACGGCATCAACGCAGGCCGGAATAAGCACCGAGGCGGCGACATCGTCCGGCAATGGATGTCCGGCCGACTCAAAGCAGACCACGCTGACGGCATCCACCCCCAGCCGCTCCGCTGACTTAGCATGCCGGGCACTGCCCACCTTATGCATCACCTTTACCTTGGCATCCTTGAGTAATTTCATGTAGGGCTCCGGACTGCGACCGGAAGTCTCAACAATACGCACGCCTCCTTCAATCGCCGCAGTGAAGTACTCTTCGTAGTTTACCGGCCGGATGGTCGGCAGGAGCGTAACATTGACAGCAAAGGGCTTGTCGGTCATACTTTTCGTTTTCTTGATGTCCTCTTTTAGCTCTTCGCCCGTCAGATAATTGAGCGCAGTGAGCATGCCCAGTCCGCCAGCATTGGAGACGGCTGATACCAGTTCGGGACTAGCCAGGCCACCGCCCAAGCGCCCCCTGGATGATGGGGTATTTGATGCCCAGCAGTTTAGTCACCCTAGTCTCAAACAATGGTCTTTACCCCCTTTTGCCAGGTTGTTACTGAAGCCAATGGTTTACTAAGCGCACCGGGTGCAGTCATTAGGCGCCAATCTTTATCTTAAGGGTGCTCATTATCTGTTCCGCTTCCCGCACTGTCCGCTCAATCAATTCGGCTACAGTGGGGATATCCTTGACGCGACCCGCACCCTGCCCCATCATCAGCAGTCCCTCTTGCGCATCGCCGTCAATCGTGGCTTTGCGGAACAATCGGCTGCCTACGGCAAAGCGCATTACTGAAGCCGTACTTCTCCGGGCACTACCGAGGCCCATTTCCTGGCGCCGCAAGGCCCTCACATTACGAATGAGGTCGCCGTAGGAGAGTTTTAGTTCTCGCTTCATAAACATGGCCGCCGAAAAGGTGTCTACTAGCCCTATGCTCCTCTTCTTCAACATCTCGTCGGCTTTCTTATTGCGCAGTACGCGGCAGTTAATACCGTCAAAAGCCGGGTCAATAATAGTATCTTCCTCCGTAGCTTTAAGCCAGGTATCTTTGATGGACTGCGGTACCTCTGCCTCTTTCGTTGCGGCCAGCCGAGTACCCATAGCAATACCCTCAGCACCCAAGGCCAGAGCGGCGACCAGTCCCTTGCCATCAGTATACCCACCTGCGCCGATGCAGGGGATTTTGACCGCGCTGGTTATGGTGGGCACCAGCACGAGAGCTCCAACATTCCCGGAATGAGAAGCGGCTTCATAACCGGTAATAACCAGCATATCAGCGCCGAGTTGCTCAGAACGGAGGGCGTGTCTGAGCAAGGCTATCGTGCCAATGATTTTGCCACCGTAGGCGTGGACGCCTTGAATCAATGGCTGAATCTCCGGTGGCCGGCCCAGGGCATAGTTGATGACCGGCACCTTTTCCTCAATGACGGCGGGCACGAGAGCCCGGGTACCCATACCCAGTGTTAGATTGATACCGAAGGGTTTATCGGTCAGCTCTCTGATTTCTTTAATCGCTTTCTTAATTCCTTCCGTATCGTAATGGCTACCGGCCAGTATACCAAGACCACCAGCGTTAGAGACCGCGGCTGCCAGCTTGGGTGTGGTCAGCCAGTTCATTCCGGACAGCATAATGGGGTACTTGATGCCGAAGAGTTCCGTCATTCTTGTCTTCATAATAACCTCCTTCTGTTAAAGTGTTGGCATTTGACTTGGCTAATATTAGATGGCCTCTCCCATTCTTGTCAAATTTTCAGTGGCAAATCGCCAGATTTTTCTGCCACCGTTTAGCCGCCGCCAATTATGTACAGAATATGTACCTCATCCCTATCTTTAACCGGTTTAGCCAACTGCTGGGGGTAAGCATCCTCCCCATTAACATAAATGCCGATATAAGCGTGCAACTTGCCCTTTTTATCAAAAACCATCTTCTCAAGGTCAGGGAATTGCCGGACCAACTGGTTCAGACACTCGCCGACAGTAGCACCCTTGACCTCAACTACTTCTCGCTCGTTGGTATAAGGCAAGAAATACGATGGCAGATTTATCTTGATACTCATGGCCTACTCCGCCTCCGCTAAATGACCACAATGCTCACAGTCGGGGTCTTTCTTTACCGTCAGCTCAGTGAATTTCATCTTCAGCCCATCATAAATTAGCAGTCGATTAGTCAGTAGCTGGCCGAGGCCAGTTATGCATTTGATAGCTTCAGTTGCCTGAATACAGCCGATAACCGCCGGCGTGACACCAATCACGGGGAACTTTCGCCGAGGGATAAGTCCGCGGTAGATGCACCGGAGACAGGCGCTTTGGCCGGGGAGTACAGTCATAACCCGGCCTTCAAGACCATGAACGGCTCCGTGCACGAAGGGAATGCGGTTCTCTACGGCCGCTTTGTTCAGCACGAATCTGGTGGGCAGGTTATCCATGGCATCAACAATCACATCACAACCGGCCACCAGACGGGAAATATTCGCTTCAGTGATGGTTTCTTTCACAGTTTCTATTCGTACATTCCGGTTTAGCGGACTCAGCTTCTCCCTGGCGGATTCAACTTTATCCCGGCCAACATCCTTGTCCCAGTGCAGTACCTGGCGGTTGAGATTGCTGAGCTCAACCTTATCGTGGTCGATAATTCGTATCGTGCCCACGCCAGCCACAGCGAGGTATATAGCCACTGGTGAGCCAAGCCCACCCGCGCCGGCAATGACCACCCTGGCTTGCTTCAGTTTCTCCTGCCCCTTCTCACCGAGGCCCCGTATCATTATTTGCCGGTCGTATCTCTCAAGCTCGTCATTGGTCAGCATATCTCCACCTCTTTACCAGAGGATTCGTCAACCCCTCACCCTTTATCCCTCTTGAAGACATTCACTTTACCGCTTTCTCAATCCACTCCAGATAATCGGGATTGCCAGCGAGGATAGGCAGGGCAATGATTTCCGGCACGGTGTAGCTGTGGTTCTCCTTGACTAAAGCCACCACCTCGTCTACCAGCGAAGCTTTGGTCTTGACGATGAGCAGGCTTTCCGCCGCCGATTCCAGTTTACCCTGCCACCAGAAAGAGGAATTAACCCTGGGTATGATATTAACGCAGGCCGCCTTCCGTTGTGTGAGCAGAGCCTCGCTTATCCGGCGTGCCTCCGTCTCACTGCTGGCGGTGATGAAGACAACAACATAAGTGCCCTTGGCCATGACTGCTTTCCTCATTGGCTAAGCGGATATGGGGCAAATGTTAATTTCGCCCCATATGCCCATTCTGTCGTCTTTAATGATGACTAACCCCTTTAGTCCGGCAATGCCCTGGGCAAATTCAATCCCGCGCGGGATGTCATCCGGCTGCTTAATTATATTCCCGATAGCGGTGGCCGCCGCATCCGCCAGAGTGGCTGACGGTGAAAGCACCACCACAGCATCAGCCCGGCCAAAACTCAGCGAGTGCCCCACCGTTCCAGAGGAAGTGCAAACACCCAGCGGCGTCTCCTCGCCATTAATTTTCAGGCCGACCTTGCCGGTCAGTGGCGATTTGCCGGCATAAATGCCGACAACCCTTTGGCTCAGGCTCTTGAGATAGATATCGCCGCCATTCTCAATAATCACCTCCGGCGAAAAAGCCGCCAGGTCGGTGCCGACAAACTCAGCGATGGCTCCGGCGACAGAAGCCATCGGACCAACGCCAACTTTACTGGTTGCCTCCAGCATTGCTTTGACAATAAGCGGGGCGTCGCTGGTAACGGGGAGGGGTTCGAGAGAGCTCAGGAAAGCCGGATGACGCTCAATATATCTTTCTATCAGCTCGCGGTATTTCAGTGCCAGTTTCAGAGCCTTACTTCTCAGGTTCTTGTTGGCACGGATGTATAAATCGGTCTCCTTCACTGTCACATTGAAGGCGACCAAATCCTTGCTGGTAATCCAGTGCCGGTAGGTTCTCGGCTGATACATCGACTAAAAGTGCAGCTCCATCGCCCTTGGTGGGCAGGCTTTGATGCACAATTCACAGGCCAGGCATTTTTCATTGTCGAAAGTGACCCGTCGGCTCACCGGCTCGAGTTCAAAGGCACCGGTGGGGCAAATCGTGATACAGGCACCGCAGTAGGTGCACCGTTCCTCGTTGCGGGTTACATTCTGGCTGAGCGACTGCATTTTCACACCGGTTTCTGCCAGATACCGGATGCCATTGTCGAAATCTTCCTGCTTTCCGCTCAACTCCATCACCATGAGGCCCTCTTCGTCCGGAGTAACGGAGGCCTTCAGGATATTGAAGTCAAGGTTAAAGTCTTTAACCAGCCGACTGACTATGGGCCGGTCGACCAGTCGCCTCGGGAAACGGAGTACGATTCTCTTGGAAACAGCCATTGCCACCACCTCCATTCTTAGTTTAGCGAGAAAGGAGAGAATCCCGGCAGAATTGTTCCACCGGGATTCTGAAAAATATGTCCGGCTACTTCTCTTCTATCGGCCGTTCTTTAAGCGGCTTAAAGGTATAACCTGATTCTACTCCCGGCAGGGGTGCTACTGGCTCGGTTAGCAGGAATTTTCCGCTTAATATCCATTCTTTCAGGGTGCTGGCAATTTCCACCGCCCGCGGGTAACTGGACAAGGAAGCCGTTGGTACGGCTTTACCCTGGACTCTTATTTTGCCGCTCTTGAGCTGGGCATAGCTCACTTCGCCCAGAATATCCGGCTTTCTCTGGGGGTAGGCCATAGAATAGTCGACCACCGGGGCCAGGATTTCAGCATCAGTTACCGTAGTATATTGCAGTATTTCTTCCGAAAGTATGGGAATTGGGACACCAACGCCCACAGTAAGGCTGGTGCCGTAGCCCAGTATGCTTGTTCCCACCAGATATCGCGGGTTCATCTGCTTCAAATCGCCGATTACGGCCAGAGTCCCACCACCACGGGTTGGCACGCCTTTTTCGGTACGAGGCACACTCGGGTTATGCTGGGTACCCTGCCAGGCAACATACCCGATACCACCGCCCAGGAATATCCTGGTACCGAGGCCAATAGTCTTATAGTAAGGGTCATTGAGTAAAGGCGAAAGCTGACCGGCACTGCAGTAGTTGGCATTGCCCAGCCTTGGTTTCAACATACCGAGGTAGGTATAGATTGTCTTATCAGATAGGTTCACCGCAACATTGTAATTCTGATAGGCGTTTCTGATATTAAAGAGCACCGCTTCATTCAGGTCCTGGATGTTAATCCAGGTCTCAAGTCTCTTTCTGGGATAGCAGTCGGTGCCGTAAGCCGTGGCCACCAGCCGGACATCCTTACCAGCCACCAGCTCCTCAATAACATGCCCACCACCATAGTTGAATTCGCCGGGATAGATGCGGTTTCTCGGGTCGTCATCTGGAATCGCCGTGGCCCCCATGAGTATATCCACTGCCGCCACGCCAGTATATGCCGGGACATCATTGAGATAGACTCGCCCGCCACCCAGCTTTATTCTGGGAGCCGAGTGCCCGACATTAAGGTAGGCACTAGACGAGCACATTGGCCCGAAGGTGCCCGTGGTGACGACATCCACTTCCTGAGCCGCTTTTTTTACACCCTTCTCTTTAACAAACTCTATTATCTCTTCAGCAGTGAATACCACTGCCTGGCCATTTTTAATTTTCTCGTTGATTTCCTGTATTGTTTTAGCCATGTCGAAACCTCCCTGATATTAATATTTATATTCTGTACTGTCAACTAAGGTATAAAAACAACAAGCCCAAAAAGCTAATGCTCTTGGGCTTGGTTAACTCCTTGGTCAGTCTGGGAAATTACACTGGCATCATCCCCGAACTGGCAGCATGCCAAGCCCAGGGCATCATCATGCGAGAAGCCCCTATATTAAGGCTGGCCTGTGCCTTCCAGTTCGGCACCACTTTCCTCCTACCTTTTATATTCTATCGTTTTGGATTATTAATATTCTATAGTATTCATTTCCTAATGTCAAATGGCGTAAAGAAGGTTCAGAGACTACCAAAGCAAACAGAACCAAAGTAAAGTACCCGGCATGTTGAAGAACCCACTCCTAATAAGCTATAATCAGCTATTAACTGATAGCGAGACTTGCTTCAGGAGATTACTTTTGCTGAAGACTCATAGCTGTGGTGAGCTTAACAAGAGCCATGTGGGCCAGGTGGTGGAGCTGGCGGGGTGGGTCGACCGCCGCCGTGACCACGGTGGCCTGATATTTATCGACCTGCGCGACCGCGAGGGTATTGTCCAGGTGGTCTTCAACCCGGAGAAATCAAAAGCCTGCCACCAGACTGCCAGCGAGATGCGCAGTGAGTATGTGGTCAGGCTCAAGGGTGAGGTTGCCCTCCGTCCACCGGGCACCGAGAACCTCAAAATGCCCACCGGCGAGGTTGAGGTCATCGCCCAGGAGGCAGCCATACTGAACGCCGCCAAGACGCCGCCATTCTCCGTATCGGCCAGCGAAGAAGCTGAGGTGGACGAGAGCACTCGTTTTAAGTATCGCTATCTCGACCTGAGGCGAGCCAGAATGCAGAGCAACCTGCTCCTGCGTCACCGGGTGGTGAAATTCATCCGTGATTTCCTGGATAGCGCAAGGGCTTTATTGAGATGGAGACGCCAATTCTGATTAAGAGCACCCCGGAAGGGGCACGGGACTATCTGGTGCCCAGCCGGATTCACGCCGGGGAAGTTTTATGCCCTGCCTCAATCGCCCCAGCAACTCAAGCAACTCTTAATGGTGGCCGGGTTTGAGAAGTACTACCAGATTGCCAAGTGCTTCCGCGATGAGGACAGCCGCGCCGACCGCCAGCCGGAGTTCACCCAGCTCGACCTGGAAATGAGTTTCGTCGAGGAAAAGGACATACTTAGCTTAACCGAGGAACTCTTTACCTCTATGGTGGAGACACTCACGCCCGAGTTTCGGATAATTAAACCCTTCCCCCGTCTGAATTATGCCGATGCCCTGGAGCGCTACGGCGTGGACAAACCCGATTTGCGCTTTGGCCTGGAGATAAGAGACCTGTCTGACATCGCTCAGCAGACTGATTTCTCCGTCTTCCGCACGACGATGGCCGATGGGGGCCGGGTGCGCGGTATCTGTGCCCCCGGCTGTGCCAGCTATACCCGCAGCCAGCTTGAGGAATTGAATAAGCTGGCCCAGAGTCTCGGGGCTAGGGGTCTGCTCACTGTCTCTCTGGGTGAATCACCAGGGAGCCTGGACAGCTTGACCCATGATATGGTGAAGTCGGTGGCGGCTAAATTTATGACCCTCGACCAGATAAAACAAATGGCCAGCCGTCTGGGCGCCAGGGCGGGCGACCTTCTCCTCATCGTGGCTGGCAAAGATAAAGTGACCAACCCGTGCCTGGGCGAACTGCGCCAGGAGATGGGACGCCGGTTGAAGCTGGCCTCGACCCGACTTGCTAGCTTTCGCCTTCATCGTAAACTTCCCTTTGTTTGAGTGGAGTGAGACAACCGGGCACTGGGAACCGATGCACCACCCCTTTACCGCACCCAAGGATGAGGATATACCTCTCCTGGAGAGCGGCTCCGGAGAAAGTGCATTCCAAACACTATGATATTGTCTGCAACGGCTATGAATTGTCCAGCGGCAGTGTGCGGATTCATACCCGTGAGCTTCAGACTAAAATATTCCGGCTACTGGGTTACCGTGATGAAGAGATTGAGGCACGCTTCGGGCATATGCTGGAGGCTTTTGACTACGGTGCCCCGCCTCACGGCGGCATCGCTCCCGGCATCGACCGTTTGGTGATGTTACTGGCGGGGGAAGATAATATCAGAGAGGTTATTGCCTTCCCTAAAAATAAGAGCGCGGTTGATTTGATGTTTAATGCTCCTTCGCCCGTCACTGAGGAACAACTGAAAGAATTGCACCTGAGGTTGCGGGAAGAGTGATTTCCATTCTACTGGAGGCAGAGTGAAAGTAACCAACGAGAAGACCGAGAATAGTCAGACATATCTCACCATTGAAATGGAACCGGCGGAGGTCGAGGAAGGACTGGAGAAATCATACCACCGGCTGGTACAGAGGGCTAAAGTCCCGGGTTTCCGTAAAGGCAAGGCACCCCGGGCTATCTTTGAACGCCATTTCGGTCGGGAGAGCCTGCTGGAGGAGGCTATCGAGAAACTGGTGCCCGAAGCCTACGAGAAAGCCATCAAGGAGCAGGCCATTGAGCCCATCGCCCGACCTCAAATTGAGGTCACGCAAACTGAGCCGCTGGTATTTAAAGCCATCGTCCCGCTGAAACCAAAGGTGAAGCTGGGTGATTACCACAACATCCGCCTTACCCCGGAGTCGGTGAGTGTGAGTGACGACGATGTCAACACAGTGATTGAGGGACTCCGCCACCGACAGGCTACCTGGGAACCGGTGGACCGACCCGCACAGCTGGGCGATTCCGTGGTCATGGATATCTGGAGCAATACTGACGGCCAGCCATTTATCAACCAGAAGGGACTTCAGTATCAGGTTCTCAAGGATGTACCCTTCCCCGGCTTCGGCGACCAGATTGTCGGGATGAAAAAGGACGAAGAAAAGGAGTTCAAACTCCAATTACCGGCCGACTATCCCCGCAGCGAGCTAGCCGGTAAGGAGCCCCAGTTCAAGGTCAGGGTTAACGAGATAAAGCAGGAGATTCTCCCTGAACTGAATGATGACTTTGCCAAGCAGGTTAATCCTGAAGTGAAAGACCTGGCCGAGCTACGGGAGAAAATACTGGCCGACCTCAAGGCGCGGGCTGAGGAGAGGGCCAGGATTGAATTTGAAGAAAAAGTAATTGATGCCGTGGTGGCCCAGGCTCAGGTCGAGTTCCCGCCGGTTCTTGTGGAGACAGAACTTCACCGCCTCATCGACCAGCGTTTCCGGGGTCAGCAGGAACTGGAGGAGTACCTCAAAAGCATTAACAAGACCCAGGAGCAACTGCACGAGGAACTCCACCCCATAGCTACCCAGCGAGTGACCCGCTCACTGGTCCTGGGCCAGGTGGTGGAGGATGAGAAGATTGAGGTTAGCCAGGCGGAGATAGACGCTGAAGACAAGAGATTGGTCGACGGTACTACCGAAAATAATAAGGACAAAATGGAAAAGTTTTTGGCCACACCGGAGGCCCGTGAGTCAATGGAACAATCATTGCTGACCAGAAAAACCATTGAGCGGCTAGTTGACATCGCCCACGGTTCGGGGGAAACTATAATAAGGGAGAAGGAGGGAGAGAAATGAATATTGACCCAAAGAATGTCATACCTGGTGTGATTGAGAGTGGGCCAAGGGGTGAGAGAGCATGGGATATATACTCTCTATTGTTAAAAGAGCGTATAGTCATGTTGTTCACGCCGATTACTGACCCAGTGGCTAATACAGTAATCGCTCAGCTTCTTTATCTGGAGCGAGAAGACCCGGACAAAGACATCAGTATGTATATTCAGAGCCCAGGAGGCCACATCTCCGCCGGTCTGGCCATTTATGACACGATGCAGCTAATACACGCACCGGTGTCTACCATTTGCGTTGGGATGACGGCTAGTATGGCAACAGTGCTGCTTTGCTCTGGTGCCAAGGGCAAACGCTATGCCTTACCTCACGCAACCATCCACATGCACCAGGCCGCCGGCGGTGTTCAGGGGCAGGCAGCCGATATAGAGATTGCGGCGCGCGAGATTCTGCGATTGCAGGATATCATCCGTGGCATCCTGGCGAAACACACCGGTCAGCCGATAGAGAAGATAGCCCATGATACTGACCGAGACTTCTATCTCAATCCCGAGCAGGCAGTAGAGTACGGCATTATTGACGAAATCCTGACCAAACCGGCCCAGGAGTCCAAGGCAAAGAAGTAGCTATAAAGCTTCACGGTAAAGCTCCTGATAGCGGCGGGACAGTTGAGCCAGGGTGGGCAGACCGGCCCTGGCCCCTACCTCTCTAATGGAGAACTGGGCCACGATATTGCCCAGCCGACCGCAGACTTCCAACCCTTTGTTCTTAAGCAGGCCATATAGAAAACCGGCGGCAAAGGCATCCCCGGCACCGGTGGTATCCACTTGAGTTGCGCTTCGCTCCGGTGGCTCGATTACATACTCATTCTTGGCATCCCGGATGTAGCCGATGGCGGTTACAGTTCTTTGTGCCGCCCCTTTGTCTATTCTCAGCTTTTTCCCCTGACCCAGCGTGACCGCGACGATGCGGCAGCCCGGCTCAAGACAGGTTTTGGCACCAGACCTGACATCCCGCCCGGTCAACTGCCGGATTTCATTCTGGTTCAGGAAAAGGACATAAGTCCGACTCAGTATCGGCGCCAGGGCTTTCAGTCCCTGGCTGGCATATAATGCTCCGGGGGCAAAGCTGACCTTGACTGATGAATTCAGCCTTCGTATCAAGTCCAGGGTTACCTTAAACTGCCGGTCATCGGCAAAGGAAGAGATATGGAGTATCCTGGCCTGGTTGACATAATCTACATCCAGGTCATTAATGGTCAACCGGCTGTTGGCGGCGGGCAGAACATAGAGGGAACGGTGGCCGAGGCTATCGGTCAGGCCGATTACCGTGCCGCTTTTTACCCTGCGCTTTACTTTGATTTGGCTGGTATCTACGCCGGCTTTCTGAAAGTCCTTAATAAGAAGCTCGCCATCGGCATCATCACCAACCACCCCGGCGAAGCCGGTTTTTACGCCCAGCCTCGCCAGGCCGTAGATGGTATTGGCCGCCGAGCCGCCGGGCGATTGCCTGGCATCCTTGACCACGGTTTCCCCGTCGTCCAGGATACGCTCCACCCGGTAGAGGTAGTCCATATTGAGGGCGCCCAGCCCGACCACATCCATCTTACTCACTTAAACCCTATCCCCCTTAATCCCCCTTCCCCCGATTAATCGGGGGAAGGGGGAAGGAATTTTAAGAGAGGCTTCGCCTCTCTTAGACTGCTCCTTTACCCCAGCTTCCCCGCCTCTTCCCTCACCAGTCGGCGGAGGCGCTTGTGGATGGCAAGGATTTCATCCCAACCTTTTCGACCGGAGAGCCAGTGGAAATAGCCCCGGTCGCCCTTGCCGCCAATTTTTTCCTTCTCCTTGACCAGTCTCTCCACGCCCTTTCGCTGGCCCTTAGCCCAGGCCTGAAGCACTTCCATCAGGTCGCTGATGTGAGTGGAGGCCAGGCTCATCGTGGCATGGGGCAGGGCATACTCATTGGCATTGAAGGCAATGGCTACCCCTCCCGCTCCCTCGACTGCCTGGAGCATCCGGGAATCGGTAATACTATCGCCGACAACAACCCATTTGGCTAGCGGTTGATTATAAGTATCGGCAAATCGCTGTCAAGGCGGCCACCTTGCGCCGCCCACCTACCGGCTTGACCTCTTTGATGAGATTGCCCAGTCCCGTTGCCGGAAGTTTCTCCCAGAAGAAATTGTCCAGCCTTTGCTTAATCCGCGCGTCATCCGTGCCAGGCTGCATGGTCAGAATTTCAGCCTCGGTCTGGCGCAGTAAATCGGCATCTTCCTTGGTCAGTGTGATTCGGAGCTTATTCAGCGGGAACGGCGTACAGGCGACATTATGGGCATAGATGCCCAGTTTGTGGGTAATGTGAGTGGCATATTGCTCGTAGGTAGTGGTGATGCAGAATATCTTCCAGCCAGCAAATTCCAGCTTGGAAATCAGGTCAACCGCGCCACCCAGAAAAGTAGCCTTGACGGCCAGGCTGGCGATATCGTTTTCCGTGACATTGTGGAGCACCAGAAAGGGCACGATGAGAGCCAGCGTATCACCCGGCTCGTAGTCGGGCCGACCTTCCAGCGTCAGCAGGTCGTCATAGTAGCTGATGACCTTAAAAATGCGGTCGCCGTTAGGGAAGAGCTTCATCAGCTCAAAGGCATTGTCCTGCGGCGATAGCGGTCCTTCAAGGTCGAAAGCAATGAAGTTGGCCACTCTACAAACCCTCCCCTTAAATTAAAGCCTTTCATAGACTTTTACATAATAGCTTTCAGGAGGTGTGGGATAGTGCCATTCGCGACACGCAGTATTAACCCAGCCTCTAAAGTAATGATCAAATTCTCGCGGCTGCTTTGACTCTTGCCTGTCCACCTGTTACTCACCTCCTTGAAAGGTCGTCTTTTCTACCTGTTTGTCAATCTCGTCGGTCATATTATAGCCTTTTATCGGTTGGCCGCGCGCATCAACGACCTTTTTATCTTCGGTTATCCTAATTTTACCCTGACTGAAGGCTTTGATGGTAGAGACAATCAAAGGGAATTCGCGGGCCAGGCCGTGTTTTCGGATGAGCTTGAAGAGAGATTCCCGCGCCTGTTTGCCTGGCGGACTATCCGGCGGTAGCCTCTTTATTGCCGGCCAGTACTCATCAAAAGGCTCACCCCGAATGGGAAAATGTGCAGTAGGCGACCGGCGGCCCTTTGTCCAGTTCCGGCGTTACCAGATGCATCATCACCCCGGTTTCTCTGGCCTCGCTATCAATTAACTGCCAGATTACCTCCTGCCAGGTGCCGGCGGGCCCGCCGGGGGCGGCCGGGTGAAGATTAATCATATTATACTTCTGACACATCTCCTTGCCGGTAATTAGCATATAGCCGGCCAGGACACACAGGTCGGGATGAAAGTCTTCTAGTCGCTTCATCACTTCCCGGTCGTAGTCCAGTCGCCATCGCGGCAGGGCTTCATCCGGTCTGGGATTACGCATCCCCCTTGCCGACTTGAATTTCTGGTAGGAATAACAGACGAGTGGAATACGATAAGTATTAACCAGCTGGATAAATAAGTCACTCTCCCCGGCTTCGCCGGGCTCGCGGGTGCAGAAGACAAAGGCGAGCTCCGCCTTAATCTCCCCCCGCTTGATGCTGTCGTTAGACCACAGTCAGGAGGTCGCGGGCGGCCCTGTCTCTACCGGTCGAGAACCAGCCGAGTTGATACATGACTGCTTTTCCTTAGAATGCCTTCTTTATTTTGGCCCAGATACTGCTGAAGTGAACCAATGGGCTGGAACGATGGCGGTGAATCTTGCCCTCGCGCAGCGCCTTCAGGAAGCTCTCCTGACCATTGAAGGCCGGCATCTCAATATAGGTATTGCCGATTTCGCCCGGCGAATGGGCATCGCTGCCGACGGTACCCGGCAGGTCATGTTTTCGGGCGAAATCCCGGGCTTTATTGGAGTCACGGGGTATCGGACTGCGGGCATTGAACACCTCTATAATGTCAATCTGCCCCACCAGGTCTTCCAGCCGCTTACTATCTAACCGCAGTCCACGGAAGGTGTCAAAGGGATGGGGCAGGCACACCAGCCCGCCCTGAGCCTTAATGCGAGCGAAAGCCTGCTCAATGGGCAGGCCGCTGGGTATCCATTCTTTCAGGAACAAGCCGATGACCTCGCCGTGGGAAGTCAAAATTTCTTCCGCCGCAATGACGGTGAAGGGTGCCAGGGTCTGCATCTTGAGTGCCCCATCAATAGCATCGTGGTCAGTGATGGCAATGCAGTTAATCTCCGTCTCCAGACAGCGATTGATTATCTCTTCCAGAGGCATGTTGCAGTCCATAGAATACTTGGTGTGAATATGAAAGTCAGCCTTCAGTATCTTATCCATCATAAACCTTTCTAAGTAGCCCCGATAATATCGGGGTTCTTCTTGGGTGCTTTAGAGAGCACCTTGAGTTGGCCATTCTCCATGACGACCAAATCTTCAATCCTCACCCCACCCCAACCCGGAAGATAGATACCCGGTTCAACGGTAAAGACCATGCCGGAAGTCAGCACTTCGGTGGAATTGGGACCGAGTCGGGGCGGCTCGTGCGGCGCCAGGCCCACGCCGTGCCCCAGAGCATGGCCGAAGGCTTCGGCATAGCCGGCTTCTTTAATCACGGTGCGAGCCAGACTATCAGCCATCTCACCAGTCATACCTTCTTTAATCAGAGCCAGCGCCGCCAGTTGCGCGCCGAGGACAGTATCATATACCTTCTTGAAGGTATCGTCAGGTTTTCCGAGGCAGATGGTTCGGGTGAGGTCACTGGCGTAACCGCCAACCCTGGCGCCAATATCAATAACCACCGGTTCGCCGGCCTTAATCGGACGCAGTGACGGTTTGGCGTGGGGCAGGGCAGAATTGGGGCCGGCGGCCACAATCAACTCAAAGGGTACCGACTGGCTGTCATGCTCGCGCATGAATTTTTCAATCTCCCAGGCCACTTCCTTTTCCGTCATACCGATATGAATCTTACCTATGACATGGACGAAGGCGCTATCAGAAATCCCGGCCGCCTGAGCAATCAGCGCCATTTCCTCCGGCTCTTTTATGGTGCGGATGGACTCGACCAGCCCCTCTACCGGGACAAGCTGAAGCGTTGACCCGGCTTTGCCCAGTATGTCAGTCAACTGATGATGGAAAGCAAAAGTAACATCCCCCGACTCAAAGCCCAGTCGTCTGGTGTGTAATTCGCCGGTCAATCGGGGAAACCACTCTTCAAGTTTGCCGGTTATCTGGAAAATCTGGTAGTCGGGGGCCTGCCCCTTGGACTGCTCAATATAGCGAAAGTCAGTGGCCAGGATGGCATCCTTCGCGGTGATGACCAGATAGCCGGCTGAGCCGTGCGAAGCCAGAAAGATAAAACCGGTTCTCCGGCTGAGAGACGAAAATGCCGTCAAGCTCTTTTTCAGTGAGCTTCTGGCGGAGTCTGGCCAGTCGGTTACTGGTGTTCAGGCCCATTTGCCTTCTCCTTCCTGTGCCAGGGGGTGGGCGGCGAGGTATACCTTCCTGGCCTGGGCCTTGCTGACATGAGTATAAATCTGGGTTGAGGAGAGACTGGCATGCCCGAGAAGCTCCTGCACCACCCTCAAGTCAGCCCCGCCATCCAGCAAATGGGTGGCGAAGGTATGGCGCAACATGTGGGGGTGAACTCGCCTGTCCAGGCCAACCCGGTCAGCATACTCCTGCAGAATACTCTGTACGCTCCGTTCAGTCAGCCGGCCGCCGAAGCGGTTGAGAAACACGGCGTTTGTTTTCCGGTTACCCAGGAGAATAGGGCGGCCCTGGGTGAGATAGGTCAGTAGAGCCCGGGCAGCCGGTTTGCCCATGAGCACCATCCGTTCCTTGGCGCCTTTCCCCCAGACCCGGATTTCCCGCGTGTCCAGGGTAATCTGCTCCAGGTTCAGATTGGCCAGCTCGCTGACTCTCAGGCCGGAGGCATAGAGTAATTCCAGAAAAGCGCGGTCGCGCTGGCCCTGCGGGGTGGTCAAATCGGGCGCTTCCAGAAGTCGCTCCATCTCCTCAATGGTCAGAAATGAGGGCAGACGCTTGTCCAGCTTGGGTGAGACTGTTGTGGCTATCGGATTGGTGGAGATGATTTCCTCCCGTAGCAAGTAGCGGTAGAAGGAGCGGATGGCCGAGAGCTTGCGGGCGATGCTGGCTCTGACAAAGCGCCGTGCCATCAAGTATGACAGGTAATCGCGCAAAACAGTCTTGTCCACTTCCTTTAAGGAGTCTAAGCCTCTCTCCTGAAGAAAATGAAAGAAGCCCAGCAGGTCAGTGGTGTAATTGCGCACGGTGTAGGGCGAAGCATTGCGCTCCACCTGCAGGTAGTTCAGGTATTTGTTGAAGACTTCTTGCATAAGGTTAGCTTTCCGGTACCTTCCCTCTATACTTGCACTTAATACACCTGGCCTGCTTTTCTTTATAAACCGTCAGCAGACTGCCGCATTTGGGGCAGGGCTGGGGAAGGGGCTTGAAATTGGTGGCAAAATCGCAGTTCGGGTAATTGCTGCAACCATAGAAGGTGCGCTTCTTTTTGTTGACCTTCTCCACCAGTCTCACTGCCGCACTCCGGACATTTAACTCCCAGCCTTATCTGGAAGGACTTGGTGAATTTGCATTCCGGATAGCCACTACAGGCCAGGAACTTGCCAAACCGGCCGGTCTTGACTACCAGCGGTTTGCCGCATTTGGGGCAGGTCTCCTCAACTACCTGGTCGGGCAGCTTCACCCTCTCCATCTGCTCTGTGGCTTTTTCCAGACTATACTGGAATGGGGCGTAGAAGTCCTGCACTACACCCACCCAGGCTCTCTTCTCGTCGGCGATTTCGTCCAGTGCGTTTTCCATGCGGGCAGTGAACTGAATATCAACAATGTCCGGAAAGTACTGACCGAGCAAATCGTTGACAATGACGCCCAGCTCCGTGGGTTTAAAGACCCCGCTAACCCTGGTGACATACTCGCGCTCCTGAATGGTGGAGATGATGGGGGCATAGGTGCTGGGGCGACCAATGCCGAATTGCTCCAGGGTCTTGATTAGAGTGGCTTCGGTGAAACGGGGTGGCGGCTGGGTAAAATGCTGTTCTGAGAACAGTCCGAGCAGATTGAGGGCATCGCCGTCCTTCAATAGCGGCAGAGGCGACGGTTTCTCCTCTTCGTCCTGGTCTTTGCTCTCGGTGTACAGGATAATAAAGCCGGGGAACTTGTTGACCGAGCTGACCGTCCGGAACAGGTAGTTCTCTCTCGCTCCGGTGCCTTTAGCTTCAATATCAACGGTGGTATTATCAAAGATGGCGGCGGCCATCTGGCTGGCCACCATCCGCTTCCAGATTAGTTCGTAGAGTCGGAACTGATTGTTGTTGAGATAAGACTTGACCTGAGACGGCTCCCGGTGAATCCGGGTGGGGCGAACCGCTTCATGTGCCTCCTGGGCACCCTTGACTACGGTAGCAAAAGTGCGGGCGTGGGGTGGTAAATACTCCGCGCCGTATTTCTCGGCGATAAACTCTCTGGCTTCGGCCAGCGCCGAGCGCGCCACATGGGTAGAATCGGTGCGCATGTAGGTAATGAGACCAACACTGCCTTCGTTGCCCAGAGGTAAACCCTCGTACAGTTGCTGGGCGATAGCCATCGTCTGCTGCGCGCTGAAGCGGAGCTTGCGCCAGGCTTCCTGCTGTAGAGTGCTGGTGATGAAGGGCGGGGCCGGCTGGCGAGCCGCTGTCCTGGTCTTGACTTTGAGCACGCGGTAGCTGGCCTTCTCCAGCTTGGCTTTGGCGGCATTAGCTTCGGCCTCATTATGAATATCCAGTTTCGTGCCATTCAGATAGCCGACCAGCGTGGCACGGAAGGACGGCACTTCAATCGCTGGTGCTTTCTTGTTCAGCTCAGCCTCAATAGTCCAGTATTCCACCGGGACGAATTTCTCAATCTCGCGCTCGCGGTCAACGATAATTCGCAGGGCCACCGACTGCACCCGGCCGGCGGAAAGACCCCGGCTCACCTTGCGCCAGAGTAGCGGGCTGATTTTATAGCCGACCAGCCGGTCCAGGACACGCCGTGCCTGCTGGGCATTGACCAGTTGCATATCAATGGCACGGGGCTGTTTGAAGGCCTGCTTGATAGCTTCCTCGGTTATCTCGTGAAAGACGACGCGGCGGAAGGCTTTTCTGTTGGATTTGGTCACCTCAGCCAGGTGCCAGGAGATAGCCTCGCCTTCGCGGTCGGGGTCGGTGGCCAGATAGACGGTGGAGGCATCCTTGGCCGCCTCCTTCAGCTCCTGCACCATCTTGCTTTTCTCCCTGGGCACCACATATTGGGGCGTGAAGCCGTTTTCGACATCCACGCCCAGCTGGCTCTTGGGCAGGTCGCGGATATGCCCCAGTGATGCCTTCAGGCTATAGCTACTGCCCAGAATCCGGGCCAGTGTCCTGGCCTTGGCCGGTGATTCAACGATAACCAGATTCTTCTTCATATTTCATTCTACTCTAACTCGATACTCCTCTCTCACTTCTCTGGCGAGAGCGTAATTCATGCGCCACCTGCTTGACCAGTCCCTTAAGCTCCATCATGGCCAGAGTGCTGCTGACGGTTGAGATGGGTAAGCCGCTGGTACGGCAGATTTCATCAATGTGAATCGGCTCCGCGCCTAGCTGCTTGAGCAGCAGAGACTCGGTGTCCGTGGCCGGCATCAGTTCCTTCATTTCCATCTGCTGGGCCACCGCGGTCAGGTTCAGTTCCTCCAGAATATCCTGGTAGCTCGCGCACCAGCTTGGCGCCTTCCTGGATAAGCTGGTTGGTGCCCTGGCTGGTCGGCGAGAGGATACTGCCGGGAATGGCAAAGACTTCCCGGTTCTGCTCCAGTGCCAGATGGGCCGTAATCATAGCGCCGCTGGTTTCTCCGGCCTCAACCACCAGGACGCCCAGGCTAAGCCCACTCATAATACGATTCCGCCGCGGAAAATTTTCGGCTCTGGGCTTAGTGCCCAGGGGATACTCGCTGATTAGGGCTCCCTGCGACATGATGCGGCGGGCGAGGTTGGCATTGTCACTGGGATAAACAATATCCAGTCCAGAGGCGAAGACAGCCAGCGTCCGTCCACCGGCCTCCAGGGCGCGTGTGGTGAGCAATAGAGTCAATCCCCTTGGCCAGCCCGCTGACGATGGTAATTTTGCTCCGGGCCAGGTCAGCCACGATTTCCTCGGTTACCTGCCGGCCGTAGACTGTCGCCCGGCGGGTGCCCACCACCGCCAGGCACCACTCATCCTGCGCCGCTAGAGAGCCACGGATATAAAGCAGGGGTGGATAGTCGTATATCTCTTTAAGCCGGGCGGGATAATCCGCATCGTGACAGGTGACCACCTTCACCCCGTAGCGCTCGAGTTTCTCCATCTCTGCATCCAGAGAAATCCTGGGGCGGGAGGTGGTAACCGATTCAATTGTGCCGGCATCCAGGCCGGAGCGTTTCAACTCAACCGGGCCGGCTTTCCAGGCGCTTTCCAGATTACCAAAGTAGCTTTCCAAGTGGCCCAGTCGGACACGACCCACACCTGGAATGAGGCTGAAGCCAACCCAGTATTTGATTTCTTGACTATCCACGCCAATCCACTTCCAGAACAGTATTCTAACACAGGGGTTGGGTGAAGACAATTAGAAACTGGAGAGGTGTTTATCAACCTCACCCCCTTAGCCCCCTCTCCCCGACGAGTCGGGGAGACGGGAGGAGAAAAAAGAGGGGCTTCGCCCCTCTTAGACACTGCACTGATTAGGCTGCTCTAGCACCTTCGAAGAATTAACATCAACAAAACTATATTGCCTATCTTAGGCCATTCGATAACTAAGAGTCACCCTGCAATAGTAGAACTATTGACATAATTATCGCTATTATACTTATTTGATATTTCACTTATTCCTGCTGATAGCATAAGAGAAGCTGAAATCGGAAAGTCTCTCTTTAAGGCTTTTCTAGCATTGCGTTTGACTAAAATCCACCTCATTAATTGGCTACATTTAAGTTGGCTGGAGTAAGGTTTAGGAGTTCTGGAACGGAGCAGGATACCCGATGTAATCGGGAACACGCTCTCCAGGCGTGCCTGATAGTCCACTCCAGCACCTCTCCCCGCTCGTTCATATTCAGATGAACCTTTGTTAAGTTTACGCTTTGAAGATTCTGTTTGTAAAGACCATTGGCTATGCTCAGCAATCCTCCCAGCATTCCCCAGCTATCTTCAGTAGTTTCACAATTCTCTTTTCGTCAACGTCTTTGAGCGTTCTAATTTTAATGTGTCTCATTGTTTTTCCACCGCCTTCAAAAAGGGCTATCTCTTCTTTTGTTAGTCCATTAATTGAAAAACCCAGATTGACATGCTCTCTTAGAGCGCCGATATAGAATTTCCCGCCAGAAAAAGTAGGGACACCCCATTTCATTTCCTCTTTTATGTCCGGAAATGTTTTCAGGATGATTTCCCGCAATTTGAGACAGATTTCCTTCTGCGGCGATTTTTGCTTTTCGATGTATTCTTTAACTCTTTTGTCCATCGTTTTTACTCCTTTGTTAATTTGTGTGCCGGAGAATAGACACAAGGCTTTCTGTGATTCATTCCATTTAATGAGCACTAGCTGTTGGAGAGGGGCATTCCCTCAGGGTAAACGGAGAGGGTGGGATTCGAACCCACGTCCCGATATAATCGGGAACCGCTTTTCGAGAGCGGCACCATGAACCACTCGGTCACCTCTCCAGTAACCTATTTTACTGTAAACCAGAGTGAAAGGAAAGATAGGCTAGGGGCGTTTAAGAAGGGTGAGGTCAAGTCATTGAGTGAAAGAAAAATGAAGTTGAGGTGAGGCTATCTTCTAACCTGGAAGCCGAACATACTGAGCAATCGTTTCCAGCAGGTTCGGCAAGTCGAAGGACTTAGTGATATAGCCATCGGTGCCGAGCGCTAGGGACTGTCTAGGCTCGTTAGCCATTCTCTTCTTCTGCCTGCTTCAAGGTCTCTTTAACAATGGTAATAAGCTCATGGGGAGTGAACGGCTTGGACAAATGTGGCCTACCGGTGAGCTCGAGAAAGCGCTGGATGTAGCCGTCTATCACATCGCCCGTGGAGAAGATTACCCCGCCGGCCAATCTGGGATACCTGTCGGCGATTACCTGAAAGAGTTCCTTACCATTCATCACTGGCATCCGGATGTCAATTAGACAGAGGTCATAGTCCTTTTGCGTCAACAATTCTTGAGCCAGGCTGCCATTGACCGCGATATCCACGACAAACCCTTCGCCGGTCAGGACTCGGTAGCAGACCTCGCCGATTTTGGGCTCATCTTCTACCACCAGAATACTCTTGGTACCGCCACCGCTCATTTCAACCCCCTTATCTGAGAGCGGGTCAGTTTTCCTCTGCCGCCGGCGTCAAGGCTGACACAGATGCACCCGCCCAAAAACATAATAGAGACAATCGGCTATATTATAGCCAGATTGGTGACTTTTGTCAAACCAAAGGGACAATTGAAGCCAGGTGGGTTGAATCGAATGAATTAGCCGGGTAGACTATGACTGTATTGATAGTTTGACCTATGATTACTTGGACGTGCCAGTCCGCACTTTTCTCAGGGCCATAAGTCCTTGGCCGCAAAGTCCAGGCCCAATTCCAGCAACTTCTCCTTGGCTGGTTTTCCGGTGTTCCCGTCCCATTTCCTGAAATCGTAGAATTCTTTGAGCATCACCGCCATATCCGGCGATTTGCCAGCGATACCGCCCTCATTAAGTACCTGAAGATTTATCTTGGGCAGTTTGTCATCTTTGGGGGTAACTCCCAATCGATTGTTTATGGCTCTCTTGAGGTTAATTGACCTGTCGCCAGCCGTGAGGAGGTCAGTAGGTGTGAAGCTCCAGCCGGTGATGGCGCTCAGAATCTCGGCTATCACTGATGGCGACAGCGGGGCGAACTTGCACAGAAGCAGGGAATCAAACATATCCCTGAAACTCTGAAACTTGGCGGCGGGTTCAGCTATACCGGCCGACTGAAAACGGTCGGTGCGGGGTATGCCCAGATCAGGTATACCTGCACCAGCGCCATAAAAATCACCTTTCAGGTGACAGGCACCCCTGGGCCCGGTGGCATAGCTGATGGCCTCACCGTTATACGCCCGGGGGTCGTGCATCGGAATTTCCAGGCCTTTGACATGGGCGGCGGTCTCCGGGTCGGCACCCAGTTCCTCTGCCATCTTCTTGACACCAGCCCCCAGCAGTTCCCCGATACCCTTGCGGTTGATAATCATCTCTACCAGCTTGACGATAGTTTGGCCATCGCCCCACTTGATTTCCATCCCGGCTCTATCCCTGCTGAGGATGCCTTTCTCGTAGAGATACATGGCATAGGCGATAGCAACACCGGCGGATATAGTATCAATACCATGCACATTACAGAGATGGTTAGCATAGATTATGGAGTCCCAGTCGTAGTTCATACACAGCGGGCCAAAAACAACGGCGGTCTCGTACTCGGGGCCATCCACTTCAGGAATATCCTTGCGGAAACCTCTCACCAAGCGGCCGCAGCCAATGGGGCAGCCATAGCAGGCATAGCTTTCCACGGGATAAGCCTGTCTGAGGGAATGCCCGGTGACTTTCTGCGCCGGGAAAACACTCCGGCTAAAATATTTGGCCGGCGTATCACCGGCGAACATGCCCATGTCCGTGTAGAGCAGTGTCCCATACTCCCGGTAAACCACAGCCATGATAGCGGAGGAAATAGTCTGCCTCGCTCTGTTGGTTAGCTCGGTCAGCTTGTCATTATCGGCCAGACTGGCTCGTTGATTGCCAGCCACGGCGACAGCTTTCAGCTTCTTGGAACCCATAAGAGCGCCCAATCCGCAGCGCCCGGCCGCCCGACCTTTGTCATTCATGACGCAGGCATAATTGACCAGATTTTCCCCGGCACGCCCAATGCAGGCGATGCTCAGGCCAGTCACTTTCAGTTCATCTTTCAGTATATCCTGCGTTTGATAGGAATCCTTGCCCCACAGGCGGCTGGCATCGCGGATTTCTGCCATGCCGTCATGGAGATAGAGATAGACTGGTTGCCGCGCTCGCCCGGTAACCATGATGCCGTCAAAGCCAGCGGTCTTAAGTCGAAACGGAAAGACGCCCCCGGTGGTGGCCTCACCCCAGATGCCGGTCAGGGGCGATACACCGCACACTGCGCCACGGCTGACCATCGGGATGGTGGTACCGGTAAAGGGCCCGACGGCGAAAATCAAAGGGTTATCCGGCGCGAGGGGATTCATACCCTCTTTAACATGGTCATAGGTCAAGCGGGCGGCCAGAGTGGCACCACCAATGAACTTCTTTAGGTCGTCATCCTTAAGCTCCAGGTTCCGGGTCTCTCTGGTATCCAGGTCAACGGCAAGAAATCGGCCGTGATACCCAAACATTGTCTTACCTCCTAGAAATCTATATCCTTACCTTCATAGGCATAGCGGAATATTTTTTCACATTGCTCCGGAGTCATTGGTCTGGGGCTGGAGAAGGTCGAGGGGTCTTCAACAGAGTAAGCAACCAGCTTGTCCATCTGCTGGTCAAAGGCTTCGGATGATATTCCCAGCCCCTTCAGGTCTACCGGCAAATCCAACTCCTTAAAAAAGGCCTTGAATCTTTTCACCAGAAGACTGAGGCTTCTCTCTTTGGTCTTAGCCCTGATGTCCAGTGCCTTACAAATATCCAGGTATTTATCAGTTACCGGGGCGTAGAACTGCAGGCAGTAGGGGATTAAAAGACCAACGGCGACCCCGTGGTGAACGCCAAAGAGCTTGCCCAGAGTGTGACCGAGAGCGTGAGTCAGAGCAACGCCGCCCTGACCGAAAGCTATACCGGCCATGCTGGCGGCGATATGCATCCGGAAACGGGCCTCGCGGTCCCGGCCGTTACGGTAAGCCCGGGGCAGGTACTTGAAAATCATCTCGGTCGCCCGCAGAGCCAAGGCATCACAAATATCATTAGTACTAACGGAAGTAACATTATCCACAGCATGGGCCAGTGCATCCAGCCCTGTGCCGGCGGTGAGCTTGGGCGACATGCCGGTGACAAAATCGGGGGTAAGGACAGCAATATCTGGTAGCAGTTCGCCGGAGGCTAGTGGCACCTTCCTCTTCGCCTCGGTGTCTGTCACCACGGAAACGGCGGTGCATTCTGAACCGGTACCGCTGGTCGTGGGGAAAGCTACCAGAAAAGCCTT
Organism: uncultured Chloroflexia bacterium; assembly: GCA_963726225.1. GTDB lineage: Bacteria > Chloroflexota > Dehalococcoidia > Dehalococcoidales > UBA2162 > CAVSBN01. The sequence continues at coordinate 70,834 of CAVSBN010000009.1, forward strand.
CTTTCTTAAACCCAGAGGGGCCATGGGCGACATTAATCGCAGGTCAGTGATGTCCGATCGTTCGTACAGAATCCAGGCAGCTTTAGCGCCATCAATAACCGAACCGCCGCCAACGGCTACGATGACATCCGGCTCAAACCGGCTCATCACCTCAGCGCATTCCTTGACGGTTTCTAGGGGTACTTCCGGTTTGGATTTATCCCAGGTCTCAGTGGCAAACCCTTTGGCTTCCAAGGCCCGGGCCACCCGAGCGGCATAGCTTGATGTGAATTCGCCAGTAACGAAGAAGGCCCGCCGCCTGGAACACCTGGAGTTTATCATATCAACAACACCACCTCGAGGAGCACGCCCTTCCGGTAGCACATTGGCCCCCATAATCAGTATGGGCATCCTGAAGGTAGAGGACAATCCCTTGAAGGCGCTGGCACCAGCCATGGGCATAGCACTCTTCAGAGCCGGGTTGGTAAACCAATACATGGTAAACCTCCTCCACAATGTTATCTTAATCGGCCGGGATAGGTACCGGTTACATAAGAGTCAGGCTCTCTGCTCAGCAGAATAACACAAACCGGTTGTTCTGTAAAGCCATTATGCTCACATTGGCTTTGTCGTCAGCGATTAGTATTTTCTTGGCCGTCATTTGGCTCACCGATGACTTTTGTCAAACCAAAGGGACAATTGAGCCGGGTGGGTTGAATCGGACGAAGTAGCCGGGTAGACTAGGACTGTTTGGACTTGAGGCCTGACTTCATCCGTAATTCCTGGCTCAGTTGAAGGTAACGGATGATGTCAGCCCGGCTAAGCAGACCAGCGCACTGGCCCTGACTGAGAACCAGGACCTGGTTGAGGTCATGCTGAGTGATGAGCTTCATAGCGGCATTGAGGTCGTCTTCTGGCGTCACGCTGTAAAGCGGCTCCCGCGTCATGATTTGTTCCACGGGTGTCTCCGCCCACTTCTCTTGCGGCAGTCCCTTAAGGTCAGTGATGGTGACAATGCCGACCGGTCGATTATCCTGGCAGACGGGCACAGCCCGCCGGAAGCGCTGCTGAAAGATGCCGTATACTACATCGGCTACCGTTGTCTTGGGGCTGATGCTCTCCTGACTGACATACATGACATCCTTGACCCGGGCACCAGTTAAATGCTCTTTAAGTGTTGCTTCCTGGCGACTGGCATCGGCCGCATTGCTGAGGAACCAGCCAATGAAGGCAATCCACAGCCCACCCAGCCAATCGCCGGCAAATAGTACCTGGAACACACCCCAGCCGATGAATCCCCAGCCAAATAACCGCCCTACCGTCGCCGCAATATTCGTCGCTCTGACGAGGTTACCAGAAGCGCCCCAGAGGATGGAGCGCAGGACGCGACCACCATCCAGAGGAAAGCCGGGCAGGATATTAAAGGCGGCGAGCAGGGCATTGATGAGTGCCAGATAGAATAGGCTGGCGGCCACGATATTTTCCTGGGGTAACCAGCCCCCGATGCGAAAGAAGCTGGCTAAACTGACAGCGGGTTGCATTGCTTGGAACATAATCCAGAAGATGAGAGCCAAAACCAGACTGGTGAGAGGCCCGACTATGGCCATGGCAAACTCTACTGCCGGTCTTTCCGCTTCTTCTTCCAGATTACTGACACCACCAAAGATGAAGAGGGTGATGCTGCGGACAGGGATACCGCGAGCCTGGGCCACTAGAGAGTGGGCCAGCTCATGCAACAGTACCGAGACAAATAGTAGGAGTGCCGAGATAATCCCGGCTATCCAGTAAGCACCCAAGGTATGTCCCGGCGCCGCACCAGGAAAGAATCCCGCGGCCAGTGACCAGGCAATAAGAGCAAAAGCCAGCAGCCAGGTGTAATGAATGCCAATTTCAATCCCGGCAATACGGCCGAGGCGCAAGGAGCCTTTCATACCAGCCTACCCCCTCCACTCAATTTCCCCTTGATAGAAGTCCTCTATTTTAACTCTCTCTGTGGCTCAGTGTCCACAGTTGGGCACAATAGTGGCTCGTCAGCCAATGGGCACCAGATACATCTTGCCGCGCTCAGCACGCTCTTTAACCAGTTCCGCGTGCATGAGAGTAAGTAACTGCGCCTTCAAGTCAGCCTCCGATAAGCCGAAATTCTTCATCACTTCCTCGCGGGTGACCTTGCCTTTAGCCTTGACGAAGTCGTAGACCTTCGCTTCCATCTCAGTCAGGCCGGCCGTGCCCGTGAGCCCGTGGCGCTTCCGGGCGCTGGTGTCAACATAAGTTGCCCAGGGGTCACACTCCTTAAGAGACAACCCAACATCCATCAGGCAGTCTTCACACATTACCTTGCCCTGGTAGACATAGCTCTGGTTTTCAGTTAGTTCTTTATTGCACCGACTGCACTTCATTGTTTACCTCCTCTTCCGGGAAAATTCCTTAACCGCCATCTGTCTGTGGAAAGGCTACCTCAGTGAAGAGCAACTCCACCCTCTGTTTATGCTCCAGTTCCTGAGCCGCCAGGTCTTCCAGCAATTTTCTCACCTGGCCGGCTGGGTGGAGAGCGGCGAAGCTGATATAGAAGGTATGGGCGGCTTTTTCCCGGTTGGCCGCCAGCAGAAAGACATCCTTGAGCTTCATATCTGGAGATGCGGCGGGCTGGTCGAGGTATTCTGCAATCCGGTAATCGACGGCCTGCCCTCGACTCAATGCCCCGCTCTTCAACTCACCGCGCTGATACTGCTCCAGTCGTTTCTGATGCCCTTGCTCCTGTCGGTACAGTTGCCGAAAGGCGGCCTTAGCCGCATCATCAGTCATCTTCCGACCCAGTTCGCGGTACAGGTCCTGCGACTCTATCTCTCTCTGGATTGCCCTGGCCAAGACTTCCCCAACCGTCAATTCGTTGGCCATGCCCTTCCCTCCATCATCGGTGGTGATTTTACCCGACTACTCGATATCGCCGTCCGAATAGATGCGCTGGTTGCGGAAGACTTTTATCAAGCGTATTGTGCGCATTGTCTCCTGGCTCAGGACATCGACAAAAGCTGAAGAAAGCCCCAGTCCGGCAAACATGGCCAGGAAGGTATTGTTTATGGCCGGGCGCCAGCGCTTGGCCGCACCCGCCGAAACATTCTTGACCCAGCAGGTCGTTCGCACCGGTGGCTCAAAGGTCTCCGTGAGAGCCGGCAGGAGTTCGGTCAATGTTTTGATGCGACGCTGGCCGGGCTCGCTGGTAACATGCAGGACACCGGGGTCAATGATGATGCGGTCGTTGGGGATGCCGGCTTCATTGGCGGCACCCGCCAGTATGGCGGCCAATTTCAGGGTATCCTCGACGCTGGCCGGCGCAATCGGGTCAGCAAGATACAGAACTACCTCGGCGCCATACTGGGCGGCCAAAGGCAGGGTCTCCTCCAGCCGCTTTTTGTCCAGGGAAACATAGTTGACAATGGGTGGGCGCTGGCAGGCCTGCAGTCCACGCTCCAGGGTGTCGGGACGATTTGAACTGAGACAAAGCTGGCAGTTGACCACCTCCTGGATAGTTTTGACAGCGAACTCCATTACTTCCGGCCGGTCATATCGCTGTTGCAGGTTGATATTGAGAATATCAGCCCCGGCCGCAACACACTGCTTGGCCAAGGCCTTCAGAAATTCGGCGCTCTTTTTCCGGGTGCTCGCCGCCACTCTAGCGCCCGAAGACGCATCGTAAAGCGGTTTCAGTGCTTCAGCGACTTTCCGGCTCCGCGTGGTAATATTGTCGCTAATGACAATCACAATTACCTCCTTCTATCAGGAATTTCTCAGGCCAAGCCATGCTCTTTATGCTTGGCCGCAATGCTGCTCGCCAGATTGTCCAGAGCCGCGAAATCCGCCGGTCTCGGCAGGCCCCGGCAGATTACCGGCGGCAGTATTTCCACCTTGAGATTGGGAATCAGGGCCGACAGTTGTTCCACCGCCTTGCCGCCCCAGCCATAAGAGCCAATGATAGAGGCGAATTTCAGTTTAGGTCGCAGGGCATTCGCCAGCAAAGCGGCATAAGCTACATTGGGATGTGGGCCCACCAGAACCGTGGGTGTCCCGACAACCAGTGTGGCGGCATCCACCAGCGCCATGGCCATCTTCCCGATATCGGTCGCGGCGAGGTCAAATTGTTTTACCGTCACTCCTTTTTGAGCTAGGGCAGATACGAAATACCTGACCATCTTCCGGGTACTGCCATGCATGGAAATATAGGGCAGGACAACAATATTGCGCGGCTCATCAAAGACCCAGCTGGTGTAGGCTTTGATGATAAACTCCGGCTTATCGTAAATCGGGCCGTGGCTGGGGGCAATCAGGTCAATAGCGTAGTCCTTGAGCCGATTGAGGTGGCCCTGGATGCTGGTGCGGAAGGGCATCATAATCTCGGCGTAATACCTTTTGGCCGCTTCATAGACCTGCCCTTCGTCAGTGACATAAAGGTCGCTGGTCGCCAGATGAGAGCCAAAGAAATCGCAGGGGAACAATATTCTATCTTCCCGCAGATAGGTGAGCATCGTCTCCGGCCAGTGCACCCACGGGGCATGGATAAATTCCAGGGTCTTATCACCCAACGAAATGGTCTCCTTATCTTTGACCGTGATGAATCTATCTTCCGGAATCATCAGCAGGTCCATGAGCATATCCTTGCACTTGGGTGTCGTCACCGCCTTCGCCTGCGGGTATCTTTCTAGAACCCTGGGGAGAGAACCGGAATGGTCTTGCTCAGCGTGATTGGCTACCACATAGTCGATATTCTTCACCGCCAGCTCATCAAGGTTGTTTTCCAGGACTTCCTTCATGGTTGGGTCGACCGTATCAATCAGGGCTGTCTTCTGGCTGCCAAGAATCAGGTAAGCATTGTAGCTGGTGCCATCAGGCAGTGGTATCAGAGAATCGAAAAGGCGTCTATCCCAATCAATTGCTCCCACACAGTAAATCCTTGGTCTGATTTCTCTTGGTTTCATCCTACCTCCCCCTATCTTTTATTTGCTCTGGTATAAGGCAAAGCCTACCCCTTTATTACGCCGATAGGCCTGGTTCTGGCCACGATTCGGGAAATACCGGCGTGGTGGGCGATATTAACCACGGCCGTCACATCCTTGTAGGCCTCCGAAGCTTCCTCCGCCAGGCCTGGCAGGCTTTCCGCCCGAACCGTAATACCGCGAGCTTCCAGCTCCTTCAAGACCTCCGAGCCTCTGAGATGGCGCCTGGCCGCCGTCCGACTCTGCACCCGGCCCGCCCCGTGGCAGGTAGAACCAAAGGTCTCCTGCATCGCCCGCTCTGTCCCGACCAGGACATAGGACACGCGCCCCATATCTCCAGGGATAAAAACCGGTTGGCCAATCTTGGCATACTTCTGTGGAATGGCCGGATGACCGGCCGGAAAGGCACGGGTGGCGCCTTTCCGGTGCACGCATAGCGTCTCCCGGCGTCCGTCTATACTGTGTTCTTCTATCTTGGCGATGTTGTGGACCACATCGTAGATAAGCTCAAGCCCGGCCTCCTCCTCGCGCCGGCCCAGTATTCGGCAGAAGGCTTCCCTTACCCAGTGGGTAATACACTGGCGATTGGCCCAGGCATAGTTGGCGGCGCATCTCATCGCTGCCAGATAGGCCTGTCCCTGTCGAGACTCCACCGGACTGCAGGCCAGTTGGCGGTCGGGGACATCAATGCCGTACTGCCTCATGGCATCGACCATTTCCTTGATATAATCATCAGCGACCTGATAGCCCAGACCGCGTGAACCACAGTGAATGAGCAGCATAACCTGCCCGACCTGATTGATGCCCATGACCCGGGCCGTGTCTGGCTCAAATATCTGGTCGACCACGGCTACCTCAAGGAAATGGTTGCCGGAGCCGAGAGTGCCTAACTGCGGAACGCCGCGCTCCTTGGCTCGCTGGCTTACCTGGGATGGGTCAGCCCCCGGCATCTCGCCCTTTTCCTCAGTGGTCTCCAGGTCGGCCGGTCGGCCATACCCCTTTTCCACGGCCCAGCGCGACCCCTTGACCAGAACCTCGTCAATTTCCCCACCCCGCAGTCTTATCTTGCCCTTGGAGCCCACGCCCGAAGGCACATTGGTAAAAAGGGCATTGACCAGCTCTTTTATCTTGGGCTTGACCTCCGCCTCGTTCAGATTGGTGCGCAGGATACGGACACCGCAATTGATATCAAAGCCAACGCCACCCGGCGAGACCACGCCATCCTTCATCCTCATGGCCGCCACGCCGCCGATGGCAAACCCATACCCCCAGTGAATGTCCGGCATGGCCAGGGAATAACCCACGATACCCGGCAGAAAAGCGACATTAGCCACTTGCTCCAGAGCTTGCTCTTCTCGAATTTGCTGGAGCATACCTTCGTCAGCATAGATTAGACCCGGCACTCGCATGCCCGGTTTATAATTCCTGGGTATTCGCCAGCGGTAGTCATCAACTTTTTCGAGAGGTCCACTCCACTTCGGCATGTCCTCACCTCCTAGACATCAAAGATGACCCGAACCTGATTCTTCTCGGCGTCTACCTTCAGCAGGTGGTAGGTGGCCGACTTGACCCCGAGCTTCAGGTGATGACGGGCCGGGTCGTATTTTTCACCATAACATGTCGCCTTCAACCGGTAGCCATCAAAATCCTTGATGTCAAATCGCTTGAAAAGAATTGTCTCCACATCAAAAAGGTAGATGAGATAGTTGAGCCACTCAAAAAGTAAACCCTCCGGGTCCTTTTCCTTGAGCTCGACGGTGCGAAACTCGACTTCTCTCACCGGCCTTAGCTCGGCAATTATGGAGAATAAGCCATAGGCGGCATTGGCAAAAGCCCCGGCCAAATTCTGACCGTAGGCCACCAGCCCAATGTCCGCCGTATGCTCAATTAGCCGATACCGCCTCACCTGACCTCGCCCATCAATTTACTCAACAGGGCTATATCTCTAATTATACCAGCCCTACAACAATTCATAAATCCCTATCCGCCCGCTTTTTGCCCCGCTCTTTCTGGAAGAACCGATGCCTCATTGAAAGACACCCCGTGGTATGGTATCATCTTTTAACTATCCAACTGTGGTTGAACTGTAATTTGTTTTATACCGGTGAAGGATGGTGTAAGCATGAAATTTACCAAGATGCAGGGCGCCGGCAACGATTTTGTGGTGATTGAGACCAGTAATGGCCGGCATAATTGGTCGAAGACGGCCGTGGCCATGTGTGACCGCCACTACGGCATCGGGGCCGATGGCCTGCTGCTACTCACGCCATCAAAGGTAGCCGACTTCCGGATGCGCATCTTCAACGCCGACGGCTCTGAAGCCAACGCCTGTGGTAACGGCATCAGATGCCTGGTCAAATATTTTGTCGATAACGGACTGGCCAAACCCAGAGCCCGCAAGGTATCGGTAGAGACGCTCGTCGGAGTGAGAGAGGCTGAGTTTTATAAAGCCAATGACAGAGTAGCCAAGGTCAAGATTGGCATGGGCCAGCCCAAGTTCAGCAAGAAGGACATCCCGGTCATTATCAGAGCCGGTGAAGGCAAATTAGTTGACATAAAGTCAATGGTGCAATACACTATTACCGTTGCTGGCCGACAGCTTCCGCTAAACCTGGTCTCCATGGGCAACGCGCATGCCGTCTATTTCTCACAGCAACCAGTGGCCGAATTCCCGCTGTCACGGATTGGGCCCAAGATAGAGCAGAATAAGATATTCCCCAGGGGAGTCAACTTTGAGGTGGCCCAGGTAGTGGACAGGAAACAGATAGAAGCCCGCGTGTGGGAGCACGGAGTCGGGGAGACATTGGCCTGCGGCAGTGGCGCCTGCGCCATAACTGTGGCCGCCCAGCTCCACGGTCATATCGGTAACAAGGGGGAGATAAAACTGCCCGGCGGTATGCTGGAGGTCGAGTGGGATGGGAGCGGGGAGGTATTTCTTATTGGCCCAGCCGAGGCGGTATTCACCGGGGAGTGGCTGGATGGGAGACTTCCCGCTAAATAGCCGACCAAACCAGCACAGAAATAAACTCAGACGAGGTGTGCCCCAGATGAAAATGGCCAGACGAGTGGAAAAACTACCACCATATCTCTTTGTGGAAATCAGTCGCAAGATTGCCGAAAAGAAGGCCAGGGGTGAGGAAGTCATTAGCTTCGGTATCGGTGACCCCGATATTCCCACCCCACCCCACATTATCAGCCGACTGTGCCAGGCGGCGCAGGACCCCGTGAACCATCGTTATCCCGAGAGTGAGGGGTCTGCCGGAACTGCGCCGGGCTATCGCCGAGTGGTACCAGAAGCGCTTTGGCGTTTCCCTCAACCCGGATACCGAGGTCTTGCCTCTGATTGGAGCCAAGGAGGGGATTGCTCATATTGCCTTCTGTCTTATTGACCCGGGGGATACGGCTCTGGTGCCCGACCCGGGCTACCCGGTCTATTCCATCGGCACCATGCTGGCTGGAGGTCGACCGTACTACCTGGCACTCAATGAGAAGAACAATTACCTGCCTGACCTGCGCAGCATACCGCAAAACATTGCCCGGAGCGCCAAATTGCTCTGGCTCAACTACCCCAATAATCCGACGGGTGCGGTGGCCGAGCTCGACTTCTTTAATCGGGTGGTCGAATTCGCCCGCCGGTATGGCATGGCTGTCTGCCACGATGGGCCCTATACTGAGGTCGCCTTTGATGGCTACCAGCCAGTCAGCTTCATGCAAGCCGAGGGTGCCAGGGAAGTCGGCGTGGAGTTCCATTCCCTGTCCAAGAGCTATAACATGACCGGCTGGCGTATCGGTATGGTGGTCGGTAATCCCGTCATGATTGATGCCCTGAAGAGGTTGAAATCCAATATGGATTCCGGTATTCCACAGGCTATTCAGTACGCCGCCATTGAGGCACTGAGCGGGCCGCAGGACTGCATTCCGGAGCATAACGCCCTGTACCAGCGGCGCCGCGACCTCGTGGTGGAAGGACTGAACAAGATTGGCCTCCAGGCCAGGCCGCCCAAAGCCAGCCTCTATGTCTGGGCTAAGGTGCCCGAAGGCTATACTTCAGTGGAGTTCACCACCGATTTGCTGGAACAGGTGGGCGTGGTGGTCACCCCGGGCACCGGGTACGGTCGGCACGGCGAGGGTTACATCCGGCTCTCCCTGACCATCCCGGATGCCACGCTGGTGAAGGGATTATCAAAATTAGCCGGGTGGCGGAACAAAAAGCTAGCTACTTCATTCAAACTTAGTTGACATAATGTAACAAGCCAGTAGTTGGGGGGCATTATTCCGAGAGTAACCGTGGCCACGCAAGCACCGCCAGAACAGGCATTTCTGGTTGGCGTTGAGCTAGTCCTTCCGCGGAAGCACTGACCGCTGGTCAGCCGAGGACTCATTAGCTGAGCTGGCGCAACTGGCTAACACGGCCGGGGCGGTGGTAGTCGGTAAGCTCATTCAAAAATTATCGGCACCCTCCAAAACCCATTATCTGGGCACGGGTAAACTCGACGAACTGGTTGCGCTCAAGAACAGCACCAATTACGATGTCGTCATTGTTGATGACGAGCTCACGCCGTTACAGCAGCGCAACCTGGAAGACCGGCTCAAGGTGAAGGTCATCGACCGCGTGGCTCTGATTCTGGATATTTTCGCCAGACGAGCGCGCACTCACGAGGGTCGCTTACAGGTCGAGCTGGCGCAACACCAGTACCTTTTCCCACGCCTGGCCGGGCCAGTGGAGCCACCTGGAAAGACTCGGTGCCGGCATCGGCACCCGAGGTCCCGGCGAATCCCAGCTTGAGACGGACAGGCGACTAATTCGCCGGCGCCTCCAGCGACTTGAAACCCAGATTGAAGCCGTCAGAAAGCACCGCCAGCTATACCGCTACCAGCGCCAGAAAAGCGCCATTCCGGTTGTCGCCATCGTGGGCTACACCAACGCCGGCAAGAGCACCCTGTTTAACGCCCTCAGCCAGGCGGAGGTGCTGGTGGAGGACAAGCTTTTCGCCACCCTGGACCCCACCACCCGCCGCTTGACCTTGCCGGACAGGAGTGCCATCTTGATGACGGATACGGTCGGTTTTATCCGCAAACTGCCACCCGCCATCGTCACTGCCTTCCGGGCTACCCTGGAAGAATTGGCGGAAGCCACTCTGCTCCTCCATGTGGTTGACTTTGCTTCACATAATGCGGCGGAACAGTGTCAGGTAGTCGAGGACACTCTGGCCGACCTCGACCTCAAAGATAAACCCACCATTACCGCGCTGAACAAAATTGACCTGTTGTTGCCCGGTGATAAGACCTGGGATGAAGAAACCGCCATCAACTACCTCTCCGATTCCTTCCAACAGAATCCTTCCTCTTTAAGGACTCTTGAGAAAAATACTGTCCTTGTTTCCGCCACCAAAAAATGGGGACTGACCCGGCTACTGGCACTTATTAGCCAGAACCTGAGGCAAAAAGTGCTGCCAATTTAGGGGTCGCTAAAGCGACGCACTGTAGTCAAAAAATAGGCCACGAAAAATTCGGGCAGGTGATTTTCTACCTGTCGGGTGGCTTCATCCCAAAAAAGCCCAAAGAATTGGCATTGACTTAACGACCTGCCAACCCCTCATCTTTTATGTTAATCGGCCCATTTGCCGGTTTAACCTGTTTAAGTATTGTTAACCTCACCCCCTTAATCCCCCCGATTATTATCGAGGGGGAAATAAAGAAAGAGGGGCTCGCCCCTCTTAAAAACCGATCACCCCTTCCCCCGATTATCATCGGGGGAAGGGGGTCAGGGGGATGGATTGCCTCAGTAATCAAGACCAAAGATATACGTCAGCAGTGTTCTAGGGTAAAGCCTTTTTGCGCTTACTTTTATGTCAACTGACGCTTTACGATTGGTCGTATTACTTCGCACTATATATGTTATGTCAGTAATATCGTGCCTGAGAAGGCTTATTTTGGGCCACTGCCCCACTTTAGCAAAATGAAAAACCAGAACCGGGCCATTGCAGTTCTGGTTTAACTAAAAGTCGGGCGCTTTCTACTTTACGGCGGTTTTTAGTTTACTAATCAGTTCGCGGCGCTTTTTCTCATTGGCCAGGATTGCCTCTTTCAGCTTGCGCCCGGTTGCGGGACAATCTTTATAATTGATGCCCACAAACTGGTGAATGGCCCGGTCTATCTCCTTTCTGTTGGCCGGAGTAACCTCAATCCCGGCCTCAGCAAAGATGTCTTTCAGTTGACGGAAATAGCAGGACATAGCTATAACTCCTCTCTTTGCGGGGTTAAATTGCCGCTCTATCGCCCCGATTATCACGGGGGAAGGCGGGCAGGGGGATGGGGTGCTAGAAGGCAAGCGTTAATAATAGTCCCTACCACGCTTTGCGGGCGACCCAGACGCCCACCACCAGGGCATAAAGACAACTCAGCAGTGAAAGGACCATAGAAACGACCTGAGTGGTGCTTCCCGGCCCAGCGAAGGCCATGACGATGCCTACGGCGGCCATTGTGCCAATGCCCAGAACTATCCCAACCCAGCCCAGCCATCTGGGATAAACCGCGCTGAGGACCATGCCAATTCCCAAGATGCCAAGGGCCAGCCAGTACCCAATATAGCCCATGGTCTGCACTGACAGGCAGCCAGCATGAAGCGAAGCGGCAATACTATAGGCCGTGAGCTTGCCAGCGGCTGGCGCCGCGAGCCAGTTGGCCGCCGCGCCCGCTTCAGCCATGCCCAGAGCGGAGGAGATGGTAAGTATGGCAGTCCCTATCAGGATTCCGTAGAAGCCCAGGCGTGCCCAGGCCGCGCCACGGGCAGAGATGGCACGGTATACTCCCATTACACCAGCCATTACCGCCCACGAACCAACGGCTATGAGCAGTAAACAAGCCTCGGTAAGGGTTTCATTTTCGCCGAACTTTTGCAACACCGCCTGCGTGTCGCTGGGGTCGCTGACATGGGGTTCCAAGACGCTGAAAACCACCAGCAGAATAGCACCAACGATAAAACCGATACTGGTAATTTTCTGAAGGACGTCCCCCTTAACGATACCTTGCTGTTGCACTGTATTACCCTCCTTTTCTCTGTTGAGTGTGCTCTAATTATAATCCCATTTTCCTTTTTGTCAATCCACAAGGGTAGCGGAGAACATCATGGGGAGAACGCAATTAAAGAATAGGCAGGATTAACCAATGGTGGGCTCGGTAGGACTCGAACCTACGACCAAGCGGTTATGAGCCGCCCGCTCTGGCTCAACTATATTATGTAAAGCTAGCCGGCCTTGGCGGCTTTCTTTCCCTTGCGTCTACGCCATACCCAGAACCAGACTCCACCACCAATTATCCAGACAGGACTGAAAATGCCAAGCCAGATGAGAATGTCTGCCAGCACCTGACCGAAGGCACCCAATCCCTTCCAAGCACTTTTAGCAATATTCCCGGCATTCCAACCGGATTGCACTGTAATATAATCGGCTCTGGCATCAGTCGCCGTATTGCCCTTGTCGTCAGTCACCGTGAGGGAAACGGTGAATTTGCCAGCGGAATTGTAGGCATGAACCGGCGCTTCATCAGTACTGGTGGCTTTGTCACCGAAATCCCACTTGTAGGTATAGGGAGCGAAACCACCCGAAATCTCAGCCCTGAAGTAGACTTTCTCCCCTCCCCTAACATCCCTACCACTGATGGCAGTTAGTTTAACATCAAGTTTAGACTGTGTCAGTTGCACCTCAATCAGGGAAGTCTCCGAGGTTTGTTCCAGGTATTGCATACGGCCCTTAGTCCGCTCAATTTCATCCCTGGTATTCGTCAGCTCTCGTTGAACGGCCAGGATATCCTCTACCTTTTCGGCCTTTTTCATTATTTCCAGTAACTGTTCCTCGGTAGCCTCAAGATTTTTCAGCTTGGCACTCAGGTCAATATATTCTTCAGTTACATCATTGGCTGAGATGTTCTCATAGGTTACTTCATCAGCCATCCCTCGTAAGGTTCTCATGGCATTATCAAAGCTCTCGGTAGGGACACGAATGGTAATAGTCCCAACCAGCCTTTCCCCTTCCTTCCACTTATTTGAAGAGACCACATAGCCATCAGAATCCTCAGCGAGTTTGGCAATTCGCTCCAGAGTCACCGAAATATCATTTACTACCAGCTGGATTTTGGCGGTGCGCACAATCATACGCTGGGTATCTGGGTCAAACGATGGCGCTGTAGCAACAGGAATAGTAGGAGCCGTTACTGAAGGCTTACTTAGACCTGTACTTTCCTCTGAGATCGCATTAAATCCGCCGCGTACTCCGCACCACAAGAAACGGCCATCAAGAAGCATCCCAATAGTATCGCTGTCAGTACTAGCTTTTTCACTTGGTCACCTCCCACCTTGACCTGCGGTTTGGTGGGCTCGGCAGGACTCGAACCTGCGACCAAGCGGTTATGAGCCGCCCGCTCTGCCTCTGAGCTACGAGCCCGCCAGCGAGAAAAGAATCAGACTGACTGAGTTCTGAGAATATCATATCGCACCGATTATTGGGCGTCAACCTGCAGCGAATAACATTATGTCAAATTAAGTTGCCGGTGGGGCTTTGGGTGGGCGGGCCAGCAACATTAAAGGTACCGCCGGTATTGTAACAATGGTAAAGAGCCACCAAGCAAACTGATAGCTTCCGGTTGTATCAAAAATCCAGCCGGCAATGATGGGGCTGGCTAGCCCACCAATCGTGCCTATGAGCGACATTAGCCCCATGATTGTGCCAAAGCTTCTTGTGCCGAAATAATCCGCTTGCATTGCCGACCTGAGGGGTATTGGCGCACCAAAGCCAGGTCCGAAAGTAAGCAAGAAAAGGATGAGAAGCCACACTCTATCCGCAACTATCAGGGAGAAAAGGAAAAGGCCAATGGTTTGCAGAACGAGGGATATGGTGATAAGATACCTCTTATTGGTGAAATCACCAAGGAAGCCAAAACCTATCCTCCCGATAAGGCTGCATAGGGTCATGCCTGTCACCGCGATAGCAGCTATCGCGGTGGGCACCTTCACGCTCTCCAGATAGGCTACTATATGTACCACAACCGCGCTTGTCCCCATCTGCTGGAAGAAAAAGGACAAAGAAAGCAGCCAAAAGGCTCGTGTCCTTAACGCCGCTTTCGCCGTAAAATCTGTAACTGAAGAGGCTGAATCCGGCTCCACTATTTTATTTAATGAGCGGAGGTTTGGCTCACCGGCTGTTTGGGGTATTGGTGCTCTGATTTCGCCATCGGGAAGGTAACCATATCGACTGGGTTTGTCCCGAAACAATAGGCTGAGGGGTATGCCAATGACCAACAAGGCAATGCCGGTGATGGTCAGGGTTGTGCTCCACCCAATCTGGCTAATGGAGAAGACAAATAATGGGGCTAGAAGACCGCTGGCACCCGGACCAATAAATGTAATAGCCAGGGCTCGGCTTCTCTTCTTGGTAAACCAGTTAGCTACGGCGGTATTTATCACCACCCCAGTGCCAAAACTCATACCCACAGCCGCTACCACAAACGTGGCATAAAATGCCCACAGCGAGTCAATGCGGCTCATCAACAAAAAGCCCAGACCGACAATAACCCAGCCAGAGACCATCAGCTTCCTCGGCCCTACCCTATCGACCAGGAGACCGGCTACCGGCCCTAAAACACCCGTTTCAAGCCCTCTTAAAGTAAAGGCAACGGAGGTAACTGTGGCACTCCAGCCGAAGGTTTCCCTGATGGGGTTAAAGAAGACGGAAAAACCGTAATAAAATGTGCCGCCACCAAAGAAGAACAGGATAGCAGAGGCAATGACAATCCACCAGCCGTAGAAGATTCCTTTCCCTCTCGGCCTGTCCTTATACATTCCTTTCAAACTCGCCTTCTTTTCTAATATCAACCTTAGCCCAGCAGAATCCGGGTATCAACCACCCCATACCCCTCGCCCTCGTTTGATGATTATTTGATAATTATAAGATAAAAACCGTCAAATTGGTAATAGGTGGTTACAGGTAGGGTTTGAGAAATTGGGGCGACTGAGTTATGATTTAGGCGGAGAGTTGGCTAAACTCGTTTAAGGAGGAGGGGATGTCTCGCCAGATGGATTTGTCCTTCCTTGACCGACCCGAAGTTCTGCAGACTATCTTCCCGGTAGCTTACTCACCCTTCCTTCTAGTCAACTACCCGCCATCTTCAGCCATTAATGCCCCGACCTATCCTGTTGAGGTCGAGAGGGGCGTCAGAGTTGTCTGCGGGTTCTGGGTCAGTGGCCGGGACTGCCCGACCATCCTCTACTTCCACGGCAACGGTGAGACCGTGCCTAACCACGACTGGATTGCGCCCCTTTACAACGAGCGAGGTATAAATCTGTTTGTGGCTGACTACCGGGGGTACGGGGCCAGCAATGGCCAACCGACAATTTCCAATACGCTTACCGACGCCCACGCCATCTTTCAGGGCTTCAAAGGAATAATCAAGAAAGAAGGCTTTAAGAATAGCCTCTTTGTCATGGGACGCTCTCTGGGCAGCCTGCCCGCTGTTGAACTGGCCCTCACATATCAGGACGAGCTCCGCGGGCTGATTGTTGAGAGTGGCGCGGCTAACAATTTCCGTCGCCTCTGGCATTACCTTGGGGTTGCCAACGAAGATGCCTTGATGGACGAGGACCACCCGTTCCTGAATAAAGTCAAGATTAGGCAGGTCCGTAAACCCACCCTTATCATCCACGGCGAATATGACCAGATTATGCCGGTGACCGAGGGGCAGGAACTTTATGTCAACTCAGGCGCCCGGGATAAAGAACTGCTAATTATCCCCGGGGCTGACCACAACGATATCCTGATGGTTGGGCCAAGCCGGTACTTTGATACCATTGAGAAATTCGTGACAAAATATGGTTGAATAAGAAACAGGCAGGAGGTGAGCTATGGAGAATCTGATTACGCGCGCCGCCCGAGATTTGGTGAATGCCAGATATGCCATCGCCCTGACTGGAGCCGGGATTTCCACCGAGTCCGGGATTCCCGACTTCCGGGGACCGCAGGGTGTTTGGACGAAGAACCCGGAAGCGGAAAGACGAGCCTACCAGAGTTATGAGATATTCCAGCAGGACCCCAAAGCGCTGGTGGCAACAAATGCTAGCCGGCGGGCGGAGTATGCTCGGCGACCTGACCAGCCGAATGCCCAACCCCGGCCATTATGCCCTGGTGGAACTGGAGCAGGCTGGTGTTATAAAGTGTGTCATCACCCAGAATGTTGATGCCCTCCACGAGAAGGCCGGCATCAAGCATCTTCTGGAATATCACGGCAGTTTCGCCAAGCTAAGGTGCACTTCCTGCGACCTGAGATTCCGGCGGGACGAGTTCGACCTGCAGAAGCTGATTGACACTGACCAGCTACCACCCCGCTGTCCCCGCTGCCGGGGCATAATTAAGTCCGACGGCGTCATGTTCGGCGAGCCTATCCCCAGCGATGTGGCCCACCAGAGCCTGCAGGAAGCCTCCAAATGCGACTTAATGTTAATCTGCGGGACTTCGGCGGTGGTCTACCCCTTCGCCAATCTGCCCCGAATCGCCCGGCAGAGAGCCAGCGTCACCATCATTGAAGTGAATGCCGAGCCAACGCCGCTGACCGAGGACGGCATCTCCAATTACATCATCCAGGGTAAGACCGGTGAGGTCCTACCGGCAATCGTTGCGGAAGTGAAGAAGATAAAAGGGCAAGCTTAAACCACAAGGAGAAGCGTCTTACGGAAATAACAATAAATCAGACCAGGCTTTCTCTAATTCAGGGAGATATCACCAGGCAAGCTACGGACGCCATTGTCAATGCCGCCAATTCCAGCCTGATGGGTGGCGGCGGCGTGGATGGTGCCATTCATCATGCTGGCGGCCCGGCCATTCTGGAGGAGTGTAAACAAATCGTGGCCCGGCAGGGTCGCCTGCCTACCGGCAAGGCGGTGATTACCACCGGCGGCAACCTCAAAGCTAAATATGTCATCCATACCGTGGGCCCCGTCTGGCACGGCGGCAATAGAGGGGAGCCGGAGCTACTGGCCAGCGCCTACCGCGAGAGCTTGAAACTGGCCGCCGAGCGCAATCTGCAAAGCGTGTCCTTCCCTTCCATAAGTACCGGCGCTTATGGCTATCCAGTAGATGAAGCCGCCAGAGTGGCCCTCGGCGCCGTGATTTCCTTTCTCAAAGAACAGCCCACATCAATCAAAGAGGTGGTCTTTGTGCTCTTTGATTCCGGCACCTTAACCAGCTATACCTCAGCGCTGACTGAGCTAGCCAAAGAAAGCAAATAGGGAGGCCAAGTCCATAGAGAGAGCTTAGAATAAGGAGCAGAAGAATGAATGTCTACGACTTAATCACCAGTCGGCGCAGCGTCAGGCGCTTTCAGGACAAGCCTATTCCCAAAGAACTTCTGGAAAGGTGCATCAATGCCGCCCGGCTGGCGCCATCGGCCGCCAATCTCCAGCCGCTGGAATACATCATCGTCAATGACAAGCGCTTGTTACCGGAAGTCTACGCTACTCTAAGATGGGCCACCTATCTCCGACCACACGGCGACCCACCCGCAGGTAAGCGACCACACGCCTATATTGTCGTCCTGAAGCACATCAAGGGCAGTATACCGGAGTCGGTGTATGATATCGGCGAAGCTATTGAGAACATGATACTGGTGGCTCTGGCCGAAGGCGTGGGCTCCTGCCAGTTTGCTTCGGTTGACCGGGACAAGGTGAGACAAATACTCAGCATCCCGGCTGAGTACGAAATTCCGTTGGTTCTGGCGCTGGGTTACCCCGATGAAACCCATGTCGTCGAGCCCTTCACCGACTCTCCGAAATACTGGCGAGATAAGGACGGCGTGCACCATGTCCCCAAGAAGAGCCTGGAGAGTATTCGGCACTGGAACACTTTCTAGGCACTAAGGTCGGTAGCTCAGGCTGGATGTCGGGCCAAGCTGAGTCTTGATGGTTTTCTGCGCCGTCTCAACAAAATCGCACAGCAGTGGGCGCGTGTCTCGGGGGTCGATGATGTCCTCAATATCAAAGGCCTCAGCCGAGCGGAAGGGTGAGGCGATTGCCTTTAGTCGGTTTTCAATTTCCTGTCGCTTGGCATCAGGGTCGGGCGCGGCTTCAATCTCACGGCGATAAGCCGCCATCGCGCCACCCTCAATGTGCATCGAACCCCAGTTAGCTGACGGCCAGGCGTAACGCCGGTACATACCACCAAAGCGAAGGTGGAGGCCGCCAGCCACCCCGTAAAGCTGACGGATAATGAAGGTAATCCAGGGCATTTGTGTGTCACAGGTAACACAGACGATTCTGGCACCAGCGCGCACTATCCCCTGTTTCTGCGCATCAAGACCGACCATAAACCCCGGCTCATCGGCAAAGTAGACCATCGGCAGGTGGAAAGTATTGCACAACTGCATGAAACGAATCACCTTGTCACCGGCGGTCACATCCATGGAGCCACCAAGGAACATGGGATTATTAATCATGGCCCCAACCGGGTAACCATTGACCCGACCCAGCCCGATGACGCGCGACCGCCCGTAGTAGGGGGCGATTTCAAAAAAGGAATCCCGGTCCAGAACAAGCTTCAGAATCTTGTGGGGGCTGTAACCTTTGCGGCTCTCGCGGGGTATTATCGATAGTAGTTCTTCTTCGCGGCGGTTCGGGTCGTCTTTTGGCTCAGCCCGTGGTGGCATTTCCCAGACATTGTCAGGCATATAGCTGAGAAAGCGCCGTATCATATCAAAGGCCTCATCCTCATTCTTGGCCACATTGTCAATAACGCCACCCTGATAAACCTGCGTGCGCTCGTCGCCCAGCTCCTCTTTAGTGATGTCATAACCCAGTGCCGCTTTGACCACCGGCGGCCCACCGGCAAAGACCTGGCTGGTGCCCTTGACCATCAGATTGAAGTGAGCCATACAGGCCTCCACGGCGGGCAGTCCGGCTACCGAGCCCAGCACGGCGGAAACAACCGGCACGATTCCCAGTAGTTTGGTGGCCGCGGCCGTGCCAGGGTTATCGGGAATATAGGTGCGACCAATTATCTCAAAGGTACGGACGCTACCGCCGGTCGCATCAAGAAGTCGAATATAAGGTAAGCGCCACTCCAGCGCCAGTTCCTGGGTATAATACACCTTGCCGCCGATGGCGGCATCAGCCGCCCCACCCCGCACCGTGAAATCACCACCGCTGAGAACCACTTTGCGTCCGTTTATGCGACACAGCCCACCCACTGAATTGGCTGGTGTGAATCCGACCAGCTTATTACCCTCGTAGGTACCCCTACCCGCCAGACCGCCAAGCTCCTGAAAAGACCCGGGGTCAGCCAGGGCGGCAATTCGCTCGCGAACCGTCAACTTACCATGGGAATGCTGCCGGGCAATGCCTTCCGGACCACCCATCTGTTCCGCCAATTGACGACGATGTTTAAGCTCTTCCAATTCAGATTCCCACACCATAGATGGTCTCCTTCTGATATACTGACTGTCTACTGGGATATTACCACTTTCCCAAACTCGGCGCAAACAAAATATGTAACTTTCGCCCGAATTTGGTATAATAACATTCGGCCGAACGAAATGTTAGGCCTCAAATCAGTAGGTATTTAATAAGGAGGGGAAAATGAGGACAAAGCAGCAGTACATCCAGGGCCTGTCTAAGATGAGGCGGAATGTCTACTATGACGGCGAGCGTATCAGCCGCACGGATGAGCGCCAGATGGACTGCATCAACACCATCGGCACCACATTCGACGAAGCCGCCAAGCCGGAGAACCAGGACCTTTGCACCGCCATCTCTCATCTCACCGGTCAGAGAATCAACCGCTTTACCCACATCCATCAGAACACCGATGACCTGCACAGGAAGCAGGATATGACCCGTATGCTATGCCAGAAGGTTGGCGGCTGTATCCAGCGCTGTATGGGCATTGATGCCACCAACGGCATCTACAATGTGTCCTACGAAGCGGACAAGGCGAACAATGGTGCCACCCAGTACCACGAGAACTTCAAGAAGTGGCTCACCCGCTTTCAGACCGAGGACCTGGTAGGCTGCTGCGCTCAGACGGATGTCAAGGGTGACAGGATGCTAAGGCCGGCCGAGCAGCCGAACCCCGACGCCTATGTGCGGATTAAAGAGAGGCTAAGCGATGGCATCGTGGTCAGCGGCTGCAAGGTGCACATCTCCGAGGCCTCAGTGGCCGACGAGGTGCTGGTGGTGCCCACCCGAGCACTACGCGCCGAAGACAAGGACTACGCCGTCGCCTTCGCCATACCGGGCGACTGGGATGGCCTGAAGCAGGTAGTCACCATCCACAACTATAGGTCTAGGGAGCACTTCAAGCGTGGGTTCATGCCAGGTGCTACTGATTCTTATATGCTCTTTGACGACTGCTTTGTGCCCTGGGAAAGGGTCTTCCTCGCCGGCGAATGGCAGCATGGCGGCGTGCTGGCTCTCCTCTTCGCCTTGTTCCACCGCCATTCCTATTCGGGCTGCAAGCCGGCCATCGGCGATGTCGTTCTGGGGGCCGCCGCCCTCGCCGCCGAGGTGAATAATGTTAATAAGGCGCCCCATGTCCGGGCGATGCTTGCTGAAATCATCATGATCGGCGAGCTAGGGTACGCCGCCGGATACACGGCCTCTGACCTGGGCAAGCCGGAAGTCTACATGCCAGGTGTAGGATTTGTGCCTTATGGCCCCGGCTCCTATATCCCTAATTCGATATACTGCAATGTCGGCCGCTGCCTGTCGGGCGAGGCCGTCTGGCGTGAAGCGGAGATCCTCTGCGATATCGCTGGCGGCGTTGTTGCCACCTTCCCGCACGAGAATGATTTCATGAATCCTGAGACCAAAGACCTGCTCCTAAAGTACACCAAGCGGAATGCGAATATGCCGGTGGAAGACCAGGCCCAGTTCTGGCGTTACCTGGGCGATGTTCTCTGCTCGGCGACCGGCGGTATCCACAATGTGGGCGGCTACCACGGTGGCGGCTCACCGGTCATGGAGCAGATTGCCATCACTACTCAGTATGACATCGAATCGAGGAAGAAGCTGGTCAAGTACATCGCCGGTATGAGTGGCGGGGACCACGATGTCTTGAGCCAGCAGAGGAACCGGCCAGCCAAAACACCAGCCGCGACTCGCAAATAGTTAGTCGACCGTTTCGTCAGCCCCTCCCCGTTGGAACGGGGAGGAGGCATATCTTTCGTGGCCAGGGAATCACGCCGGCAAAGGAGGCATCTGATGACAAAGAGGACATTCAAGAAGATTTTTGAGCCACTCAGCATAGGGAAAATGCAACTGAAGAATCGAATAGCGCTGCCGCCCATGGGGACCGGCTACTCAGAAGAAGGGGGCTATGTTGGCCAGCGACTCATCGACTACTACGAGGCGCGGGCTAGCGGCGGGGCCGGACTGATTATTGTTGAAGGAACAGCCCCCAGTTTACGTTGCCGAGGAGGCCGACAGCTAACACTGGGCGATGACCGCTATCTGCCCGGTTGGCGGGAACTGGCGAAGGCAATTCACCAACATGGTGCCAAGGTAGCCGTACAACTGCATCATGCCGGGATGGAGATTAGAGATGGTAATTATGTACAGGTAAGCCCTTCCCCGGTAATCGTGCCCAGCCGTATGGTGGGAATCTCAGGCAAGCCCCCCCACGAACTCACTACTGATGAGATTAGAGAAATTGTCCAGTGGTTTGCCGATGCCACGAAACGGGCCAGGGAGGCTGGGGTTGATGGCGTAGAAATACACGGTGCTCATCAATACCTGGTGGCCTCATTCCTGTCCTCAGCCACCAATATGCGCCGGGACAGGTATGGCGGTACGGTAGAAAACAAAGCCAGATTTCTTATCGAGATTATTCAGGCGATGAGAGAAGCAGTAGGGCCGGACTACCCAATATGGCCTCGAATCAATGCTGAGGAGTATGGGTTCGAGAACGGTATCACCCTTGAGGAAACCAAACAGGTAGTACCACTGGCGGTCAAGGCTGGCGCTCAGGCTATCCATGTATCGGCCTATGCCGCTGGCTCATATGTAACGAAGGCTCCACTGTCAGACACGCCCGGTTTACTGGTACCGCTGGCTGAGGCGGTCAAGAAGGTTGCCCGTGTACCGGTGATTGCCGTGGGCAGACTAGACCATGAGGTTGGCGAAAAGGTTCTTGAGGAAGGCAAGGCTGATGTAATAGCTATCGGCCGACGTCTCATAGCTGACCCGGAATTACCCAATAAAGTAGCTGAGGGCAGACTGGATGATATCAGACCCTGCATCGGCTGTATGGAGTGCATTGAGCGTGTTGGGTCAAGAGAACAGGGACTTAGCTGCACCATCAACGCCGCCACTGGTCGGGAGAGGGAGTATCG
Organism: uncultured Chloroflexia bacterium; assembly: GCA_963726225.1. Classification (GTDB taxonomy): domain Bacteria; phylum Chloroflexota; class Dehalococcoidia; order Dehalococcoidales; family UBA2162; genus CAVSBN01. The sequence continues at coordinate 93,171 of CAVSBN010000009.1, forward strand.
GATTCAGCCTGCTACCAAGAGAAAGAGAGTGATGATTGTCGGTGGTGGGCCGGCGGGGATGGAGGCGGCCACGGTGGCCGCGCTCAGGGGTCACCGCGTTACGCTGTTTGAAAAGGAGTCCAGACTGGGCGGACAGCTAAACCTGGCGGCGCTGCCACCGAATAAGGGTGATATTGTGCCCTGGCTCAATTATCTGGTGGGCCAACTCAAGAAGGCTGGAGTGAAGACCAAGCTGAATACCGAATCCTCTTCGGGACTAATTAGTAAGAGCCAGCCTGACGCCGTGATTATTGCCACCGGGGGCACTCCGCTGATACCTGATATACCGGGTATTGGCAGCCGGAATGTGGTCACGGCCCAGGATGTCCTTTCGGGGAAAGCAGAGGCAGGAGAGAAAGTGGTTATCATCGGCGGGGGGCAGGTCGGCTGTGAGACAGGCCTCTATCTAGCCGAGAAGGGGAAGAGGGTGGTCATAGTCGAAATACTGAAGCGGATGGCATCTGATATGGGGCCTATGGTAAGGCGCCGCCTTATGGACGGGCTAAGGCAGAGACAGGTGATTATGCTGACTAACGCAAAGTGCGAGGCAATAACGGAACACGGTGTAACTGTAACCTCGGCTGAGGGCCGAAAGGATACATACCCGGCCGATAGTGTAATCCTGGCTGTGGGCTCCGGCAAGAACGACGACCTGTTCAAGGGACTTCAGGGCAAGGTACCCGAGGTCTATTGCATCGGCGATGCTTCGCAGCCGCAAGGGATAATGGAGGCCGTCCGAGACGGCTACCGTGTTGCGCTCTCCCTGAACCGCTGACCCAGAACTACCGAGGCACGGTACGCCTCGCATTGCTGTCGTTGCTCCATGGTGCTCCAGCCAAGAAGATGCCCCATCTCCCTGGCCACAGTGTCCACGGCATCCAGCCCCTGGCACGACCCCAGGCCTATCGCGCTGCGGCGAAGTAGAAAGTCGCTCACGGTGAAGGTGCTTTCCTCTTTTACCGCATGCCACACCTGGGCCAGGATGTCCCGGCAATGGGGGCAAATGGACTGACTCCCGCGCATATCCTGGCGCACCAGGTCTAGAATCTGAGAGAAGCGCGAACCATAGAGAGCCGTAAGATGTGCCACCGTCTCCACAGGGAGGCCACTTCCCTGAGCGGCCTGTGCCACTTTGTCCCCCGGTACGGCTGGTGCCCCGGGTAGGGGGGCTTCCGCCGTCGCACAAGGTGCTTTAACACCAAGTTTCTGGCACACTAAATCCATCGTTTCCTGGGCGATAGCTCTGTAGCCGGTTATCTTACCGCCCAGCACCGAGACAAATCCACCGATACCATCGCTCCGCTCGTGGTCAAAAAGCCTATGCTGACGGGAGATGTTTGACGCTCTCTTGCCCACAGAGCCCGCCAGGGACCGCAGGCCAGCCGTGGCATAGAAAATTCCTTCCATGTGCATATCGGGGAAAGTCCGCCGGACTTCCGTCAGCAAGTAATTCACATCGTCTGTCTCAGCATACACAGAGTCCAGGTCACCGGAGTAGTCGGTATCAGTGGTGCCGATGAGGGAGTAGCCCTGCCAGGGGATGACGAAAAAGAGACGGCCGTCAGTACTGGCAAAAAGGACAACGGCGCTACGGCACACCTGGGGGGTCAGGAGATGGATACCCTTGGTCCGCCGCACTTGGGGCTTGAAGCGCTCGTGAAGCATGTCGCATATACCGTCCATCCAGTGACCGGCGGCATTGACCACAATACGGCCCATTACCTGGTGGGTCTCTCCCGATAGAACATCCTCCACCTGCACCCCACGCACGGTGCTGCCGTCTCTCACCACTCCGGTAACCCTGGCGTGGTTTACTACCGAGGCTCCATGTTCAGCCGCTGAGAGAGCGTTTTCCAGGCAAAGCCGTTCGACAAAGGGCGCCTGGCAATCATAGAAGAGATAGGAGCCGGCTCGCCCGACCGACTCCAAACCCGGCTCCAAGTCTAAAGTCTCACGGCGAGAGAGATACTGGTGGGAGGGTAGGGTCTTATCAGAGGAAAGGAGGTCATAAAGACGCATACCGAATGCCATAACACCCCGCGCCAGCGGGCTGTTTAGGGGTAGTAGGAACGGGAGAGGATGCACTAGGTGAGGCGCAATGTTGATAAGAACCTGCCGTTCCCGCATGTCCTGACGCACCAGGCGGAGGTCCAGATGCCTCAGGTAGCGCAGTCCACCATGAATCAGGCGGGAGGAACGGGATGTGGTGCCATAGGCGAAGTCTTCTTTCTCCAGAAGCAGTGTCCTGAGTCCGCGGAGGGAGGCATCCCGGGCAATGCCGGCCCCGATGATGCCCCCACCAATAATAATCAAATCAAATGTTTGCTTGCCGAGCTCATCAAAGTCTCTCTTCACTCTGGTCTCTTACCTCAGCTTGTGACCCAACCACGGGCGCGCTCGACAGCCCGCTTCCAGCCAGTGTAGAGGGTCTCCCGTTGGTCGGTGGACATACCTGGGCTCATAGATTCGGGCGGCGCGCCATTTCCGGGCAATTTCGGCCGTATCTCGCCAGAGACCCACGGCCAGACCTGCCAGATAGGCAGTCCCGACGGCGGTGGTCTCAGCCACTGCCGCCTGCTGAATGGGCACTCCCAGTATATCCGCCTGGAACTGCATCAGGAAGGCGTTGGCGGTACCCCCGCCATCCACACGCAGCAGGGGGATTTGAAGATTAGCCTCGGTACCCATGGCCTCCACAACATCACGAACCTGGTAAGCGATGGCTTCCAGAGTTGCCCTTGCCAGATGTCCCTTGGTGGTCCCCCGCGTGATTCCGATGATAGTGCCCCGGGCGTACATGTCCCAGTAAGGAGCCCCCAGACCAACGAGAGCCGGCACGAAGTAAACCCCGCCACTGTCTGGAACCGAGGTGGCCAGGGCTTCGCTCTCAGCCGCGTTCGCAATCAAGCCCAGACCATCCCGGAGCCACTGAACAGCCGCCCCGGTGACAAAGATGCTGCCCTCCAGGGCATAGGTCACTTGGCCGGCCAGTCCCCAGGCCACAGTCGCTACCAGACCTCTCGGCGAGGAGACTGGCCTGGTACCAGTATTGAGTAGAACGAAAGACCCCGTGCCATAGGTATTCTTAGCCATACCCGCATTGTAACAGGCCTGGCCAAAAAGTGCGGCCTGTTGGTCACCAGCGATAGCGCCCAAGGGCACCCGGCAATCCCCCAGGAGGCCAGCAGTGGTCTCACCGTAAACATGACTGGAAGGCATCACCTGCGGCAGAACAGACTCGGGTATGTCCAGAGCGGCCAGGAGTTCCCTGTCCCACTGGAGAGTATGAATGTTGAACAACATGGTACGGCAGGCATTACTATAATCGGTAACATGGGCCGCCCCACCCGTTAGATTCCAGACAAGCCAGCTATCCACCGTGCCGAAGAGAAGTTCACCCTGTTGGGCACGGCGCTGTCCGTCTGGGATGTGGTCTAATAGCCAGCGGAGCTTGGTGGCCGAGAAGTAGGCATCTATGACCAGCCCGGTCTTCTCGGCGATAGACTGACTCAGGCCCCTTTGTTTGAGCTCCTCGCACAACGGAGCAGTACGCCGGCACTGCCAGACTATGGCATTGCTTACCGGCTGGCCGGTGCGGCGGTCCCAGACCACCGTGGTCTCCCGCTGGTTAGTGATACCTACACCCTTCACAGCGCGGGCGGTAACCCCCCCCTTCTGCAGGGCCTCCCGCCCCACCGCCAGACAGCTCTGGAGAAGCTCTTGCGGGTCCTCCTCTACCCAGCCAGGATGAGGGTAAATCTGGTGCACTTCCCGGTAGGCTTTAGAGACCACCTGGCCTTCTTCGTCAAGAAGGAGAGCCGTACTGCCGGTAGTCCCCTGGTCTATACCCAGAATATAGCTTCGGCTCGGCATTATAGCTAAACCCTCCTCATCGGGAACGAGAGGCTGGTATTACGGGCAAATCGATATATGAGCAGATTCGTCATAGATTATACAACCAGCCGGCGAGCGACACAAACTGGCTCTTTATTAATAATTGACACGAATGTTAAAACAAAACAGGTGTCAAGAGTTCTAGTAACCGCACACCCGGATGTTCATAACCTAACAAACTGAAGTTTCGCGCCGTTTCTATTTTTCTAGACAACACTATGATGCCGCTTTTTCACTGCTCGGTAGTAGTTTTGATTTCCAGAGGTCAGGCACAAAAAAAGCAACTCCAATTGCGAGCAAGAAACAGGATGCACCCATAATGGTAACCGCCCAGGGACCACCCAGAAAAGAGGCCAGTGCTCCGGCAATGAGACTGCCTATGGGCATGAGCCCACGATTCAGTAAGTAAACGCCAAGCACTCTGCCGCGAATTTCGGAGGGAGTAAGCGTCTGGATGATTGTCTGGTTCTGAGAGGTATAGCTGCTATTTGAGAGTCCCGCCAGGAAGGTAAAGACCATAGCCATCCATAAAACGGGGGAACGTGAGAAGAACACCAAACTGAGTCCAAAGCCAGCCGCCCCCGCGATGAGGAGCTTGCCACTGCCCTGTCTCCGGCCCAGAGAAGCGATTGTCAGAGCTCCAAGCACAGCTCCTATTCCTACCATCGTGAGCAACAAGCCCTGTGTACTGGCATCGCCATGCAGGACATCAATAGCGAAGATAGGCATGAGGCTGATGTAAGGCATACCCAGGAGTATTGGCGCAAGCCCAAGTACCATAAGGGCCAGAATCAACCGGTGGGAACCGATGTAGGCAAATCCTTCCTTCGCACTGCTGAAGAAGGACTGGTGATGCTGAACCCATGGAATAGCCCACAGGTGCAGAAGATTCTGGAACTCTAATCTGTATCGTCCACACTGTAGCCAGCGCATAGAGAGCCGCTTGAGTATAATAAGAGACATCTACACCAAAAGCCTGGATAAGGACACCGCAAACGGCCGGCCCCACACTCCGGCTCAAGTTAAGAGCCGCCGAATTGAGGGCAATGGCATTCAGCAGGTGTTTTTCTCCTACCAGGTCATTGATGAGAACCTGCCGTGCCGGCTGCTGAAAGGCCTGCACTGTTCCGGCGAGGAAGCCGGTAACATAGACATGCCATACTTCGATTCTGCCCGTCAGTATCAGGGTGGCCAGAATCAAATTGAGGATGGCATTGACAACCTGAGCAATAATAAGTTGAGCCTTACGCCCATAGCGGTCAGCAACTACGCCAGCCACAACTCCAAACAAGAGGATAGGTAGCCCCCGAACCGCACTGACCAGTCCCAGTTGGAGAGGCGGAATGGGTAAGGCTATAAATCAGCCAGCTCCGGGCAGTTTGGTCCATCCACTGCCCCAGAGAGGTGGTCATCTGACCCAGCCAGAGCAAACGATAGTCCCTCAGCCCTAACGATTCAAAGGTACGAATGTTCCGCACTAGACGCATATATTGAGCATCGTAGTCCTGTCAATGCATCGTGTCAAATGAACTGAGAACTATAAAGGCTGGCCTTCTGAGTCATCTGGATACGGGATGACCTGACTATTGGAGTGGCGAAGATACCTAATAGTAGAATGGACTTCAATTCGTGACTACTGTATAGACGGCGCTATTAGCTAGAGCCCCAGCTTCTCGGATAGCATCTGGCGCATCTCACGAATTGATTCCTGCTGCCACGCCGGATACCTTGCCTGGAGACGCTCGCGTATCACCATCTGGACTTCTTGCTCACCCGCCTGCGGCTTGTCTTTCCTGACATCAGCTTCGATTTGTGTCCGCTCTCGGTTAGCTGAGGCTGGTCGCTCAATCCAGTGGCAGATATGGCGCAGGTCTTTGGTGTAGAAAACCGCCACAGGCATTGACATGAATTTGCCTTGATTGAGAAATTCGTTCATGATATCCAGATTTTGGTCCCTGGGGAATATTCGCATCTCTATACCAGCCGCTTCAGCAATACGAGCCATTACCGGTAAGCCCCTGAAGACATCAGGGCACCAGTCCTCCCCCAGCACCAGCATCCTGGCAACACCGTTGCGGGCCTGGCTTGCCTTGCGGAAAAACTGGGCATCTTCCGCTGAGAGTTGTCCCGTAGCATAGTACTTTTCGAACTGATTTTTATTCACTTTGACCTGCGCAATATAGTCCTGGTAGGTAAAACCTGAGACAAACCGCTCTGGCGTCACTGCACTTGGCTTCTCAGTCATAAATCCCTCCTGTTCATTGTTTCTGCCACCGGTGGCTATGCCACCTACGCAATGTAGCAGCTGATCATATTGGCGTAGCCAATTTCAACTCGCCCATCTTCATAGACAACAATGGGAACTGTATTGCCGTAGCTCAGTGCTTCGTCCAGCCAAGCCTGGTTATCGTCTACCTGACGCTCCTCAAACTCTCTCCCCCGGCTGACCCAATCTTCTTTCAATCTGATGCAAGCGGGGCAAGTACTCAGCGTGTAAACAATGGGTTTATTCATTGGTCTCATATAATTATGTAGCCATCCACTATGCAATTGTCAATCCACCTACGAATGCTTCTCAGATTTCCCCGTAGTAGCCTTGTAGCCTTCCTTGAAAGGACTTTTGTATTGACTGTTGCAGAAAGGACTCGCCAATGCTATAATGTTTTTGGTGGTTTCAGTTTAGGGCGTCTCATTGTAAGTTCACCGTTTTAGGTTGAGCCTGAGCATTGGATGACCGAACTCTAACCAACTATTTATAAGAGAGGAGGCTATCCAATGAGTTATCAGGATAAGTCGATCCAGTGTGCTGATTGTGGGGCAACCTTCACCTTCAGCGCTGAGGAGCAGGAGTTTTTCGCTTCCAAAGGCTATACCAACGAGCCCAAGCGCTGTCCCCCGTGCCGCGAGGCCAGGAAATCAGCCCGCTACGGCAGCGGCGATTCCAGCTCAAGGCCCCAACGGCAAATGTTCCCTGCAGTGTGTGCCCAGTGTGGAAAAGACACCGAGGTACCGTTTCAGCCGCGCGAAGGTAGACCAGTGTACTGCAGCGATTGCTACAAGTCGGCCAAAGTGAACAGATAAAGCTGTTTCACAATAAGGACATACATAGGCTGGGGTCACCTGGCCTATGTATGTCACTAGAAATTGTCGAGGCTTGGCTCAATCTAAGAAAAAAGGGGGGCAATATGAATATATATGTCGGTAACCTGTCCACGGAGGTTACGGAAGACGAGTTGCGGCAAGAATTCCAGGCATTCGGGCAGGTAGCTTCGGTGAATATCATCAAGGATAAATACAGCGGCCGGTCCAGAGGATTTGGCTTTGTTGAGATGCCGGTAGTCTCTGAAGGGCAAGCCGCGGTGGCTGGTCTCAAAGGAAAAGCACTGAAGGACCGAACACTTGATGTCAGTGAGGCTCGTCCCCGGGACGATAGAAGAGGCGGCGGTTCATACGGAGACAGGAGAGGCGGCGGCCGGTTTGGTGGTGGCGGAGGCGGAGGAGGAGGAGGAGGAGGAAGACGCGGCGGAAGATACTAGGCTAGGCAATTGTCACCGATACCTCCGCAGTATCATGTTTTCGGAAACAGCCCGTAAAGCAGCACTACGGCATCAGTGAAAGCTCGGGCTCATTCAGATACCTAGGCTGGCCCCGCTTGGCTACTTCAATGAGTTGGAGCCGGCGGTGCGAGTGTACTTCGCGTGCTGAAGGCAAAACTCATTATTCGGCGCAGGTAGGGTTCTATCGCCACTTCGGCCCGGCTGGCTTCCGTGTTACCCAGTTTGAGCCTCAACTCGTTCACGGCACCACGCTGATTAAAAAACTCCTCCGGGCTACGAAAGACTCTTCTGAGCTCGGCACCCAGCGCTTCCAGGGAAAAGGCTACCTCAATACTTGATTGAATCTGCGGCATATCACTGATATTCCGGCCTAGCGTAAAGGCCAGGTCCGTAGCCTTCCTGCTGAGCCTTTCAAAAAATAGGTCCATTCGTTCCAGATATCTTTTCGCTAAAGGATAAACCCCCTCTATCTTGGTCTTAAAGTCCATGAGTTGTAGGGCTGTTTCCATTGAGTCCAGGTTCTTCTCTAATTGGTCAACAATCTCCGGGTAGCCTTTCGGCTTATCTCCGGACAGCAACTCTGCCTTCAAGGACAGATGCGCTTGATGACAGAAGAGCCCCGGCGCTGATAAGGCTCGGGCGATTTGCTCCTGGTTGCCCTGACTGGAGTCGATAATCTCTCTTTCCTCCCGCTTGGCGATAAAGTCGAACACAAGCTTTATCACGGAGGCTTTTAGTAATCTCGTCCTGTCCGCCTGAATCCTGGCGAGTATCCTTTCCTTCTCTTGGCCCCGGAGTTTGGTAGCCAGCTCACTGACATCCTTGAGCTCCGACAAAACCTGGCTCAATTCAGAAAGCGTACTCTCCATCTCGCCTCGCCGGTAGCTATCAATACGGTCTCTTATGGAGTTCAGGGTATTCGTAACCCTTTCCCGTGTATCCTGAGTGAGGATGAAGTAGAAGGTATCGGGACTGAGTTCAAGCACCCGGCCAAAGTCAAGCTTCTCCCCCTCGGCCACCACCTTAAATCTAACCCTATCGCCTTCTTTAAGGGTTGCCCCCCTGACGACTACAATCCTGCCTTCGGGCGTCTTCGCCAAGGGGTCACCCTTGCTGCCAAAACCGGCGACTTTGCCCTCCATTATCTTTTGCTTTTTAAGCTGCTCATTGAGCCAGTGCCAGTGCGGCAGAATTGTTTGGCTGCGGGCGGTCAGAGCCAGGCGAAACCTCTGCCAGTCCAGGTCTTTGTTATGACGCGGTAATTGTTGAATCTTATCCAGTATTTCCTTCTCCGATTCCTCCAGAATCTCTGAGATTCGCTTATAGGAATTGAAGATAGCCTCAGGGTCGACTTGCTTGATAGCCGCTTCCAGCGCCTGATATTCTTCACTGGTGGCTATCTTTTTCAGTGTCTTGACTGTCTGGCTCATTCCCTCACCTGATTTTAGCAACTACTTTTTAGAATAGTAGCACTTTGGGCGCTTAGCCGGCAAGTATTTTATGAGGAACACTTCTCGGAATTCCCAAATTTACACAGATTCCATGGTTACAATCATGCCGGGATGCCCATGCACGCACATTGACATGTTTGTGAACTCACACCTCTATACTCTTCCATTTGCCACCGGCAAAGCGCCACCACATAAGCACTGCCCGCACATTGTGGTCCAGGACCGCGCCCATCCAGGCCCCCGGTGCTCCAAGATTTAGTAGAAAGACCAGGATAGCACCGCCCCCAACACGGATTGTCCACATACCAATGGTAGTGAGAAGGAATACCCAGGCAGTATCGCCCGCGCCTCTCAGACCCCCAGCCAATGATTGGTTAGTGGCCATCCCAGGCATGGCAAAGGCCCAGATTTTGAGTCCAAGAGCACCAACCCGAATGACTTCTGGGTCAGAAATGAATATAGCTATAAGTTTTTCGCTAAAGATGAAGGTTATCACGCCGAGGGTGGTCATAGCTATCATACAGTATCGCTGAGCCAGGTAACCGACCCGTTTAGCCAAATCGGGGTCTTTGGCCCCTAGAGCTTGGCCCACCAGTGTCGTGGCCGCCACGCTGAAGCCCCAGCTAGGCATGAAGGCGAACTCCTCAACTCTCATAGCCAGGGCATGCGCCGCATAGATAGTAGTGCCCAAACTGCTGATGACGATTGTGTAGACGCTCATGGCACCTCGCATTTGGAGTTGGTCCCCGAAGGCAGGCAGGCCTACTCTCAGGATGCGTTTTGTCTCGGTCCAATCAAAATGTAGAGCCGAGCGCAGGTCATATTTGAGCACCCCCCTTCCCTTGATGAGAAGCGCTAAAATTACTATAGCTCCAATAACGGCTGACATTGCCCGGCCTATACCGGCTCCGAACACTCCCAGTTCAGGCATAACCCACAGGCCATTGATGAGGCTAAAGGCGAGAGTAGTACCGACTATCTCAACGATAATGGTCACTATCATTGGGGTCCTCATGTCTCCAGCGCCTCGGAGTATCGCTTCGCCGCAATAGAGGATGAAAAAGAAGATTGTAGCTAGGGCATTGACTCGTATATAGTCTCTCCCCAGCTCCAGGACGCCGGGACGGGCTCGGAATAGCCACAGGAGTTGGTCAGCAAAAAACCAGAGAATCAAAGCAAAAATGACCCCGAGTACTAATGTTAAAAGCATCGCTTGCTGTAGAATGCGATTTGCCCGTTCGGGCTCTCCAGCTCCTATATGGCGGGCCACTATGGCAGTGGCACCAACACTAATGCCGGCGAAGGCCGTCATCGGTATGAAAATTATCTGCTCACTAAGCCCAACGGCGGTGATGGCTTCTGCTCCCAGGTGCCCGATGAAAAACATGATGACCATTGATAGGACTGACCAGGCAGCTTCTTGCAGCACCACCGGCCAGACGAGGCTAAATACTGTCAACGGAAGCCGGTTAGAGCTCAGTACAGGGGATACCGTTCGGTTCTTCATATCACTAATAAAGAGATTCTACCGCCCCGAGTGTCCCATAGGCAAGCTTTTGTGCCGACTATAACCCCCTAGTGGTTTCCCACTGATACTTGGACTGCACCCCTATAGACTGCCAGGCAAGTAGTGGGAGGATTTCCTCAGGAGTCACTTTCAGGCAGGTTGTCGGATTACAGTTCCCCAAAAAAGAAAACCGCCTCGTAAGGCGGTTTTCATGCTGGTTTTGAAGCTAGAATAGGGCTCTTAGGTCAACTGGAGCGGGAGACGGGACTCGAACCCGCGACCACCTGCTTGGAAGGCAGGTACTCTGCCAACTGAGTTACTCCCGCCACAACAGCTTTGCTAACAATGGTTATCAGCTCTTCCGGCGTCAGGGAAAAGGGGAAAGCAGGGACCCCAACGACCTCTTTGTGACCGTTGTTTGCCATCTATTCATCCCCCTTTTTTCCAGGGTTGACCCCCTGGTTTAATTGTAATATTACAACAGTAGCGCCTATCTTGACAACCTCTCTTTGGTGGGAGCAGAGCTAGGACAAGTCTCTCAGTCGGGTATCTGCCCCTTGCCGTGAGGCACCGCCTGGGTGGCGTCAAGCGGCGAGAACCTGGCCTGCGCCCGCTTAACGTCCTCGTTCTCGAGCCGCGCATAGATCATCGTACTTTTTATATCCCGGTGGTTCAGCATAAGCCTCAGCTCCTCGAGGTTACCCCCGAGCCGCAGATACTCGCGAGCCCCACTGTGTCGGAAAGTGCGCGGGCTTATCCTGGCACCGGTGAATCCAGCCAGCTGGCCGTAGTGCCTGACCCGGGCGTAAACCCGCCGTCGCTGAAGCTGCTGCCCATCCCATCGAAGGAATACATTCTCCACTCCCGGTGCCGGTTTCGGCCGAATCGCCAGATAGCGCGCTAGAACCCGGGCCGCGTCGCTGCCAAAGAAGTAGACAAGCTGCCGGCTGCCCTTTCCCATAACCGTGAACCGGTGGTCCTCCAGACTGGGGTTAGGCATGGTCAGCCGGATGAGCTCGGACACCCGGCACTTCGCGTCGTACATCAGCGCCATCATGGTGAAATCCCTCAATTGCTCGGGCTTACTCAGGTCCGGTTGGGCAAGTATTTGCCTCATCTGGTCCGGCGTCCAGGTGGTCGGCAGCTTTTCCTGTCCCCTGGGCGGGTGGTACTCGTGGAGCGGGTTGTAGGGGATGATATGCTCTCGGGCGAGATTGCTAAGCATGGTCTTGACCCCGCGCGCATAGGTCTGAATAGCATCGGGCGAAAGACTCCCCCCAGGCTTGGCAAACCGGTGATTTTGCCACCGGTGAAGCGCCTCCACTATTTGCCTGAGCGCCGGAATAAGCTGGATGGCCACCAACTCCACCGCCCGGCGAGGGTAGCCAGTGATGGTACCAGGAGCGCCCGGACAATGAAGGTATCAATGAGTACGCCGATAGCAATCGCCGCCCCAATCTGGAGCACCACCTGAAGAGGCGCCGTCGTCAGAGTGGCGAAGGTGCCAGCCAGGATAATGCCGCAGGCCGTTATTACTCCACCAGTATTGGCTACGGCATGACTCACGGCCTCTTTTATTGGCCGCTGTTGCGCCTCTTCCCGAATACGCGAGACGAGAAAGATGTTGTAATCAGCTCCCAGAGCCACCAGAATGACAAAGATGAATATGGGTAACATGTAAATCATGCTGGCGTGCTTCATTACATCGAGGAAGAGCCAGGTAGCGATGCCCAGTGTAGCCCCATAGTTAAGGAGCACAGTCACCACCATGTAGAGAGGCGCCAGCAGGCTGCGAAGCAGAATAATTATCACTATGAGTATGCCGGCAGTAGCCAGCCCGGTCACTCGACCGAAGTCGGCATCATTGGTAAGCATAATGTCAGCCTGTGTTGCGCTCTCGCCGCCGATGTAGTGAGAACTTCCCTTCAGAGCCGATGTACTAATGCTCTTGTCCACCGTTTCCCTGAGCCGAACAACCGTATCGATAGTTTCTGATGAGTAGGGGTCACTGCTGAGTACGATATTGACCCTGGCGGTTGTTCTATCCGTGGAGAAATAGGTGTTGAGCAGGTAAGCGGTAAATGGGGTGTCAGCCTCAAGTTTGAACTCACTGACCAGTGCCTCCAGATTGTCAGCCAGTTTGTAGGTGACCTCCTGTAGCTGGGCTAACAGTGCCGGCAGGTTTTCGGGGCTGGTGGTAGGGATTTGGCTGGCTATGACCGAAACTTCGGTCAGGTTTGCCCCGGCTTGCTGGAAATTCTGGCTCTGCACAATTCCGGGGTACTGCAAGGCCAGCTTTTGCAGTAACTGGCTGGATGCCTGGAGTGTGGTGACCTTGTCAAGCCCGCCGCCAGTACCCAGTTCATCACCAAGGCTGCGAACCTGCATCGCTAACCCTGATAGCTGGCGACTCGGAGCCGAATAGTAGTCTACCCGGGAAACACCGGAGACATTTTCTAGTGACTGGGCTACCCCTTCAATCGCCTGTAGCGAACCGGGGTCGGTGATGTTTCCCTGAGGAGACTCTATCAGGAGATAGAGCGGTGATAGTTCGCCCACGGGGAAGTGTTCGCTCATCACCTGGTAGCCTTGCACCGACTCAACGCTCTTGGGCATCTGGCTGATGATATCGGCTGAGCGGTTGAGATGGAATAATGCGGAATATGGCAGCATGAGTATGACAACAATGGGCACGGCCACTATAACCGGGTGCCGGCTTACCCAGTTACCGATATTACTCCAGCCAAAGCCACCTTCCCGGCGAGTGCCAGTGGTCTTGGCGGGCCAGAAGAGGTACTTGCCGAAGAGCGACATCAGTGCCGGGACTAGAGTCAAGCCGGCCACCAGGGTAATGGCAACGCCAATCGCCAGTGCGTATCCGGTAGTCCTGGTCATGCCAAAACGCGAGATACCCAGCGAGAGGAAGGCAACAATCACGGTCAGGGCGCTGGCGGCTATGACCGGGCCAATGTGCCTCATGGTGTAACTCTGGGCTTCACTCCGCTCTCTCTGCCGGAGCTCCTCCCGGAAACGGGACACGATGAAAAGACAGTAGTCAGTACCAACCCCAAAGATGATCACCACCAGGTAAGCGTCTGCCAGCGTGGAAATGTCCATACCAGCCGCACCCATGTAGCCCAGTATCCCTCGTGCCACGGCAAAACTGCAGCCAATGGCAACGAGGGGTAGTAATATCGCCACCGGTGACCGATAAATGATAAGCAGGAGGATAGCCACCAAAATCACAGTGACGATTGTAGTCCGATCAATGGTCTGCTGAACGGAGGTGAACAGGTCCTGGAAAAAGCCAATTTCCCCGGTGAGGTATATATTGGCATTCGGGTGCTCACGCTGTAGATAATCTCGTATTTGCGTCGACGGCCTCTTTGGCTTCATCAGACAGAGGAGAGACCGAGAAGTCCACCGACATCAACATGGTCGTCTGGTCGGCGCTCAGCAGTGTTGAACGCAGTGCCTCTCCGTCAAAGATGGAGGTGACGCTCTTGACTACTTCCGGCGCAGAACTGGAGACCAGCCAGTCACGAATAGCTTTTGCCTCCTGCATGTCTTCGGTCAGTGAGCCCCTGCTCATTGTAGAGGACGATGAGTCCACTGCTGGCCGGGCTCTCGGTAGTAGTGGGGAACTTCTCGTCAAGCAGTCTGCGGGCTGAGGCCGACTGGGTGTCTTGCGGCAGGAACTGGCTTTCGTCGGTGACACCTACCTCGGACAGTGTCGGGGCAACCAGGAATAAGGCAATGGCCGCCGCCAGCCAGAGGATGATGATTACTACTCGGTACTTACTTGTAAATCTAGCTAGTGAGGAAAACATAGTTTTGTCTTTTAAGCTCCTCCTATATCCCCTCTTTCCCCACGCCCTCAGGAAGGGTTGGTACTCTTCGTTGTCACATTAAAGAGAAGAAACTCGGCAACTTCGGCTGCCTTTTTGAGCTGTTCCAAGGATAGGCCGCTGCAGGAGTTTCTCAATCTGGAACTGGCCCAGTGCCCACAGCCGGTTGATAGTCTCCTGTCCCTGGGAAGATAAGGTGCAGATAACCAGACGGCGGTCTTCAGGGTCAGCTCCCCGCATGACCAGCCCTTTTCTGACCAGATTATCCACGATACCAGTGGCGGTTGATACTGCGATTCCAAGGGAAGAGGCAATAGAACTCATCCGGCTTGGGCCCTCGGTATACAGGACCAATAAGACCCGCAGTTGGGCTACCGTCAGGTCTGATGTCAGCCACTCGGGTGGGACACTAGGCTTGATTGCCCGATAGATGTCCTCGGCTAACTTCAGGATGTGCCGGACCAGTGTTTCGCTATCTTGCCCCATGGTTTTATTCGGTTTCATAATAATATTTGGTCATATCAGATATTATGGTCAAACCTAACTAAGTACTATAAACCCTGAGCCGAAGGCTTGTCAAGTGCGTTTTATTGGTTATGTACTAATTTACTTCGGAAGAACGGCTATCTAAACAGGAGGCAGGAATCGTCCAGATTATTAACCAAGGGTAATAATCTAGCGTACTGTTACCATAATCTCTAGTTAGAATATGGCTGGGAAGCACGACAGCAGTTGACTGCCGCCGCTTTGCTAATCCGCTCACTCGGAGGCAGGCTAGCGATTTGCAGAATATTGGAAGTCAGTATAATATTTGACTAACAGAACTATTAGAAAGGAGGCACTAATGAAATTAGAAGACATCAGGGTTATCGGCATCATGGGAGGTGGTGTCATGGGGGGAGGTATTGCCCAGACAGCAATTCTAGCTGGCTATAAGACCATTGTCCGAGACTTGAGCGATGAGATTTTGGCAAGGATGCGGGATACGATTATAAACGGTCGTTTTGGCTTGAAGGGTGGCGTAGAACGAGGTAAGCACACTCAACAGCAGATGGATAGAGCTCTAGCCAATCTATCCGTGACAACCAAGGTTGAGGACTTGAAGGACTGCGACCTCATTATTGAGGCAATCGGTGGGAGTAATCCTCAGGAAATTGAGAACAAGCCCCTCAAGCTGAAGGTCTTTGCCGAGCTGGACAGAATAATCAAAAAAGAAGCTATTTTTGCCAGCAATAGTTCCCGGTTCACCATTGCCGACCTGGCAAAGGTGACGAACCGAAAGGACCGGTTCATTGGCATGCACTGGTTTAGTCCGGCCAACGTCATGAGAGCAGTAGAAGTGATATATACACCAGAGGTAAAGGAAGAGGTAATACAAATAATAGAAGGACTCTGTCAGAAGTTCGGGAAGACAAGCGCACGTGTTAAAGATGTGCCAGGAGATACCGGCTTTGTCGGAAATAGAATCATGGGCGTTGCCAGACAAGAGGCACAAAAGATTATCAACGAAGGAATTGCTACTGCCGAGGACATCAATAAAGTTATGATGGGTGGTTTCAATTGGCCGGTAGGACCGGTACGGACAGGCGGGCCGAGTGCCAGGACAGGCTGGCAGTAAACCAGAAGCCGATTGCTTTGAGACTGGCGGTATTCTATCGTCCTCCAGAAATCTTGTCCCGCGGGTAACATTTGTCCAGATTGTGCAATTCAAATGAAAAGGCCAAGTACTTGTCCGCTGGTACCCAGCCTTTTCAGTAATTGTAGTACCTACGATGTTGACTCTAACTCTTCCCTATTCTGAACATCTTTGTGCCGCATACCGGGGTAGTGGACCATGTTGTGGTCGGCATCCCCGCTGAGTCGGCTCTGGCACTATTGGACGACTGTGCTGCCAAGGGGGTCAAGTCGGTCCACTTCTTCACTGCCGGCTTTAGCGAGAGTGGCTACAAGGAACGCACTGAGCTAGAAAGTGCGATACTGGATAAGGCGAGGGCTAGTGGCTTCCGTAGTAACCTGGAATCAGGCACGGCACAGCTAACAAACAGGCTTTGTTTGCCAGTCCACTGGTGCTAAACAGCTTGTCGGCAAAATGTCAGCAAACTTGGCACTCTATAAAAGATTACCAGCGAGACGGCTGATCCCTTGAAAGCAAGCCTTACTATCAGTCGTGCTGAATCTAAGGCTGGGCTAAGTTAATGCTAAAACTTGTAATCCCATGGCCATTCTGGTAGATTCTTTAATGCAGGGTGCTCTTTCCACCCCGGAATTCCGGCGACTCTTTTAGCGATGGCCTTATACCTTTCCCAATCAGCACTGGCAAATATATGCATCTTTTGTGCTGCTAGAGAGCCCTCGCCGTGAATATGAGCTTGATCTACATTATGACTTGTCAGGTCCTTGGCCAGCCTTGTGGCGCGAAGCCGATGTTCAGTTGGTATACCAGCCTTGCCGGCAAGATACTTCTCAATAAAAGGCCTTTCTTTAGGATTCATCCAATCTTTGTAGGAAGGGACAGTGGCTATAAGGCCTCCAGTGATATCTGCCAATATTTTAGAATTCTCGGCGGCTTCATCAGCTTTTCTAAACTTGGCTATGTTTGTATAGACTATATTGGGGGCAACCAAGCCAATATCAGGGAACACATCAGGATGTTCACAAGCTGCCTTAGCCATGACATCAAGAATCACAGTGTCCATGGTAAGCCAGGCCAGTTTTTCTTGGATATGAGGATACCTATCTAGGCCATTATATTCAGCCATCAGTGCTGCCGTGCCTAGTTTGAGTTCCCGTTCTACCGTGATGGACGCAGCCCCGTAAAGGCGATGGAAGACGCCAAATAGCCAAGCCTGGTCTCTCGAAAACTGCCATTCGCCGCACATAAACACCCTGTTCCAGGGGACAAAGACATCGTCAAAGACAATCATGCACTCACTAATCTTTGCACCTTGTCCGCTGTCAGGCCAATTCCACTGAGCTTCCTCACCCCTTTCCGGGTACTTCCCCGGCGAAGTTATGAGTGTAATACCTTTAGCATTTATCGGAGTAGCAAAGACCACAGCATAGTCCTTATCTTCTTCACGGTGAGCCCGGCACGGCGAAACAATCAACTCATTGGCATCGGGGGTAGCACTTATGTGCATCTTGGCTCCCTTAACTATTATTCCGTCTTTTTGCCGGTCAACAACCCTGACATAGAAGTCCTTATGTTGTTCCTGCGCCGACGGGCGAAGACTCCTGTTCCCCTTGACATCGGTGATGGCTCCAGTAATAGCCGGGTCTGTTTTTTTCAGGTGCTGGCGATAGTCCTCGACAGCTTCTGTATAGTGGGTGCCTAATCGCTTATCCATTCTGGCAGCGACGACCCCTGAGGCAGCCAAGGCATCAGGGCCCATACCACTCATATTTGCACCTATTCGGTGAGCGGTCATATAAATCTCCCTGCGTCGTACAAGGTCTTCAGCGGTTTTGGGTTGAGTCCAAATGAACATCCTTCTTTCCCCATCCTCTTCTACGGTGAAGAGGTTTTGCCACTCAGGGTCATTAGCTAGAACATAACTTAAGGCTCTACGACTGATGGCTCCCTTCATGGCAGGATGTTTTGTTACATTAGGTATCTGCTCCCCATCGAGAAAAATCACCCTTCCATCATTCAGACTCTTAATGTACTGCTCCGGTGTCCTAATCATGGTAGCCTCCTTTCGTTACACTTATTCAGGTTTATGCTCAAGCTTAGGCCTTTAGTATTGGGTTGTCAACCAGCCCACCCTTAGACATCCATAACTGACTGAACAAAATGACGGAATGTGTAGACCAGGCAGGTAAGATTCGTTAATTACTCGACCGTTTTAGCGATTTTTTCTATTGTATTTTCCGCGTTTCGTTTGTTATAATGCGGGAAATTGATTACATGTTAAATGTAGTTTCTTTCAATAGGCTTTTTACGAAATAATTTCAGCGCTTACAAGACATGCCAATTCGTTATTGTAGATTTTCAGATTGATTTCAGGAGGGCAGAATGGCATATCAGGTATTGGATGATGTGAAAGTAATAGAAGTCTGTCATTACATCGCCGGACCCTATTGCTGTAAAATGTTTGCCGATTATGGCGCCGATGTTATAAAAATAGAAGAACCGGGCGAAGGAGATGGCGCTCGCAGATTGAAGCCATTTGCAGGTGAGCACCTTCACCCAGAAAAGAGCGGGTTATTTCTTAATCTCAACACTAATAAGAGAGGAATCTCTCTGAATCTGAAAACTGAAGAAGGGAAAAAGATATTTAAGAAGCTGGTTGAGACTGCCGATGTGGTGGTAGAGAGCTTCAGCCCGGGAGTGATGGACAGGCTTGGATTAGGATACTCTGTACTGGAGAAAATCAATCCCAAACTGGTAATGACCTCAATCTCCAACTTCGGGCAATACGGGCCATACCGTGACTTTGCTATGTCAGAATTGACTCTGAATGCTGTAAGTGGTTTTATGGCATCCTGCGGCTTGCCTGACCGCGAGCCGACAAAACGGGGCGAAAACTGTGAGCAATACCAATCAGGACTTACTGCCTTCGTTGCCACTATGGGTGCCCTTTTTACCAGTCGTTTTCAGGGAGAAGGACAGTATATAGATTTCTCGTTAATGGAGGCCATGTTGGGCAGTGTAGATAACGGCGCTCGTGACAAACTGTCTTATGTGTATAGCGGTATGCTGGCGGTGAGGCATGACCCCCGTATTTCAGCGACCACCATTATGCCTGAAAATATTACACCGTGTAAGGACGGTTTTGTGCAATGGCGCGCCGACCTTACTTGGTGGCCCCGGTACCTGGATATGTTAGCCGGTGGTGATAGGCAAAAGCGTAAGGAATTGGATGAGCAGTTTCCTGACCTGTATGACCTGAACAAATTGTACGAAAGCTGGGCGGTATGCATCGCCTGGTCTATCGACAAAACTAAGAAGGAATTGATGACAGAAGCCCAGAAATACAAGGTGCCTTGCATGATGGTCAGCACTCCCCAGGACCTGGTCGAGGATGAGCACTTCAGAGCCGTTAACTACTGGCTCAATATCAAGCATCCTGTTGCCGGTAGATTTCGCTATCCTGGTCTACCAACCAGGTTTCCTCAGCTTATTGCTCGTGGGAATAAGCCAGCGCCCTTACTGGGTCAGCACACTGAAGAGGTGCTTCGTGAGCTGGGTTATCAAAAACATGACCTGATAGCATTCAGAGAAGCGGGCATAATCTAGAATTATGGAGAGAGAAGGATGAAGAAATTACATTTGCCCTTAGAGGGAGTCAGGATAGCCAGTATCGAAGTGGTTTATGCGGGACCATACGGCACCCAGATGCTTGCCAATATGGGTGCTGAGGTCATCCAGGTGGAGTCAATCCATTTTCGTCCGGTTGCTTCCCGACCGGGAACGATCCACGGCGATACGGTGGCTAATCCGAACCTGCTCAGACAATTCCATGATAAAGATGCCACTACCGAAGGAATATGGAACCGAAGTGCCGTCTTCGCCAGTAAAAACTTCAATAAGCTGAGCTGTACGATGGATTTAACACGACCTGAAGGTAAAGACGTTTTCAGAAGGCTTATCGAGAAATGTGATGTTTTCTTTGAGAACAATGCGGCGCGCACCATTGAGAAGCTGGGATTGACCTATGACGTACTCAGCGCATGGAATCCCAGGCTGGTCTATGTTACCGCGCCCGCAATCGCGGTTGAAGGTCCCTACAAATATTACGTCGGATACGGAACTAATATGGAGGCATTGACCGGGCATGCGTGGTTAAGGGGTTATCCTGACGAAGACCACCCCACCCATCTTTACCTTGATGTTTATCAGATGGACGCTTCAGGAGGAATGTCGGCGGCATCCGCAATACTGATGGGATTGTGGCAACGTGCAAAGACAGGTGAAGGAATGTTCATAGACTCAGGCAATGCCAATACGGTTATTCCCCAGTTTGCGGAAGCGATTATGGATTACACGATGAACAAAAGAGTGCGGCGTTCGCTGGGCAATCGGGATTTATGGGCGGCGCCGTGCGGGGTATACCCCTGCCGTGGTGCCACAGACCGATGGGTATGCATCACCTGTTACAATGATGAGCAATGGCAAGGCTTCTGTGAAGGTATCGGCAATCCTGGTTGGACACATGATGAGATGTTCGCGACACACGAGAGCCGCTATCAACATCAGGATGAGTTGGATAGTCACATTAAAGAATGGACCGGCCGGCATGATGATTACGAAGTAATGTTTATACTTCAAAAATATGGCGTGCCTTCTGCGCCAGTGCTAAACGAAAGAGACGCACTACGTGACCCACAAGTTGTCGCTCGTGGCTTTTATGAGAGGGTGGATGGCACAAAATACAACTGCGATGTGCACATGTTTCCCGGAGTGATGTGGAAGTATTCCAAAACACCGATGAGTGTCAGATTACCGCCCTGCATGCTTGGCGAACATAATGATTATGTATTCAAAGAAGTAATTGGCATGACCGATGAGGAAATAAAGCGGCTGGAAGCGCAGGACTACATCATCGGGGGCACTGCTTACACAAAAGCCGCTCTGCGTTAAACTCGATTTTATTTGTTGATTGTTTCCCAGCTATTGGAATTTGGGCGGGATTTCTAGCAGGTTATGGTGCTGAATGATTGCTCCGGTGCTGTGATTACTCCTCTTCCGTGAACAAGCAGTGCCAATAGAACATCGAAGACTTCCTCACGATAGCCACTGTTACTCATCATGATTGCCTATCCAACAGGTTAGTCCGGTTTAGCACAAAATAATCATGAAGTTTAGCGACTTTCTAGAAATCGCGGTATAACCAGTAGCAGATGAATATGGTCAAGCACGATACTAGACTCAACCAGTTCGCAACCGGGTAAAGTCTCCAGTATCTTCGGAAATAGTCAGGCGAGATACTGTCTTGTGTCCGGATTGAACAGCGGTCGGCAGTACTTGGTTATCCAAGACTCCTATTCGTCGTGACATCTAGGTCTCCGTCGCGAGCATAACTCAACCATCTCGGGTCATTGGGTCATCAGCCGTGGTATGTGCCCCTACACTTTTCATCTTTTCGTGCAGTGCACTAACCAATCCATCGGAATGTTACCGGAAACGTACACATTATCCTCAGGTCATCTGGCGCTGGGGAGTTGCTTGCAGGCTCTGCACTTTGATGCTACAATCATGTGGATTGTGAGTACCGATTACTTCATTATAAAAATTTTTCCTGTGCAAAGGAAGGGAAAATGAAAAAAGGAAATATTGCTCGGTTCTTCGAGCAATGGGCTGAACTGCTGAAAAAAGACGAGGAGATGAAAAGTAGGCAAGAGCCTTGGAGAACTTTCGCCGGTGGCCCCGCACCCTATATAGGTCCAGGACCGTATCCCCGCCCTGTACCAACCCATGACCCCTCGGGCTGGACGAAAGCCAAGGGGTATGCGAAACCTGCATTAGGGGGAAAGGAACTAATAGAGCTTGGCGTTCCCAAAGTGTTCAAGTATACCTTTGGCCTAGAAAAGAAAAGGTTCACCGTGAGGGAAGGTGCGGCAGCAGAGCGTCCCGTTCTGAGGGTTGAAATGCCCCTCGACACTTTCAAAGATATGATCCTTACAAAGCAACGCGTAGTGTGGGCGTTAGCCGACCCGAGGAACAAAGTAGAGTGCATGTGGCCGGAAATAGGTTGGTCTGATTGGATAACAGTTTTAGAGATACTTGTCATCGGTCAAGAACTAGTAGAGAGGGAGCCGGCGATGTGGGACCTCATAGAGGCTCTATAGCGAGGTGTTCGCAATGAAAGAAGAGACAAGTTTATTCCGAGAACAACTGGCCAATGTAGTTGGTTCTGAAAATGTGATAACTGCCCCGAAGGTTCTAGAAAAATATAGTCGGGACCAGAGCTTCGTTCAGCCAGCAATGCCCCTTTGTGTAGTACGGCCAAAAACATCTGACGAAGTCCAAGCAATAGTTAAGATTTGCAACCACCATAAGATACCACTCACACCCTATACCACTGGGTGTAACAATCAGGGGGCGACAATCCCCACGCTAGGCGGGGTCATTATTGATGTGAGCAGGATAAACAAAGTTTTAGAAATAGACCCGGTGAACCGAAATGCGCATATTGAAGTTGGGGTGACATTTGAGCAGCTTCTGGATGAGGCGGGAAAGGTAAAGACAGAATTTTCCCCTTATGGCCTAAGACCCGCTGTTCCGACGGAGCTTCCAGTTTCAGCTTCCGTACTCGTTAGTTTGCTTGAGTACAACCCAACGTGGACATGGTCAAGATACGGCGGAGATGAACAAGGTGCAGGTAATCAGGGAGGAAGCGCCATCCCTGCCACCGGTGATGGCTGATTTCGGCCAGCTTCAGCAGGTCTTTGTCAATCTGGTGGTCAATGCGGTTCAAGCCATGCCTGGCGGAGGTAAGCTGACCATCCATACCTCACTGGATAAAGATGGCTGGGTGCAAGTGGCTGTGGAAGATACCGGGCACGGTATCGCCCCGGAGCACATGGACAAACTATTTACGCCCTTTTTCACCACCAAAGAACTGGGCAAGGGAGTGGGGCTGGGACTGGCCGTCTCCTACGGAATCATTGAGCAGCACGGCGGGAAGTTTGAGGTGAAGAGCGAGGTAGGCAAAGGGAGCACCTTTACCGTCCGCCTGCCGGCCTCCATCCTCGAAGACAAGGCGGCCCAATAGACCAAAGAAGTTATTTATTAACCTCACCCCCTTACCCCCTCTCCTAGCAGGAGAGGGGGAGATTAACTAAAAGAGGGGGCTTTGCCCCCTCTTTATAAATTATTTCCCCTTCCCCTGAATTCAGGGGAAGGGGATTAAGGGGATGGGGTTAATGCTTCTACCAACTATGGAAGATGACAGTTTACTGTCACCTTCCTTTCTGAACGAGAGCAGACTTGGAATCCTACAGAATAGGGCAACTTAGCCACTATTTGCTTCTCAGCTTCGCTATCTACTTGAACGACACCTCCAGCAGGTGTGTGGAGCAGGAAACACAGGGGTCGTAGGCCCGCACCAGCATCTCCAGGGTAAGCCTGATTTTGTCTTCGGGTTGCTTCAGTATGCCCGGCACCAGGGCTTCCATATCCTTCTGGATATTGTTGTGGTTCTGGTTAGTCGGGATGATGCAGTTGGCCTTGGTCAGCACCCCATTCTTATCATAGGTATAATCGTGGATAAGGAGACCACGCGGGGCTTCGACCGCCCCCACACCCCGGCCCGCCCGCACCTTGACGGCATTCGGCTCCTCTTCCAAGCCCTCGCGCGACGAGCTGGTCGATAAGGCTGATGCTCTCCTCTACGGCATGGACAGTCTCCACCACCTGCGCTACGGTTATCATGAAGGGATTATAGTTGGGCGCTTTAAGACCAAGTGCCTTAGCCGCCTGCTTGGCCCGGGGCAGAAGCTGGTCGTGGTTGAGATTGAAACGGGACAGCGCCCCGACCATATAGGAGTCGCGCTTGTTCTTGGTATATTTGGCCGTGGAGTGAGGTACACAGAACTCGTTGGTGACATTCAAATAGTTGGTCAGCGGCGTGACACCGGCGTCAGTTGAGGCAATCTGGCCACTGATAAAGGCATACTCCTTCGGGTCTTTCAGGGCAATATACTCGGTCTCCCGCACGAAATCGGGGAATTTCAGGGTCTTGAAGAGCTCCACCGTGGCCTCAAGGTCAGCCAGGGCATCCTGAAGCCTTTTCTTCAGGGCTTTCAACTCATTGAGGTCAGGCAGTTTGGCAAAGCCGCCAACAACACAGGACAGGGGATGAGTCTTCCGGCCAGCCAGAGCTTCCGCCAGATTATAGCCCAGCCTCTTCATCTTCAACGCCCGCAGCACCACTTCCTTGTGCGTCGCCACCAGAGGAAAGACACTGCCCACCCCCAAACAGTCCGGAGCAACCAGGAAATAGGCATGAAGCACATGACTCTCTATCAGCTCGGCGTCGTAGAGCAGTTTGCGCAGAAGCAAGGTCTGCTCGGAAGGCTGGACACCAAAGGCCGCTTCCGTAGCCTGTATTGAGGCGGTAGTGTGAGCGATGGAGCAAATGCCGCAGATACGAGAGGCAATATGAGCCACATCCTCGTAATAGCGACCACGCAGCATGGCTTCAAAGAAGCGGGGCGACTCAGTAACCTCCCACTTTAACTCCTCAATCTTGCCGTCTTTGGCATTCAGGACGATATTACCATGTCCCTCGATTCTGGTTACCTGATGAACGCTAATATTAACCTGGGTCACTTGGCCACCTCCGTATAGGTATTGTAGACCTTGAACTTCTCAACTGCCTGGTCTACCGTCAAGCCATACTTCTGGAGGATACTCTTCTCGGAATCAGTGTTGGGCTCATCCACCAGCCCACGACAGCCCCAGCAGAACCGCCCACTGGTGACACAAATCGCGCCACATCCCGCTCTGGTTACCGGACCGAGGCAGGTCATCGCCCGCTCGAAGACGCAGACATTGTCCGCCATCTTGCACTCAACGCAGACGGGGTGATTGGGTATGTCCGGCTTCTTACCCAGGAGCAGCGCCTTGACCACTTTTAGTAGCTCGGCCGTCTGCGGCGGACAACCCCGCACATAGTAGTCCACCGGCACCACGGCATTTATCGGGCGGGCCGGGATGGTGTCATAGTATTTAGCATCCTTGCCGTAGACAATCTCTTTCACCTCATCCATGGACAGGTGATTCTTGAGACAGTTCACCCCGCCGATACAAGCACAGGCACCAAAGGCAACCAGGATTTTGGCCTGGTTGCGTATCTTTTGCAGGCGGGGTATTTCCGACTCGCGGGTGACACTGCCCTCGACAAAGGCAATATCATAATTGTCTTCCCGCTCGGTCATAGCTTCACGGAAATTGACAATGTCCACCGCGCTGACCAGGTCGAGGAGCTCCTCCCCGGTTAGATTTATGGCTTCTAGCTGGCACCCTTCGCAACTGCTGAAATCAAAGAACGCAACTCTTGGCTTCATTACACTGCCTCCCTTAGAGTTCTTAGCTGGGCGAGGGTAAACACCGGCCCTTCCTGACAAACATAAACACCGTTAATCTGGCAATGTCCACACTTACCCACGCCGCACTTCATCCGGCGCTCCAGCGACATGATGATATTTTCATCAGCCAGGTCTCTCTTCTTCAGTTCGCCGATAACAAAGCGGTACATGACGGGCGGGCCCACCACCACCGCCATTGTCTTTCTGGGGTCAAACTGGACTTTAGGAATGAGAGTAGTTATGACGCCCACATTGCCCTTCCAGCTAGCGTCTCCCCGGTCCACCGTCTCCTGGAATTCAATGTGCGGATTCTTGCTCCAGGCATCCAGCTCATCCAGGAACAATCGCTCGGCCGGCGAACGGGCACCGAAGAGCAGGATTACCTTACCAAAGTCCTTCCTCCGGTCCAGTATATACTGTATCAGTGACCGCAGGGGGAAGAGACCGATGCCACCGGCGATGAGCAGGATGTCTTTGCCCTGCAGAGCTTCCAGAGGGAAGCCATTGCCAAAGGGACCACGAACACCAACAATAGCCCCCTCCTTAAGATTATGTAAAGTATTCGTGACATCACCGACTTTGCGTACGGCGAGCTGGAAGGTGCCGTCGCGGGTCGGTGAAGAAGATATAGAAATCGGCGCCTCGCCGACACCCATGACCGAGATTTCGACAAATTGTCCCGGGCGATGCCCCAGTTTCTTGCCGTCCTTCAAGCGGAACTCAAAGACCTTCTCTCGCGGCGTCAGGCTGTCAACCCGCACCAGTTCGGCGGGGCGAGGAGTGTAGAGTTCCGCCTTGACCGGCACCTCTCTGAGCATCCGCGCGGCGGCTTCCTTCACCCGGGCCGCTTCAGCAATGGCATTGAAAGCCTCCAGGGGGCTGGCAATTTCCGCCAGACAGGCAATGGCGCACCGACCGCAGCCGACACAGCCAACCATGCCGTATCTTTCGAGAATGTACTTGCCCTTGCGGAAAATGCGGTGGCGGAAGCGACTGGCCTTATCGTGGCGGAAGTTTTCACCGGTGCCTACCTTGGCAAAATCAACCAGCATACAGCCATCCCAGCGGCGGTAGCGCTCACCTTCCTTCAGGGACAGCGCTACATCGTCCTGCACATCAAAGCAGAAGCAGGTGGGGCAGACCATGACACAGGAACCGCAACTGAGACAGGTCTCACTTCTCGACTCCCAGTATGGGTCATCGTAATTATCCTGCAAGAGCCGGAGCAGCTTTTCCTTGGGTACATCGAGGGCGAGCTTATACTTGGTCAGCGCATAGTCTCGCACCGCCTTCTGTTTGGTGATTTCGGCACCGGTGGGCTCTCTCACCTGGGCATACTTGGCCAGGATATTCGCGCCCTTTTCCGAGCCCACCGTCACCATATAACTATTGCCCACATCAGTCAGCAGCAGGTCAAAGCCCGTTTCTGCCAGGCGGGTGCCCATACTGGGGGCGAACGACCTGGGCGATGGGTTGAGGCAATCCACCCCGATGATGAAGGTATTCTGGCGGCGAGCGATGTAATTGGGGTCAGGGTTGACCGTCATGAAGACTTCGTCCAGTAGCTCAATGGCCTTAATATCGTAGGGATGGACACCAATGATGGCCCGGGGACTGGCATCGATTACCGGTTGAGCTTTAGATTCATCGCCCACCTTGAATCTTAGTATGGTCTCCCGGGCAGGCAGAAGGTATTTGGTCGGCGGCGTCGTTGTCACATCGTAATCGAGGCAAAGCTCCTCAGCCTGGTTTATCCTGTCATAGACATACTTGCCGTGCCGGGCCTTGACGCCGAAGACATCCATGTCTTTAAGCAGTTTCTCCACCAGCGACTCAAAATTCCTCTTGGTGATGACGAGGGACTTCCTGAGCTCAACCTTCTCCACCACCGGCGGCCTGGGCTTGACGGCCACTTTGGTTACGACTGTCGGCTCGCGACCCATTGAATCGAGCGTCTCACGAATCAATTTCTCCAGGTCATCCGGCGCCACCGGTTTGATGAGATAGTCGATGGCACCCAATTTCTTGGCTTCGCCGACCGTCTCACTTGAGGGATAGGCGGTGATGATAATGGACTTAATCCAGGGCCGCTGTGCCTTGACCTCTTTGAGCACAGTGATACCGGTCTTGCCGGGCATCCGGATATCCAGAACCATCACGCTGAAGTCCTGTTTCTCAATTAGCTCCAGCGCTTCCTCGCCTGACTCCGCCGTGGCCACGCCATAACCGGCGTCCTTAAGCCAGTCGCGGATTGATTCCCGCACAATCGCTTCGTCATCGACAATCAGTACCGAGTTTTTCTGCATATCTTAGCCTCCTATTTTTCCTGCTCCAACTTGGCTAGTGTTTCCCGGACCAGCCTCTCTAAGTCGTCCGGGGCGATTGGCTTGATAAGATAGTCAACGACACCCAATTTCCTGGCCTCAGTGACCATCTCCGCTGAAGGGTAGGCCGTGATGATTATTGACTTAATGCCCGGCTTCAGCGCCTTCACCTCTTTCAGCACGGTAACACCGGTCTTCCCGGGCAATCTAACATCCATGATAATAACACTGAAATCCTGTTTCCCAACGAGCGCCAAGGCTTCTTCGCCCGTCTCGGCGGTGGCTACTTTATAGCCCGCATCCTTGAGCCAGTCGCGAATGGATTCGCGCACAATCGGCTCATCGTCAACAATCAGAATTGGTTTCGTCGCCATGTTTTAATTCTCCTGACCGCTTTTCGTTAACAGTGGGAAGGGCGGTGAATTCTCGCCACCCCGCGTGGCCAACTCCTGAAGAACCATTTTAACGCAGGCAGGAATAGCTGCCGCCACTGGCGGCGTGCACTCTTCACTGAAGGAATCGACTTCGGCTACCTCAATACCGAAAATGACCATCTCTCCGGGCAGAGCCAGACCCAGCCTTTCGCCCAGTTCAAGAGCCGTGGCGAAGTCAACGCTATGGGGGTTGGCCGAGTGCCGGGTAGCTGCCAAAGCACCGGGTTCGAGTCGGTAGATTTGGCCCGGCTGGCCACCTTTGGTCTGGATGGCATCGATGATGATGGCCCGCTCGTAGCCCACCAGCAAGTCCAGAATATCCAGACCGGACACGCTGGCTTCCATCACTGTTATCTCTGGCGAGTTAAGTCTCCCGGCCAAGGCACGGGCCACACACAGACCAACACTGTCATCGGCTCGGACGGGATTACCCAAGCCTAAGATTATGGTCTTCATTCTTGCCTTTGCTATCTTATCACCTACCGCAGCACTATTCAAATCCCTTAATCAGTTCTCCCTGACTATTATAGACAAACCGTCGGCTCCCTTACGATGAAGTTCGTCGTCAAGTCTGATTACCAAAAACAGGATTCGGGGGTATGTCTGTCGGTCGGACCACCATTATTCAATGATGCCCTCTCTTATCAGCTCATCAACCTCCTCATCCGACATGCCGAGGATGTCCTTCAATACATACTCATTATGCTCGCCCATCAGGGGGGAACGCTGTAGTTCATAGGGGAACTTCGATAGTATAAAAGAGGGTGCCACACCGTGGTACTTACCTATTTCCGGATGGTCAAGTTCCCAAAAGAGGTGGCGGTGCCTAAACTGGGGGTCTTTCTCCATCATGTCTTCTCCGGTCTCCAGCACCCCGGCGGCCACACCGGCCGCCTGCATCATGGTCATCACATCCTCAGCCGTGTGGCTGCTTGTCCATTCCGCCACCAGCCTGTCTAGCTCCTCCACGTTCTCCAGCCTTGCCTGAAGGGTGCTGAACCTGGCATCCCTTGTCCATTCCGGGTTGCCGATAACCCGGCAGAAGCTCTGCCATTCCTCATCGGTGAATACGGCAATGGCACACCACCTGTCCTCGCAATGACAGCGGTAGACTCCGTGGGGGGCAGCGTAGGGGGAGCGGTGCTTCACGGGGGGGTAATGTTTTAGCAGGGCATCACCACTCTCCACTACTCCCGCCCATACCTCAGCGTCTCGCAATCTTGCGACTATATCTCCAGGTAAGAAGTTGATTGTCCACTCCTCCACCAGCCTGTCCAGCTCCGTTTCGTTTTCCCGCCTTGCCTGAATGGTGCTGAACTTGGGATCCCTGGTCCATTCCGGGTCGCCCATAACCCGGCAGAAGTTCCGCCATTCCTCATCGGTGCCTACGGCAATAGCACACCACCTGTCCGTATGACGGGGGAGGCAGGGATAAGCCCCGTGAGGCGCAGCGTATGGGGAGTAGTTACCCACCCTCTCCGACACCCGCCCATTGACCGCGGTTTCCAGTAGGAGGGGTGCCATAAGTTGCAAGCCAACCTCAAACTGGGAGAGGTCGATGTATTGCCCTTTGCCGGTGCGACGCCGATAGTCAAGGGCGGCCATGATAGCTATCAGACTATAGCGGGGGGCGACATAATCGGTGTACGGTCCGATTTCGGCTGGTTCCCGGTCTGGCCAGCCGGCAGTGGACCTAAGGCCGGCCAGGTTTACCAGTTGTGTCCCGTATCCTGGGTGGGTGAAGTGGGGTCCGGTTTGCCCCTGCATGCAGGAGCTGAGCATAATAAGGTCGGGCTTTACCTTCTTGAGATCCTCATAGCCCAAGCCCATTCTCTTCATTGCTCCCCCGGCGAAGTTCTCCACGACAACGTCAGCCCAGGCAACGAATCGCTTGGCCAGCTCTCTTCCCTCGGGGTTGGCGAGGTTAATGGCGATGCTGAGCTTGCCTGTGTTATAGAAAGCCGCGGCCGGACTACGATTCCCCCAGGGGCTAAAGGGTCCTCGAAGGTCGGCCTGGAACACGGGGAACCCGCGTTGTTGTTGGGGTTCGGGGAACGGGCTTTGTCGGAGGAGGTCAAGATGACCCCTGCTTTCTATCTTAAGCACCGTTGCGCCGTAATCAGCCAGGGGCTTGGTTATCGCAGGTCCGGCAATAACAGTGGTGAAATCAGCAACCTTCAGCCCCTCAAGCATCTTTTTCGCCATGTTAGTCTCCCCTCTTTGTTGAGTCTTTCTAGATAATGTTAGCCTTCTTTAGTTTCGAGAGCTTCTCTCTGGGGATGCCTAACTCCTGCTCATAGACCTCCTGATTGTGCTCTCCGATACGCGGGGCACAGCGTGATATTCTGATAGGTGTCTCTGAAATCTTGGCAAAAGCACCGGGGTAGGTGATGGTGGTGCCCAGCTCAGGGTGTTCCACCTCTTCCCAGAATTCTCTGGCGGCAAGCTGGCTACTTTTGAGTACGTCTGCAGTATTAAATATCGGGTAGAAGAACACGCGGTGCTTAACTGCTCCCTCAAGGAGTTCTACTTTGGTGTGCGACAGGAAGAACTTGGCCGTCGGCTCCTCTAGGCGGTCTACCGTCTCTTGGGTTGCTGTTGCGTAATCAAATTCCTCCCAGTCAAACTCCTTCAGGAAGTCGTTGGCCATCCCCTCCCTGTCCATCCACCTGACAAATGGTTTGATCATACGATCTGCCAAAGCTACGAACTGCCGGCCGCCCGGGTAAACCCAATAGACCTTGCCATCCTTACAGGGCCATACCCGTGTTATGCGAAGTCTGGTGCGAGTCATCATTCCTCGTGGTGCCACAATCTTTCGCAGGTCCCAGGCCATATTGCCGGGCTGGGCAAATGCCGCCTGGATTGACTGATCAACATGCTGTCCCTCCCCCGTCATCTGCCGGTGGTAAAAGGCTAACATTGCGCCTGTCGCCGCCTCCAGCCCGCCCTGAAGGTACGTTTGGTCAATATGGCTCATTCGAACAGGGGGGCGGTCATCATCACCCTGTGAATACATACGCCCACTCATAGCCCAGAGTGTAATATCGGAAGCCTTATAATCCTTATATGGGCCAGTTTGCCCGAAGGGGGTGATGGAAACCATGATTAAACCGGGATTGAGCTTCTCCAGTGCCGAGTATCCCAGGCCAAGCTTGTCCATATACCCCGGCGGGAAGGACTCGATGACAAAGTCGGCACTCTTTACCAGCCTCTTGAAGATCTCCTGCCCCTCGGCTTTCTCGATATCAAGGGTTATCCCTCTCTTGCTGGTATTATAGGCAAACCAGAAGAGGCTCTTCTCCGGGTCAACTTCGTCGTGATAGAAGGGATCCTAGATTCCGGGCAGGGTCACCGCCCGGTCTCTCAATCTTGATAACATCAGCTCCAAGGTCTCCCAGTAGCTTACCACATAAAAGTCCCTTCTCATCGGTCAGGTCTAACACTCGATACGGGCTGAGCATACCTTCCACTTTCTCTTTTCCGCGCATACTTCGAATTCCCTTCACAAACTGTATATTGTGACACTATTGTCCAGTAAAGCGCGGCGGACGACGTTCCAAAAATGAATCCCGCGATTCCTGCACATCGTGCGGCGCTCTACGGGCAAAATCGAGACCGAACATCTCATTCCGGAGTTGCTCTTCCAGAGTCGATTCCATACTCTGCTGAAGCACACGCCGCGATGATTGCATCGCTACCGGCGGCCAAGACGCGACCTGATTGGCCAATTTCAACGCTTCATCAAGGAGCCTGTCGGCCGGGACCAGACGGTCAAGCAAACCGATGCGGTAGGCTTCATCGGCATCCACATAGCGGCTGGTGAATATCAAATCACAGGCACGGCTGAAGCCTACGATACGAGGCAGAAAAAACGACAACCCGCTGTCAGGGCTCAGGCTACGCTCGATAAATACCACTTTGAAACGCGTATTCTCACTACCGACCCGCATATCACAGGCAAGCGCCAGTAGACATGCCGGCACCGGCGGCTACGCCATTCACCGCCGCGATGACCGGTTTATCCAGTGTGCGGTAGAGCGACATGGCTAACCGACCGACCCAACCATAAACATCCAGGCGTTCCTGCCGGCTAGGTTGTCCGCTGCCATCCGGGCGAGCACCACGCAAATCGGCCCCCGCGCAGAACCCTCGCCCGGCACCGGTAAGCACCACGGCCCAGACATCGTCATCATTGCGTAACTGCTGACAGGTCAGAACAATAGCGTCCTGGAGTTCACGGTTTAAGGCATTCAACCTGTCCGGCCTGTTGAGGGTCAATATCGCTACCCGCTCCCGTCGCTCGACTAGTAAAACATTCTCAGACATGTTTCTCTCCTCGTTTGCGTTTCTTCTCCGGTGGGTGAAGCCAAGCTAAACAAATGTAACACACAGCTTCCTCCATCCTAACACTTTTCATTCTATAGGTCTGCTGGGGTATTATAGGATAGTGTAGAAGTCAAAGTCAAAGTCAACGCAATGTCTTGACGAAGGTTGGTAAGAGATAGATAATAGTAGCGGTATCAAACGAATCAAACATTGTCATATGACAAAGGAAAGGAATAAATCATGAGCGGCGTTATCGTCGAAACTACCGCGGGGAAAGTCTGTGGCACAATGGAGAAACACGTTTTCACCTTCAAAGGCGTCCCCTATGGTGCCCCCACCGGCGGCAATCGTCGTTTCCTGCCACCGGTTCCAGTTGAACCGTGGACAGGTGTACGTTACACCACTGACTTTGGACCAATCAGCCCACAATCAGGAGCTCTGGTCGACTGGGCTGCGGCTGCGGCTGATGAATATGTCATGGGGCTCAAGAGACACCTTCCACAAAGCGAAGACTGCCTGGTACTGAACATATGGACGCCAGGCATAGGGGACAATAGAAAGCGCCCCGTTATGATGTGGCTGCACGGTCGCGGTTATGCGTCCGGTGCCGGCTCAGAGATGCTATATAATGGCGCCGCGCTTGCCAGACGTGGTGATATAGTCGTGGTCACAATCAACCACCGGCTCAATGTCTTCGGCTATTTGCATCTGGCGGATATTGCCGGTGAGAAGTATGCCGGTTCGGGTGTGGCTGGAATGCTGGACGCAGTGCTGGCCCTTGAGTGGATTCGTGACAACATTGAGAACTTCGGAGGTGATGCCGGCAATGTGACCATTTTCGGTGAGTCCGGCGGTGGCGCTAAGGTGAGTACACTGTTAGCCCTGCCCTCGGCAAAGGGCCTGTTTCATCGCGCCGTTATTCAGAGCGGCCCGGGATTGCGGGGCGTAGAGGCCAAGGAGGCCACGGACTTAGCCGAACGTCTTCTGGCAGAGTTGGGTCTCAAAGCAAACCAGATAGACAAACTCCAGCAACTGCCGGCTCAACAACTGCTGGATGCTGTTAATAGGCTACCATCTATACGGCGCCCCACTGGCATGATAGGTACTCCTACTGGAGCTATCATGAGTTTTTCTCCGGTAGTGGATGGCCGTTACCTCCCCACCCACCCATTTGACCCTGTCGCCGCCCCAACAGCGGCGAATATCCCACTTATTATCGGTACCAACCGGGATGAATCGGCAACTTTCCTGGCGGCTGACCCCCGGCGCCGCCGACTTACCGAGCCAGAGCTACGCCAACGCCTGACTCCACTGTTAGGCGAACGGCTGGATAAAACACTGAATATCTACAAGAAGACGCGGCCTAATGCCACCCCCTGGGACCTGTTAATCGGGATTACGACTGAACGATTCCGGCGTGGGGTCTGTCCAACTCGCCGAACGCAAAGCAGCGGCTGGCTCCGCTCCGGTCTTTATGTACCTGTTCACCTATCAACCCGATTACATTGGAGGCCTCTTAAAGGCAGGCCATGCTCTCGAAATCCCATTCGTCTTCGACAATGTCGACGATACGCCCGCGACCGGTGGCCGTCCTGATAAATACGAGCTGGCCGAAGCTATGAGCGAGGCATGGAGTGCCTTCGCCCGCAAGGGAGACCCCAATCACCCGGGGATTCCAAAATGGGCGCCCTACACCGCTAAGAAGCGTGCGACGATGCTCTTCGATGTTCCCTGCCGGGTAGTGATAGACCCATATCGCGAGGAACTCGACGCCTGGAAAGGCATCGAAGTGAGTGTTCCATAATCCAAACCGTCCAACATTGCACAATAAGCTTCAGGCCTGGGAGGGTATGGAGGTAATTCGCTAGTTCATAATGCTACTTACCGAAAATGTATAAGCGGAGTGAAGGCTACCCGAGAGGCGCTCTTGGGAACGGCAGCAAGGGCTACCGTCGGCGCAAACACTTCAGTTCAGGCTATAAATATTGAGGAGGTATAGAGCTATGACAGAAGGTACTCTGAGTAAAGAAGGCTATATGTACGGAGAATGGCGGAAGGCTATAAATTTCGCTGAGCTTCGCGGCACCCCGGGGCTTCCCGGCATGGACCAGCCTCGTCCAGGTGAGTACAGTTGGTTCCATCCATGATGACGAAACGGCCAAAAATGTTGGTATGCGTGGCGCGGTTGTCGCCGGGACACAGCACCTTGACCTCTTCCCGCCAGTACTCTTGAAGGCATTCGGGCAAAGATGTTTTGAGAATGGCTCAATCAGTATGTATTATACTTATGCTGTGCTCCACGGTGAGGAACTGAGAGCCGTGGTGCAGGTACCGCCGAAGGCGGCCCGAGATATTCAGGTGGAGGCACGGCTTGAATTGCGGGATGGGCACATAGTAGCCACTGGCACGGTATCCGCAGGTAACCCCAAGGAGAAGTCGTATGTACAGGCGATGAAACTGGAAAGTAGTCCGCGAGAGCAGCGCCGTATTCTTAAGGAATTAGAAGTCGGCGACGAGATGCCGCCGCGTGACGAACTAGCCGAATCGG
The DNA here is from genome assembly GCA_963726225.1 of uncultured Chloroflexia bacterium. Lineage (GTDB taxonomy): Bacteria > Chloroflexota > Dehalococcoidia > Dehalococcoidales > UBA2162 > CAVSBN01. Next base: position 128,136 of record CAVSBN010000009.1, read on the forward strand.
CTGTGCAAAGGAAGTGGGTGCCATTCCTTGAGGACTCATTGGACTGGCATTCGGGTAGGTCTCCCTGGGGAAATGCCATTGTGCCTCCGAGCCGTCAGATGCATATGATGAGATTTGAGCTCCCCGTTCACCCCCCAGGAGTCGGATTCTTCGGTTCCACGGAGATACGCTATCTTAACGGTCCGGTCAAAGCTGATGTAGCCTATCAGGTCAAATCTAAGATAATAGCTGTGGGCGTAACCAGCAAGACGGAATACTGGTGGATTGATTCCCAATTGTACGAGAAGGCAAGCAATAAGCTGGTTGCCCAGATGCGCCATATGACGCGCTATATGAAAGCCGGGTCGCCACTCTATCCTGAGGCTAAGTAGTCCGGCATCGTCTGAGATTGTCACTGCTTATTTACTGGCTACGGAAATGCAGGGGAAGTAGAGGGATGGGGTATTGACAAAACCACCCACCCAGCGGGCATCACGGCCGATGGCGGTAATCTCCTTGAGAAGGGAGTAGATATTCCCGGAAACCATGGTATCCTTGACTCTGCCTACTATTTTACCATTTTCTATTTTGTAACCTAAAAGGACATTGCCGCTGAAATCGCCGCCCAGGATATTGCCCTGCTCAGCCCCCATCAGCTCTTCAATGACCAGCCCTTCCTTAATATCACTCACCATTTCCTCAAAACTGGTGTTGCCCGGGGCAATGACAAAGGCCGTCGGCGAGGGCGACGGTAAACCACGAGCCCGCTCACCATTCCCCGTGCTTCGCTTGCCCGCCAGGGCCGCCGTCTGCAGGTCATAGAGGAAATTGGTCACCACTCCCTGTTCAACGAGCGGTGTACGCTGGCTGGGTACACCTTCGTCATCGCAGGGTCGACTGCTGGGGCGGTAGGGGAGGGTGGGGTCGTCCCAGAGCCACAATTTTGAGTCAAAGACGGTTTGCCCCAGCTTACTCCCGATGGGTGAAGCCCCTTCTAAAACAGTCTTGCCACTGAAGGCGGCCATCAGGGGTGCGATGAGTGCTCCAGCCACTCCAATCGGGGTGAAAATCACCGGCAGTGATTTGGTCGGGGCCGAAGCCAGGTCTTTGGCCAGCTCCAGTTGCTGGATGACGAATTTAGCCACCAGGCTGGCATCCGCTATCGGGTGACAGGAGCTCTGGCTGTCACCGACAAAGAGCATATCCGTGCCGCGAATCAGGTTAGACCAGGTCGCCAGGTTGAAACTGGTCTGCGTATAGCTGGCTTGCCCACCCCGGGAATTCATAATGTGAACGGTGGTGGTGCTCTTGCTGACCCAGGCATGGCAGAGAAGTTCTGGGGTGTGCTTCCTGAGCACGGTCACCAATTCTTGGCCCAGTTTCACCATGTTTTCCGTCGGCACCGACTCCACCGCCGGGTCAAAGATTTCAACCTTGGGGTAGGCGGTCAAAGAGGGGAATTCAAACCTGGCCGCCATCCCAAACTGCGCCGTCTCGGCGGCCATATTGACCAGTTCCGGCCTATTGTTTAATTCAGTGGCGGTGGCGTAGCCCAGTTTGCCCTGGCGGATGATGCGCAGGGCCACAGTGGTGCTCTGCTTGCTCTGAATGTGCTTGAGCCGGTTAGCTTCAAACTGAATCGGTGTTTCCTCTGAGAAGACCGTGAAGACTTCGGCCTCTTCAGCCACCTTTCGGGCCAAAGCGAGGATTTCTTCCACCTAACTGCCTCCTACCAAACAGTGGCGCATCCTGATGTGAGGACTGCCGTTGCTGACCGGTAGCGGTGCCTGTGCCCCCTTGCCGCAGCCCCCACCCTGGTTCATATCCAGATCGTTGCCGATGGCATCTATATTCTTGAGGGTAGCAAAAACATTGCCGGTCAGCACTACCGGTCTCAGGAGCTCAGCGACCTTGCCATTTCGAATCATATAGGTTTCACCGGCAGAAAAGGTGAACATCTCCATACTGGTGGTGCCGCCGTACCAGTTCTTGGCATAGACCCCTTCTTTGATATCGGCGATGATATCCTCGAAGGAGGCTGGCCTGGGCTCAATGTAGGTATTGGTCATGCGGACGATGGGGGGGTAGCGGTAATTGATGGCGCGAGCGTTACCGGTGGGTTTCTCTCCCATTTTAGCGGCCGTTTCTCGCGAGTGAAGCCGGCCGACCAGCTTCCCTTCTCGAATGAGGTAGGTCTTGGTGGCGGGCACACCTTCGTCATCGTATTTATAACTGCCCCTCAGTCCAGGCATGGCCGCAGAATCGATGATATTGAGTTCAGTGCTACCGAACTCTTTGCCCAGAACCATAATCTGGCGCATCCGCTCGTTCTCATATAGAAAGTCAGACTCGGAGAGGTGTCCGAAGGCTTCGTGGGCGAAGACACCCGCCAGGACCGGGTCTAAGACGACGGTATACTCCCCACCTTTCACCTGCGAGGCAGAGAGCAGTTCCACCGCCCGCTGTGCCATCTCGGCTATCGGCTGGTGTAAACCCTTAACCTGGTTGAAATCGCCCCAGCTCCCCAGGCTCAGCCCGGCCTGCTGCACATCACCGTCCTTGGCGGCAATGGCGGTCAGGCGCAGGGCGATGTCCATCCTTTCCTGCTCAATAAAGGTGCCCGATGAGTTCAAGAAGATAATCCTCTTATGGCCGTCGCCGTAGTGGATGGTTGAGGTCTGGATTTTGGGTGTGCGCCAGATGATGTCATTGTATTCATCCAGCAGTTGCTTCTTTTCCGAGAGCGGCATAGTCACCGGATTCTGGCTCACCCCGGCCAGCACTTTATCAACGACCGGTGCCACTTCAGCCAACTGGCTTTTTTCACGGCCGACAAACCGGGCCTGCTTGACGGCCTGCTCTACCCGACCGGGCAGTTTCTCAAAGTCGTTAAAGCTGACAAAGCCCCAGCCACCCTTGACCAGAGCCCGCACATTGCCACCGACGGCGGTGGCGCGGTCGATGGACTCCAGCTCCCGGCCGCGGTAGATGATATGGCTGGACTGGCTCTCCTCAAGGCGAATCTCAATATAATCGGCGCGGTACCTTTTGAGCGTGTCAGTCAACTCGTGCCCGATAGCGACAATATCTGCCATAAATACTCTTTCCCTAGGTGGGGTGGCTAAGACTAGTTTAACGAGATACAAAGCGCATTGTCAATTTCAGGGGGGGAGAGAAAAACAACTAATCCCGCTATTGGCTAGGTAAAGGAATTAGACCAACTGGGGAGTAATTGAGACCTACCTCTGGCCGCGGGCCAGCGCTCTTTTAAGCAGTTCGTCAAAGGCGGCGAACCACTTTAGCTTCACTTCATCGGACCAGGTGGGGTCAAAGGTGGGGAATTTGGTCAAGAGTATCGTATCCCAGGGACTTTGATACGGAACTTCTTCTGGAGTTTGCGGATTTTTCAAATTCCGACTTGTCCTGGTAATTGCTCTTTTGGTAACAGTCTTAGTTCCAGTAACACCGTGTGCCGTCCTAAACCTTTTGGTAATGAACGGTGACAAAGGAATTCCCGCATCATTGGCCAGTTCAATGAAGAACTTCAGGCACTTGCGACTCAGGTCGCCGGTTAGCTGGAATCTATCATGGAAGAGCTCTTCCAGTTCCGAGTAGGTGGCTGACTGCGGCTCAAGCTGGCCCTTCAGTACAAAGCCATAGGCATCATTAGCCATATCCCGAAGAATGGAATTCCTCTGGTCACTCTTGGCCGCCGCCAGTGGCTTCAGGCGAGTGGTCGGCCGGCCATAGTCATCAATCAGGCCCAGGAAGTGGAGAGAGGCCATCAATTGCGTTCCCGTGCTACCGGATAACATATCACCCCAGTAGCTACGGTCGATACGGGACGGCAGTTCGCTGTTGCAGACCGTCAATAAAATTGCGGAAGGTGCGGTAAGAGACATAAGGCGGCAGACGCTTTCGGCTCTTGTCATTGACCATGGCCCGACCCCCAAGTGGTGGCTTAATTATATAGTAATGGAACTGGTATTTCAATAGGTAATGTGGTCTTTTTCTATAGTAATGACGAAATATTTTTCTGGAACTACAACCAGAGCAAACAGAACTGGAAAGGACAGTTTTTGACGCCTGCTTCTGGACGAGATAGCATTGTGCTCAAAACTATTCTTGTGAAAGGAGGAATTGTTTCATGGCACAGTCAATTGAATACCAAAAACTGATGACGGAGATGGTCTATGTGAACCTGCCTGGCCCAGATGAGCCAGCCCCGGGAATGACGGGCGGCGAGCTTCTGCATGGCTTCCTCGCTGAGCTCTACCGGGCACCCAACCCAGAGATGAAGAACTATGTCAATCTCCTGTGCAGCAAATGGAATGTCCGCTACCGCGAAGCGAGAGGCTAAAAGCTGTCTCAGCACCCCCTAATATAAATAGGAAGGAGGAAAGATGAAAAGAACAAAGATTGCCGCAATCGATGTTGGCACGACCAAAGTATGCACCATCATGGGCGATGTCGACACCGAAGGCGGCCTCCGCATACTTGGGGTCGGCGTAGCCCCTTCCCAGGGACTACAGAAGGGCCTGGTCGTCAATGTCAATGAAGCCAAGCAGGCAATTCGTGAGTCCATCAGGAAGGCAGAGAGGACCGTCGGCTACAAGTTGGAGTCAGCCTATGTCGGCGTTACCGGCCGACACATTAGCTCGGTAAATAACCGGGGTGTTATTGCCATTACCCGCAATGACCAGCTGGTGCGCTCGTCAGACTTGAAGCGCGTCTTGCAGGTCGCCCGCAGTATCAAGATACCATCTGAACACAAGGTACTTCATATTATCCCCCGCACCTACGCCGTGGATGGCCAGGAGGGAGTAAAGAATCCCGTCGGCATGCATGGCTTCCGCCTGGATGTTGAGGCCCACATCATCACCGCGGCGGTAACCTCTGTCCAGAACCTGACCAAGTGCATCCGCGGCTTGGGCATTGAGATTGACGACCTGGTTATGGAGCCACTGGCCAGTGCTGAAGCCGTCCTGTCTGAAGAGGAAAGAGTAGACGGTGTGATGCTGGCTGATATTGGTGGGGGCACTACTGACATTGCCGTCTTTAAGGACGATACCATCTACCACACTTCCGTCCTGCCGGTAGCTGGTCACCTCATCACCAGAGACATCTCTGTTGGCCTCGGGCTCTCCCTTGACCTGGCCGAGCAGATGAAGAAGAAGTATGGCAATGTTACACCAACCCAGGAAATCAAGATCGACGACGACCGGACCCTGACCGAAGACGGGCACAGCGTTTCTTATCGCGACCTTTCGGAGATTATCCGCATCCGTGTTGAGGAACTCGTCCGACTCATCCTCATGGAACTTCCGCGCACGGATTACGCCAAGCTCATCCCCGCCGGATTGGTTCTTACCGGCGGCTCGGCCAATCTCCCGGGCATTGCCGAACTAGGCGCAAGAAATAACCCGCCTCCCGGTAAGGGTTGGCATGCCGGTCAGCCTCTATGGCGTCTCCGATACCCTGCATGACCCAGCCTATGCCACCAGCGTTGGTCTGCTCCTCTGGAAGATGAGAAACAAGGGCGTGCAGACCTGGACGCACCAGAGTGGCCTGCGCCGTGCCCTGACAACAATGTTCCGCATCTTTCGCTAAAAATTTTCAATAAAAATATTAATAAGGAAAAGCAAGGAGGAGAAAAATGTCAAAAACGAGTTATGTCCCCAGCGGGGCCAAGATAAAAGTAATTGGCCTGGGCGGTGCTGGCTGCAATGCCATCACCAGAATGGTTCGTGAGCAGATTCGTGGCGTCGAGTTCATCGCCATGAACACTGATGCCCAGCACCTGGCCATTACCGAAGCGGCCATCCGCATCCAGCTTGGCGAGCGGGCTACCCGCGGTCTGGGTGCCGGTGGCGACCGCGCTCTGGGTCGCAAGGCAGCCGAGGAAAGTCGTGACGAAATTAAGCAGGTTATGGCCGCTTCCGATATGACCTTCATCACCGCTGGTATGGGTGGTGGCACCGGTACCGGTTCTGCGCCAATGGTCGCCGAGATTTCCAGACAGGGCGGCGCCCTCACCATCGCCATCGTCACCAAGCCCTTCAGCTTTGAAGGCAATCACCGCATGAGAACTGCTGAAGAGGGTATCATGGAACTGATGGACAAGGTCGATACCCTGGTCATCATCCCCAATGACCGACTGCTCAGCCTTTGTGACCAGAAGACCGGCGTCGATGGTGCCTTCAAGATGGCTGACGAAGTACTCTATCATGGCGTGCAGGCAATCGCCGAGGTGGTCACCGTACCCGGCCTAATCAACCTCGACTTTGCCGATATCCGCACAATCATGAAAGACGCTGGCCCGGCCTGGATGTCCATCGGCCGTGGTTCCGGCCAGAACCGTGCTGTGGATGCCGCCAAGCAAGCCCTGGCCAGTCCGCTACTGGATGTCTCCATGGAAGGCGCCAAGGGCGTGCTGTTCAATGTTGCCGGCAGCAGCAGTCTGTCCCTCTTCGAGGTCAATGCCGCGGCCGAGGTTGTCCGCCAGGCCGTTGACCCGGAGGCGAATGTTATCTTCGGCGTGGTTCTCGACCCCAATATGGGTAACGAGGTGCGGCTGACCTTAATCGCCACGGGCTTCGCCACCCGGGAGGCCCTTGCCGGTTCGGCTCGCGAGAAGGAAATCACCAAACTGCTCAAGGGCATCAAGACCGAGGAGGAGTTTGAGGTTCCGTCCTTCCTGCGCGCGCGCCATTCCTACACCGTGCATCGGCCTAGCCCGTCCAGCCCGACCTACAACCCGATGCGGTAAAAGCCCCTGCCAGGAGGAGCGGTAGGGAAGCCGACCCTTCCCTGCCGCTCCTTGACTTCAACTAAGACTACGCGATGGGGAGTGACATGAGCATGATTACCTCCGAGATTGCCTTGCCAGAAGAACTGACCCAATTCATTAGAGAGTACACTGGTGACCAATACTGCCTTGTGGAACTACTCCGGTTCCTGGGCCGGCATCCCAATACCCGGTTCAGTCGGCTGGTTATTATTCATGCCCTGAACAGCCGGAGGCTGTACACGGAAAAGGCGCTGAAGCACCTCGTCAGCAACGGGGTAGTGAGAACCTGTGTTGAGAATAATGTCCCTCTCTATTCGCTGACCGAGGAGCCACAGCGAAACTGGGCCCTGGACCTGGCCAAATTTGACTGGTGTCAATGGCAGTTACTGCTCAAACAAATCTACCCGCCGGCCATCGAGTAATGGGACTCTCCCTGGCCTGAGGGTCGGGGAGAAAGGTGTGTGCTCTGGAGGATTCTCGAAGTCTGATAAGGAGAATCAAATAGATGGAAGAACTGGGAACGGCCATCCATTATGTTGAAATAATAGTCGGCACTGTAGCCGCCATGGTGATAGGCGATTACTTCGGCTATAAGATTGGACGGTGGAAACTATTCTGGATCTGCGTTAGCATCGCTCTACTGGCCATTGTCGTCTTCGCTATCTATGCCGCCGTAAAATTAGCCTGACCAAGCTTCACCGCCGTACAATCTTATTGTAATGCGGGCTACGCAAGGTAGCCCGCTTTTGTGTTTGAGCAGCCGGCCGTACTCCCTGTATAATGGGTAGCACAACGATTCATCTCTTTTCCGGCATTCTTTATAAGCCATGATGTATTTCACATCAATCAAGAGGTCACTGAAGAAGGTGTTCTACGGGTGGTGGATAGTCGCCGCCGCGTGGGTACAGTTTCTCGTTTGCGGTGGTACCGCCTTCTATGGTTTTACCACTTTCTTTAATCCTATCCGTGACGAGTTTGGCTGGAGTGCGGCTAAGATTTCCTTCGCCTTCTCCCTGCGCAGTATTGAGGGTGGCGTCCTGGGCCCGCTTATTGGCTTCCTTACCGATAGAATCGGGGTACGTAAGATTATTATCTTCGGTATGGCACTGACTGGCCTTGGCATGATACTGCTGAGCTATACCAACTCGCTTTTGGTTTTCTACGGAATCTTCTTGCTGTTCTCCCTCGGAACAAGCGCCGGGCTAGCCAGTGCCCAGTATGTAGCCGCCGCCAACTGGTTCTCCAAAAAACGAACTTGGGCCATGGCAGTTCTGTCTACTGGCTTCGGCTTCTCGGGAGTAATCGGCCCGGTGCTCGTCTGGCTTATCGGGCAGTATGGTTGGCGGCCAGCGGCCATCATCATGGGAGTGGTAATGTGGCTGGTAGGGATTCCACTGGGCCTGGTATTCCGGCACCGCCCGCAGCCTTACGGATACTTACCTGATGGTGAAGTCCCGGAGACAATTGCTCCTGATGCAAAAGCCTCAGCCACTACCCTGACAACCAAAACTTCATCGGCGCCAACCACCGACTTTACCGCCCGACAAGCCATTGTCACCCGCACCTTCTGGATGCTGGTTTTGTTCGGTCTTTTGACCGGCTTTGCCCAGAGTGCCATCTTCGTCCACGAGATGCCCTATCTGACCAGCGTGGGCATCTCCCGGGAAATTGCGGGCTGGGTCATTCTGGGCATAACCGGTTCCAGCCTCATCGGCCGACTGGGATTTGGCTGGCTGGGCGATAGATATGATAAGAGATACCTGCTGGCCATCGGGGCGGCTATGCAATGCATCGGCGTCTTCATCTTCGCCGGCATCAGCAGTCCGTGGATGCTCATCCCCTTCCTACTCTTTTTCGGACCAGGGTACGCTTCCCAGATACCACTGTATCCGGCAATAAGAGCCGATTACTTTGGCCTGAAGCAGTTCGCCACCATCGGAGGACTTATGTCCTTAGGCTGGACAGTCTGTGGCATTCTGGCTCCGGTTCTGGCCGGCTGGGTCTATGACACCTGGGGAACCTATCGCCCCATCTGGCTGGCTTATGCCATTATCACGGCTATCGGCATCCCCACCGTGCTCTGGATAAAACGCCGGCAAGTGCTATAATGGAGAGGAAACTCTGGGAACGAATGGACTGATTTTTTAATGAGATACCTGCTCAGAATCATGGCCTTCAGCCGCAAATACTGGTGGTGGCTGGTGCTGGCCTTTGTCTGCCTCCTGGCTAATACCGGTTTCAGCCTGGTCGTACCCCGGATTATCGGTGAGGCTATTGATACCGTCACCGGACACGGAGAGCGCAGTTTCCTCATCTGGGCGGCGGTGGCTATTGTCATCGCCAGCGCCTTGCGCGGTCTCTTCGCCTATGCCAACAGCTACCTCAGCGAGACCGCTTCTCAGAAAATAGCCTACGATATCAGAAACGCTATCTACGACCGACTGCAACGACTGAGCTTTGCTTATCACGACCAGACCCAGACCGGTCAGCTTATGTCCCGGGCCACCGCTGATGTTGAAGCCGCACGCATGTTCATTGGTCGGGGTATGCTCGGGCTGGCCAGCATGGCTGTTCTGCTGGTCGGCGTGACCTATATTCTCGTCTCCATGAACTGGCAACTGGCACTGATGACCCTGGCTTTCCTGCCCCCGATTGCCTACCGAGCCATCGTGGTTGCCCGCGGACTCCGCCCGATGTGGCTCAAGATTCAGAACTTTCTGGGCGTTCTGGGCACGACTCTGGAGGAGAATCTGACTGGAGTTAGAGTGGTCAAGGCTTTCTCACGCCAGAAAGAAGAGAGCCAGAAATTCGCCACTCAAGCTAAGGTGCTCTACGACGAGGAAATCAAAACCGACCGCCTGATGGCCTTCAACATGCCGCTGATGGTCTTCCTCATCAGCCTGCCCACGGCGTTAATACTGTGGTATGGCGGCCGGCAGGTTATCGCCGGTAACCTGACCATCGGTGGTCTGACCCAGTTCATGTTCTACCTGGCAATGATGGCCATGCCTATCCGCCGCGTCGGCTTCCTGACGAACATGATTTCCCGAGCCACATCGGCCGGGCAGCGTATCCTGGAGATACTTGACGCCACATCACCGGTCCAGGAAAAGCCCGGCGCCATTGAGCTGAACAATGTTAGAGGCGAGGTCGTGTTCCAGGATGTCAGCTTCAGCTATAATTCTTTGGGCCCGGTGCTCAAGGACATCAACTTCAGCGCCAGGCCGGGACAACTGGTGGCCCTGATTGGCGGCTCGGGCAGTGGCAAAAGCACCATCGCTAACCTCATCCCCCGGTTCTATGATGTTACCGGCGGCCGCGTCACGATTGACGGCACTGACATTCGTGATGTTACCCTAACCTCGTTACGCCAGAATGTGGGCATCGTGCAGCAGGATGTCTTTCTCTTCTCCGCCACCATCCGGGAGAACATCGCCTACGGCGCGATAGATGCCGACACGGAGCAAATCGTGGCCGCGGCTAAGGCCGCACGACTGCACGACTTCATCGAGAGTCTGCCGGAGGGCTACAACACCTGGGTGGGGGAGCGGGGAATTACCCTCTCCGGTGGTGAGAAACAAAGACTGGCCATTGCCCGAACCCTGCTCCTTAATCCGAAAATCCTCATTCTGGACGACTCCACCTCCAGCGTGGACGCCGAAACCGAGCGGTTCATCCGCCTGGCATTGAGCAAATTAGTCTCCGGCCGGACTACTTTTGTCATTACCCACCGTCTCTCCATCACCCAGAGCGCTGACCTGATTCTGGTACTGGAGAACGGGCAGATAGTCGAGCGGGGCACGCATAATGAGCTGATGGCCAAGAGCAGCCGTTATCGACAAATCTATCTGTCGCAACTCTCGGCCAGCGAGGAAGCGGAAGAAATTACTGCGGAAATGCCCGAACTAAGTCCTTCCATAGGAAGGACCGAGGGTCTGAGGTAAACATGTACCCAGGTATTGGGCCATATCCAATGCAACAATTGAGCAGTGCCCTGGATGCCGATGAAGACGACATGCTGGGCAAGATATATGACTGGCATGTAATCCGCCGCTTGCCCAGATACCTCAAAGCGGTCAAATGGTGGATGATTTTCGGGGGCATCGGCATGTTTATCCGTACCCTGGCTTCTTTGGTCTCCCCTTATCTGGTCGCCATCGCCACCGACCGTTTCATCCAGACCGGCGATTTAGCCGGGCTAAACATGATTGTGGCCGTCTTCGTGGGGGCGGCACTGGTGACCTGGGGTGGGCAGTACCTGGAAACCCGCTTCCTCTACTTCGCCGGCGATGCCACGCTGGTCCGTCTGCGCACAGAGATGTTCGACCACCTGCAAAAGATGTCGCTGGGCTTCTTTGACCGCAATAAAGTCGGTAAGGTCATGTCCCGCGTGCAGAACGATGTGCAACAGCTCCAGGAACTCATCACCGGCGGCTTTCTCAACATCTTGATTAGCATCCTGACACTGGTTGGCATCGCCATAGCCATGATTCTGATGAATGTCCGCCTGGGATTACTGACCCTGACCGTGGTGCCGGCGCTGGGCATAATTATCTTTGTCTGGCAGAAATATGCCCACCGCGCCTTCATCCGGGTGAGAAAGGCGATTGCCGTGGTCAACGCCCAGCTTCAAGAAAGCATCTCCGGCGTGCGGGTGATTCAGAGCCTGTCCCGCGAGAGCGTCAACTTCGCCCAGTTCAATGATGTCAACCGGGCGCACCTGAACGCCAATATCGACGCCACCAAGCTAACGGCCGTCATGATGCCCATCGGTGAAATAATGTCAGCCGCCGCCATCGGCCTGGTCATTGTCTTCGGCGGCTACCAGGTTCTGGACGGACAGATGGGCAGTCGGTGTCCTGCTGGGCTTCCTGCTCTACATCCAGCGCTTCTTTGCTCCCGTGCAAGAACTGATGATGGAGTACACCGAGCTCCAGCGCGCCATGGTCGCCGGGGCGCGTATCTTTGAACTGCTGGATATTCAGCCGGAAATCAAGGACAGCCCCGAGGCCATTGAATTGCCGCCAATCAAAGGTGAGGTCCAGTTCGACCATGTCAGTTTCAGCTACCAGCCCGGGGTGGAAATCCTTCATGATATAAGCTTAATGGTCAAGCCCGGTGAAACGGTGGCTATAGTGGGGCCTACTGGCGCCGGCAAAAGCAGCCTGATGAACCTGGTTACCCGCTTCTATGAAATACCGGCGGGGAAAGTAACCATTGATGGTTATGATGTGAAGTTGGCTACCCAGCAGTCGTTAAGACGACAAATCGGTATGGTGCCCCAGGACCCCTTCCTCTTTTCCGGGACAATCGCCGAGAATATCCGTTACGGCTTACCAGAAGCCAGCCAGGAAGATATCATCCGGGCAGCTAAAGCCGCCGGTGCCCACGACTTCATCTCTCACCTGGAGCGAGGCTACGACACGCCAGTCGGCGAGCGGGGTATCAACCTCAGTGCCGGTCAGCGCCAGCTCACCTGCCTGGCCCGCGCCATCCTGGCCAATCCGCCCATCCTGATACTGGATGAGGCGACCTCTAATGTGGACACCAACACCGAGCGACTGATGCAGAAATCGTTGCGCCAGCTCGTCAAGGGTCGCACCTGCCTGATGATTGCCCACCGTCTCTCCACCGTGATTAACGCCGACCGCATTGTCGTTCTGGAGCATGGGAAAATTGCCGAGATAGGGACACACCAGGAGCTCCTGGCCAAACAAGGTCTCTACTACCAGATGTTCACCGCCCTCAGCCTGGCCGAATCCGAGCTAGCCCCGCGTCCAGAGGCTAGGACGCAACTCGCCGGTTCCGGCTAAGACCTAAACGGCTTGACCTATTTATGGTGGGTGTCTAAGAGGGGCTTTACCTCTCTTTTTGATTCATCTCCCCCTCCTTCAAAGGGGAAGGGGCCTCGCCCCGATTTCATCGGGGTGAGGCAAGACTAAGAGTGAGGTTTGCTGGGCTTGCACTTTTCCGTGAAAATGGTTAAGATTATGACGGTAAAAGTCAGTTCAGTCAAGTGATTAAGAACAGCCTTAAGAGAAGGAGGTGATATATCGCACTATAGATTCCAAGAATGATGACCGTGATTGAACATGTTAGACTAATATAAGGAGTGAGAGATGAGCCCTTCTACTTTGTCGAAAGAAGAAGCCTTCCGCAAAGAGGTTCGTGATTGGCTGAAAGCCAACCTGCCCAAAGGATGGGGGACACCCGAATATAAGGCACCCGAGTCATTCAGCCGAGAAACCCATGAGCGGGGCAAATGGTGGACCAAGAAGCTTTACGACGCTGGCTATACCGGGTTTGGCTACCCTAAAGAATACGGTGGTATTGAGCGCCCGCGAGAAGAGATAACGATTATTCGCGAAGAAATGGGCCGCGTCGGGACACCGGGAGGCCCGCTATCACTGGGGCTGCTGGTGGCTGCACCCACCATCCTGGCCCACGGCGAGGAATGGCAAAAGAAACGCTTCCTGCCTAAGATAATGAGCGGGGAAGAAAGCTGGTGCGAGTGCTTTTCTGAACCCGACGCTGGCTCTGACCTGGCCAATGTGCAGACCACCGCCGTCAGAGACGGAGACGACTGGGTGGTCAATGGACAGAAGACCTGGACCAGCATGTGGGAATTTGCCGACTTTGGTCTTCTTGTCGCCAAAACCGACCTCACCGCACCCAGACATCGTAATCTGACCTATTTTCTCTTCGATTGCAAGAGCCCGGGCTTTACCCGAAGACCATTACGCCAGATGAGCGGGGAAGCTGAATTTGGCGAGGAGTTTTTTGATAACATGCGCGTCCCCGATAAAAACCGCATGAGCGAAATCAATAGAGGCTGGTATGTTGCCATGACAGCCCTTCAGGCCGAGCGAAGTGGCGGCGGTGCCTTCTGGGGCGGCGGGGGCATGGGTGGCCTGGCCATGGGTGGCCAGAGAGGCTTAACCAGCACCGCACAGAACATCATTGACCTAGCCAAAAAGACAAAGCGGTATGGTAAGTCGGTCTGGGAAGACCCGGCATTCCGCCAGAGAATAGCTCAACTGGCTATTGAGAGTGAGGCTATGCGCTTCAGCGGTGCACGCATGGTCGCCAAGATGCGCAAGGGCGTCATGCCGACCAATGAAGCCTCCTTGGTCAAGAATTTCCAGGCCGAGATGAGAAAGCGGATGGGAGACATGGTAATGGAAATTATTGGCGCCTACTCTCAACTGACGGAGGGGTCACCGCATGCCATAGATGACGGGCAGTGGGTGTACGCCATGCTCCGAGCACGGGGCGCTACCATTGAGATGGGCACCTCAGAAATCAACCGGAACATCATTGCTGAAAGAATACTGGGACTGCCCCGCTAGCAGATTTCCACGAAACTGAGTGAAAGGAGTGCAAAATGGATTTTGGTCTCACTGAAGAGCAGGAAATGTTGAAAACATCAGCCCGAGATTTCCTAGAGAAAGAGTGTCCCCGAGCACACATAAGAGCCATGATGGAAGACGAGGTGGGTTACTCTCCAGACCTCTGGAAGAAAATGGCCGACCTGGGTTGGCTCGGCCTAGCGTTCCCCGAAAAGTATGGCGGCGCCGGAATGCGCTTCCGGGACTTGACCATCCTGTGTGAGGAGATAGGGCGAATATTGCTGCCCAGCCCCTTCATGTCCACCGTACTGCTGGGTGGCATGGCACTGCTTACCGCCGGCACTGAGGCACAGAAGAAAGAATTCCTGCCCCGAATAGCCAGTGGTGACGCCATATTCGCTCTGGCCGTGCTGGAGGAAGACGGCGATTTCTGGCCCGGAGGCATAGAGCTCAAGGCTGTCAGCCGCGGTAATGAGTATGTCATTAACGGCACCAAGTCTTTCGTATGGGACGCCAAGGCGGCCGACTACATACTCTGCGCCGCCCGCACCAGGCATACGGCGAACCCCGAGGAAGGAATCACCCTCTTTATAGTCGACGCCAAGGAGTGGGGAGTATATACCAGCCCACTGAAGAACATGGACCTACTCAGAAAACAGTACGAGGTGACCTTCACTAATGTCCCAGTACCAGCCAGAAATATTGTCGGCGAACTTCATCAGGGCTGGCCAGTCTTAAAGCAGGTTGCCCTCAAGGCAGTAGCCGCGTTATGCGCTGAGATGGTCGGCGGTGGCGATAAGGTCCTGGAGATGACAGTCAACTACGCCAAAGAGAGAATAGCCTATGGTGTGCCTATTGGCAGCTTCCAGGTAATCAAGCACAAGTGTGCTGACATGCTCAGTGCCCTGGAGTATGCTCGTTCTCTCATGGAATGGGCCGCCCTGGCTGTCGACGAGGATGACCCAGACGCCAGCATGGCTGTGTCTATGGCTAAAGCCTCCTGCGGTGACGCCTACAAAAAAGTGTGTGACGAAGGGGTTCAGATACACGGCGGTATCGGTTTTACCTGGGACCATGATATGCACCTCTACTTCAAGCGAGCCCGCTCAGCCGACACCGCTTTCGGGGATGGCAATTATCATCGGGAACTCATCGCTCAATCGTTAGGCTAATGTTAAGTTAGGCGATTCAGGAGTATTACTGAGGGAAAGCAGTGGTTAAGAATAAGAAAAAGAGAAAGGAGTGAAGTTGCTATGGATTTCTCTTATTCGCCCAAAGAAGAAGACCTTCCGCCAAGAGATAAAAGATTGGTTGGCGGAGAACATGAAGGAACTGCCCCGGTGGTGGTTCGACCCCAATGTTCTGGGCCCAGACCTTGACTCGCCGGAGATGCACCAGTTCGGCCTCTGGTGGCACAAGAAACTCTATGATGCCGGCTTTGTTGGCATCAACTGGCCCAAGGAGTACGGTGGTCGTGGCGCTACCCTGCTGGAGCAGGTTGTCTTCAGTGAAGAACTGGCTAAACACCGTGCCCCGGGCCCAACCAACGGCATCGGCATCGGCTGGGCCGGGCCGACGATTATGGCCAATGGTACTGAAGAGCAAAAGAAGCGTTTCCTGCCCAAGATTCTTACCGCTGAGGAAGTCTGGTGCCAGGGCTTCTCCGAGCCGGAGGCCGGTTCTGACCTGGCCAATGTTCAGACCAGGGCGGTGGACCAGGGTGACCACTATATTGTTAACGGACAGAAAGTCTGGACCAGTGGTGGTCACTATTCCGAGTGGAGCATCCTCATGGTAAGGACCGACCCGAATGCCCCCAAGCATCGCGGTATTACCTACCTGCTCCTTGATATGCACGCGCCGGGTGTAACCGTTCGTCCCCTCCGCCAGATTACCGGCCATGCCGAGTTCAATGAAGTATTCATGGACAATGTCAAGATTTCCAAGAGTCTACAGATAGGCGAAACCAACAAAGGCTGGTATATCGCCATGGGCACCCTGGAATTCGAGAGGTCGGGGATTGGCGGAGCCGTCATGCGTGAGAATGCGGTGAAAGACCTCATCAAGCTGGCCCGAGAGATGAAGAGCAACGGCCAGCCCCTGAGCACAGACCCGGTAGTTCGTCAGAAGATAGCCCAGTTTTACATTGATGTCAATGTCCTGAAGTACACCGGCTTCCGCGCCCTCACCGGGCAACTGCGCGGCGAGCGGCCTGGCCCGGAAACCCTCGTCGGCAACCTCTTCGGAGTAGAATTCGGCCAGCGGCTATACGACTTTGCTATGCACCTCCAGGGCCCCTATAGCCGACTAATACGAGGCTCCAGGTGCGCTATTGAGCACGGTGATTGGCAATACCGCTTCCTGAGGTCGCGCGGCAACACCATTGAGACCGGTACCTCGGAAATCAAGCGGAACCTCATCGCCGAGAGAGGCCTCGGTCTGCCCAGGTCAGCTCGGTAAGGAGAAGAAAGGAGAAAGAGCTATGGATTTCGGTCTGAGTGAAGAACAAGTAATGCTGAAGACATCAGCTCGCGAGTTTCTGGACAAGGAATGCCCCAAGAAACTGGTGCGAGCCATGATGGATGACGAAAAAGGCTATTCCCCCGAGCTCTGGAAGAAGATGGCTGATGTAGGCTGGCAGGGACTGGTCTTCCCCGGCCAATACGGCGGAGCCGATAGCAGTTTTCTCGACCTGGCCGTGCTTCTGGAAGAGATGGGGCGAGCACTGGTGCCCGGCCCCTTTCGTACCAACAGTAGTGCATGCCGGCCGGGCTATCCTGGCCGCGGGTACTGATGCCCAGAAGAAACAGTTCCTGCCCAAGATAGCCAGCGGTGATATGATTATGACCCTGGCTCTCACCGAGGCCAGCGGTAGTCTGGAAGCATCAGGTGTCACCCTTAAAGCCACTCTGGACAGAGATGAGTATGTGATTGAGGGTACCAAACTCTTTGTCCCTGATGCCCATGTGGCCGACTACCTCCTCTGCGTGACCCGGACCAAGGAGAGCGCCAACCCGGAAGACGGCATTACCCTCTTCCTGGTCGATGCCAAGACCGCCGGCATCAAGACGGAAGTCCTGAAGACGATGACCGGCGAGAAGCTGTGCGAGGTGCTCTTCAGCAATGTACGGGTGTCCAAGCAAAGCATCCTGGGTGAGCTGGACAAGGGCTGGCCCATCGTGCAGAGAATCCTTGATGAGGCCGCCATCGCCGAGTGTGCCTGGATGACCGGCGGTATCAGATGGATTCTGGAAACCACCAACCAGTATGCCAAGGAGAGGATACAGTTCGGTGTGCCTATCGGCTCCTTCCAAGCCACCCACCATAAGATGGCCAACATGGCCATTGAGGTTGAAGGGTCAACCTCAATCACCTATTACGCTGCCTGGGCCGCTTCCGAAAATAGTCCGGAGCTGGCGCTGGCCGCCTCCATGGCCAAGGCCTGGTGCAGCGATGGCTACAAACACACTGCCTTCGAGGGTGTCCAGATTCACGGTGGCATCGGCTTCACCTGGGACCACGATATGCACCTCTACTTCAAGAGAGCTAAGTCTTCAGAAGTCGCCTGGGGTGATAGCGATTATCATCGCGAGAGAATTGCCAAGCTGCTTAGCATGTAAATAAATCACCTGCTAAAAAATTTAAAAAAGGGAGGTTTAAATCATGCAGGGATATTGTGTCAAGTGCCGCACCAAGAGGGAGATTAGGAACGCCAGGGCAATCGTCATGAAGAACAAGAAGCCGGCGACCCAGGGTGTCTGCCCTGTCTGCGGCACCAAGATGTTCCGCATCGGGAAAGGCTAGAACACATTCAGCAGTATCACACGCCTAGAGGGGCTGGGTAATCTCACCATGATATCCAGCCCCTCTCTACAATGTCTGCAAAGACTCAATGTCTACTCGCAAAGCTCAATTGAAAACTGGCTTTATCGCCGGACTGAAATCGGGGTGGCGCAGCTTTGTCTGGATGTGCGAAATCGTCATCCCCATCTCTTTTCTGGTCACCCTTCTGCAATGGAGCGGCTGGCTGGACAAGATTGACTTCGTCCTGAACCCGCTAATGAGCTTCCTCCATCTGCCCTCGCAAGCCGCCCTGCCCATCATCAGCGGCATGCTGATAAATATCTACGCCGTCATCGCCGTGCTCACTGTCCTCCCCTTCACCGTGGTGCAGATGACCCTCATCGCTATCTTCACGCTTATCTGCCACAACCTCATCATGGAAGGCATCGTCCAGTACCGGTCGGGCATCAATGTCATCAAAGCCACCCTCACCCGTATCGTGGCCGCTGTTCTCACGGTGTTCGTTGTCTCCCAGTTCTTTGGTGATACCAGCCAGAGTATTGTTATGTCAAGTGCACTCCCGACTCACACCCCGTTACTTGATATTATGACAACCTGGGCCAGAGATACAGGCATCCTGCTTTTGAAAGTTTTCGGGATAATCATGTTCATCATGATTCTTCTGGAGATTTCAAGAGCACTGGGCTGGATTGACCGCGTCCTCATTGTCTTCAAGCCGATGATGAGAGTCCTCGGGCTTTCCGGCCGGACGGCCATCATGTTTGTCGCTGGCATTATCTTTGGCTTACTTTACGGCGGAGCCATAATTGTGGCGGAGGGGAAGAAAGGAACTCTGACCAGAGAAGAGGTAGAGTACCTCCATGTCTCCCTGGGTATCAATCACGCCATGATTGAAGACCCGGCGCTCTTTGCCGTGCTGGGTGTGAATATCTTCTGGCTCTGGATACCACGACTGATTATGGCGATAATCGCCGTGCAGGTTTACCGCGGAATAAGATACCTTAGAAAGACTCGTCTACCCTGGTTTAGCCAAAGCCGCTAACTTATTGCTTACTAACCTTTGTCCAGGTTTAGCTTGCCCAGGAAGGCAAGAATAGCGTTGTTGAATTCCTCAGGGTTATCAATGTTAGCCGAATGACCCGCATTAGGAATAACCTTATGCTGGGCGCCCGGGATTACCTTACCCATATACTCCGCCGCCGGCAGGAAAGGCGTGTCCTTTTCTCCAACGAGCACCAGCGTCGGCACTTTGATATTCCCTAGACTCTCAATAACCAGAGGGTCATGCTGGGCGACTACTGTGCGTGCCATGTTGGCCAGCCCGATGGGGCTCTGCTTGAGTAGCATTTCCTTATTGACATAGCTGGGCGCCATAGGCGCATAGGCAGTCATACCCTGGGTCTCCAGCAGTTTGGCCCGTTCTTCCTGCTGGCGATTCCACTCATCTCGTCGCGCTGGGTTGCGATAGCCCGGCCCGGTATCCATCAGGATGAGAGCCACTACCATCTCCGGATGGCGCAAGTAGAAGCGGAGCGACTGGTAGCCACCCATTGATAGCCCACCCACGACCGCCTTGTCTATCTTGAGGCTCTTGAGGAGCTGTCTCAGGTCTTCCACCACAATATCCGCCGTGTACTGGTCCAGGGAAGGCGGACTATCCGACTGACCGTGGCCGCGGGCGTCATAGATGACAAAGCGGTACCCCTTACCTAGTGCCGGAATCTGAGGTCGCCACGAGTTAGCCGTGCCGGTAAAGCCGTGCTAGAAAGACCACCGGGAAACCCTGTCCGTGAACTTCGTAGTAGAGATTGATGCCATTGACTTTGACCTTGGGCATTAGAATTCCCCCTTCTTTACGGCGAATTACCTCGTCTTGAGAAATTCCCAGCTATCCAGAATCGCCTCCGCCCCATGGATAATACCATCAATCAACTCCTTCACCGTGGGTACACGGTCAATTACGCCCACGGCAAAAGACGCGCTCCGGCTCAAATCCGGTTCGCCGGTACTCGAACGGATTCCGCAGTGGCCCGTCTCGGGTCGGCCGGTATCATCACTCGCTGTCGCAATTCGGGGTTATCCGGGTTAAGGCGAACAATAGCCTCCTTGGCCGCCTCACTTATCGCGCACTCCTTGGTCGCCATGAAAGCGCTCCCCATCATTATGCCATCGGCCCCCATACCCAGGGCGGCCATCAAGCCATGGGCATCGCCAATGCCACCCGCCGCAATCAGGGGGACTTTGATGTGCCGTCGGCCCCAGACAATCGTGGTCATGGTGGGCAACTGCTCCGGGTTCTTAATGCCGGCCCCCTCCAGCCCCACCAGAATAATGGCATCGGCCCCGACCTCCTGGGCGTGCACGGCATCCTTCACCCGGGCCGCCTTGTGTATCCACCTGACGCCGCCCTGCTTGATGCGAGGTGCCAGGGCATCCGGCTTGTAAACCGAGGTCTCCACCGCTACTCTCTCTTCAATGCAGACCTCCAGCATCTGCTCAATATCGGGGCAGAGGCCAATGCTCAGGTTGACCCCAAAGGTGCCACGAGAACCGGCCGTAGCTTCCTTACATCGTTTGATATCCTCGCGGAGCTTCTCCGGGGTGCGACAAATAGAGCCAGTGATAGTGCCATGAGCCCCCGCCCGGGCTACGGCCGCCGCCAACTTCCAGTCGCCGAGCCGGGCCATGGCCCCCTGCAAAATGGGGTACTGACAACCCAGAAGCGCGGTAACCCGCGTTTTCCATTCCATCCTTTTCTCCTTCCGCAGATTCCTTAATAGGTCAGACGGACGCTATTGGAGACAGCTAGCCTCGCCGACCACAATCTTGTTGCCCATCTGATTTTCCAGCCAGACATCGAGCTTGACTCTGGCGTCACCCCCCTCCGTTTCAACTCCGGTGACCCGACCGTGAGCCGTGACCACATCGCCGTTGACAGCACCGCCACCAATAAAGGAGACCTTTATCTTCCCGTGATACAGCCAGTTCTGCCCAAAATGGTTGTACAGCATCTCCAGCACATAGCTGAGTAAGGTCGAGCCCCCGATTAACGCCCCACGCATCCCGTGTTCCCGGGCAAAGTCATCGGTATGGATGGGATTGCGTCCCTGAGGGTCAATGGGCATATAAGCGGTCTTGGTCAAGCCCGGGATTTCTTCGCCCACTTTTACCGTTTTCACTTTAGCCATTTCAGCCCTCCTATTCCACATTGATGCCGGTCTCACGACTTATCAGCAAGACCTCGCCGTTCTCATCCACCGCTTCAAACTCGGTAACGACATATTCCCGGCCCCGCTTGGTGTACTTATCGGTCACCTTGCCCCGGACGAATACCTTACTGCCTACCTTCATCGGCTTGATAAACTCGTGCTCGCTTTTGGCCCAGATGGCCGCCTTCAAGCTGGGGAACTTTTCAAACTTCATTCTCGGGTGTATTTCAATAGTGGCTCCCGGTGGCGCAAAGCCCAACTTATCCACTACTTCCTTCGTCTGCCACTGGATAAGGTTGACGCGGTCTTGGACCGCCTTCTCATCCAGATTGACTTCCACCGTCCCCAGGTCTAGTCCGATAGGTATTGACTCAAAGAGTGACTTTTCGCCCATAGCTTAACCTCCTTTAATTAGAAGGCATTATTCTTCAACAATCGCCACCCCCAAGATTTGAATGGAACAGTCAGACCTGAGTTATCCTATCACCGTTCGGGTTGACCTGGCAACTCCAATTCCCAAAGAACATCGTATTTGAGCGCAGGTTGGCGCTGTGATAGAATTGATTGGAGGGCTAGTCGCCTGACGACTAGCCCTATAGGTGTTTGGGAAAGAAAATGCAGTTAGACCCGACCAGACTATTGCCTCTGATTGAACAAATGCCAGCCTACCGGGAGTTGGTGGCTGAGCTGCAGCAGAAAAATAGCCCGGGCGTGGCGGTAATTGATGCGGCTAAGCCCTACTTTATCGCGGCTCTGTACCACCAATTAAACTTGCCGGCGCTGGTAATTACGGCCCAACCGGAGAAGGCGAAGAACCTCTATGAACAACTATTGACCTGGTGCCCCACGAGTCCGGTAAAGCTTTTTCCGGAGCCGGAAGCCTTACCTTACGAGCGCCTGGCTACGGACAACACGACTGAGATAGAGAGGCTCCAGGTTCTGTCCGCCCTGGCCAATCTAGCCAGCGAGCCTTCCGGCGGGAAGGACAGGGCAATTAAGGCTCCGCCTTTGATTATCGTCTCAGCGCCAGCCCTGATGCAGAAGTTGCTCTCTCATCATGACTTCACTTCGGCCAGCCACACGGTGAGGGTCGGGATGGAGATAGAGCCCTTTGACCTGCTGGCTCGCTGGCAGGCTATGGGCTACAAGCTGGAAAACACGGTGGATGTGCCGGGCACCGTCAGTCACCGGGGCGGCATTCTGGATATTTATCCCCCGACCAGTGAATTGCCCGCCCGGCTTGAGTTCTTTGGCAACGCCATAGAGAGCATCCGGTTTTTTGACCCGGCCACCCAGCGCTCCCTGCGAGCGGTGCCAGCCATTACCATCACGCCGGCCACCGAATTGCTGGCGCCTCTGACGAAGAGTAAACAAGGGCTGGAGGCAATTCTGGGGGCTCTTGACCTGGCTAACCTGAGCGATGAATCAAGGCAGCAATTCCAGCAGGAAATAGCGATGTTGGTGGGGAATGAGAAGCCGGCCAGCCAGTTTTATGCGCCGCTATTTAACCAGGATAGTCTGCTGGACTATGTTCCGGCGGATGGTCTACTGATACTGGACGAGCCGGAAAGCATCAAGCGGGTCGCCGAGGAACTTGAGACCGAGGCTGAAGAGATGCGGGCGGAGAGACTGGCCCGTCAGGAACTGCCACCGGAATTTCCCCCGCCCTTATTTCAGTTGGGCGGAGTTAGCGCCGGCGCTCACCAGCCAGTGCCACCTGTCGCTGACTAGCTGGGGTACCACTGAGGAAGAGCCGTCCCTGAGCTTCAAGCCGGCTCAGAGCTACGCCGGACAGCTGCCGACCTTCATCCAGAAAGCCAAGGAGATGCTGAGCCAGAGGAAGCGGGTCGTCATCGTCAGCCATCAGGCCAGCCGACTTTCCGAATTGCTCGAGGAGGAAGATGTCATCGCCCCACCCCTCACCGAAGTCGGGGAAGTACCGGCGCCCGGCTCTTTGACACTGCTACAGGGGTTGCTGGGTGAGGGGTGGGTGATGAACGGTGATACCTACCTCTTCACTGACACTGAAATCTTTGGTTTCATCAAGCAGCGCCGACTCCTGAAAAGGCGACCGGTCCCCCATCACAAGCTCTTTGTGGACATCGCTCCCGGCAACTATGTGGTGCATATTGAGCACGGCATCGCCCGATTCACCGGCGTGGCCACGATGGCGACTAAAGAGGGCGAGAAAGAATACCTCGTTCTGGAATACGCCGCCGGCGATAAGCTCTATGTCCCGACCGACCAGATAGACCGGGTGACGCGCTATATCGGGGCAGGAGAACAGCCCCCAGTGTTGAGTCGTCTGGGGACGCAAGAGTGGACGCGCACCAAGCAGAGAGTCAGCGAGGCGGTGGCCGATATTGCCCGGGAACTGCTGGCGCTCTATGCCGCGCGGGAGGTCGTGCCCGGTTTTGCCTTTTCCCGGGATAGCGTCTGGCAGCAGGAACTGGAGGCTTCCTTTCCCTATGTGGAAACCCCCGACCAGCTCACTGTCCAGCAGCAGGTCAAGGAGGATATGGAGCAGTCCAAGCCGATGGACCGACTGGTCTGCGGGGATGTGGGCTACGGCAAGACCGAGATTGCCGTCCGGGCCGCCTTCAAGGCGGTGATGGACAACAAGCAGGTGGCCGTGCTGGTGCCGACCACCGTGCTGGCGGAACAGCACTACGCTACCTTCAGCCAGCGATTCTCGGCTTTCCCGGTAAAGATTGAAGTGCTGAGTCGTTTCCGCACGCCGAAAGAACAGCAGACTATCCTTGACGGACTGGCCAATGGCACGGTTGATATCTGCATCGGCACTCACCGCCTTCTGCAAAAGGATGTGGTCTTCAAGAACCTCGGGCTGTTAATCATTGATGAAGAGCAAAGGTTCGGCGTTGTCCACAAGGAACACCTCAAAAAGATGCGTCAGGAAGTGGATGTCCTCACTTTGAGCGCCACCCCCATCCCCCGCACCCTGCACATGTCGCTGGTCGGGGTGCGGGATATGAGCGTGATGGAGACTCCGCCGGAAGACCGCCTGCCGGTCAAGACCTATGTCGCCGAATATGATGAGCGGCTCGTCCGGGAAGCCATACTCAGGGAGATGGAGCGGAACGGGCAGGTCTTCTTCGTGCACAACCGGGTGCAGAGCATCGCTTTCGTGGCGGGCAGGTTGCAGTTGCTGGTGCCGGAAGCCAGAATCGCCATTGCCCACGGCCAGATGCCGGAGGACAAGCTGGAAAAGGTGATGACCGACTTCGTTCAGGGCCAGGCTGATGTCCTGGTCTGCACCAGTATTATTGAATCGGGGCTGGACATGCCCAATGTCAATACCCTGATTGTCAACCAGGCGGATAAGTTTGGCCTGACCCAGCTGTATCAACTGCGGGGCCGGGTGGGGCGGGGGACTAACCTGGCTTATGCCTATTTTCTCTATGACAAAGGCAAGCTCCTGACGGAGGTGGCCGAGAAGCGCCTGAAGACCATCTTTGAAGCCACCGAGCTGGGGGCCGGCTTCGGCATTGCCATGAAAGACCTGGAAATCCGGGGGGCCGGCACTCTGCTGGGGGTCAGGCAGAGCGGCCATATCAGCGCCGTTGGCTTTAACCTCTACACCCAGTTGCTGGCTCAGGCGGTGGAGGAGTTGAAAGCCAGGCGGGCGGGCAAGCCTGTTGAAGAGGTCAAGGCCTCGCACCTGCCGCCGCCGACGATAGACTTGCCCTTGCCCGCCTATATTCCGGAAGACTATGTGGACGACCTCAATACCCGGCTGGGCCTCTACCAGAAGCTGGTCAGGGTGGACAGGCTGGAGCAGATTGAGTCTCTGGCCCAGGAATTCAGCGACCGCTTTGGCACTCCGCCCCGGGAGGTGGAGAACCTGCTCTATGCCGTCAAGATTAAGATTCTGGGGGCTAAAGCCGGCATTGAATCAATTACTATGGAAGAAGGCCAGATCGTCCTGCGGCGCTTTGAAGGGATGCGCTTTGACCACCAGAAACTGGAGCCTTACTTAAGGGGTCTGCGCTACCCGGTGGGCAGCCTCCATCTGGACGCCCTCCACCTCCGCCTCCACCCCAAACGCCTCGGCCACGACTGGCCGAAGGTGCTGGAGGAGGTGGTGAGGAGGGTGGGGTGATATAATTGGTTCAGGCCTAATCTTGCTCGGTGGCAAATTTGGGATTCCTGAAGCTAGATATGAATTTCGGCTGAAGAAGGGGGTAAAGGCAAAGAATGAAACATAAAGAGACACCCGCCGGCGCAGAAAGACTAGAAGCACAGGTCATCAGGCTAACTGAATTAGCCGATTATCAAAAAGATTCCGTAGTCAGCCGAACAATAATTGATAAAAAGACTGGAACAGTAACCTTTTTCGCCTTTGATGAAGGGCAAGGATTGAGCGAACACACGGCACCCTTTGACGCCATAGTTAATCTTCTTGATGGTGAAGCGGATATTTCTATCTCCGGCAAGGTTTTTCATTTGAAGGAAGGTGAAATGATTATCATGCCCGCCAATCATCCCCACTCCCTGAAAGCCACCAACAAATTCAAGATGATGCTGACAATGATACGTTGATGGGGGAAGTGGTGAGGAGGGTGGAGGTTAATACCAATCGCCTACCCCAAACAGATAGTGAAGAGGCTAAGTGTTGCAGGATAATTCAGATTGATGTGAAAGACCTTTGCTTTAGAGCCTCTGGAATCTTAAGAGAGTTAAGAGGATGCGAGAAAAAAATTGGTCAAATCATAGTGCTTCTATTGGGAAGTGCTGAGTGACACTTCTGGTCGTTTTCTTGGCTAATGTGCTTCCACATGCGTTTCCGTAGGAGATGGCTTTATATTTGAGCACGCGCGGTAAGACGAGGACTTCAACAGGATATCATTATCTATAATAACCTGCATCATCCTCTGTTGAGTAAGCTTGCACGGAGAGACATCGGCTATTTCCAAGTGAAACTAGTAGTGGCAACACTCTCGAAATTAAGAGTCATAATCTAACTGAGACAGGATATTTACTCGATGCTTAAAATCAACATTGAACTAAGTGTAAAGTCGCTAAAGCGGTGACTGTTAGGAATCAGATATTGGAACGCTAAGAGAATTATGACAACGTTAAAATCCGATTATGTCGAAATAATAAATTACCTTGTATTGCTAGCAACTGCTGATTAGAAACAGGAAAAACTATTACCTATATTTATCAGATTCTAAGTCTAAGAGAACTACTTTATCAGCATTACTGGCAGTGATTTACATGTACTTATGTTAGCAAGATAAGTGTGTTTAGATTGGAAGGAATATCAGACTCATTAAAGCGCTATTGCCACTTAGATTGAGTGGCTCATATATGTGCTTGTATTTCTAGGAAGTGAGGTAATAAAGGATTACTTACTTAGACACAATTTGAAGTCAAAGGAGAGTAATAGCGGAACTAGACTCTTTTTTTTCTCCCCCCTCTCCCCGTGTTAATCCTTTCCCCCTAGCCCCCTTTCCCCTGAGTTAACTCAGGGAAAGGGGGAATTTATAACAAGGGCAGGGCTTGGGCTTTCCAAGAGCCATCTATTTAGTGTAGCCTGTCTTTCCAAGCGAATGGCACGATGGCGTCTGAGTAGAGAGGCTCTTCTAGATTCTCGTTGCCTCAACATATCTTGTGGCCGATGATAGAGGGCCTATCGTAGCCTGCTCTCTTTGTGCCACACAACCGTGCGTGTAGAAGTGAAGACTATCTGTGCCCGCGTACCAGCCTCCCCCTTCCCCGATGATAATCGGGGGAAAGGGGGAAGTGAGGGGGATAAGGTTGAAAAGGAAGGAGAGGGGGCAGGGGGTGAGGTAACCTACCAGGTATTGACAGGGCTTGAGAAAGGGACTAAACTCCTGCTAACTATACAGAAGCCGGAGGACAAACAAGGAGGTTGAACCGTAAATGTATTGCCCCAAATGCGGCGAGCAAAATCCTGATAATAGTAGTTTTTGTGGCAAGTGTGGCGCAGCCTTAACCCAGACGGCATCGGTGCCGCAACGACCGTTGGAAACAGCGCGAACCAGCGGGCTGGCTATAGCCTCTCTAGTCCTGGGAATCGTAGGTATCTTCATCAACTTTTTGTCTATCTTAGCCATTATCTTTGGAGCGATAGCAATGG
Organism: uncultured Chloroflexia bacterium; assembly: GCA_963726225.1. Lineage (GTDB taxonomy): Bacteria > Chloroflexota > Dehalococcoidia > Dehalococcoidales > UBA2162 > CAVSBN01. The sequence continues at coordinate 155,391 of CAVSBN010000009.1, forward strand.
GCCAAACCGGCAGAAATCCTAATCTCAAGGGCAGAGGTATGGCTGTCGCGGGTCTGGTATTGGGCATTATAGTTGCTGCTTTCTGGATAATAATAATAATCTTTGTCGGGTCAGCCTTCTGGTGGGCTTCCTAGTCTTTAGTATTCCTAATAGTAAAAAGAAAATAGCTCAAGCAAATCGGAGATGTTTAAGAGGGGCTTCGCCCCTCTTTTCTATTTTCTCCCCCTCCCGATGATAATCCTTACCGCGTGACCGCCCCCGATGATAATCAGGGGAAAGGGGGAAGTGAGGGGGATAAGGTTGAAAAAGAAGGAGAGGGGGCAGGGGGTGAGCTTGGTGGCGTTTGTCAGAAAGATGCCGCGCAGGTTTGCTTTTTAAGAGGAAATAGAGGAAAATACTTGTGTGGCTATGTGCGTGAATAGCACTGCGGCGGAATAACGGCCGCCGCCAATTATCCAAGGAAGGAAAGAGTGATGCAGTATCGGAAGTTTGGCAAGTTGAAGTGGAAAGTATCGGCGCTGGGCTTTGGGGCGATGCGGTTGCCAGTAACCGGAACAGACCCGGCGAATGTTGATGAGCCTGAGGCTATTCGTATGATTCGCTATGCCATTGACCACGGCGTCAATTACCTGGACACCGCCTACTACTACCACTTAGGGCAGAGTGAGCGTGTAGTCAGCCGGGCACTCCGTGATGGCTACCGCGAGAGGATGAAGCTGGCCACGAAAATGCCTGTCCGAAATATCGAGTCAACCGCCGACTTCGACCGCTATTTCAACGAGCAACTTGAGCGCCTGCAATCTGATAAGGTTGATTTCTATCTCCTGCACGGGTTGAATGGTCGCAGTTGGACCAAGGTACGGGACCTGGGGGTACTTCGCTGGGCTGAGGACAAGATGGCCAAGGGACGCTTTGATTATCTTGGCTTCTCCTTCCACGACGATTACGAAGCCTTCAAGGGAATCATTAATGACTATGATAACTGGACTCTCTCCCAGGTCCAATACAACTATATTGATGTGGACAATCAGGCTGGCCGACGCGGCGTAGAATATGCCGCCAGCAAACAGTTGGCCGTTGTCGTTATGGAACCGCTGCGAGGGGGACTGCTTGGCCGGGAGCCTCCGGAGAAGGTAGCTAAAGTATGGGAGAACTCGGCAAAGAACCGCAGCCGGGTCGAGTGGGCATTCCAATGGGTCTGGAACCAACCAGAAATCTCGGTGGCTCTGAGCGGTATGAGTACGATGCAGCAGGTGGTGGAAAATGTCGCGTCCGCTGACCGCTCTGGACCGCGGACGCTCACCGCCGATGAGCTGGCTGTAATCGACCGAGTGCGGGAAGCCTATCGTGGTTCGAGCCCCATACCGTGCACCAGCTGTGGGTACTGCCAGCCCTGTCCCAACGGCGTGGATATCCCCACCATCTTCCAGATATACAATGAGTCCATCATATACGATGACCCCCGGAGAGGGCGAGGCCGCTACCGGGGACCCGATGGGCTTAAAGAAGAACAACGCGCCGACCAGTGCATTGAATGCGAAGAATGTCTTGAAGCCTGCCCCCAGAAGATACCCATCCCGGACTGGCTGAAGAAGGCGCATGCCCTGCTCGGGCCCAGGCAATGATTCCTTTAAGGGAGGCCGCTGCATTTTCTCCCATCTACCGCTTTGGCGAGACTATTTCATGTCAATCGAAAAACTGGGCATGCACACCAGTGGGTCAAGGACGAAACACAGGACAAGATAGCTAATCTGTGAAGTCAGGCCGGGACTTCAACGACTACTGTGGTGCCCTGACCTGGCGTCGACTTCAGCGTAATGGTACCGCCAAGCAATTGTGCCCTAGTAGAGGGGAATTTAAGGGGGTGAGGTTGGCTGGCGCAGGTCAATGGGCTGAAAACGGCCGGCCTTGATTTCGGTGATTAGCTCCGTCACATTGCCAATCTTTCTTTCAAAGAAAGTGGCCGAGGAAGGAATGTCCGCGGCCACATGGGCATCACTGCCCCCGATGCCCTTCAGATTCAGCCGGCGGCATAGCTCCTGAGAGAACTCGTTCTGCCGGGCAGTGGCTTTGCCGTTAAGCACCTCAACAGCATCAATCAGCTTGAAAAACGGTCTCTGGTAGTAACGCTCCACCGCCGCCGGGACATTATCATCCATGTAGAGTCGGCGGCGGTAGGGATGGGCCATAATCATCACGCCACCCACATCATCCACAAAACTCCGCAGAGTCTCCACCCGCCACATGCCGAAATTGTATTGTTCCAGCCCAAAGACCAGAAAATGGGCTTCCTCGGTGTTGATTTCCACACCGGGCAGGACCAGAAAGTCGTTTTCTCCGCTCAATCGGGCGACGGCGTTTTTGTCCCAGAACCAGTCGTGCTCGGTCAGACAGATGCCGTCAAGTCCGGCTTGCTTGGCACGGCGGATGAGTTCGGTGGCGTCAAGGTTGCTATCGTCCGACCAGGGCTTGGTGTGGGCGTGCAGGTCGATAATCAACTGGCTTTGGCTCCTCGGTCAACAAGCTCTTTCAGGGTGGCGGCCAGACTGGCCAGTGACACCAGTTGTGTCTGCTTCTCGGTGCGCCACTTTACTTCCACGCTGTCTTTCTCCAGGGTACGGGGGCTGATGGTAACGCGGAGAGGTATGCCCAGCAGGTCGGCATCGTTGAACTTGACGCCGGGCGACTCATGGCGGTCATCGTAGAGCACTTCCAGACCCCGGGCGGTGAGGTCGCTGTACAGCTTCTCCGCGGTCTCAGCCACCTGAGCGTTTTCCGGATACAAGGAACAGAGGTAAATGTGGTAAGGGGCAATGGCCATGGGCCAGATAATGCCTTTGTCATCATGGCTCTGTTCGATGGCCGCCGCCAGCAACCGACCCAGCCCGATGCCGTAGCTGCCCATGACAATCGGGCGAGTTACGCCGCTCGGGTCAACGAAGTTGGCGCCGAGTTTCCGGCTGATGAAAGTGCCCAGTTTGAAGGTGTGCCCGACCTCAATGCCGTGGGTGGATGATAACCGGCCACCGCATTTGGGGCAGATGTCCCCGGCCTTGACCCGGGCGATATCGGTGAGCAGGTCAACCTTGAAGTCCCGCGGGTAGTTGACATTCTTGATGTGGGTATCCGGCTTGTTAGCGCCGGCGACCAGATTGGTGGCCAGGGTGATGGAATCGTCGGCGACCACCTTGAAGCCCTTGAGACCGACAGGTGAGGCGGCACCGGCGACAATGCCCGCCTGGATGGCCTCGGCTTCGGTGGCCATACGGAGTTCCTGGCATTTCAGGGCGTTCTTGAGCTTGATTTCGTTGACCTCAAGGTCGCCCCGGATGACGACAAAGACCATCTGGCCATCGGCGATATAGAAGACGGCTTTGAGCGTGCGATTCTGCGGCACTTTCAGGAAGCTGGACACCTGTTCAATGGTGCCCATACCCGGCGTGCTGACCTCTTCTAGTGGCCGGGGCGCCCCGCCGTCCACTTTGCTCTTGACGCTCTGTGCCTTGTCCACATTGGCGGCATACTGGCAACCCGTACAGGAGATAATTTCGTCCTCGCCGCTCTCGGCGATGAGCATAAACTCGTGCGAGTCTTTGCCACCGATGGCACCGCTATCGGCCTCAATCATAAGCACCGGCAGACCACAGCGAGCGTAGATATTCCGATAGGCCTGGAGCATCTTGTTGTAGCTTATATCCAGGCCAGCCTCGTCAACATCAAAGCTGTAAAGGTCTTTCATGGTGAACTCGCGGACTCGAATCAAGCCACCCCGTGGGCGGGGCTCGTCGCGGAACTTGGTCTGGATTTGATAGAGCAGAAGAGGCAGGTCGCGGTAACTGCGCACATGGTGAGTGACCAGTTCGGCGATGACCTCTTCATGGGTTGGCCCGAGGGCGAGCTTGCGGTCACGGCGGTCGGTGAGAGTGAAGAGGATCGGCCGAAAGCTCCATACCGACCGGTTTCCTGCCACAACTCAACGGGCTGAAGAGCCGGCAGCATCAGTTCCTGTCCCCCGGCTTTATTCATCTCATCGCGGATAATGTTTTCTATTTTCTTGAGCACCCGCCAGGCGAGGGGCAGATAGGAATAGACGCCGGCGGCGACCTGGTGTATCATGCCGGTTCGAAGCAGTAGCTGGTGGCTGATGGTGTCCGCCTCAGCCGGTATTTCGCGCTGGGTCTTGCCGAATAGCCTGGTGATACGCATATATGTTGTTGCTTTCTACTTAAATTCTTTCTGGGACAGGCAGACGAAGATGATAGATAGAATACCGAGGAGGCTAAGTGGCCACATGAGGGCACAGATAGCACCGACCAGGGCCATGAGCCAGGCTTTTCTCTGCACGGCGAAGATGCCGCCAATGACGGCAATTATCCCCAGGACAATATGGGGGACACCGAAAGCGCCCAATCCCCAGATGCCAAAAAAGCCCGCAACATGACCTCTGGCGCCGACAATGAGGCCAACCAAGAAGTCGACTACGCCCGCAATAATGGTCAGGATTCCGGCCGCAACTGGCATCCAGGTCTGGGGGGCTGGTTGTGGGGCACCGGTTGGTGCCGGGGTTGGCGTGGGCGTCGTGGTGGCCATTAGTTGTCCCTCCTTTTCGGCCAGGTCAGGTTACGATATGTGTATTTAATCATATTAGAGCGGCCAATGCTAGTGGTGGGGGTGACCCCATCCCCCTTTATCCCCCTGATTATTATGGGAAGGGGGAGTTTTATGAAAGAGAGGCTGCGCCTCTCTTAGACTCTCCTCTCTATATTACCTGCATTTCGTATTTGGGCTGGCCTCTTTCCAGATGCACCAGGAATTTGACTTTTCTCCCGGCCAGGAGGTGCTTTTCTGATTCAGCGCGCAGTTTATTGAAGTCCGCCGATTCCAGGAAGAGTCGCAGGATTTCTGCCTTTTCAGCCAGTTCGTTCTTCGGCGTCCTTCTCCAGAAGCTGGCGCACCAGTTGGTTATACTGCCGCTTGGCCTGTGTTTCCACGCAGGCATCCAGTTGCGGCTCAAGTTCAATATAGACCTTCTTTCTCTTGGCTATCTACCTCACCCCCCTTCATCCCCCCTCTCCTATCACGGAGAGGGGGGAAGGATTTATTAAGAGAGGCTTCGCCTACTCTTAGACTCACCCTTAACTCCATTACTTCACGGACTTGTTCCTTTAGACATCTCGGGCGTAACTCATTTGGTACTCAACTTTTCGACCAAATCATCTGGCCTCTCTAATTCACTGAAGAATAGAATCCAACGGTGGTGAGTATTTCCCCCAATGCTTTAAAGCACGATGTGCAAAATCCTCGACGTTTGCACACCATTGTGAACCACGACGTTTTCGTACTTCCTCTATGTAATACTTTCCTGCAGTTGGTATACCAGCACTTTCAGCACTGTAACACCATGCCAAACGCCATCTTTGCCACTTTTCGTCAAGAATCCGTTGTTTCATTATGGACCGACATCTCCAGCCGTTATCAGTATATATTCTAGTTGAGAATCCTTAAAGGCTAGTGCTTAGGTAGGATTATGACATCATCAGGTTTCATTGAAGATATCGCTAAATGTATCACGATATTCTCCTTGCCACTCTAGCCACGGAATAAGTTCAATACCTCAATATAAGCGTTGAAGTAGCTTTTTCTTGCCTCACGTATCTGTGAAGCATCAAATTCCTATGTCAATCCTTGATTAGAACCATCTCTCAGAGTAGCCACGCCAATCCGCAAAGAGCCTCTACTGCTGTCCACCCCATGTCCTAATCACATCTTCACGGTATAGCCACTCTCTGTACCGTCTCCCATATTAAAACCTCTCCACCTCCCTCATCAGCGCCCTGAGAAAGTCTTTTTCCTCCACCACCCCGATCTTTTCGCCTTTTTTGAAGAGGATGCCCCTGCCTTTGCCGCAGGCGATGCCGAATCGGCGTCTTTGGCTTCGCCGGGGCCGTTGACCACACAGCCCATCACGGCTACCTTGATGGGCTTGGTAATTTTCGCCAGCTCTTTTTCCACTGCCTCGGCCAGCTTGATAATATCCACCTCCGTCCGGCCGCAGGTGGGGCAGCTGACCAGGATCGGGCCGTGCTGGCGCAGGTTGAGGCTTTTCAGGATTTCATAGCCGGCAAAGACCTCTTCCCGGGGGTGGGCGGTCAGTGAGACGCGGATGGTATCGCCAATGCCCAGATAGAGCAGGGTGCCGATGCCCACCGCACTGCGGATGACGCCGGTGCGGGGCAGGCCGGCCTCGGTGATGCCGATGTGCAGGGGGTAGGGTATCTTCGTGAGCAATATCCTGATAGGCTTCGATGGTGGTCGGCACATCAAAGGCTTTGAGCGAGACCTTAATCAGGTCGAAGTCCAGGCTTTCCAGCAGCCTTATCTGTTCCAGGGCGGCCGCCACCATCTGCTGGGCGACGGACAGCTTCGGGTTGGCGGTCTTGGGCAGGCTGCCGGCATTCACCCCGATGCGGATGGGGACATTTCTTTCCTTGGCCGCCAGAACCACGGCTTTGACCTTCTCCGGCTCGCTGATATTGCCCGGATTCAGGCGGAGTCCGTCGGCGCCAGCCTTGAGCGCGGCTAAAGCCAGCCGGTAGTCAAAGTGAATATCGGCGATGAGCGGTATGGAGATGCCCTTTTTGATGGCCGATATAGCCTGCGGCGGCCTGCATATCCGGCACGGCCACCCGGACCATTTCGCAGTCGGCTTCTTCAAGCTCTTTAATCTGGCGGATGGTTGACATAACATCGCGGGTATCGGTGTTGGTCATGGACTGGACGACGATAGGAGCACCGCCACCGATGGTTACTTGCCAATCTGAATTGGTTTGGATATCCGGCGAGGGTTCATTGTCTTTTCTACCTCACCCCCTAATCCCCGTCTCCATGAAATACAGGGGAAGAGATTTTATGAAGAGGGGCTAAGCCCCTCTTTGACTCTCCTGCATTCCTATGGCACCAGGCTTTTGCCGCTGATGATGCGGACGATATCCTGGTAGGTAATGGCAAGGAAGAAGACCATTAACAGAGCAAAGCCAATGAGGTGTACCATTCCCTCCGTCCGGGCGGGGATGCGCTTGCCGCGCCGTATCCATTCTAACAGGACAAAGGCAATCCGACCACCATCAAGGGCGGGGAGGGGAAAAATATTGATGATGCCCAGATTGATGCTGAGAAAGGCGGCGAATTCCAGCAGGGGGCTGATGCCGGCCTTGGCTACCTCGCCGGTGATTTGGGCAATACCCACTGGCCCGGCCAACTCTAGCGGCGTCGTGCCGATAATCATGCTGACAATGCCGTTCTTGAACAGGATGAAGGTTTCTATACATTCTCTGGCTCCCATAGGTATTGCTTTCCAGAAGGGCTCATGCTGGCTAACAATAGTTCTATTTGATAGAGCAAGCTCAATATCGCGCTCAATGCCAATCGCCCCTTCATCCTCAGGGGGCTTCCACCTGGGTATTACTTGAATCTCTTCTGTAGTCGAATCACTATGTTCGACCAGTATGGTAATTTCCTTACCCAAGTTGAGATAGACATAGCGTTGGAATTCGCTAAAACTATTTATTAGTTTCCCATTTATACCGAGAAGCATATCTCCAGGTTCAATGCCAGCGCTAGCAGCTGGTGAATCAGGAGCTACTTCTTTCACTACCAGTGGCTCAACTACCAAGTCATGGGGCACCATAAAGGCGATGGAGAAGAGAAGGATAGGCAGCAGGAGATTCATCAGTGAGCCGGCAGCCAGCACCAGGAGCCTGGTCTTGATGCTCTTGCCGGCGAGACTGCGCGGCACTGATGGGTCCTCTTCACCGGCCAGCTTAACGAAACCGCCGAGTGGTATCAAGTTGAGGGAGTAGAGGGTCTCGCCCCGCTTTATGCCGATGAGCCGCGGCGGAAAACCGAGGCCAAATTCAATTACTCCCACCCCGGAGGCCTTGGCGGTGATAAAATGCCCCAGTTCATGGGCCAGAATCAGCACGACAATGGTCACCAGGAAAGCAACCAGGGTAATCAGAATGGTCATATTTTGTCCCCAGTGATTGACAGCATAACTTTTTCTCTGGCCCAGGCATCAGCCGCCAAAATCTCCTCAAGAGAAGGGTGGGTAATGGACTTGTGCTCGTTCAGAGCCAATTCCACCAGTCGGGCGATGTCAGTGAACTTGATGCGTTGTGCCAGAAACAGCTCCACGGCGACCTCATCGGCGGCGCAGAGCACCGCCGGGTAGGTACCGCCCTGTTTACCCGCCTCAATGGCTGACTTAAGGCAGGGGAAGGTATCAAAGTCAGGTGGCTCAAAGGTCAGTTCTTTAATCTGGCTCCAGTCGAGTCGGGGCAGCTGCCGGATTGGGGAGTCGCTCGGGATAGGAAAGAGCGTATTGAATCGGTAAGCGCATATCAGGGTAGCTCAACTGAGCCTTCACTGCGCCATCAGCAAATTCCACCATGGAGTGGATAATGCTCTGTGGGTGAATGATAACCGTAATCCTGTCTATGGGGAGGCCAAAAAGCCAGTGGGCTTCAATGACCTCCAGGCCCTTATTCATCAGGGTAGCGGAGTCGATGGTAACCTTTTTGCCCATCTGCCAGGAGGGGTGTTTCAGGGCCTGGGCGGGGGTCACTCGCCTGAGCCGGGCTGGCGTGTAATGGCGGAAGGGGCCGCCGGAGGCAGTCAGAATTATTCGGGCGGGCGACTGTTTTTCACCCTGGAGGCATTGCCAGATGGCGCTGTGCTCGCTATCAATGGGCACAATCCGGGCACCGCTAGCTTTCGCCTCACGGGTGATAATCTCGCCGGCCGCTACCAGCGATTCCTTGTTGGCCAGGGCGACATTCTTGCCGGCCTTAACCGCGGCCAGGGTCGGTGCCAGTCCGGCCTTCCCTGAGGTAGCAATCACCACCGTGTCCACCCCGGGATGCCGGGCCATATCTTCCGGCGAAAGCAGTTCGTATTCCCCTCTGGTCAAGCGAGTTCTCTGGCCCTGATGATAAATCAAGGCTGGCTTGAACTCTTCAACCTGCCGGGCCAGCCGGCCCAGGTTCTGTCCGGCGGCCAGCCCGATTATCTGGAACCGCTCGGGAAAGGCACGGACTACTTCCAGAGTCTGCTGACCGATAGAGCCAGTTGAGCCCAGGATGGCCAGCCGCTTCAATTTGCTGCCCATATCATCATTCAACGACTCATATTCATCATAACATAAAACTGTTCTCGGCTGTATCTAAGGGAAAGAGGTCATTTAGCAACCCATCCCCCTAAACCCCCTTCCCCCGATTATCATCGGGGGAAGGGGAGAATAAAATAGGAGAGGGGGCTTTGCCCCCTCTCACAATCCTTTCCCCTTTACTGGTCGTTCGTTGTGTTTTCATGTGATTACAATCCGACAGTGTAATTGGTCTCTGAGCATGTCTTTGGCTAGCCCATCTCGTTACCTAGTGTTATCTCGGGGTGTTTTCCCAGCGTCCTGGGCTTCGGTCCGGCGGATTTGCTCCCGGTCAAGGCTACCCAGGTCGCCGGCCGGCATCTGTTGCTTCTGCAAAGGAATCTCCTTGATAAACAGGTTAACTATGAAAGCGGCGATTAGTATCAAAAGGGCCAGCAAGAACACCTGCGATAAGGCCGAGGCAAGGGCCTGCCTGAGTACCGCTAATGTCTGTTCAAACAGCACCGTCCCCTGCGGACCCAGTTGTTCAAGGATGGCTTTCAACTGGGTCTGTGCCTCGGCACTGACCAGTACCTGAGGATTATTGGCCAGGCTGGCTAATTGTTCTGGCGGTAGGGCCGCTTTCAGCGCCGCCGGAAGCCCGTTAATTAACTCGGCGGCGAAACGGTTATTCATAACCGAACCGAATATGGCTAAACCAAGAGTACCCCCGATTGAGCGGAAGAAAGCCGTGGACGAGGTCGCCACCCCCATAACATGGAAAGGAACGGCGTTTTGCACAGCGATAATGAAACAGGGCATGGTAGTACCCAGACCTAGCCCGGTCACGGCCATGTTGACTACTGCCCTCGCGTAACTGGTTTCAACCGTCATTCTGGAGAGTAATGCCATACCCACGGCCATGATTCCGACGCCGATAGCACCCAGGAGCCGATAGTGGCCGCCGGCACGAGAGAGCAGTTGCCCCGAAACAAAGCTGCCCGCCACCATACCTAACATCATAGGGGTCAGAAAGCTGCCACTGACGGTGGCTGTTGAACCCAGCACGCCCTGGAAGAAGAGGGGGATAAAGACAATCCCACCGAACATGCCAAAGGCGGTAAGGAAGATTACCAGTTCTGAGATAGCCACGATGCGGTTCTTGAAGAGCCAGAGGGGCATAATGGGCTCCTCGCTGCGCCTTTCTATCATGACGAAGAGAACGGTCATCAGTGCGGAGAAGACAAACATCCCAACAATCTGGAGAGAAGACCAGGGGTATTCCACACCAGCCCAGGTTAATGCGAGCATTGCCGGTACCACGGCCAGTACCAGCGTTGCCGCCCCCCAATAGTCAATCTTGTGCTTCAGAATACTCGGCCGGAGATTGGGAAAGAACAATACAAAAAGGATGATAATGAGGACCCCCAGTGGAATATTGACAAAGAAAACCCAGTGCCAGGATATTGTGTCAGTGATAAAACCTCCCAGGGCCGGCCCGATGATTGATGATAGCCCGAATATCCCGCTCATGAAACCCTGATATTTCCCGCGCTCGGCCGGTGGGAAAAGGTCGGCAATAACGGTAAAAGCATTGGCCATCATCATTCCGCCACCGATACCCTGGATTCCACGGAAGGCTATTATCTGGGTCATCGTGTTGCTGAGACCGCACATTAAAGACATCAGGATAAAAATCGCTAGCCCGGCAATGTAAAAGAACTTCCGGCCGAACATATCGATTAGCTTGCCGGTGATGGGTAGAGCTACGGCTGAAGCCACGATGTAGGCGGTGGTTATCCAGGTGTAATGGCTAAAGCCCCCGAGGTCGCTGATGATGCGCGGCATAGCTGTACCGACAACAGTCTGGTCAAGTGAGGCCAGAAACATGGCCAGCATGACTCCACCTAAGGTGATGACAACCTGCCGCCTCGGCAGCGAGCGCAGCCCGGTCATGGCTGGTTCACTTCCCGTCATATCCATGGTCTTATCCTTTCTGGCATCTTCCCATTCCCCACCAGGACATATCTCGCTGGCTCACAATTGGGCAAAACACAATGCAGTCAAGCTTTCACGGCTCTTATTTTTCTTAGTGAAACCGGGGGGCTTCCAGCTGTCCCTTGGTAAGATGGGATAGACCTGAAGCGCATCCTCAAATTGTAATCCGGGGCACGAAACCACGGCGGAGGCCGCTTGCCTCCTTCCAGCGCCATTATAACTACTTCCTTAAACATCAATAAGCGAACTTAAATGGTTTGCACGCCTATGGTCGGGGCGGGCGGATTTGAACCGCCGGCCACCTGAACCCCATTCAGGTGCGCTACCAGGCTGCGCTACGCCCCGATGATATAACTGGTCTGTTCTGGTGGGTGACTCAGATTATGGTTATCTCTGTTGGTCGCCCGCTTCTGTTCTTACCCCAGGCGGTCTTCTTGACTTCCCCGGGAGAATTTGACAAGTTCAGCAAACTCGTTGATTCTGGCCGGATTATTGGTCTCCAGAAAACCATCATAGGTCAGGCTGATCCAGGGCTTCTGATAGATTGTGCTGAACTTCTCCGCCATGGCCGCTACAATTCCGCCGGGCATACAGCCGTGTGGCATTACTGATATCACACCGGCGAACTCGGGGTTCTCCATCCACTCAATGCCGCTGCCGATGCTGAGCACCGCCTCGCTGCCGCACCGGGGAGAGATATATCGGCTTGACTTCGCCAGTATCTCTGCTGTCGACGGCTCTCTCCCATCCAGCATCTCCCGGCAATGGCTGGCAACTCGCTCGCTCATCATGTTCCTGAACGACCTTCCTCATGTAGCTGTTCACTATTTTCTTGATTTTCCGACTCTTGAAAGCATCCTCAAGATTCCGGTATGAGGTGTATTTAATCCATTCCCCCATGGGGGAAACGACGACTTCAAGGCCGGCCTCTTCGCATACCTTCACCAGGTCGTTATTGCTGAATCGGTTGGAGCGCAAGAAGATTTCACCATTGATGCCGACCAGCGGCCTGCTGGGCAGGTCGGGGTCAATCAGGGACTTGAATTCAGCAGTTGCCTGCTTCAAAATGTCATCGAAATCCTCTTTTCGACGGACCTGCTGTCGCAATCCGGCTGGTGTATTCTTCAAACAGCCTATCTGCCAGTCCCTTTTGTTTTTCATAAGGACGGGTGCGCCAGAGAAGCTTCTGCAGGTAGTCTATGGCGACGATACCCTTCCAGGCGAGGCGCTCAAACTCGGGACCAAGGTTCAAATCACGATAGGCATTGTTGGACACGGTGGTCCGTATGGGCAGGTCAAAGCCGATATCCTTAAGTATCCTCATCTGCTCTATGGCATACTTGCCGAGGCGGCAGGGCCGTATGAGCCCGCCATAAACCCCTCAACGTCCTTCAGCCCGTTGCCATTTTCATAATAGAACCGCATAAAATCGCCCAGGGTTACGCGGTAGGGCAGGCATTCCGTGCCCGATGTCACCTGGTTGCTGTAGAGAAGATTGCGTTCATCCGGCTCGGGGAGCACCATCGCCCTGGCGCCAAAGGCCTCCATGGCCGCCGCGATGACCTCAGCATGAGGTGCCATCCTGGGTATGAGAAGGGTCTTCTTCGAATTGATGGTGGCCGATGCTCCCCGGTAAATATCTTTGCCTGGAGTTTCACTCTGTCCCTGTTTGGCAGAACGGGCATACCCTTTTATGGTATCGACAAAGGCCTCAAGCCGGGTAACGATGCCGGCCTCGGCAGCATGTTCGTCAATTTCCAGCTGTCCCAGAGGCTTGCCACCCATAATATCTTCCAGGATTCTGGATATGAATGAGTTGGGGCCGCAGCCGAAGTTGGTCAGTGCCAGACCGTATAGCTGCGGGTCTGATGCCGTTATGGCGGCGCCGGCGATGAACTTGCTCTCATACAACCAGTAGGGGCGGTCTGAGTATTTTCTGGGGTCTACTGAGGCAAGGGGCAGAAAATCGAGAGGTATCGGCACCACGCCAAGCTGAGCCAGTTTTTCGGCGATGCCCAGGTTTGCCCCGGAATCCTGCGACATGTAGGACCTGGAGAACAGAACCACACCCAGTTGGTCACTTTCGCGAAGCTGCGCTAGTAGCTTACTGCCCAGCGCTGCGCGCTCCGCTTCGAATCTCTGCTGGGCTCTAATGCCGGCCAGGGCCGCTTCTTTGCCTTTCCTCCGGCTGAATCCCATCTTCACGGCGACATCGGCCAGGTTGTTTATCGCTTCAGCATCGCCCCGACTGAAGTCGATTATGGGTATCAGCAGCCGTTCCCCGAGGTTAAGAGCCTGGCGTATTATGAACGGGGATGCCTGAACCAGGGGACAGGCGTATTTCTGGTTCTCATCCCCGTCTTTCCTGCCCAGCCGGATAGCGCAGGGATAGAGGATGTAATCAACATCCTTCAGTGTAGCTACATGCCCGTGGAGAAGCTTGAGAGGGAAACAACTATCAGTATAGCTCAGCTCCACTGCCTGCTCCATGATTTCTTTGGTGGTCTTGCTGGAGAGGACAACCTTCGCCTCCAGCGCATTGAGAAAACCGATAAGCAGTGGCGCATAGTCATATACCAGGAGCGCTCTGGGGATCCCCACGGATGGCCCAGTGCCTCGACCCTCTTTATATTCCTGGAAGAGCAGTTTTTCCCGCTCGTCGAAGAAGGTCTCTGTTTTCCCGTGGCTGATGGTGCTGTCGTAGCGGTCGCACCGGCTGCCATAAAACGTAGGTTTCTCATCGGGCATTTGCATCCGGGTGATAGTGCAGTTGTTGTCGCATGCCTTGCAGGTGAAGGTAGAAAGGGTGCACTCGCTGTCAATGACCTGCTGAAATCCCTTGAATCTTGACTTCTGACCAGACATGGCTTCTTTGGCCAGAAGTGCCGCACCAATGGCACCGCTGACTTCTCTGTGCTCGGCGACGGTAAGGGTTTTGTCCTTAAGCTGCTGGTGGAAGGCGGAGACAATGGCCTGATTGTAGAATACGGCTCCGGTGAGGATGACCTTATTACCCAGTTTTCGGCGTGCCCACTACTTTGGAAAGATAATTCTTGGCGATGGAGTTGGCCAGACTGGCGGTGATTACCTCTAACGGCACACCTTCCTGCTGTGCTGAAGCCACTGCCTGACCCATGAAGGCGGCGCACCTTGTTCCCAGGTCTAGGGTAGATGGAGCAGCAAATGCCAGCTTGGCAAATTCGCCGTTGTTTACGGAAACACCAAGCATTTCGGCCAGTTCATCAATGAAGCTACCGGTTCCGGCGGCACACGCTTTGTTCATCTGGTAGTCAACGACAACCCCGTTTCTCTTGATGACCAGCTTGGAGTCCTGGCCGCCAATTTCAATAATGTCGGCTTCAGCGTCTATCTCGGCGGCGGCTCTTGTTTGTGCTGTAATCTCATTCTTAATGAGGTCGGCGCCAATCAAACTGCCAATCAGATATCGCCCGGAACCGGTAACACCGACGCCAGCTATGCTGTACCTTGCCCGCACCGCTTCGCAGCAGGTTGCGGAAGACCTGTTTGACAGCATCAATCGGCCTGCCGGCAGTCATCAGATAGTTCTTGGCCAAGAGCTTTGTGCCGGATTCATCAAGTATTACGGCTTTGGTGCTGGTCGAGCCGACATCAACGCCAAGGTAACCAGAACATGGCCCCGGTATCTCTGGTGGTGCCTGGCCACTCTTGGTAGCCGTCTCTGGCAGCCTGGGCATTTCAAAATAGCGCTGGCGGGCGTCGGCTTCTGGTAGCATGCTCACCTTCGACCTTTTCCCGCTGGAAAGTAAAGCTGAACCGATGGCACCCGCATAAAGGTAGTTCTCAGGAACAATAACCTGCACCAGGTGCCCGTTTCTTGCGGAAAGTACATCGTTAAGAGCTCTGACTATAGCCCTATTGGCCGCAACACCACCCACAAAATAGACCGGCTCTGCAAAAGCTCCTTTCTTAAGAGAGGCAACCATTCGGGCGACGCTTTCGCAGAGCGCATACAGCATTGCCTCAATCGGCATACCTTTCTGTTGCAGGTGGATGAGGTCGCTCTTGGCAAAGACACTGCATCTGGCGGCTATCCGAGGCGGGCTCCCCTCGCATTGGAGAGCCAGGCTGGCAAAGTCGTCCATGCTGATGCCAAGCCGGTATGCCTGTTGCTCGAGGAATCTGCCTGTGCCGGCCGCACAAAGTGGGTTTGATGCTACCTTCCACGGCTTTTTGAGCCCGTCTTCCAGTTCTATGACCAGAGAGCTCTGGCCGCCGATTTGTATGATAGTCTTGGCATCAGGATGGAAGTGAAGAAGCCCTGAAGCTATCGCCAGGGAACTGCTGTACTCCGCCCACTGTAGCTCCTTGGGGATTACTGCTTTGCCAGAGCCGGATACGCCAGCGGCGATGACCTGGTCAAGATTGAGCTTCTGGCCTAATCTCGCAATGAGCGAGTTAACTGCGGCCCGGGGATTGGAGGTTGTCCTTTCGACATCAAGGTGAACAAGCTTATCGGTCTCATCAACTACTGTCAACTTGACATTGACCGAGCCGATATCCATACCTAGGTAGTAATTCATATTAGCGCAATTTTAGCACAAATCAACGCCCATGTGAAAGTCGAAACACCCGTCCGTGTTACCTGGCCATTCATACCCTGGCCAAAATCGTCAGCCCGGCTATTCTCTGAGTCCTCCTTGACTATTGGGCCTGAATATATGAAAATGAAGCTACCACCTAGGGTGGCCGGTAGTGAATAGAACGCGGGGTTTTGTCAATCAGAATCGGTTTAAGTCGGGCCGGTCAGTCAAGCGACTGAGCAAACTGGCCGATGGTAAGTACAAGAAAACCGCTTGGGGTAAGAAAAGGAGCGGGCGACCAACAGAGAGAACCATAACCTGAGCCACCCACCAGAACAGACCAGTTATATCATCGGGGCGTAGCGCAGCCTGGTAGCGCACCTGAATGGGGTTCAGGTGGCCGGCGGTTCAAATCCGCCCGCCCCGACCATAAATTTACACTCAAAATTCCACAAAATTAGCAGTCCGGCACCACCGCTGCTAACCACTGTTAACAAATTTGTTGCCACTTTTGTTGCCACTTTGCCCCCAGCCCAACCTCCCCCTCCCCCATGCCTCTCGGAGACCGAAGAGTTCTACCACGATTTTGCCACTGGTCATTTTGGGGAGGACGATATGCGCATCGGGTGGAGTGTCACTCGAAAGACGAGTGTAGCGGCACTGACGTGGCTGGGGTCACAGAACGATGAAATGTAAAATACTGGGCAAGCAGGTAGACAATTCTGGTGAGTGCCATGAAAGCCCACGAGGCTATCGTATTGCTTATTCTCGTGACTAGATATATCTGCCCACCGATTTGGCAATTGACCTGAGTTCTTTCATCAATCTGGCGAAATCTGATGGTGTGAGGGACTGAAGACCATCCACTAGGGCTTCCTTTGGGTTGGGGTGAACTTCGATGAGAAGCCCATCGGCACCGGCAGCCACAGCCGCCTTGGCTATCGCTGGCACCAGTGAATAGTGGCCGGCGGCGTGACTGGGGTCAACGATCACGGGCAAATGGCTGAATCTCTTGATTACTGGTATAGAAGAAATATCCAGAGAAAAACGAGTGCTGTCCTCAAATGTTCTGATTCCCCTCTCACACAGGATAACTTGGTTATTTCCCTCTGCCAATAGGTAGTCAGCCGCCGTAAGCCACTCGGTAACAGTGCATGAAAACCCGCGCTTCAGAACAACAGGACGCTTGCTCTTGCCAATACTTGGTGAGCAAGGCAAAGTTTTGCATATTCCGGGAACCAACTTGAAGGATATCGGCATACTTGGATACCAGGCTGACATCGTGAGGGTCTACCACTTCGGTGATCACAGGTATACCGAACTGCTCCCTGGCGCGTGCCAGTAATTCCAGCCCGGCTTTCTTCAGACCCTGAAAGCTGAAAGGCGAAGTACGTGGTTTGAAGGCACCACCACGTAAGATGCAGGCCCCGGCCTCTTTTACTACCCTGGCTGCCTCCATAAGCTGCTCTTCACTCTCCACAGCACAAGGCCCTGCCATGACTACGATACGCTTACCCCCAATCTCAATCCCATTAATGGAAACTAGGCTGTCCTCTGTCTTGAATTCCCGGGAGGCGAGCTTGTAAGGCTTCATAATCCGGGTTACACTCTCTACCCCGGGGAGCACAGCAAAGATATCCGTAGACAATTGCCCCGTATTGCTTCCCAGTATGGCGACTACCGTTTTGTCAGTGCCTAAGTTCAACTGGACACCCAGTCCAAGCGACTTAGCCCTCTGCACTACGCCATCTATCTCCTCTGGAGTGGTGCCCGTTCTCATTTCGACTATCATAGCGTCTTACATCAGCTCCTTGAACAGTCAAAATATATCATTCCAACTTACCGCGGGGCAATTCTCATCTCTTACCAGTCTTTGTAATGATATTACACACAGGACATCTAGCCGTCAAGCCCCGCTGATGCTTCCAGAAAGGGGGGGACCCCTGGCGGACGAGAGTGGAAACAAACTGGCTTCTTGTTACCCGACGACCCTCCAACAAGGACTTACGCCTTCGAGATTTCCTTATGCCTTAGTGCCCACTCCAGTGAAGGCTGCATCTTCATATCGCGGAACCAAACGAGTGCATGTCATTGACGAAAGGCGGCAATGAGCAGTATGATGTCCAAAGCGAAGAGGTTATTGGTTCGAAGGTGCTCGTTGAGGGGGAGTATTAGGTACAGGAGGTAGCACTGTGGAAGGGCGATTATCAAGTAACAAGACGGTCAGGGAACCAGCTCAGGAAGTCAGAGTGTGTTATGAGGCTGATGTAGTGGTGGTGGGGGGTGGTCCCGGAGGGCATTCGGCAGCCGTAGCCGCGGCACGCAACGGTGCCAAAACTGTCCTCCTGGAAAGATACGGGCATCTTGGTGGTATGGCCACCGGCGGGATAGTGATACAAATCCCGCACATGAGCGATGGTGGTAAGAAGCAACAAATCGCCGGCCTTTGCCAGGAATGGCTTGATAGGCTGGAAGTTATCGGCGGCAGCCTCCATCCCCGGAAGGAGGAGTTGGGCTCGACAGACAAAGACTTGGTGGCGCGCTGGCGGCGTTATATGGGTAATGTGAATAATGGCCGGATAGAGCATACGGCGTGGGTGGACCCTGAATTGTTGAAGTGCGTCCTGAATAACATGGTGGAGGAGGCAGGAGTAAAGTTATTTCTCCATTCCTGGGGTGTCAAGGCAATTGCTGAGGAAGGCTGTGTCAAGGGCATAATCTTTGAGAGCAAATCAGGTAGGCAGGCAGTGCTCGGCAGGGTAATAATTGATGGCACCGGCGACGGCGACCTGTTGCCGTCGGCCGGCGCTGAGTTTGATGGCACCCTTGACCGCTCACTGAGGAGTTCCATGCTGGCACTGGTTTTCCGGCTGGGGAACTGTGATTACCAGAAGCTCTGTGACTTCAGGGAGGCTGAACCAGAGAAGTATGAGGAGCTGATGAAAGAGCTGGCCAGAGTGGCTGGTACCCGTTTATTGCCCCTGCCATCCCCGCGTAATGATGTTGTCTGGGTAAACAACTGGATACCGGACCTGGATTGTACTAAGGTAGAAGACCTCACCAAGCTGGAAGTCGAAATGCGCAAAATCATGCTGCGCGGGCATGACTTTATGAAGAAGAATATCCCCACCTTTGAGAAGAGCTTTATACTTGACACGGCTTCACAGACTGGGACGCGCGGAGCCCGGAGACTGGTTGGTGAATATGTAGTTACCCGGGAGGACTTACGTTCTGGTAAAAAACACGATGATACTATAGCCATTATTCCACGTTTTGACTCTAAGGAAGGTAGTCCGTTGCATGTATTTTCCTTATCGTGCTCTGGTGCCGGCAAAGGTTGAGGGTCTGCTGGTCGCTGGCCGTAGCTTCTCGTCAGACATGGCGGCCAATAACATGGTCAATCTTATACCGCACTGTATAGCCATGGGACAGGCCGCCGGCACAGCGGCGGCGCTGGCCCTGAAAAATGGAGTCAGTGTCAGGCGGGTAAATTATAAGGAACTGCAGAATTCTCTTACCAAGCAGGGTGTACCGCTCCCATCGTAGGCCGCCGCCCCGCTGGTATCCGGCTTGTCCAGCCACTCCTGGTAGGTTGCGGCTATTGGCGGCTTCCCGTTGATGTCACTCATGTTCAGGATATTTCCTCCTTCTAGCGATGTTAGCGATGTCCCCCCTTCCTTTTTTACATTCATTATTGATTTATAGCTCATCTGTTCCTGCCTGTCAACTGTGCCGCATATCACATCTTCATATCCACCTGACAGAAGCCTATTTGCGTTGCATACTGGTGAGCGATATAATCGGAACGAGGCAAGGAGGAATTCCGAGGTGAAAGGCAAAAATCGTAAGATTGTGCGTACCACTACCTGGTCTGCCGGACCCGGCTGCCATGGTGGCTGTGGTGTGCTGGCGTATATCGAAGATGGCAAACTGGTTAAGATTGAAGGTGACCCGGAGCATCCCTGGAATCAGGGACGCCTCTGTTCCAGATGCCTGGCCATGACGCAATATGTGAATCATCCCGACCGATTAACCCATCCTCTCAAGAGGGTGGGAGAGCGCGGAGAGGGCAAGTGGCAGGAAATTTCCTGGGACGAGGCTTTCGACCTTATAGAGAAAGAAGCTGGGCAAGATAAAAAAAGATTATGGCCCGGAGAGTGTCATCTTCTCCATGGGCACCGGTCGGGACATCGGCGCCTGGATATGCCTGCTGGCCTATGCCTATGGCAGCCCCAATGTCATGTTTGCTCTAAGCGGTATTGCCTGTTACAGCCCGAGAATCGCGGCGGTAGAGACAATCCAGGGAGACTACTGCATACTCGATGCGGCTCAGTGGTTTCCCAAACGCTACGACGACCCGCGGTATAAAATTCCAGAGTGCATAGTAGTCTGGGGCTACAATATTCCGGCTTCATGTCCGGATAATGTCTTCGGACACTGGATAATTGACCTGATGAAGAAAGGCACCAAGATTATCGCTATTGACCCCCGGCTGTCATGGTTTGCCTCAAGAGCGCAGAAATGGTTGAGACTCCGGCCGGGGACGGATGGTGCCCTGGCCATGGGTTTCCTCAATGTGATTATCAATGAGGGTTTATATGATAGGGGATTTGTTGAGAGATGGACGAATGCTGCTCACCTGGTCAGGGGCGATACCGGGAAATTGCTTCGAGAGAGCGACCTGGTGGAGGGTGGTTCTCCCGACAACTTTGTCGTCTGGGACACGGCCAGAGGGATACCGGTAGTATGGGATTCCGACCAGGTAGAATACAAGTCAGCCGACACCAAACCAGCCCTTGAAGGCGAGTATGAAATCAGCCTTCTGGATGGAACAAAGGTATCCGTTAAGACGGTCTGGACCGTGTTTGTCGAGCGGGTAAACGAATACCCGGTAGAACGGGTATCTGAGATAACCTGGGTTCCTCAGAAAGATATTATCGAGGCAGCACGCCTCTATGCTAAAAGTAAACCGGCCGCCATACACTGGGGTGTGCCTATTGATATGACACCAGCGATTACCCCTACCGCCCAGGCAATTGCTGACCTGTGGTGCATCACCGGGAATCTGGATGTACCTGGTGGAAATGTAATTTCCCGTTACGCTTTTGATGCTGTTGCCTACGCTTTGCCCGGAGCCAAGGGGGTAATCAAGCTGGACTCTAAAGAAGCCGACCTCAAGAGAATCGGTATTGACCAGTACGGGCCGCTGCGCAAATTCATCTGGCGGGCGCAGACAGACCTGACCCTGGAGCAAATCTTCACTGAAGACCCCTACCCCATCAAGGGTATGTGGCTGCAGGCGTGTAATCCGGTGGCTGGCATCGGTCTTGACCCGAAGAAATGGGTTGAGGCCCTTAAAAAGCTCGACTTTGTGGTGGCCGTTGACCTGTTCATGACACCGACTACCCAGCTGGCTGATGTGGTTCTGCCGGCGGCCACTTTCCTGGAGAAAGATAGTGTACGGAGCTGGTGGGTACCCCTTCAGAGTATTAACAAGGCTATTACGGTAGACGAATGCAAGCCTGATGTGGAAATCAACTTTGAGCTGGCTAAAAGATTTGACCCGAATTTTCGCTGGAAGAACATCTATGAGCTCTTCGATGAGATTCTCAAACCTTCCGGTATGACCTTCAAAGAGCTGCAGCAGAAGGGCTGGGCTTTCCCGCCGGAGGGTTCCCCCAGCCACCCGTATCACAGGTTCCAAAAAGGGTTGCTGCGACCGGACAAAAAACCTGGGTTTCAGACCCCGTCGGGTAAGGTTGAGTTATACTCAACGCTGCGTGAAGAGTGGGGACTGGAGCCTGTAGTCCACTATGAAGAACCACCCTTCACACCGGTGACACAGCCTGAATTACTCAAAAAATACCCCCTGATATTATCTACCGGGAGAAGGTCTCCCGTGTACTTTCATGCTGAACATAGAAACATCCCGTGGCTGCGAGCAATTGACCCCGACCCGGTGATTGAAATCCACCCCGATACAGCACATTCACTCAACATCGGTAACGGGGATTGGGTGTGGGTCGAAAACTGGCTTGGCCGGTGCCAATTCAAGGCAAAAACTACCCTCGTGGTGCCCACATGGATGGTGATGGCAGCTCATGGCTGGTGGTTCCCTGAAGAGGCCGGTGAAGAGCCGTCGCTGTTCGGTGTGTGGAAATCGAATGTGAATCAACTTATTCCCATGGGCTTCCAAGGTAAAGACGGCCTGGGTGCCCCAATCAAGCATCTGCTTTGTAGAATTTACAGGGTTGACGGGCGAGAGGAGGCTTAAGATGTCCAAGAAATGTGAATACGGCTTACTGATAGATTACGAATACTGCACCGGTTGCTACGCCTGTCAGGTTGCCTGTGCTCAAGAATACAAGTGGCCAGCCGGGATGGGGGGAATCCGGGTCATTGAAGTGGAGCAGAAGCTACCCAATGATAGGGCGTATCTTACCTACCTACCATTTCCTACGGAACTATGCATTTTATGTGCACCCCGCACCAAGAAGGGGCTTGAACCAGCTTGCGTCAAGCACTGTATGGCCGCCTGTATGAAATACGGGCGAATCGAGGAACTAGCCAGAGAAATGGGCAAGAAACCACGGATGGTACTCTGGGTACCACGGTCGTGATTATAGTATCATCGGCATCCACATTAATTCATTATCGATGGTGGTGCTTCTAAGTATGAGCCACGGGCTCCAGGAGACGCATTACTCTATCATCATGCCTTTCTTGTTACTTCACCACACAGTCTAGCGAATCGTGACTTAGAATCAACGCACCATTATTAAGACTCGTGATATGTAATCAGCCACCTGCCTGAGAGGCTATGATGCCGACAACACTAACTTACAAAGGAATGCAACTATGGGGAAAGTCACCGTTGAGCTATTAGGTTCTTACCAGCGAAAAAATCACTGACTTTTTCTTGCACTTCGGTAATCAAATCTTGAACTGCGATCCGCAGTACCGTTTGGCCGTGCTTTAGTGTGTCGACAAGGAGATTTTCGTCCTGATATAGATATATTGTCTCACCATCCGTCAGGATTATCAGGGATGATAGTGGCTCAGGCCACTCCCTGATAAAGCGAAAACTAGTACGTATCCGCTGTAATGACAAGGAACTCTTTAGTAGCCCTAATAGGATCTTCAACTCGATGATATCCTGCACGGAATAAAGACGGCGTGAACCTCTCCCGGAAGCTGCCCTAAGGCTTGGACTCAGCAGACTCGTCTCGTCCCAATAGGCAAGTTGGCGACGACTAGCACCCACTATGCGTGATACTTCTGTGGTGGTAAAGGATGTAAATTTACTATTTTGCGGCATTCGTGTTGTTTAGAATACAAAGAAGGTGCAATGTTGTCAACGTTTGCTGATGACCTGCGCTGGATTATAGATTTTCCTGACCATTTAATCCCCTTCGGAACTGTTAGTCTAACATCAAACTCGACCAGTAACATTTGTCCATTTTGTGTGATTGAAGGAACGGTGGGCGGTCATAATACCTGGCACCATAGTAGTAAAGCCCCGTCCCATCCAGCCTCTGGCCGGTGAACTTCCTGTCCGTGGAGTATGGAGGCGGACTATTTCGGCACTCTCCACACAGGAACCTCAGCTGGCTCACTCTTGCGGCTTCACTCCAGTCACCAGCGAACTGCGGGCAGCGGGTGGCAGGGGTATCACTCTGGTCTGGGTAAAACCCACCGACGACATCAGGTCTATAATCTCCTTCCCGGAGTACGATTGCCCCTCGCCAGTGTTGACAAGCATATTCAGTGAGAACAGGACTGCGCCCACAGGTGAGGTGCCCTCATCATCGAGCAGACCTTCTCGAACCACAACCAGTCCACCCGGTATCAGCGAATCGTACGACTTCTTCAGCAGCAATTTACTACGTTCCGGTCCCATCGAGTGCAGAATCGCGGAGAGCAATACCACATCGTTTCCCTGACCAAAGTCATCCTTGAAATAGTCACCGGCGCGGGTTGTAATGCGGTCGGCTACGCCAGAGGCAGCAATAATCTCTTTGGCAATCTCAACAGTCTGTGGCAGGTCAAAAACGATTGCCCGCAGTCCCGAGTAGCGCTTCACCAGAGCGATAGAGTAAGTGCCAGGCCCACCGCCGGCATCAAACAACTGTCTCCGCCCAGTGAGATTCAAAGCCTCAGCCACTAAAGGCGCCCCCACCTTTGCGCCATCATGCATCGCCAGGATAAAGTTCCGGTGAACTTGGGGTTCTTCGACCAGTGCCCACCGCTCTGAAACACTGCGGTTGGTACGGACCGCCTCATGCAGTCTGCCCCAAGCCGGCCAAAGGTCGTCTTGGTGCGCGATACCATCGGCAATGGAGGCGGGTTTGCTGCGTACGAGCAGTATTTTGCCTTCGGCGGTATTATTATACAGAGCGCCTTTCTTCTCCAGAACGCCCAGGGCAACGCAGGCGTTGAGCAGCATACGGGTGGAGCGGGGATGACAGCCGCAGCGGGCGGCCACTTCTTCAGCAGTGATAGCGCCATCCCCGATGGCTGTAAAGAAATCGAGCCGGTTCGCCGCCATCACCACTCTGGCAGGCTGCCATCCGGAAAGAGCCCGTTCGATGGGGTTGCGTCTCTGCGGCTGGGGCTCCGGTCTGGATTCGGTTGTCATTTCAGCCCTCCCGTAAATTAATCTGCGTGGGAATTCTATCGTTTGCGATGGTAGCTGTCAAGGTTGTGCATTGACTTATTAATGAATGTCACCGAAGGTAGTACTGTTGTCCCAAAAGCAGACTATAGATATAGTCGCTTGAGTTTGCATGGCACATCAGTCGCGGCGCAGGTCCGAGATGAACAATTAGATGGAATGTGCAACTCCATCAAACCAGTCCACCTTCATGCAAGGACAGAACTACTTGCCACAAGTAGGTCGATCAGGGACAGCTATTCATACTTATCATGGCATATGAGTCTCTCAAGCGGTTTTCTGGGTCTTGCCTCTGGCCACGAAACAGGATAGCCGACAGGCATCACAATCGGCACTCTCATATCATCCGGTATAGACAATAGTCTTTTCACCTCCAGCTCATCCAGCCCACCAATCCAGCATGTACCCAATCCTTCGGCGGCGGCAACCAAGGTCAGGTGGTCCAAAGCAATCGCCAGGTCAATCGGCATTGTGTTATCATATGCGATGGGGTCTTTGTCAATTTCTCCTGGAGTCACTCCCAGTGTAAGAAATACCTTCCCATCTTTGTAGTACCGAGTAATGGCCTTTCTTTCCGAGCCGCAAGCCACTATAACCACTGGTGCCTCAGCGATAAACTCCTGACCATTCAGTCTCCCGGGATTAAACTTACAGGCGGCCGCGAGTTTCTTCCTAGTTTCTCCATCCTGCACGATAATGAACTTGTAGGGCTGACGATTGCCGGCCGACGGAGCCAGTCTTAGCGCTTCCAGCAGCTTGTCTAGAACGTCTTTCGGAATCGGGTCTGGTTTGTAGTTTCTGATGCTTCTGCGTCTCCTTATTGCGTCGAGCACCTCCAAAGACACACCTCCTTACTCTTAGGCAACATTCGCTGACACAGCTCAGCTAGTAACACTTTAGGCACATCAGGCAACTGTGTCAAGTTAGCCGCAAACACTTTCTCCCTTTATTATTTTAACGTCCAATCCTTTTATAATTCTAAGGGGTAGTGCTGGACTGTGGTCTCCCATTCTAATGGGTTCTGGCGTAATTCGGCAAGCTCGAAACTCGTCCTCAAGAACGAAAAACGTCATAGGTGCACAGTGCACCAAGGTAATAGTCGCTTGTTTTGTGACCCAGTCGGCTCATCAGAACGCGGGAGTTACACTTCCCGCCCCACACGAGCACCGTCGTCGATGGCATCTACTATCTTTCGGGGCTCGACGCAGTCTCCTATTGAATACAGGGCTGGGACTTTCCCGGCAAGCTTCTGAGCTAGCCCGGTATTCGGAGTAAAGCCTACTGCCAGCACAACCGTATCTGCTTCAAAAACCTGTGTTGAGTTATTCTGCGTTGCTCTTACTCCCCTGTTGGTTATCTCCTGCGCCTTGGTCCTGGTTGCCATCTCAATGCCAGCATTCTGGAGGCGGTGCAGGACGGTCTGTTTCGTGCTTACCCCGATATCGCTCCCTATCTCGTCTAGCATCTCAAGGATGGTTACCTTCTTGCCCTTTTGAGCTAGAAGTTCGGCGGCCTCACAGCCAACCATGCCCCCACCAATGATAACAACCCTCTGACCCGTCTCCTTTGCCTCGCTAAGAACATCTAGGGCACCGATAACGTTTTTCCCTCCTACCCCAGGTATATCCCCCGGGACTATAGGGGCAGCTCCCATGGCGATAATAACCGCGTCAGGCTTTCTTCTTTTAATCAAGCCAGCCGTCGCCTCTGTGCCCAGCTTTACCTTGACGCTAGCTTTATCTAGCTGGCTAGTCAGGTAGCGGGTAAAGTTGGCAATCTCATCCTTGTAGGGAGCCAAACTCGCTACGAGAAGCTGTCCGCCTAGTTTGTCTTTCTTCTCGTATAGGGTGACTTGGTGACCCCTTCGTGCCGCTACCCTGGCGGCTTCCATCCCGGCGGGGCCTCCGCCGACAACTATGACTTTCTTGGGCTTTTCCGCAGGCTTAATCTGGTATTCCATCTCCTTCGTAACCGAGGCGTTTACCGAGCACCTCAGCCCACTGCCTCTTGGGCCGGTATCCATGCAGACATTACAGCTTATGCAGGGCACAATCTCATCTTCTTTACCCCCCGCCACCTTTTGGGGCCAGAATGGGTCGGCGATGAGCTGACGCCCAATAGCAACAAGGTCCGCCTTTCCATTGACCAGGACAGACTCAGCGAATGCTGATGTTTTGATGCGCCCCACGGCTATCACTGGCACCCCTACTTTCTTTTTTATGGCGGCCGCATATGGAACCAAAGTTCCTTCTGGCTGTCCGGGGCCACTTGCAACCGCCGAGCCAGGCTGAGTGGTGGCGCCAACGGAGATGTCGAGGACATCTACCCCAGCCCTTTCCAGCTCTACGGCAAACTCTGTGCTGTCATCAATAGTTATACCATCAGGTCTATCTTCCCAAGCGCCAAGGCGGAAAAATAGAGGGTAGTGCTCCCCCACCGCCTGCCGCATGGCTCTAACGCACTCTATTCCCAACCTCATGCGCCCGGCCAGGTCCCCCCCATACTTATCGGTGCGATGGTTATTGGCGGGGGAAAAGAACTGGCAAAAGAGATAACCGTGGGCTCCGTGGACTTCAGCGTAATCGAATCCGATTTCTTTGGCTTGGACTGCTCCCCGGGCGAATCTTGAGATAATCTCCTCAATCTCTGAGATGGTAAGTGCCCGCATTTCTCCTCTGGGGGAGGGAGCTACGGCTACCCCACGGCCATCTGCCTCGCCTGCTCCGGCGGGGAAACGATTCCCATACCAGAGCTGCACTCCAATTTTGGCTCCAGCCTGGTGCACCGTTTCGGTGAGCAAGCGAGCCCCTTCAGCAAAGGCAGCCACGCCCCCAGGCCGCCCCCAAGCTTCATCGGACACGAACAGGTCCACCGAGGTGCCAGCCACAGTGATGGCGGCAGCACCACCCCTAGCCCGCTCTCCGTAATAAGACCTGGCTCGTTGGCCCCTATAGCCAACTCCAACCAGCATTGGTGGCATCACTATGCGGTTCCTGAGTACCATGCCTCGAACTACTAGTGGCTCAAACAGCTTCATAAGACCAATCTCCTTTCCAAGGTAATGAATCTAGAAACCTTAGTCTTCTCCGGCCAGCATCATCGTTATTCGGTCTTGGACCAGTGGCTAGCCCAGAATAACTGTTATGCCGCAGACTCAACTTCATGATGCATTCCCTGCAAGTCACAGTCTATGACCGTAGCCTAGGTATGTCAAGCCCTGCTGGATTACACTTTTTGACGGATTGTGACCTCACACCATCGGATGAATTCACTCTACCTTTGTTCTGCCCCGTATTGCTACAAAAGAACGTTAAAGCTACTTCATTCTGTCGAAAAGACTATGCCTATAATCTCCTACCTAGGTCGGCCTACTGTTCTTAATCAAGGGAAAACACCTGACATTTTCAGCGTCAACTTCAAATAGAGCCTTTCAGCAGCAGGATGGCAAAGCGATGATAATCTAAGGATGATAAGTTGATGAAAAGAGGATTAATGGACGATTAAAATTATTTCCTTCTTTTCTACTTAGTATTGAAAACAGTCTGAAATTATCGCTCTTTTTAGCCGCGTTGTTAGCGATATATTCATCGCTTTTGCGCGGGTCGGCGGGCTGATTATTGGGGTATGATAACCTGCGCAGTACCAACGGCTACCGTCTCGCCATTTTGATTAGTACCCCACAATTCAACAGTTACATAGTCCTTTCCTTTGCCAACGGGATGCAGTTCGCTGACTACGCCACCATACGTACAGGTAGAATCTACGGCCACAGGCTTTATGAGTTTGGCCTCAAATCTCTTCATTCTACCACCCGAAGGATATGCCCAGTTAGTAATAGCCTTGGATAGGAGCGAAAGGGTCTGCTGACCATGCTGGACAGTATCTGGTATGCCAAACACTTGGGCTGTCTTGCACCACTCAGGAGCGCAGTGAACCGGATTCATATCGAGGGAAGCTACGGCAAAGCGCCAGATAACCTCTTGACTTATGTGCTGTTTGACTTCAGGTAGTATGTCGCCGCATTTGATTGACTCGAAAGTTAATTTGCCTGCCATTTTCATCATCTCCTAACTATCTTGCCGACCTTCTCATAAAATCTTTGTGGCAATTACGCTTCCAGCGCATGCTCTCCCTTTAAAAATCTTAATACGTCAGCTTTGGTCCTCGGCAAAATTAAGGTTCCGTAGTATTTGACTTTTAGGTTTCCGTACTGGTCGTACAGTTCCGATAGAGCCCTCATATAGTATTTACCTCTTTTTATCCACTTATCGTAGTTTGTGAGCTTAAGGGTGAGGACATCACCTACTCGAATCGGGTCGTAGTACTCAATTATTTGCCCTGGGTTCCTGGCTCCTGGTGTTCTAAGCCAGCTACCAGCCCCTGCTCGCAAGAGAAAAAACCTGATTTGGGTGGTGAAAAAAGGGTGCGCGACTAGCCCGTCATGACCACATTTCTTGGCATACTCCTCGTCGTAGAAAATGGGATTGTCATCCGGAACCCCTTCGGCGTAGGCTTTCAGGTCCTCCGCTTTCACCTCAAATGTTGTTGGTATTTCACTCTCCTTGCCTATTTCTATCTCATCCCAGAATTCATAGTTATCTATCTGACTTAGTTCGAGAAAATCGGGGGTAAAGCCCTTCTGCTTCTCTGTCTTATAATATTTAGCCATTTCTTCCAGATAACCCATGCTCACCTCCTTGTTCAATTAACTTATGGATTTTATCTAAATACCTGGTAATGCGAATAATAGCATGCCTTCTATTATTCATCAATAACTCACCGAGTAGTCTGGGTACCTAAGTATACCGAGGTTACCAGTTCGTTTACAGGCTGGGGCAGGAAGACATGAGGATGGTTGGACTTTTCTCAGTTTCGTGACTCGTATTGAATTTTTCATCTTCTTGTTTACCCCCATTGCCATTGAACGAAACACCAGAAAGTGACTTAACCAAATTAGCTTGCTTTCGAGGGATCAGCCGTCTCGCTGGTAATCTTTTATAGAGTGCCAAGTTTGCTGACATTTTGCCGACAAGCTGTTTAGCACCAGTGGACTGGCAAACAAAGCCTGTTTGTTAGCTGTGCCGTGCCTGATTCCAGGTTACTACGGAAGCCACGGCCTTAGCCATCTGACGCAGAGAATAGAAGACAGGAAGCCCAGCTTTTACGAATGCCTCCTGGGTAGCAAGGAAGTCCTTCATACCACTTAGGTCTGCGGCGGGGCGCAATGCTAGCAGAACAGGCTTACCGGTTGCCTGCCGTGCCTCTAGGAAAGCATCGATGGCAGGTTGCAGCAAGGGCGAAGGGAGTCGGCCACTGCCCCAACGGCTAGCCGGGTGAAATCCCAGATGGTAGATGAACATATGAATGTCCGGAA
The DNA here is from genome assembly GCA_963726225.1 of uncultured Chloroflexia bacterium. GTDB lineage: Bacteria > Chloroflexota > Dehalococcoidia > Dehalococcoidales > UBA2162 > CAVSBN01. The sequence goes on from CAVSBN010000009.1 coordinate 185,141, forward strand.
GCTTGCCAAGTACACGCAGGATTGCCGAGATACCGTCGCGAGACCTAAAAAGACTGGCATCAAGCGGGTTACCAAAGATACTACCAGCCATAGGCAAAAGCTGCCTCAACTCTGCCTCCACCTCCGGGGAAAGGCGCGGCAAGTGGAGACCCGCTTTTTCCATTTCGTCACCGGCCAGAACGGTGGGGCCACCACCTGTGCCCACTACAGCAACACCCGTGCCTCGTGGGATAGGGTTAGTGAAGCGAAGTGCCACCAGCACGTCTGTCAATTCCTCCGTGTCATTGACCTGAATTGTCTTCATCTGTCGGCATAGGGTATCAAAGACAGCTACTGAGCTGGTAAGACTGGCGGTATGGCCGTGGGCAGCCCGCTGGCCAGCCTCAGTCATACCACCTTTATAGATGACCACCGGCTTTCGGGCTGCCGCTTCTTTGAGCGCACCCAGAAAACGTCTCCCATCTTTTACCCCCTCGATGTAGGCGGCGATGATATCGGTCTCTGGGTCTTGCGAGAAGTAATCTAAGAGCTCGCTCTCGTCCACATCCAAAGCATTTCCGTAGCTGACCACCTTGCTGAAGCGCAATCCCCTTGGGCCACCGTAAAACGGGAGGTCCTGGGCATGGCCACCACTTTGAGAAATGAAGGCGATTGGCCCTGGTTCCAGAGGGAGTCCAAGCGAACTGGCTATATGGCTCTTGGGTACGAATAGGCCCATGCAGTTGGGACCAATGATACGAAAGCCACCAGCCCTCGCCTTATCCAGTATCGCACTTTCTAGCTCAGTGCGTTCCTTGTAGCCACTCTCGCTAAAGCCGGCAGTGAAGAAGTGGACCGACTTGACCCCCTTGGCAGCACAGTCGTCCAATAGTGCCAGAGCCGACTCAGCGGGGATGCCGACCACAACGTGGTCCACTACCCCGGGAATGGCCTGCACGCTAGGATAACACGGCAGGCCGAGTAACTCAGTATACTTGGGGTTAACAGGATAGATAGCAGGGAACCCAGCTTCTTGGAGGGCCCGAACAAACGCGCTATTCCCTGTCGGTGAAGCACCGACAACAGCTACCCCGCGAGGAGAGAATAACTCCGCCAGCGAGGGTTTCCTTCTTTCCATGTAGCCCATTATATCACTTGCTCAAAGCAAAAGCCGAATCACCAATGGAGAGGTCAATCCCAAAACATTTAGCTTATCCGTGAGCCCCAAACTTGACCGTATGGTCACAAGTCATCGTCTTGTTACCGGATGATACTGCACCCTCCATCACCTATTTTTTGTTTCATCAAGTGTTGGATACATCGGGTCACCGAGATTATTGGGGTCAACTGCTTGCTTAATTTTACGCTGCCAGGTATGTATCGCCGGCTGTTTGGCTAAATCTGCCTGTAGCTGTTCATGTGTTTTGCCCACGGCACGGTACATGCCTTCCTTGCCTGGTGGGACACCATGTTTTGCTTCTTCTTTCAGGCATTCTTCCATCCAGTCTATTATTGCCGCAGTGGATTCCTTATCAGCCACATCGTAAAAACCAAACTGCTCCAACCCACAGTTACCTCCCCCACAGATGGAACCGACAGTTCCCATCATGGAATCAGAGCCACAGTCCACCATTAAGCCCTTCTCTTGATAAGGCTCCGTCACATCCTCGGCTAGTTGCCGGTACTGCTTTACGAAATCCGGGGTACCCGGTTGCATGAAATTGCCAATCCATCCGCCGTTATAAACGAAATTCAGGTTCTTTTTGCCCAGTCTCAGCAGGTACAAAAGCGCAAACTGCTCCATTTCCGGCTCTAACCATTTCTTTACCTTCCATCCCTTTGTCTCGGCCAGTATCAGGTCTAAGACCTTCTCCTGATATTTGATATCACGTGGACTCATGCCCACTAGCACAAGCTGGAAGGTTCTTCTCATCTCTTCAGTGAGTTTCTTTATTTCTGGCTTTTTGGCAAACTCCTCAATGTCATCAAGCGTTTTCCTGGGGTTCTGGTATAACATCCAGAAGGCTGGGCCCAGGTCTGTCCCAAGCATGCTCCACTGCCGGTGCGCAAAATAGCCTATTTCGCTATCATATATCCGGTAATAAGCCTCAAAATAGTGGTCCCAATCTGGAAATGCTAAGGTATATGCCCTGAAGTTTTTGGGTAATGGCGACCGGTAAGCCGGCACTGTACCCTCAACGGGGAATTGAGTCGGTCCGGGCCATGGAGATAGTTTAACGGCGCACTTAGTGTATACCCCCAAGCCACCCCTGGCTCCAAACGCACCTCTCACTATGCCTCTCAGACTCGGACCAGGCCCCTCGCCACAGAACCAACCAATCCCGGAACCAATAGCCCCGGTTCTCAAGAATTCACCATTAGGCATTACCCATTCCACGGCCAGTAAACACTCCTTAAGCTCACCCGTATAGATAGCGCTTCCTCCGGTTCCGAAATAAGAGGTAGCACCGGCCAGGGTGGAGCAACTGGCACCAGCTCCAGTCACCGTGCAATTTAACCCTACCTTCATCGCTTCCGCTTGAAGTGTACAGGCTATTACATATGGTTCCACCACCGCGAACATGTTCTTCTCATCAATGTCAAGGATGCGGTCCATCCGTCTCAGGTCTATCTGGATTACGCCTTCAGTTCGGGGTGCACCGTAGAAATACCAGCCCGTAGAATAGGGTTTTATTTTTATCTTGTACTTGTTGCAGGTCTTGACTATAGCCTGGACTTCCTTAGCACTACCCGGTAGCAATGCCGCCTCCGGCCTGGGCATAAACTTGCTCTGGTTAGGCCGAACAGTTTCAGCCAGCCACTGGTAGGAATACGAATCCATTATGGCGGGTTCTTCGGAAATATATTTTGGTCCGACTATATCCTCCAAGGCTCGGTATGCTTCTCTGGATAATGACATTTTCTGAACCCCCTTTGTTATATCGCCTGCTGGACAAGCTCTACGATGTCATAGACCTTTAATCTTTCCTTATTTGTTTTGACCGTATCGATGAAGTTCCGTTCACACCACGGGCAGGCAGTTACCATTGCTTCCGCCCCGGTGGACTTTGCCTCAGCAATCCTCTCGCCGGCAGTCCAGATGGAAAAGTCGGGGTAAGCTTCCATTACGCCGCCACCAGCCCCACAGCACCACGCATACTCCCTGATTCTTTCCATCTCAACTAACTCCAAACCGGAGATGCTCTTTAAAACGTTCCTCGGGGGCATCATATACTCCCCAGGCTCCAATGTATCTGGGCTTCCGAGGTTCCCATACTGGTATCTGTCCGTATATTTTCTTTCTCTTACCCTTCCATGGCACATACGGCTCGCCGAGCCTGCCCAGGTGGCAGGGGTCATGATATGTAACTGTCAGAGGAACAGTCTTGGTAAGTTTTATCTTACCCTCTTTGATAAGACGGTCAATATATTCCACTGCATGGACGACCTCGAATTTCGAGCCTATCTCAGGATAAAGGCGCTTAAAGGTATAGTAGCATTCAGAGCAGGAGTGACTATTGTTTTCACTCCGGCATTGGTCCATGCCTCTGATATTTCGTCGGCAAACTTGCCCAATTCTCCACGGTAACCCCATCTCGTAAACACGGCCAGCACAGCATGATTCATTTTTGCCCAGGATACCGATGTCAACACCCGCATTCTTGAGCAGGGTTACCGCTGTCCTGGCTATATTTTGCAATCCCTCATCATAGCTATAACGGCAACCAGCATGAAAGACAACCTGGCTTTTTCTTTGGTAAGGTCTTTTACATTTAGTCCTTCAGCCCATTTACCCCGTCCAGCCTTGGGCTTCATCATCATGTTATCCTCTTTGTGAAGATTATCAATAACTGGCATATGCTGGGGGAGAGGCTGACCATCCTCGACCAATCGAAGCGCATTTCGCGCATCACTTCCATGGCCCCTATGTTATAGCGGCAAATCTTATCGGAGACATCACAGAGCCCCATCCATCTGGCATTTCCAAACGATATCTTTCAGCGCGTCGTTATAGTCAATCCTGCCCTCTAAGAGCGACAAGCCAACGGCTAGTCTGCCACCAAGTGAATAGGCTTGAAAACTGCCAAATTCTATGCTGGGGCAAGCCCGGGCGAACCGCGCACTCTTGACGTGGTCAAACGGAATCCATTTACAGTATGAGCAACGACTGCAGCTCAAACAATCAGCCCGATAATCTTCTAATGCCATTTTTCTACACCTCTCTTGTTTTCTGCCTAAAAGCAAAGCTTACCCGGGTTTAACACATGGTTAGGGTCAAATATCCCTTTTATAGTCCTTAGCATAGTTGTGTTAGACGCATCCCTGTTGTATACCATATCTGCCCAGATGCCATAAGGTCGTGAGAAGTAGGCGTCCTGCTTGATAAGTACCTCGCTACCCTGGGTAAACAGTTCCTTTACCTTAACAACCTCTACCTGCTTTTTTTGATTGAAAGGCAAACTAAACTCGCAATGACAGACTGTGCCTTGATGCTGGGGTTGAATGTAAATACCAATGTCTGAGATTGGGTATCTCAGGGTGTGTGCGACTGAGCGAATTGTATCTACGAATTCCGGTGCCCTATCCAGTGTAGTCAGGAAGAAGATATCTTGACAAGCACCCTTGTAACCGAGTTTCCAGTATGGTTCTCTTGATGGGTTGAGAATGGCTTCCATTACCTGCCTGCCACCTGCCCCGGGAACTGCTGACACCAGCTTTAGGCCGAATTGTTGAGCAATATCCCTGATGTCCTTCTCCTGAAAATCAACTTTTTCTTCAGGGAGTAAATCACGTCCGGCAATTCCTATGACAATAACCCACGGTGGCAACTTTTCCTTTAGTGTCCTGATTTCGTCAGCCTTTTCCCCAAGGATAGATGCTAAATCGGAATTGTTTAGTAACAGGAATTCATCACCTAATCTGACTCGCAGGAGTCTGTAGGCACAGTCAATCAGGTCTTTAAGATTTGCGGCTGGTATGAAGAGGAATTTATGAACTTCAGGTAATATCTCACATTTCAGTGATGCCCAGGTCACGATGCCCATACTACCCTGGGCTCCTGAAACGAGCCTGTGGTAATCGGTTTGACCGGGACCGGTTGGAGCTGTCTGTGCCAATCCCATTTCCCATTGTTGTGCAAGTGTAGGATAGCTACTTGAATCACCGGTTCTAAGAACTTCACCGTTCCCCCAGACTATCTCGAGACACCGCAATGGCTCCGGTAGCGCGTAGTTGTACTTCGGAACCAATGTCGGCTCCCTCTCCAGCAGGCTGGCTATCACTGATTTGGAGCGACGAGGTAATAGCGGTGTGGAGAGTCTCAAGCCTCTCTTGGCTAATTCTGGCTGAAGCTGAGTATAAGTTACTCCCGGCTCGATTAACACCATCCGATTTCTCCGGTCAATTCTGATAATTTTGTTCATTCTGCTGAGGTCTATTACAGCCGCACCTGGCACAGTAGGGATGGTGTCACCACGAAAACGTGGTGGGCCAGAGCTTACTGGCACAAGAGGCGTTCTCGTCTCATTAGCCCAAACAACAATCTTCTGGACCTCCTGCACATTCTTGGGCTTTACCACGAACCAGGGCTTCATTGGTGGGACAAAGCTCTCATCCCGGGAATAGGCCTCCAGTGTCGCAGTGCCATCCAGGACACCCCGCTTACCAACTATGTCAATCAACCCCTCCTTTTTACTATCCACTTTTCACCTCCTTCTAAAGTGCACCCCCTAGCTCCAGCTTTTGCTCCCGTCATTACTTCTGGACACACAGACGCATCCATCTCGGAAGATGCACAGGTTCGCTGGTACGCTGAAGAAATTACCGATGCTATTTAAGCTTGCCTTTTCGCTATACTACTTGATTTTCGTAACCCAGAGGCGATGTATCGGGATTGGGCTTATCCCGGCATTGATTGCGGTGTACACAAATGTTGCTCGTAACTCGCAATTTAGTGGTTGCATACAAGATATCAGATATTAATTGTGATATCAAGCGCATCTCAATTTTGCAGGGAGGTATTTACCACACTTGCTGCTAGGATATTGATTGATGAGTGGCGAAAGGAGTACAATCTGGTACGACCACACAGCTCACTCAACTACCGACCACCTGCTCCGGAGGCTGTGATGGCGTCAGCTCTAACTTAAGAAGTGGTACAACTATTGGTGGGCAGGTCAAGTTGAGCTTGCTATCATTACTCACTTGGAACTTCCGGGTGTGCCGGCACAGCGGTCACCTTACAATGTGCGCAGAAGACTCAAATCACCTCAGAAATGGGAGGAGCATAGTATGGCACTTCTAGAGGAGCCGATAAAGGGAGTATTGACACTGAAGAACTATATAAACGGAGAATGGGTCAAGTCTGAATCAGCCGAGGTTTTGGATGTTATTAACCCTGCCAGCCAAAAGCTTCTAGCCAAAGTTCTAATGTCAACCCGGGATGAAGTAAATGCGGCGGTACAGGCTGCCAAAGAGGCCTTCCCCGATTGGAGAAGAACGACTCCGCTGGCCCGGGCACGGTGTCTCTTCAGGTTGAAGGAACTAATGGAAGAGAATTTTGAAGAGCTTAGTCGAATCCAGACAATGGAGCATGGAAAGACGATAGACGAATCGAGAGGGGAAACGAGACGAGGCATTGAAATGGTGGAGGTGGCTACCGGCATTCCCTCCCTGATGATGGGGTATAACCTGGAGGATATTGCCAGCGGTATAGATGAGTATCTCATTTACCAACCTTTAGGCGTCTTCTGCCACATTGCCCCTTTCAACTTCCCATTCATGGTGCCACTGTGGTTTTCTCCATTCGCTTTGGCTACTGGCAACACCTTCGTTGTCAAGCCTTCACCCAGAGACCCTATCAGTCAAGTAAAGCTGGCTGAGCTGATGGAAGAGGCTGGTATCCCACCTGGCGTCTACAATGTGGTTAATGGCGGGGCTGATGTCTCTTTGAATCTCCTGGAACACCCGGACATTAAAGGGGTAACCTTTGTTGGCTCTACTCCGGTAGGGCGAGACACTGTATATAGAAAGTGCGGTGAGACCGGCAAGAGGGTGATTGCCCAATGCGGGGCGAAAAACTTTATGGTCGTCATGCCTGATTGTGATGTTGAAAGAACCATAGCCGCTCTTATGACTTCTTTCTTCGGCAATGCCGGTCAGCGATGCTTGTCCGGGGCCAACCTTATTATTGTTGGTAAGGATGATGCCTTCTACAGAAAGTTCCTGAATGCGTTTGTTGAGGCGGCATCAAGAATAACGGTTGGTTATGGCCTTGATGAGTCAACCCAGATGGGACCTATGCAATCAGCCGACGGCAAACAGAGAGTCCTGGGATACATAGAGAAGGGTATAGAAGAGGGAGCAAAACTCGTTCTTGACGGCAGAAAACCAAAGATTACCGGGAACTATCCGGATACCTGTTTCCTTGGTCCGACTGTTTTCGATGGCGTTACTCCAGACATGACAATTGCCAAAGAAGAAATCTTCGGACCCGTTGCCAGCGTCATGAGGGCCAGAGACCTTGATGAGGCAATAGAGATATGTAACAGCCAGCTCCTATGGCAATGGCGATGCCATCTTCACTTCAAGTGGTAAATCAGCCAGGGAATTTCAGTACCGGGTTGAGTCTGGCAATGTTGGCATAAATATCGGCATAGTGGCACCAATGGCCTTCTTCCCATTCGGCGGCATGAAGGACTCCTTCTTTGGGGTCTTACACGGGCAGGGTAGAGACGCCGTTCGTTTTTTCACCGAAAGTAAAGTTATCATCCAAAGGTGGTTATAGTATGGGACTGAATACAGCTTCAGCGGTCATCAGTTTTGCCCGGAAACTAGAGGAGGATGGCATTAAACTTTATGAGGGTTTGGCACAGCAATATCCACAAGATAGGGAAACCTGGCTAGCCTTGGCCAGGGAAAACAAGAGAAATATAGTGCAGGTTGAGAGGGCGTATTATGGGGTCATCACCGATGCCCTTGAGGGTTGTTTCTCCTTTAAGATGAGCCCCGATGAGTATGCTTTTGAGAGAGAACTGAAAGAAGATGCCAGCTATTCTGAGGCCTTAAACCAAGCACTGGCCATGGAGAATAGAATCATAGGATTCTATTACGAAGCGGCTAAGCAATCAGAGTCCTTGTTAGCGGATGTTCCCAGGGCATTTACGATGGTCGCGAAAAGGAGAGGCGACCGTTGCTCCAAGTTGAGGTCACTACTGGCTAAGGGTGCAGTTCCGAACCAGGCTTCAAGTATGGACTAAAAGCGAGGCTAGCTATAAGGAGAAGCTATGAAAAAAATTGCTCTCGCAGCACCTTTTCTTCTGCCGGGACTGAGCACTTCAAAACCAGTCAAGACTTCAGACAACACGAAAAACAGAATGTAAGCTACAGCCAAACCGACCGACCATCTACCCCAAGAGGTTTTTGGTAAAACACTAATACGCACAATCATTCCGGCCATAGGCCGCGAAGGTCGCCCGACTCAATAAAATGGGCTAGCGATCCAAGTGGAATCGCTAGCCCTACTTGGCATCTTCCGCTATGTTGCAGCCATGTATCTCTCAAACCTACTTCCCGTTCACGGTCCTCTCATCGGTATCGCGGTCGCCCTCGGGATAGGGCAGCCGTCCCTTCCAGTCGATGGTGACTTCCATCCCTTTGTTGCTTAGGGTATACGTCTTGTCCACTTTGGTCATCCAGTTCTGGAACTCCCACAGCTCTTCGGCTGTGGGGTAGCCGTAGCTGTGACCGAAACGCACGGACAAAGGGGATGGGTATACCCTTGACGATATGGTATAATCACAGCAGCAAAAGGACAAAGCGGACGTAGAGACAGGCCTTGGTCAAATTTATTATTCATCGGGGTGGGGCCCGGAATCCTGACATACTTTGAAAGGAGGTGTACAACATGACGGACGTGCGGCGTATTGAGTATTACTATACAGAGGTTCCTGATCGTCCCGGAGCAGGTGCAAAGGTTCTCAATGCACTCAAGGCGGCCCGTGTCAATCTGATCGCTTACAACGGTTTCCCAACGACTAGGGGCCGCGCTCAGCTTGACTTCGTGCCCTCCAACGGACGTGCCTTCCTTGCGGCAGCGCGCAAAGCAGGCATCAAGCTCGTTGGGCCCAAGACCGCCTTCCTCATCCAGGGAGACGACCGGGTAGGTGTTGTTGCAGATATAGTGAGCAAGTTGGGGCAAGCCCGGCTGAACGTCGTAGCCATGAATGCCATCGCCGCTGGACGAAGGCGTTACGGAGCCATCCTTTGGGTTAAGCCACGCAATGTCGCCAAGGCTGCCGAAATACTGGGCACTGCTTAAGGTATACATCACATTAACCTCAGGTCTTCTCTGTTTAGGACCTACCGGGGGAAAATTTGCCCCGTGAGGTTCCAAATAATCGGGAGCCTCTCGTCCAGCTAGGTTGCGTCGGAGTCCCGGCGCAGGAATGCCTGTTCTCAAGTAAAGGCCAGAAGCCATTGTGCTCGACGCACAACTATTGGCATGCCTGTGCAATGCGCAATCTAACCGCTGAGGTGCCTAGCATAGAGCAGAGTTGAACAAAAGTCAGGAATGTTCAATCAGATTTTGTATCGTGGTGAGTAATTGCACGAAGCAAGCAATTGCGTCCCAAGCTGCACATTCCCGCCCTGAAGTATGGTATCGAATCTGCCTCGAAAATCAAAGGATATTCATAGCGCTTCAAAAGTTGCCCAGACCTTTCTTGGATGACACGGGTTTACGCCGTCTCTCTCGGCCTCTGGATCAGCTCGTACATGACCCCACCCGGGCTTCCGGTGTCCAGGTAAGCGAACCTTCCTGGTCTGCCGAAAAGGACTTTCACGCCCTTCTTGGCCAGATTCGCCGTCTCGGCATCAACGTCGTCCACACGAATGCCGAGGTGATGGACGCCCTCACCGTGTTTTTCCAAGAAGTCGGCATAGAATGTCCGGCCTTCCACCGATTGGATCAGTTCGATCTGAAGCGGGCCTATGTTCGCAAAGGCGAGCCTTGTTTTGGCTTTCCTGCCTGCCCTATCGGTGGTCTCCATCTCCGTAGAATTCCAGGGACCGATCCCGAGAAGCTTTGACCACGATTCGATTACCTTATCGATGTCGCGAACAACAATGCCGATCTGGTCGATTGACTCAAGCTTTAACTCGCGTGCTTCCTGCTTTTCCATGCCAGCCCTCCAGTATAAAGTAACCGTATATTATGACTTTGTATGCCGGCGGTCAAACGCCAGAATGCTCAGGCGCTTTCTCTGGTTCTCGTAACGAGGCGCCTATCTTTGGGTTGGGTTCCTCCCCTCCAAGAACCGAGGGGGGCGAATACCCCCTGCGCGCGCTTCAAAGAGATTGCATAGCAATGTGAGGTATTGAGACGAGGCTCTTCCTTCTCAGACACACCGAGTACGCTTAACCTTAAGCCAACTTGTGCACCAGAATAGTGAATCAATCTCTGGGCGTGCGGAATGATTACTATGTTGATGTCAACTCCTTGCCAGGGCTGAATGGCGGCCGTTTACCTCCCAATCAGGGTCGTAGGGTACGCCTCGTTTCAGAATGGCGTAGAACGCAGAGAGTAGTTTACGCCCCACGGCTACAATGGTGTCCATTTTAGTCTTTCCCGCTTCGACACGGCGATGGAAATAGGCACGGTATCTAGGGACAATTCTTATTGCAGATATGGAGAGCATCCAGATGATTCGCCTAACATAGCCATTGCCAGCGTGGCTCATTCGTGGATGTTCTAAGGTGTAGCCACCCGACTGAAAGGTTCGCGGGCACCAACCAAAATGAGACAAGAATTGCTTTACCGTAGAAAAGTGATTGATGTCCCCAATCTCAGCGACAATGGTAGCCAGAGCTATGACACTGCCCACAGGAAAGTCTTCCACCTTGTATGGTAGCTTACTGAAGAGCGTCTCTATTTCATTTTTTACCTTCCCGATAGCCGCACTAAGAGCCAGGATTCTTTCGCCGAGGATGCTGACCCTAATGCCCAGCGCCGGTTGCTTCTGGGCAATACCTACGGTGGTCCGGGCTGCCACGACCAGCTTCTTTGCCATCACTTCTCCCCTCCGACCACGACTAGCTGTAAATAGGGACTGTGTTACCGCCTTCTCCCCGGCGTTAAGGATATATTGTGGTCCGGGGTAAGAAATAAGAAGAGCTAGGCAGGCGGCAGACTGAATCTCGCCAAACAGCGCAGTGAACTCAGGGAACAGAGAGGTAAGGCAATTCTGGAGTTGATTCACTAAGCTTGTGCGGTCCTTAACCAGGTCAGCTCGAAAGCGAGTAAGCTCCCTCAGATTATCTATTACCGGGTCGGGTATGGACAGCGGCTTGTGGTTTTCCAGAGACAGCAAGCCTGCCAGCGAATGAGCATCGACTCTGTCGGTCTTAGCTTTCTTTCCTTCGGCTTTACGGAACTGGCTCGCCCGGTAGGGATTGAGTTCTACGACCATATAGCCTTTAGAGAGCAAGAAATAAGCTAGGGTGGCTGCATAGTTGCCGCTGGCTTCAACACCGACAAGAAACTCACTCTTCTCGGGTGAGACCTTTTCCAGGGTAATCAGGAATTTATCAAATCCCTGGCGGTCGGCAGAGAAGGAGAACACCTCAGAATAGGAATCCCGGCAAAGGTTACGAATGCAAGCCTTGTGTTTAGTCTTACCTACGTCTACTCCTACGTGATACTTGGCCACTTTAACCTCCTGCTGCTAATGAAATTTTGAGCTTCGGGACGTCCCCGCTATGCCACCATACACGCCGAAATCAGAGGTCTCAAACACTCGAGCCACCGCATTACTTATCAGAGGTCATAAAGCGGGAGCACCCAATCATTCCGTAGAGGTACTTTGTCCCCTTGTAGTTACTAGAGGTCTCCCATAAGCTCAATGAAATGATACACCGCCAATCAATATACGTGTAGTTACTACAATCCAGAGGGAGATGCTATTAACCCGGGATAGGTAACAAAACGTCATAAAGTGCAATCCGGCAGGGCTTGACCTCCCCCGCTCGGCGGTGATAGACTGTGGCGCAGCTGAGGGCATTCCTGATAAAGTCCCCCACACTGTCTGCTATTCAATACCGATGAAGTCAGCTTGTGCATGAAGGTTGTAATGTAAAAGCCGTTGAGGAGGCATCACTAGACTATGCCGCGTTCTGCACAGAGCCATAATGAAGCTACAATAGTAACTGAAATTAACTCGCCAGGAGGTACCAAGCAATGAGTAAAGTGAATTTGCGAGAAGCAGACAAACTGGAAGTCACAGTTCTGGTGGACAATTACGCTGATGCGCTGTTGGAGGATACTGCGATGGCCACGAGAGCACGGATTACTCCGCCGAATACACTCCTGGCGGAACACGGGTTATCGTGCCTTCTCAAGGCATATGCCGGTTCGGAAGAGCACTGGGTCCTACTGGACGCGGGTATATCACCCACCTGCTTTCTTCACAACATAAACACTATGGAAATAAACCTCGGTAAAATTGAGTCTATGGCTCTGAGCCATGGCCATTACGACCATTTTGGTGGCCTCGCAGCATTTCTAGAAAGGGCCAAGAGAGGAATATCCCTTACCCTCCATCCAGACGCTTTTCTTGAGTCTCGTATCAACGCCCCCATTTGGGAGCGCCCGGTGTATTTTCCCAGGCTAGCTGAAGTGGCACTGAAGCAAACCGGGGTAGTGCTTCACAAAGAGAAAGGGGCTTCCACATTGGCCTCGGACCTTGTCCTGGTCACTGGAGATGTTGAGCGAGTAACCGATTTTGAGAAAGGTTTTCCTTGGGCTGAAGCCAAAATTGATGGAGAATGGATTGTGGACCCGTTTCATCATGACCAGGGGGTAGCAGTCAAGGTGAGGGGTAGGGGACTAGTAGTCGTTGGTGGGTGTTCTCATGCTGGCATCATCAATACGGTCAAGCATGCGCAGAAGGTCGCCGGAACCGACAAGGTTCATGCAATCTTAGGTGGGTTTCATCTCAGCGGCAGGCTTTTTGAGCCAATCATAGGAGCAACCATTAAAGAGATGAAAAAGATAAGCCCAGATTTTGTCGTGCCCATGCATTGCACCGGGTGGAAGGCTATTAATCAATTTGCCAAGGAGATGCCTGAGCAGTTCATCCTTAACGCCGTTGGGACAACCTATGTCTTCCAATGACCCTAATAATAGGCCGATTTGTGTTGTGGCCAACAGTCCGTCATCCCTAGAAGCGTTGACTTCTCAGTAGTAACAATGAACATTTAGCCATAATGTTTCCTGCATTCCTGCGAACGGTT
>CAVSBN010000010.1:0-76211 GCA_963726225.1 uncultured Chloroflexia bacterium
ACCCTCAAGTGGAGCTGGGGGGATTCGAACCCCCTACCTCTTGAATGCCATTCAAGCGCTCTCCCAATTGAGCTACAGCCCCGTGGACCATATCTAATTTAGCAAAAAAGCGGGGGGAAGGCAAGTCTAGCCGATTTCCTTGAGCGCCTGCGTTAAGTCTGGTGGGAGGTCGGCCTGGAACTCCACAAATTCACCGGTAGCGGGCAGATAAAAGCCGAGTCGGGCGGCGTGAAGGAACTGGCGAGAGAGATGAATTGACTTCACCCCGTAGACGGCATCCCCAACCACGGGATAGCCAATGGCGGCCAGGTGCACCCGTATCTGGTGGGTACGGCCGGTCTCGGGTCTGACCTCAAGCAGGGTGTAGTGGCCGATATACCTGACCACATGATAATGAGTCCGGGCTTCCCGACCGTGGCCGGCGGCCACTACTGCCATGCGCTCCCGGCGCCCTCGGTCACGACCAATCGGTGCCTCAATAATGCCGTCGGGCGGAGTCAGGCGCCCTTGAACCAGTACCAGATAGCTCTTGACCACGGAGCGAGACCGGAACTGCTCGGTCAGATTCCGATGAGCGGCGCTATTTTTGGCGACCAGCATCAGGCCGGAAGTATCTTTGTCCAACCGGTGCACAATACCCGGTCGGCGCCAATCATCGGTTTCAGGCAGCTCAGACAGATGGGACAGAATGGCATTCACCAGGGTATGGTTGGGGTGACCGGGGGCGGGGTGCACCGTCAGCCCGGCCGGTTTGTCGATAACCAGGAGGTCGTCATCCTCGTAGACAATCTTTAATGGGATTGCCTCGGGTGAAAGTGAGCTGGGCGGTGGGGGCGGGAGTTCAATCGTGATTCTATCGCCTGCGGCTAGTTTAAGCCCTGGCCTGGCCGGACGGCCGTTGACCGTAATGTGGCCATCGGCAATGAGCTTCTGGGCCTGGGTTCGGGAGAGTTCCGGGCGTCTTTCACTCACAAACTTGTCCAGACGAGCCCCTGGCTCGTCTACGACCAGATTGTATGTCCTGGCATTGTTTAGCAAGTGGCTAACCTCACCCCCCTGTGTCCCCCCTCTCCTTGGAAAGGAGAGGGGGGACGAATTTAGAAGAGAGGCGAAGCCTCTCTTAGGCACTCACCTTCCGAAGAGTGCCAGCCCCCTCTTAAATACTTCGTGCTGAAGAAGGAAAGTTGCCCAAACAGAATGAGCGCCCATATTCGTTTTAGCCTTTCTCGACTCTGGTCAGAAAGATGAGGGAATAGGCCAGCAGGATAATCCCCACTGTTATCGCGGAATCGGCCAGGTTAAAGGATGGCCAGATGCCGAGGCTGATGAAATCGGTCACCCCCTCAAGGTTCGGGTTCAGGCGGTCGATGAGGTTGCCCACCGTGCCGCCCATAACTAAAGCCAGAGCAATACGGGTCACCATGTTCTCCAGAATGGGTAAGCGGTGTGAAAAGCGGAGGACTAACACCAGGATGATGGCCACGCTGACGAAGTCCACAATAGTTAAGGCCAGGGATTGACCCTGAAACAGGCCGAAAGCGGCGCCGGTGTTCTGGATATGGACGATTTGGAAAAACCCCACCTGGAAAACTGGCTGTCCTTCAGGGAAAGTCCTTATCCCGAGCTTGGTAAGCTGGTCGGCTATCACCACCAGCGGGGCAGTGAGGAAGAAGACCACCACGGGCCACCTACGCTGCGGGGGGTCGGCTCCGGGCACCCCTCGCTTTACAACTCAGGCACAGATTCGCCTCAGGCAGGGCTTCCAGGCGGGCGGGGTCGATGGGTTGGCCACAAATATCGCACAGGCCATAGGTGCCTTGGGCAAACTTGTCTAAAGCGTGCTCAACCTCGTTCAGCTTCTCTTTTATCTGTTTTTCCAGAGCCAACCGCTTTTCCAGTTCGAAGCTCTCGGTAGCCTCTTCCTCCCGTTTGCCGAAAGGACTACCCTCGCGCCTCACCTCAGCGGGTTGGGCGCTGGCCTGAAATTGCTTCAGTTCGGTCTGCAAGCGCTTCCGCTCACTCTTCAATCGAGAACGAATTTTATCAAGGTCAATGGCCACTGTCTTCTACCTCCCGCCTACCTGTCAAGCGGGGTTGCTGCCGACTTTCCCCATTTAGATGCTGACAGATAAATCATTATACCTGAGTGTTGCCCAGAGAGCAATAGCGAGGGTCAGATTTAATCAAACATTACCCGAAGTTGGCGGATGGTATCGACCGCCTGCCCATGCCAGTGATTGTTGGCAAAAACGAAGGTCCTGTCCGACATTCTATCCAGTTTCTTAATTTTCGGCAACCACTCGCTCAGTTCCTGCGCGTTGTAGGTGTAGTCGTACCGCTCGTAAGCCTGCTCGTGTTTCCACCATTTGGTGCTGTTACGACCGTGAAAACGCACATAGCCGACGGCGCTGGTGGCCTCAGCCAGCGGGGGCAGAAGATTGGGCAATGGCGGTTCATCAACACAGCAGAAACCCAGTTCCAGGTGCCGGAGCCAGCCGAATACCTCGTCCCTCAGCCACTGGGCATTACGGAATTCAACGACGACTGGCAAATCTCCCATCCGCTCCTTCAACAGCTTGAGGTAGTCCCAGTTCTCACGGGTGAGCCGGAAACTATAAGGGAACTGGGCCAGAATGCAGCCGAGCTTCCCGGCGGCAATAACTGGTTCTATTACCTGGCGAAAAGCTTGGAAAACTTCAGCATTGTCTTCCCGAAGGTGAGTCATTTCCTGGTTGGCTTTGACAGAGAAAAGAAAGCCCTCGCCGGTTTTCTGGACCATGGCTTTGATGTTGGCCGCTTTGGGCAGGGCATAAAAGGTGGAGTTTATTTCACAGGTATTAAACTCGCGGGCATAATAGGCCAGCCATTGGTGCCTGGGTATGCCTGCCGGGTAGAAATTGCCCACCCAGTCGTCATAGCTAAAGCCGGAAGTACCAAAATATATCATAGCTTTCATTTATCAATTTACTCTATTTCGCCACTTTTATCAAGCTCAAATCACGCTCTCTCTTCAGGCGGTGAAGAGCCGCCAAGAACCCGGTTCTTATCTTGACAGCGGTGGCCAGTTTCTGTATATTGTAATTGAAAATCTTTTTCATCTACAGCTTGAGATGAGACTTAGTGAAAGAAAGGTAACAGCTACTTTACGGCGGCACGGTTACAAGCTGACGCCCCAGCGATTGGCCGTGGTACAGGCCATTACCTCCAGCCAGGACAGCCTTACCCCGGCCAACATACATGCCAAGGTGCAACAGGAGTACCCGAACATCGGACTGGTAACAATCTATCGCACCCTGGAGATACTGGCGGAGCTGGGGCTAATCTGCGAGCTACACGGCGGCGGTATCTGCCGCAGCTACACTACCAGTCTCCCCGAGCACCATCACCACCTGATTTGCTCCGACTGCGGCACAGTGGTTGATTTCACTCAGCACCACCTGGGCGAACTGGAGCAAAGTCTCTCCAAACAGAGTGGCTTCAGAATTGATGGCCACCTGCTGGAGTTTTTCGGGGTTTGTCCGGTTTGCCAGAAAAAAGAAGTAGTCTAGTAGTTTATTTTTTGACTTGTTAATGAGAGCGATTCTCAATTAGCTAGGAGGAAAGATGCTCAAGCGAATCGGTACTGAGGTAAGCTTCGCCTGTTTCAGTTTGCTATTACTAAATAGCTTGGTTGTGGGCGTCTTTTGAACAATGGATTTAGCGAATTTAAGCCTGACAGCCGCCTTCATAGTGGGCCTGGCACATACCCTGGAGCCGTGTGAAGATAAGGCAATCGTTTCTTTATTTGTTTTCTGGGCTACTAAAAAATTAGCTCAGGCTGTTGGACTGGTAATACTGTATGGTCTGGGGATGGCTCTGGCAGATACCATCATGGCATTTGTTCTTTCATATATTGGCGTAACTTGGTTTCATGTTCTAAAGACTCCTCTTGAGCTGATAGCGGGGGCGATTACTTTAATCTTCGGCCTTCTTATGTTTATGGGTAAGGAATTGACCCACATCGGCCATCATCACGGTAAAACTGTGGTCTCCCCTAACCCAAAACTACTCTCTTGGTACGGCATTCTTGGTTTTGGTATAATCCGAGGGTTACCACCCTGCCCAATCGAAGCTGCTATGCTGTTGTGGGCTGCCTCTCTTGGTGATATATGGCGTGGTACGGCCACCGTTTTCGTTTTCGGTTTGGGCACAACGATAGGTCTAATCCCTCTTGGTTTAATCATGGGAGGCATAGCTGGTGCCATCAGCAAGACCAAATATGAGAGCTTTGTTCCCAAGATTAGCGCTATTCTAATGATGGCCTTTGGTCTCTTCCTTGTACTGGCTCCGATATTCGGAATCGAACTATGAGGCAATGTAGAGCAAGCCGGTGTAATTCCAGCATAGTTGCCGTAGAGTATTGCATTACCCTGCTTCCTGTTATTTTTCTCCTTTTGTTCGTTGCCGTCTGGGTTCCCTGTTGCACCAGTGATATCGTGTTTCCACTCCTGTTCGTGCGGCGGAAGTTGCCACCCCAACGGGTATAAACTATAATCTTACTTTAGGGGTGTCGAATATGAAGCTAAAGCTAACCACCCTGAGCGAGAATACGGCCGGCGCCGGCATCGTGCTGGCCGAATTGGGGCTGAGCATTCTGATAGAAACCGATACCACCAGCATACTGCTTGATACCAGTCAGAGTCTGTCCGCTAGTTATAATGCTGATATTCTCGGTGTGGACTTAAGTAAGGTTGATAAGATTGTCTTGAGTCACGGCCACGGCGACCATACCGGCGGCTTGCGCCAGGTTCTCCAGAAGATGCGGAAAAGTGTGGAAATAGTCGCCCACCCGGATATGTGGGCGGCCAAGTATAACCGCCGCCGCGGTCGGGCCGATAGATACATCGGCATCCCCTTTCAGCGAGCGGATTTGGAGAGTCTGGGGGCTCGCTTCAACCTGAGCCGGGAGCCGGTAAGGCTAGCTGATAACATCATGACCACCGGTGAAGTCCCGATGGTCACCGATTTTGAAGCGATAGACCCGCAACTTTTCGTCAAAGATGGCGCTGACTTTAAACCGGACGAACTCCTGGATGACCAGGCGATAATCATCAATACCGGGGCGGGGTTGGTGGTGGTTCTCGGCTGTGCTCACCGGGGCATGATTAATACCCTATATCACGCGCAGAAGCTTACCGGAGTTAAAGAGATACGCCTGGTCATTGGCGGTTCTCATTTGATTGGCGCCAGCGAAGACGCGAATCTGGCGGACCATCGCGGCGCTTAAAGAGCTAGGTGTCGGCCGAATTGGTATCTCACACTGCACTGGTCTGCCGGCGGCGGCCATAATGGCGATGGAGTTTGGCGAAAACTTCTTCTTTAACAATGCTGGCAACGAGATTGAACTGTCGTGAGGAATTGATATGAATCTCTCGGTCCAGATAGCTCCGAAACACGCCAAGGGGTTGCTACTGGCTAATCCGGTGATGACGGCCTCCGGCACCTTTGGCTACGGTACGGAGTATAGCGACCTGTTTGATATTCAGAGGCTGGGCGCCATTATCTGTAAGGGGACTACCCTCGAAGCCAGGGACGGCAATCCCCAGCCCAGATTGTTTGAGACGGCCAGCGGCTTGCTCAATTCCATCGGATGGCAGAATATTGGGGTGAAGGCGCTAATCAAGGAGAAAGCGCCAATCTGGGCCAGGTGGCGGGTGCCGGTTATCGTGAATATCGCCGGGGAAAAGGTTGACGATTATGTCCGGCTGGCCAAACAGCTTGACGGGGTGCCCGGGGTCAGTGGTCTGGAGGTCAATATCAGTTGCCCCAATGTCAAAGCCGGTGGGGCGGAGTTCGGTGTCAAGCCGAAGGCGGCGGCAGTGGTGACGGCGGCCGTCAGAAAAGCGACCTCCTTGCCGCTACTGGTTAAACTGACGCCAAATACCAGTGACATTGTCAAAGTAGCCGTGGCCGTGGCTGAGGCTGGCGCTGACGCCATATCCCTGATTAACACCCTGAAAGGCATGGCGATAGATATAAACAAACGGCGGCCAGTACTGGGCAATATTACTGGGGGACTATCCGGGCCAGCCATCAAACCGGTGGCCCTCTACATGGTATATCAGGTGGCGGGCGCCGTGGATTTGCCCGTTATTGGCTGCGGCGGCATCGTCACGGCTAAGGACGCGCTGGAATTCATCATGGCCGGAGCCACGGCCATCCAGGTGGGCACGGCCAATTTTGCCAACCCTCGGGCCTCCCTTGATGTCCTGGAAGGGATGGAGGAATATACGGGAAAAGAGGGGGTAAAGGATATTCGCGAGTTAATCGGCGCGGCCCGGCAAAAATAACGGTGGGGGCTCAGACGACTTCCATGTGGCAGAAGTTCAGTAAAAGCTACCCACTCTATCTAGAGTTAATCCCGCTTTTCCTGCTGTTAATAACTTTCTATCTGGCCTGGGCCAACTACGCTTCCCTGCCCGATACTATCCCCACGCATTTCAATGCCCAGGGCCTCCCCGATGAGTGGGGAAGTAGGCAGTCGATTTTTTCCTTCCCGGGGTTCAGCGCCTTCATGTATCTTCTCTTGACCGCCTTCAATATCTGGCTGGCGCTGGTCAAGAATCCCAAGCGGTACATCAATCTGCCCAAGAAAAGGTTGGAGAATCTGACCGATGCCCAGGCGGAGAAGCTGCTTATCTTTCTGAATCGCTGCCTTTTTGTGATGAAGACGCTCTTTCAGGGTCTTTCTATTTATCTGGTCTATGTCACTATTGAGGTGGCTCACGGGAGAGCGGCTGGCCTGGGGTTTCCCTTCTACCTGATTCTGGCGGCCATAATAGGTGTGGTTATTTTCATGCTCTGGCAGAGTCTGCGCCGGACGGCCACGCCAATTCGGCCTAGCTGATTATTGGGTCAACATTTCTGCCACCAGCTTCTCTCCGGCCAGGAAAGCTTGCTTCAGAGCATCCGGGTGCCTGGCAATAGCGCCCTTTTCGTCTATCCCTTTAAAGAGCAACTCACCGGCGTAGGTCACATCCAGGATGTGGAAGAAGGACTTTATCATAACCAGCGTCGGTTCAAAGAGGTTGGGTATGCGGCGGCCCCCGACCGAGATAAAGAACCCTTTTCTCTCCCGCCGGTCGCCCAGTGGGGGCACTTTAAGCACATATTTCCTGGCCCACAGCGCCTGGCAACGGTCAATCATCCCTTTCATCTGGGCCGTTACGCCCATGAAGTGGAGGGGCGAGGCCAGCACAATGATATCAGCCTGCTCCAGTTCGGGATAAATCGTCTGCATATCGTCCTTAATCTTGCAGAGGCCTGTTTTCAGGCAGGCATCGCAGTGCTGGCAGGGGCTAATCTTGAGGCTATTCAGGACGATGGTCTTGACCTCAGCCCCCCGGCTGGCGGCGCCCTTCATGAATTCGGCCAGCAGAAGGTCGGTATTGCCACCCCGCCGGGGACTGCCGGCGATGCCCAGGACTTTCATTCTAGTTCTCCTTCAATCAGTCTCAGGATTTGTGCTTCCCTGGCTCTCATCTGGCGTTCGGCTTCTGGAACATCGTGGTCATAGCCCAGGAGGTGGAGAATACCGTGGATAACGAGCAGGGCTATCTCTTTCTTTACCGGGTGCTGGTGTTCGGCCGCCTGAATCACTGCCTGGGGGTAGGAGATGATGACCTCGCCGAGGTGCTTTATGCCATCGGGAGGCGCGATAAAGGGAGGGCGTTCGGCCGTCTCCGGCGCGGGTTGCATGGGGAAGGCCAGGACATCTGTTGGCCTGTCTTCGCCCAGATACTGACGATTCAGCTCGTGTACTCTTTCCTGCCCGGTAATCATCAGACCGACCTCGGCGGCGGCGTCAGCGCTCTCAGCCGTCAGGACTTTCTCGGCCACCCTCCTCAGCCAGTCTCGTTTGACCTGCTTCCCGAAGCCTTTATCAACGACAATATTAATCTCCATAGGCACTCAAACCATCATAGCACAGCCCAGAGAAGGCTCTCAAATAGACTATCGCTTATTATCACTAACCTCACCCCCTTTATCCCCCTCTCCCGATATATCGGGGAGAGGGGGAGGAAATTAAAAAGAGTCCCGACTAGTCGGGACTCTTAAACACCCCCGGCGACGCTGAATGATTGATTTACTCCGACGAGTGTTGATACAATACTGGTCTAATCGAGTTCGTCAGACTTAGTGCACAAGGAGGCAAAGATGACACCTTCCATTCAGGTGACGGTGAAAGAAGTCACGCCGACGACGGTGGCTTTCATCAGCATGAAGGGCCCATTCAGTCAGATGGGTGAGGCTTTCGGCAAGCTTTACGCCTGGATTGGCCAGAAGGGCTATATACCGGCCGGACCGCCATCAGGCCTCTACTTCAATGCCCCGGGGCAGGTTCCGGAGGACCAGTTGTTGTGGGAGTTACGCAGTCCCATCGCCGGCACCGTCTCTCCCGCTGGCCCTGATAAGCAAGGCCTGGGAGTGAAGCGGCTCGAGAGAGTGCGAGTAGCGGCCACCATGCACAAGGGGCCATTTGACGGAGTTGTTCAGACCTACGAGCAACTGGGTCGCTGGATTGCCGAAAACGGATATGAGGTCGTTGGGCCCAGTGAAGAGGTCTACCTCAGCAACCCCCAGGAGACGCCACCCGCTGAGCTCCTGACGGAAGTCAGGTTTCCGGTCCGGAAGAAGTAGTCAGTGACGCCGGACACAGCCATCAAGAACCATCGCTCACGGTCAGACCTATTGGCCGGCCGTTAGGTCTGTTCCTTTCTTGAGGGATTGCCACCGGGTCTAGAGCACGCCGAGGACTGTATCCGGGATGGCTTCCCAGGCCCGGCGCTCCTCGGCGAAGGGGTCTTTTACCACCTGGCACTCCGCACCCAGGAACATGGTCTCACGGTTGGCGCCATACTGCGGCCACTTCCCGAGGCTTTTGGTGCTCGGGTTGCCGGTGCGGGCAAAAGCCAGCCAGGCATCCTGCGTCTTTCCGGCCAGGGCATCGGCGGCTGGCCCGGTACCGGAGAACCTCGCCTCGTAGGTACCGAAGACGAAGCCAAGCTCAATGGCATGGCAGGCGCCGAGCAAGCCTCCCATTGCTGGTGACTTCCAGGTGAACAGGTAGGCATAGGTCGGCTGGTGGCGGCGGGAGTGGCTCTCAGCGAGGCGGACTGCCGGTATCCGAAAGGCTTTATCGGTCTGCATGGCCATGAGGAGCTCAGCCGGCGTAGTTGACATGCCACGCTTGTCACGTGCTTTCCGGTAGGTCTCTATCAAACCCGCTGCATCTACCGTTGGAATAAGCCGCTGGCAACGTCTGAGTAGACGGGCCTCGTCCATCTTGGAGATATTCTGGTCCATGGCGTTGAAGAGTTTCGCTTCCTCGAGAGTCGTACCGACCAGGATGGGGATATTGTCTGCGGAACCGCTGGCGATGGCAGTTATCGGCAACTGCGGCAGCACCTTGCCATCCACCACCGGCTGGAGGGGGAGACCACCAAGGCCTGACTTCCAGTCAAGCGCCCTGGCGGCCAGCTCCTTCTGGGCATCCATCAACCGCTTAACGGTGAGCGACCGCAGTCCGTCGGTATCGCCGGGGCTTGATGCCGAGGATATCCAGGAGGACCTTTGTTATCCGTACCGCCCGCTCCATTGAATTCACTGAGTGGGCGGCACCACTCTGGGGGATGGCCTTATGGCAGAGCCCCCGTGCTTTCGGCAGGGCCAGCAGAGTACCGACGCTCATCCCGCCGGCGGACTCACCGAAAATGGTCACATTGTCCGGGTCACCACCAAAGGTGGCGATATTATCACGCACCCAGGCCAGGGCGAAGGCCTGGTCGAGCAGGCCCTCGTTGCCGGTGGCCGGAATTTTGCCCCCGGTGACCTCGTTCAGATTGAGGAAACCAAGCGCGCCGAGGCGGTAGTTGATGGTCACAATCACCGTATTGCCGCGCGTCGAGAGGGTGCGGCCATTGTAGGCCAGCGAAGAGCCCGAGCCCATGGTGAAGGCACCGCCATGAATCCAGACCATAACCGGGCGGCGGGCATCATCCAGACCCGGGGTCCAGATATTCAGGTAGAGGCAGTCTTCATCCTGAGGTTCCGGCTCTGGTGGGTTGAGAACCTGCATTTCCATCGGATTCTGCGGAGCGATGGTGGCGAATCGCTGCGCCGGACGCACGCCGCTCCAGGGCTCGGCGGGCTCGGGGGCAAGCCAGCGGAGTCTTCCGACAGGTGGTGAGGCATAGGGAACCCCCCGGAAGATATACAAGCCGTCCTTGTAAGTGCCTTCAATCTTCCCGCTGGTAGTTGTCACTATTGCTTCTGTCGACACGCTCATACTCTCTCCTTCACTATGGAATGGTTATTTGACGAAATGCCAGGCTTATGTTAGCGAGTATCCGCCCTCTTTGTCAATTCGTGGGTTGGGGGCAAGTATTTTACACCCAAATCGGCTTGCGTTATACTGTGGTTGTAGGTCAGCACTCGCAGGTGCCTATGGGTTTCAACGAGCTTATCACCGAGGCAAGGCAGTATCTTCCGGCCGAGAAAGTAGCATCGGTCGAAGATGCCTACCAGTTTGCCATGAAGGCACACGAAGGCCAGATGCGCAAGTCGGGCGGGCCTTTTCTGGAGCACCCGGTGCAGGTTGCCCTGACCCTGGCCAAGCTTCAGCTTGACACCAGTTCCCTGATAGCCGCCCTGCTCCACGATGTCCCGGAAGATTGCGGAATACCGCTGGCCGATATCGAGGCCAAATTCGGCTCAGAAGTAGCCAAGCTGGTCGATGGCACCACCAAGCTGGGCCGACTCTCCCGTGAGGTGCCGGGGAAGGCACGACGGCGAGAGGCTCGCGCCGCCCGGGAGACGCAGGCAGAGAACCTGCGGAAGATGTTGCTGTCCATGGCCGAGGACCTGCGTGTGGTATTCATCAAGCTGTCTGACCGACTTCACAACATGCAGACACTGGATGCCCTACCGCCGGAGAAACAGCGCGCTATCGCCCAGGAGACCCTGGAAATCTACGCTCCTTTGACACACCGGCTGGGAATATGGGAACTGAAATCGCAGCTAGAAGACCTAGCCTTCAAACATCTTGACCAACGGGAGTACGATAACATTTACGAGCGGGTGGAGTCCCGGCGTACTGAGCGGGAGGCCTTCATCCGTCAGGCAATTGAGAAGCTGAAAGAGGAGTTTGACCGGGCCGGGTTGAAGGCTGAGATAACCGGTCGGCTCAAGCACATCTACAGTATACACCGGAAAGTGGAGAGATACGCTGCCTTAGGCAAAGATTTCGACGATATACATGACTTCCTCGCCCTCAGAGTGCTGGTCAATACTGTGACGGAGTGCTACGCGGCTCTTGGTGTTATCCACGGCCTGTGGCGCCCGCTGCCCGACCAGTTTAACGACTTCATCGCTAACCCCAAGCCCAATGGTTACCAGTCGCTACACACCACTGTCATGTACCAGGGCACCACCCCCCTGGAGGTGCAGATTCGCACCCACGATATGCACAAAATAGCCGAATCTGGCGTGGCCGCTCACTGGCGCTATAAAGAGGGCGAGAAGAAGGATATGCACTTTGAGGAGCGGATTGGCTGGCTGCGCCAGTTGATTGAGTGGCACCGGGAACTGAGCGGCGCGGAGGAGTTCCTGGAATCAGTCAAGACCGATATCTTTATTGACCAGGTCTTCGTCTATACCCCCAAAGGTGAGATAAAGGATTTGCCGAAGGGTTCCACTCCTATTGATTTCGCCTATCGCATTCACACTGATTTGGGCAATCGCTGCGCTGGCGCCAAGGTTAATGGCCGACTGGTGCCGCTTAGTTACCAGCTGCAAAACGGCGATGTCGTTGAAATCATGATGGCTAAGGCCAGCCGGGGGCCAAGCCGGGACTGGCTCAATCCCGCTCTGGGCTATGTTAAGACCTCGGACGCGCGAGCGAAAATCCGTCAGTGGTTCAAGAAGCAGGAGCGGTCGGAGAACATTGAGCGCGGCCGGGAACTGCTGGAGAAGGCGATGCGGCAACTGGGTATAAACTTCGGCGAGCGAGAGAAGCTGGCCGAGACCCTGGGCTATGATAGCCTGGACGACTTCTATGCCGAAATTGGCTACGGCGGGATTACCCCGCAGCAGATTGCTTTGAGACTGGCTGCCCAGCAACAGCAACCCAGGGTAATCGGCGTGACGGCGCCCAAACCGCCAACCTCGGCCATTACGGTGCGGGGGGTGGGTGATTTACTTACCCATCTGGCCCGGTGTTGTCACCCGGTGCCGGGTGACAAGATTATTGGTTATGTCACGCGGAGCCGTGGGGTCAGCGTCCACCGCCAGGACTGCTACAATGTGGTCAACGAGGATGAGACGGAAAGGCTGGTGCCAGTAGCGTGGGGCGAGACCGGTGCCTTGTATCCGGTCAGGATTCAGGTTGAAGCCCTGGATAGGGTAGGCTTGATGCGGGATATCACCACTCTGGTGGCCGAGGAGAAGATTAATATTGCCTCCGTAAACCTGACCAACAATACCGACCAGACCATTTCCATCTACTTCAGCCTGGAGACCGCCAACCTTCTGCAGTTGAGTCGGCTCCTGGCTAAAATCGAGGGGGTTCGTGGGGTTACCAGTGCCGCCCGAATCGGGGACGGTACGCCGACAAAAGCTAATCCTTAACGATAGAGCACACTGTAATCAGAGAGTGTTTAATCGGGTGTATCGGGGTGTCTAAGAGCTCGCCGAGCAGTGAGTCAAGAGGGCGAGCCTCTTTCTACTTATTCCCCCTCTCCTTTTAAGGAGAGGGGGTAGGGGGTGAGGTTAAAAAACAATCTCAAATCAAGGGCTTGACACAACCAGCCAAACTGCCTTAATCTAGTTTAGTTAGCGAGGTTAAGAACCCAGGAGGTAGATATTGCCAGTCACTAAATCAGCCGAAAAGGAAATGCGCAAGACCGAGAGAAGGCGACTTAGAAATAAGGCCGTCCGCACCAGAGCCAAGACCATGATAGACAAAGCCGAAAGGTTCATCTTCTCCGGCGATATTGAGTCGGCCAGGAAGACTGCGGCCGCGGCTATCCGCTCTTTGGACAAGGCCGCCGAAAAGGGAATCATTCACCCCAATAATGCCGCCCGGCGCAAAGCCCGCTTAATGAAGAAATTGAACCAGGCCCAGACTCCACCGGCGACCAAAGAGTCGGCCCCGGCCAGCTAAGCCAGCACAATAGTCGAGAAGTGTCGTTTTAGAGAGGGGCAACGCCCCTCTCTCTTTTCCTCCTTAGGGGTTGGGCCTAAAGCCCTCTGGGCTTGACAAAAGCCTCGGCTCGTTATAAATTGGTAGTAGAACAAAAGTTCTCCATCAGTAACGATAGCCGTGGGGTGGACAATGAGAACCTTATCCGACAAACAGCAGAGAATCATTGAGTTTATCCAGCAATTCTGGTCTGACGGGGGCTACCCGCCAACCGTCCGGGATATAGTCAATGGCTGCGGGATTAGCTCGACTTCGGTGGTGGACTACAACCTGAACATATTGGAGAGGGAGGGGCATATCCGTCGCCACTCCGGGATTTCCCGCGGGATTGAGCTAATCAGCCGGTCGCTAGCTCTGGGCCGCAGTGTCCCAGTGCCCGTTATTGGTCAAATCGCCGCTGGTGAGCCGATTCCGGTGCCGACTCCAGACACCTGGGATGTTACGGCCTCCGCCGAAACTATTGAGGTGACCGAGGACCTGCTTCAGGGCAAAAAGGACATCTATGCCCTCAAGGTGAAGGGCTCTTCAATGATAGATGCCCTGATTAATGATGGCGATATCGTGTTAATGCAATATGTCAATACGGTGGAGAGTGGGGAGATGGCGGCAGTCTGGCTCAGGGCAGAAAAAGAGGCCACATTAAAGAAAGTCTACCCTGAGCCGGGGCGCATCCGACTCCAACCCGCCAATAGTCGCATGAAACCAATATATACCGAGCCGCACAATCTGGAAATTCAAGGCAAGGTGATTGCGGTTATCCGGAAGCTGGGGTAGCTAAAACCGCTAGGAAATAAACTATTCTGGCTCAGGTCCCTCTCTTCGTAGCTTTGTCTCTTCGCGTCAGTTCCGCCACAAAGTTGCCCAAGCCGCCGGTGCGGGTGAAGTCAGCCACGATTCTGGGGAAGAAGTGGAGCAACATCACCACCACCAGTACAATGGGAAAGACGATGGATAACCATGATTTGCCCAGGAACCAGGCGGAGATTGGCACCGAGAGAAGACTGAGATTGACGGAGAGAATGAGGTTACGGGTGATTAGCCAGAGTAGAAGCATTACAGCCAAGGCCAGGGCCAGCTCCTGTGTCATCAACATGACCAGCACGCCGAGGGTCGTGGCCAGCCCGTTGCCGCCGGTGAATTTAAGATAGACCGACCAGATATGCCCGGCCACCACCGCCAGCCCGGCCCCCAGGACAAAGAGCCAGGATGTATCGGTTGACCACGGCTGAGGCCATTCCAATAGCCAGCTTGCCAAAGTTACCGCCCCGGCACCCTTCACCACATCAAAGACACCCACGCCAATACCCGCCGCCTTCCCCACCTCGACAAAGACATTGCGTGCCCCAACATTGCCCCCGCCTCTCTTACGGATGTCCTTGCCCGTGACTAGACGGGTGATGACATAGGCCGAGGGGATGGAGCCCAGGAGATAGCCGATGATTACGGCGATGACGCCGGTAATAACATCATTGCCTATCATTTGCGCTTTTCCGCCACCGGGCTCTTTTTGTAGGCTGGCGTGCACCAGTGCATGTATTTGGGATTGCTGCCCCGTATCACATCAGCGTAGATTTTCTGCAATTTTCTGGTTATCTCACCGATTTCGCCATCAGCTATCTTACGATGGTCTATCTCAGAAACGGGCGTGATATGCGCCGCCGTGCCCGTCATAAAGCATTCCTGGGCAGTGTAGAGCTCAGCCCGGTCAATCGGTCGCTCAATGGTTTCTATACCCAGCTCTTTCTTGGCCAGTTCAATGACAGTATTGCGAGAGATACCCAGGAGGATGCTCTGGTAATGGGGTGGCGTGACCAGCTTGCTATTAATAACCAGGAAGATATTCTCGCCGCTCCCCTCCGAGACATGACCATCCGCAGAAAGCATGATAGCTTCGTCAAAGCCATTGGACACGGCTTCCGTCTTGGCGAGGGCGTTGTTGACATAGATACCGGTAACTTTGACCTGTGGCGGGATAACATTATCGTCCGGACGCCGCCAGGTGGAGACATGGCAGCGGGCCTTGTCCACATCCAGATACGGTCCCCAGGGAATGACGAACATTAGAAAATCGTTGTCAAGGTCGTGGAGGCGGACACCCAGCGACTCCGAGCTGGTATAGGCCAGGGGGCGGACATAGATATCCTCCTGAAAGCCACACATGGCCACCAGTTCCACGGTTATCCGGGACAACTCATCAATGGTGTAGGGCAGGTCAATTTTCATCACCCGGCAGCCATTGAGCAGTCGCTCGTAGTGCTCTTTCATACGGAAGATGTAAATCTGCTGTTGGGTGGCGTTCCAGTTGCCCCGGATACCCTCAAAAAGGGCGGTGCCGTAGTGCAAGGCGTGGGTCATCACGCTAATCTTGGCTTCAGACAAGGGAACAAATTGTTTGCGGAAATAAGCGTACGATGGCATCTGAGTACTCCTTTTCTTAGATGGGTCTTAT
The DNA here is from genome assembly GCA_963726225.1 of uncultured Chloroflexia bacterium. Classification (GTDB taxonomy): domain Bacteria; phylum Chloroflexota; class Dehalococcoidia; order Dehalococcoidales; family UBA2162; genus CAVSBN01. The sequence continues at coordinate 15,690 of CAVSBN010000010.1, forward strand.
TATAGCCACAAACGGGCGGTTAGGCAAGAGTCAAGAAGGGGACTATCTCCGGTACCTCTTTGTTTGCCTCCCTTGGGGCATGGCTAGCGTTTCAGGTCAGCTAAGAATTCAATTATCAGGCGGTTAGTTTCCTCCGGGCGCTCCATCTGAGTCCAGTGACCGCAATTATTTATCAGTCGCCGGGTCAGGTTGGGGACATAGCGCTCCATGCCTTCGCTCATCTGCGGGATGAGTATGGGGTCGTTCTCGGCAGATATAATTAGCGCCGGCATGGTAATCTGCTGACCTGCCAGATGGGCGGTCGTCTCCCAGTTGCGGTCAATATTACGATAGTAGTTCAGCGGGCCGGTGAAACCTCCTTTACGGAAGGCATCGGCATAGACTTTGATGACTTCTTCCGTGACAAAGCCCTTGTTTTTGGCGATACCGCGCATTGTCCGTTCCAGCCAGCCTTCGATATTGGGGGTAATATCGGCCTCCGCCCGCCCCGGCTCCTGGAAGTGCAGAACATAGTTGAAACGGCCGTCGGCAAGGCGACGGTACGCCTCGGTGGGCCGGGTCTTGCCCCGCCCCTGGAAGGGGGTGTTCAGCGAGATGACCCGCTCCACGCGCTCGGGGTGCATCAGGGCTATCTGCCAGACGATGACCCCACCCCAGTCGTGCGCCACAATCACCGCTTTCTGGAGCCCTACAGCATCAAGCAGACCCACTATATCCCCAACCAGGTGGTGAATATCGTAGGCTTCGAGTTCGGCCGGTTTGTCCGTCTCGCCGTAGCCGCGCAGGTCGGGGGCGATGGCCCGGAAGCCAGCTTCCGCCAGCGCTGGTATCTGGTAGCGCCAGGAATACCACAGCTCGGGGAAACCATGGAGAAAGACGACCGGGAAACCGCGGCCCTGTTCCACATAGTGCATCTGAATGCCGTTGGTGGTAACAAAACGGTGCTGCCATTTTTCACTCATGCTTCTGCCCTCCTTAATTCACTTCCCCACCCTCACCCATAGTCTTTCCCCATCGGTGATGAATTCTATTGTACCATGTTCATCGGTGCGGTAGACATTTTCCAGCCCCAATGTCTCCTCGAGCCGGCCCACTATTTCCTGGCTGGGCAGGCCGAAGGTATTGTCTTGACCTACGGAGATAACAGCGATTCGTGGAATAACCACGGCCAGAAATTCCGGGCTGGTAGAAGTGTCCGAGCCGTGGTGAGCAACCTTGAGCACGGTGGAGTTCAGGTCAGCGCGGCGGGTAATAAGTTCACGCTCCACCTCCTGCCCGATATCGGCGGTGAGTAAGAAGCTGACTTGTCCCACTGTTATGCGCAGGACTACACTATTAGTATTCGTGTCAGAAGCGGTGCCGGTTAATAGCGGTGTCTGGGGATTGAGTACCTCAATGGTGACCTCCGAGCCAAAGTCAACGCGCTGTCCGGCCTGAGCCAGGGTGCATTTAATGTCCCTGGTCTCAATCAAGCTCAGCCACTCATTGTACAGCGGGGACTCATACTCCAAATCCGGATAGAGCACCTGTCCTACTTTGTACCTCTTGAGGACTTCGACCAGGCCGGTAAGGTGGTCGGCTTCGGGGTGGGTCAGTACTACCAAATCTATTGTCCTGTCCCAGAAGGGCATCTTCTTCCCCAGCTCAAGACCTATGGCCTGGGGGCTGGGGCCGCCGTCCACCAGTATCTGCTGGGTGCCCTTTTGAATTAGGATGGCGTCTCCCTGTCCCACATCAAGAAAGCTGACTTGAAGCCTGTCGTCAGGCATGGCGGCCGCCGTCAGCCAGACCAGAGTGGCTATGACCAGCAGGCAAGGGACAACCCACTTCATGGGCAGCCTGGCCATAAAATCGGCGGCTTTAGACATTAACTCAGCCAGTCTCTTCCTCTGGCTATTCGCCCAGAGGGCCAGAACCAGCACAGCGTAGTAAATTACCAGCAGGCTGACTTCAAGCGTGCTTGTTTCAATGGACGAGGACGGGATGGCGGCAAAGACTTTAACCACTACCATGGTGTAAGACAGGAAAAGCCAGGTGAGCCAGGATATCGCCTGGCCCAGAGGAATTAACACCAGCCCAAATATACCAGCCAGAACGCCGGTGACAATAATGGCTGGCAGTACCGGCAGAGCCAGGAAGGTAGCCAGCGGGCCAACCCAGGAGATGACGCCAAAGTAATAGGCGGTGAGTGGCCAGACGGCGAGGACGGCCCCCAGGCTAACGCTAAAGCTATCAGTCAGGACATTAGCGACCCGGGGCAGTGTCCCTTCTTCACCCACCGTGGCGGTAACCGCCTTTCTGCCGAGTGATTGCAGGGGTGGGCAGATAAAAATTAACCCGGCCATGGCCACAAAGCTCATCTGAAACGAGGCATCCCAGAGACACCTGAGGGTTTATGCCAACCATGATGGCCGCGGCCAAAAACAGGGCAATTATGCCACTGCGCTGTCGACCTAGAAAGTCGGCGGTCAGAAACAGGCTGACCATAATGGCCGCCCTCAAAGCTGGTGGGTGTAAGCCGGTCAGCAATGTGTAGAGCCAGATGATAGACAATGCCACCCAGATGTAGGTATAGCGCCTCCGGCCAAAGGCCCAGATACCCAGGCTGACCAGAATGCCGGCCACTATGGTCAGGTTGATTCCGGAGATAGCCAGGATATGAGCCGTGCCGCTGCGGACGAAGTCGTCTTCCAGTGATGCCGGGATGTTGGTTCTGATGCCCAGGATAATGCCCTGAGCCAGCGAGGCCTGTGGCTCGGGCAAAACTCGCGCCAAGGTTTGCGAGAAGCGGTCTCTTAGTGAGTAAATCCAGGCCAGCGGTTTAGCACCCTGCCCCGTTCCAGGACTTCCACTTCTGGGTAGCGCATAATGGAATATATTTCCTGATGGGCCAGATAGCTCTGGTAATCGAAGCCATCAAGCTGAGGGGGTGTCTCCATCTTGCCTTTGACCAGAAGCACATCGCCGTAGTGGTAGGCCGGGTATCTGGGCACAGTAAGTAAGGCCATTCCGGATACTTGACGCCATTCTTCAGATGTTTTAATTTCTCGGGCTGAGAGATGCAGGTTAGTCGTTTTATCACCAACATCCGGGTCTTGAGCCACTATTCCTTTGACTTCCACGATTCCCTGGTTGTTATAGAACTGGAGTGAGTCCTCATTGACGGAGGGCCGGCTGGCCTGAAAGTAGATGGCGCCACCCAGAAGTGTGACAAGGCAGAGGCTGCTCAGGATTATGGGCTTTTTGTGTTGGCGGAAGATGAGAAGTAGGGGTAGAGGCAAAAGCCCGAAAAAGAGGAAGGCCAGGGGTGGATTAAATCTCGACCCCAGAAATATGCCAGCCACCCAGGCGCAACTCAGGTAGACAATGGCCATGAGCTATGTGCCTCAACTTAATAGTCTTTGACGGTAATCAGGTCTTTAATCTGCTGGTAGGTGGCCGCACCAATGCCAGCCACTTTCATTAGCTCACTGGTATTGCGGAAGGGGCCGTTTTGCTGGCGGTAGTCAACAATGCGCTGGGCCAGCGTTTCGCCAATCTCCGGCAGAGCCTGGAGTAGCCACACTTCAGCCCGATTGATGTCAACCTTCTGTGGTTCTTGACCTTTTCCCACCGGGATGTAAAGGCTAACCTCGCTCAGGTTAGCCTCGGGCGTAGCGCCGCCAGCCGCTTTCAGCAGGGTATCAAGACTATCGTCGGGGCTAAAGGGATATAAACCAGGGGCAGTCACCGCACCGCCGATGTAAACCCGGCCCTCCAGTTCCTGTGGCGCGGGCATAGAAATCTCTATTGCCCGACTCGGACTGTATCTCAGCAGGGCGGCTACGCCGCCAACTATAATGAGGGCGACTAAGACAATAGTAATGGACACCCAGAACCGGCCGAGCTTGTTTGCTGTCATCTCTACCCTCCCGCGGGACAGTGTGAACTGCACTTGGGTCAGTTAGAAACAAAGTATAATGACAAAAGGTGTGGCCGTCAAAAGCCGAAGCGGGAGGTTTGTAAGCGAAGGGGGCATGTTGTTAGTCTAGCTACCCCTCAGGGCGGTTCGCAGGGCTTCTTCCGACTCGGGGGTGGTGACGGCAATTATCTGGTCGCCGGCCTGAAGGATGGTCTCGGCCTCTGGCACAACTGGGCCGACTGCCCTTACGAATAATCAGTGAGAGGACACTTCCCGAGGGCAGTTGCAGTTCTTTAATGGCCTTACCCACCGCGCTGGAATTAGTCGGGATTTTTATCTCAACGATTTCCAGGCCGCGGTCTCTGATGGTCATTAAATGTGTCAGGAGATGGGTGGGTACTTCCGCCTCAATATTCTCCAGGATGATATCAGTACTGCTTACGGTAACATCAATGCCCAGCTTCTTGAAAAGTACCTCGTTCTTTGGGTTGACGATGCGGGCTACGGTGCGGGGAACCTTAAATTTATGTTTGGCGAGCTGGCAGGAGACCAGGTTGTCCTCATCCTCACCGGTGACGGCGATGAGCATATCTGCCCGGTCGGTGCCGACTTCCGCCAGGACGGCTGTCTCACAGCCATCGCCGCGAACGCAGACACCACCCAGTTCATCGTTGATGGCATCGCATATGGCCGCCTGTTTTTCCACGATGACGGCCTCATGCCCCTCATCCAGCAGGGCTTTGGTCAGGTAGTAGCCGACTCGCCCACCACCAACCACTACAATATACATAATCCTTACCTCAGCTCTCCAGCTTCTCCCTCAACATCTCGGCGAAGATTTTGGTGGGGCTAAAGGTCTCAATGCCCAGAGTACTGTATAGCTCCTGGCGCAGGGGGTCGTAGATACGGCAGATAACTCGGGGTACATTGAAAATGTGCTTGGCGATTTGGGCCGCCATGACATTCCGGTTATCGCCCTGCGTCAGGGCGATAAAGGCATCAGCTTCGCCAATCCCGGCCCGCTTTAAGACGCTCTCATCAAGCTCCGTTCCCGACCAGGGCCGTGCCATGGAAATCCGGCGGCAATCGACGGAAACTGTAGGAATCGGTATCCAGAATGGCAACCTGATGCCCATCGGCGTCCAGCAACCCGGCCAGCCGGCCACCTACTCGCCCGCAGCCCATAATTACGATTTTCATTTGCTCGACCCGGTCGTACTGTGTACCTGGTATAGTATAACATGACAGGGAGCGTTTTTTAAGACATAGGGCACCACATCGCCCAGGCTGAACTGCCCAAAGCGCCTCTTGGACTCAATACCCATCAGAATCAGGTTGACCCCTCGCTCGACAGCTTCGTCAACGATGGTTGGCCCGGCCTCCCGTGACTGAAGCAGGTCGGTCTCAACCTGGTAGTCCTCTTCCTCGGCAGCGCTCTCGGCACGGTCCAGAATCTCTTCGCCCCGACTGATTTCCGGGGCGAGCTGGGCGTCTAACGGCAGAGTGCGTGTGACCGCGATGACATAAACAGCCCAGATTTTGCCCTTGGTTTTCCGGGCTAACCGGCAGGCCAATCGAATCGCCTCGGCATCGGCGGCACTGCCGCTCACCGGTACCAGTATTTTGTCAAACTCCATCCCTTCTGCCTCTATGCACGATAAGCAAGGCGTATTATAATTCTCCTGTCAAAAATCCACAATACCCCCAGGTGATTTTGACAACCGGGCACTCATAGACTAAAATGCCTTGAGCCAGCTTAGGGTAAGGCTGACGACAGAGAAAGTATGGTTGACAATTGGCAGTCCAAGCCGGGCGATAAGGTTTTCCGGCCACGCCGAGTCAAGCGCGTCCACCTGCGGCGCGTGTTGGGAGTGCCGGCGCTCTTCAGTATCGGATACGGGGATGTGGGTTCGTCTATCTATTACGGTTTAGGCGTTGTCGCCTTGGTAGCTTTAGGGGCAACGCCCATTGTGCTGGGCATCGCCGGACTTGTCTATATCTTTAATGCCCTCACCTATGCCGAGGGCTCAGCTATGCTTCCCGAGGGGGGTGGCTCGGCCAGCTACGCGCGGGCTGGTTTCAATGACTTGGTCGGCTTTATCTCCGGCTGGGCCTTGATGCTGAGCTACATTGCTACCATGGCCATTTCAGCCTATACCATTCCCCCCTACCTGGCCTACTTCTGGCCGGCTCTGAAAGAGCCAGTAATGGGCACGGCAGTGTCAATGGGCGTCATCGTTTTCCTGATGCTGATAAATGTCCTGGGTATAAGAGAATCAGCTGGATTGAACATCATCTTTATTGTCCTTGATATATTCACCCAAGTAGTGTTGATCATTGCCGGAGTCGTTTTGATACTAATCCCGCATCCGGCTGTCCTGCTACAGAATATGTTCGGTTCAGGCAATTGGCCTTCGGCAGGCAACATGATTCTTGGTATTGCGCTCGCCGCTCTCTGCTTCACCGGAGTAGAATCTGTGTCTCAGCATGGTGAAGAGACACGCCAGCCCGAGAGGAGAATGCCGCAAGCATATATTTTAATGATAGTAGTCGTCCTTATCCTTTTTGCTGGCGTCTCCCTGGTTGCTCTCTCAGCGATGACCCCACAGGTTCTCGGCGACCCGGTCAACGGTTGGGCTAGAGACCCGGTAGCGGGTATTGCCAATGGTATTTCGCAGGTTATATCGCCAGAAGAGATGGCTCAGAGAATTACTTCGGGAGTGGAGCTTCAGATTATTCTCACCTGGATATTTGCTGGAATACGCAATATCCTGCCCATCATGGTAGCCGTGCTGGCGGCTACCATTTTGACGGTTGCCACAAATGCCGGTTTGCTGGGAATCTCCCGGCTCACATATAACCTGTCTTCAAGGCACCAGTTGCCAGCGACATTGGGGCGAGTTCACCACTATTTCCGCACACCCTACATTGCCATTATTCTCTTTTGCATGATAGTTCTGGCGCTGCTCATTCCTGGATTCTCCAGTGCCAGCTTTTTTAGCGACCTGGGTGCCCTGTATGTCTTTGGCTCTTTGCTGTGCTTCGCCCTGGCTCACGCCGCTATCCTCGCCCTGAGAGTCAGAAAGCCAGCTTTGACTCGGCCATTCAAGCTGGGATGGAATATCAAGATTAAGGGGCGGGAATTGCCATTTACGGCCATTCTAGGCCTGGTGGCCACCTCAGCTATATGGTTTGTTATTATTGTCATCCAACCGTATAGTCGTTGGGCCGGATTGCTCTGGATGGTGGCGGGCTTGGCCATTTATTATTTCTACCGGCGGAGCAAGGGCATGCCCCTCGGCCACTTTGAAGAAAAGCCACCCACACCCGGTATCTTGAAACGCCCGCAGTAACCCGGGAGTATAAGAGGGGATGAAGTCAGAAAGAGGACTTAAGTAGCCCTTGACAATGGGTGACGGGATGTGATATATTTCCTATTTGGAATGAGGGGTTCTGGCGTATCGATGAGGAAGATAGATACATAAAGAATATCCCTTGGTGATGGAAGCCAGGCGCAAACGGCTTGGTGATTTATCACCAGGCCGTTTTTGTGTCTCGTACCTTAACAATTGAATAGCGGGCTAATATCAAATCTGAAGCAGGTCAAGCGGGTGAAGGCGCACGGTGGATGCCTTGGCATCAAGGGCCGATGAAGGGCGCAGTACGGCTGCGATAAGCCCCGGTGAGCTGCCAAGCAAGCCTAGCCGGGGATACCCGAATGGGGCAACCCGTCCCGACTAAAATCGGGACACCCCCAGCCGAACACATAGGCTGGAGGGAGGTAAGCGGGGGAAGTGAAACATCTCAGTACCCCGAGGAAAAGACAAAATTCCCTGAGTAGTGGCGAACGAAAGGGGAAAAGCCTAAACCCGATAAGCTCAGTGGCTCTAGAGCCTATGCTTATCGGGGGTTGTAAGGCAGGTAGGACTGAATCTAGAATAGGTCAAGGAGTTACCAACCGAACCCTAGTCGAAGGTCCCTGGAAAGGGCCACCGCAGAGGGTGACAGTCCCGTAGACGAAAGGGGCAGGCTCCTTACCTGTTCTTGAGTACCACGGGACACGAGGAATCCTGTGGGAATCTACCCTGACCACAGGGTAAGGCTAAATACCCTTGATGACCGATAGTGAACTAGTACCGTGAGGGAAAGGTGAAAAGCACCCCGGGAGGGGAGTGAAATAGACCTGAAACCGTGTGCTGACAAGCAGTCAGAGTCCCGATGCAAATCGGGATGATGGCGTGCCTATTGAAGAATGAGCCGGCGAGTTAATCTGTGTGGCTGGTTAAGCGACTTTAGTCGTGGAGCCGAAGCGAAAGCGAGTCTGAATAGGGCGCTGGGGAAACCTGAGTGGCACGGATTAGACCCGAAGCCGGGTGAGCTATCCATGGCCAGGGTGAAGCTCCGATAAAATCGGAGTGGAGGCCCGAACTGGTCAGCGTTGCAAAGCTGTCAGATGAGCTGTGGATAGAGGTGAAATGCCAAACGAACCCGGGGATAGCTGGTTCTCCCCGAAATGTATTGAGGTACAGCCTCAGAGTGTTCGCTAATGGAGGTAGGGCTCTGGATGGACTAGGGAGGATAACATCCTTACCAACTCCAACCAAACCACGAATGCCATTAGCCAAAATCTGGGAGTGAGACTACGGGGGATAAGCTCCGTGGTCGAGAGGGAAACAGCCCAGACCATCAGCTAAGGTCCCTAAGCGCGGACTAAGTGGGAAAGGAAGTAGGTACTGCCCAGACAGCCAGGAGGTTGGCTCAGAAGCAGCCATCCTTTAAAGAGTGCGTAACAGCTCACTGGTTGAGTGGTGCTGCGCCGAAAATCCAACGGGGCTCAAGTCCGCCACCGAAGCTATGGCTTCCTGATTCTACCAGGGAGGGTAGGGGAGCGTTCCCTTAGCCAGTGAAGCTGTTACGTAAGTAGTGGTGGAGTTAAGGGAAGTGAGAATGTCGGCATGAGTAGCGCAAGGTGTGTGAGAAACACACCCACCGAAGACCTGAGGTTTCCTACGCAAGGTTAATCCGCGTAGGGTTAGTCGGGCCTAAGCCGAGGCCGGAAGGCGTAGGCGATGGACAACGGGTTATTATTCCCGTACCGCTTCTTACTGAGGCAAAGGGGGGACGCGGAAGGGTAGGCTAAGCATACCCAATGGACATGGTGTGTCCCTCACCATAGGTGAGGCTGGGGCAGGTAAATCCACCCCGGATATTATAGCTGAAGGTGGGGGGAAGCTGAGGGGAGACCCGAGGCGACTTAGCTGAACCCAGGCCGTCAAGAAAAGCCTCGTTGCCGTTGAAGTAGGAGCGCCCGTACCGCAAACCGACTCTGGTAGGTAGGGATAAGAGTCCCAAGGTGATCGAGTAAACCCTCGTTAAGGAACTCGGCAATCTAACCCCGTAACTTCGGGAAAAGGGGTGCCCCGATTAACATCGGGGTGACATTAAATTGGTCCAAGCGACTGTTTAACAAAAACACAGGTCTCTGCTAAAGCGTAAGCTGAAGTATAGGGGCTGATACCTGCCCAGCGCCGGAAGGTTAAGGGGAGGGGTCATGACGTAAGTCAGAAGCACTGAACTGAAGCCCCGGTAAGCGGCGGCCGTAACTATAACGGTCCTAAGGTAGCGAAGTCCCTTGTCGGGTAAGTTCCGACCCGCACGAATGGTGTAACGACTTGGACGCTGTCTCAACGAGGGGCTCGGCGAAATTGAAATACCCGTGAAGATGCGGGTTACCCGCGACAGGACAAAAAGACCCCGTGGAGCTTTACTACAACTTGGCACTGAGTCTGGACTTATCATGTGTAGCATAGGTGGGAGGCTTTGAAGCCGGGGCGCTAGCCTCGGTGGAGCCGACATTGAAATACCACTCTTGGTGAGTTTAGCCTCTAACCCTAGTGCAAGCTAGGGGACAGTGTCTGGCGGGTAGTTTGACTGGGGCGGTCGCCTCCTAAAAGGTAACGGAGGCGCCCAAAGGTCCCCTCAGAGTGGATGGAAATCACTCGTAGAGTGCATTGGCATAAGGGGGCTTGACTGTGAGACCTACAAGTCGAGCAGGGACGAAAGTCGGGCAAAGTGATCCTACGGTACCGTGTGGAAGGGCCGTGGCTTAACGGATAAAAGCTACCCCGGGGATAACAGGCTTATCTTGCCCAAGAGTTCACATCGACGGCAAGGTTTGGCACCTCGATGTCGGCTCGTCGCATCCTGGGGCTGAAGCAGGTCCCAAGGGTCCGGCTGTTCGCCGGTTAAAGCGGCACGCGAGCTGGGTTCAGACCGTCGTGAGACAGGTCGGTCTCTATCCGTCGTGGGCGTCCGGAGATTTGAGGGGAGCTCTCTCTAGTACGAGAGGACCGAGAGGGACAGACCTCTGGTGTGCCAGTTGTCCCGCCAGGGGCATCGCTGGGTAGCTATGTCTGGAAAGGATAAGCGCTGAAAGCATCTAAGTGCGAAGCCTACCCCAAGATAAGATCTCCCATCCTCCGACTTCGGTCGGGGGTAAGACCGCAAGTAGACTACTTGTTTGATAGGCGGCGTGTGTAAGCGCAGTAATGTGTTTAGCTAAGCCGTACTAATGGTCGAGGGCTTGACCTGCTTCAGAGTTGATATTAGCAAAAGAGAAAGAGGGGTGTAAAAGCCCCTCTTTTTGTTTGGAGGGCTGCCGCCAATGTCATTCTCGGGCTTGACCCGAGAATCCAGCCACCCTTACCCCTCCTCTGGATTCCAGCCTGCGCTGGAATGACAACACTGTTTTTTGGTGATCCATCCCCCTGACCCCCTTCCCCCGATAATATGGGGGAAGGGGGGAAATTTTAGAGAGGGGGATTTACCACTCTCAGGGGAGGTCACCCCAGCACCAATTAGGGATTGACTTGCTTCAGAGTTGGTATTAGTATGTCTTAAGAAAAGCATGCAGCCTTATGGCTCGAATTGGAGGAGGCACGAAGATGCCCAACTACTGGTATCATCACGTCCATCTGACCAGCCCCAACGCTCTCAAAACGGCTGAATTTTACGAGAAGTTATTCCATGCCCAGCGGGTGAGCGCCCGCAAGATGCCCAACGGCGCCATGATGGTGAGTCTCAGTCTTAATGGCTCGAATATCCTGGTCTCCCAGCCGGCAACCCCGCCACCGCCGGCACCCGGCCCGGCTACGAGCGGGCTGGAGCACTTCGGCATAAGGACCGACGATATGGAAGCCACCGTCGCTGACTTGAAGGCCGCCGGGGTCAAGTTCCGGGACGAGGTAAGGTCATTCGCCCCGGGGGTCAAAATCGCCTTCTTCTGGGCCCCGGAAAACGTGCTCATTGAACTGGTGGAGATGAAGGAGTAGTCGGTTATTCCGGCTGGCCCTGGCTTATTCCTAACGTGAACCGGCAGTGACACGCCTCAGTGCCGACGATACTGAGGGGGCAACCCCTTGCGGAAAATAGGCCACTGCCAAGAGGCTTCATTTTAACCGGGCTAACTACCGAGATTGTTCGGTGACCCATCCCCCTGCCCCCTTCCCTTGGGGATTAAGGGAAGGGGGAAAATTTTTAAAGAGGGGCGCTAGCCCCTCTTTCTTTTTCTTCCCCCCTTTTTAAATCCCTCTCGTTCTCCCTTTATAAAGGGAGAGGCTAGTTTCCCCCTTTGAAAAAGGGGGACTAAGGGGGATTTTCAAAAAGAGATTCTTCGCTGCGCTCGCAATGACAGGAAGGGTGGGGGGATAAGGGGGGATTAGGGTGATTGACTTTGAGGGGACCTTTGTGTATACTAGCTTTGAAAGCCTGTCAAAAGGTGGGGTGAAGCCTTTTAATAAGTAAATAATATAAATGAGCTGGTGAGAGCCTCTTGGTGGTTAGAGCGAGGTGGAACCACCCGTTCCCATCCCGAACACGGAAGTGAAACGCCTCAGCGCAGACGATACTGAGAAAGCAATTTCTTGTGGAAAATATGCCACTGCCAGGAGGCTTTACTGCTAACTTGAGCCTGAAGATTTGCGGCTTTTGACCTTTGTGCCTAACTTGCTTTATAATAGGGGTGATGCTCTATAGGACGAGCGGTTCCAAGGAGAAAAAATGACTAGCCGATTTGAGAAATTTACCGAACGGGCTCGCCGGGTCCTCACCATGGCGCAGGAAGAGGCTCAGCACCTGAACCATAACTATATTGGCACGGAGCACATCCTGCTGGGCTTGATTCGGGAAGAGGAAGGGGTGGCCGCTAGGGTTCTCATTAGCCTGGGTGTCACCCTGGGCAAAGTGCGCTCTGCCGTAGAGTACATCATCGGCCGGGGTGAGAAGGCCAGCACCGGTGAAATCGGGCTGACGCCCAGAGCCAAACGGGTAATTGAGTTAGCTATTGACGAGGCACGCCGCCTCGGTCATAACTATATTGGCACCGAGCACCTGCTTCTGGGCCTGCTGCACGAGGGAGAAGGGGTGGCGGCGGGTGTTCTGGAGAGCTTCGGTATTACCCTGGAGCAGGCACGGGCGGAGGTAGTGCGCGCCCTGAGCCAGACCACCACCCGACCCAAACTGACCCGCACAGCGGGCAATCGCACCCCGCTTCTCGACCAACTCGGTATCGACCTGACCGCCGCCTCGCGCGCCGGTAAACTCGACCCGGTGGTTGGTCGCGACAAGGAAATTGGTCGGGTCATTCAAATCCTCAGCCGCCGCACCAAGAATAACCCCGCGCTTATTGGTGAACCGGGCGTGGGCAAGACGGCCATTGTTGAAGGGCTGGCCCACCGCATTGCCGCCGGCGATGTCCCGGAGACACTGGAGGACAAGCGCATCATAACCCTGGATATGGCCGGCGTGGTCGCCGGAACCAAATACCGCGGCGAATTTGAGGAACGACTCAAGAAGATTCTGGAAGAAATTAAATCCGGCGGTAACTGCATACTCTTTATTGACGAGTTCCATACCATCGTGGGAGCGGGGGCGGCGGAAGGGGCGGTTGATGCCGCCAGCATCCTCAAGCCATCCCTGGCCCGAGGTGAGATACGCTGTATCGGCGCCACCACCCTGGATGACTACCGCAAGTATGTTGAGCGCGATGCCGCTCTGGAGCGCCGCTTCCAGCCGGTCCTCGTGGCCGAACCCTCCGTTGAGGAGACTCTGGAAATCTTGCGCGGTGTTAAGGGTCGCTACGAGGAGCACCATAAGCTGACAATAACCGACGAAGCCTTGAAGGCGGCGGCGACACTGGCCGCAAGATACATCCCCGACCGATTCCTGCCGGATAAAGCCATTGACCTTATTGACGAATCGGCGTCACGGGTCAGAATTCAACACCGGACGCCACCAATTAACCTGAAAGAAGCCCGGCAGGTTGAAGAGGGCCTGCGCCGGGACAAAGAGGCGGCGCTGGCCAGTCAGAAATATGATTACGCCGCTGAGGTTCGTCAGCGCGAGCTCCAGGTGGAAGAGAAGACCAAGAAGCTGGAAGAGCAGTGGTATGCCCAGATGGAGCAGGAGAAACCGGTGGTCACCGCCGAGAATATCGCTGAAGTAGTCAGCATGTGGACCGGAATTCCAGCGGTGCAGTTGAGCAGTGATGAGACCACTCGGTTACTCAACATGGAAGAGGCACTGCACAAGCGCATCATCGGTCAGGATGAGGCGATTGAGACCATTTCTAAGGCAGTGAGACGGGCCCGAGCCGGACTCAAAGACCTGAGACGACCAATAGGCGTCTTCATCTTCCTGGGACCGACCGGTGTCGGCAAGACCGAGCTGGTCAGAGCCCTGGCCGAGTTCATGTTTGGCAGCGAGGAAGCCTTAATCCGGCTTGATATGTCGGAGTATCAGGAGCGGCACACTGTCTCACGAATGGTAGGGGCGCCGCCCGGCTACATCGGCTATGACGAAGGTGGGCAGTTGACCGAGGCGGTGAGGCGCAAGTCCTACTGCTGCTATCCTGCTGGATGAAATTGAAAAGGCGCACCCGGATGTCTTCAACATACTGCTGCAGATTTTTGATGATGGTCATCTGACTGATGCCCGCGGTCGGCGGGTGGATTTCCGCAACAGCATCGTTGTCATGACCAGCAATATCGGTGCCGAGCTTATCCGGAAGAGGAGTTCCCTCGGTTTTACCTCCCACGGTGATGAGAGCAAGGTTCAGCAGATGGACTACGAACGGATGAAGGAGAAACTGCTCGGCGAGTTGAAGAAGACCTTCCGCCCCGAGTTCCTCAACCGGATTGATAATGTGGTGGTCTTCCACGCCTTGACCAAGGAGGATATCCGCAAGATAGTCGATTTGATGCTGTCCATTGTGGCCAAGCAACTAATGGAGAAAGGCGTGAAGCTTGAGGTGACCGATGCCGCCAAGGACTTCCTGGGCGAGAAGGGTTACGATGAGGTCTTTGGCGCCCGGCCGCTGCGCCGCGTGATTCAGACTATGGTGGAGGACAAGCTCTCTGATTCATTATTGAGGGGTAAATTCAGAGACCGTAAGGATGTTTTTGAGGTAAAGGCCAAGCTAAGCGAAGCTCCAAAAGAAGTTATATCTGCCATCACCGAAGCCATAAAGGGAATCCCAGGGGTGCGCAAACTAGAACTGAAGCCGGAAAATTCGCTGGTTGTTGAGTGCTCCAAGGACCTGAGGCCGGAAATAGGAAGGGCAATCGCCGGCAAGGAAGGTTCGCTTGAGGGTGAGATGACAATGGAAACCTACGCTTTAGCGGTAGTGGACCTCCAAGGAAGTGATATTTCTATCGAACCACCTAGTGGGGTTGATGCCGAACCAGCACCCGTAGGAGCTTTAGCCGGCGATGATAAGCCGTAAACAGTCGTCGAAGACAATCACTGTCAAAAGGGCGGGGAATTGAGGTAAGAATTCCCCTCCCTTTTTTGTTTGTCAAAAAGAGCAAGCTCGCAAAAACCAGTGAGAAGAAAGGAGCTTGAAATTGGCGAAGGAAATTCTGGAAGTCCCGATAACCGGCAAGATTGTTAGCGTGGACTGTAAGGTTGGCGATACGGTCAAGGAAGGGGACACAATTTGCGTCATTGAGTCGATGAAGATGGAGAATCCGATATTAGCGCCGGTATCGGGCAAAATTGCTGAGTTGAAGGTGGCGGTGGGGCAGGTGGTATCTACAGGCAATGTCATCGCCGTAATCGAATATTGAAAGTCAAACCTCTGGCCAGATAAGCACGAGGTCAGTCTACGTAACCTCACTGCCCTTTTTCCCCTCTCCTTCTAGGAGAGGGGAAAACTATTAAAAGAGGGGCAATAGCCCCTCTTAAACGCCCGTAAACCGAAAGGAGAGTCAAAGAGAGGCGGAGCCTCTCTTATAAAAATCTACCCCCTTCTCCCGATATTATCGGGGGAAGGGGGTCGGGGGGATGGGTTACTAAGCAATCTCCTGCCTCTTGAATTATGGCCCAAAATCGGGTAAAGTCAAGCTGTGAACAGAGGCAGTAAGCCCAGTGGCCGGATTGTTTTTGTCTGTCAGCAGTGTGGCAAGGAAAGTCTACAGTGGCTCGGCCGTTGCCCCGGTTGCCAGCAGTGGAACACTTTTGTTGAAACCAAAGTCGCCACCACCATCGCCTGCCACTAAGACTTCTGCACCAGTTAAACCCGCCCAGGAGCTATCCCAGGTCACTATGGAGTCGGCCGACCGCCTGGTTCTTCCCCTGACCGAGTTCAACCGGGTGCTGGGTGGCGGACTGGTAGCCGGCTCACTGGTACTCATCGGCGGCGACCCGGGCATTGGCAAATCAACCCTCCTGCTTCAGGTCGCCGCCCTGGTCACCCAGACCGGCGGTAGGGTGGTCTATGTCTCCGGTGAGGAAACGCAGCACCAGATTAAGCTCCGGGCCAATCGGCTGGGCATCAAGGGCGAGGCGCTTTTTCTGCTGGCGGAGACGGACCTGGGCGCCATTTTGAATCAGGTTGAGGAGCTATCGCCCAGCCTGGTGGTCATTGATTCCATCCAATCGGTTTATCTCCCGGAGCTGGAGGCCACCCCCGGCAGTATCACGCAGGTGCGGGAGTGCACCATGCGGTTAATGCACTGGGCCAAGCTCAGCGCCGTGCCGGTATTTATCACCGGCCATGTCACCAAGGATGGCGCTATTGCCGGGCCGAAGGTGCTGGAGCACATTGTTGATGTGGTGCTCTATCTTGAGGGCGAGTCCTTCAGCGCTCACCGCTTGTTGCGCTGTGTCAAGAACCGCTTTGGCTCCACCAATGAGATTGGCGTCTTTGAGATGAAAGAGCAGGGGCTGATTGAAGTGGAAAACCCATCGCTGGTCTTTCTCTCCCAGCGCGGGGGCGAGACGATCGGCTCGGTGGTGGTGCCGGTGCTGGAAGGCAGCCGGCCTCTCCTGGTTGAAATCCAGGCCCTGACCAATCCCACCAGCTTCGGCTTGCCCCGGCGCACGGCTAACGGCGTTGATTTCAATCGGCTGCTGCTGATTACCGCGGTGCTGACCAAGCGCCTCGGCTTGAAGCTGGGCAATCAGGACATTATGGTCAATGTTACCGGCGGGCTCAAAATTGACGAGCCGGCGGCGGATTTAGGCATTGCCCTGGCGATTACCTCCAGCTTCCGCGATTTGCCGGTTGACCCGGAACTGGTGGCGGTGGGGGAGATTGGCTTGAGCGGTGAGCTGCGCGCCGTCCCCCAGCTTGAGAGGCGGGTGAATGAAGCCGCCCGCCTCGGCTTCAAGCGCTGCCTGGTGCCCAGAGTCGGCGCCCGCATCAGTCCCGTCCCCAAAGGTATTGAGCTTATCCCGGTCAGCAGCCTGAGGGAGGCGGTGAGGGTGGGACTTCCGGCTAGGTAAATCAATAAGCGATTCGTAGCCAGCTTAAGGTCGCTCCCTCTCGTACCTCGCCACCGCCTTAGTCTTTATCCCACCTCTTTCCTTGTATTCGCTTTCTACCTCCATACAAACCGGGTGTAAGAGTTGCACCAGATCCTTCAGGATGCGGTTCACGGCGTGCTCCTGCAATATGCCCACATTGCGGTAAGAGGTGAGGTAGTATTTCAGGGACTTAAGCTCCACCAGAGACCTGTCCGGCACATAGCGTATTATCAGTCGGGCGAAGTCCGGCAGACCGGTCCAGGGGCAGACGGAGGTAAACTCGTCAGTCTCATAGACTACCTCGGTGGCTGAGCCGGGGTAATCAAAGGGAATCGCCTCCAGCACCGTAACATCAATGGCCTCCTCTTTCTGAATATCAAACCGCCGTGACGCATACTTGTCCATGATCATAATTATAACTCCTATTGCTTTGTCAGGCCGACCAGCATCAAAACTTCACTCAGTGATGATATTGCCGGCCCATTCCAATCTTCTTTGTCAATCTGGTGGGCATCAGGATTATTTTCAGGCAGGTTAAGCAATATGGGGTGCATGCCGACCTGAGCCGCACCAGTCAACTCACCGCTACTGCCATCGCCGATGTAGAGACAGGTTTCTGGTTCAACGCCCAGCTGGTCCGTTGCTATCCGATAAATACGCGGGTCGGGCTTCTTCATGCCGGCTGTACAAGAAAAGATAGGCACATCAATCAGCTGAGCAAAAGGCGTGTCTTCCCAGATAGCAGGCAACTTCAGCGAAGCAATCGCTAATAAGCCCGGTTTTGTATCCCTGGTATTTCAAGGAGAAAGCATCTCTATTGCATCTGGCCGTGGCACCATCGAACGCACTGTAAAGTCAAACCGTATCCTCGCCGCCTGTTGAATTCGGGTGTTTCCCGCCGGTATACCAGTTTCCGGCAGATGTGTTCAATGTTAGCCTCAGGGCTTGGCAAAACTCCGGTGGCTCGCTCGTTGAATGTGCCAAGCCACAGTTGCGCAAAATCATCAGGAGGTGCTGAAAGAACGTGAGCCATTCGCGTTAGTACAGCTCGGTGTTCCGACAGAGACATATTGGGAACCAATGTCCCGAACAGGTCAAAGATTACTGCCCTATATTTCATTTGGTACTGCCTTCCCCAAATATGAACCCCTGATTTGCCACTATTCTACCACCATTTGCAATCTGGAGTGAATATCTGTAAACTCAATTTATATTCCTTTTGAGACTCAGCGATGAAAGGTAATGAAAAAGTCGGGGCGGTGATTGCCGCCGGCGGCTCAAGCCAGCGCATGGGCGGCATTGACAAGATGCTGGCACTACTGGGCGGAGAGCCGGTCTTAGCCCGGGTGATTAGCGTGTTTCAGTATTGTCCTACTGTTGACCAGGTTGTGGTTGTGCTCAGCGAACAGAACCTGAAAGCGGGACAGCAGTTGGTGGCGGAGGGGGGCTGGTCAAAGGTGAGCGATGTCTGCCTGGGCGGACCGCGGCGTCAGGACTCGGTGGTCAATGGGCTGAGCCGGCTGACCGATTGCTGGTGGGCGGTAATCCATGACGGCGCCCGACCTCTGGTAACGGTGGATTTGATTGAGCGGGGGCTGGAGATAGCCAGCCAGACTGGTGCCGCCATCGCCGCGGTACCGGTTACCGATACCATTAAGCTGGCCGGCGAGGACCTGATTGTCCAGGGAACACCACCGCGGCGCAGCCTGTGGGCGGTGCAGACGCCGCAGGTCTTTCGCTTTAACATCATTGCCGAGGCTTATCGCCAGGCGAAGTTTGAGGTAACCGATGATTCTACGGCGGTAGAGCGGCTGGGACACAAGGTCAAGATTTATCCCGGCGCTTATGATAATATAAAGATAACCACGCCGGATGACCTGGCACTGGCCGGGATATTGTGGCAGAAGCATGGGCGGTAAACAGCGCATTGGCATTGGTTACGATGTCCATCAATTTGCGCCCGGGCGCCGACTGGTACTGGGCGGGGTGGAGATACCTTATGAGAAGGGGCTTGACGGCTGGAGTGATGCGGATGCCTTGATTCATGCTATAATTGATGCCCTGCTGGGGGCGGCCGGTCTGGGAGACATTGGCCAGCATTTTCCGCCTGGTGCGCCGGAATACAAGGGTATTTCCAGCCTGGTCTTACTCAAGAGGGTGGGGGTTAAGCTCAAAGAAAAGGGCTGGCGGGTAGGCAATATCGATGCTACCATCGTCGCCGAGCAGCCCAGACTCAGTGGCTTCTTTGAGCGGATGCGACAGCAGCTCAGCCAGACGCTGGGCATTGCTCCCGGCCAGGTGAATGTCAAGGCCAGCACTTCAGAAGGGCTGGGCTTCATTGGCCGGGGGGAAGGGGTGGCGGTCTGGGCTGTCGCCCTGCTGGAAGCGGCCAATTAGTCTATTTGAGGGACGAATTTGAAAACGCTAACTCTGGTTAAAGTAAATAATACCTCCTATCTCAGGGTACTCACCTGCATGTGTCCCTGGCCCCGATGGAATCGGGGCATTTGGGCAGGGAGGTTCAACTTGGGAAGGAGGTTAGCATTATGTCACTTATTGCTAGTCTTAAAAGAGATATTAAAGCTGTTTTTGAGCACGACCCGGCGGCCGTTAACACTCTGGAGGTGCTACTGGCTTACCCCGGCTTTCACGCCCGGCAGTTCCATCGTTTAGCCCATACCCTCTACCGGTGGCGTGTCCCCTTTTTCCCCCGTCTCATTTCTCACATCAGTCGGTTTTGCACTGGCATTGAAATCCACCCTGGTGCTAAAATTGGCGAGGGGTTCTTTATTGACCACGGTATGGGTGTGGTCATTGGCGAGACCGCCGAGATTGGCGATAATGTTGTCCTGTATCAAGGGGTAACCCTCGGCGGCACCAGCCTGCAGAAGGTAAAGCGCCATCCCACACTGGGCAATAATGTGGTGGTGGGCGTCGGCGCCAAGTTAATTGGCGATATTACTATCGGGGACAACTCCAAGATTGGCGCTGGCTCGGTGGTGGTGACCTCAGTGCCGGCCAATGCCACGGTAGTCGGGGTGCCGGGACGGGTGGTAGCTATCCGAAACCCGGATACCGATACCGTGGAGAGATTGCCCGACCCGGTGGGGGAGAGGCTGGAGGCCCTGGACATGAAGGTGGCTGAGCTGGAAAGGCGTCTGGACATCGCCGAGGGCGACCGAAGATTAATTCGCTAGCCCCGATAAATATCGGGGGGAAGGCGCGAGATGAAAGTATACAACACTCTTTCCGGGCAAAAGGAGGAGTTCCTCCCACCGGGCAGTGAGGTCAAGATGTATGTCTGCGGGGTTACCCCCTACGATGATAGCCACATCGGTCACGCCATGAGCTACATCATCTTTGATGTCATCCGGCGCTATCTTGAAGTTCCGCGGCTATAAGGTCAAGTATGTGCAGAATGTCACCGATATTGACGACAAGATTATCGACCGGGCGAACCGGCTGGGTATTCCTGCCCGGGAGCTGGCCGAGAAGTACACCGCCAGTATTTTGAGGATATGGACGCCCTGAATATCCTGCGGCCGGACGATATCTCCGCGGGCAACCGGAAACCATACCAAAATCATTGAATATGTACAAGGGACTGGTGGATAAAGGCTATGCCTACCCGGCGCAGGGCAGTGTCTATTTCCGGGTCAGGAAGTGTCCTGACTACGGCAAGCTGTCTCACCGCAACCCTGGAGTCAGATGAAGGCCGGCGCCCGCATTGAGCCGGGGGAGGAAAAAGAGCACCCGATGGACTTTGTCCTGTGGAAGGCGGCCAAGCCGGGCGAGCCAGCCTGGGACAGCCCCTGGGGGCCGGGGCGGCCGGGCTGGCATATTGAGTGCAGTGCCATGTCGCTGAAATATCTGGGAACAGACTCTGGATATTCACGGCGGCGGGCAGGACCTGATCTTCCCCCACCATGAGAATGAGATTGCGCAGTCGGAGAGCTATACCGGGGTGAAACCCTTCGTCAAATACTGGATGCACAACGGCCTTCTCCAGCTTGGCGGCGAGAAGATGAGCAAGTCGCTGGGCAACCTGATAACCATCAAGGACGCACTGCAGAAATACAGCGCCGATGCCATCCGCATCTTCATCCTCAGCTCCCACTACCGCAGCCCGCTGACCTATTCCGAGGAAGCGCTGGAGGCGGCGGAGCGGGGGGCAGAGAGGCTGTGCTGGTGCATATTCAAGAGCTATTCATCTGGCGAAGTGACCGAAGGCCCGCTCGATACTGAACCTTATCGAAAGCAGATTTATCGAGGCCATGGATGATGATTTCAATACCGCGCAGGCTCTCGCTGCCCTCTTTGATTTAGCCCGCGGTAATCAACCGGGCGAGCGAAGAGGGCTTCCGGTGTCACGTATTGAAGCGCCAAGCAGTTGCTCTATAGGAACTGGCCGGCGTCCTGGGTCTGACACTCAAAGCGCCTGAGCAGACTCCCCTATCGGCTGAGCCCTTCCTTGACCTACTTACTTCTACGCGCAATCGTTTACTGAAACTGGGCAAGACGCCGGATTTGGTGTCCAGACTTCCCGAGAAGCCAGACCTTAGCGCTGAGGAAATAATTGAACTTCTCAGCTCTACTCGTAATGAACTACGCCGGGCCAAACAGTTTCAGCTGGCCGATGATATTCGCGCCAAACTGGTGGAATTAGGCATAGTCCTTGAGGACACGCCGACTGGCACAGTCTGGAAATATAAAAGGGGAGTCTAAGAGGGGCGAAGCCCCTAGAATATAGGGCGTCTAAGAGTCCCGACATGTCGGGACTCTTCTAAAAACTTCCCCCCGATAATAATCGGGGGGGCTACAGGGGGATGGGGTTGTAAGTGATTTCCAACCTGTTGAGCTATATCACCCGGCGAGAGGGCAAGAAATTCCTCAAGCTCAGCGACCGGATTGACGATTCAGCCATTAATGCCTCCACACTGACCAGCGGTCAGCCGGTCGCCCTCTATGTTCACATTCCCTTCTGCCGGACTCTCTGCCCCTTCTGCTGTTTCAACCGCTACCTTTTTAAGGAAGACAAGGCTCGTCAGTATTTCCAGAGCCTGAAACGGGAGCTCGACCTCTACATCCAGCGCGGCTTCAAGTTCTCCAGCGTCTACTTTGGCGGGGGCACGCCGCCAATCATGATGGATGAGCTATTAGGCTTCATCGACTACCTCAAAGCCAGGTTTGAGGTTAAGGAAATCTCGCTGGAGACCACCCCCGCCGAAATTAACTGGCGGAACATTGAACTATTGAAGGGGGCGGGCATTAACCGACTGTCCATCGGCGTGCAGAGCTTCGACAACGATGTGCTGAAGGCGATGGGTCGGGTGCCGAGCTCCGGGGAAGAAGCCCGGGAAAAGGTACTGATGGCTGAGGGCAATTTTGCCACCGTCAATATTGACCTCATCTTCAATTTCCCCTTCCAGTCGCTGGAGCAATTTGAGGCTGATATTGAGACCTTCAAGAGCCTGCGGATTGACCAGGCTACTTTTTACCCCCTGATGGCCTCGCCGCATAAAAAGAGTGCTCATGGAGAGGCGATTCAACCGGGTGGATACCTCCCGCGAGAAGCAGTTCTACGACATTATCCTCAAGACCGTCTATAGCGATGGCTACAAAGCCTCTACCGCCTGGTGCTTTTCCCGGGGCGACCGCATGATTGATGAATACATTATTGATTATGATGACTATATTGGCCTCGGCTCCGGGTCAGTGAGCATCGTTAATGGGAACTTCTATGTCAATACCTTTTCCCTGCCGAGGTATGACGAGCTTGTCAGCCAGGATAAACTGCCCATCATCGGCTGGCGAAAGCTGACCGATAAAGAGAACCTCCGCTACTACCTGCTGACCAGGCTCTTTGGCCTGACCGTGGACACGGAAAAGTTCCGTGAGCGCTTCAAGGCGGATATTCATCGTAAACTGGGCACTGAGCTCCGGTTCCTCAAGCTCTTCGGCCTCGTTGAGGGTGAGGATAGGCTCAGGGTAACACGGAAAGGGATGTTCCCGGTAAATATCATGATGCGGGAGTTCTTTACCGCGCTCAATAGCCTGCGGGAATACTGTATTGAGAGGCAGATTTAGGTTGTTTATCAACCTCACCCCCTAAGTCCCCCTCTCCCTCTGAGAGGGGGAAGGAAAATGAAAGAGGGGCGAAGCCTCTCTTGACGCTGCTCACGATTCAAGAGAGAGCCTTGCCTTGGGCTTACTACTGCGGTTAGGACACGACCTCAGTTTAGCCGTCACTTTACGGCCACATGAATACCGGCCACCCCAAAAAGGAGGGGGCGGAAGGAAACCTGGCGGAAGCCAGCCGCCATCAGCATTTCCTTGATTTCCTCGGCGGTGTAGAAGCGTGCCGCTGATTCCGCCAGATACTGATAAGCACCACGGTTGCCGGAGAGCCGGTGGCCAGCCCAGGAAACAACCCAGCGCAGGTACAGGTGGAAAAGCCCGCGCACTACTTTTGATTTTGGCTGGTTGGTCTCCACAATCACGCATCTCCCGCCTGGACTCAACACGCGGAATATCTCGGCGATATGCATTTTAGCCACCGGATTCTTATAGGTCAGATTGCGGAAAGCGAAGGAAATGCCCACGCAGTCGAAGTGTTCGTTCGGGAAAGGCAGACTGCCGGCCTCACCATGAGTGAAGGTAATCCGGCCCTTGCCGACCGCCGCCTCGGCTTTTTTGGCGGCTACGGCCAGCATCGTCTCACTAAAATCAAGGGCGGTCACCATGGCGTAGTTCTTGGCCTGGCGGACGATGCTGATAGCCAGGTCGCCGGTGCCACTGCAGAGGTCGAGCACTCGCCTCGGCCCGGTCGCCAGACACTCGTGGGCCGCCTGCCAGCGCCACCGCCGGTCAAACCCCCAGGTGATGACCCGATTGACCAAATCATAGTGCTGGGGTATGGTGTTGAACATGCCATACAGAGGTCGGCTCTGAAATTCCTTTGGCTCCGGCTGATTCATGCTGTTGTTTTGAAGATGACCTACCTAGATGACCTTGGCCAGAATATAGCCGATACCCAGCAATAGCTGGGTGACCAGAACCACCAGGACATTATTGGCCATGGCCGGGACCAGCTTACTCATATCGTCGGGCTTTAAGGCACCCAGAATCGCCCTGATGGCCAGGGGCAGAGTCGCCAGGGCAATCAGTGAGAAGACTGGCATCTGCCCGAAAACCACACTGGCAATTATCCATAAGTAAATGGCAACAGTTACCCCGGAATAGACCCAGCTCGCCTTTTTTCGGCCCGCGGTAATGGGCAGGGTCTGTCTGCCCAGCCTTTTTATCGGCTTCAGTATCCGGGAACTCGTTCAGCAGAAGCAGGTTATACACCAGAAGGCCCGACGGTATGGAGGCGATTACCGCCGGAACGGTGTAGCTGGCCATCTGGACAAAGTAGGTGCCTAAGACTGGCAAAGTGCCCATGCCCAGGCCGGCGGCCCACTCCGGCGACTTGGTCTTGAGGATGAGGGGGGTGTAGGCCAGGATGAATAATGCCGCGGCGAGAAGTAAAGGCAACAACTGCCAGCCCCGCTCGATGACGAAGTAAACCCCGATGGGTATTATCAATACGAAGGCCCCTATGCCCAGCCAGAAGACCTGCCGGGGCGTCATCCGGGCGGCCGGCAGAATCCCACTGCCGCCGCTGAAGGGTGTCCTCTGCACCTCCAGGTCGATGCCACTGCGGTAGTCAAAGTAGTCGTTGAGCACATTGACGCTGATGTGAGCCAGCAACAGCCCGATAAATGCCAGCAGGGCATAGAAAAGCCTAAAAGAGCCGTCATACCAGGCCATGGTGGTACCCAGGAACGCCAGCACCACGGAGAGAAGCAGGAACTGCGGTCTAGTTTCTAGAAGCCAACTTTCACTTTCATTTTTCTTTATGTGCCTCCGCCACATGTTCGGGCCAGCATTTTTCGTGAACATAGACGGCGCACTTGGCGCAATAGTAGATATAGGCTCGAGCGTCCTTCCCACAAACCGGGCACTTCATGGTTTACCTCCCTTGTGTGTTGTTATCTTTACCTCGTCCCCAACTTTGGCATTGAGATAGGCTGAGGCGTTGCCTTCCTTCAGGGATATTTCCAGATAGTCGCTGCTGCCAATGAGCGTCAGAAGCCCCTGGCCTTCAGCGTAGGTCCGGCTCAACCCTTTGATTAGCCGGCCGCCGACTTCGACCGTTATTGTCTCTCTGGCCTCAGGCAAGTCGTGGCGGTTAACATTCGTAATCAGGTTGCCAAAGCTGTCAATATGTAAAATATGGCCCACCAGTGAGCCATTCGCCCCTTTATGCGGCTTGGGAATTGGGAGAACGGTCAGGTTGGTTATCTTCTCGCCAAATTCTAGCGGCGGCTGGCCGAGGGAAAGTCGGGCGGCGACGGGAGCAAAGATATCACGACCATGAAATGTGTCGCCAACTGGCGAGCGCCAGTATTTGGGTTTGGTAATCGCCACCGCTTCCAGACCCGGCCCGAGCTCGGCTAAGTGCTGACTCGCAGCAACTCTTGGTTTAACCAGGTATTCCTGCACCACATAGTTGAGCACGCCGTTATCGGGGGCGACGAAACAGGCGGTCGGTGTTTTCAGAATGATGGCCCGGCGCTCCGTGCCCACCCCGGGGTCGACCACGACCACATGGATTGTTCCGCGGGGGAAAAAGGGGTAGGCCGTGCTCAGGACGAAGGCGGCCTCGGCGATATTCTGCGGCTTAATGGTGTGGCAGATGTCAACGATATTGGCCTCGGGGTTGATGCTGAGTATTACCCCCTTCATGGCGGCCACATAGGCATCAGTCAAACCAAAATCGGTGGTCAGTGTAATTATGGCACCCATACTGTCCCCGAATTTGTCCCAGTTCTAGCTAATCTTGAGGGAGACCATTGAGACAATGATAAAGAGCACTACCAGTATAACGGTGAGCTGGAATAATGTCTTCTCCATCCCCCTTCGGGTGCGATAGACAGTATCGGCTTGCCCAAAGATGCCACCCAGTCCTCCGCCCCGAACTTGAAGCAGGACCGCCAGTACCAAGGCGACGGATAATACCATCTGAGCGATAAAGAGGTAAGTTTGCACTTTATTCTCCTGCCAGTTTTTTCTTGAGTAATTCGTTGACCATCTGGGGATTGGCCCGCCCCCGGGTGGCTTTCATGACCTGCCCCACCAGGAACTTAATGGCCGTCTCTTTCCCGGCACGATAATCACTCACGGCCTGTGGGTTAGAGTTTATCACCTGAACCACGGCTTGTTCAATAGCCCCGGTATCGCTGATTTGGCTCAGGCCCTTTTCCCTGACAATATCGTCGGCACTTTTGCCGGTGTTGAACATTTCTTCCAGTACGGATTTGGCTGTAGCTGTAGTAACAGTGGTCATATGTCGCTTGTTCCCGATGCGACAGTGCCTGCGTAACTGTCGATATCACCTGATGAGCCATCAGCCAGACGAGTCTCAGGACTAACTCTCTTGCTAAATTCGTCATATCAATATTATTAGCGTTCATTATGGCGACTGACTGGGCCCAAGAGCCAGTTGCTTATTCTTTCGGCTTTGTGGCAGTTGCATTAGACCTTAGTCAGCAATCTTCAAAGTAATCAGCCATCGCTTTGGAGCTGGTCAGCAGACTGGCATCGTAGAGGGGCAGGCCATATTCAGCCATAAACCGGTCGCGTCTGGCCTCGGGCAATTCGGGCAGTTTGGCCTTTATTTCCTCCACCCACTTCCGGTCCAGGGCCAATGGCGGCAAGTCTGGCTCGGGGAAATAGCGGTAGTCGTGGGCATACTCCTTGCTGCGCTGGGAGACGGTCTGACCCTTCTCCTCCACCCAGCCCCGCGTCTCCTGGATGAGCCTTTCGCCCGCCTCAGCCACCTTTCTCTGCCGCTTGGCTTCGTACTCCATCGCCCGGTAGACCGCCCGGAAGCTGTTCATATTCTTGACTTCCACCTTGGACATGTACTCGTGGCTGCCCTCGGGGCGGATGCTGATATTGGCATCACACCGGAAGCTGCCTTCCTCCATGTTGGCGGTGGACACGCCCAGGTACTGCAGTATGCTGCGCAGTTTGATGAGGTACTGCCGGGCTTCTTCCGGCGAGCGCAGGTCAGGCTCGCCGACAATCTCCATCAGGGGCACGCCGGAGCGGTTGACATCCACCAGGCTGTAGGTCTCGCCATCGGGAGCGGTGCGGTGTAGCAGCTTGGCCACATCTTCTTCCAGGTGGACACGGGTGATGCCCGCCTTCTTCTCCTGTCCCATCCGCCTCGATATCGCCAGCCAGCCCTGACGCCCGACGGGCGCATCATACTGCGAAATCTGGTAGCCCTTCATCAGGTCGGGGTAAGGATAGTTCTTGCGGTCGAACTTGGTGTATTCGGAGATAGTGCAGTGCAGGGCCAGCGCCGTCATAATGGTGTATTCCATGGCCTGCCGATTGATAACGGGCAGGACGCCGGGCATACCCAGGCACACCGGGCAGACATGGGTGTTGGGTGGGGCGTTGGCGTAGTCCGCGCTGCAGCGGCAGTACATCTTGCTCTTGGTGCGTAGCTGGACATGCACCTCCAGCCCGATAATAGTCTCATAGTTCATAGCTCATCCCGACTGACTCAATAAGTATAGCAATAATGTGGCTGACTGACAAGGCAGGTTATGCTATAATCAGGATGCTACGGGGATATAGCTCAGTCGGGAGAGCGCTGCGTTCGCATCGCAGAGGTGGGGGGTTCGAATCCCCCTATCTCCACCAAAAATATCAATGTTTTTCATATCTCTGCGGGGCCCGTCCGGAGGCGGCCAAAATCATTGGTACCGCCAGCACCGTGACTGCCGCCAGCACGACGAAGGCGGGACGGTAGCTACCGACAACATCAAACATCCAGCCAGCAAAGGGGGGCGCTATGATGGTCCCCAAGGTAATGAATACCATCAAAAGCCCCTGCACGGTAGCAAAAGCGGTCATGCCGAAGAGCTCAATCTGTAAAGTGGGCCTGAGCGGAATCAAACCTCCGAAGCCGAAGCCAAGGGCGATTAAAGAAGGGATAAACTGCCAGATGGTTCCTGAAAAGGCAAACCCCAGAACACCGGCCGCCTTGATTAATGTGGCAATTACGAAGCAGCGCCGCTTGTCCATAAACTCACCCAGCCAGCCAAAGCCCAGTCGCCCGGCAACATTGGATAAAGACAGAACCACCACCAGAAAGCCGGCGGTCTGACGGGAGATGCCAATACTGACCAGGTACGGTATCTGATGCACGATGACGGCTGAGCCCGCCACCCCGCCAAAGAATATCGCCAGTGACAGGAGCCAGAACTCCTTTCTCTTCAGGATTTCCCTGGCACCCGCTACCACGGGGGTCGGGCTCACCGGTGGAGCAGCTATTTCCTTCTTTATCGAGTTGTTATCGGCAGGCGCGGGCTTCACCAACAGCGAGAGTGGCACGCAGAGAAGCCCGGCCCCTATCGCGGCCATAGTTACCGTCGTTCTCCACCCCCACTGGTCAATGAGCCTGACCAGCACGGGCACCAGAAGCCCGCTGGCCCCAAAACCGCTGGTGAGAATGCCCATAGCCAGGCTCGTTCGCTTCCTGAACCAGCCAGCTACTGCGGCCATGGTGACTACGCCGGAGGCCAGGCTGAGCCCAAGGGCCATGACCAGGAATATGACATAGAAGCTCCAGAGCGCCTGGACCCGGCTAAAGAGCCAGAACCCCACCACCATTATGATGGTGCCGGTTAGAAGCAGTCTTCTGGTGCCAAACTTGTCCACCAGGATGCCAGTGATTGGAGCCAGGACGCCCGCCTCGAAGCCGCGGAAGGTGAAGGCCAGGGAGACTATGGCGTATGACCAGCCAAATTCATCAGCTATGGGGTTGAAGAGGGCGGTGAAACCCTGAAAAAAGGCCCCGCCAAGATAGAATTGAATCACGGCACAGGCGACGAGTACCCACCACCCGTAGAAAATCCTACGGCTGATTCTGAGAGAGAGGCACTGTTCAATTTTACCCTTGGCTTCGGGAAAGTTCAAGAGAAAGTTTCTCCGGGCTCGCTCTTTCTGGTTGGGCTAATTGACAAACCTCATCCGCTCGTCTTAAGGTGACGGGCCATCCGGCGCATGCTGAGCCCGAAAACGAGACTAACCAAAACGAGGCCGGCACCGACCACTCCGAATGCGGTCTTGTATGAATAGGCACCAATCAGCAGTCCGCTGACCATAGGTCCGGTCGAGTGACCGATATCCATGATACTGGAGAGCACGCCCAGGGCTCCGCCGCGACTGTACTCTCGGGAAAGGTCGGCTACCAGGGCGGATGTGGAAGCAGTAACCGTGGCCAGACCCAAACCAAATAATCCGATGAGCGCAATCAGCACCAGATAGTTTCCGGAATAGAGCATGACGGCCGTAGTCGCACCACCTAATGCCAGGCCAGCCGCAATCATTGGTACGCGTCCATAACGGTCGGACAAGCGGCCCATCAACGGTTTAGTGAGCGTGGCCGCTAATATCTGCACGGTAAATAACAGGCCAATTTTAAAAGGTGAAAGCCCAACCCGCTCATTTAAGTAGATGGGCAGAAATGTTTCCAGACAACCGAAGGCGAAGTATTGCACCGCTTCAATTCCGCTCGTGGCTAGAATGCCGGGGTTGCGCAAGACAACCATAATTTCCTGGCCAACCTTACCGCGCTCGCGTTTCAATGCTTCTCGGCCCGAGGTAGCTGCCCTGGTGGCGAGTGGCAGCCTGATGGCCGCCACTAATACTAGAACCCCGGCGAGACCATCAGCGATGTATACCCAATGAAAGTCTTCACCAAAGATTAGAGCCCCGCCCACGAAGGGAGCCAGAAAGCGCCCGACCATCGTCGCTGACGAATACCAGCCCATACGCTCCCCGCGCCCTTTCTCAAAGGTATCGGCTACGGCCGCCATGGCTACCGGGCCCAGGATGGCCGTGGCTAACCCATGGTATATGCGGACCAGGACCAGCTGCCACGGTAAGCTAACCAATAGATAGAAGAATGGAGCCGTAGCGAACACGATAGCCGCAATCAGGATTACCCGTCGCCGACCGATAATGTCAGACAGGACGCCGGCCGGCAGGCTGACCACAATACCGACCACGGTAGATGCGGCGGCAATAAAGCCGACCGTAGAGACCGGCACGCCAAGAGAGCGAATGAATAACGGCAGTACCGGATTCTTGGCCATGGTTGAGCTGAAGATGGCCAGCCCACCCATAACACATAGGATAAGAAAAGGTGAAACTTTTGTTTTCATTTAAGTTCCCCTGTTGAAGAGTAATTCTAACCTATTTATGGCGTACTCATCAAAGTTGGAAAGTGGGCAACGACAGGCTATAATAATAAGCAACTCAGAAGCAACTCATAGGAGAAAGGAGATTCATCATGAAATGGGTTACTCGTTCACACGTTCACGTCGACCGCGTCGCCTGCCCGTGGCTTATCCTACGCTTTATTGACAACGAAGCCGAGTTCCTGTTTGTTCCCTCGAGTCAGATAAAAAAGGCCGTCGCTGACACCGGTGCCATTCCATACGATGCGCCGGATGTCGAGCTGAGCCATCACGAGGGCCGTTGCTCGTTCGAGTCAATTATTCTTAAGTACGAGCTGAAAGAGCCGGCCCTGTTGCGCATGGCTAAAATTGTTCACTCCGCCGATGTAACACCTGACATCGACAAGGATCCAATAGCGCGCGGACTGGAGGCAATTGCTGTCGGTTACAGCCTGCGCTATCCTGACGACGAGGAAAATCTGTCGCATCAGCTTGATGTATACGACGCACTATACTCCTGGTGCCGTCTGCAGGTAGCAAGAGACTAGAGAAGGCGTTGCTTTAAGTCAGGAGCTACCACTGGCCCAGTTCCTCCAGCACCTTGACTACCCGCCATGACTCGGCACTGACGGCCGTGCCTCCCATGACAATACCTACCGAGACGGCTTCTAAGACCTCAGCCTTTGTTGCTCCAGCCGCCACAGCGTCTTTAGTTTGCCCGATGATACATCGGGGGCACCCGGCCTGAAGCCCCACTGCCAGAGCGATTAACCGTTTGACCTTTTGACTGAGTGCCCCGTCTTTGTAGACCTCCTTTCTGAAGGCCGAATAGTGAGTCATCGCGGCTGGTAGTCCTTCGTCAAATTTATCCCGGTGCCTAGCTGTCTCATCGTAGTACTGGACTTGGTTTTCCATGGTTAGCCACCTCCTTGTATATTCAACGGGAAACCACTGGCACAAATCGGGCCCTCCTTCCGGGCCGCATATTTGGTAGACAATTATAGTAGCCGCCCAGCCAGGAATACAACAATGGCACAAGCTAAATTGTCACCCCTCCGAGGATGGAACAAAGAAGCGGAAAAGGGAAAGCCTCCCGGATGGGGCTACGCTTTTCAAGCTGGCCCCATCCAAAATTGATGATCTTTGTAGGGGGGATTAGGGGGTGGGTTTACAAGACAGCTAGAATGTTGACGGGGGAGATGGTAGAATGGGTAAGAAATACAGCTGGTAAAGGAGTGAAAGATGAGTATATTGGCAATTGTAGGGTTTATACTTGCCGTCATCAATCCGGTGATTGGTGGGGTGCTTGTCGGCTATCTCGTATGGCTCAATGACCCCGACACCGGCTTTCAGATTATGATGCTCTCATTTTTCGTGTTCAGCCTCTTTGTTATCGGCTTTATCGTCTGGGCAGGCAAGAAGATTCAGAAGCTGGAAAAAGAATTGAAGTCGATTCAAGAGAAAGGCTTAGATGACCAACTCAGTTAGAACTCGCTTTGCCCCCAGCCCCACCGGCTATCCCCATGTGGGCAGTATCCACTCAGCCCTCTTTGCCTGGCTCTTCGCCCGGCATAATAAGGGCAGTTTCGTCCTGCGCATTGAGGACACGGATGTCGAGCGCCAGGTTGAGGGCTCGGTGGAGGCGATTCTGGACAGCCTGCGCTGGCTGGGGCTGGACTGGGACGAGGGGCCGGAGGCGGGGGGACCCTATGGTCCGTATTTTCAGTCGCAGCGCCTTGAGCTCTACCACAAGGCGGCCCAACGCCTGGTGGCCGAGGGGCATGCCTATTACTGCTATTGCTCGCCGGAACGCCTGGAGCAAATGCGCGCCGAGCAGGTCAGACGGAAGCAGCCGCCGGGCTACGACCGCACCTGCCGCAACCTGAGCCCCGAGGAACGGGCGAAAAGGGCGGCGGAGGGTATTTCACCAGTGGTGCGCTTCAAGGCCCCCCTGAGCGGCCAGACGCGATTTAGCGACATCATCTGGGGCGAAGTGGTTTTTGAGAATACCACCCTGGACGACCTGGTATTGCTTAAGTCGGATGGCTTCCCCACCTACCACCTGGCCAATGTCGTGGACGACCACGAGATGAAGATTAGCCATGTTATTCGGGGTGAGGAGTGGCTCTCCAGCACGCCGCGTCATGTCCTGCTCTACGACACCCTGGGCTATGAGCCACCCAATTTCGCTCACCTGCCAATACTCCTCGGCCCCGACCGTTCCAAACTGAGCAAGCGGCACGGGGCAGTGTCCGCTGCCGAGTACCGCAATCAGGGCTACCTGCCGGAGGCGATGCTGAACTTCCTGGCTCTACTGGGCTGGTCGCTGGATGACAAGACCGAGCTTTTCACCCGCCAGGACTTGATTGAACACTTCTCTCTGGAGCGGGTGAGCAAGACGGCGGCGATTTTCAATCGGGACAAGCTCAACTGGATGAACGGGGTATATATTCGCAAGCTGACGGCGGAGGAGTTCACCCAGCGGGTCCTCCCATTTCTGGAGCGGGATTTACCGGCGGAGGTCAAGCGCCCGCTGTCAATTGACTATGTCCGGCGGGTCATGCCCCTGATTCAGGAGCGTGTCAAACTGCTCAGCGAAGTCGCCCAGTTCACACGGTATTTCTTCGTTGAGGAACTTGACTACGACACCGACCTGCTGCTCGGCAAAGATATGAACCGCGAGTCAACCATCCGGGCGCTGGGGATAGCCCAGGAGAGATTGACCAAGCTTGAGCCCTGGAATGAGGAGAGCCTGGAGGCACTGCTCAGGCCGCTGGCGGTGGAGATGGGGCTCAAGACCGGCCAGCTCTTCGGCGCCCTGCGCACCGCCGTCACTGGCGAGACGGCCACGCCACCCCTCTTTCAAACCATGGCGGTATTGGGCCAGGAGCGCTGCCTGAAGCGGATTGAGGCGGCGCTGGATAAACTGCGCCGAATGTAGGACTAATGATTACTATCAGACCCGCCACAATAAATGACCTTCCGGCCATCACTGAAATCTACAATGAGGCGATTCTGACGACCGACGCCACCTTTGATAATGAGCCCAAGACCCTGGCCGAGCAAAAGGCCTGGTTCACCGCCCATGATGCCAGACACCCCATGGTGGTGGCGGAGCGGAACAAAGTCGTGGTTGGCTGGGCCTCGCTCAGTGAGTGGTCAAGTCGCTGTGCCTACGCCGATACGGCGGAGATTTCCATCTATATCAAACAGGAACTTCGCCATCAAGGCGTCGGGAAAAGGCTGATGACGGCCATAATGCGGGAAGGGGAAAGAATCGGACTGCACACGGTCATCGCCCGCATCACCGAAGGCAACCAACACAGTATTCACCTTCATGAGGAAGCCGGATTTGAGAATATCGGCGTGATGCGGGAAGTGGGACGCAAGTTTGGTAAGCTCCTTGATGTGCGCCTGATGCAGAGAATCTACCCGACAAAGAAGACAGCCAATGGCTGAGAACAAAGGATTTGAACCACGGTATCTGGCTCTATACCGGTCGGGTGAGCTGGCGCGGCGGGCTGAGGTGCTGGAGGCCCGTCTGGCCGAGTGTGACATCTGCCCCCGGGAGTGTGGCGTCAACCGTTTGGCTGGTGAGCTGGGCTTTTGCCATTCGGGCCATAATCCCATAGTCTCGGCGGTCTGCGCCCATCACGGAGAGGAGCCGGCCCTATCCGGAACCAGAGGCTCGGGTGCGATTTTCTTCGGCAACTGCACTATGCGCTGTGTCTACTGCCAGAACCACCAGATTAGCCAGGACCGGAAAGCGCAGAGGTCGAAGGAGACTGATGGCCACACCCTGGCCCGGCACATGCTCTACCTGCAGAACGAGCTGGGATGCCACAATATCAATCTCGTTTCGCCCTCGCACTTTGTCCCGCAAATCGTGCGGGCGGTGCTGGAGGCAGTGCCGATGGGGCTGCGGCTCCCCCTCGTCTATAACACCAGCGGCTATGATTCTCTCAAGACACTGAAGCTGCTGGATGGCATAATTGACATCTATCTGCCGGACTTGAGATACGCCTCGGATAAATGGGCTAGAAGATTTTCCCGGGCGCGGGATTATGTCGCCCACAACCGGGCGGCTATCAAGGAAATGTACCGGCAGGTTGGGGATGTGGTGATGGATGAAGACGGAATGGCGGTGAGGGGCGTGATTGTGCGGCACCTGATATTGCCCAACGGCTTGGCCGGGAGCCGGGAATCCCTTACCTGGCTGGCTAAGGAGGTCGCGCCCACGATAACCGTGAGCATTATGTCGCAGTACTACCCGGCACACCGGGCTAAAGAGATTCCTCTCCTGTCCCGCACCATCACACTTGCCGAATACTCAGAGGTTGTTGATTTGGTAGATAGCCTGGGACTGGAGAAAGGCTGGATACAGGAGATGGGGGCTGATGAAACCTACCAGCCTGATTTTACCCGGGATGGTCACCCCTTTGAACCAGCGGTGAGACAGCCGGGATGACGCCTATTTGCCGTGCTGCTTACGCCGGGTCACGGAAAAACGGACTTTCTTCCCGTTAACCTTGTCCTTCTTGTTGACCTTCTCTATGAAGGTTTTGAGGTCGGAAAGTGGTTTCTCTGTCATGCCAAGCCCTCTTCCTAGTTGAAACTAGACATTCATTCTACCACAGACCAGACATAAAACCAAACTCTTACCTTGAAAGGCCAACCTCACCCCTCTTAGACTCCCGGCAACGGTTTGACCGCAAAACATCCGCCCGACTATGATAGTGGCTGGCCGACTTGTTATGATGCCATGAACAGAGAAAGATTTGAGTCACTGGTAAGAGCAGCTGTTGAGGCACTTCCTGAGGAGTTCCTCCGCCGGCTGGAAAACATCGCGGTAGTGATAGACGACTCCCCCACCCCGGCCCAATTAAAAAAGGTTGGAGTCAGACACGGCGAGATTCTGCTTGGCCTGTATGAAGGTGTGCCACTAACCAAGCGTGGTCACAACTACGGACTGGTGCCTCCCGACAAGATAACGATTTTTCAAAAATCCATTGAGTCGGTATGCCGGAATGACGCCGAGATTGCCGCTGAAGTCCAGAGAGTGGTGCAGCATGAGATAGCGCATTACTTCGGCCTCGGTGATGCCAGACTGGATGAGATTGAAGAGCAAAAACTGCGGCGCAATAAGACTCACCGCGATTAGAATATCTGTTAGATTTAAGCTAACCTCACCCCCTTAAGTCCCCCCTCTCCTTTAAAGGAGAGGGGGAAGAGAATAGGAAGAGGGGCGAAGCCCCTCTTAGACACCCGTAAGGGTTTGAATCCCCTCGGCTCCATTTAGCTTCAGAAAGAACGACTAAGTTATCAATGGGTGGGACCCGTTCTCCAACTTTTAAGGTTCTAGTCTTCCTCGTGTAAAGATTTACCATGCTCGAGGTTCTTAAGGTAACATTCAAGATTTGCCGATATCTTTTCAAAAACCATTGGCAAATATGGAATTAAATCCTTAAATGTCGGATTTGGAGCGAGAGGTCCACCGTGATAATATCGCATATATCTTAATACTGATTCTTTTTCCTCTGAACTAATGGTTTCCATGGGGTCACGCTCTCGATAATCGTGGAAACTCGAAAGGTGAATAAAACCGCATCCAAATCGGTACACGGATTGCTGCCCAACCTTGTAGCTAATTCGCAAGTTCAAGCATATCTCTGTCCGTTATTCTTTTTCTAGTGCCTGCTTGTGTCCAATATTTGCCTTCAGCGGACGCTTGTATCAATTTGGCACGGTGGTTCTTATCTGATACGGATAACAGGTAGATTACTCTGATCATTGAATCCAGTTCTTGACGGAGAATAGCTACGATTTGTGACGGTAGGTCTCCCCGTTGTAGTAGTGAAATTGCCTTGCGATTCTCCATTGACCGGGAGCGAATCTGCCGACAGAAAGTATCGATATGGTCAGATGATATTGAACGTTGCTTCATACTAGTCTTTTAAGCAGAATGTTACCACAAAAGTTCTATTATTGACACCCCTCGGCTTCACTATAGTGACGGGCTAGAACAAGATAAGTTCAGATTACGGTGCTGGCTGGCATTTGGGGCAGAAGTAGGTGCCACGGCCGCGGACAGTTATCCGCTCAATGGGAGTGCCGCAGTTGGGGCAATTTTCGCCTCTCCCGTGGGCTACCTTGAACTCAAAGTGGGCCGTGCCGGTGGTGCCGTCGGGGCGATAAGTAGTTTTCAACGCTGGCACCTTTATGGCCAATTCCGGCCCGGAGCACCTGGCGGATGGCTCGGTGAAGCCGCTTTGTTTCCTCTCGCGAGAGGCTAGCCCCCGTCCGCAAGGGGTGGATTTTGGCGGCAAAGAGGGCTTCATCGGCGTACATATTGCCGATGCCGGCAATAAAATTCTGGTCGCAGAGCAAAGCCTTGATTGGCGCCTGGCGCTTGGCCAGGAGTTTCTGTAAAAGGCCGGGGGTGAATTCCGGTTCCAGCGGCTCCGGCCCGAGTTTACCCACCACGCTCGCCTTATCCTTGACCAATCGCATCAAGCCAAACTTGCGCGGGTCGCGGAAGAAAATGCTTGTACCCCCGTCCAGATGGATGATGGCTCTGGTGAATCTGGGTGGCTCCTGCGAATCGCGCCCGACCAGCAGCGACCCGCTCATTTTGAGGTGGATAATCAGCAAATCGCCCTGACTCAGACTGACCAGCAAATACTTGCCCCGCCGCGCCAGACCGGCAATCTTCTGCCCGGTAATGCGCGAGCGGAATTCCTCAACGGAGGGCTGGCGGACAATTCCCTCCCAGAGCAGGGTAACGCCCTTGATACTGCGCCCGATGACATGGGGCGCAAGTTCGGTCTTTATCGTCTCAACTTCAGGCAGTTCCGGCATTCTTCGTTCTTCCGGCGCACTTTGACAGTGCCTAGCTCCGCTTTCGGAGGCCGTTTATCAACCTCACCCCCTTTGTCCCCCTCTCTTCTATAAGGGAAGGGGATCAGGGGGATGGGTTTCCCAAGCAGAGTGCTGAAAAAGAGCCATACGAAACCAAGTCTCCCCCTTTGGAAAGGGGGATTAAGGGGGATTTCAAATCCCTCTCAACTCTCCCTTATACGAAAGGGAGAGGTTTTGATTAGGACTATTTCAGCAATCTGCTAAGTGTCAATAATTAAGACTTCATCTCCCCCCAGTTCTGACCGATCTTGCTGTCCACCTTGACGGAATCTCAAGCTTGATGGCGGTGGACATTATTCGGGGCGCCAGCTCGCGCATCTCCTCAAGCTCGGCCGCCGGCACTTCAAAGAGAAGCTCATCGTGCACCTGAAGCAGCATCCGGCTCTTTAGCTGGCGCTTCTGCATCTCCCGGTACAGGTTGACCATCGCCACCTTGATAATATCGGCGGAGGTGCCCTGCACCGGCATGTTGATGGCCATGCGCTCGGCGGCTTCCCGCACCTGGCGGTTGGTGGAATTGATTTCGGGGATGGAGCGCCGCCGACCCAGCAGAGGTCTGGACATAGCCCCTTTCCCGCGCCTGCTGTTTGGTGGCTTCAAGATACTGTTTTACGCCCGGATACTTCTCAAAGTAGGCCGTGATGAACTGCGCCGCCTCTTCCCGCGACAATTCCGTGGCCTGTTCCAGTCCATACTCGCTCATGCCGTAGATAACGCCGAAGTTGACCGTCTTGGCCACCCGGCGCATATCCGGAGTTACCTGCGACGGCTCAACACCGAAGAGTCGGGCGGCGGTGGCGGCATGAATATCCTCATCGCGCCGGAAGGCCTCAAGCAGGCCCTGGTCTTGAGACAGATGGGCCAGCACCCGCAGGTCAATCTGCGAGTAATCGGTGCTCAGCAAGAAGGAGCCGGGCGGGGCAATGAAAGCCTGCCTGACCTGCCGGCCCAGGTCGCCGCGCATCGGGATATTCTGCAGGTTAGGGTCGCTGGAGGAGAGGCGACCGGTAGCCGTTCTGGTCTGATTGAAGCTGGTGTGCACCCGTCCGGTCTTGTGATTGAGCAGGCCGGGCAGGGCATCAATGTAGGTTGATTTGAGTTTAGATAACTGGCGGTATTCCAGAATGGGCTCAATTACCGGGTGAACCCCGCGCAGTTCCTCTAGGACCTCGGCGCCGGTGGAATAGCCGCCCCCTTTTTCGGCGCGTCGGCAGCTTCAGTTCCTGGAACAGCACTGCCGCCAGTTGCTGGGGCGAGTTGATATTGAACTGGTGACCGACATTGTTGTAAATCTCCGCCTCCAGCTTGAGCAACTGCTCGCCGAGCCGGTGGGCCATCTGCCGCAAGAGTTCTGTGTCCAGGGCCACCCCGTTCCTCTGCATGTCCACCAGCACCGGAACGAGGGGCATCTCAACATCGGCGAAGAGCGACCACAGCCCTTCTTTACGCAGCTCGGCATTTAATAGCTCAGCGAGCTGTCCGGTCATATCAGCATCGGCGCAGGCATAGTCGGCCACCCGGGGAATTTCCACCTGCGACATGGAGAGCTGTTTGGCGCCCGTGCCGATGAGGGCGGTAATCGGCGTCATTTCCACGCCGAGTCGACTGAAGGCCAGGGCTTTTAAGCCTATTGATTTCTCGCTGAGCAGGTAGGCCGCCACCATGCTGTCAGAGGCGAGGTTGTTAACCGCAACCCCGTACTCACCCAGGAGTGTCATATCGTAGTTGGCATTGTGGGCCACCTTGGGCAGAGCACTGTCGGCCAGGACCGGCTTGACGCGACTGATGACATAGTCCAGCGGCAACTGTTCCATCTGTCCCAGCCCAACATGCCCGACGGGGATATAGTAAGCCTCGCCCGCGGCCGGCGAGAGCGAAATGCCGACCATCCGGGCGGACATGGCATCCAGGCCGGTGGCCTCCAGGTCAAAGGCCAGGGATTTAGCCTGAGCCAGCCGGGCCAGGAGTTCATCCAGGGCCGCGGTCGTATTGACAATGCGGTACTCTCCCCGAGGCGCCGGCTTTACCTGTACCCGGGGCATGGCTTCTGGAACTGTCTCTTCTACCTCGGCCAGTTTCGCCAGCAGACTGGGAAAACCCAGCTCCCGGAAAAGCTCGGTCACCTGGTTCCGGTCGTAGCGGCTGACCTGGCAGTCGTCCAGATTAAGCGTGACCGGAGTCTGGGTGACAATGGTGGCCAGCTTCTTGCTCTGGCGGGCCACGGCTTCATTTTCCCGCAATAGGGCCTGGAGCCTGGGCGGCTGGACTTCATCAAGGTGAGCGTATATCTGGTCGATGGAGCCAAATTGCTGTACCAGCTTGGCGCCGTCTTCTCGCCGATGCCGCGAACGCCGGGGATGTTGTCCGAGGGGTCGCCCACCAGCGCCTTGAGGTCGGCGATATGCTCCGGTTTGACGCCGTACTTCTCGCTCACGGCATTTTCATCATAAAGGGTGGTGTCGCTGAAGGTGCCCCTGGGTTTGGGGTAGAGCACCTTGACATTGGGCGAGACCAGTTGCATGGTATCGGCATCACCGGTAACGATGACCGTCTCAATACCCTGTTCGCTGGCCTGGCGGCTGAGCGTGCCCAGGACATCATCGGCTTCATAGTCATCAAGTTCAAAGATGGGAATGTGGAAGGCTTCCACCAACTGCCTGACCCGACCCAGTTGATTGACCAGCTCCTCCGGGGTCTTGGGGCGCTGCGCCTTGTACTGGTCGAACATCTGGTGGCGGAAGGTGGGCGCCGCTTTGTCAAAGGCGATGGCGTAGTGGGTGGGTTTGAGCTCATTGATGGCCTTGAGCAGCATCAGGGCAAAGCCGTAAACAGCGCTGACGATTTCGCCGGTCTTACTGGTCAGCGCCTTGGTGTTTTGAAAGGCATGGAAGGCCCGGTGCACGATAGCATTGCCATCAAAAAGCACCAGCCTGGGCTTGTTCATAGGGTTATTATAGCAAATAGCAGGGTTGAGGACACGGAAAACTAAAAGTCAGCTAACCTTGCCTTCTGGAGAGGGCGCAGAAAAGAAGTGTCATTGTGCCGGGTGAGGACGAAGCGCCCGTTTTCGTAGGTGAAGGTGGTAATGCCGCAGGTGTCCAGCCGGATATTCCAGAAATGGGAATCATCCAGACCAAGCAGGGCACAGATTAAGACCTTGTTCACCACCCGGTGAGAGACCAGAACCACCGTGCCTTTATGCTTGGCGATGACTTCATTTACCACCTTGACGGCTCTTTCTCTGACCTGGCCCAGGGTCTCGCCGCCGGGCAGTATTACCCGTTCGGGATGGTTCGCCCACTCCGCATAGGCCTCCTTGTATTTTTCTCTCACCTCCTGGAGAGATAAGCCCTGCCACTGTCCGAAATCCAGGTCGTTCAGGCCGGCCGCAATTTGCACCTTAAGATTGTGATGGCGGGCGATGGCCTGGGCCGTATTCAGGGCTCGCTTCAGTGGGCCGGAGTAAACTAGCCTCAATCTTTGACTCGCTCAGATACTCGCCCAGAAGCTCGGCCTGCTTTCTACCGGTGTCATTGAGGTCAATATCAATGCGGCCGCGGAATATCTCGCCGACATTCCACTCGGTCTCGCCGTGCCTGACGAGAATAATCTCACTCATTTCCAACCTCACCCCCTGAGCGCCATGCGCTTAGCGCTTTGCGCCTAGCGTTTGGGGGCTTACGCCCCTATGTATGACGGAAGCGCCGACAATGGCAATTGACCTGGGGTGGGAAATGTCATCCAGAGGATGCCGATTCTCCAGGGACAAAGGCTTGCCTCCTTAAAGAAAAACTTATTCCTTGCTCTTCCCCGTTTCTTTTATCTTCTCAATCTCAATGGTGCACTCGGTGACGAGGGCAGCAAAGGCGCCGAGCGCCGCCAGCAACGGTGCCGTCAGAATGGCGATGGCCGCCGCCGGAGCGCCGATGGTCAGCGGAATCTCCAGCACCACCCGCCCTTCGTGCAAGACACGCACCCGGCGGATATTACCCTCGCGAATGAGTTGCTTCACCTTCTCCACCAACTGGCTGCCTGAAACTGTGAACTTCTCTTCCGTGGCCATTCTTAACCCCCTCCTTCTCCACGACGCTACCGCATATTAGATAAGTTACCTATATGGTGTCAAGCCACCCCGAATTGGCTGGACTTATCGGTGAAAAGGGGGTATAATTACTTAATGAATGGTGGCCTAGGGAGAGTATCGCCGATATGAGTGTACTTGTTGTGGCGACGAGGAGTAGCACAGAATAAGAAGCACTGCGCCGATGAAATCGGGGTGCTTCTTAAATTTAAGGGGGTGTGGTCATG
This sequence comes from uncultured Chloroflexia bacterium, assembly GCA_963726225.1. GTDB lineage: Bacteria > Chloroflexota > Dehalococcoidia > Dehalococcoidales > UBA2162 > CAVSBN01. The sequence goes on from CAVSBN010000010.1 coordinate 56,925, forward strand.
CAGTCGAGTTTGATTGGTAAGATTGAAAAGGCCAAGCGCTATGCCCAGGAAAAAGAGAGAGTCACCTTTTCTCAGCTTTCCGCTAAATTCCGCGGGGAGAATGACGAATATACCATCAGCTATAAAGACGGCAAGTGGCATTGCTCCTGCCGCTTTTTCTCACAGTGGGGACTCTGCAGTCACACCATGGCCCTCGAGCAAATCCTGCACGATATGCTCCCCAAAGAGGCACTGACAACCCAATTTGATAGCCCCTGAGCTGACGCTCCCCCGCCCCAACTCAGGACGAGCAGACTACGCTATTTGACCCGCTGCAGTTCCATAGTCACGGCGTTGTATCGGTCCATGCATTCAACCTGAATTTTGTCCGGGTCGCCCCAGGGGTATTTCCCGCCGAACTGAAGCATAATGATGCTGGGGAAGATATCGTGGTAGAAGAAACCACAAAGTCCGGCCGTATTGTGTCCGCTCAGCTCCAACTTGTCCCCGACCTTATGTCCCCAGCTACAGGTCCCCTTGACCGATTTTATAGTGCCGATGACCTTATAGCCTAACTGCTGCGCCATACAGACTATCCTCCCTTGGCCCTTATTCTCGTGTCCATTATACTACTAACCGCGAACTGCCATTATACTACTTTGCGCTTCCATCGGCCAGAACGGAAATAGATGATATAAGCCCCTGCCCCGACAAGCGTTCCCGCCACAATGGCCCAGCGCACGCCGTAGACCCCGATGGTTGGTAAAATGGGAGAGGAAATAGGCCAGAGGAAGCTGGATGAGCCACATCGTCGCAATACCCACCAGCATCGGCGGTATGGTATCGCCCGACCCGGATATGCACTGCGAAAGCACCGCCGCGAGCCCCATCACCATATAGCCAACGGTGGCTATCCTGAGGAAAGTGGCCCCAATAAAAATTACGCCCGGGTCAGAGCTGAAGATATGTACGAAGGTTTCAGCCCATATCAGTATCGCCGCTGAGCAGATGACGATGAAACCCTCTACGATACCCGCGGCCAGCCAGCCGGTTCTCTCCGCCCGCGCCGGCTGTTGCGCACCCAGGTTCTGTCCAACAAGCACTCCTGCCGCTATCCCCAGTCCCCAGGCCGGCATGAAAAGGAACATCTCAATCCTCTGGTTGAGAGTATGGGCGGCCACGGCCAGGGTGCCGAAGGGGGCTATTACCGACATGAGGATGAACTGGCCCACGTTCATCTGCATGCTCATGACCGAGGCCGGAATACCAACCCTTATCATTCGCCATATCATGCCCGGGTCAATACGAAAGCGCCTGAATGACAGGCGAAGTCGCGAGCGACCGGTCATGAGAATCCAGAAGCCGAGCCCGGTGCCAAGGCTCTGAGAGATAACGTTGGTGAGTGCAGCGCCACTCACGCCCAGCCGAGGGAATATCCACCAGCCGAAAATCAAGAACGGCGAAAGTGCGACATGAAGCATTCTGAAGGCGAAGGCAATCTTCATCGGCGTCATGGTGTCACCGGAGGCCTGCATGGTGCCATCAGTCATCATGCGGAAGGATATGGCCACCATGCCAATGAACTGGATGCGCAGGTAGGCGGCGCCCAGGTCAATGACGTCCGGCGCCAGCCCAACCAGCGCCAGGATGCCCTCGGCAAAGAAAATGCCAATGATGGCCAGAATTATCGACGAGACCGCGCCGACTACTAAGGCCTGCTGGGCGACGCGGTTGGCATTGTCTTCGTCCCCGGCTCCTATGAACCGGGCCACCATCGCCCGCAAACCCATGAACAGCCCCATCAACGCCGCTTGCACCAGCATCACGGCGATGCCGGCCACCCCGACGGCAGCAATGTCAGCTGCACCCAGCCTCCCTACCCAAATCATATCAACGGTTGGGCCAATCATGTTCAGGCTGTAGGAAACGATCATGGGCCAGGAGAGGGACAGAAGGTTGCGGAAGATGTTTCCCTTGGTCCAGTCCCGACCCATGCCCATTCCTCGCCGCATCGGAGCGCCAGGGGGGCCGGTCATCGTCTCAGAAGTACCTCTCTGCATTCTTCACCCACATAAATTAGGCCCCCTCCTATAGAGCTAGGGGCCGACAAAGTTAAAAATCCTATTAATTATATTCCTATACTCGCTTTCGCTTCCACTTAGGGTCAGGCGGTCAAACCCAGGGTTTTCGCCTGCTCAATGGCCCCCGCCGCAACGAACAAAGAGCCGGTAACACAGATTAGGTCATTCTCTTTCGCCATAGCCAGCGCCAGGCGCAGGGCTATGGAGATATCATCCGTTGTCTCGGCTTTAATGCCGTGCCGACTGAACTCGGCCACCAGCGGGGCGGTGGCCATCGCCCGAGGATGAATCGAACGGGTGACGATTACTCTGTCAAACAATGGCACCAACTCCGCAACTATGCCGGTTTTGTCTTTATCGGCCGAGGTTCCGATAATCAGGATGGCCCGGTCAAACTTAAAATACTGCTGGAGCGCTTCCCTCAGCTTGCCAGCCGAGTAGGGGTTGTGGGCGCCATCAGCCACCACCAGCGGATGGCGGTTGAGAACCTGCAGTCGACCCGGCCAGTTGACGCGTGCCAGACCGCGCGCGAGGCTATCCCGGGGCACGCGATAACCCTTATCAACCAGGACTTCAAGAGCCGCCACCGCCGTGGCCGCATTTTCCAGTTGGTAGGCGCCCAGCAGTGGGATGGTTAACTCATAGCTGCCCCGCCGGCCCTTCACTCTGAGGCTTTGGCGCGTGGTGTCAAAGCCGAGCCTCTGCCAGGTGATATCAGTGCCCACCTTGATTAGTTTTGCCTGGCAATCCCGGGCGGTCTGCTCAATCACCCTCATGGCCTCGTCAGCCTGGGGCGAGGTTACCACAATTCCCTTAGGCTTGATGATGCCGGCCTTCTCCGTGGCAATCTCCCTCAGAGTATGGCCCAGCACTTCGGTGTGGTCGGAGCTGATGGAAGTGATAACCGCTACCTCGGATTTAATGACATTGGTGGCATCAAGCCGGCCGCCCAGCCCCACCTCAATTACCTGAAAATCCACCGCCTTCTGTGCAAAATAGACAAAGCCCAGCGCCGTCATTATCTCAAAGGTGGTCAACAGACCGTAGGTGGCTTTCTCGTTGACCGCCGTAACCTCCGGCTTGAGGCGGTCCACCAGAGCCGCCACCTCGTCATCAGGGATTAACTCGTCATTAACCCGGATGCGCTCGTTGAAGGTTATCAGGTGGGGTGAGGTGAATAGCCCGGTAACATAGCCGGAGGCGGTGAGAGCTGAGGCAATCATGGCCGCCACACTGCCCTTGCCCTTGGTGCCAGCAATATGGACTGCCCTGGTTTTGAGATGGGGATTGCCGAGGCGCGCTAGCAGCTCATCCATCCGCCGCAGGTCATAATGGATGGCATCGCGCGGTCGGGGCTCCCTTTCATAATCAACAAAGCTGTAGATATAGTCTAAAGCCTGCTGATAGCGACTATCTATCATCGGTCTCACACTAGCTCAACACGAGTCAGCCAACAATTATAGCACCGCCACCCACCCCCAACAACTAACTAGAAAAGTGGGGTAGTGCCGGCAGTACGATTCTTACTAACCCATCCCCCTGACCCCCTTCCCTTGGAAGGGAAGGGGGAAGAAAAGAAAGAGGGGCGAAGCCTCTCTTAGACGCTCCGGGTAGAGAATAAGGATGCTGGCACAAAGCCAACAATCCGTCATTAAGTGCAATCCCACAGGGCTTGACATTTCTGCCCGGCGGTCATAGACTTTGGCTCGGTGGGAGGGCATTCCATGAAGTGCCCAAGATGCCAGACCGAACTTCCTGACAATGCGAAATTCTGCGGGGTGTGTGGGCAATCGCTGAAGCCCGAGCGTGTTTGCCCACAGCGCGGTCAAGCCAATCCTCAAGACTTCAAATTCTGTCTCCAATGCGGCCATGCTGGCATGACTGCAATTAGAATGAGCATGGGGGAATCAGAATGAAGAAAACATGGAAGCCGATAGTAGCTGGTATTCTGGGCATTCTCTTCGGTCTTTACTACTTTATTCCTTTGATGATGGCTTTTTTTGTCTCTGAACAGGCTTCGCTTGAAGAAAGGGAGTTTGCAGGTATAACAGCACTCGTTAGTATTCTCTTTTCACCAGTTGCGCTACTAGCGGTCGTGGCTGGTATCTGCGCATTACTGCGAAGTGCGTGGTTACTAGCATTGGTCTGTTTGACTATAGTCTTCCTTTTTGAAATGGTGTCTGCTCCCTTTTCGCTCTATTCCGTGTTGTTGGGCATGTACGGTTCCATCATAGGCATCATAATACCACTAGCAGCTATTGTGCTTTTGCAACTATCAAGGGATGAATTTCGCCATGGCGAAGCAGGGGAGGGTGAAGCTGGGCATTGATTGGCCTAGCATACTTGGAAGTATATGGCTGGCTTTCACTTGTAGTATACTCGCAGCACTAAAATATTGGTAAGTATACGGCAGGATTCCATGATTGAACAGTAAGCCACAATGTTCAGATTTTCATCGGTAGCATATTTGCCCCCAAGATATAGTGAAAGGGAAGTCTAAGAGGGGCGGAGCCCCTCTTTTCTTAACCTCCCCCTTCCCCTTGACAAGGGGAAGGGGGATAAAGGGGGATGGGATTTATAAAGACTACTTTGCCTTCTTGGTGGGACCGAGGGTCTGGGACAGCTCCTCAAAGAGCTCGCGCTGGCGCTTGGTCAGGGTCTCCGGAGTAGCGACCTGTAGCTTGACCAATTGGTCGCCGTGCCCGCCGCCGCGCAGGTGGGGGACACCTTTGTGCCTGAGCCGGAAGATTTGGCCGCTCTGGCTACCGGCGGGAATTTTGAGCTTGGTGCTGCCGTCCAAGGTCGGCACTTCTACCTCGGTGCCCAGCGCCGCCTGAGCGAAGTTAACCGATAGCTCATAAAGAATATCATCGCCGTCCCGTGTGAAAAGCTCATGTTCCCTAACGGATAAAGTGATAAAGAGGCTCCCCGCAGAGCCACCCCTTACTCCGGCATCGCCTTCACCGGTGAGTCTTATCCGCGAGCCGTCTTCAACCCCGGCCGGGATTTTGACGGCCAGGGTACGATGGCACTTTTCCCGTCCCGTCCCCCGGCACTGGGGGCAGGGGTCAGTAATAATCTTGCCTTCGCCGCGGCACTTAGGGCAGGTAGTGATATTGGTGAAGCGACCGAAGATGCTCTGGTGGATGCGGCGCACCTGGCCGGTGCCGTTGCAGTTCGGGCAGCGGGCGGGCTGGGTACCCGGCTTACTGCCGGTGCCCTGACAGAGCGAGCAGTACTCAGTGCGGAGGACTTTTATCTCTTTTTCGGCGCCAAAGGCGACTTCCTCCAGAGTGATGGTCAGTCTCTGGTGCAGGTCGGCGCCCGGTTGGGGTGCCTGGCGTGCCGTGGTGGCCTCACCGAAGAAGGCTTCAAAGATATCGCCAAATCCGCTGAGGTCGAAACCCTCAAAGCCCTGCTGGAAGAACCCTTCCCGAGCACCATGCCCATAGCGGTCGTAGGCCGCCCGCTTGTCGGCGTCAGAGAGGACTTCATAGGCTTCGTTGATTTCCTTGAACTTCTCTTCCGCCCCGTCCTCCCGATTGCGGTCGGGATGGTACTTAAAGGCCAGGGTACGAAAAGCCTTCTTTATTTCTTCCTCGGTGGCATTTCTCGGCACACCGAGGACTTCATAGTAGTCGCGCTTCTCAGCCATATTAGAGTCCTATCTGGGGGAATCACCCATAACCTTATATTATATCAGACTATATGGCAAGGTTCACCTTTCACTCTCGAGGTGGCTTGATGACCTCACTCCCTGCCCCCCGATATATCGGGGGAAGAGAATTAAAAGAGTCCCGACCGGTCGGGACTCTTAGACACCCCTGATGACCTGTGCTATACCTCTCTGAATTCTCCCTCCACCGTACCTTCACCACCTTCCTTACCCGGGGGTGGCGGTGGCTGGTCACCCGGTGGTGGTTGGCTGCCCGGCGGCGGTGGTTGCTGGCCATAGACCGCCGGCCCGACCTTCTGCATGGACTCATTGAGTTCCTGCATCGCCCGGCGGATGGCATTGGTATCCGTACCCTGCAGCGCGGAGCGTACCGCCTTGACCTTGTCTTCTATCTCCTGGTTCAGGTTCGACGGTATCTTATCCTTGTAGTCGCGCAGCGTCTTCTCCGCGGTATAAGCCAGGGTATCGGCGGTATTGCGTGCCTCCGCCTCTTCACGACGCTTGGTATCTTCGGCGGCGTGTGACTCGGCATCCCGCCGCATCCGCTCTACCTCTTCTTTGGACAGTCCGCTGGAGACGGTGATAGTAATCTTCTGCTCCTTACCCGTCCCCTTATCCACGGCCCGGACACTGAGAATGCCATTAGCATCAATATCAAAGGTGACCTCAATCTGGGGCATACCACGCGGTGCCGGCAGGATGCCATCCAGGATAAATCGCCCGAGGGTGCGGTTATCGGGCGCCATCGGTCTTTCACCCTGGAGGACATGAATCTCAACACTGGGCTGGCTATCCGCAGCCGTGCTGAAAATCTGGCTCTTGGAGGTGGGGATGGTGGTATTGCGCGGAATAAGCGGCGTGGCCACCGCACCCAGAGTCTCAATGCCCAGGGTAAGCGGGGTAACATCCAGCAGGAGGACATCCTTGACTTCTCCCTTGAGCACCCCGGCTTGAATGGCGGCACCGACGGCGACCACCTCATCCGGGTTGACGCCCTTATTGGGCTCCTTGCCGAAGAATTGTTTTACCTTCTGCTGAACCAGCGGCATTCTGGTCTGCCCGCCGACCAGTACGACCTCGTCAATCTGAGCGGTAGTCTTGCCCGTATCCTGCACCGCCTGACGACATGGACCCAGGGTCTTCTCCACCAGGTCCATGACCAGTTGCTCCAGCTTGGCCCGGGTCAGAGTGATATTCAGGTGCTTGGGGCCGCTGGCGTCAGCCGTGATGAAGGGCAGGTTTATCTCGCTCTGCTGGACAGTGGACAGCTCAATCTTGGCCTTTTCCGCCGCTTCTTTCAGCCGCTGTAGCGCCATTTTGTCCTGCCTGAGGTCGATACCCTGGTCTTTCTTGAACTCGTCGGACAGCCAGTCCATGACTCGCTGGTCAAAGTCGTCACCGCCCAGGTGGGTATCGCCGCTGGTTGACTTTACCTGGAAAGTGCCTTCACCAATCTCCAGGATGGAAATATCAAAGGTGCCACCACCCAGGTCATAGACGGCAATAGTCTCCTCCTTCTTCTTGTCCAGCCCGTAAGCCAGAGAGGCCGCCGTGGGCTCGTTGATTATCCGTATCACATTAAGTCCGGCGATGGCGCCGGCGTCCTTGGTGGCCTGCCGCTGGGCATCATTGAAGTAGGCCGGGACGGTAATCACGGCATCAGTAACCTTCTCACCAAGATAAGCCTCGGCATCGGCCTTAAGCTTCTGCAGAATCATAGCCGAGATTTCCGGCGGGCTGTATTCCTTGCCCCCCATCAACACCCGCACTTCATTACCGGCGCCGCGGGTTACCTTATAGGTCTTGCGGCGGGCATCTTCCTCCACCGGCAATTCCCGACCGGGCGGCTCGCCCCACTTGCGACCCATGAAGCGCTTGATGCTGTAAATCGTATTCTCCGGGTTGACGATAGCCTGGCGCCGGGCTAACTGCCCGACCAGCCGCTCTCCATTCTTGCTTATGGCGACAACTGACGGGAAAAGGTTACCCCCTTCCGCCGAGGGAATAACCTTCGGCTCGCCCCCTTCCATCACCGCAATCTCACTGAAAGTAGTCCCCAGGTCAATACCAACAGCTCTACCCATTTCCTATCCTCCTCCTAAGGTTAAAGGTTTGATTATCCTAGAAAACACGAAATCATGTATGGCTGGCCCCGGTTTCCCTCTTGCCCCTCCCCGTTTCCGACCACCACCTGAGTGGGGCGAAGGACTCGGTCACCGAATTTATAACCCTTCTGCACCTCTTCCAGAACGATGCCTTCTTTGCCTTGAGCCTGCCGGACGGCTTCGTGCAGTCGGGGGTCAAAGGGTTCGCCCAGCGCCGGGATGGGGGACAAACCCTGGGCTTCCAGGCTGGCTCTCAGCTTACGCTCAATAAGCCAGATACCCTCGACCCAGGCCAGCCCGGATAGCTCCTGAGGGCAAGAGGTTACCGCTCGCTCAAAGTCGTCCAGAATCGGCAGGAGGCTGAGTACCAGTGAAGCATTGGCCAACTTGACGGTCTCCTCCCGCTCCTCTTCCGTCCGCCGCTTGTAGTTAACGAAGTCCGCCTGAGCTCTCTGCCAGCCCGCCAGATTGGCCTCAACCCTGGCTTTCAGCTCGGCCAGCTCCTTTTTCAGGGCGGCGACATCTTCGCCGACTACGGCTGGCCCCATTTCACTCTCAATCTGACTTTCATCAGGTTTTTCATTAACCATCTAGTTCACTACCTCTGACACAAGCTAAACTTCGCCCGGCTAGAACAACCCAATGGGTATCCTGTACCGGAGAGAGGGCGAAGTGGCTCAATCAATTAGTTGCCTCGCGGTATAGCTCATCGGACATTTCGCGGCCGTATAACCGGGCCACCAGGCGGCTCAGCACCGAAGCCAGATAATCCACCGTGGCCATGGTGCGGGCGTAGGGCATGCGGGTGGGACCAATCACGCCAATCGTGCCCGCCGCTTCCTGAGGCAAGCCATACCGGCGGATAACCACACTGTAATCGTGGATACTCTCGGTTCTATTTTCCCGGCCGATGATGACCCGCACGCTCCGGCCGGTAAACTCCGGCGGGATGATGCTCCTCATCAGGCTCCGTTGCTCAATCAGTTCCATCAGGGATAAAGCCAGGTGCTGGTCGTGAGCAAACTCGGGCTGACTGAGCATGAAGTGCAAACCGTCAAGGTAGGGCTCGGCATACTCGCGCTCGTCCTCAGTCTCCATTATTTTCACCAGGCAGTCGGTTAACTTCTGCTCCGTTAACGACAGCCCCGCGGTGTCCTTGGCTCGAATCTGTGCGCTGTTCAGGCCAGCGAATATGGCGTTCAGCTTAGTCGCCATTATGGTCAGCTTTTCCTGAGATGCCACCTGGTCAAAGCTAATTAACTGCTGTCTTACCCTGGCACCGTCCAAGACCGCGACCAAGAGAGCCAGAGAGCCCTGCAGGCTGACCAGCTCCAAATGCTTGAACCGGCAGGAGGGCGCCTTGGGCGTGGTGACCACCGCCGTATTGTGCACCATCTGCGCCAGCAGGGTGGCCGCCAGGTTCAGCCACTCCTCAAGCTCCCGTTCCACCTGGTGGAAAAGGTGGCTGACCAATCGCTGTTCGGCCACTGGCAACTGGATGTCACCCAGTCGCTTCCACATAACGGCGGTAGCCCTTGTCGGTCGGGACACTGCCGGCAGAAGTGTGGGGGCGGATGATATAGCCCTCCTCTTCCAGACGCATCATCTCATTGCGAATGGTGGCCGAGCTGACCTCCATCCCCCGGTCAGCCAGAATCTCCTGTGATGGTACCGGTCGAGCTTTGGCAACATATTGCTCGACGATAGCTCTGAGTATCTTTTCCCGTCTGGGTGACAGCATTCTAGTCTCCAATTAGCACTCTCAGGGTTAGACTGCTAATTATTATTTTTAACATTTTGATTACCACTTGTCAAGAGAGACCGCTAGATTTATTGACTCATTGACCAATAGCCAGCGCTATGTTATATTGAGCCTAGACAATGGAAATTACCTGGTTAGGTCATTCCTGCTTCCGACTCAAGGGCTCTCAGGCTACCGTCATTACTGACCCCTACCCGCCGGATTTGGGCTACTCCCTGGGCAAACAGACCGCTCGCATCGTTACCGTTAGCCACCAGCACGCCGGGCATTCCTATGTTGGGGGCATTGGCGGCGAGCCGAAGGTGATTAAGGGGCCGGGTGAGTATGAAATCGGTGGTATCCTGGTAATCGGGATGCCCACCTTCCACGATGGGGACGGCGGTAAACAGAGAGGCAAGAATATCGTCTATCTCATCGAGGTAGATGAGGTAGCCATCTGCCACCTGGGCGACCTGGGCCATGTGCTGACCACCCAGCAGGTTGAGGAAATCGGTAATGTGGATGTGCTTTTAGTGCCGGTGGGCGGCGTCTCCACCATCAATGCCAGCATGGCTGCGGAGGTCGTCCGTCAGCTTGAGCCCAAGATTGTAGTGCCCATGCACTACAAGACGGCGGTACTCAAACAAGAACTGGAACCAGTCGACCGGTTCCTCAAGGAAATGGGTGTGAAGGATGTGACTTCCCGACCCAAGCTATCGGTGACCAAGGCCAACCTGCCGGTCAGCATACAGGTCCTGCTGCTGAACTACTGAAGTCCCCCGTCACAGAATCTGGCGAACATCAGTAAGCTTCGGTGGTGGTTTGGGAGGGCGGATAAAGGGTAGGATAGACGCCGATACCGTCAGCAGCACGGCAAATAAAATGAAGGCGGTCATGTAACTACCTGTGGTATCATACACCCAGCCGGCATAAATTGGTGCTATTACCCCTATCGGCGCTATGAACATCGCCGAGGAGCCGCCAATAGAGCCAAAAGCCTTCCGCCCAAAGTAACGCGCCCTGATTAATGGTTGCACGATCTGGGCAACCCCCATGCCTGCACCGTAGAGAATAAACCAGACATAAATCATTGGCATCGTCTGGTGCAGCAAGAAGACGCTAATGCCGACCGCTTGCAGAACAAACCCGGCACTGACGAGAAACCGCAAATATCTACCTTTAACCCGGTCGGCGATAAACCCACCAACAAACCGGAAGGGAATACTGACGCCGATGTATATCGACATCATGGAGGCTGCTTTAAGTGGGTCGATTCCCCTGTCCGTCAAAAACGGTATGGTGTGAATGCTCATCACGGGAGTGACCAGGCCGTTTATGGCACCGACCGATATTAGCAGCCAGTAGGCTGGGGTTCTCATGGCCTGCCGCAGGGTAAATTCAACCTCCTGAACCTCCGCCGCATATTTTGTGCCCTGCTCTATTAAGTGATTTTCTTCAGTAGTACCCGCCGTTATCTTGGCGCCATCAGGCAGTAATCCGTAATACTCCGGCCGGTGCGGCTTCAAAAAGAACCAGACCAGAGGTAGGCCGACTACCGCCATGACTACGCCGCCGAACAGACAGGCGATGCGCCAACCTTGCACTGTGATGAGCCAGGCAATAAGCGGCATGACCACCACCCCGGAAAGCCCGGAGAACATCACTTTTATACTGAGGGCCAGCCCCCGCCGTTTAACAAACCAGTTGGATATGGTGGTATCAATCGGCAGACTCAAGGCAATATTCGCCCCCGTCCCTACCAGCACCCCCCAGGCGACATAGAAAGACCAGAGCGAGTTGATATAGCCCATGAGGACCAGGCCGATACTGACGAGGGAGATGCCAAGGAAGACTATCCATCTCGGCCCATAGCGGTCGGTAACCCAGCCGGTGATTGGGGCTTCAAACCCGCCCTCAAACCGGCCAATGCTGGAGGCAACCGAGGTGGTCGCCCGACTGAAGCCCAGTTCCGATGAAATCGGCTTGAAGAGAGCCGAAATACCGTAGGCCTGGTAGCCATAAGCCCAGAGAGCCAGAATGCCACCGGTTAGAACCGTCCACCAGCCGGGGAATATCTTGGGAAAATGTATTCGTTTAGACAAAGAAAGCTCTTTCTCTACGATAAACCGGGCTCAGCTATTCAGGCTGAGCCCCAGGGATTACCCGGCAAGTCCTTAGACAATTATGAAAGTATAGCGCTAGCGGGCTGACAGGTCAAGAAACTTGGTTTAGGCATCGGCCTAACCCGCACGCCGTCTGACCACCAGCATCAGTAGAATAACTACCAGCAGGATGACGATGAGAGCCCCGAGCCCCATGAGGTAGAGTGCCCAGATGGGCATGCCCGGCGGTGGGGCCTCCCGTATTATAGAAGTGGTCGTAGTTAAAGGGGCCGGTGGTGGCGATTGAGTGGGTGAAGGTGCTACTTCGGTGGTGAAAGCACTAACCGCACTCCAGGCGCTGTAGCTGCCGGAGCCACTGGCCCTCACCTTCCAGTAATAGGTGGTGTTATAGTCCAGGCTCACATCAATCTGCCAGGCCGTCGCCGGCACAGCCGAATCGCCTGTCTTGGCGATTACCGGATTGGCCAGGGAAACATTGGCCGATACCAGCAATTCATATTGCTCCGCCCCGGCTATGGCACTCCACTGGAAGATTGGCCGGAGCGGCACGCCGGTGGCGCCGGCTCCCGGGCTCTGCAGCTCCGGGGCCACCACCGCCTTGCCGAGGCTGGTGGCGAAGGACCACTTGGCCGACCACGGGCTTAACACCGGCTCAGTAGCCCTCACCCGCCAGTAGTAGGTGGTGCCCATTTCTAAGGCGGGTAAGCGCACCGAGGTTGCTTCAACATAGCCCTCAAAGCCACTGGGCACGGTGGAGAAATTGTTATCATAATCAACCTGCCACTGGTACTTGGTGGCGCCCTTCAGTGATGCCCAGTTGAGGCGGACATTGCCCGTTTCGGTGCCGGCCGCTTTGTCCGATGGCGATGTCAGCGCGACCGGTCCGGTAAGAGTATCAAGGTAGGTCATCAAGCGGGTATGCGTGGTATCAAGCGACCATAGTTGGTTACCGACCACCCATAGGCCGGTCAGTGTGGTGTTATCGCTCAGACCGCGGATGACCGTTTCGAAGGTGGCGCCCAGGGCATGGGCCGGATTAAGCGAGCGCTCCATGCCGCCTTTCTTGGCGGCGTTATTAACTGCCTGTGAGCTGGCGGCATATAGCAACCCATCGGCCGATGCCGCGAGCTGGTTGACCATACTCCCGACCGGCAATGTGCTATCTATGCTCTCCCAGGCTTCGCTCTTGCCGATAATGAAGCGAAAGATACGCTCTTGGCTGGCTGAGGTTGACTCGGCATCGCTGGCGGCGTAGACAATCTTATTACTGCCGAATTCGGGGTCAAAGGCCAGGGTCACCTGACCCACGCCGGTGCCGGATAGGGGCAACTGCTGGCCCAGGCCCTCAAAGCTGGTGCCGTTATCACTCGACCAGTAGACCCAGCCCTGGCTATTGCCGACCAGGATTGTCCCGTCCGTCTCGTAGTTCGGTGAGAGGACGATTGATTTCAGCGGCTGGTGGCCCACCGCTACCCCGCTGGAGTAGAAAACCTCACCGTTGGCCATATTGTAAATCAGCCCGTTAGTGCCATTGTAGCTCCCTAGAAAGAGGCTGTTATTATCCGTCACCGCCCAGGCATCGATGACCCGGGGAGCACCGCGCGGGGTGAAGGATTGCCCGTTGTCCGCCGACTGCCATATCGCGGCACCACCACTCCCGGTCCCGGCCAGGAAAATAACCCGACTGCCACTGCCATACTGGGGCGAGAGCTTCACCAGATTAATGGTGTCGATATCGGGCCGGGCACTGCCGAAGACCCGCTCCCACCTTCCCCCAGCATCCAGCGTGCGCCACAGGCTATGCTCGCCGCCCCAGGTTAACAGAAACAGGGTATTGTCCTGACTGTAGTTCGGAGATACGGCTAAGTCAATGATGCCGCTACTGGTAATCTGCGTGTCAATCAGGCCAGTCTGGTTCCAGGTCAGGCCACCATCGGAGCTATAAGAAAAGGCGCTTTCCGCCCCACTGGTGGCGGCATAAGCCCGGCGACTGGTGGCAAAATCCGGCGCCATCACCAGGTAAGTCCAGGATTGCCCCGTGGGCTCTTTGGTGCTTCTTTTCCAGGTTAAACCACCATCGGTACTGATATAGACCTGGGTGCTACCGGCCGCACCGGCCAGTAAACGGGCGGCCGTGGTATTACCACTAACCGCCAGCCCGGTAACATCCACATTGCCCAGATTATAGGCGGTGCCACTATTCAGGTCGGTGGCGATTGAGCTATCCGGCGACCACCGGCCATCAATCCGGTAGACATCACCATGCCCACTGCCCGTATCAAGACCGACGAATAGGGCCTGGCCCTCAGTAGTAGCCTCGTAGCCCTCAGGGAAGGCTATGGTGGCGGCTCTGGCCACTACGCTCTTGATGATGGCATTACCGAACGGCTTCCCCCAGTCACCATTACTGATTCTGGTAGTAACAATGGCGTCGGTCTCATCGGTAACCACGGCCACAAGTTGACGGTCGGTTAGAAAGTGTGGGGAGAAGGCGAGGGCCACGACATCATAATTGCCGATATTAGTGTTCTGCCACTTGGGCAGTAGCTCGCTCTCATCCAGGATATAGACGCCGCCGTATTGCGAGCTATCGGTATCCCGGGTGCCAACCGCAACAATCCGGCTATTACCCAGCTTGGCCACCGACAGAGAGGTGATTTCAATATTGTTGCCGCCCGCTCCGCCCGGGTTGGGCGGCAGGGGAGTAAAACTGGCTCCGGCATCACTGGATTTGTAAACACCGGTGGCCGTGGCGTAATAGACCAGGTTGGCATCATCGGGGGTGGCGACGATGTCCACCACGGCGTCCTGGACATTGCCGGTGTGTGACCAGCTATAGCCACCGTCTTTAGACTTGAAAAGGGTGTAGCTTGTCTCCGATGGGGTGGCGTAGCCGTAGATGGTGCCGTCAGCCGCCAGGGTCAGGTGCTGGACATCCGAGCCACCAGCCAGCACCCATTTACCGGCGGTGCCCTGAGTGGGGATATTGACCTTAGACCACTTGACCTCGTCCGGGGTGGCCATGACGGGATGGCGGGGCGAAATCGCTGGAATCAGGCTAAAGAGCAAAGTCAGCGTCACGACAGCGGCGGCAATCTGTGACTTTGCCATATGGCGAATTTTAGACTTAGTTATGGGTAGAAGTCAACCCCATCCCCCTTAATCCCCCTTCCCCCTTGCAAAAGGGGGAAACTAAGCATCTCCCTTTGGTAAAGGGAGACAGAGAGGGATTTAAAAAAGAAGGGAGGTCCGTTTCGCGACCTCCCTTGGGTTTCAGGTCCTTCATTAGGGAAGGAACGGTTATGCCTGATTTAGGCAGCCCGTCTAGTCCTGAGGATGAGTACTAGCAAGGCGATAACCAACACCGCACCGATAGCGATGATAATCCAGAGCATCCAGGTCGGGATTATCGGTACATTGGTACCTCTATCGCCGGCAGAGTAGTAGTTACGGTTGGGGCAATGGTGAACGGAGGTGCGGGAGTAGTCGGTTCCGCCATGGTGGTGAAGACACCGTAGAGCCAGGTGCCGCCAGGGACTCTTACTCTCCAGTAGTAGGTGGTGTTGTAATCGAGAGCATCTGCCTCAGCCGTCTGGTAGTAAGCCTTGTCGGGGGAGACGGTGAGGACAGTGGTCTCGGAAGGTGGAGTCTGTGGAGACCTCTAGCTCGTACAGGACAGCACCCTTGGCCTCGGTCCAGACGAAGGTCGGCGTGGTTGGGACATCGTAGGCACCCTTGGCCGGTGAGCTAACGCCGGCAACCTGTATGCCGGCCATCTTGAAGCTGAAAACTGCCGACCACGGGCTGTCAACCGTACCAGCCTTAGGGGCGGTAGCGCCCAAAGTAAGTCGGGCGGCCCTGACCCTCCAGTAGTAGGTGGTGTCCGGCAGGAACTCAAAGGCGTAGGTGCCAGCCCATACGGACCTATCACGATATTCTTCACCGCCACAAAAGTAGCGTCTTCGGCGGTGACTTTGGTCGAAGACGGGGGCGGCGAATGTGCTATCCATGGCAAACTGCATCTGGTAGACCTGATGTAGGATCGTAAGTCGGCGCTTTGAACTGGAAGTTAATGGGCTGAGCCCGACCGGCCGCAATATCAATGGGCTGTTCTGACCCCGTTAGCCGGTGCCACCAGAGTCGGGGATAGTTCAGCCACTCGAATAGGTCTCCAGCATCTGGGAGCGGTGGTGTCAATCCCCCACAGCCTGCCCGCCGGGGCTACCCAGAGCGCCTGAGGCGTGTCAGTAAGGTCTGGCGGTATTATACCGGTGGTGGAGGCCGTCGCGCCACTCCAGTAGCTATCAGAAGTGGTGGTAGTCGGATACAGGGTGCGGTATAGCAGTGGTAGCTAGTGCTAGGGCAGCAAGTGACATAGAGCACACCCTACTGAAAGCAATGCCGGTGACAGTGACCAACGGTGGCGGTGGACTTCATCGAGGCCCAAGAGGTGCTGACGCCAATGTTCCAGCGGTAGACATTGCTGGTAGTGGCAGAGGTCGCCATGTAGATACAGCCGCCGCTGGACAGCTTGTCCGCCGTCGCGAAGACATTGCCAGCTGGGAATGGCAACAGCGGTCGAGCCGGCACAGGAACCGTCCAGGAGACATTGCCGTCGGTGGAGTAAGCCACCTGACCAACGACGTGTGCCGGTGCTGCCGACAAGCAGGTTGCCCGCGCTCACCAGGGTGAGGGTGATAGCCGGTGAAACCGGCTTTGATGGCGGTCGCCGTGAGGCCGCCGTTCCATATCAGGCCGCCGTCTATTGACTTGGACACGGTGGTGCCACTGAGGACATAGACGATGCTGGCACTCTCCACGGCCATGTCTGGTAATGGCGGAAGCGAAGTAACGCGGCGTCCAGGTTGTATTCCCACCATCATTGGTGTAGTAGATGCTGAAGGGGGTAGTGCGCTGAGCCAGGTAGGCGACATCAAAGTTCTCCGGGGCCGCCCGGACAAGAAAGTCGGCGCTTGAGGCCAGTACTAACACCCTTGCCCAGGTGCCGGTAGTACCCTTCTTCCACAGGCTGGTATAACTGCCTGAGGTGCTTACCAGATAGACCTGGGTGCCATCCGCCGAGACGGCGAAGTCCTTCAGGGCAATCGTAGTATCAACCAGGCTGATGTCGTTGAAGGACTTACCGTCATCCGTAGAGACGGAGAAGGCACTCTCGGTGCCGGAGGTACCGGCCATGACAGTAGTGCCCATCCAGGTAACGACAACATTCGTTGTTGCCGCTTGACCAGCCGGGCTCTTGAAGAAGCCGTTAGAGAGAACACCCGTGGACAGGCTGTCGCCGGGCTGGCCACGCGATAGACATAATTGGTGTCGTAAGCGACCCGCCACCAGCTTATCACCGGCGGCATTGAGGGCGACGCTCTGAATCTTGGTGGTAGCCAGCAACACTGCCCTGGTTGTGTCGGTAAAGCGGTACACGCCACCAGGGGTGGCAGTATCACCCGTCGCCAGGCCGACATAGAGCAGGCGGGAAGAGTCCACCTGACCAAGAAAGTTCGGGTCTAACGCCAGGGAAGCCGACTGTGTTACATTACCGGAGGTGACGGTATCAATGGTTAAACCAGTTCCCCAGCCGGTGTAGCCGAGGATATCTCCGTTCCAGTGCTTGGTGAAGAAGTTAGCCACTTGAAGTTTAACCGTTAAGGTATCTCCAGCGGCGGCCAGTTGTCGCTGGACCGGTAACGACCGCCAGGGCGCGGTCGCCGGCAAAGTTGGTGGGCGAGAAGCCTAAGGCAAAGAGCCGCTATCCGAAGCGCCGCTGCCAAAGTTAGTGACATCCCAGTGCCGCTTACGGTCTGGTGGCATCTATCCAATGGGCTGATCAGGGCGCCAAAGTCTCAATGTACCAAAGACCCGCCCCGTTGCTGGTATTCATGCCGCCAACCGCCAGGGTCTTGGTGATGCCGACAGTGCGGCTGAAGGCAATGCAGTTAAGTGTTGTCGCGCGGTGGTGGTCGCCGTGGTATCGTACACCGGGTTCAGGTCAGCATACCGTCCAGGTGGTACCGCCGTCGATGGAGTAATAGACCTCGTTGGTATCGGCGATGATGGCGAGCACTGAGCCATCAGTCACATCCGGCGCTATGGCTACCTTGGTAATACTGCCGGCAGCCGGCACGGTGGTTACTGCCGTCCAGGTAGCACCGCTATTGAGCGACTTGTAGAGCTTGGCCCCCACGTAGCCCGGTAGCGGCGTACATGGTCGTGCCATTGCCGGCCACCGCCAGGTCAACAATGCTGACCGCGGCCAGAATGTTCGCCATAGTCATCCGGTTCGGGGTGATTTCCGATGCCCAGCGTTGTAACAGCCGCTGAGGCGGGAGTTCCCACTACGAACATACTGGCCAGCATGGCCACCATCAGGCCTACGCCCAGTATTTTAGAAATTTTACTTTTCATGTTTTTCATGTTCGACCTTTAAGGTTTCCTCCTTTATAAATCCTTATGTCTCCCGTAACAAAGACAGCTTAAGCTTCTGCTTGCCTTTGTTATCCGGAGACACGGTTATTGACTGGAAATTGTTAGTCTTCTATGAGGTTTACTCATCTCCCCTTGCGGGCTTTGCTCATCCCATCACCTCCTTTTTTTGATTACAACATAGTAGTGGCTGGCTATTCAGCCACCTGTCAATTATTATAGCACATATTGTCAATACCCCGATGGGGATGATGCTGTTTATCAATGTCCCCTGTCATTGCGAGCCCCGATTTATCGGGGCGAAGCAATCTCACACTTCTCTTATGTACGCTCGCATCCGCGATATCGGTTGTTGATATTAGACTCCAGCTTGTTCCCTGGTCATACGAGCGATATATTCCCGAGTAATTTGTACCAGCATAAAGTATTCCCGTAGTATTATCCACGGCAAGTGACCTGACATACGTATTTTCTATCCCGATATTTACCGGTTGCCAAGCATTTGTCGCCTGATCAAGAGAGTGAAAAACTCCATTTCCGTATGTGCCTGCATAGACGATTCCAAGATAATCATCAACTGCAAGCGCACGAACCGTGCCGCCGTACCGAGCAGTTTTTTTCTCCCATCGGATTTGTGAAAAAACAGACGGTGAAAGAAAAACTAATAAACCAAGTATAAGAATAAACCGTGGCCCTGCGTGTCTCATTGCACTAACCTTATAATATCATTGCAATTAAAACATCGGATTTATTTCCTGACTTTACAGGATCGTGGACTGTATGCAAAATATCCTCCATCATGGCAAATTTGGTGGTTAAGGAAGACTAGTCGGTTAGTTCTGTTCCTCCACCCCTTTACTTCCACTAATGAGAACCGCCGCCAGCACTCCACCACCGACGACAACACCGCCGATAATCCAGTAGATTGTTGAATTTGATTCTGCCTCCTTTTTTACTTCTGGTTTTTGCGGAGGCTGTTCCTGCTTTTCTTTTGTCGTCAAGAGGTAGATCCCCTCCCCATGGGTGACCAACGGATAGGTCCGTGACAATTTTCTATAAAAAACATGACCTTTTGGATACCCGTATTCCATGGTACTACCTCAATGTTCAATTAGCAATAATCAATGTCCAATTCTCAATCATC
>CAVSBN010000011.1:0-67721 GCA_963726225.1 uncultured Chloroflexia bacterium
AGACGTCCTTGTATTCCGCGGGAGGTGGTGCTATCGGCCAGACCAATAGCTCGGCGTCACCCGAGTAGTACTTGTCCTTTACCGCCTTTAGGTCCAGGGCAGCATTAGCGCCTGTCGGACGTCTTTCTTGCTGAACGGTGACTCCGCCATGTCAGTCCTCATGCCCAGGACATAGGAGCCATCAGTCATGAATCTCAGTCGAGTCTATATCAAGACGTGGGGTCATCTAGGACAGTTCCCATGGTAGTGATGGGGAGACCTGACAGCAGGTCAAGCTTGCCGGTGCGAAATGCTGACACTGCGGTGGCGGGGTCTGGTATAATCAGCAGCTTAACTCCATCCACGTAGGGCAACTGGTCCCCCTCCCCCGGGCCGCAGGGGTTCTTCATCCAGTAGTTCGGGTTCCTTACGAAGGTTGCCTTGCTGTTGGAAACAAAATCGGTCAGCATGAATGGCCCGGTGCCGACGCTGTTCCGCCAGTCCTGCATGTTTCCGTATTTGTTAATTACTTCAGGCGGGAAGAATGTCCAGAAAGTCGGGTACCATGGTTATCAAGTTGACCCACTCCGACAGGGGGCAGGTGACAATAACCGTGTTGTCCGGGCCGCGCTGTTACCACTGCGCTGTTAGACATGCCGGGGTAAGCCAGCCTCACAATAAGCCCCGGGTGTTGTGAATACCCGTTTCATGGAAAAGACAATATCGGCCACCGTCACTTCCCGGCCATTGACCAGCCGAGAGGCCTCGCTCGCGGGGTTAAGTGCCCAGTGGACCCCCTGGCGGATGTGGAAGATTATCGTCCCTTGTTGCGGTATCTCCCAGCTCTCTGCCAGAGCGCCTGCCTTCTGGTCCATGCGGTTACTGCCGGCCAGCGTCCACGCGATCTCATTGGTGCCGGCTGGCCCCTTCGCCCAGTCACCCTGCGCTAACTCCTCGTTGGTGAAGCGAATGGTCCAACAATTAACGTTATTTCCCCAAGTGTCGTCAAAATACGGTATATCATAGGCCAACGCGACGAGGCTCGTTCCTCCATACTGTGGTTTTTCTGCCGCTGGTGGTGTTGTCGTTACTGCTGGTGGTGTTGTTGTTACTGCTGGTGGTGTTGTTGTTACTGCTGGTGGTGTTGTTGTTACTGCTGGTGGTGTTGTGGTTTCTTCGCCACAGGCAGCCAATACGAAGGCGGCCACCACTAGACAGGCTACCACCATCCATGCTATTTTTTTCACTTTTTCACCTCTCTTCTTTTTGCTGAATTAGTCTCCTCTAATCTAACTGTGTTTCATCCTCACATATTACTCCTCCCTTTGGTATTTGTTTTATCTTGTTGTGAGCCTGTAGGCGCTACCCCGGTGCTTTTGGCATTCTTTTTTTTGCCCCTCCGTAGCGACCGAGTCCCCCTCTCAGCCTAGGGTCCAGCAGGTCTCTTAAGGCGTCCCCGAACATGTTTATCCCATAGACGACGATGCTCAGGGCCAGGCCGGGCCACATTGCCAACATTGGAGACTGGAACATATATAGGCGTCCCTGACTGAGCATACCGCCCCAACTGGGAATCGGGGCGGGTATGCCATAGCCGAGGAAGCTTATGCTTGACTCAATGAGGATGGCACCCCCTATACTTACGGTGAATATGATAATCAGGGGAGCCATAATATTGGGCAAGAGATGCCTGAGTATGATGGACCTGCCTGGACAACCGATTGCCCTGGCCGCCTCAACATAAACATTCTCCTTAATGCTGATGACGGCGCCTCTTATTGTCCTTGAACCGGTAAGGCCATACAGCACGCCCAGGACTATTATCATCTGAAGAACACCCGGCCCGACGAGGGCCATTATTGTCAATATGATGAATATACCCGGGAAGCACATCCAGGCATCAACAAATCGCTGAATTATCAGGTCGGTTTTGCCACCGAAGTACCCGGAAATGAGGCCTATGATTGCATTGAGAACGACTCCGATGGTACTAACTCCCAGCCCAACATACATGGAGATTCGAGCCCCGTAGATGATACGGCTGAGAATATCCCGTCCCACCTGATCTGTTCCCAGCCAGAATTGCCCTGTTGATGAACCCAGCTTGGGTCCTACAAAAACCTCGTTGTATCCATAAGGGGCTATCCAGTTAGCAAAGATGCCAACAAGAAGCAGCAGCAGGACTATGGCCGCACCTGCAGTACCCAGCGGTTTCTCCTTGACAAGCCTAACAAGTAGGTCAGCCAGGAAGGAGCGTCTCTTCTTTGCCACTAATGCCCCAGCATATAGACCTGTTGTGCCCTCAGCCATTTTCTGATTTCTCCCTCTATCTGTAGCGAATCCTGGGGTCCAACCAGGCATAACTCAGGTCGACCAGCAGATTAGCCGCCAGAATGGCGGTGGCCATTACCAGGTTCACTCCCGAGATTACCGGGTAGTCTCTCGCATTAAGAGCGTCAAGCATGAGCCGGCCCATTCCGGGCAGGGCGAATATCTGCTCCATGATAACCGAGCCCCCAAGCAGAACAGGTAATTGGAGCCCGATAATAGTCACCACCGGGATGAGGGCGTTTTTCAGGGCGTGCCTGGTGACGACTACACTTTCCCGCAGGCCCTTTGACCAGGCAGTCCTGATATAGTCCTGCCTGAGCACCTCCAGCATCATGGTGCGCGTCATTCTCATGGTGGTGCCGGACATGGCCATGCCCATAAGTACCCCCGGGATTATGAATTGTTTCAGGTTGGCCCACAAATCCTCGGTAATGGGGTAGTACATTACTGCGGGCGTCCAACTGCCACCATATTGAGGGGAAAACGTAAATCATAGTTCCAAGCCAGAAGCTGGGAACGGCGATGCAGAGTATGGCAAAGCTACGCCCTAGGTAGTCGCCTATTGTATCCTGCCGTATCGCCGAGTAGATACCTATGGGGAAGGCCAACAGCAGCGCTGTTATTAGGGCCATAATGCCAAGTTCCAGGGATATTGGAATCCGTGTAAATATCTCATCGCGTATTACGCGGTCTGACCAAAGTGAGCGACCGAGGTCACCCTCGAAGACACCGGAAACGGCACCATCCTTCTGCGGCCATACTCCCAGCCAGCGCAGGTACTGCTTCCAGGCTGGCACATCCAGGCCCAACTGCTCCCTGATGATTGCAGCCGCTTCCTCCCTACTGATAGTCGATTCCCTGAATTTGTCAGCCACCATCAACATCTACCACCGAGCCCGGAATGAAACGAACGGAGAGAAAGACTATAATGGTTACCAAAAAGAGGGTGGGTATAATCAACAGCACTCTTCTGACAATGTAGGCGCCCATCTCATTCCTTTCACTATCAGAACACTCGCCATCCTGAAGTGGCTATCTTATATGATATACCTTTACCGGCTTTTTCAAGCCGGTACCTGTTCATCACGTGGCCTGCTACTAAACCCGCTTGCTCCCAGAGTTTCGGCCAAGCGAGGGATAGCACTAGCTTAAGCTGGGGGGTGAGCATACTGTCATCCCCAGCAGAGCCTGTGTTTTTAAGGCTCACTATGCTACCCTTTAGCCGCCTGCCAGACTCGGACACGGGTAACGTGTTCCTTTAAGTTACAAAAAAGTTACAAAAAAGTTACACTAGCGTTATACAATATAGCCGATGGGACAGTGTTTGTCAAGTGGTATTACTGGCCGGCATTATTGATATCAGAAAATCACGGAGACGGCGGGTATTATCAATTAGCTAGGGCGTTTTATTTGCCCGCGAGGCAAGGCTTTGGACATCGGCTATTCAGGCAGCATGAGGGGGAGAGGGAAGGGGTTAGTTAACCAGGAGCTTCCAGCCGAAAGTATTGACAAGAGTGCTTCTTTGCGATTATACTATATTATGTGCAAATAACAATCATTTGCAGTAAGAACAATGAGTAGTAAGACTAAATCATTAGAAGCTGTTCGGCGGGCGTTGCCGGGGTTGAGAATTACCAACCAGCGGGCCTTGATTCTGGAGATTATCCGCCAGGGTCAGGGGCATCTGGATGCGGATGAGGTCTACCGCCGGGCCCGTCAGAAGCAACCCCGCCTCAGCCTGTCCACCGTCTATCGCACCTTGCAGACATTGAAGAAACTGGGGCTGGTAGACGAGGTTCACTTTGACGAAGACCACCATCACTATGAAGTGAAGCCGGCCACCGAGCACCACCACCTGGTCTGTCTGGGCTGCGGGCGGGTGGTTGAGTTCCAGTACCCGCTGGCTCGCCTGGTCAAGAAAAATGTTCCGGAAGCCAGGGATTTTGAAATTGCCGGTAGCGAAGTCCGGATTACGGGCTATTGCCCGGCTTGCCGCCAAAAGGAGGGATAGTTTTTTATTTTTTGTGCCGAGTTTATTGCAAATGCGAAGCAAAAGTATTTAAGTGGGGTGCCTGGCTAGATGAAGCCAACCTTATCTCGATTAAGACTGGAAAGGATGACGAGTATGTCCGATAGAACTCAGATACCGCTCAGTCAGATGCATGCCGGACAGAGCGCCATAGTGGTTCAGATTCACGGTGGACACGGCCTGATGGGTCGCCTGGGCTCTCTGGGTATCAGACCGGGGCAGCGGATAACCAAGGTCAGTTCCATGCTGATGCGGGGACCGGTAACTATCCAGATAGGTAATGCTCAGGTAGCTATTGGCTTCGGCATGGCTAACAAGATACTGGTGGAACTGGAACAACCTGGATGAAAATCCTCCTAATGGGCAACCCCAATGTCGGCAAGAGCGTCCTCTTCTCCCGCCTGACCGGAGTGCGGGTGATTGCCTCGAATTACCCGGGGACCACTATTGGCTATACGCGCGGCTATATGAAGCTAGGCGATAACATAGCCGAAGTCATTGATGTCCCCGGCACTTATACCCTGGAACCAACCAGTGAGGCTGAGGAGATAGCCTGCCAAATGCTCAACACCGGGGATTTAGTCATAAATGTCGTTGATGCTACCAATCTGGAAAGAAATCTTTATCTAACCCTGCAATTATTGGAACGCAATATCCCGGTAATAGTGGCGCTCAACTTATGGGATGATACCAAACATCGAGGAATAGATATTGACCTGGACAAACTCAGGGAACTTTTAAGGGTGCCAGTTATTCCTACTGTAGCTGTAACCGGTCAAGGAATAAAAGAGCTGGTGGAGAACATCCCCAAGGCTACTTCACCCGTGGTTCCCGCTCGTAGTCGTGATGACCGTTGGGTGGCTATTGGTGGCATAGTAGACCAGGTTCAGCGTGTTACTCACCGCCATCATACCTGGCTGGAGCGCCTGGGGGATGCTAGTGTAAAGCCATTAACGGGTGGCATTATAGCCTTAGCCGTTCTGGCCGGTGCCTTTCTTATTATCCGGCTGATTGGCGAAGGACTGATTACCTATGCCCTCGACCCCTTCTTCAATAACCTGTGGGCACCGCTGATGCTCAGGCTAAGCAATCTGCTGGGTGGCGCTGGTCTACTGCATGACATTCTCGTCGGCAAGATTAGTGGCGGCCAGGTTGATTTTCTGGCCTCCTTCGGCTTGCTGACCACGGGACTCTATATTGAGTTTGCCGTGGTTTTGCCCTATCTCGTCTCTTTCTACCTGGTGCTGGGTCTCCTTGAAGATATCGGTTATTTGCCCCGGCTGGCCGTCCTGATGGATACCATTATGCATCGGATGGGTTTACACGGTTACGCCATTATTCCGACTCTTCTCGGACTTGGCTGCAATGTACCGGCCATTTTGGCCACACGCATACTGGAGAGCCGGAGAGAAAGGTTTATTGCCGCCACCCTGATTTCTATTGCCATACCGTGTGCTTCTCTACAAGCTATGATTTTCGGTCTGGTCGGGAAACAAGGCGGCCAGTATGTGGCTCTCGTCTATGGAACATTGTTCCTCGTTTGGATTGTCCTTGGCATCATCTTGAACCGCGTTACCGGCGGCTTCAGTCCGGAGCTACTGATTGAGATACCACCTTACCGCCTGCCGCCATGGCGAACTGTGTTACAGAAACTGTGGATTAGGGTCTCCAGCTTCCTGAAAGAGGCTTTCCCGATTATTCTGGGTTCTATTGCGGTGATAAACATACTCTATATTCTGGGTGTATTCGATGCAATTGCCAATTTCACCGCGCCGGTAGTGACTGGCCTTCTGGGATTACCCAAGGAAGCCGTGACCGCTATCGTTATTGGCTTCGTCCGCAAGGATGTGGCGCTGGGGATGCTTGCCCAACTGGCATTGAGCCCGGGGCAACTGGTTGTGGGCACCGTGGTCTTAGCCATGTTCTTCCCCTGCGTGGCGACCTTCGTCGTCCTTATCCGGGAACTTGGAGTCATCAATATGCTCAAATCGGCGGGAATAATGCTCGCGGCGGTCCTGTTGGTGGGGGGAGCCTTGAATCTGATTCTTTAGTGAAAAAGACCGATAGTTGCCGCTAGTCGGCAACTATCGGCTTCAGCGTTTGGCCGGTATCTCCGAAACTTTGATTTTCGGAAGCAGTTTTTCTACATCAGCCCGGTGGCAGAGCTCGGTGCCGGGTGTTAAGACGGCCGCCGTACCCATGGCCACCCCCAGGCGGCAGGCGTCTTTCAGCGACTCGCCGTAGGCCAGCTTGAGCGCTAGGCCGGCGATAGTGCAGTCGCCCGCCCCCACCTGGCTCTTCACCCTGACTGGCGGGGGCACCGCCTTGAAAACGCTCTTCTTACCGGCGGCAATGATGCCATCCTTGCCCCGCGAGATGACCACCACTTCAATGCCCGTGGCCACCAGGTCGAGCGCGGCCTCAATAATTGATTGCTCGGTCGCCAGTGGCCGACCCAGCAGTGTCTCTGCCTCACGGACATTAGGCTTGATGAGATAGGGCCTGGCTTTGATACCTTCAATGAGCCATTGACCATCGGCATCCAGTATGGTTTTGACCCGGTTTTCACGGCACTCGGCAATGATGTCACGGTAGATGCCCACCGGAACACCGGGCGGCACACTGCCACCGAGCAGCCACCATGTTAGGTTTGGGGCGGATTTGTCGTCAGCTTCTTGCGGAATCTTTCCATCGCCCTCTTAGAAACGCGCGGGCCGGGAGCGTCAATCCGGGTCTGTTGCGAGGTGGTCATATCGGTAATAATGAAATTGGCCCGCGTTTCCTGATTTATCGGCGTGAAACTGAAGAGCACACCTTCTTCATCAAGCAGGATTTCGATGACCCGGCCATTGCCGCCACCAATGAAGCCATAGGCCACGGTCATACCACCCATCTCGTGGATGGCCCGCGAGACATCAATACCCTTGCCCCCGGCATAGCGGCGCAGTTTTACCCAGCGGTTAGCCTCCTCCACCACCAGCCGGTCGACCACAATATGCTCGTCGAGTGAGGGGTTAAGGGTAACGGTGGCAATCACAAGGCACCTCCAGTGTCAATAAGACTGGTACCAGGCCTCGGATACCTCGGCCAGCTTACCTGCGGTCAACCCGTACTTCTTATACCAGGGCACCGCGTATTTGTTAGCGACCTCAACCAGCTTCTTCAGTCGGTCCACCCCGACTGTTTTCAGGAATCTCACCCTCTCCCGCGTATCAGTGATATTCATCGCCTCTTGCCAGATAGCGCGGCCGCCGAGAAAGCCGGAGGCACCAGCCTGGCAGGCAATCTCCACCTGCCGGTAGAACATTTCGAAATCGACCCCCGCCGAGAGAATGACCCACGGTACGCGTGACGAGGCATTCAGTTGGCGGCACAGCTCAAGCAGTCTGCCTTTATCGCTCAGGTAACGCAGGTCGGCCGGGAACTCCGCCTTCAGCACATCTATGGGCAGGGCAGTAACCTCCCGCGCCGTCCTAATCACCAGTTCCGGCTTGAGTTCGGCGAACCGCTCGGGGTTGTCAACTTCGCTGCCTATCGCATAGCTCACCGGTTCCACCAGGAAGGGGATGTCATACTTGATGCTATCCCTGGCGACCAGGTCAATTGTGCCGAGTTGTTTCTGGGCTAATTCCGCCAGGTCCGGGCGGTAGTAAACCAGAATCTTTACCGCCGAGGCACCCATCCGCTTAATCTTCTCCACGCCCCAATCGCGCAGCAGTTCCGTCACGCGATGCCGCTTATCGCCGGAATAGCCCGAGGCTTCAATACTGACGAGGAGTCCGGCCGTCTTGGGGAGAACGCCACGACTCAGACACTGGGGCACGCCGTAGATGGGGTCGAGGAGCACAGCGCTGGCGTATTTCGCCAGGCTGGAGCAAAGCTCCAGCTTACGCTTAACCATCTCCTTGTCGCCAACACTCCCGGGATTCTTTTCGTTAATCATGCTGCGTAAAGAACCACGGTGGTCCATGGCGCACATGGTCAAAATGCCGTCCGGATTGGCAATCTGCTGGAGCCCCCTTATTTTGCCAATAGTCAATTTCCTCATTTCCCCGCTACCTCTTGAAAACATTATGGGGTAAAAGAGTAGTTTTATCAAGGCACTCTTTCTAAACCAGCCTGTTTAGTTTGTCTTACCTTTGGCTTTGGGCTATAATCTTGAATTAGTAGCTCCTTATACAGGGGAGGGAAATGCCCTGGTTTTATTATGTCGGCCGGGCAATCGCTAGAATGCTGGTCTTCCTGTGCACGCGGTGTCAAATCAAAGGCCGCGAGAATGTACCCAAGCACGGCCCACTGCTGGTAGCGTCCAATCACATTAATATGGCCGACCCGCCCCTACTGGCGATTAGCCTGGGGCGAATCGCCATATTCATGGCCAAGGAAGAGTTGTTCCGCTCCAGGCTCGCCGCCTACTTCGTCCGCAGCTTTGGTTCTTTCCCGGTGCACCGGGGTCAACTGGACCGGCAGGCCATGCGCGATTCTGAGCAAGTCCTGGCCCGGGGACAGGCCCTGGTGATGTTCCCTGAAGGCATGAGGAGTCATGTTGGACAGCTCCGGTCAGGCTTTCCCGGCGACGGCGCTGATTGCCGGCCGCAGTGGTGTGCCAATTCTGCCGGTAGGCATCACCGGGACGGAAAATGTGTGGGGCAAATGGTGGTGGCTACGCCGCCCCAGGATAACCGTCAATATTGGCGCTCCCTTCCATCTGCCGCCCACCGATGGTAAAGTGACCCGGGCGCAGCTGGCCGAGCACACCAAGCTCATCATGGTGCGCATTGCTGAACTGCTACCCCCAGAATATCGCGGAGACTACCAAGAGGTAGTCTCCTAACCTACTTCTCGCCCCCGCCTAGTGAGAGATGATATGGCGTTAATTGTGGAGAAAGCGGCTAAAACCGGGTTCTGCTTCGGTGTCAAGCGAGCCGTTGACATGCTGGAGAAGGTCGCCCGGGAGCGTGGCCCGATAGCTACCTTGGGAGCGATAGTCCATAACCAGCAGGTCATGGAACGGCTGGCTAGCCTCGGCGTTCGGGTGGCTAAGAGCCTGGATGAGATACAGGGTAACATTGTGGCGATTGGCACGCACGGGGTAACCCCACAGCTTGAAAACGAGCTGCGGGTCCGCTTCCCGGAAGTTATCAATACTACCTGCCCCTTCGTGCACCGGGCACAGGTAGCCGCCCGCCGTCTGGTCAAGGCCGGCTTTTATGTCATTGTCTATGGCGATGCTGACCACCCTGAAGTCAAGGGCATTCTCGGCTGGGCCGAGGGCAAAGGAATAGCGACGATGGACGAAGATTCTATCACTGCGCTCAAACCTTTGCCCCGACGCTTAGGTGTCCTTTCCCAGACCACCCAGATACCCGACCACTTTACCGGATTTGCCCAGAGGATTATAGAACTGGCTTTGAACAAGGATGCTGAGATACGCTTTATTGATACCATCTGTCACGATATACGAGACCGCCAGCAGGCGGCTCGGGGCTTGGCCCGGAGAGTCGACCTGATGCTGGTGATTGGCAGTCACACCAGCGCTAACACCAATCATCTCGCTCAGTTATGCGCCACCGTGACCGACACCCATCTGGTGGAGACGGCTAAGGAAATCAAGCCCGCCTGGCTTAAGGACCGGCGCCGTATCGGGGTTACCGGCGGCGCTTCCACCGCCGAAGAGACAATCAACGAGGTGATGGCAAAACTAGAATCCATGAAAGGTGTTTAAGAGGGGCTGACAGCCCCTCTTCTTTTATCTTCCCCCTTCTTCCCTATGGATTCCCGCCTACGCGGGAATGACAGGAATGGTTGGGGGATTAAGGGGGTGAGGTCAACCGCTATAAGCCCATCTGCTGGGCTACTATCTCCCGGTAGTAATCGCCATCGCCAAAAGTAAGCTCGCCCGCTTTGCCCCGCCGGGTATAGAACTGCAAATCATGGTCCATGGTGCAGCCAATGGCCCCGTGAATCTGGTGGGCCAGGGTGCTGACCCGACCAAAAGCCTCCCCCATCCAGGCTTTGGCAATAGCCACTTCTTTGGTCGCCGGCAGACCTTCGCTGAGTCGCCAGGCGGCCTGATAGGTGCTGAAGCGGGCGCCATCAACATCGGTGGCCATATTGGCGCAGTAGTGCTGAATCGCCTGAAAGCTGCCAATCGGGCGCTCAAACTGCTTCCTGTCCTTGGCGTAGGCCAGGGTCAACTCCAGCATCCGCTGCATGGCACCGACCATCTCACAGCATCTGGCCACCGCCGCCCGCTCGATGGCCCTCTGTACCACCGCCCACCCCTCATGCCGACTGCCCAGTATGTTTTCTTTGGGTACCCTGACCTGGTCGAAAACCACCTCGCACAGCTTGTCACTGGCAATGGTCTTTAACAATGAATAGCTGATACCCGAACTCTTGGCATCAACGATAAAGACAGTGATTCTGTCTTCCGGCCTGGCGCGTTCCCGGGTTTTCGCCACGCAAAGCAGGTAATCGGCAATATGAGCATCGGGCACAAAGAGCTTGGGGCCGCTGATAACATAGTTATCTCCGGTAGCCACAGCCTTGACGCTGATGGCCGCCGCATCAAACTCAGCACCCGGTTCGCTGAGCGCCAGAGTGAAAATTGCTTCGCCACTGGCTATCCGCGGCAGGTATTTCTGCTTCTGTTCCCTACTGCCGGCATCCAGTAGCGTCAGACCACCCAGAACCACCGTGGAGAAGAAGGGGCCCGGCAGCGCCGCCCGGCCCATCTCCTCAAGCAATACGGCCAGGTCGAGAAAGCTCATCCCGCTGCCACCATATTCCTCGGGGAAGACCAGCCCCAGCCAGCCCAGCCCGGCTATCTCCCGCCACAGCTCCGGGGAATACCCTTGCTCACTCTTTTCCAATTCTCTAACCAGTTTGGGAGGGCACTTTTCGGTCAGTAAATCGCGAGCCGACTTCTTTAGCATCTCCTGTTCTTCAGTAAGAGAAAAATTCACCGCTTACCTCCTGCCAATAGTCAATACCGCTAGTCACGGAGCACAATACTGGATTTCAGCATTGGGATAGACCGCCACCTTAGCTTTATCTCCGTGGGACTCCCGGAGCGCCGACACTACTTGCGACCAGTCATTCATAAACAGCACCTTGTCCGATTCCTCGACATAGCCCCGACCGGCCAAATCAGGGTATTCGGAATAGATGATGACATGATTGACATGCTGGGGGATTCTGACCTGCAGTCTCAGCGCCCCCGCCGAGGTCTGGCCAAAAGGACCCATCAGGTAATGCGTGACCTGCCCATCCGGGGCGTTGGCAATCACCACGACATCACCACTTCTCCCATTCAGAGCATTGAAAGCAGTATCCAGGCCAATCATGGTGCCTTCGTTGGCCTTGGCGAAGGTATTGCAGATGACGATGTTCTCGTCCTTAGTCCTGGGGGTGCGGTAATGAGCCCTGGCCTGGTCAATGGCGGCGGCATAGGCCGGTCCCAGTGCGCCGGCAAAAATCGCCGTCGTCTCGCCCCACATATTGACCAGACAATCTATCTTCACATCCAGACCAGCCAGCGCGGCGGCCTCGTCAGCATCCTGGCGAGCCGGGTTGTTATCAAACACGCCCATGCCGCCGGCACTCTTGGCCCACTTTTCCATCCTGGCCTTTACCGGCACGATGTGAAAGGCCTGCGCCGTTTCAATTGAAGCCACTCCCGGCAGGATAATCTTACCCCCGCCGCCAAAACCGGTGGTGGGATGCGGCACCACCGAGCCAATGCCAATCTTGAAATCGCACTTCATCACCTCGTCATTGATATGGATTTTCGTGCCGGCACTGGTCGTCCCCACATAACTGCAGTTGAAGAAGGGGCTGTGATTATAGACTGGGAAACGGGCCACCACATCCTCCCCCAGCTTCTTGGCAAAGTCCACCCGGGTGGACGCTCCGTGGTTGCCCAGCGCGCAGATAAACCGGATTTTGTTGTCCGGGATGCCGGCCAGCGCCAGCTCCTCCAGAACAAAGGGCACTATCTCGGCCGTTCGGGTGACCCGGGTCATATCATCAAAGATGATGACCACTTCTTTCTTACCCCGGGCCAGCTCCCGGATTGGTGCCAGGCCAATAAGATTGGTTACGGCGGCTCTAATCTCTTCCGGCTTGAGCGCCGGAAGCTTATAGCCCGGCATACGGTAGTATTGGACAAGCCAGTCATCCGGTAAGGATAACCTCAGTCTCTTCGTTCCATACCAGGCTAGCTGCGGTAATGTAATCGTACTGATGGTCTCCCTCCTGTAAACTACGGTTAGGCTTCTGGCAAACCCAGGCCTCGGGTGGCGACAATATTGCGCAGAATCTCGGAAGTGCCGGCCTGGAGGCTGTAGCCCTTGGAACCCAGATAAGAGTGGGGAGCCATGCCTAAAATCGGGGCCCACTTGGATTCAGCGATTAGCTGTCCGTAGAGGCCGAGAATCTGCGTGGCGACATCGGCCAGGCGTTGCTCAAAAGAAGTGCAGTAGGCTTTAGCCATGGCCGCTTCCCAGTTGGGCGCACGGCCCTGGTCCATCACCAGCACTACACGGTAGGTCAGCAAACGCCCGATTTCAAACTCAATCTGGAGTTGGGCCAGCTTATGGCGAATCGGGATATTCTCACATAGAGGCTGGCCATGGCGCCTGGTCTCCTTGGTAAACTGGATAATGGCGTCGAAGAGTGGGTAGTTGCCCATGAGCCGCTCCAGCCCGGCCCGCTCGTAGTCAAGCTGGTTGAGAATCTGGTAGAAGCCGCGGTTCTTTTCACCAATCAGGCAACTCTTGGGCACCCGGACATTGTCATAGAAGACCTCGCCCCAGGCCTCGGTGCCGGTAATATCAATCGTGGGCCGGATGGTAATTCCGGGCAGGTTGGCCGGGATAACGAATTCGCTGATGCCGCGGTGTTTGGGGGCGGTGGGGTCAGTTCTCGCCACGCAGATAAATGTAATTCATGAAATGGGCGCAACTCGTCCACATCTTCTGCCCGTTGATGATGTAGTAGTCACCGTCCTCCGTGGCCCGGGTCTGCAGGGAGGCCAGGTCAGAACCAGCCTCCGGCTCGCTCATTCCCAGGCCAACATAAGCCTCACCTTTTAGAATCCTGGGCAGTATTTCCTGTTTTTGCTCAGCGGTGCCGAAGGCAATAATGGCGCGGCCAATCTGGCGGTCGGCAAACCAGTGGCAAGCGGCTGGCGCTCCGTAGCGCAGCATTTCCTCGGTCAGGATAAGCCGGTCGATATTGCTGCGCCCCTGGCCGCCGTACTCCTTCGGCCAGGACACGCCAATCCAGCCCTTCTGGGCCACTTTTTTGGTGAACTCCGGCGAGTAACCCTGTATCCAGGCATCACAACTCGGCTTAAAGGTGCCCTGCCTTATTTCTGCCTCCAGAAACTGGCGAATTTCCTGCCTGAATTTCTCCTGCTCTTCGGTAAACTCAAAATCCATATATCCCCCTTCTCCTTGAATCCCGATAAATCGGGATAGAGGAGTCATCCCTGGCGCGAATGAATGGCCTAGATGACCAGGCAAGTTACGGTGCGAGAAATGCCCGTAATCGGGTGGATTTTCGCGGTAACGATATCGCCAACCTCACTCAGGGTTTCGGCCTCGACAATAGCGATGAGGTCGTAGGGCCCGGTGACCAGGTCAACCGAGCTCATACCCTTCAGTTTCCTCAGTGCGGCGATGACTTCCCGGTTTCTACCAACCGCTGTCTCAATCAAAACATAGGCTTTCATCATACAAATCTACCTCCTTTCTTATAGATGGCTAGCCCACCACTCCCTCCCGGCGCAATTCGGCAATCTTCTGTTGGCTATAGCCAAGGCCCGATAGTATTTCATCCGTATGCTGTCCCAGCACTGGCGGAAAACTTCTCACCTCGCCCGGCGTATCTGATAATTTGATGGCAATCCCCACCTGCCTGACCTTGCCCTCAGTCGGGTGCTCCATCTCCATAACCATCCGCCGATGCTGAACCTGTGGGTCGGCGAAGACCTCATCCAGCGAGTAGACTTTGCCCACCGGGACATCTTTGGTGCGCAAAAAGTCAAACCACTCGTCCCGTGTCCTGGTCAGGAAAAGCTGTTTCAGGCAGTCGTGAATTTCTTTGGCTTTCTGGTCATCGGCCGACCGGGGATAGCGGTCGCGGATGATGCTGAAGGGTATGAACTCTTCTTTGCCAATTGCCCGACAGAGATTGGCCCACAGCCAGGGCTCCAGGCAGCCGATAGTGATGAACTTCCTGTCCTTGGTCTGGTAAATGCTGTAGTAAGGATAAGCGCCGCCGAGGTCGTGCTCACCACGCTTGATACTGGTGCCCGTCGCAAAATAAATGTCCAGCACAGGCTCAGTCATAAGCGAGATAACACTATCCGTCAGGGAAATGTCTATGTACTGCCCCCGGCCAGTCTGGTTCCGGGCAAGAAGGGCGCTGATGATGCCAATGACCGCATCCTTGCCGCCAGCACCATAATCGGCGACGATATTCAGAGGCACCACCGGTGGTCGATTAGCCTCACCAATCAGGTTCAGTGCCCCGGCAAAGGAGATGTAATTGATATCGTGACCGGGCAGGTCACAGTAAGGGCCGTCCTGACCATAGCCAGTAACGGAGCAATAGACAATTCTGGGATTTATCTTGGATATGGTCTCGTAGTCTATGCCCAGTCGCTTGGTCACGCCCGGCCGGAAGCCCTCAACGATAACATCTGTGCCCTCGGCTAACTGCTGGAAGATTGTCTGGCCAGCTTCAGGCTTCAGATTCAGCAGGATACTTTTCTTATTCCGGTTGACCGCCTGGTGAGCAATCTCGCGCTGCCCTTCACCCCTGACTGTCTGGCGGGCTTCAGCCTCAGCCGGCGGGCCGACCTTAATGATGTCTGCCCCCAGGTCACCCAGCATCATGGTGCAGAAGGGACCGGGGCCCTGCCAGGTGAGGTCCAAGACCTTGATACCTTCGAGCGCCAGAATGGTGAGCCTCCTAACTCAGGATGGGACAAGCAACCAGACCTATGATAATTGACCCCTCTCACCACTGTCAACATTAATCGCGTCTGCGGTTCTATTCAACCTATCCCCCTCCCCCCCCGATTGTCATCGGGGGAAGGGGACAAAGAAAGAGAAGATAGCCTCTCTTACTCACCTAAACCACAAAGTTTGAAGGGGCGAAGCCCCTCTTAGACGCTCGTAAACCGAAAGCAGAGTCAGAGAGAGGTGAAACCTGTCTCGACCTTTCCTTAGCTTAGTGTCGGAAATGTCTTTCGCCGGTGAAGACCATGGCGATATTATGGGCATCGGCGGCCTTGATTGAGTCCTCGTCCCGGATTGAGCCGCCGGGCTGGATAATGGCGGTGACGCCGGCGACAGCGGCGGCCTCCACCACATCAGGGAAGGGGAACATCGCGTCTGAAGCCAGAACACTCCCCCTGGATTTCTCTCCGGCCTTTTCTTTGGCTATCTGAGCGCTGACAATTCGGCTGGGCTGTCCGGCACCCATGCCCACCAGTGTCTTATCCTTGGCCAGCACAATAGCATTGGACTTAATGTGCTTGACCACGCGCCAGGCAAAAAGGAGGTCCATAATTTCGGCCTTGGTCGGCGCCCGCTTGGTGACTGTCTTCAGATTCACCTGGGTTTCTGGCACGGAATCCGAAGTCTGCACCAGGAACCCGCCCCTGACCCGACGGAAATCGAGGTAGGCCGGTTCGGCCTGGCCGTAGCCCGGCGGTAAATCAGCGACGAGAATACGCAGGTCTTTCTTGCTTTGCAGTAGCTTGAGCGCCGCTGGCTCGTATTCCGGGGCAATCACTATTTCGTAGAAGACCGGCTTGATGGCTTCCGCCATGGCTCTGGTCACCGGTCGGTTTGAGGCCACGATACCACCAAAGGCGGCCACCTCATCGCCAGCTGAAGGCGCGGCGGTAGGCTTCGGCAATATCGTTGTGGCTGGCCAGCCCGCAGGGGTTGGTGTGCTTGATGATGGCCACGGTGGGGGCGGCGAAGTCGGTCACCGCTCCCCAGGCGGCATCGGCGTCCAGGATATTGTTGAAGGAAAGCTCCTTCCCGCCCAATTGCTTGGCCCAGGTGATGCCGGTATTTCTCTCCTTGCCTACCACCTGCTCGGCGTAGAAAGCCGCCGACTGGTGCGGGTTCTCGCCGTAGCGCAGGCTATAGCGCTTCTTCATGGCAATGGTCATCTCCTCGGGGAAGTCTTCCGTGCCTTCTCTCAGATACTGGGAGATAGCGGTATCATAGGTGGCGACATGCTGGAAGGCTTTCTGGGCCAGCCGCTTGCGCTCGGCCAGGTCAACCCCACCCGCCCGCAATTTCTCCAGAATCGGCGGATAATCAGCCGGGTCGACGACCACGATGACGCTGGGGAAGTTCTTGGCGGAGGCTCGAATCATGCTCGGCCCGCCGATGTCAATATTTTCCAGGGCTTCTTCCAGGGTCACACCGGCTTTGGCCACGGTCTGGACAAAGGGGTAAAGATTCACGGCCACCAGGTCAATGGTCTCAATCTTGTTCTTCTTCAGTTGCGCCATGTGGTCGGGCAGGTCGCGCCGGGCGAGGATACCGCCGTAGATAATCGGGTGCAGGGTCTTGACCCGGCCGTCCAGAATCTCCGGGAAGCCGGTCAAGCCGGAGACGCTCTTGACCGGCACTTTGGCTGCTTCCAGCGCCTTCTGGGTGCCGCCGGTGGAGAATATTTCAAAACCCAGCTTGCTCAAGCCCTGGGCAAATTCGGTCACTCCAGTCTTGTCATGGACGCTGATAATCGCTCGCATAAAGCCTCCATTCTCTTTTTGTTCAGTCTACAGTTCAAAAGTGACATTAGCTAACTTGTGATAATAGTTTCCCCACAGTGCCATAAAGCATAGCACGGAATAATCAGGGTCACTTACACCTAAGGGGTAGTATCTTTCGAATCCTTCGCGCCAAAGCCGTTGTTTTGACGCTGGGTCTTGGAGTATATCAATGGTTCCAATTAACTTTAATCCCATCCACTTGTCAAAATCAACAAAATAAACACAAACCTTGGGGTTCTTTTTGAGTTGTTCTATCTTTTTTGACGAGGTATTGGTGGTAAACCATATTGTCTTTAGACCTTCGTTCTCATTTTTTATCATTGCTCTAATATCTGGGTATCCCGCCCCATAAGTCGCAAGCATTGCGATGGTAGACCTATCTACTAATGACAGTCCTTTTTCCATAGCTTCTTCTTTCTTCATCTTAGCCTCACCCCCGTATCCCCCTCTCCCCGATATATCGGGGAGAGGGGGAACAGTTATAAAGAGGGGCTTTGCCCCTCTTAGACGCCCCGTCAACCAAACTCACCCCACGGCTATGGAGTTTATTGTTTCAGAGAAGTGAAACCTCTCTTTAACGCTCGCTTCTAACGAACTTTATCCGACCGGTAGCCGGTGCCGTCGATGATGACTCTGGCCCGGCCTTTCTGGGGCACTACCTCGCCGATAATCCGGGCTTCGGGCAAGGCTTTGGCTAACCGGGCGACTTTCTCCGGTGAGCAGACCAGCACCATGCCCAGGCCCATATTGAACACGCGGTACATCTCACGGCGCGCAACATTACCCTTCTTCTGAATCAGCTGAAAAATGGGCGGGACAGTCCAGCTCTCGGCTGTCGTAGCCGCGCCGCCATCCCTTTGGGCAGAATCCGGGACACATTGCCAATCACGCCACCGCCGGTGATGTGGGCCATGCCTTTGAGCCGGGTCAGGACAGGTTTCAGTGGCTGGTAGTAACCGCGGTGCGGTTCCAGCAGCGCTTCGCCCAGAGTGCGGCCTAGCTCAGGGTAATAAACATCCAGCGCTGTCTCGCGTTTCGCCGAAGATTTTGCGCGCCAGGGAATAGCCATTGGTGTGCAGGCCGTTGGAGGGCAGACCGAGAATAGCATCGCCTACAGCAATGGTTTTGCCCATGATGATCTTCTTCTTCTCCACCACCCCGATGATGAAACCGACCAGGTCGTAGTCCTCGCCGGTGTATATGCCGGGCATTTCGGCTATCTCGCCGCCAATAAGGGCGCAGCCGGCCTCGCGGCATGCCTGAGTCAGCCCCTGGATGATGGCTTCTATTCTCTCGGGCACAACTTTCGCGATACCAATGTAGTCTAAAAAGAAAAGGGGTTCGGCGCCGCAGGTCAGTATGTCATTGACGCAGTGGTTAACAATATCAATGCCGACGGTATCGTGCTTGCCCAGGGCGACGGCGAGCTTGAGCTTGGTGCCGACTCCATCAACGCTGGAAACCAGGACCGGCTCTTTGTATCCCTTAAATTCATAAAGCCCACCAAAGAACCCCACCCCGCTCAAGACCTCGGAGCGGAGGGTAGAGCGCGCCTGCTGACTGATTCGGGCGATTACTTCAGATTTCAGGGCAATATTGACACCAGCGCCAGCGTAAGTATGCTTAGCCGGTTTTTTGACCATTGGAGCCTCGTCTTGTTTGAAGAATCTGTGTCTTACTTTCTTCGTCTGGCCGCGGCGGCCAGCGGCGCCACCGCCAGCCAGAGCGTGATGGTAATCAGCATGGCCATCGGGTAGTTTACCTTATCCAGGCCAAGGTCGGGTGCAATGACGCCCCACAGGAGCATAAAAATAAAGGAACTGAGGAAGAAACCCGGTATCGCTGCCAGTATGGCAAAGTAGCCCATTTCTTGCCCCCTGTTCTGAATTTTGCCTGGCTATCCGCCATCGATGAGATTGATGAGGCGTCGCCAGAAGCCTTTCCACTCATTGGCGATAAGCATCTCGCCACCGCAGCGAATGTAGTGCTTGCAGGGTAAAACACCCCGGGGCTTTTCACCCCTGGCCCTAACGGCCATTTCCCAGGCCTCTTGGCCCTCCAGAGCCAGCTCGACCTCTTCCTTTTCCGTCAACTCAAATCCACACTTATCACAAACCAGTTTTTTCATCGTCCTCTATATCCCATCCTTCCCACGGAAGGACAGCCAGGTCTAGCGTTTTCTGTGCCGGGTCACAAATCGTTTCATCCGGGCCAGCGCTTCTTCAATATCCGCCAGCGAGGTGGCGTAACAGCAGCGGACATACCCCTCGCCACAGCGACCAAAGGCGGAGCCGGGGACGACGGCTACCTTTTCCTCGGTAAGTAGCCTCTCGGCAAAGTCCTCCGAGCACATGCCCGTGCGCTTGATGGAGGGAAAGGCATAGAAGGCGCCCCTGGGCTCAAAGCAGGGCAGGCCAATATCGTTCAATCCCTGGACAATGACCAGTCGGCGCCGGTTGTAGTCTTCAACCATCTCAATGGCGCTATTTTCCCCTGATTTCAGTGCCTCAAGGGCGGCGACCTGTCCCATGGTGGGGGCACACATCATGGTGTACTGGTGGATCTTGGTCATGGCGGCCACGATTTCTTTCGGGGCGGCGGCGTAACCAATGCGCCAGCCGGTCATGGCATAAGCCTTGGAGAAGCCGCCAAGAAGAATAGTGTGCTCCTTCATCCCGGGCAGCGCCGCCAGACAGGTATGGTCGACGCCATAAACTAACTTGGCGTAAATTTCATCGGAGACGACTATCAGCCCGCGTCGTTTGGCCAGTGCCGCTATTTCTAATAACTTGTTTCTGGGCATGACCGCGCCGGTGGGGTTGGCGGGATAACCGATGAGAATGGCCCGGGTCTTACTGGTAATCCGGGCGGCCACCGCGGCGGCGCTGAGTTCAAAACTGTCTTCTTCATTGGTTGGCACGGGGACGGGTACGCCTCCGGCCAGGATGACGCAGGCGTCATAGGCGACAAAGCAAGGGTCGGGGATGATGACCTCGTCCCCGGGGTCAAGGATGGCTCGCATGGCCAGGTCTAGCGCCTCGCTGACGCCGACCGTAATGAGCAGTTCCGTGGCCGGGTCGTAGTTGACATTGTAGTGACCTTTCAGGTGCCGGGAGAGTTCCTCCCGCAGCTCGGGTATACCGAGGTTGGAGGTGTACATGGTGTAGCCCTTTTCCAGCGACTCTATCGCTGCCTCACGGATGTGCCAGGGCGTGGCAAAGTCCGGCTCGCCGACCCCTAGAGAGATGACTCCTTCCATAGAGGCCAGCAGGTCGAAGAACTTCCGTATCCCGGAGGGGGACAGCTGGTTGGCTCGCTGGGAGATACGGTACTTCCTGGGTGGGGTTTTGGGATTGGTTGACATAAGAATCTCCTGCTCGGGTGAAGGGCGCTCAGCTTCACAGTATTACCGGTTGACGCTTGGCCTCTTCTTTGCCCTCAATAATTTCGCCGTCTTCCTTGTAGCGTTTCAGCACAAACTGGGTAACTGTCTCCAGCACGCCTTCAATGTGGGAAAGCTTCTGGGAGACAAAATTGGCAATCTCGTGGTTGGACTTGCCTGTCACCAGCACAAAGAGGTCATAGGTCCCCGAGATAAGGTAGACCGTGACCACCTGGGGGAAGCGGTAAATACGCTCGGCAATAGCATCAAAGCCAACATCCTTCTGCGGGCTAACCCTGACCTCAATCAAGGCCCAGACCTGCTCATTCTGCACCTTGTCCCAGTTTACCAGCGTCTTGTACTTGAGGATGACGCGGTCTTTCTCGGCCTGCTTGATGAGTTTCCTGACCTCGGTAATTGGCAGACCCGTCATGGCTGAGATTTGTCGGGTCGTGGTACGGGCATCGTTCTGAAGGATTTTAAGAATTTCTTTGAGCATGGCTTAAACCCCCAATGGCTCGGCTCGTCGGCCATTTATATAGGGTAACTTTATCCTGTCCGAGCCTCTTTGTCAATAAAAGAGGCCTTGTTTTTTGCGGTTCAGATAGGTAGAATAGTAATCCCGTAGCCAGTGGCACGCTTTTGGCTAAATTTAGAGAAGGAGGGTAAAGCCAATGTTAAAAGATTTCAGAGCGTTTATCATGCGGGGCAATGTGGTGGACATGGCGGTAGGCATCATCATCGGTGTTGCCTTTGGAGCTATCGTGACTTCAATTGTCAAAGACGTTATCATGCCCCCCGTCGGTTTGGCATTGGGTAACATCGACTTTGCCAATCTCCTTGTCGTCATAAAGCAGGGCACGCCTGCGGGTCCTTATTCGTCTCTGGCGGCCGCCCAGGCTGCCGGTGCCGTTTCAATCAACTACGGGCAGTTTATTAATACTATCATCAACTTTCTAATAATTGCGGCGGTCGTGTTCTTTTTTATCGTCCGTCCGATTGCCAAATTACAGGCTCCGAAGAAGGTGGAAGCCCCGGCCGCCCCACCCACCAAGGACTGCCCCTTCTGTTTCTCCAAAATCAATATTAACGCCAGGCGCTGCCCGAACTGCACTTCCCAGCTAACCAGCTAGCGGGACAAGCGTCCACTCTGCCTTGGTTTCGTCATACCAGAGGTGGAAGCGCTGGTTATTGGTGGTGCGCACCTGGAAGTGCCGCTGGCCGGGCTCCAGCCAGCCTTTTCAATCTCTAGAATGTCGTACTCTGTGCCCTGCCAGAGGAAGGACACCGGCCTTTCGGCGTAAGTGCGTCCGGAGTAGCACCTGACCTTAAGTTTCTCCTCAGCCAACCCCATCCCCTGTATCCCCTTCCCATTATTAAGGGGGAAGAAATTTATAAAAGAGGGGCGAAGCCCCCTTGTAAGTCTCCCTCTCATGAGGATTATCCTCTGTATATCCTTCTTCTCGTATTTGTCGCTTCTGCTTCCATCAACTTTTCTAAGATATTTCAGCGCCAGCTTGGAAGTACCTGCTAGAATTGCTTCTCTACGATTTTGTACTTCTGTACCTTCCCTGCTTGCGCTAATTTTACATGCAGTAGAGATTCACATTCTTGACAAACTACTTGCCCGTCATAATTGTCAGTATCAATAAACTGCGGTATCTTTACTAGTTTTCCCACATGCCAAGCACACAATTTCAACCGTTTTATTCAACCATTTCATCCTCCCTCCAATTTATTTAGATTTGCGGTTTCCTCTTATGCCACTCGGTGGCCTGCTCGTAGGCGTAGGCGATTTTTAAGAGGGTTTCTTCGCTGAAGGGCGGGCCGATGATTTGCATCCCGATGGGCAGGCCATCGGCGAAGCCGGCGGGGATGGAGATGGCCGGCAGGCCGGCAATATTGATGGGCAGGGTGCAGACATCGCTCAGATACATCTGCACAGGGTTGTCCACCTTCTCCCCAATCTTGAAGGGGACGGTGGGGGAGGTGGGGGTAATCAGGGCGTCAAACTTCTCAAAGGCCTGGTCAAACTCCCGCCGGATGATGGTGCGCACCTTCTGCGCCTTGAGGTAGTAGGCATCATAGTAGCCGGC
The DNA here is from genome assembly GCA_963726225.1 of uncultured Chloroflexia bacterium. Lineage (GTDB taxonomy): Bacteria > Chloroflexota > Dehalococcoidia > Dehalococcoidales > UBA2162 > CAVSBN01. Next base: position 22,629 of record CAVSBN010000011.1, read on the forward strand.
GGACAGGGCATAGGTGCCGAGCATGATGCGCCGCTTGACCTCCGGCCCAAAGCCGTACTGGCGGGTCTTCTCCATCGCCTCCCACATATTGTCGGTCTGCTGGTAGGCAAAGCCGTACTTCACGCCGTCATAGCGGGCCAGGTTAGCCGAAGCCTCGGAGGGGGCAATAATATAGTAAACAGCGAGGGCGTGGCGGGTGTGGGGCAGGGATACTTCCCAGTCGGTCCTGGCTCCCAGTTCTTCCAGTTTGCTGATGGCGGCGCGGATAGCTGAGGCCACCTCCGCCTGCATGCCCTCCACAAAATACTCTTTGGGCACGCCCAGGCGCAGACCCTTGAGGTCGCTGGTCAGGCATTTGGTGTAGTCGGGAGTGGGCTGGGGGACGGAGGTGGAGTCCCGCGGGTCGTGGACCGGCGATGGCATTCATGACCAGGGCGCAGTCGGTTACATCCTGTGTCATCGGCCCAATCTGGTCAAGGGAGCTGGCGAAGGCTACCAGACCGTAGCGGCTGACCCGACCGTAGGTCGGCTTTAAGCCGGTAACGCTGCAGAAGCCGGCCGGCTGGCGGATACTGCCGCCGGTATCGGAGCCGAGGGCATAGACTGTCTCGCCGGCGGCCACGGCGGCGGCCGAGCCACCGCTACTGCCGCCGGGGACGCGGGTCAGGTCCCAGGGATTGTGGGTAATAAACAGGGCGGAGTTCTCCGTGGATGAGCCCATGGCGAACTCGTCCATGTTGGACTTGCCGATAATCACCGCCCCGCACTCGTTCAGTTTTTCCACCACCGTGGCATCGTAAGGCGGCACAAAGTTTTCCAGCATCTTTGAGGAGCAGGTGGTGCGGATGCCTTTGGTGCAGATAACATCCTTGATGAGGGCGGGGACGCCGGTGAGGGGAGTGGCGTTGCCCGCGGCCAATAGTTTGTCTGCTCTTCTGGGCTTGCTCCAGCGCCAGCTTATCGGTAACTGTAACCAGGGCGTGGACTTTAGGCTCTAACTGCTGGATGCGCTCCAGGTAGGCTTTGGTCAATTCAACCGAGGACAGTTGCTTGCTTTTAAGTAGTTCGTGGGCTTCGTGGATGGTTAGATTAGTATTCAACCTCACCCCCTGTGCTCCCCCTATAATAATGGGGGAAGGAGATTATGTAAGAGGGACTTCGTCTCTCTTTGACTCACCTACTCCTCAAGTACGGCCTTGACGCGGAAGAATTCGCCCTCCGGTCGGGGGGCGTTGGCCAGAACCTGGTCGGGGGGCAGGGAAGGGGCAACTTCGTCATCCCTCATGACATTCTGGAGGGCGACGGACTGGGCGGTGGGGGGCACATTGGTGGTGTCCACCTCCTGCAGGATTTCAAAGTTCTCCAGGATGTTGGAGAGTTGCTCCCTCATCTTGTCGACTTCGGCCTCGGTCAAGCCCAGCCGGGCCAGCCGAGCGATGTGCAGTACTTCCTCACGACTGAGTTTCATAGTCAACCTCACTTCACGAGCTTCAGAATGTACCCGTCTACTTCTGTCACGCAAGCTCCCTCGTATTGAGGAATTATAACACCCGCCTTTCAATATGGGCAATAGAACGAGAAAGTTTAGCAACCCCATCCCCTTTATCCCCCCCGATTTATCTTCAGCCCCTCTCTAACACCCTACAGGCTACATGCTCTTGATATAACGGGCGTCTAAGAGGGGGCGAAAAGAGAAGAGGGGGTTGGGGGGAGAGGTCAATAAACTAAAAACCCTGCTATAATTAGAGACACGGAGGGGCAGAATGAAGGCCCGACTGATATTCACTATTATCAGCACCATACTGGAGGAGACGGCTATCGTGGTTATTGTGCTCTGGGGCCTGCCCAGTATCGGCATTGATATACCCTGGCCAGGCCTCGTTGCGCTGATGCTGGCCTGGCTGGGCTGGTCGGTGTTCACTTACCAGATGGGCAGTCGGGCACTGCGTCAAAAACCCTTCATCAGCTTGGTGGATATGGCTGGCAGTAAAGGCACGGTGGTCAGTCCGTTAGACCCCGACGGTCTGGTCAAAATCCAGGGCGAACTCTGGGTGGCCAAATCCGCCAGCGGGAAAATAGAAACAGGCCGGGAGGTTGTGGTCGTGGCACAGGACGGACTGAAGCTGGTGGTTCGCGCTGGTAACTCAGGGGAGGGCAGGGCGGGGCTTATAGACAAAGGAAACGATAATCAAGACAATCCCACCAATGGCCAGACCCAGGCTGAGCATCTCCAGCGGTCGGAGGCAGTTGATGGCGAGTTGGGGTAGCCACGATTGGAGTGAGGATGGTAAGTCAGCCAGTGGCAAATATGTCCGGAGGAAATACTTGCCGATGAGAATGCCGATATACTCCAGGGCGCCGCAGGTCAGGAAGGTGATACCCAGGTCGCGGGTGGCTCCCCTGACCTGACGGTAGATGAGAACAATGCCCAGAATCAGTAACAAAATGAAGACAATTAGCAGTTTGTAGATAAGCTGGAAGTAGCTAATAAAGTGCCTGGCTTGCGCCAGCCCCTCCTCGGCGTCGGCCAGTGCTTGGGCGGTAGAGGCGGGCACATCTGGCCCGAGGGCACTCTCATCAATCTCAATGGTGGCCGGTATCTCGGCGACAAACTGCTGGTAATAGTCGTTGAAATAGCGGTCCAACTCGGCGGGGGAGGCGGCCGCCAGCTCGGGTGGGGGCGACTTCAGGAAAGCCTCTCTCGTGCTGGTTCTCAGGATGGCTTTCATCGGTTCCAGAGAGATGACTACCCGGAGGGTCTGACTTTCGCCTAACACATAGTCCACCACCGGCCCAACCACGATGCTCGCCTGTTCCTCAATCCAGGGTTCCAGCGTGGGGATAGCTTCATCCAGGTACGGCACCAGGTACTGCTGGTCAGGGGGAAGCCCTTCGGTCAGTTGCTCTTTGAGATACTGCTTGAACGAAGAAGTGACATCGGCCTCTTCCACCAGGGAAGCGATGAATTCTTTATTCAGGATGGTATCTTTCAGAACTAATGCCAGGTCCAAATCTTTGGTTTTTCCCAGCAGGTAATCGTAGATGGAGGAGACGGCGGCACCTACCTCCTGTTTCAACTTAGGCTCCAAACTGTCTACGGTCTGAATCAGAGCCGTCTGCATTTCAGCGGGGAAGTCGGGTGAAGGGGGTTGCTCGCTGACTATTTCCTCAACCAGCGAGGATATATCCAGCCGGTTCACTTCCGCCGAAATAAAGCGCGGGTTGAGGGCAGTGCTGTTGAGCATGAAAGCCAGGCCAAAGACGGAAAGCGAAAGGAAAAGCAGGAAGCCTGATATACCGAGGGCAAATCCTTTTAAAACCTTCATCGGTCTGTTTCCCAAAGTCTTATAGTAGATTGACTTGAGTTCATAATACATACCTAAACCTACCAAGTCAATATTACTATTTGGCTATGGGTTGCCCCTTTGGGGTAGTCCTTGCACGAATGACCCGTGCGGGTTATTATATTGGAAAGCGGCTAATCACCCGCCTGCCAAAGTCTTGTACGGCGGGCAGGCCAGCTTATTCTAGGAGTTTGGTCTCAAGATGGCGTATCGAACTTATCGTGGTTCTGCCCTGGGGGCAGTAGAATATCTGATTATTACCAACCTGATTCTATATATTGCCGTTTCAATCAATGACAATTTGATTCAGCTATTTGGCTTTCAGCCCGACGCTTTTCTGGATAGGCCGTGGACGATAATCACCAACATGTTTATCCATGCGCCGTTCCCCAGTATCGGGCATATCCTGGGTAACATGATAACCCTGTATTTCTTCGGGAATTTTCTGGTGGGGCTGGTGAGGGAGAGGACTTTTCTGCTGGTGTACTTCCTGGGGGGCATCATTGGCAACGTCCTCTATGCGTTTGTTCTGTCGCCCGGGGTTCCTGTCATCGGCGCTTCGGGGGCTATTTTTGCTGTGGGTGGAACGCTGGCGGTACTGCGTCCCAGGTGGACGGTGTATGTTTTCCCGATACCAGTCCCTATACCGCTGTGGGTAGCGGTAATCGGGGGTTTCGTGTTAACCTACTTTGCATATCAGGTTGCCTGGCAGGCCCACCTCGGTGGTCTGGTTTTCGGCCTGGTCATGGGGTATGTCTTTCGTCAGCGTGAGCGCCGTCGCTCCTGAATTGAGCCTCGGTTCAAAGGTGATTTATGAAATCTGAGCCTAAGCCCAAAATCCTTTTCAGTCGAAAGGAAATCGCCGCCACGGTTAAGCGACTGGCGGCGGAAATCAATCGGGACTATCGGGGAAAGAATCCGCTCCTGATTGGTATTCTCAAGGGCTCTTTCATGTTCATGGCTGATTTGGTGCGACTCCTTGATTTTCCTTTGGCGGTGGACTTTATCCGATTGTCCAGCTATGGTTCGGGCCGGGAAAGCTCGGGCAAGATTAAGGTGGTGCCGGGTCTCAGTACGCCGGTTAAAGGGCGGGATGTGCTGGTAATCGAGGACATAGTGGATACCGGTCTCACCGTTGCCTTCCTTCTGGATTATCTGAGAAAGAAGCGGCCATCTTCGCTGAAACTGTGTGCTCTGGCGGATAAGCCCTCCCGGCGCCGGGTGCCACTGGCTATTGACTATCTGGGCTTTACCGTGCCCAATAAGTTCCTGGTTGGTTACGGGCTGGACTGGGATGAAAAGTTCCGCAATCTACCCGATATATGTGTGATTGAGGAGTAAGACTAAGGAGAGTTAGAGGGAGGCGAAGCCTCCCTTATAAATTAAATTCCCCCCGATGATAATCGGGGGGACACAGGGGGTGAGGTCAATTAATAACCTGCTCTCGGTCGCCAAAGGTGAGCTGCCCGCTGACCTGATTCTGGCCAATGCCCGTTTGGTCAATGTCTTCACCGGTGAGATTGAAAGAGGCAATGTGGCCATTTGGGGAGGCCGGATTGCCGGCGTAGGGGATTATCGCGAGGCCAGGCAGGTTCTGGATTTAGGCGGGAGATATCTGGCACCGGGTTTTATTGATGGGCATGTCCATCTGGAAAGCTCCATGCTGGATGTGGCTCAGTACGCCCGGGCAGTGGTGCCGCGGGGCACGCTGGCCATCGTCACCGACCTCCATGAAATGGCCAATGTCTCCGGGCTGGTGGGCATGAGATATGTCCTGGACTGCGCCCGCCGTTTGCCTCTCCAGCTTTTCTTGATGGCGCCTTCCTGTGTGCCGGCCACCCATCTGGAGACGGCGGGGGCGAACCTTGATGCTCAAGCTCTGCGTCAGGTATTGCGCTGGAAGGGCTGTATCGGGCTGGGTGAGGTAATGAATTTCCCCGGCGTCCTCAATGGTGACGAGAGCGTGCTGAGCAAGATTGAACTCGCCCGGGGGAAAGCGGTTGATGGCCACGCTCCGGGGCTTACCGGGAAAGACCTTAGTGCTTACATTGCCGCGGGCATCCATTCTGACCACGAGTCGGTTTCTCTGGAAGAGGCCAGAGAAAAATTAAGGCGGGGCATGTTCGTGATGATTCGTGAAGGTTCGTCCGAGAAGAATCTGGATGCCTTACTGCCTCTGGTCACGGACAGGACTTACAAAAGATGCCTGCTGGTGGTTGATGACCGGAGTTGTGTTGACCTGCTCCAGGATGGCGATATTGATGCCGTGGTGCGCAAGGCGATTCATCGCGGCCTCGACCCGGTGCGAGCGATTCAGATGGCGACCATCAATACCGCCGAGTATTTCCGGCTGGAAGGACTGGGGGCAATAGCTCCCGGTTACCAGGCTAATCTAATCGTCATTAACGACCTGACCAGCCTGGCCATTGATATGGTTTTTTACCGTGGAGGTCTGGTGGCTGAGGCCGGAAAACCTCTATTCTCAGTTAAAAAAGCGGCGGCCGAGGGCTAACCGAGCACCTTCAATATCAAACCTTTTGGGTTGGGCGCACTGCGCCTCCCGGCTTCAGGAGAGACGGCGCTGGTTATCGAAATCGTCCCGGGCCAGATAATTACCCGAAAGAGGACAGAGAAAGTCAGGGTTAGAGATGGCGTGATTGTGCCGGACATTGACCGGGATATTTTGAAGCTGGTGGTCGTGGAAAGACATAAGGCGACCGGCAATATCGGCCGGGGGCTGGTTACCGGATTTGGGCTGAAAGCCGGAGCGCTGGCCTCGTCCATCGCCCACGATTCCCACAATATCGTCGCCGTGGGCACCAATGACGAAGATATCTACCTGGCCATCAAGGAAATCGAGCGCCTGCAGGGTGGCCTGGTGGCTACCGCCGGGGGCAAGGTGCTGGCCACTCTGGCTCTGCCGATAGCTGGCCTGCTCTCTGATGAACCGTTAGAGGCCGTTGTCGCCAAGCTAAACCGTCTGGAGCAGGTGGCGACTGAGCTGGGCGGTAAGTTACCCTCGCCCTTCTCCACCCTTTCCTTTGTCGCTCTGCCGGTGATTCCTGAGCTCCGGCTGACCGACCTGGGACTGGTGGATGTTCTCCAGTTCAGGCTGATTAAATAAGCGACATCCCGAAACTGAGCGAAGCGAGAAGGGGGAAGCTCCTCTGTCAGGCCTCCCCCTTCTGTTCTGGATACTACTTCTGTTCCGGCGGCTGGGGTGGTGCCGGGTTGACCAGGCTGGCCATCAGTGTCCGCGGCATGACCTCCAGCAATTCATCCAGGGTCCAGCGCCCTTCCTTGTGGATTGTCTTCCAGGGCACCAGGAACGGATACAGGTCGACATCTCCGCCATGAGCGCCGAAGATACAGCCATTGATATTGGCGGCGGCGTCAGTGCACAGGAAGACGGCTATCGGGGCGACATCATCCGGGCCCGGGGGTCGGCGGGCGGCCGCCTGCGCCGGTGTGATTTCGCCGCGTTCAACTCTTCTCTTAAGTGCCTCCTCCATTTCGGGCGAAACCGTCATTCTGGTAGCCGCGCCGGGAGCAATGGCATTCGCCGTAACCCCGTATCTACCGAGGTCACGAGCAATAACCCGGGTGAAAGCCGCGATGCCACCCTTGGCCGCACCGTAGTTGGATTGACCAGCGTTGCCGGTTATGCCGGAGGTGGATGTCATGCTGATAATCCGGCCGCTTCTCTGCTGTCTCATCAAGGCTGAAGCCGGCTTGGTGCAGTTGAAGGTGCCGTAGAGATGAGTTTTGAGGACGGCATCCCAGTCCTCAAAGGGCATGTTGAAGACCATCCGGTCTCTCAGGATGCCGGCGTTGTTGACCAGGATGTCAATCTTGCCCCAGGTGCTGACGGCGGTCTTGATAATGCTCTCGCCGCCCTCAGGGGTGGCTACGCTGTCATGGTTGGCGACGGCCTGCTTGCCCATCTTCTTGATTTCGGCGACGACCTCGTCAGCCGGGGCGGCGGCTCCGCCAGTCCCGTCTCTAGCGACACCGGGGTCATTGACGACCACCCTGGCACCTTCCTCCGCCAGGGCAATCGCTATGCCCCGACCAATGCCACGGCCAGAGCCGGTCACGACGGCAACTCTGTCCTTTAGTCTGTCACCCAATACTTTGCCTCCTCATTATTTTATTTTTAATCCCCTGGTTACTGTCTTGGTGGGGATGGATTCACAATGTCCTTGGTAACGCCGGGCATGAGTTGGAACATGTCATCCGTTGTCCAGGGCCCGGCTTTGGTGATGGTGTTCTCCTCTGCTGGCTCAGAATAGATGGAAATGTGACCTGTCTGGACAGAGAAGGTGCGCCCATTGACATGAGCCGCGGCATCCGAGGCAAGCCAGGCGACTAGCGGCCCGATATCTTCAGGTCGTGCCTGTTCCAGCATGGCAGCGGCGCCTTCCATGCCGGCCTTTTTCCAGGCGGCTTTCAGCTCATCGCTGAGGGTGAGTCTGGTGCCGGCGTTGGGTCGGATGGCGTTGCAGGTTACCCCGTAGCGGCCCATATCCCGGGCGACCTGCCGGGTGAAGCCGACGATGCCCTCTTTGGCGGCGCCATAGTTGGCCTGGCCGAAGGTGCCGCCCAATCCAGCTGTTGACGAGGTATTGATGATTCGGCCGCTTCTCTGCTGGCGGAAGATGGTGCAGGCGTGACGCGTCGTGAAGAAATGGCCAAACAGGTGCACCTTCATTATGGTTTCCCAGTCATCCTCGGACATGTTGAAGACCATTCTATCGCGCAGGATACCGGCGTTGTTGACCAGGATATCCAGTCGGCCAAAAGCGTCAATAGCGGTCTTAATGATATTCTCGCCACCCTGCCAGCTAGCTACGGAGTCGTAGTTAGCTACAGCGTCGCTGCCCATCTTTTTGATTTCAGCGACGACCTCATCGGCGGGTGACTTTGCGGCACCACTGCCATCGACCGCGCCGCCGAGGTCATTGACCACGACCTTGGCCCCCTCCGAGGCCAGCGCGAGGGCTTCGCCCCGGCCAATACCCCGGCCCGCGCCAGTGACGATTGCTACTTTACCTTTTAACCTATCACCCATATTGAGTCCTCCTGTCTTTTATTTTGACCTTCTACCTTCATGGCTTGATGGTCATCAGATTACTATTTTTTCTCAACAGGTGATTGGGGTGGAAGAAGTCTGTCGGCCACCCGCTGTCCTGTCACTCAAAACTATGGAGGATTATTTCCTCTTTGGTAGCATAACGGTGGCCTTGCCGGGGGTGGTTATCTCACCCTTGCCGTTTTCCACCCAGATATCGCAGTCGGCCAGAGCCTCACTGCCCTCAACATACTTCTTAACGACCTTCCCTTTGCACTGCCAGGTCTCACCTTCCTCAGGGCCAGCCACACCCATTGGTCGTGGCCAGTCCATCGAGCGGTACTGGCAGGAGAACTTTCTGAGGAAGCCCTCTTCGCCGACCCAGTCCGTCATCAGTTGAACGAGCCACTGACGTTTCAGTGCGCCATGGACAATGGGCTTACCTACGCCCTGGTTGGCGGCAAAATGCTCATCCCAGTGAAGGGGGTTCATATCGCCTGAGGCGCCGGCCCACTTGACCAGCATCTGAGTGGTGGCAATCTTGGGTAGTGGGGTGACTTCGTCGCCTTCTTTAATATCGTCCCAGTATAGTTGCTTCGCCATTTCTTTCCTCCTCGCCATAATCAATGCGTTTAGCGATGAATGGAAGTGCCCCGGGCTTTAGCGACTACTTCGCCTTTCTGGTTGGTATAGGTGGTCTCGGTAATCATGAAGGCCATCTTGCCGGTACGGCCCTCGCGTTCCATGACATCCTTAACTACTGATACCGATTTTATGGTGTCCCCGGCCTTGACCGGCTTAAAGAACTCATATTCCATCCCGCCATCAAGGGCGCGCCAGTACCCCGCCTGGACTAGAGCCATCATTAAGTCAGCCCGGCCCAGGCCTTCCGTGGCCGGGTTTTTCTTGCCCCATTTGACTGCCCGCCCGGCATACCACGGTGACGAAATAAACCCGGGAGGAGCGATAATTGAACCATACCTTGACTTCTTGGCATACTCTTCATCCCAATAGAGCGGATTCTGGTCATCCACGGCATCAGCGAATCTTCTTATTGGTTCCTTTTCTACCTCAAAGATGCTGGCGCCAACCTGCTGACCGATGTACTTCTTGACCTCTTCTGCTAGCATACTTACACCTCCTTTTTCTAGGCACTTGGCATTCAAAAGCCAGTAGCATTCTATGACTTTGCCCAGTCCTCTGTCAAGTCGTAAGGATGAGGCTTTAAGCCGCATGTCAGGGGTGTCTAAGAAGGGGCGGCAAACACCTGGTTTCATCAGGGGTCAGCGGAGACCTGCTCGGAACTGAGTAGGATGACTAGGGCGATGGGCAGGTCCTGGGCCAGTCTGGCTTTCTTGAGGTTGGCGTGTAGACAAAAAGGTGGAGAGGAGATGGTATTGGCGAGGGATTGCACCAGAGACGCTACCCTACCCACCTGACCGTGGGCATGATTGTATATACTGTTACCTGTGGTGCTTCTTCCAGAAGAGTCTCCGCTTCTCGGAGTAATGCTTGTCTTATGCTTGACTCCTCCCACGCCCTCCAGTTTTCTGGTTTTTCCCAGGTCGTTATTACAGCGATGATAGAACTATCTTTCTCGCTAACGAGATTCTCGGCACTCACGCAACCTGGATACTGCATGGCATGCGACACGAGCTTTAGCAAGATGGGCTGTATGTCCGCATCCCTTTTCAGTTTGTATCCCACGATAACCTTTATCATCATCCTCTCCCCTCCCGTGGGCCTGTAGTGTCATCCAAGGTTCGTTACCCACAAACAAAATGACGGGACTTAGACACGCCAATCAGCAGGGTTGCAGAACTAGGAGGGCGATGCCTCTCCAGAGTATGACTGACGAAACACCAAGCATTATATACAGTACATGCTTATATTAGTCAAATCCGACGGGTGTTTAAGAGGGGCGAAGCCCCCTCTTTCAATTTACTCCCCCCTTCCCCCCGATAAATCGGGGGGAAGGGGGCGAGGGGGATGGGGTTAATAAACAGTCTCGGCTGGCTTTCCGGGGAGGTGAGTTGGGGCGAGGGCATAGGGAGTGATGACAAAGAAGAGGCTAGTCGGTAATCAGTGACCGGCTAGCCTGCCATCCTCAGGTGCTTTGTCCTTGAAAAGAATTAAGCTACTAACTGGGTCGACCCCTGAATTTCTTCTCTGTTTTGACGGCACCAGCTACAGGCCATCTCCTGTACCGGGACAGCCCACACGGTAGCCCCCGCCAGGCTCGCTGGGTATATTCTCGCCGATATTGCATCATTGCTCTCAGCTTCAATAACAGAGATGCCTACCATTGTATTAGGAGCAACCCCGGGAAAAGGGATTCCTTGACATACATACTGAGCCAATGTCTTTATCCCTGGCGCACGGGCCACCTTATCGACAGTCTGGGCTACTTCCGCTGCCTTATCCGGACTAAACACTGATAAAGATTAAGAACTTCATTTCCCTCCTCCTATGTCAGTAGTTAATAATTGAAGGCAAAGCACCCGAAGGACCATTATTTCATTTCAGGCTACTTCACCGGTTGGAAGTTGAGTATAATCCTCTCCTGAATATCTGTCAATACCCTCAACGCGTTTGTAAGCTTGTGAGGGCTTCAAGCCAAGTGTTACAATAGATTTGTTTGAGGAGAGAAAGAAGAGCTTATGCCATTAGATTCCATAATTGTTAAGGGTGCGCGCGAGCACAATCTCAAGAACATAGATGTCATTATCCCGCGTGATAAGCTGGTGGTTATTACCGGCGTCTCCGGTTCAGGGAAGAGTTCCCTGGCCTTTGATACCATCTACGCTGAAGGCCAGCGCCGATATGTAGAATCGCTCTCGGCCTACGCCCGACAATTTCTTGGGCGAATGGAAAAGCCGGAGGTCGATTATATTGAAGGGCTAAGCCCGGCCATTTCTATTGACCAGAAGGGGCCGAGCAAGAATCCGCGCTCCACCATGGGCACCGTGACCGAGATTTACGACTACCTGCGTCTGCTTTTTGCGCGGGTCGGCCATCCCCACTGCCCCAAGTGCGGCCGGGAGATTGCCAGCCAGACGGTGGAGCAGATTGTTGATGCCATTCAGAAACTGCCGGAGAACAGCCGGATTATTATTCTGGCGCCGCTGGTCAGAGACCGCAAGGGCGAGTATCAACAGGTGTTTAGCGACCTGCGCAAGGCCGGCTATGTCCGGGTGCGGGTGGACGGGCAAATCCACGACCTCTCCGAGGAAATTCCACTGGACAAGAACAAGAAACACACCATTGAGGCGGTGGTGGACCGGCTGGTGGTGGGGCAAAGTGGCAGTCAGAGTCGGATTGCCGACTCCGTAGAGACTGCCCTGAAACTGGGGGCGGGGGTGGTGCTGGTCTCCATCGTTGATGGCGAAGAGCTGCTTTTCTCCGAGCATTTCGCCTGCGTTTACGATGGCATCAGTCTGGGTGAGATTGCGCCGCGAACCTTCAGCTTCAATAGTCCGCATGGTGCCTGTCCGGCCTGTACTGGACTGGGTGTGAAAATGGAGATAGACCCGGACTTAATCATCCCCAATAAGGAGCTGTCTGTCGTTGAGGGGGCGATTCACCCGGGGTGGTGGTATACCTGGCATGCCTACGAACTGGACGGGCTGGCGCGGCGCTACGGTTTTTCACTGCACGCGCCGGTCGAGGACCTGAGCGAGCGCCAACTTAAGCTTGTTCTCTATGGGGAGGAGGGTGAGTGGGTCCGGCACCGGAGCCGTTATGGCCGGGTCCGGGAGCATTTCACCGCCTACGAAGGTGTCATTCCCCGCCTGGAGCGGATGGCCCGTGACACGCAGTCGGAGCGGACGCGGGACGAAATCGAGCGCTATATGGTGTCCACGCCCTGTCCGGTCTGCCAGGGCAAGCGGCTGAGGCCGGAATCGCTGGCGGTAACTGTTGATGGCAAGAACATCATGGATGTCAGTGTCATGTCCGTCATGCAGGCGCTGGACTGGGTGGCGGTTCTAGCCGGCAATGGCCGCCGGCCAGTCCTGACCGAGCGGGAGCAGATGATTGCGCACCAGATTCTCAAGGAGATTGGGGCCCGGCTGGGCTTTCTGCGGGATGTGGGGCTGGGCTATCTTACCCTTGACCGCCCGTCAGCCACCCTTGCCGGCGGCGAGGCCCAGCGCATCCGCCTGGCGACTCAGATTGGCAGCGGATTAATGGGTGTGCTTTACATCTGTGATGAGCCGACGGTCGGCCTGCACCCGGCGGATGGCTCCCGCTTGATTGAGACCTTGAAACGGTTAAGAGACCTGGGCAACACCATACTGGTGGTGGAGCATGATGAGGCGATGATGCGGGCGGCCGACCATATTATTGATATGGGGCCGGGGGCGGGAGAGCACGGGGGCCAGATTGTGGCCACCGGGACACTGGCCGATATTATGAAAGCAAAGGACTCAATCACCGGCCAGTACCTCAGCGGCGTGAAGCAGATTCTCCTGCCGGCAAAGCGGCGCCCCGGGTCAGGCGAGGAAATCGTCATCAAGGGAGCCCGGCAGAACAATCTGAAGAATATTGATGTGCGTATCCCACTGGGCAAGTTCGTCTGTATCACCGGGGTCTCGGGTAGTGGCAAGAGCACCCTGATTTCCGAGATTCTTTATAAAAAATTAGCCCAGATTTTCTACCATTCACGGGAGAAGGCGGGCGACTGCGATGCTATCCTGGGCGTGGAGTATATTGACAAGGTGGTGGATATTGACCAGTCGCCCATCGGGCGGACGCCGCGCAGCAATCCGGCCACCTATACTGGGACTTTTACGCTCATTCGTGAGCTTTTTGCCACTGTCCCTGAAGCCCGGATGAGGGGCTATGCGCCGGGTCGTTTCTCCTTCAATGTCAAGGGCGGGCGCTGCGAGGCCTGCCGGGGCGAGGGATTTATTCAGATTGAGATGCAGTTCCTGCCGGATGTTACCGTGCCCTGCGAGGTCTGCCAGGGCAAGCGTTACAACCGTGAGGCCCTGGAGATTCGGTTTAAGGGCAAGAATATCGCCGAAGTGCTGGACATGAGCGTGGAGCAAGCACTGGAGTTTTTTGAGCATTTCCCACGGGTGCGGACCAAGCTGGAGACCTTACGGGATGTGGGGTTGGGCTATATCCGGTTGGGCCAGCCGGCCCCCACCCTTTCCGGCGGTGAGGCGCAACGGGTGAAACTGGCCACCGAGCTAGCGCGGCGGGCCACCGGTCGGACACTGTATATTCTGGATGAACCGACGACTGGCCTTTCCTTTGATGATGTGGCGGCTTTACTGCGGGTGTTACAGCGCTTGGTCGACTACGGTAATACGGTGGTGATTATTGAGCACCAGCTGGATGTGATGAAGAACGCCGACCATATTATTGACCTTGGCCCCGGCGCCGGGGATGAGGGTGGTTACATCGTGGCTACCGGGACACCGGAGGAAATCGCCCGGGTGTCCACTTCCGCCACCGGTCAGTATTTGAGTCGGGTCTTGGCCAGGAGTTTGGAGTACGCTTTGACTGGTTGAATCGTTTCTGGTCGTTTGGAAAGGAAGGTAGGCAGATGAATCGGGAAGAGGCGCTGGAATCGGTTAGAGCCAATGTGGGGAACGAGAACCTGGTGCGGCACATGCTGGCCACCGAGGCCATTATGCGGGCTCTGGCCCGGCGACTGGGCGGGGATGAGGAGGAGTGGGGGCTCACCGGCCTGCTCCATGACATCGATGTGGAACTGACCGGCGGTGATATGAAAAGCCACAGCAAGCTGGGGGCTGACCTGGTCAGGGATATGGGCGGCAGTGAGGCGATGACCAGAGCGATTCTGAGTCACAACGAGGCGCACGGCGTGCCTTTAGAAACAAAGCTGGACAAGGCCCTCTTCTGCGCCGACCCTTTGACTGGACTAATCACGGCGGCGGCTCTGGTGCGACCCGACAAGAAGCTGGCCAGCGTGGAAGCTAAGTCGGTAAGGAAGCGGTTCAAGGAAAAGAGTTTTGCCGCCGGGGCCAGCCGGGAGCAGATTGGCCAGTGTAGTAACCTCGGGATAGAACTGGATGAGTTTATCGAGCTCGGCCTGAAAGCGATGCAGGGAATTGCTAAAGAACTAGGTCTCTAGATTTTACTACCTCACCCCCTCGCTCCCCCTCTCCTTAAAAGGAGAGGGGGAAGATGAATAGAAGCGGGCTACCGCCCTCTTAAACTCCCGTTCCGCTTCGAATCCAACTTGGGCTACTAGCTTGTCATTTGCGGATTGGAGTATAATTTTTGTCACAGGCGAAATCTGGTGTCCGAAATAGCCAAAGGGGAAAGGAGGCGGATATGGAATACTTAGGTATCTTTGTTGCAGGCGTTATCGTTGGGGCAATCATCGTTTTCTTTGTGAGTCGTTTTCGACAGAGAGACATAGAAAAGTCGTTTTCTGCCCTTTCATTAGACGCATTGAGAAAAAACTCCGAGGAATTTCTGAGACTGGCTAATCAAACTCTTTCGACACAAACACAAGCTGGAGTCGGAGAATTAGAGGGAAAGAAAAAACTGATTGACCAAACCTTAGAAGGAATTAAAGGTGAGCTAGACAAGGTAGAGAAATCGGTCATGGACTTTGATACTAAGCGAGCGCAAGCATTTGGGGAGATTAGCAACAAGTTGCAGACAACAGCGGAACAAACCAATAGGCTTCAAGAGACGACAAGCAAACTCCAGTTAGCTTTAGCGAATACTAAGGTACGGGGGCAATGGGGTGAAAGAATGGCCGAAGACATACTCAGATTTATCGGGTTTGTCGAAGGCAAAAACTACGTAAAGCAGACAACACAAGAAACAACTGCGTCGCGGCCAGATTTCACCTTTCTTTTACCGCAGGGCTTAAAGGTAAATATGGATGTCAAGTTCCCTTTTACTAATTATTCGAACTACATAAATGAGGAACTTGAACCAACTAAGGAGAGTTACAAAAAGCAGTTTTTGGCAGACACGAGGCACAGAATAAAAGAGATAACTACGAAGGATTACATAAACCCCGAGGCGAATACTGTTGATTATGTTCTAGCCTTTATTCCAAATGAGCAAGTATATTGTTTCATAAATGAAAACGACCAAACTCTCTTAGACGAAGCGCTGAAAAATAAAGTTATACTCTGTTCCCCGTTTACGTTATACGCGATTCTCGCTGTTATGAGACAGGCAGTGGATAACTTTAATCTAGAGCAAACCGCAGACCGGATTTTATCTCTATTTGGAACGTTCAATAAACAATGGAGTGAATTCAAGAAATCTATGGGAAAGGTAGGGGAGCGAATTAAGCAGGCAGATGACGAATATGAAAAATTAACTTCAACACGTAGTAAGGCGCTTGAACGTCCCTTGAAGCAAATTGACGATTTGAGAAGACAAAGAGGTATTTTAGAAGCGCCGCTACTTGATGATGAGACTTCTTTAGAGATTTCTGAAGGCGAGGATAGTAAAACCGAACCTTTAGATTGAAAGTAGCCCTCTTAGCATATCTTGTCTTCAACTAACAAGTATATTCTGTAACGCCGGAATTAGCTCCCTTCTTCTCAAACAGAAGTTCGGAATGCTTCCGATACGGTCTACCAAAATATCTTGAAGTAAATAACCGGGTGTTAAGAGGGGCGAAGCCCCTCTTTTTTATTCCTCCCCCTTCCCCTTATTAAGGGGAAGGGGATACAGGGGATAGGGTCAGCTTACTTCAATGGTTGAGCCCTGGGCGGTCTTGATGACATCAATGCGGGTGGGGAAGGCGTCCCGGAAGTCCTCAATGTGCGTAACGACCAGAATCTTGTCAAAATCGTCCTGGATGGAAGTGATGGCTTCTTTGAGCTTTTCCAGTCCGGTGGCATCCTGCGTGCCGAAACCTTCGTCAACAATGAGGGTGGGCAGAGGGGCTCCGGCGCGGTGAGCCAGCAGTTTGGATAGAGCAATGCGGATGGCAAAGTTGATGCGGAAGGCTTCGCCGCCGCTGAACATCTCATAGGGGCGTGTGCCTAGTTCGTCCGAGATGTTAATATCCAGGGTTTCGACAACCGCTCCCTTTTTGGTTGGGCGCTGGGTTTCAATCTTTACATGCATTCTATTATCGGTCATCCTGGCCAGCAATCTATTGGCTTCCGTCTCAATTTCAGGGAGAGCCTGTTCAATGAGCAAGGCTTGAATTCCCCTCTTGCCGAAAGCCTCGGCCAGCTCCTTATAGATTCCTTCGTCCTTGATGGCTTGTGTCAAGAGCTTTTCTTTGTCCTTTCTCTCTACTTCCCGTTCTTGACAGCTGTTTAAGTTTGGCTGTGACATTAGCCAGAATCACCTGAGCCTCTTTTTCCCTAGTGCGCAGTGCCTGGTATTCCGCTTCCGCCTGGGCCAGGGCACCGACCACTTCCGGCAATGCGCTGAGTGCCAGGGCCAGCTCTCCCTTTTTCTTATTATCGGACTCCAGGCCGAGGCGGAGTTCCTGAGTCGCTTTCTTGGCTTGGTCGTAGTCCTTTCTCTCCTGATTGATAAGCCTGTCGGCTTCCTCCAGCCGGCGCTGGGGAGCTTCGTACGGCTCCAGTTCCGTCAGGCGATGGCGCAACTGCTCATGCTGCTGGGCGTCATAGGCGAGCCGGGCTAACTCGCCCTCCACCTGACGCAGGGCGTCTTGCTCGCTCTGGGCGAAGTCCTTCCTGGCCAGCCGCTCTTCAATTCCCGCCAGTTTAGTTCTGGCTTCGTTAAGCTCTTCGCCAGCTTTTTCTGCCTCCGATATCTCCTGGTTCAGCAGGCTGACTTTGCCCTGGGCTGAGGCTCGCGCCTGATTGAGCCTGGTTTCCATCTGCGAGATTTCGCTCTGCAGGGACGCCGATTCGGTTTTCTGCCGGGTTAGTTCGTTCTGGCTGGACTTGAGGGTGCCGGACTTGGTCTCTTTCTCAGCGGCGTATTTGGACTTAATCAGGTTTAAGCCGTCAACGCCAAGCTCCTGCTCGCAGAGCGGGCATTTGGCCCCGCTTTCGGTCATCAGCAGGTTCAGCTTTTCCTCGATTTCAGCCATCTCCCGCTGGAGTCGACCCTGGCTGGATTCTAGTTCGTGGACTTGACCGACCAGTGTCTGACTGTGCTGTCGCTTCTTTTGCAGAGCCTCTTCGGTTTCAGTTAGCTGGCTCAACTGAAGCTGGGCCTGCTGCCATTCGCTTCTAAGCTGGGACAGCTTCTGAAATTTCGCTTCGAGGTCACTAACCCTTGTGCCAGTCAGGGCGTGCTCCTGGAGAAGGGCCTGGCTGGCCTTGTCAATAGCTTTCTCCATCTGGTATCGGCGCTCATTTAGGATGGTGAGCCGTCTCAGTTTCTGGTTTAGCTCGTCGTTCAACTTCCTGGCGGCGGCGAGTTGGGCATAGCCCTCCTCTATCCTGGCCCGCTGGGCGATTAGTTCTTCATATTCCTTGATGCGGAGGTGGTGCTGTTGAGCCTGCTCCTCCCAGCGCTTGAGGTCACGGTCGGTCTTAGCCATGTGTTCCTCAAGTTGGGTCAGTTGCTGTTGCTGGCTGTTCAGGAGCTCTCTTCGGCGGCGCAGTTCGTTGAGCCGGGATTCGTGCCCGGCGAGCACTTTTTCCACTTCGCCGAGCTGGCGCTGGGCTTGCCCTAATTCAGCCTCGTAGGCGGGCTTCTGGTCGAGTTCAGCATCAATATCTTTGATGGCGCTCTCCAGTTGCGTCTTCTCGCTATCCCGTTGCCTGGCCAGTTCCCTGGCCTGCTCCTCCAATTCGTCGTAGAGAGAAAGCCCGAGGATATTGGCCAGCACCCCTTTGCGCTCGGCCGGCTTGGCTACAGTGAACTGGTCGGCATGCCCCTGGCGCAGGTAGGCGCTGTTGATGAAGGTGTCGTAGTCCATGTGCAGAATATCAATAATCTTGCGCTGGGTCTCGGTGATGCGGTCGCCGGATATGGGTTTGAAAGTGCCGTTGCTGGCGATGAACAGGTCGAGGCTGCTCTGGCCGGACGCCCGCCGACTCTTCGGTTTGGCGTGCTGGCGGATAACGCGATAGACCTGTTGCCCGACGGCGAAGTCAAACTCAACCTGCGTCTCAGTCTGACCGGTGTGAATGAGGTCGTCATCGCTTTTGGCCCGGGTGCGACCCCACAGTGCCCAGGTCATGGCGTCAATGAGGGAGGATTTGCCACTGCCGTTGTCGCCGCAGATGCTGGCGGTATGGACACCGGTGAAATTGAGCGGTGGCACATCGTCCCGGTAGGGCATGAAATTGCGCAGGGCTAGCTTGATGGGAATCATTGGCGATGCTCCTCGGGTAGCCGCTTTTCTCTATTTTAGCACAAACGGTGATGGGATTTGTCTATCCGGGGCATAAAAGAGGGCCAGGCCCTCGTTGTGCAGAGAGCCTCGCCCTCTACGCTGGGGGAGGAAGCCGACATTGTTTTAACTTAAGAGTGTTGACTATTGAGTTTTATGGATATTGCCAGTAGTCCAAATACTAGCACTAGAGTGGTCTATTGTCAATATATTGTTCTGTGATTGCCCTTGACAAAAGTGGGCGGGCTACTTAAAGTGTCTAGTTAACAGGTTGTGTCAGAGTTAGCGGAGAGGAGAAGCAGGAATGCGCATTGGGCTACTTTCGGATACGCATATTCCCGAGGCGGAGACAGAGCTACCTCGTGAGTTGCTCACGGCTTTCCAGGGTGTGGACCTTATTCTGCACGCTGGGGACATTTATGTGCGGTCGGTTTTGGATGAATTGGCACGAATTGCGCCAGTGCTGGCGGCGCGGGGCGATGACGACTATGGTAGCACGCTGACCGACGAACGGGTCAAGGAGAAGCACATTCTGAATCTGGAGGGGCGCAAGGTGTGGCTGGTACACCAGCGACCTTACTATCTCACCACGAACTGGTGGCGCGACCGGAATACTGCTGACCAGCCCAAAGATGACCACCCGGATATTGTTGTCTTCGGGCATGAGCACCGCACGGTGGTGGAGAATGACTATGATATTCTCTTTGTCAGTCCCGGCAGTCCCACCTTCCTTCACTACCTCCGCGGCCTGGGCACCATCGGCATAATGGAAATCAACTCCGGCAAGGTGGATGTGAATATTGTGAGGTTGTAGGCTTAAAACCTCACCCCCTTAATCCCCCCCGATAATAATCGGGGGGGAGAAGAAAAAAAGAGTCCCGACTAGTCGGGACTCTTAGACACCCCAAACCAGGGCTTTGAGAGGGGGCGGAAGCCCCTTCTCAAAAACACTTCCCCCTCCCTTATTGAAGGGAGGGGGATAAATGGGGGTGGGTTTACCCTCCTACCTAGAACTTGGACGCTAGTCCAGCTTGTTTGCACAGCTCGTTGGCGGTTACTCTATTCAGTGTGCGGTGCCTTTTGACGGGTATGGTCTTAGTGCCATTGGTGTATATGGAATGCTTGCTACCCTCGCGCAAGAGATAGAAGCCATTGGCCTCAAGGTATCTTATCAGGTCGCGACGCTTGACGGACAACCTACGCCTCGACGAGTACTTGCTCCAGAAGGTCGCCGCCGAGAGGTATCTCCTTGTTCTGCTGCCGGTAGGCCAGTATCATCTCACGCAGGGCATCCCGGAGCATCTCCCGGCATTCCTCAATAGTCTTGGCCTCGGTAACGACTTCCGGCCATTCCACGAGTTGACCCATATAGCCCGAACTGGTTTTGGTGTATTTGGCGGTATAACTTCTAACCATGTTCATGTTACCTTTCAAGCTAGCACCTATTATAACAGCTTTCCAGCCTAAACTAAAGGGTAAACCTCACCCCCTCGGTCCCCCTCTCCTTCAAAGGAGAGGGGGAGAAGAAAAAAAGAGGGGCGTTCGCCACTCTTAGACGCCCCAAACCAGGGCTTTGAGAGGAGGCGGAAGCCCCCTCTCAAAAACACTTCCCCCTCCCTTATTAAGGGAGGGGGATAAAGGGGGTGGGTTACCTTACTCCAGGTAGTCTTTTAGCCGGCGGCTGCGGCTGGGGTGGCGGAGCTTGCGCAGGGCCTTGGCTTCAATCTGGCGGATGCGCTCGCGGGTGACATTGAACTCCTGCCCCACTTCCTCCAGGGTGCGACTCCGCCCGTCCTCCAGACCGAACCGGAGGACGAGCACCCGCTGCTCGCGGGGTGTGAGCTCGCCCAAGACCTCGTTGATTTGCTCCTTGAGCAACTGCTTGGAGGCGGTGTCCACGGGGGGCATGGCATTGCGGTCTTCAATGAAGTCGCCCAGGTGGCTGTCTTCCTCTTCACCGATGGGCGCCTCCAGTGATACCGGAAGCTGGGCGACCTTGACAATCTCCCTTATCTTCTCGGCGGGTAATTCCATTTTCTTGCCGATTTCCTTGGAAGTCGGCTCGCGGCCGTACTCCTGAGCCAGGCGGCGACTCACCCGGAGCAGTTTATTGATGGTCTCAATCATGTGCACCGGGACGCGAATGGTGCGGGCCTGGTCGGCGATGGCGCGGGTAATGGCCTGGCGAATCCACCAGGTGGCGTAGGTGCTGAACTTATAGCCCCGATGGTGGTCAAACTTCTCCACCGCCCGGATTAGCCCGATGTTCCCCTCCTGAATCAGGTCGAGGAGTGACATCCCCCGACCGATGTGCTTCTTGGCCACACTGACGACGAGCCGCAGGTTAGCTTCAATGAGGTGTTTTTCGGCTTTCTCCGACTCAAGCTCAATATTGTTCAGGAAGGCTGCGATTTTGTTTTTGTTAGTCTCCAGAGCGTTGAGGAAGGCTTTCTCGGTGAGCAGTTTTTCTATATTGGCTATCGTGACCTTAGGGTCAATGGCTTTAGTAACTGCCTTGGGCAGGAGGTCGCAGTTCAAGGAGAGGCTAATTAACAGTTGCTCGGTCTCGGGCACCGACTTGTTTATCTTCTGGCCAATCGTCTGAGCCATCTGCGGGTCCATGACGCCATCAATGCTCTCGCGCATTTTGGAGTGAGATATACTCCGGGTAAAACTATTGGTCCGTGGTATTTGGAGATATTCCTGCAAAAGACGGACAATCGGTGCCGTCTGCGCCAGCTCCTTGAGGATAATTAACATTATTTCGGTGGGCGAGGGGGACTCCCCGTGTTTCCGCGTGTAGTCGTGCCTTATTTCTCTAAGGCGCTTGGCCACCTCAATCTTTTTAGCCAGGTCCCTTTCGTCCTGGGCTTTGAGCAGGTGCACCTTGCCAATCTCGTGGAGGTAGAGACGAACCGGGTCGTCAGCCACCTCGGTTTCCTCCGCCTCCAGTAATTCTAAAGGCGCTTCCAGTTCCAAGTCTTCGGCTTTAAGTTGTTCCTCAAGCTGCTCAGTCGGTGGTATTTCTACTTCAGTCTCGGGTTCCGATACAAATTGTTCTGGTTCCTTGTAGTCTTCCAAGACCATGCCTTACCTCCTCAGCTCCTGACCGCGCTTCGCTTTCTGGGTGAAGACTTCTTTCAATTCAGTGCTGATTTCAATGCCTTGCTCCTGGAGTTTAGCCAGCTCGGCGCTGGTACCGCCGGCCTCGGCTTCCAGGGTCAAGATTGCCTCCCGCTTCTTCTCCAGATTTCGGAGGAATTTTTCCCGCAGGCGCAGGACACAATTGGCATATTTCTGCTCAATCTGACCCCGACTTGTCGGGGGGATGTTCTTATTGACCAGAGTGTCCAGGTGCTCCCACATGGCACTATCAATGTCTTTCTCGAGTGCCCCGATTGTATCGGGATGGTCTCGCGCCAGGCAGTGAAGATTTCCCGGTTTTCACTGTTTTCAAAGTATTCCGCCGATAGTAATATCGGGGTATCGGGGTGGTCTCTGAGCTCCGGGTGCTGCAGCAGTAGCGCCAGGCAGTACTCCTCAACCGGGCTGGAGATCCCGACAAGTCGGGATGGGTTGTCCCGACTTGGTCGGCTGGCTCCTTATCTCCCCGACCTCGGTCGGGGCGTTTGGCCGGGCCGGCTTTACCTTGCTTCAAGGCGGCCTCCAGATTGCGTTCGCTCACTTTGACCAGGCGGGACAGCTTCTGTAAATAGTGCGCCCGGCGTACTATATCCTTGATTTGAGCGATGATGGGGAGAAGTCGGTCAGCGGCCAGAGACTTATCCCGTGCGGTGGTCAGGTCAAGTTTAGCCGTGACCATATCAAAGGTATAGTCAATTACCGGGATAGCCTTAGCCCCGACAAGTCGGGGCCAGGCTGGCGGGTCTTCTTTAATGACATCGTCCGGGTCCTTCCCAGTGGGAAGGATGATGACCTTGATTTCCGACCCGTCTAGGGTATTTTCGAAGTCGACACACCGCAGCATCGCCTCCTCCCCGGCGGAATCGGCGTCAAGGGCTAGAGCCAGGTTTCGGGTCAGCCGCTTTAAGGCATTGACCTGTTTATCCGTAATGGCGGTGCCCATTGAAGCGACCACATTGTTAAAGCCGTTCTGGTGGGCGGTCAGCACATCCATATAGCCCTCCACAATTACAACTGAATCCTGCTGGCGGATGGCCGGTGCGGCCAGGTTCAAGCCGTAAAGGGTGGCACTCTTATCGAAGATGGGTGTCTGGGGCGAGTTGATATACTTGGGCAGAGAATCATCCAGTACCCTGGCGCCAAAGCCGGTCGTCCGACCCCGGGCATCCTTGATGGGGAAGATCAGCCGCTGGCGCCAGCGGTCGTGGGTCTTGCCATCCTCCGTGGCCGCGAGAAGACCCGCTTCCAGCAATTCACTTTCGGCATAGCTTCTGTCCAGCAGGTATTGCTTGAGGGCCTCCCAGCTATTCAGGCTGTAGCCAAGCTGGAAGTCGGTAATGGTTTTGGGAGTCAGGCCCCGACTTGCCAGGTAAGCTCCTGGCTTTTTCGGCCGCCGAAGATTTTAGGAGCAGGTTATGGAAATACTGGGCGGCGGCTTCATTGGCCTGGTAGAGCCTTTCTTTTAGCTCTTTCTTGGTATCCGCCCCGATTCTATCGGGGGTAATGGTGACACCGCATCTATCAGCGAGGAGTCGGAGCGCCTCGCCGAATTCAATGCCTTCTTTCTTCATAATGAAAGAAAAGACATCGCCGCCGGTGCCGCAGGCGCCGAAGCAGTGCCAGCTCTGGCGGTCGGGATAGACGAAGAAAGACGGGTTCTTTTCACTGTGGAACGGACAGAGAGCGCGGAAGGTGCGGCCGGACTTGGTCAATTTGGTGTACTGGCTGATGACCTCAACAATATCCGTTCTCTGCTTGACTTCATCAATGACGCTCATATATGTATATTATACCACTTGAGGGGTGGTTTCCCTCTTTAATTTTTCTGGGGATTTTTCTTGATTTTGTGTGAACCTCTCCCCCTGTATCCCCCTCTCCATTATCGGGAGAGGGGGAAGGAGTTAATGAAGAGGGGCGAAGCCCCTCTTAGACGCCCTGAGCGAGAGGGGAGTTAAAGAGAGGTGAAGCCTCTCTTAGACACGCCCTAGCCAAAAATCACCCTTTACTTCTGAGAAGAGGGTTGCTCCACGCTTTCTTACCGAAGGCGTCCTCAATTTCCAAACGCGCGAAAGACCAGTCATCAGGTATCCTGAAATGGGTATCGGTCACATTCTTTAAATCGACCTCGGCTTTCCATTTCCCGCTCCCCCCCGGGCCAACCAGGCGCGCATGCACTATGGGTGAAGTTTCGGCTACTACTCGGTTTCCCTTTTCTATGTATATCAACTTGAAATCCGGGCCGCTCGAACTGTAGAAATTACCCTGGCGGATTGAGGTCAGTATGGCCTCAGGTGAAAGTTCCAGGGCATTGACCATTATCCAACCTCCCACCTGTGGCGGTAAACCCTCGAAGAAGTGAATATCGTCCGTAGCCAGTCCAAGCATATTAGGTTGTTGCCTGAGTATGGAGTCCCAGTGATAAGCTCCATGCCCCTTGCCAAGACCCGTCTCGCAGGAATGGTTGTATACTTCCACACCATGAAAACCGTGTCGAAGGCCTTCTGCCACCGTATTACCGCTCGCATACGGATGAGCCCAAATCAGGAAACTCCCCTGCGACCTGGCCTTTTCCAAAGCCTCCATCAAATCCATATCTTTTGAAATACCACCGACATCACCAATGCAAACCACATGATAGCCTGAACCCTGGTCGTCCCTTCCGTCCAGCTCTATTCCGTCTATAATCATAATAGGTAACTTCTCGCCCGACTCGGCTCCGACAAATGGAACCCTGTGGTCGGTAATGGCAATGAAATCATAGCCACGCTCGGCGTAAAATGCGGATGCCTCGGCCAAGGTCAGTCTACCATCCGAGCGAGTCGTGTGCATGTGTAGATTACCTTTGAACCATTTACCTGAGCAATCATAGCGAAAACGCTCTTTCATGGACATATTCATAATTAACCCTCCCCAATTTACATCAGAGGATTCTATTTCCCACTTGCCTTGACAGTCTATGGCCATCATCTGGGAATGTCAAGACTTACTGGACTGCAAAATAGCTTGTCTTGTCGGGCTGGGGCTATCTAACCTTAGTCTTGTCCCTACTGAGTGACAGCTCCCTCGCTATTCGGGTGGCGTACTGGTCGGTCATGCCGGCGATATAATCAGCGACCCGTCTCTCCACCTCGTCGCTGTACAGGGCATACTCCGGCGGCAATTTGTCGGCATGCTTATTAAAGTAGTGGTATAGGCGGCGGACTATTTCTCTGGCTCTATCCGCTTCCTTTTGGGCTGACTGCAGATTGTAGACCCGCTCAAAAAGGAACTGGCGCAGGGTGTCGGTGGCCTCAAGGACCGGCGGACTCATGGTTATGGCGGGAGTGGCGATTTTTCCCGCACTTCTCACCGCCCAGGAGCGTTCAATAATATCGCAGACCATGGCGTTGACGCGCTCGCGGTGGGAGTGCCCTAACACAGTCAATAGCTGAGGCCGGCAAATCATCTTCGGTGATGATGCTGGCGCGGATGGCATCACCAATATCGTGGTTGACATAGGCCACGATATCAGCCATCCGGCAGACCTCACCCTCCAGCGTGTTGACTACTCCCCAGTCTTCCAGCGTATTTGCCCGGGACTTGGAGTGGTTGAGGATGCCATCTCTCACCTCCCAGGTCAGGTTGAGTCCCTGGCCATCGTTTTCCAGAAGGTCAACCACGCGCAGGCTCTGCTCGTTGTGTCGGAACCCCTCGTGGTAGAGTTCATTGAGAACATCCTCACCGACATGGCCAAAAGGGGTGTGACCCAGGTCATGGCCCAGGCCGATAGCCTCAGTCAGGTCTTCATTAAGATTTAGGGCGCGAGCAATCGTGCGCGCTATCTGGGCGACTTCCAGGGTGTGGGTGAGGCGGGTAACATAATGGTCGCCCTGAGGAGCAATGAACACCTGAGTCTTGTGCTTGAGGCGGCGGAAAGCCTTGGCATGGATAATACGGTCGCGGTCGCGCTGGAAGGCAGTGCGTACGGGACAGGGCTCTTCGGGTCTGAGCCGGCCGCGTGACAGTTTGCTTTTTACCGCATGGGGGGAGAGGCTTTCTTCCCGCTCCTCCGTCATCTCGCGGATGTGAAGCTCGTTAATCATTCAGGTTTGATTCCTAAACGCTGTTCCACCCGGGCGATTATTTCTCTGGTCTGGTCAATCATATCGGGGCTGATTGAGACCGAGGTAATCCCCCACTCCACCAGTTTCTCAGTGAGTTCGGGATAGACTGACGGGGCCTGTCCACAGATAGAGGAAGTGATGCCCATGCTCTTGGTGACTTTCACCGCTCTTTCCAGAGAGAGCATCACCGCTTCGTCCCGTTCGTCAAAGGTGGTGGCCAGTTTAGCGCTATCGCGGTCGACACCTAGGGTGAGCTGGGTCAAGTCATTGGAGCCGATGGAGATGCCGTCAATACCAACGGCAATGAACTTCTCGAGGAGTATGATATTGGATGGGACTTCCACCATCATCCAAATCTTGAAGTTGGGAGAGCGCTTTAACCCGTCGGCCGCCATAATTTTCAGGGTTTGCTCCAGCTCCCGAACGGTGCGGACGAAGGGAATCATGACCCAGAGGTTTTTGTACTTGTTGTCTTACCTTCTTGATGGCGGCCAGTTCCAGCTTGAAGGTCTCGATGTCGGTAATATAGCGCGAGGCGCCCCGGTAGCCGAGCATCGGGTTCTCTTCTATCTCTTCATACTTCTCGCCACCCTTGAGGGCGCGGTACTCATTGGTCTTGAAATCGTTGGTGCGATAGACTACCGGGCGTGGGTGGAAGGCTTTGGCGAAGGTGGTGAGTCCTTCGGCCAGCTTATCGACGAACTCCTGGCCGCGCTTCTGGCTTATCATGTAGCTGGGATGTTCCCCAATCTGGGCCACCATGAATTCCGCCCGGAGTAGACCTACACCATCGACATTACGAGCGGCGACCCGGTCGGCGAGCTCGGGCTGGGCTAGATTCACATAGACCCTGGTCTTGGTCTTAATCGTGTCTTCCAGTATATGGGCCAGGGCGCTGGTTTTCATTCTACGGGTTACTTTCCCATCGTAGACATTACCGTGCGAGCCGTCCACGGTAATTACCTGTCCATCCTTCAAGGTTGACATGGCTTGCCCCGTGCCGACGACACAGGGTATGCCTAACTCACGACTGACAATGGCCGCGTGGGCCGTCCGGCCTCCGCGGTCGGTGACAATAGCGGCGGCGCGTTTCATCGCCGGGACGAAGTCCGGTGTGGTCATTTCGGCGACCAGAATATCGCCATCCTTGACTTTGTCTATCTGGGAGGCATCAAAGATTAATCTGACCGGGCCGGTGGCAATGCCCGGGCTGGCCGGTGCCCCGGTCAGCAGAACGGGGGCGGCAATGGCCGGTGCGGCTTCAACCGCTGTCGTGCTGATGGTGGTTACCGGGCGGGTCTGAACAATGTAGAGTTTGCCATTCTCTTTGGCCCACTCAATGTCCTGGGGAAACTTGTAGTGGTTTTCCAAGCGCTTGCCGATTTTGGCCAGAGCAATAATATCGTCATCCCTTATTTTCTGCCGGGCTTGCTCCTTGGCCGTGAGCGACACCTGAATGTTAGTCTCCTGACCGGTGGCCGCTGGATTTCTGATTATTTTCCATTCCTGCCGGCTGATTTTCTTGAGGCTAATGGTCAGGTCTTCTTTTTCCACAATATAGAGGTCGGGGGTCACTTCGCCGCCGACAATCGCTTCGCCCAGTCCGTAGACGGCCTCAATGACAATCTTACTGCGGTCGCTGGTTACCGGCTCCAGAGTGAACATGACACCGGAAGCTTCCGACTGCACCATCTTCTGTACGGGGACGGCGATGCCGAGTTTAAAATGGTCGTATTTTTGTTGAGCCCGGTAGAAGATGGCGCGGGCTTCAAAGAGGGAGGCCCAGCACCCTTGAACGGCGGCGACGACTTCATCCTCACCCTCAATATTGAGGAAGGTTCTTTGCTGGCCGGCGAAGGAGGCATCCGGCAGGTCTTCGGCGGTGGCGGAAGACCGTACGGCTACCAGCCCCCGCCCCATTTTGATATAGGCCTCTTTAATATGCTTGGCTATTTCGGGGGGCATGGGAGCGTCAGAGATTATCTTTCTGACCCGGGCGGCCACCTCCTGGAGTTTACGACTATCATTAACATCCAGGGGGCCGAGTAGCCGGCGAATCCTATCAACGAGCTTGGTCTGTCGCAGGAAGTCGTAGTAAGCATCTGAGGTTACGATAAATCCGGGGGGCACGGGTATACGAGCGCTGGTCATTTCGCCGAGGTTGGCGCCTTTACCGCCAACCAGGGCCACATCCTTCTTGGTGACTTCACCAAACCAGACAACTGCCTTTCGACTCTCCTGCATGATGCGCCTCCTTCCTGATTTTCGGTTAAATTCCTGCCGGGACGGGAAGCGAACGGGGTTATTATATCATAACTAGGCGCTTTAGTTAACTGGTCGGTCAAGATTGCTTCGCCCCGATTTATCGGGGACAGCGTGTCCGTAAATAATCTCCGTGTTCTCTGTTGACAGTGGTAGACTGCTGGAGTAGAATTAACTTTGCTGGCTGACGAAAGAGGAGGGCGCTCGCATGATAGAGATGACGATTGACAGTATCCGAGTCAGTTTGATGAATTATCAGCGCGTGGTAATTCTTAAGGAAAAAGTGGCCGACCGTTACCTGCCTATCTGGATTGGTCCCGCCGAGGCCGATGCTATAGCTGTGAAGCTACAGGGTGTCAATGTGCCCCGCCCTTTGACTCATGACTTACTGCGGGCCGTGGTTGATGCCTTGGGAGCTACTGTTCACTCTATTGTCGTCTGTGACCTCAAGAATGATACCTTCTATGCCAAGATTATTCTTAATGTTAACGGTGCGCAGATGGAAATTGACTCTCGCCCCAGTGATGCCTTGGCGCTGGCCGTAAGAGTTGAGGCGCCAATCTATGTTGAGGAGTCAGTACTGGATAAAGCCGGCATAATGCTGGATAAGGAGACAGGTAAACCGCTGGCTGAGGAGGAGAAGGGGGCTGAGGGTAAAGGCCGGGAGGTCACTGAAGACGAGATAAAACGGATGTCGGCTTTCCGGGCTTTTATTGATACTCTTGACCTGTCTGACTTTGATAAGCGTAAGTCTTAGCGTGAATGGATTGGTTGGGGGTTGAGGTTAGGCCAGTTTGGGTGTAGCCAGATAGTAGCTTCGTTAAAGGCTTGTCCGTAATAAGATTGTTTATTAACCTGGTTCACTATTTTTCTTTAGTTGCCGGAGGTCAATAAACAATCTTTAATTTTGAGTGGGAGGGTTGTTCTCAGGGCCGATGGCCGGCGGGTGAATTTCTACCAGGCTTGAAGTGGTTAGGTGGATTTGCTATGCTTCGGGTATGAAGCGGTGGGAAGCGGCGCTACGGTTTGTGGGGGTGGGGTGGTACATTGGGTTGTGCATTGTTCTAGGAGTACTGGGTGGTCGCTGGCTGGATAGGCAATTCGATACCGGGGTCATCCTGACAATAGTCGGCCTAATTTTGGGAGTCATCGCGGCGATTTATGGCGTTTATCGGATGTTAGTACCTCTTCTTGGTAACAAACACAACAAGGAGGACAGCTAGTGCCGAGAAAGGGTTTTCTGGGCTGTTCCTTCCCATTGGCAATCGGGCTAGTGGTGGTCGTCTTTGTCCTTCTTATAATTGGCTTTGTCAGCGGTCCTCTGGGTAAGAGCATACTGGGCGATGTTGGTCTGCCGAGCTGGCTCAGTGTTGCTAAGCCTCACCCGGAGCTTCCAGCTGAGGCGGTGTTTCATGTATTCGGCTTGCCGGTCACCAATACCATGGTGGCCACCTGGGTTACGGTCATTTTCCTGGTGGGATTTTCTTATGTCGTTACCCGCCGCATGAAGCTTATCCCGGGCCGGCTGCAAGCCGCCTTTGAGTTTTTGCTTGGCTGGCTCTATGACTTCTGTTGCGGTGCTGCCGGAGAGAAGAACGGGCGTCGCTTCTTCCCGCTGGTGGCGACCATATTCCTCTTCGTCGCCTTCAATGCCTGGCTTGGCCTACTACCTGGTTATGGTTCAATAATCGTGCATACGGCTGAAGGCGAAGTGCACTTACTCCGGCCGGCTAATACCGATTTTAATACACCCCTGGCTCTGGCAGTGGTGGCGGTTTTCGCCGTTCAGTATTTTGGCTTGAGGGCACTCGGCCGCCATTATGTGACCAATTTCGTTAATGTTGGTGGTGTTTTCAGAATTTTCCGGCAGTGTGGGTGCAATTTTTAAAGGCAAGGTCATTGATGGTGTCAGTGGTATCGTCACGGGAATCGTCGAGTTATTGGTGGGTTTTCTGGAGTTGCTGATTCAGCTTATCCGTATTGTCAGTTTTACCTTCCGTCTTTTCGGCAATATGACGGCCGGGGAAATACTCATCTTGGTGGCCGTTTTCCTTGTTCCCTGGGTATTTGCCCTACCCTTTTACGGTCTGGAGCTCCTTATTGGTTTTCTCCAGGCCCTTATCTTTGGTGGCCTGACTCTGATATTTCTTACTCTGGCGGTGGCTTCCCATGAGGAGGAGCACGCACTAGTATTAAATCAGTGAAATCATAAAAAGGAGGTAATTGATGACAGCAGATGTAATGAAGATGCTGGCAGTCGGGATGGTTGGTGGTCTGGGTTTACTTGGCCCGGCGCTGGCTCTCGGCCTTATTGGTTTTTCCGCCCTGACCGGCATCGCCCGTAACCCTGAGGCCAGAGGCCCCATATTTACCAACATGATTCTGGTTGCCGGTCTCACTGAGGCGATTGGTGTTTATGCCCTGATTATCGCCATTTTTCTGCTCTTGCTTGTATAGCGAAATTGAAAGGGGGTAGCTTATGGGACAAGAAGGTATTCCTATGTCCATAGCGGTTCTTTTATCGGTGGTGATTCTGGGGGTGGTACTTACCGTTGGTATGATAGTTATGGGGATGTTTTTGGGCGTAGCTTAGTTCAAGAGGTGGCTAAAATGTTGGAAGGTCTAACTAAGCTTGGCTTTAGTCTGCCAACGCTGTTAGCGCAGGTCGTGACTTTCATTATTCTCTTCGGACTGCTGTATCTGGTGGCTTACAAGCCGGTGATGCGGATGCTCGACGAGCGCTCCAAGAAGATTAAGGACAGTATGGAGCAGACGGAGTATATTAAGGAGCAGACGGCGCGGGCGGAAGAAGAGGCCAAGAAGCGAATCGAGGCGGCTGGCAAAGAGGGGCAGGAGTTAATTGTCCGAGCCACGCGTACCGGTGAAGAAGTGCGTCAGCAGGCACAGCAGAAGGCGGAAGAGGAGGCCCAGTCCCTTATCAATCGGGCACGGGTGGAGATTCAACGAGAGCGGGATGGGGCGGTTGATGTCCTGCGGCGGGAATTCGCCGACCTGACCATAATGGCGGCGGAGAAGGTGATTGACCGCTCGCTGGATAAGAAAGCACACCGTGACATCATTGATAAGGTGCTGGAAGAGACGCCGACTTTGAAGAAAGGGTGAAATAATTAGTGGCCAGAAGGGCTCAGGCTAAGCGCTACGCGCAGGCAGTGTTTCAAATTGCGTTAGAAAAAGGGGAACTGGACAGGTGGCAATCTGACTTAAAGAGGATTGCCAGCTTGCAACAGGACGATGTCTTGGTCAGGCTGCTGGAGAATCCCAAACTGCCGTTCAGTGACAAAGTCAGACTGCTCTCCGAGCGGTTGGCGGATATCAATCCCCTGGCGCTGAATCTGGTCTGCCTGCTGGTAGCCCGAGGCCGGTTGGGGCTCTTGGGTGAAATTGCCGAGGAATACCAGCGACTGCTGGATAGTTACCGTGGCATTGAGCCGGCTGAGGTAATTACGGCGGTGCCGCTGGAGGATGAGGACAAGCGCAAGCTGGAAGAGCACCTGTCAGATATCGCCGGAAAGAAAGTAATTATCTATCCGAAAGTCGACCCCGCTCTGGTCGGTGGCGTTGTGGCCAGATTCGGGGGCAAACTGCTTGACGGCAGCACTCGGAGTCGATTGGAAGCGTTGAAGAAGGATATTGGCGGCATAGCGAGATAGACATTAGGGCACCCTGACGGGAGGCAATAGGATGACAACACGAGGTCAAGATATAGTTTCGGTCATTAAACAGCAAATTGAGCAGTTCGGCCAAGCCGCGGCGACGATGGTTGATGTGGGCACGGTCATTGAAGTGGGTGATGGCATTGCCCGCATTCACGGGTTACTAGCGGCCAAATACAACGAACTGCTTCAGTTCCCCCATGACATCATGGGTATTGCCATGAACCTGGAGGAAAATAGCGTCGCCGCAGTTATTCTCGGTGACTACACTCCGGTTAAGGAGGGGGATGAAGTCCGCTGTACCGGTCGTATTGCCGAAGTACCAGTGGGCGAGGCACTTATTGGTCGGGTGGTTGACCCGCTGGGTCGCCCGCTGGACGGCAAAGGCCCCATCAAAACTCAGAAGGCCCGTGCTATTGAGCGGGTAGCCCCTAATGTCGCGATGCGTGAGCAAGTGAACACTCCGGTGCAGACTGGTATTAAGGCTATCGACAGCGTAATCCCCATCGGCCGGGGACAGCGTGAGCTGATTATCGGTGACCGCTCCACGGGCAAAACGACCATTACTCTGGATACGATTATTAACCAGAAGGGTGGCGACCTAATCTGCATCTATGTAGCTATTGGTCAGAAAACATCCAAGGTGGCTCGGGTGGTAGCCACACTGGAGCAATACGGAGCAATGGCGCACACCATTGTGGTGGCGGCCAATGCTTCCGATTCCGCCGCCCTGCAGTATCTGGCGCCTTACGCTGGCTGTGCCATCGGCGAGGAGTTCATGGAGCAGGGCAAGGACGCACTGGTTATCTATGACGACCTGTCCAAGCATGCCTGGGCTTACCGCCAGCTTTCTCTGCTCTTGCGCCGTCCGCCCGGACGTGAAGCGTACCCGGGTGATGTCTTTTATCTGCACAGCCGCTTGCTGGAGAGAGCGGCCAAATACGCCAAGGAATACGGCGGCGGTTCACTGACAGCTCTGCCCATCATTGAGACGCAGGCTGGCGACCTCGCGGCCTACATTCCAACCAATGTTATCTCCATTACGGACGGTCAGATTTATGTGGAAAGTGACCTGTTCAACGCCGGTCAGCGGCCGGCCTTGAATGTTGGCTTATCGGTATCACGCGTGGGAAGCACTGCCCAGACCAGGGCTATGCGGCAGGTAGCCGGCCGGCTGAGACTGGAACTGGCCCAGTACCGGGAACTGGCCGCCTTTGCTCAGTTTGGTACTTCCGAACTGGATGCGACCACCCGAGCCCAGCTTGAACGAGGGCGACGCATCACTGAGGTGTTGAAACAAAATCAGTACAGCCCGATGCCGATTGAGAAGCAGGTCATGATTCTGTATGCCGCGGTCAATGGTCATCTGGATGATATACCGGTGGCCAAGGTTGGTGCCTTTGAGGCTGACTTCTACAAATTCATGGATGCCAACCATCCTGAGATAGGGCAGGCGATTGCCAAGAGTAAGGAACTCAGCCAGGAGACTGAGGAAAAACTGAAGGCCGCCATTCAGGAGTTCAAGCAAGGTTTTACAGCATAGATGAGTCAAAGAGAGGCGAAGCCGCCTAATAAGGGTGTCTAAGAGGGACGGAGTCCCTCTTCAAAACCATTTTCCCCCCGATAGTAATCGGGGGGATACAGGGGGAGAGGTCGAAGATTGGCTAATATCCGCATAATTCGCCGCCGGATAGGGGGCGTGCAAAGTATCGCCAAGATTACCCGGGCGATGGAGATGATTGCCACCTCCAAGATGAGGCGGGCCCAGGAGCGCGGCCTGGCTGGTCGCCCTTACGCCGATAAGATTCACCAGGTAATCGCTGACCTGGCGGCTTTGCCCCAGGGAGATATACCGCAGCATCCTTTACTGCAGCGACGGCCAATTGCCAGAGTAGCCGTAGTCCATATCACGCCGACCGCGGTCTGTGCGGCGGTCTGAATGCCAATATGAATCGGCGGTCAGCGGCCTTCATCCTGGAGCAGACAGGTGCCGGTTACCCTCGTCTGCGTGGGTCGCAAGGGCCTGGACTTCATGCGGCGGTACGGTCGGGATATTAGAGCCGAATTCACCGGGCTGGGTGACCGGCCCACTCTTATGGACACCTTAGCCATACCACGCATCATTATTGACGATTACACCAGTGGCTTTATTGATGCGGCCTATCTGGCCTACACGCAGTTTATCAGCACGATGGCGCAGAAGCCGGTAATCCAGCCAATCCTGCCGGTGGAACCAGCGGTGATACCCCGCGCCCAGAATGTAGAATATATCTATGAGCCAAGCCCGCAGGCGGTACTGGCCGGACTCTTACCGCGTTTTGTTGAAATGCAGATTTACCACGCTATCCTTGAGTCCATCGCCAGCGAGCAATCGGCCAGGATGGTGGCCATGCGCAATGCCACGGACAATGCCAAGGAGCTGGTGGATGACTTGACACTGATGTATAACAAGGCCCGTCAGGAAGCAATCACCAAAGAACTGCTGGATATTACCGGTGGCGTGGCGGCGCTGTCTGAAGAAAGGAAATGACATTGCTGTCTTGACTGTATAGTAATCTGAGGGAAGTCTGTGAGGTGAAGTATGGCCAAAGGTAAAGTGGTTCAGGTCATCGGGACGGTAGTTGACCTTGAATTCCCCCCCGACCAGCTACCGGCCCTTTTCAATGCGATTGAAATCTCCGGTAACGGCTCAAAAATTGTGCTGGAAGCCCAGGAACATATCGGTAATAATTGGGTCCGGTGCCTTTCTTTCTCACCGACGGAGGGTCTGGCACGGGGTGCTGAGGCGGTAGATACCGGAGCGCCACTCAGAGTACCGGTGGGTCGACTGACTCTGGGGCGCCTGTTCAATGTGCTGGGCGAGCCTTTAGATAACCTCGGAGAGGTTAAAGCGCAGGAAAAATGGTCCATCCACCGCCCGCCACCGTCACTGGAGGAGCAGGAAACCAAGACCGAGATTCTGGAGACCGGGCTTAAGGTTATTGACCTGATTACTCCCTTCACCAAGGGCGGTAAGGTGGGTGCCTACGGCGGCGCGGGGGTGGGCAAGACGGTCATCATTATGGAGCTTATCCGTAATATTGCCACCGAGCACGGCGGTTTCTCAGTCTTTGCCGGTATCGGGGAAAGGTCTCGCGAGGGCAATGAGCTGTGGTATGAGATGAAGGAATCAGGCGTGATTGACAAAACCGTCCTAGTCTTTGGTCAGATGAACGAGCCCCCGGCCGTGCGCCTGCGCGTGGGCTTTACCGGACTGACCATGGCGGAGTATTTCCGCGATATTGAAGGTCAGGATGTCCTGCTCTTTATTGACAATATCTACCGCTATACCCTGGCCGGTATGGAAGTCTCGGCTCTGCTGGGGAGAATGCCTTCCGCCGTGGGTTATCAGCCGACCCTGGCCACTGAGGTCGGTGAGCTGGAGGAAAGAATTACCTCGACCAAGAAGGGTTCCATCACTTCCTTCCAGGCAGTCTATGTGCCCGCGGATGACTACACCGACCCGGGCGTGGCGACGACCTTCGGTCACCTTGACGCCGTGATTGCTCTGGAGAGGTCGATTGCCGAGCAGGGTCTGTACCCGGCAGTTGACCCCCTGGCTTCAACCTCCCGTATCCTTACTCCCGAGGTGGTCGGTGAGGAACACCATCGGATAGCTCGTGAGGTACAGCGCGTTCTTCAGAGATACAAGGACTTGCAGGATGTCATCGCCATCTTGGGCATCGAAGAACTGAGTGATGAAGACAAGCTAACGGTCGCTCGGGCCAGAAGAATACAGAGATTCCTATCGCAACCCATGTTCGTCACCGAAGTCTTCACCGGTCGGCCGGGCCGGTATGTGTCCATCGGTGAAACCGTGCGCGGCTTCCGGGAGATTCTGGAGGGCAAGCACGATGCTTTACCCGAGCAAGCCTTCTATATGGCGGGCACTATTGACGAGGTGGTCGAAAGGGGCAAGACACTAGGGGGTGGCGGGTAATGTCTCCGGTTAGGCTGGATATTGTTACGGCGGAGCGGGTGGTCTATTCCGAGGAAGTGGACATCGTGGTCGCGCCAGGTGTCCTGGGGCAACTGGGCATCCTGCCACATCATGCCCCATTGATGACTACCCTGGAGCCGGGTGAACTGAAAGTGCGTAAGGGTGGGGAGGAATACTCCCTGGTTATCTCTGGTGGCTTTCTTGAGGTGAGGCCCGACCGCATTATCGTTCTGGCTGATGCCGCCGAGCGGGCGGAGGAAATTGATATTGCCCGGGCTGAAGCGGCCAAGGAGCGGGCCCAGCAGCGACTGACTCATCCGACTCCCGAAGTTGACCTGGCTCAAGCTGAGGCGGCGCTGCGCCGTTCGCTGGCGCGCCTCAAGGTGGCCGAAAAGCGCCGCCGGAGAACACAGGGGAAATAGGCCGCCCTACTGGTAATGGCAGTCCTATTTGATGGCGTATAGTTTGCCATCGTGCGAGCCGATATAGACCGTGCCATCAGCTACTGTTGGGGATGAAGTTATTTTGTCGCCGGTGGCGAAGTCCCACAGCTTTTCCCCCGTGGCAATGTCCACGGCGTAGAGTCGTCCATCTTCACTGCCGACATAAATCGTGTTACCGGCTACCGCTGGTGTTGACCTCACCGCCCCTTGGGTTCGGAAGGACCAAAGTTTCTGGCGATTCTTGAGGTCGATAGCCAGCAGATTGTTGTCGGCGCCAATGTATAAGCTGTCGCCCGCCAGTACCGGCGAGGAACTGACGACTCGCCCCAGCCTGAGACCCCACATAGAGCCGGAGGGGGATGGTGGCATGGGCACGACGGGTGAACCGAAGGCAGAGAGTTGTAACCAGTAGGGTCGGATATTATATTCCAAGGGCCAGTTGCGGGCGTTACCATTGACGGCATACAGATAACCATTGGAGTTAGCGAAGAGGGCGGTTCTATCAGTCACCGCCGGCGAGGCAAAAACGGCCGAATAGGTCATGAAACGCAAGCGGACTCGGCCATCAACAGCGTTTATGGCGTAGACATACTCCCCACCGGAGCCAATATAGACAATACCCTCAGACACAGCGGGTGATGATTTTACCGGACCCCGTGTGTCGACCTTCCAGAGCTTGGTTCCTTTGAGGGCGTCTAAGGCGTAGACAGAATAATCGTCCGCCCCAAAGATGACCATGCCATTAGCTACCGCCGGGGAGGACATAATTGCGTAGGGTGTCCGGAATTCCCAGACCATCTCGCCGCTCTTGGCATCCAGCGCATAAAGAGCACCATCGTTGGAGCCAAAGTAGACGATACCGCCGACAATCGCCGGCGTCGACTCGACGAAGCTACCAGTTAGAAACTCCCAGCGCTTGACACCGGTGGCGGCATCCACGGCGTAAAGCTTGTAGTCCTCGGAGCCGAAATAGACGGTACCATCGGCCAGGGCCGGCGACGAGTGGATGGCACCACCAGTGGTGAAAGTCCATTTCAGTATACCCTGCGGCAAGGCGTCACTGGTTTTAGCGGCGCCCGTGTTGGCAATATCGTGGCGGAACATTGCCCACTCTCCGGGCTGGGAATTTGAGTTGAGTGTCTCCAGCGGTCGGGAGAGAAGGTCGGTGTAATTGTATAAGATGGGCAGGACAATAGCCGCCGCCACAAAAAGGGAAGCCAGGCTGATGGCAATTCTGACAATTCTCCTCCGTCGCCTGAGGTGGGTCTCACGGCGCTCGAGTATTTCTTCCAGTTCTTTGGTCGAGACCGGTTTTTGGGAACGGAGGGCGGCACCCCAGCAGTGCTTGCAGAACCTGGTTCCAGCGGGATTGGGCTTATGACATACGGGGCAGATAAGCCAGTATTCAGTTTCAGGGGTAGAACTCATGATTGCTCTCCAATTGTTGGGCCAAGGTGATAGCTTCTTTCGCGGGATTGCCCCGGACCTGGGCTGGCTTGACTAAAGTGGCGGCGAATTTCCCATAACCTTCCGCCCCAAGCACATAATATGAGAACTTCTGCTGCCGGAAGCGGGGGCTCAATTCTACCTCTCCTGCCGGCTATGTGCTTCGTCAGAAGTTCTTTTCAGAAGGTTAGCTGAGAGTTAGAGTAAACCCGGCTTATTTCGCTCAGGTTTACATAATCTCCAGAGTCGCCCTGGTGCCGGCCTTAGCGGCTTTTACTCTGATTAAGGTGCGCATGGCTTCAGCTATCCGACCTTGCTTACCGATAACTCTCCCTTTGTCATCATCAGCAACCTGCAATTTCAGTGTTATGCCTTGCTCAGTCTGTTCCTCAGTAACTACTACTTGGTCCGGTGCGTTGACGATTGATTTGGCGATGTACTCGATTAGTTCTTTCATGTTTTCTCCTTGGTTGTTTTGGTGGCTCTGAACTTTTCCATGATGCCTGCCTTGGATAGTAGCCTGGCGGCCGTGGCCGTTGGCTGAGCTCCTTGACTGAGCCAGTATAATGCCTTTTCTTCATTGATAACTACTGTTTCTGGGTTCGTTAGGGGATTAAAGTGTCCGAGGATTTCAATAAAGGCCCCGTCGCGGGGCGACCGAGAATCGGCGGCAACCAGCCGATAGCTGGGTTGGTTTTTGCTTCCGGTTCTTCTTAATCTAATCTTAACCATGTTTTTTCAACTTAGGATATTATGCGCTATAAGTATGCGCCTGTCAATAGTGAAAGCGCACCCTATCCCCCTGACCCCCTTTCCCCCGATTATCATCGGGGGAAGGGGGAAGAAGAGGGTGAGGTATCCAATTTGTCAAAGAGTCGTCCAATAGCTATAATCGTGGTGTGAAGGTGAAGAACTTACATAGCTGGCAACTCAGTGTGGCTCAGGCCCAGGACCTGCAGCGCCGACTGGCTGGCCAGGTCTTAAAGCAGGGCGAGGTCACCAACCCGCAGTTCATTGCTGGCGTGGATATTTCTGCGGAGAGAGGGCAGGCGATGGCCACCGCGGCCGTTGTTGTCCTGAATTATCCGGAACTGAAGCTGGTGGAAACAAAGGTAGTAACTGGGAAGCTTGGTTTTCCTTACATTCCTGGTCTTTTATCCTTTAGAGAGGCACCGTTAACCCTGGCTGCTTGTCAAAAACTCGGCCTTACCCCTGACCTTATCCTGGTTGATGGACAGGGGTTAGCTCACCCGCGGCGCTTCGGCCTCGCTTCTCACCTGGGGCTGCTTCTGGATACGCCAGCGATTGGCTGTGCCAAGTCTCTGCTTTGTGGCACCCACCAGATACCGGAGGCGGAAACAGGTAGCTACGCTGACATAATAGATAAGGGTGAGATTATCGGGGTGGCCCTGCGAACCCGCCCCGGGACCACTCCGGTCTATGTTTCTATCGGCCATAAGGTTGATTTGGCGATGGCCATTAGCTGGGTACTGAATTGCTGTCGCGGCTACCGCATACCTGAGCCACTGCGACTGGCCCATCTGGCGGCCGGGGGTAATCTAAAGCCAGAAAAGGATGCCATCGCGTCTGATAGTGGCCATCAGGGAAAGTTGTTGTAGCCAGCAGAAGGAGAACGGTGTATGCCAGAACTCAAGGACAGACTGAATGAGCTGAAGGCTCGAATCTCGGCTGCTCTGGAGCATCTTTGACATTGCCGGTAAGGAACAGGAAATCGCCAGATTGGAGAAGCGGTCGGCTGAGTCAGACTTCTGGTTGAACCAGACGGAAGCCCAGGGTGTGATGCGGCAGCTGGCTGAGTTGAAGAAGGTGGTGAGTAAATGGCGAGAGGCGGAGAAGAAGGTGGCGGATGCGGCTGAACTCCTTACCCTGGCGGAAGAGGATGCCTCGCTCGAGCCGGAGGTTGAATCGGAGTTGGCCACGGTGGCGGCACGTCTGGAAGAGCTGGAGCTGGAAGCCGCCTTTAGCAGTGAGTACGATGCCAGAAACGCGATTCTGAGTATCCATGCCGGTGCTGGGGGCACCGAATCACAGGACTGGGTGGAGATGCTGATGAGAATGTACCTGCGCTGGGCGGAGCGCCATGGTTATGAAGCGGAAATACTGGATACTACGCCGGGTGATGAAGCGGGGATAAAAAGCGTTACGCTGAGCATCAGTGGCGATTATGCCTGCGGTTACCTGAAATCGGAGCATGGTGTGCATCGGTTGGTTCGCCTCTCCCCCTTTGATGCCGACCACGCCCGGCACACCTCCTTTGCTCTGGTGGAGGTTATGCCGGAAGCTGAGGGTGATGTTGATGTTAGAATCGGGCCCGACGATTTGAAGGTTGATGTCTTTCGCTCCAGCGGGCCGGGCGGACAGCACATGCAGAAGACGAGCACCGCCGTCCGACTGACTCACCTGCCCACCGGGCAGGTGGTTACCTGTCAGAGCGAGCGGTCTCAGCACCAGAACAAGGAAATCGCTTTGAGGATATTGCAGTCACGTCTGCTGGAGATGGAGCTAGTTAAAAGGGCGGAGGCGAGAGCCAAGCTCAAGGGGAAGCGCATCAGTGCGGGGTGGGGTAACCAGATTAGAAGTTATGTCCTCCATCCGTATAAAATGGTAAAGGACCACCGCACGGATTATCAGGCCAGTGATACCACGGCGGTCTTGGACGGGGAGCTGGATGGTTTTATCCAGGCTTACCTCAGGAGTATGGTGGGGAAAGAAGAGTGATGAAGAAGGTTGGCATATTAATCTTAGTTCTCTGTCTGGCCCTGGGTCTGTTCAACCCTAGCCTGGTTCAGGCACAGGCTGGGCCGACGATTACCAGTAGCTCAGCTAAGGTCGAGTTCCCTCTCAAGCTGAGCTTCAGTCTGTCGGCCAGGAGCGCGGCCAATATTGTTGATGTGCGTCTGCGCTATAAGGTTGAGCATGATAGCTACGCTCAGGTCACCAGCGAGGTCTTTGTTGAGTTCCAGCCGTCGACTGATGTCGATGTTAGCTGGACCTGGGATATGCGGCGAACTGGCGGCC
The DNA here is from genome assembly GCA_963726225.1 of uncultured Chloroflexia bacterium. Taxonomy (GTDB): domain Bacteria; phylum Chloroflexota; class Dehalococcoidia; order Dehalococcoidales; family UBA2162; genus CAVSBN01. The sequence continues at coordinate 63,413 of CAVSBN010000011.1, forward strand.
TGCCTCCCGGCTCCACCGTGGAATACTGGTGGACGGTCAAGGATGCCCGAGGTGACAAGGTTGAGACAGCGCCGGTGCCGGTTCAGTTTGATGATGACCGCTATTCCTGGCAGAGCCTGACGGAAGGGATGGTGACGGTCTTCTGGTATGAGGGGAAACAGGCTTTCGCTCAGGAGCTGATGTCAGCGGCGCAGCAGGCGCTAGCCCGGCTATCTCAGGACACGGGTGCCCAACTGAAAAAGCCGGTGCGGCTCTATATCTACGCCAGCACGTGGGACCTGCAGGGGGCGATGATTTTCCCGCAGGAATGGACTGGGGGGGCGGCCTATGCCGGATATGACACCATCGCCATTGGCATCTCCACCAGCAGTCTTAACTGGGGGAAACGGGTCATTGCCCACGAGCTGTCGCATATCGTTACGCATCAGATGACCTATAACCCCTATAACGGTTTGCCCACCTGGCTGGACGAGGGTCTGGCGATGTATGCCGAAGGGGCGCTGGAAGCCAGCTTTGCTTCATCTCTCGGGAGAGCCATAACCACCGATTCCCTGATTTCTGTGCGTAGCCTGGCCAGTCCTTTCTCGGCCATTTCGGAACTGGCCATCCAGTCCTATGCCGAGAGTTTCAGCATAGTCGAGTTTCTCATCAGCCAGTACGGGCAGGACAAGATGCTTGCACTGCTCAATACTTTTCAGGAGGGCAGCGGTTGGGACAGTGCGCTGGTCAAGGTCTATGGCTTTGATATGGATGGTCTGGAGGCGCGGTGGAGAACCAGTATTGGTGTGCCGACGGGAGTGACGCTGTCACTGTTCTGGGTGCTTGTCGGACTGGATGCGGCGCTCCTTTTGGCGGTGTGTCTGGTTGTGGCGAGATGGGCACGGAGGAGAGGCCGGTGAAGAAGTCCTTTACCATTCGTGATTTGCCGGTTTCGGAGCGGCCGCGGGAGCGGCTTCAGAAATTCGGGGCCGAAGCGCTGTCCGTTCCGGAGATTCTGGCGGTGATTCTGGGTCGGGGCATTGCCGGAGAATCGGTGACCGTTACTGTGCAGAGGCTATTGAGCCAGTTTGGTGACATCAAGGGCATCGCTGAAGCCTCGGTGGAGGAGCTGGCCAAAGTCAGAGGCATTGGACTGGCCAAGGCGGCCCAGCTCAAGGCGGCCTTTGAACTGGCCAACCGACTTGAAGGCTATGCCGGCGGTGACAAGCCATCGGTCAAGACTCCAGAGGAGGTGGTGGGGCTGGTGCGAGGCAAATTGCGGGCTAAAAAGAAAGAGCATTTTCTGGCAATTTTGCTGGATACCCGTGGGCAGGTCATCAAAATCTCAGAGATTTCGGTGGGCAGCCTGGATGCCAGCATCGTCCATCCCCGGGAGGTATTCCGGGAAGCCATGACCGCCAGTGCGGCTTCAGTGATTTTTGTCCACAATCACCCCTCAGGCAACCCGGAGCCCTCGGAAGAGGATGTAAAACTCACGGAAAGGCTGACTCAGGCGGGGGAGATTGTTGGCATTGATGTCCTTGACCACATCATCATCGGTGACAAGAGTTATATCAGTTTGAAGCGTAAAGGGTTGTTCTGATTGTTGAGTAAGGGGATTAAAAGGGGCGAAGCCCTTTAGAAAAATATCTTCCCTCTCCCCCGATGAAATGGGGAGAGGGATAAAGGGTGAGGGTTGTAAACCCTCTGTTCTGATTTTTGACGGAAGGTTAGAGAGTTTGTTGATTAAAGAGAATAACCGGCCGCGGCGCCGGATTTTGCATACCTCGGATTTACATCTGACCTTGCTGGGCGATAAAGAGTGCCGGAATCTGGCGGCGGTGGCGGATTTAGCCACGCAGATGAAGGTGGATTTAGTTCTGGTGGCGGGCGACCTTTTTGAAAGCGCCCGGGTTGAGGACGATATTGTCCGCTTTGTGGCCCAACAGTTCCAGCGTCTGCCCCTGCCGGTGGTCATCCTACCAGGGAACCATGATTGCCTGATTTCTGGTTCGGCTTATGATAGACCGGGACTCTGGCAGGACTGTGCTAATGTGCATATCTTCCGGGAACCAGACGGTGGAATATTGACCCTGCCGGACATGGGTTTGACTTTATGGGGCAAGCCGATTCTTTCCTATGACGATGATGCCCGCCCGCTGGCCGGCATACCCCGTCCCCAGAATAACGGGCAGTGGCATATTGCCCTGGCGCACGGCCATTATGTGACCAACCCCTCCCCCTATTTTACCAGCTACAATATCACCCGCGAGGAGATTGTCACTTCAGGCTGGGACTATATTGCCCTGGGGCATATTGTTACTTTCGCGTGCGTCTGCGAGGAGCCGGTGAAGGCTTACTATTGTGGCTCACCATCGCAGACTGGCGGGGTGGTCATGGTTGACCTGGCGGAAGAAACCGGCGTGCAGGTCAACGTCTATTCGCTGAGGTGATTTGATAACCCATCCCCCACCCTCCCTCCTGTCATCATTATGAAAATAAGATTCTTAAGCTATAATGTCATTCCCGCGAAGGCGGGAATCCACAGGTGGCAAGTCTCGCGCCAGCAAGCTAACGCCAGCGCAACGGAAGGATATAACCCGGAAGCTACTAGAATTAGATGGCAAAAAACGAGGTTACTCGGTAATTTTGCCCCTTTTAATTCCATCAAGTCTTACATAAGGTACTAATTGTGGGTTAGTGAATTGCCACCTATAATTATGACGATTTCCTGACCGCTTCAATACAGCTCCCCGCTTAGTCTCGCAGAATTTAGCCAAATGTCCTTGATAAGCAACTGTGCGTATATTCGGGCTATTCAGTATTTTCCGTAAAGGCTCACGCAATGCCTTTATGCCAAATCTGCCTAATGAATCTTTGTCAGCGATGGCACAAGCTAATAGAACATCCCTAAAAAGGTTGTCTGGTTGTGAAGAGACTACTGCATTTTCATAGTCTTGCCTTATGCCACCAGCTGCATTCTGGAGAGCAGCTGGAATAGCTTGCTCAAGGTCTGCATGAGTTACCTCCTCACGGTTTGCTTCTATCGCTTTTCGCCCGGCCCAGAGACCTAAGAGATGCGTATAATGAGGATAACCTTGAGACAAAGCAGCCACTTTATAATCCACACCTGCTTCAAATGACAATCCACTCTTGGAATACCCTTTTTGGATGATTTCCGCCAATTCTGCATTGTTCATTGGTTCAACTATGATTTGGGCTATATTCCTAGCAATTGACTGATGTTCGGATATTAATTCGCCAATCGAAGCGGCGACTCCTACTAGAATGATAGTCCCTTGCACATCGGTATCTGAAAACAACTTGATTGTGTCAGCCATTAAACGGCGCGTGTTATTGTTACGGGTATTCGGTCAAATTCGTCAAAAATAACTACAACAGGGAATGGAAATGATTTGATTAGTAGTCGCACGTCATTAGGGGAATCGATAGTCCCCTTAACATCCAAATTGCCTGATGATTTGGGTAGTAGTCTGTTGCACAAATCCTAATTGGCGCTGGGTTAGCATGATTTCTTGGAATGCCTTACGCCATATAGAAGAATAGTCATCCGCAGAGTCGCCTGAGATAAGAATTACACGTCTGCCATCTTTTCTGTCTGGTTCTTGTATCATGTGTGCTATCACGCGGGCTATAGAGGTCTTACCTGTTCCACGGTCTCCATAAAGAATTACATGCAAACCTTGAGTATTTATAGCCTCTCTTACATTAAATATCAGGTCTAGTCTCCCGGACAAAAACTCTGGTAAATCAATTGGACGATTGGGAGTAAACGATTTTTGTAGCCGGTCGATTGCCATCATTTGTTTGGTAGTTACCATACTATTTTCACCTCAATGTTCATTATATAACAAATAATGCTCTGTGTAAAGCCCATATTTCTATGATTCGCTGGACTTATATTTCCTTCAATGTATTGACAAATGCTTGAGTGGTTGAACCATTGTTGGGAAAAATAAGAAGAGGGGCGAAGCCCCTCTTCTTTATTCACCTCCCCCTCTCCTTTAAAGGAGAGGGGGTCACAGGGGGTGAGGTTAATCCTTACCCGTATTTTAACCCTTAAACTCACCCTCGCCAATGCCTTCAGCGTTCGACTGAGCTCACGCCGAAGTCCAGCGGGCACTATCTATTTATAGTGAGCCTGTCGAACTAGCCAGAATACTGCCTGAAGGCATATTTAGTTAACATAACTGGAAAAACAATTCCAGGCTAACTGAAGCTGATTCGTTTCTCTCTAAAAAAATTAAGTTTGCCAGTTGTCTATCACCTGGCTCTCTTATTATGCCTCTTTTCTGGCAGTAGGATAGTG
>CAVSBN010000012.1:0-81026 GCA_963726225.1 uncultured Chloroflexia bacterium
TGGATCTGGACAGGGCGCTTACCAGTCTGGCCTTGTGAGCTACAAAGCCGTCACCCGAACGCTTGCCCTCAATATTCAATTGTTCTATCTGAATAACCCCCCTTTGGCTATCCGATAGCTGGGCAAGGCTATCGGCTTCGCCTAGTAGTAAGCTACCGATAACCCGCAACCCGCTGGCATAATCGGTGCTTCCACTATATACATCGGGATTTGAGGCTAAAAAACCGCAACCTAGAATAGACTTTTTTGCTCTCGTTTGCGCCAATGGTCAAGGTAGTCTTGCTCTTTACTGTCTAGCGGTATCCCGCTCTAAGCCTCTTATGGGCTATGTCTAGCAGCCTCTTTGGGCAACCGAGTAGCCAATTTCTAGCGTCTAGCCAAGCGTCAAGGTCAATCGCCTTGTCATCAGCTATCAGCTCCCCAAGCTCGGTAAGGTTGCCCTCACTGTCTATGATAGGCTTGTCTAGGTATTCCAGCTTGATAGCCTTTGGGCACTCGGAGTATAAGTCCTCTGACCGGCATTTTTGCCTTTGTGCCTTGCTACAGCTACCGCAATCTAGGCCGTTGGTGAGCTTGTATTGACTGCGCCAGTAGTCGGCTAGGGTATAGCTGGCTATCCGATACATCGTGGCTTCCGTGAAGGGCTTGTGTCCGTTATTCCTAGCTCACATCGGCAAGGGTGAGCGATTATATCGTGGAGTAAGTCCTCTCTATCCTGTGCCTTTGCCTTGTGGCTAAACTGTGAGGCTACCTTATAATAGGTAAGCCATTCGCCGTCTAGCTGGTCATAGCCATTACCGTTACTCGGAGCTTGCCTTTGCCTTCGGCTTCGGCTAGACTTGATATGGCAAGGCTTTGTCGTGGAGCTTTGGCAAGTTGCGAGCTTACCGCACCACTGGCAAACGCCTTGCCCTGTTTCTAGTGTCCACACCTTACCGCATTGGCTACAGTGTCCTTTACCTTACCATCGCTTACCCCCTTTCTATTTCAGATTGGGCAAGCGTTCAGGTTTCGGCTTTATCCATATTCAATTGTTAAGGTGCGTTTCGATTTATAGCTTCATGATTGCACAAAAGGAACGATTGTTCATTATCAGAATGAACCTATATTTTCATCATCGGTTTGCAAAACTCACTGACCGAGCTTGGGGAACTCAAGCGTGATGAGACCGACATCACACAATATATGGAAGCGTGATTGCTCTGGACTGGGCTAGGATTGCATTCTGGAGCGTCTCGTGGCTATCGGCTGGTCACTTTCCATTGTGGGAGAGTGGTTATTGTGCAATCAACAGCGAGGGGGTAGTTAGATACTACTTTCAAGAAACATCGTTCCTGGAGCGTTTCTAAGGCCATTTTAAGCCCCTCTAAGTCCCTGGAACGCCCCCTTTAGACCGACCCGAGGATATCATTGGCCAGATAGAACTCAATTGTCCTCTGGGCTATCCGTTTGGTCTCCTAGTGATAGAGAGCAGATTGGGGATTGGCCCAGGCGCTGTCGCTGGCCCGTCTGCCCGGCAGTGGTTAGACGGAAGTATCGTCTGGGTGGTGCCGGAGGGTACTTGTCCTGAAACTCTGATGGCTCTTCGATTCCGCTGGGCTCTACCCAACCCAGCTTCTGCAGGTTGGAGAAATAGGTGACAAAACTGTGATAACGGCAGCCACTGGCCTTGTAGGGAAGGCGGGCCAGGTATCTCTGATAGAGTTCGTCAATTCTGGTCGGGTCTATAGGGCGTTTCTCCCGTCTGGCTCTCTTCTCTTCAGCTCTGGTGGCCCGGTCCATAGCCGTCGCCCGGCGAAGGGCGTTCTTGTAGTGGTAGAAGATTTCCGACTGAGGCGCACCGACTTTGGGGTTTATGACCGGTGAGCCATAGGGTCCGTTGCCCAAGAGGAACTCCTTGATGAACTGGCCGCAGCCGAACGGCCGGAGAAAGCCACCGCGCCGAGGCCGGAGTAGCAGGGTCACGACTTACCCTTACCCCACAACTTGTCATACCAGTCTCTTTGTTCCTCGCCCGATATCTTTCGGTACCGGGCGGTAGTGTTGAAACTCTGGTGTCCTAGGTGTTCCTGGAGTAATCTCAAGCCGTCACCCGAATCATCGTGTTTCATCGCATTCACCGCAAAGGCATCCCGTAGCCGATGTGGACTTATGTTATGGACTCTCCCTGTTTCCGGGTTAGTCAGCTTGGGAAGTCCGGCTCTTTCTGCGCATTCTTTCACGATCTGCCAGGCCCGGTGGCGGTTAATTCCAAAGAGCAAACGCTTTCCATTCTTCAGTACAGGACCGCCACGCTCGACATATTCTTTAAGCATGCTCAGAGTCTCCGCATCAACAGGTAGTACTCTTCGCCGCCGATGCTCTTGTTCCTTAAGTAGCCTCGTCAATTCTGGCTCCACATTTAGGGCAATAGATGTGACTTATCCCCAGTCTCGCACCACAACTGGCGCAGGAGATTTTCACTCGACGCTTAAGGTGGACAATCGAAATCGTGCCCAGTTCGAAGTCTATGTCCTCGACCTCGAGATTGATCGCTTCGCTGATGCGGCACCCCGTGTAAAACAGCAGCCGGATTAAGAGCTGGTCTCGGAGCGTTTTGGCTTCGTTCTCCATTGCCATTATGTCTTTCGGTTCTAGATACGTCTTCATCGGTCTCTAATGTGACTACGGACTTGGCTAATTAGGTTCGACATCCATAACGCTCTTATCGAATGTTAGGTTGCCGCCATTGAGCAAGCTGTGATACCATAACCTAGAACCACAATTCCTTGGTGGGGGAGCCAGGCATGTTCGGCGGATCCGCATCCTCCTATCTCTTTAGTTGCCTGGCTCCCCCATGTTAGAATCACCTAAGTCTTTCTGGGTCTGCCGCCTCGCCTACCCCAAATACTAGCCATATTGGGATAGCGACACCGCATGGTCTTCTGCCCCTCTCCACCGATTTGCACGAAATGGCTTCTGCCGTACTTGTGCAACACAGCCAGACCTCCGAGTCTCCCGGCATCTCTGACCGTGAGAGTTCGGTTCTTAGACTGGTCACGAAAACTAATAGCCCCAGACATACATCTGGGGCCATTATGAGATGATACGAAATGCTTGTCTAAGTCACAGAATTGCGCCCCAATTCCGTGACTATGGTCTTAGATCACTCCACGTCGGGAACCCTAGTGAGAAATTTATCCAGTTTCGCCAGCTTCTCCTCCAGCTCTCTCCCAAGTTTGAGATACTTCAGAAGCAGGGGGTAGGAGCCACTTCTGACGTCTTGAGTATACACCTTGAAGCCGAGTTGCGCTGCAATATTCTTACTGGGTTCGCCGATGTTTTTCAGGTGAATAGCTTCAAGAGCTCTTCCCGCATCCATTGTGCGTGGGGTTCCTGCCTGGAGGTCGTTCTTTTGAATTCCAAGGTACTTCCGTAAGAGGTTGATAGCGCTGTACGCCTGCCGGAAGAAGTCTCTGGGCAGTTCGGTAACGTCGAGGTAGATATGCCCACTCTGAATATGAGCACTGGATATTAATTCGATTCGTTTGCCTCGACATTCGCGGCCAATGTCCCTCAAGATATCAGCATATTTCTCGGTCTCCGCACTTATCAGCAGAATTGGTGTGAAGTCAACGTTGTGTTTCTGCAATGAGTATCGACGCCAGTATATTAACTGCGGTAAATATTGTCCCGCAGTCTCGGACAGTCCCCATAACTCCGCTATCTTGGGTCCAGCTTGAGTAGAAAGGTACTCCAAGTAAGCATCAAAACTCTCCTCACAGTACGCCTCGACAACCCCTAGATCGAAGAATTCGTTTTCAGCTTCAGGCGTAGCCTTAATTATCAGATGACGAGCCTTATCACCGAGTTGGCCCTTCTTACCTGCCACGATAGCATCGATGCTGGCGCGTACCCACGCGTGTTCTTCCACTAGCTCAATGGCATCACTCAGCCCGGGCAAGGCTAGCAACTTTTCTTCGGAAGATTTTCGCGGTTTACCTTCGCTTCGTGCTCGCTCCTCATTCATTTGCGCCTCCTTTAATTTGCGAGCTATTTTGAACAGATCAAGTCAGCCGGGCTGGCCTGCTCGTGGGCTTTCAGCGCATCCTCCATGCCCAGAGTTGCCACGTAGTGCCTTACCATCCTCAGGTCGGAGTGACCCAATAGATATTGGAGATTAAACGGGTTCTTATCGGCTCTGAGAAAATTGAGTGCGAAGGTATGACGAAAACGGTGACAGCACCCAGTATTACCTACCCCAGCCCTTTGCTTCAGCCTTCGTATCATGACCTGAATACCACCACGCTTCATCGGCCGACCTTCTTCCGTAAGCCAGAGTTCCGGCTTAGTATTATCACCGCGATACACCAAGTACCGCCAAAGTGCTCGCTGAGCCGTCGCTCCTATTCGGACAACTCGCTCCTTAGCGCCTTTTCCTTTGACCTTGATCCAACCCCTCTCGGAGTTCACGTCGGACACTCCGATACTGGCCAGTTCAGCTACTCGTAAGCCAGTATCAACTAACATTAGGATGATAGCTCTATTGCGACTACCCAAGAATTTGGCATTATGCTTGAAGTCATCATCACACACTGACAGTAGCTTGAGGATTTCCTGGGGTGCATAGGGCTGAATCACCTTGAGCTTTGGAGAAGCCACCTTGACCTTACTGACTGGACTCTCTTCGAGAAAGCCTTCATTTACGCACCAGGTGAAGAAGGTTTTTAATACTCGGTAGTAGTGGTGGATTGTTGTGTGCGTTGCCTTATGCCGACTGGATTCGGAGCCGTTGCCGGTCACACCCCACCGGTTGGTTTCGGTCGAAATGTATGCGAGAAATTCCCGTATGTGCCATTCAGTAACAGCACGGACGTCTTCAGGCCAATTTTGCGTTTCGCTGTACCAGAGGAATCTTCTTAGTATCCCCTCATACCACACCACCGTTGCCAAGCTCCTGCAGTCAGTCCGTTGGGTTAGTATGAATCCCTCTGCCAGGGATTTCAAAGACGTGCCAAGCGGCGTCATACGTTTGATGGAAGTAACCATTGTACATTTTGCGGACCCGCCTAATCTGCAATCAAGTGGTCACCCACTAATTCGACCACCCGTAATTCTGCTTTACAATCAAGAGGTCTCACATCGACCTTCCAGCCTCAATGGTGGGCGGTACTGGACTTGAACCAGTGACCTCTTGCGTGTGAAGCAAGCGCTCTAACCACTGAGCTAACCGCCCGAAATCGTATCTATTTTAACCCTAAAAATCAGCTTTGTAAACAGGGAGCTCTTGCTTCGTCAAATTTTTGCACCGGTATAGGAACTCTGTTTCAAAGGGGAGAAGGAAATTGTAAGGCTATCTTCGTAGATTACATAAGAGACTCATCTAAGTCAAACCAGAGGTCACCGCATTGCTTTTATGTCAAATATGAAAGTCACTACTCTCGGTACAGCTATGGTACCAGTACTAATCTACTTCTCAAACCACCCATTTGGGCGATTGTGTCTAAGAAGACCCTCGTGCATACTGGAAATCACTAATAGATTCCTACAGGGGTAGAAAGGTTAGTTATGAATATGAGAAGTAACGAAAGTACAGCAAGGGAAACAGGATACGTTGAAAACAAACTACCGGCAAGGTTACTGGCTGTAGACGAAGTGGCTCATTTTCTCGGTGTTCATTCCAGCACTGTCAGGCGATGGGAAAGGATAGGACTATTGCAATCACATCCCATCGGCCCTCGTAACAATCTAAGGTTCAGGCAAGAGGATATTCTCAATTTCCTTGCCAGAAATGCCAGAAGAAGGGAGGCGAGTTAGGTGAAGGAGGTATTAGACAAAGTCGAACTAGAAACTAACAAGACAACAAGGATTGTTGATGGATATGGAGAAAGAATCACCCAGATTCTTGAGAAGGAGAGAACCAAGCTAAGAAAAGATGCCGAGCGGGAATCAGCCAAGATTGCGGCTAAGGCGAGAGATACAGCGCGAGAAATTATTGACAAAGCTGAGGCAAGGGCAAAGCAGGAAGCTCGAGAGAAGACAAAACACGAGGTAGAGCACATTATTGCGGAGGCTAAGGAGGAATCAGCCAGAGTCGCTACCAAAGCGAAGCAAGAAGCAAGCAAGCTAATAGCTGATTCAAGGAAGGAAGCTGATAGAATAACCAAGGCGGCGGCAGAGGAAGCGGCTAATACCGCTACTGAGTCAAAACGCAAGGCAGAACAAGAAATCAGAGAGGCTAGAGAGAAAGTGCGCAATGAGGCGCAGCAGATTGTCCTAGAGGCGGTAAAGACAGCGAAGAACAGAGCGGCGAAGGAAGCAGATGGCATCATCTCCGAGGTAAAACAAAAGGTTGACCAGATTGCTGCCGAAGTCAGGAACGAGGCAAGGCAAGTGCTGGGAGAAGCCGCCAAAACCGTCGCTGAAGCAATACAGAAACTGGACCGGGCTATCGAAAAAACCAAGAACGAAGCTGAGAAGGAATTGAAACATCGGTGTGAGCCAATGGTACCACACACCGACGCGCAGGAAAAGGTAGAGCTGGTTGAACTTGCACCTGAGCCACCGGTTGAACTTGCACCTGAGCCACCGGTTGAACTTGCACCTGAGCCAGAAGCGGAGGATACTCCTGATGACGGAGCTGAGCTTTGCTCGGGCCCCATGGAATTGGAGATAGATACTGCGGCGAATAGTCCACAATTGGCGAAGTGGTTACAAGATCTACGTAATGTTCCCAGCCTAAGGGTGTTGGCACTTAGGAATTCTGAGTCTGGATACACCAAGGTTGTCGTGGCCAATGATAGGCCAGTTCCTCTACTCAGCATAATCAAGGGAATGTCAACGGTGAAAGACGCAACGAAGAATGACGGGAATATACAGGTGACACTGGAGTGACTCGGCCCCAGTAAGGGAACCCATTCGCCGTCTTGTTTCTCGCCCGGTGCACATGATAGGAGATACTGGATTGTCCCATCCGGGATTACTGCTACCTTTGCTTCGCCAGGACAGTCCTTGGCATAGGTATTAGCAATCACCATAAAGAACGGCAAGCCGGCAACTCAGGACGTCTGCCCGACCTGTGGCACGAAAATGTTCAGAATCGGCCAGAGCTAGGTCTACTCCGGCATAGCCCAGCAGAACTCAGAAGGGCTGGATATTCCCGGTAGCGGGAATATCCAGCCCTCTTATTTTGCGAATCACACCTTCCAAGCAACTAGTGACACCCGTGGAATTGACACTCAGACGGCTTGCTTTGAGTACTGGAGCCAGTGGTTCAGCCGTACTGGATTGCTGCTTTTCATCATGGCTTCTTCCAAGGTGACCACATCATGCTTGACCAAGTCAGCTAGTGCCTGGTCCAGAGTCTGCATCCCCTCTAGCCGACCCATCTCTATGTTCGGTGGTATCTCGTGGATCTTCTCTTCACGGATAAGCCTCCGAATAACACTAGTGGCCAGCATAATCTCAAAGGCAGCAACCCGTCCGCCACCAATGCGCGACAAAAGGGCCTGGGAGAACACCGCCTCGATTACCTGTGATAATTGCAACCTGATTTGGCGCTGCTGGCTGGGTGGGAAGACATCAATGATACGGTCAATCGATTGAGCGGCATCAAACGTGTGCAGGGTACCCAGCACCAGGTGCCCCGTCTCCGCTGCCCGCATCGCCGTGGATATAGTGGCCAAGTCACGCATCTCACCGATGACCAGGACATCCGGGTCGTGGCGCAGGGCATGTACCAAGGCCGCGGCAAAGGACCTGGTATCGTCGCCGATATCCCGCTGGCGGATGATGCATTTCTTGTCCCGGAAAAGATACTCAATCGGGTCTTCAATGGTGATGACATTTCGCTTGATTGTCTCGTTGAGGTGATTAATCATCGCCGCCAGAGTTGTTGATTTGCCACTGCCGGCGGCACCGGTAACCAGAATGAGCCCTCGGGGCCTGAGGATAAGCTCCCTGCAGACCGTGGGCAGGCCCAGTTCATCAATCGTTGGCACTTCAAAAGGCACCCGTCGGAAGGCCAGGCTCATGGTGCCTCTTTGCTGCAATATATTGACCCGAAACCGGGCTAACCCGGGAACCGAATAGGCAAAATCCAGTTCCAGTTCCTTACCAAAGACACCCCGTTGCTGCTGAGTAGAAATATGCTCAAATACCAACTCAATGTCTCTGGATGTTAGCGGAGAGCAGTCTTCCTGTGGTATGAGCAGGCCATCAATGCGGAACACCGGCGGACTGGGCACCTTGAGATGTAAGTCGGAAGCCCCCCTCTCGACCATCCGCTTGAGAAGTTCGTCTATCTGCATATCAGTGCACCTTCTACAACCCCTGGGAAGGTTGAGCCAGGCTCGACTCCTTTGCCCCTTCTCCGAGGTAAAGATTAACAACCCGGCTGGTTTTTTCCTTCATCGCGTCTACTTGAGCCTGAGTGAAGAGCCTCCAGCCTCTATAGTCCCTATGTTCAACCACGGTGACGCTCCCTTCCTTAAGCCAACGAAAGAGAGTGTTTCGACTTATACCGACCATCCGGCAGACTTCAGTCGTTCTGTAATAGGTTTGATTATTTATTGTCACAGGCATAATCGTTATCCTTCTGGAATGCCAAGGTATACCATAACACAGGCGTCGTGCTCCGTAAATCCGCCGTTAGTACCGACAAGCGCAAACTTCAGTCCCAGCCATATTCTAGTTGCTACCGCTTCTTGAAATGGCAGTGTCCCGAAAGTGGTAGGAAAAAGGAATCGGTTGCTTAGCGGATTGACTGCCTTGACGATGAGAGGGTAGGATATGACCAGAGAAATTTCCACCAGTTATGGGACGCAGCCCATCTTCTCCCCCCGATAATAATCGGGGGGGATTAAGGGGGTGAGCAAGTACAGGTTATTGACCGCTCACCATTAGAGTGTTACCATCTTCTTAGTTACTGTCCTGAAGTAACACCTGGCAGTCGGCACTCATCCTGATGAAGGAGGCAGGCGTGGAGAGATGGCGCGACCCGCAGTGGGTCAATAGAATGACCCTACGGTTGGACTTCAGCAGTATGATGGCCGAATCAATCGGCCAGGCCAGGGGTATCACCAGGCAAGAGGTTAATGAGCTGGCACCCAGAGCTTTATCTGTCGCGCGTAGTATCGAGGCGAGAAGAAAGTCGGGGGAGCTGGGTCTTTACCAGCTACCCTACGACTTGGCCGCAGCCGACGAAGTATGGCAGATGGCCCGCTCCTTACGGGGAAAGTTTAGCGACTTTGTTGTCCTGGGTATCGGGGGCTCAGCCCGGGGCGGGGTTGCCCTTTCCCACGCTCTGTGCCACCCTCTCCACAACCTCCTCACCAAATCAGCCCGTCGTGGCCGACCGCGAATCTTTTTCCTAGACAATATCGACCCACGTACCTTCAAGACCGCCCTTGATTTTATCAATCTGGAGAAGACAATCTTCAATGTCATCTCCAAATCGGGCAACACCGCCGAGACCGTGAGCCAGTTTCTGATTGTCCAGCAGATGCTAACCGAGAAACTGGGTAAGGAATCAGCCAAAGAGCATATTGTGGTGACCACCGGCACCAGAACCAATAGCCTGATGGTTTTGGCCCAGAAAGCCGGCTATCCCCTTCTGGCGATTCCGGAAAATGTGGGCGGGCGCTACTCCGTCTTGAGTCCGGTGGGACTGTTCCCGGCGGCCATGCTCGGGATTGATATTCTGGAACTTCTGGCCGGGGCGCGCTATATTGACGAGCGCAGTAAATCAGACCAGCTCTGGCAAAATCCAGCCTATCTGACCGGCGCCCTCTACTACCTCGCTGACACGCGAAAAGGACTGAACATCGCCGTGATGATGCCTTACTGCGATGCCCTCATTCAGGTCGCTTACTGGTTTCGGCAACTCTGGGCGGAAGGCCTGGGCAAAGCCAGGACTATCTCCGGGAAGACGGTCAATGTCGGTCAAACACCGGTGGTGGCCTGGGGGACTACCGACCAGCACAGCCAGCTCCAGTTATATACCGAGGGCCCCTTCAACAAGCTCATCACCTTCCTGCTGGTCGAGGATTTGGGTGAAACGGTGCCGATACCCCCGATGATATCGGGGTCAGCGGAGTTTGCTTACCTCGGCGGGCACAGTCTGGCCGAGCTAATCAGAGCCGAAGCGCAGGCCACCCGGTTTGCCCTGACCCAGGCCGGGCGGAGCAACATGAGCCTGATTCTCCCCGAAGTAAATCCCTTTACCATCGGTCAACTTCTCTTCTGGCTGGAAGCGCAGACCGTTTTCACCGGCGGTCTCTATGACATCAATCCCATGGACCAGCCGGGCGTTGAAGCCAGCAAGCAGTACGCCTATGGCTTGATGGGTCGGCGCGGGTTTGAGGACAAAGCCAGGGAAATTAAGGAATGGCAGGCCAGACCCAGACAGTATATCATCTGAACCATTTCCTGACAGCCAGGATTTCTGGCAAAGCGGGCAAAGACGAACATTAGAAATTGTTTACTAACCCCTCACCCTTTATCCCCCCGATTATCAATCGGGGGAAGGGGGGTAAGGGGGATGGGTTCCTAAACAATCTCAACATTATTATCTTGCATGGAGAGAATGATGGCCGAAAAACAGAGTGTCAGAGACCGGGATTTACATGTGGCCCTGGTCTCACCCGAGATTGCCCCCTTTGCCAAGACCGGGGGGCTGGGTGATGTGCTGGGCTCGTTACCGCAAGCCCTGGCAGAACTCGGCGTGCGCGTCTCCCTCATCCTGCCCGCCTACCGTTCTGTCCTGCTTGGCGGCTTTCCCCTGGAAGATACCGGAGTCCGTTTTACTGTCCCCGTATCCGACCGCAGAGAAGAGGGCCGCCTGCTGAAGACGCGGGTGGGAAGCGATATTACCGTCTATTTCATCCGTGCTGACCGCTACTTCGACCGCGAGTATTTCTACGGCACTCCCGAGGGCGACTATCCGGACAACGCCGAGCGCTTCGTTTTCTTCTGTCGGGCTGCTCTCGAAGTCTTGAAACTTGACCCGCCTCACATCCTCCACGCCAACGACTGGGAATCAGCGCTGGCAATTGCCTTCCTCAAGGCTCAGCCCGACCTTTACCCGGAGCTGGCGGCTACCAAGACCGTTCTCACCATCCACAATCTGGGCTATCAGGGTCTCTTCTGGGGTCTGGACTGGCATTTGCTGAACCTCGACCGGAGTCTCTTCACCCCTCACTATCTGGAGTTTTACGGCAAAATTAACTTCCTCAAGGGAGGCATTGTCTTTGCCGACGCTGTAACCACCGTCAGCCCCACCTACGCCGAAGAAATCCAGACCGCCGAGCAAGGCTTTGGGCTGGACGGCGTCTTCCGCGAGCGAGCGGCCAATCTTGTCGGCATCCTGAACGGGGTGGATTACGATGTCTGGAATCCGGAGACAGACCCCTCTATCGCCAAAAACTACAGCCTGAACAATCCTTCTGGGAAAAGAATGTGCAAGATTGACCTCCAGCAGAATTTCTGCCTCTCACAGAACCCTGATATTCCCGTCATCGGCATGGTCTCGCGCCTGACAGCACAGAAGGGAGTGGACTTGCTGGAGAAAGCACTTGACGACCTGCTCTCGCGCAACTGCCAGCTTGTTCTTCTCGGGGCCGGGGATAAGTCGTATCAGGACTTCTTCAGCCAGATACCGGACCGCTACCCCGGTAAAGTCGGGGTACAGATTGGCTTCAGCGAGTCCTCGGCTCACAAGATTATCGCCGGGAGTGACCTGCTTCTGATGCCGTCGCGCTACGAACCCGCGGTCTCACCCAGCTTTATGGCTTGAAATACGGAACGATTCCCATTGTCCGAGCCACCGGGGGCCTGAAAGACACTGTTGAGGAGTTCCAGCCGGAAACAGGCCGTGGCCACGGCTTTGTCTTCGGACCCTACGAGGTCTGGAACTTCCTGGAGGCAATTGACCGGGCCTTAATCTTCTTCCATCAGAAAGACGAGTGGACAATGCTGAGGGGGAATGCCATGGCGGCTGATTTTTCCTGGGCCCGCTCGGCCTGCGTCTACCTTGACCTCTACCGTCGGCTGGCCAGCCAAGGCTGACTCCCCCTCAATTCCATCACAAACCCGAAGTCTTACCCTTTTGTTACCAGTCTGTAACCTCTTTGTAACCTTCTACTCCAAAGATTAACTTTATTTTAACCCCGCTATTGTATGCTGATAATCGCACACAACTTTCTTTTTCATGACCCTCCCACAGACTAAGCCCGGTTGATCCCACCGGGCTTAGTCATTTTTAGTGATATTTCAATTAACCTCACCCCCTGTCCCCCTCTCCTTTCCAAGGAGAGGGGGAAGTGAAAATGAAAGGGGCTACGCCCCTCTTACCGAGAGCTAGGAGGCCTCGCCTCTCTTTCATTTTCCTCCCTTCCCCATATAAGGGGGAAGGGGGTCAGGGGGATAGGTTGACTAATGGCTATTCCCAGGCGGACACTTCCATTACGGCTAATTGTGTATTATTATACTTACATATACTTACATAGGCCGGCTACTGCCGGATAGCGAACTGACAGGAGAGGTACAGAGGTAAGGAGAGAATATGATTCCTGGCGCGAAGCTTCCGGAGCGCATCGGGAGACTGGATGAACTGGCGAACAATCTGTGGTGGAGCTGGCATACCGGGGGCCGTGCCCTCTTCCGGGCGCTGGACTATCCTTTGTGGCGAGGTAGTGGCCACAATCCGGTCAAACAGCTACTGGAAATCAGTCCCGACAGAGCTGGAGGCGGCCGCCAAAGACCCGACCTTTCTTTCTCTGTACGACACGGTAATGAAAGCCTTTGATGCTGATATGTCAGTGGCGAGTAGCTGGTTTGCCACCACCTATCCCGGCCGCTTGAGCGGGCCGGTCGCCTTCTTTTCCGCCGAGTTTGCCATTCACAATTCCCTGCCCATCTATGCCGGCGGCCTTGGTATTCTGGCGGGTGATATCTGCAAAGAAGCCAATGACCTGGGGTTACCGCTGGTGGGGCTGGGCTTCATGTACCCGCAGGGATACTTTCAACAGCGCATCTCGCCCGAGGGCTGGCAGGAGGAAATCTATCGTCAGCTGGACTTCAAGGAAACCCCCATCAACTCTTGCCCCTGGCCCAAAGGTTGCGGCCCTCTGATAGAGGTCCAGTTAGCCAATAGAACTCTCTATATTAACGCCTGGCAGGTACGCTTGGGTCGGCTCAAGCTTTATCTGCTGGACAGCAACATTGAGGAAAACTCACCATCAGACCGCGAGCTATCGGCTCGACTTTACACCGCCGACCGCGAGCAACGTATCCAGCAGGAGATTATTCTGGGGATTGGCGGAGTGCGACTGCTGCGGGCGCTGGGTATTGAACCTTCCGTCTGGCACGCCAATGAGGGCCACACTGCCTTTATGATATTGGAGCGAGTGAGAGAAGAGGTACAGCAAGGCACTTCTTTCGCCGAAGCGGTCCGCAAGGTGCGGGCCAACACTGTTTTCACCACCCACACCCCGGTGCCCGCCGGCCATGATATTTTCCCGGTCTCGCTTGTGGAAAAGTATTTTCAGGATTACCGGGAAGCTCTGGGTATCGACCGCGAGACCTTTATGCGCCTGGGGCAACACGAAGGCTCCGGGAGTGAAGTCTTCAATATGACCGTGCTCGCCTTGAAGCTAGCCGACCACCGCACTGCGGTAAGTCAACTTCACGGCCAGGTCACCCGGAAGATGTGGCAGGGGCTCTGGCCAACCGGTACCGAGGAGGAAGTACCGATTACCCACATTACCAACGGTATCCATGTCCTCACCTGGATTGCCCCGGAGATGAGCCGCCTCTTTGAAGAGTATTTAGGCCGGGACATCTCGCAGAGGTACGATGACCCCGGTCTGCGGCAGTCTGTGCGGGACATCCCGGATAATGAGCTCTGGGAAATTCGTCAGCTTCTCAAGAGAAAGCTGGTACACATTATCCTGGAACGCGCCCAGGAACGGTGGGCCCGTGGTGACGCCAATGCCCAGCAGGTTCTGGCCATGGGCGCTCTGCTTGATGCCGATGCCTTGACCATTGGCTTTGTCCGTCGTTTTACCGAGTATAAGCGGCCAGCGTTAATCTTCCGTGATATTGAACGGCTCAAGCGCATCATTAGGGACCCCTGGCACCCGGTCCAGATAGTCTTTGCCGGGAAATCGCACCCCGCCGATTTCGCCTCCAAGTTTCTGCTTCATCAGGTTTATAGCCTGGCCACCGACCACGATTTCCAGGGACGGATTGCCTTCGTCGAAGATTACGATATGCACATGGGCCGTTATCTGGCGCAGGGTGTGGATGTCTGGCTGAATACACCGCGTCGACTGCAGGAGGCCTGTGGCACCAGCGGCATGAAAGCCTCAGCCAACGGTGTCCTCCACCTCAGCGTCCGCGATGGCTGGTGGAACGAAGGCTACAACGGGGCCAACGGCTGGGCAATCAGTGATACCGCCCCGATAACCGACCCGGAGGAAGAGGACCGGAGTGATGCCGAGTCGCTCTACCAGATTCTGGAGACTAAGGTTATACCCCTTTATTACGACCGAGACCGGAGTGGCATACCTCGCGGCTGGATGCGCCTGGTTAAAGAAGCCATTGGCTCAATTGTCCCCTATTTCAACACTCGCCGGATGTTGAAGGAATACATTGAGCGGATGTATTTGCCCGCCACCCAATCCATCAAGAACGAAGAATTACACTAACCAAAAAGGATAGCCAGAGTGGTGCGAAAAGAAGAAAACCGAAATTTCACATCCCGAGGCAGTCTGCTGACCGAGGACGACCTCTACCTTTTCAATGAAGGCAGCCATTTTCGCCTCTACGAGAAGCTAGGGGCCCACCCGGTGATTGTTGATGGTCAGGGAAAGACCTGCTTTGCCGTCTGGGCGCCGAACGCTAAAGGAGTATTTCTTACCGGCGATTTCAATGGCTGGAACAAATCCAGCCATCCACTGCAGCCTAAAGGCCAGTCTGGCATCTGGGAAGGTGTCTTCCCGGGCATCGGCCAGGGTACCCTCTACAAGTATCACATCGTCTCGCACTACCACGATTATCAGGTGGACAAGACTGACCCCTTCGCTTTTTACCACGAGATACCGCCCAGGACAGCGTCTATCGTCTGGAATCTTGATTATAAGTGGGGAGACGCAGGCCTGGCTGAAAGAACGCCGCCGGCGCAATGCCCTCGATGCCCCCATCGCCATCTACGAGGTACATCTGGGCTCCTGGCGCCGGGTACCGGAACAAGACAACCGCCCGCTGACCTACCGTGAAACCGCACCGCTTCTGGCGGAGTATGTCCAGCAGATGGGCTTCACCCATGTTGAGTTCCTGCCCGTGATGGAGCATCCCTTTTATGGCTCGTGGGGCTACCAGACCACCGGCTACTTCGCCCCAACCAGTCGCTACGGCACACCGCAGGACTTTATGTATCTGGTTGACTACCTGCACCAGCATAACATCGGCGTAATCCTGGACTGGGTACCCTCGCACTTCCCCGCTGATGCCCACAGCCTCAGCTTCTTTGATGGCACCCACCTCTACGAGCACGCCGACCCCCGTAAGGGACTGCACCCCGATTGGAATAGCTCTATTTTCAATTACGGTCGAAATGAAGTGCGGAGTTTTCTCACCAGCAGCGCCCTCTTCTGGTTGGAGAAGTATCATGTCGATGGTCTCCGTCTCGATGCCGTGGCCTCTATGCTCTATTTAGACTACTCTCGTAAGGAAGGCGACTGGATACCCAACCAGTTTGGCGGTCGGGAGAACCTTGAAGCGATTACCTTTCTCCGGCGCCTCAACGAGGCCATCTACCAGAACTACCCCGATGTGCAGACCATCGCCGAGGAGTCCACCGCCTGGCCGATGGTCTCCCGTCCGACCTATATTGGCGGGCTTGGCTTTGGCCTGAAATGGGATATGGGCTGGATGCACGATACCCTGTACTACATGTCCCGAGACTCGGTCCACCGCAAATACCACCACAACCAGCTGACCTTTCGCCAGCTCTATGCCTATTTTGAAAACTTCGTCCTGCCCCTCTCCCACGACGAGGTGACACACGGCAATGGCTCGCTTCTGGGTAAGATGCCCGGCGATGACTGGCAGAAGTTCGCCAATCTGCGGCTACTTTTCGGCTACATGTATGCCCAGTCGGGCAAGAAGCTGCTTTTTATGGGCGGCGAATTCGGGCAGTGGCCGGAGTGGCAGCACGAGCAGAGCCTGGACTGGCACCTCCTTAATTATCCGCGGCACGCGGAACTGAAAAAGTGGGTGGAAGACCTCAACGGGGTCTACCGCCGCGAACCGGCTCTCCACGAGCTTGACTGCGATGGCGCCGGTTTTGAGTGGATTGACTGCACCGATAGCCAGCAGAGTGTCATCAGTTTCATCCGCCGGGGGAAATCAACCGGCGATATCATACTCATCGTGGGCAACTTCACCCCGGTGCCCCGCTTCAACTACCGGGTTGGTGCCCCGCGCGGTGGTTTCTGGCAGGAACTGCTCAATAGTGACGCCCGGGAATACGGCGGCAGTGGCCTGGGCAACCTGGGTGGGGTTGAGGTCGAGCCAATCTCAATGCATGGTCGCCCCGGCTCACTCAATATCGTCCTGCCCCCGCTAGGGATTCTCTTCTTTAAAAGCCAAGGCAGATAACTTTAATTCTGTGGCTCTAAGGAGAACACAAAGAACATGACCTTCCCCCGAGCCAGTGGTATACTGCTCCACCCCACCTCCCTACCCGGTCGCTTTGGCATTGGCGACCTGGGGAAGGAAGCCTATCGCTTCGCTGATTTTCTGGCTGACACCGGCCAGCATCTGTGGCAGATGCTACCGCTTGGCCCCACCGGCTACGATAATTCCCCCTATCAGTCCCTCTCCGTCTTCGCTGGTAACCCCTTATTGCTCAGCCTGGAGAGATTGCTTGAAGACAATTTTCTTGACCCTGGCGACTTAGCCCGCAGCCCGTCATTTCCTGAGAACCTGGTTGACTACGAAGCCGTGGCTAAATTCAAGGTGCCACTCTTGAGAAAATCCTATGAGACCTTTGAGAAGAAAGCCACGCCAGCCCAGCATCAGCAGTTGGCGGCTTTCTGCCAGCAGAACGCCTCGTGGCTCGATGTCTATTCGTTGTTCATGGCTCTCCGCGAAGCACATGATTTAGCCATCTGGAATACCTGGGAAGCCGATATCAGAAGTCGCCAGCCAGAGGCAATCGAGCGCTGGACTCGAAAGCTGGCGCCGGAGATACGGTGCCACCAGTACCAGCAGTACCAGTTTTTCAAACAGTGGACGGAGCTCAAAAAGTACTGTAACGAGCACGGCATCAAGTTGATTGGCGATATTCCTATCTTCGTGGCTCTGGATAGTGCTGAGGTGTGGTCGCATCCTGAGATGTTCTATCTGGATGAGAACGGCCAACCGACGGTAGTGGCCGGAGTGCCGCCCGATTACTTCAGTGAGACGGGACAGTTGTGGGGCAACCCACTCTACCGCTGGGATGTCATGGCCCGGGATGGCTACCGCTGGTGGATTGAGCGCTTCCGGGCCAGCCGCACCCTGGTGGACATTATCCGCCTCGACCATTTTCGTGGCTTTGAGAAGTACTGGGAGGTTCCGGGTAAGGACACCACTGCCGTTAACGGTCGGTGGGTGCCCGGACCGGGAGCTACATTCTTTGAGACGGTGAAGAAGGCACTGGGCAAGCTACCCATCATTGCCGAAGACCT
Organism: uncultured Chloroflexia bacterium; assembly: GCA_963726225.1. GTDB lineage: Bacteria > Chloroflexota > Dehalococcoidia > Dehalococcoidales > UBA2162 > CAVSBN01. The sequence goes on from CAVSBN010000012.1 coordinate 17,715, forward strand.
GGGAGTGATTACCCCTGAGGTTGAGGCGTTGAGAGACCGGTTTGAATTTCCGGGGATGAGAGTCCTCCAGTTTGCCTTTAGTGACGGCTCCGGAGATACCCACAAACCACACAATTATCCGCGCAACTGCGTCGTCTATACCGGTACCCACGATAACAATACCACCCTCGGCTGGTTCCGGGGCGAGGACATCGGCGCCACCACTCAGAGCCGAGAAGAAAGAGACAGAGAGACACAGCTGGCCCTGAAGTACCTCGGCACAGATGGTCGTGAGATAAACTGGGACTTCATCCGTCTGGCTCTGGTATCGGTGGCCAATACCGCCATTATTCCACTGCAAGATATTCTTGGTCTCGGCAGCCAAGCCCGGATGAATATCCCCGGGACAACGCAGGGTAACTGGCGCTGGCGCTTCACCACCGATGCGTTGACGGACAGAATCAGAGACCGCTTGAGAGAAATGACCCGACTTTACGGCCGGTAAGGCTGAACCGTAGGCTCTGATTGTGCCCTTCGTGCTTTTTGCCACCCTGTAACAGCGTACTCCATCAGTACGATGTTACCATAGCCCGCCCAAAATTCAGGCTTGACAATTGGAATCTCCTGTGATTAAATAGAATGTAGAAGCTACCAGATACCACCTGAGTTTGGCTTAGGAGGTGTCCCATGAAGCTTCACGAACTATACGGAGTCAGGCAGGTTGACTGGTAATGCCCTGCCTTCGGGCAGGGCGGGTGGAACTCGGGCTTGACTCGGGTAAGTTAGCAGAGGCAAGTCTGGGAAAGAGCCGGCTACGGTTGTGAAGACCGGGCGTGAGTCAGGCTCGGGGAACTAGATATTTCAGTGGGGAGTACTTTTGGTACTCCCCACTCTTTTTATTTAGTCCAGTGGTGGATATTTGCCAGCCCAGGGTGAAGCCTGTTCAAAGGCGGCGGCCGCTCTCAGCACCGTGACATCATCCAGAGGCCGCCCCACAATCTGGAGACCAATGGGTCTACCATCCGCCGTCCAGCCACACGGAACCGAAGCCGCCGGCTGGCCGGTGAAATTGAAGGGATAAGTGAAGGGCATCCAATCCAGGGCGGGCGAGCCCTTGACACCAGCAATCTCGGTTATCTCAAATTTGCCCACTTCAAAGGGCGGCACCGCCACCGTCGGCGTGAGAAGCAGGTCATATTTCTCAAAGAAAGGACGCATTGTCGTGTAATATTCCTCCCGCACTACTGCCGCCTGAGCAAACTCGGCCACTGAGCGGTTCATATTCCGCTCAATCATGGCTACCAGGCGCGGATTCATCTGCTCACGCCACTCTGCCAGTTTGTTCCCGTACCTCGTGGCGAGCATTATTCCCCAGGTAAGGCTAAAAGCCATGCCAGGATTGCCCACCGGAGGGTTAGTCGCCTCCAGTTTTGCCCCCAGCATCTCAAAAACACCCACCGCGGTGGTGGTTATCTCCAGAACCTGGGGGTCCACAATGGCATAGCCTAAGTCCGGGCTCCAGGCAATCCTTAACCCCTTCAGGTCACCACCAAGAAATGGCAAGTAGCGTAATCTGGTACCGGGCAGGGAGTGACGGTCCCGGTCGTCCCGGCCGGCAATGACCTCCATAACCAAGGCCGCATCCTTGACCGCCCGGGTGATAGGACCAGTATGGGAGAGAGTGTGCCAGTCCGGAAAGCCCGGCCCGCGGGGCACGCGACCAAAGGAGGGTTTCAAGCCAAAGACTCCGCAAAAACTACTGGGAATGCGGATAGAGCCACCAGCCATCTGTGCCAATCGCCACCGGCCCCAGGCCCGCCGCCACGGCGGTGGCCGCTCCACCACTGGAACCACCCGCAGTTAGCCCCAAGTTCCACGGGTTTCGCGTTGGCCCGAGAATCAGATTATCCGTTACCCCCATAAAGCCAAATTCGGGGGTATTGGTCTTGCCTACGATTATGGCACCAGCGGCTTTGAGCCGCTCCACGACCACAGCATCTTCAGGCGGTATGAAATTTTCGTAGATTCTGGAACCGAAGGTGGTACGCACGCCCTTGGTAAATATGAGGTCCTTGATGGAGACCGGCACCCCGTGGAGTGGCCCGAGTTTCTTTCTCTTCATCACCGCGGTCTCAGCGTCTTTGGCCTCTTCCCAGGCACTTTGTGCCAGCAAGGTACAGTAGGCATTGACTTTGGGATTCAGCCGCTCAATTCTGGCCAGAATGGCCTCCATCACTTCCACCGGTGAGAGCTTCTTCGCCTTAATTGCGGCCGCCATATCAAACGCTGACATATAGCCAATTTCATGGTCAGTCATCAATCGCCTCCTTGTTGATTACTCGGGGCAAGCCATGTAGAATTGATATGTAAGTTACCTTAAAAAAGACAGACCGTCAAATTCATGCGCCCTGAGGTTAAGTCTCGTATCCCCCGAGCCAACAGAAAGGCTGTCCGTTCTCAGATGTATACGCACTCTTTCGAAGAATTTGTGTCCAGCCATGATACCCTCCGAGTGTATAAAGATGGGCGTTTGCTCTTTTCGTCCAGCAAGGATAGAGTCGCTCCCCTGCTGGAATACATTGACCGGTTTGCGGCTAATCACCGCCAGGTAGTCATCTTTGACAAGATAATGGGGAACGCCGCCGCGCTACTCTCCGTCAAGGCTAACAGCCAGGAGGTTTACAGCCCGCTGGGGAGCCAGCTAGCCATCAAGACCCTGGAGAACTATAATATAAAGTATCACCTTACCCGAATCGTCCCCTATATCCAGAAGCCCGACATGGAAGACATGTGCCCTATGGAGAGGCTATCAATAGGTAAAGACCCTGAGGAATTCCACCAGGCTATTAGAGAATTCATCAAGAAATAGAAGGGAGCGCTATGGAGAAGCTAAGGCTGGGTCGGACCGGGATGATGGTTTCCAAACTGGGTTTTGGCGGCATCCCTATCCAGAGACTGTCTGACGAGGAAGCCGTGGCCGTGGTCAAAAGATGTGTGGAACTGGGTATCACTTTCCTGGACACCGCCAACGCCTACACTACCAGCGAGGAGCGCATCGGCAAGGCTATCAAGGGGCAGCGAGAGAAGTTAATCATCGCCACCAAGTCCGGTGCCCGAAATCGGGAGGGAGTAGAGGCACACCTGAAACTGAGCCTCCAGCACCTGGGAGTCGACTACATCGACCTCTACCAGTTCCACGGTGTCAGCGATTTCAAGAACCTGGACATGGTTCTTGAGCCTAATGGGCCGATGGCCGTAGCGCAAGAAGCCAAGAAGGCGGGACTGGTAAAACACATCGGCATCACCTCCCACAGATGGATGTGGCCAAAAAGGCAGTGCAGTCCGACCGTTTTGAGACCATCATGTTCCCCTTCAACTTCATCACCCATGAGGCGGCCGAGGAGCTACTGCCTCTGGCCAGGAAACACGATGTCGGCTTCATCGCCATGAAGCCACTGGCCGGTGGTATGCTGGACAATGCCACGATTGCCTTCAAGTATCTCTTCCAGTTCCCGGATGTGGTGCCCATCCCCGGGATTGAGAAAATACGCGAGATTGAGGAGATAGTCGGAATTCTAAAAAAGTCGCGAAAAATGACCGCGGCTGAGTCGCGGGAAATGCAGCGACTGAGACAGGAACTTGGCTCCAGATTCTGCCACCGGTGCGACTACTGTCAGCCCTGTACCGCCGAGATACCTATCTCCACAGTGCTGACCAGTCGCAGTTTTGCCAAGCGCTTGCCTCCGGAAAGATTCTTCTCCAGTTGGATTGGGACGGGAATAGAACGGGCCGCCAACTGCACTGAGTGCGGCGATTGCGAGACAAGATGCCCCTACCATCTGCCGATTAGAGAAATGCTGGCCGAGCATGTCAAATGGTACCAGGCTGAGAAGAAACGCTACGATGAGCTACTGGCCACCCGCGGAACAGGCAAAGTCCGGCCTTAATCAAAAATAAGGAGGAGGCAATGCAAAAGATTACCAAAAATGTCTACGCTGAGACCGGTTTTCGTGGCTGCAATCCTGGCTTCGTGGTCACCTCGGAAGGAGTGGTGATGATTGATACCCCCCAGATGCCCACCGATGCCATCAAGTGGCGTGATGAGATTGCCAAGTTTGGCCCGGTGCGCTACCTGATTAACACGGAGCCCCACGGCGACCACTTTACCGGGAACTTCTTCTTCGGCGGTACAGTCGTGGCCCACGAAGGCACCCGGGAAGCCATCCTGGCTGCTTCGGTCGAACAGCTGAAGGAGCGCTTCAAGCAGATGGAGCCCCAGAGCCTCCCCCTGCTTGAAGGCTATAGCTACCGCCCACCCACCGTCACCTTTTCCCAGCGTATGACTCTCTATGTGGGCCAGCATACCTTTCAGTTAATCAACTTTCCCGGGCACACGCCGTACCAGATAGCCGTTGTTATCCCCGAGGAGAGGGTCATGTTCACCTCGGACAATGTGTTCGGGCGGGTGCAGGCCTGGTTGCAGCAAGCCCTCCCTTACGAGTGGCTGGAGTCACTCAAGCGCATGCAGCAACTTGATGTCGATATCCTCGTTCCGGGTCATGGTAGTATCTGCAACCGCAGTTACCTCTCTGAGATGAGCGCCTTTATTCAAGCCTGGATTGATGCCGTGTCCAAGGCTATCAAGCAGGGGATGAGCCTGGAGGAAGCTCAAGAGAAGGTCTCCCTGCTCGACCGTTACCCCGTGGAGGCGGGTAGTGAACCGATGGCCCAGATGATACAGCGCATGAATGTGGCCCGACTTTATGAGGTGCTGAAGAAATAAGGAACTCCGGCAACCTCACCCCCTTAATCCCCCCCGATTATTATCGGGGGGGACATGAATTAAAAGAGTCCCGACCAGTCGGGACTCTTAGACGCCCCTTTCACAGCTTTCTCGGGGCTTTGCCCAGCTTTGACTCCCACTGTTAGTCTAGAAATCCTGGTAGGGTTGGGTTATAATAGAAGTTAATCTGTCTGACGATAGTTTCTTTAATTATGTCAACTTGCTGGTGGGAAATCACAATTGACCTCATCCCGTTTTGACCTCGCCGACTTTTGTTCTATGAAGGTTACTTAACGACTAAGTCCCCATCTCAAGGCAGGACTAATAGTGAGTGAGAAAAAGGCTGGAAACGCCAAGCGCCGTCCTCAAAGAGGCGGTAGCGTGGAGATAGAAAAACTGAAGGCTCTGGCGGCCAGTGAAATCGAAACTCACCGCGACCAGCTTCGCGAGCTGGCTCTGAGAATCCACGCTAACCCGGAACGCGGTTTTCAGGAGTTTAAAGCCGCCGAGTGGCTCACCCGGTATCTGGAGAAGAACGGCTTCTCCGTGGAGCGGGGCATCTGCCAGCTACCCACGGCTTTTCGGGCGAGCTACGGCCAGGGCAAGCCGGCCATCGCCTTTCTGGCCGAGTATGATGCCTTAGCCGGTATCGGCCACGCCTGCGGCCACAATATTATTTGCACCTCGTCGGTTGGGGCTGCATTGGGCGCCAAGCCAGTCGCCGAGCAGTGCGGGGGAACCATCGTCGTTATCGGCACACCGGCTGAGGAAGGGAAAGGTGGCAAGGCAATCATGGCTAATCGTGGTGCATTTGAAAATGTGGATGTGGCTATGATGATACATCCCGAAGACCACGATGCCGCCACGGCCCATGCCCTGGTCTGCCAGACTCTGGAGGTTGAGTTCTTCGGCAAGGCAGCGCACGCCGCCGCACAACCGGAAGCCGGCGTCAACGCCCTGGAAGCCATGCTTCTCTCCTTCGCGGCGATTAACGCTCTGCGCCAGCACATCAGAAGAAGCGCCCGCATTCACGGCATTATCACCGATGGCGGGCAGGCGCCCAATGTTGTACCCGACCACAGCGCCGGCAGCTTCATGGTGCGGGCCCGCGACGACGCCTATCTTGACGAACTGGAGCAGAAAGTTATCAACTGCTTTACCAGCGGCGCCACCGCTACCGGCGCCCAGCTCAAGTACAAGTGGGATGAAGTGCGCTATGCTACCATGCGCAACAACCTCACTCTGGCACAGCTCTTCCGACAGAATATGCAGTCGCTGGGACGCGACCCTGTTCTCGGCAATCCGAATGCCTCCTTTGGCAGCACTGACATGGGCAATGTCAGCCACCTCGTCCCCGCCATCCACCCTTATGTGGCTATTTCCCCGAGAGGAATTCAAGTTCATACCACAGAATTCGCCGCCGCGGCGGCCTCAGAGGCCGCCATCAAGGGGATGCTGGATGCCGCCAAAGCCCTGGCCATGACGGCGGTTGACCTGCTGGCCAATCGGGAGATACTGGCCAAAGTCAAAGAGGAATTTGAACAAGGGAAACAATAAGGACACACCAATGGTTATTGCTATTGATGCCGCTGGCGGAGACTACGCCCCCCACGAAATCGTCAAGGGAGCCATCAAAGCGGCTCAGGATTTCAAGGTAGAGATTGCCCTGGTGGGCCGGAAGGATATTCTCACCGTGCTCGCTGGTCGCTATCTCAATAAGCTGGGAATCACCATTGTTGACGCCAGCCAGGTGATTGGGTTCGATGAATCACCCATTGAAGCCGTCCAGGGCAAGCCACAATCGTCAATAGTGGTCGGCACCAATCTGGTCAAAGACGGCTCAGCCTCAGCTTTTGTCTCGGCGGGCAGCACCGGCGCCGTCTTTTACTCGGCGCTGGTTGGCCTGGGCAAGATTGAAGGCATCGACCGCCCGGCCATCGGCACCATCATCAACATCAACACTACCCCCACGCTCCTCATTGACTCTGGCGCCAATGTTGAGTGCCGCCCGGGTCATCTGGTGCAGTTTGCCCAGATTGGCAGCATCTACGCCCGGGAGGTCTTCGGGCTGAGTTCACCACGGGTGGGTCTGCTCAATGTCGGCGAAGAGGAGGGCAAAGGCAACCGGCTGGCTAAAGAAAGCTACCAGTTGCTCAAAGAGACCAAGTTGAACTTCATTGGCAATGTTGAAGGCCACGATATATCAAAAGGTACGGTCGATGTGATTGTGACCGACGGCTTTACCGGCAATATCGTTCTGAAAACCCTGGAGGGTCTGGGGGACACCTTCCTCAAACTGCGCCATCTGGGACAGACCCTGTCCAAGGCCTATCACCTGCGGGGTCGAGAATTGCTGGTTGAGGGAGGGCTAGCCTCGCTATCCAACAGAATGGACTACCGGCAGTACGGTGGCGCTAGCCTGCTGGGGATAAACGGCAATATCATCATCGCGCATGGGCGGAGTCGGGCTACCGCCATCAAAAACGCCATCGGCCTGGCCAAGCGAGCCTCAGACCAGAATGTCTGGCAGAAAATCAAGGAGGGAAAGTATGAGCCAACCGGTAGCGATAACGGACAGTAATTTCGACCAATCGGTCTTAAAAGCGGACAAGCCGGTGTTAGTCGATTTCTGGGCTACCTGGTGCCGACCCTGCCTGATGGTAGCGCCAATAGTGGAGGAGCTGGCCAAGGAGTATGACGGGCGTGTCAAGTTTGTGAAGGTAGATGTTGACCAGAACCCGAAGACGGCCACGAAATACAAGGTAATGAGCATCCCAACCCTCCTTGTTTTCAAGAAGGGACAGCCCGTATCACATTTGGTTGGCTTCCGACCCAAAAACGAGCTAAAGCGTATTCTGGACACCGCCCTGGCGGGTAAATAGATTCAGAACAGGAGCAGTCTGTAATGAAATGGCAAGAGTTCACATTAGACATCTTCTCCCGCAAGCAACAGGAGCTGGAGCAAGTGCTCAACGGCCTAACTGCGGAAGACCTCAACCACCAACCCAAACGAGAGTCAAACAGCATCGGGTGGCTAGTATGGCACTTAACGCGAAGCCAAGACAGGATGAATGCGGACCTGTTTGGCGAAGAGCAACTCTGGATTCGAGATAAGTGGTATGCCCGGTTCAACCGCGAGCCTGACCCCAGGGACACCGGTTTCGGGCATACCACCGAGCAAGCCGCGGCATTCCGCGCACCTGACAGCCAGACCCTGCTGGACTACTACCGTGCCGTATCTGAGCGGACTCGGGAGTACCTGACAAAGCGGCTTTCCGAGGCTGACCTCAAGCGAGAAGTCAAGAGCCCAACACTGGGGACAACAGGCACGGTCGAGGTGCGCCTCATCTCGGTAATCAATGACCTCCAGCACATCGGCCAAGCGGGCTATGTGCGCGGTATGCTCAAGGGCAAAGGCTGGTACGGCAGGTAGTTCTGCCCAGCAAGGGGTGTTCAAGAGGGACTTCGCTCTCTTCTTTGAAGGAGAGGGGGATAGAGGGGGTGACATTGGTTAACCCCCCTTGAAAAGGGTGAAAGATATGAGTCAAGAATATGACATTATCATTATTGGCGGAGGGCCGGCTGGGCTGAGCGCCGGTATTTACACCGCCCGGTCACGGCTGAAGAGTCTTCTGATTGAAAAGGAGATGATTGGCGGCAAAATCGTGAATGCCGAGCTGGTGGAGAATTATCCCGGCTTTCCCCAGGGTATTAGCGGCTACGAACTGACCCAGCTCATGCACCAGCAGGCCACCAGGTTTGGGCTGAAGACATTGACGGCGTGAAGTGACCGCTCTTGATGCCAGCGGGAAACTAAAAATTGTCAAGACCAACGAGGGCGATTTCACCGCCAGGGCGATAATCATTGCCAGCGGCTCAAAAGAGCAGACTCTGGACGTCCCCGGGGAACAGGAGTTCACTGGCCGCGGGGTCTCTTACTGTGCCACCTGCGATGCCGCCCTTTTTGCCGAGTTGCCGGTAGCGGTGGTTGGCGGCGGCAATGCCGCCCTTTACGATGCACTCCAGCTGGCCAAATTTGCCTCCAGCGTGCTCGTCATCCACCGCCGGCAGGAACTGCGGGCCACCCCTATTGTGCAGGAGCAGGCTTTCGCCGAGCCCAAGATGAAGTTCTTGTGGAATACCGTAGTGGAGAGTATTGACGGCGCCGACACGGTCAAAAGTCTTAAGCTCCGCAATGTGGTGACGGGTGAAAAATCTAATCTGGAAATAGGCGGGGTTTTCGTGGCCATCGGCTTCAAGCCCAACACCGCCTATCTGAAAGGGCTTCTACCTTTGGATGAAAACGGCTATATCATCACCAATGAGAAGATGGAGACCAGTGTGCCGGGCATCCTGGCTGCCGGTGATATACGCTCCAACTCCATTCGCCAGACAATCTCGGCTGCCGGCGATGGCGCCACCGCCGCTATCTACGCCGAAAGGTACCTGAGGGAAAACAGGTAGTTCCAACACCCCTACTCAACCCCACTATACATCATCCTGTTGGTGCCCTTAGCCAACCTCACCCCCTAAGCCGGCGACTAACTCCGCAGAGCGGCGCCGACTTCGCGGGAAAGCTTGTCCAGAATCTGCTTTAGGACTTTATTGACCTCTTCGTCCGTCAGGGTCTGGGTGGGCGACTGGAAGGTAATGCGGTAGGCCAGGGATTTTTTGCCGGCCGGCACCGGCTCGCCGGAATAGACATCAAAAAGGGCCACCCCCTCCACCAGAGAGAAAGTCCGGATGATGTCCCGCACCTGCCGGTGGGTTATCTCAGCCCCCACCACCAGAGCAATATCCCTGACCACAGCCGGGAACCGCGGAATCTGCTTGAATGCTTTTTGAACCGCGGTGAAAGGCACCAGAGCCGCCAGGTCAATCTCAAAGAGATAGGCCGGCTCAGCAATTTCAAAATTCTCCCGCACCTTGGGGTGCAGTTCGCCGACCACACCCAGTTTCTTACCATCAATAACTACCACCGCTTGCTGGCTGGAGTGCAAACTCTCGTCCGAGCCAGGCTCAAAACTGGCCTCAACGCCAAGCTGACGGAGCAAGCCTTCCACCACACCCTTGGCTTCAAAGAAGTCGGCGGCTTCTTCCCCACCCCGCCACCACTTCTCAATCTTCGGCCCGCTGATGACGCCGCAGAGCACCGAGCGCTCCTCGGGCAGGTCTTTGGGTCGCGGGACATATACCTTGCCCAGTTCGTAAAGCCGGATGCCGCCCTCCTCAAACCGCCGGTTGGCCGCCAGAACGGCCAGCAGATTGGCCCGCAGGCTGGGGCGGAGGTATTCCTGCTCGGCGCTCATGGGATTGGACAGGCGGAGCGGCGCTGGCTCAACCTCACGAGACTCCGGCGATAGCTTCCTGAGTATCTCCAGACTGACTAAGGAAGGCGAAATGGCTTCCTGGAAACCGTAACCCGTAAGGCGCTGCCTGACCTCCCGCTCCAGCTTCAGGATGGGCGATGGGTTCTGGCGGGGTATCGACTGGCTGAGCATACCGGTGGGAATCTTATCATAGCCCGTAATGCGCGCCACTTCCTCCACCAGGTCGACCGGCAGATGGACATCACTGCGCCACCAGGGTGGCGTCACCAGAACCTCGGTGGCTGAGCGAGCCTGACATTCAAAACCCAGGGAGGTTAATGTCTGCACTATCTGGTCGCGGCTGAACTCAACACCCAGGACACGCTTAACCTCACCGGTGGTCAGAGAAATCGCCTCTGGCTCCCGCTTCCCGGGATAAGCATCAACCACCCCCTTAGCCACCTCGCCACCAGCCAGTTGTGCGATTAGCTGAGTGGCCCGCCTGAGGGCCGGTATGGTCAACTCGGGACGAATCCCGCGCTCAAAGCGCATACAGGCCTCGCTGGGTAAATTCAGCGTCCGACCGGTGTAATGGATGCTGGCCGGGTTGAAACTGGCGGCCTCCAATAGTATTGAAGTGGTGCTATCAGCGACTTCACTGTTGGCCCCACCCATCACCCCAGCCACGGCTACTGCCCGCTCAGTATCGGCAATCACCAGCATATCCGGGGAAAGCTCTCGCTCCGTCCCATCAAGGGTAAACATCTTCTCCCCGCTTTTCGCCCGGCGCACGATAATCTTCCTGCCCCGAATTCGCTCGTAATCAAAGGAGTGCAGGGGCTGCCCGTACTCCAGCATGACATAGTTGGTAATATCCACGATGTTATTTATCGGGCGCATGCCACCGGCGAGGAGCCGCTGCTGCATCCAGGACGGCGATTCGGCAATCTTCACCCCTTTGATGAGAGTAGCACAATACCGGGGGCACAAATCCGGAGCCACGATTTCCACCGCCACCTGCTGACCAACGGGAGGTTCCACCTCACTATAACTCACTTCAGGCTGGCGCATCTTCTGTCCGGTCAGAGCCGCCACCTCCCGGGCGATACCAATCACCGAGAGACAATCGGGGCGGTTCGGCGTTACCTCCAGGTTAAAAATGACATCGCCTAGATAGTCAGCCAGGGGCATCCCCACCGGCGCATCCGCCGGCAAGACCATGATACCTTCGTGCTTATCCGAGATGCCCAGCTCCTTTTCCGAGCAGACCATACCGCTGGAGGCAACACCCCGGATTTTGGCCGATTTCAGGCGGACTACCTCGCCGGTATGCCCATCAATGAGTTGGGCGCCAACACGGGCAAAGGCTATCTTATCACCAAGTTTTAGGTTCGGCGCACCGCAGACCACGGTAGCCTGTTCCGTGCCCAGGTCAACCGTCGGCAGGCTAAGGCGGTCGGCATTGGGGTGGCGGTTAATGGCCAGTATCTGGCCGACAACGATATTGTCCCAGCTACCGCCGATGACCTGCATCCCTTTGACCTCCAGGCCCGCCATGGTCAGTCGGCTGGCGACTTCCGCCGGAGGCAAGTTAATATCTACATATTCCTTAAGCCACTTCAGTGAAACTTTCATGTTTAAAACTGCCTTAAAAACCTAAGGTCGCTACCATAGAATAGCCTCATATCATCAATCCCGTAGCGCAGCATCGGCATACGCTCCAAGCCCATACCAAAGGCAAAGCTGGTATAGACCTCCGGGTCAATACCTCCGCGCCTGAGCACATCAGGGTGGGTCATTCCCGCTCCCAGTATTTCAATCCAGCCGCTGTTCCCGCACAGGCGGCAACCTTTGCCACCACAGACAGCGCAATCAATAGCCATCTCGACCCCGGGCTCGACAAAGGGAAAGTAATCACAGCGGAAACGCACCTTCCTGTCCTCACCAAAGAAACGACGGGCAAATTCATAGAGTGTCCCCTTCAGGTCGGCCATAGTAATGCCTTTATCTACCGCCAGACCATCAATGTGATGATACATGCTTAAATGGGTAGCATCAGTTGCCTCATAGCGGTAGACTTTGCCTGGCTCAATCGTTCTTATCGGCGGCTTCATCGTCTCAACAACTCTGGCGCTAATCGCAGTGCCGTGCGTACGCAGCAGCATCGGCTTTTCTATGCTCTCTTTACTCTAAATCAACCCAGAATGTTGACATGCTATCACGTGCCGGGTGTTCCTCTGGCATGTTCAACGCCTCAAAATTGTAATAGTCCCACTCTACCTCCGGTCCCTCCACTACTTGAAAGCCCATCGAGACAAATATGTCGCATATTTCATGAAGGGTTTGAGTAATCGGATGCAAACGACCTACCGGGAAAGGATAACCGGGCAGAGTAATATCTATTGCCTCTTTCCTGGCCTGGGCTAACTGTGCCTCACGAAGGGTTTGCTCTTTTTGCCTTGAAACTGTCCTCCAGATTAGCTTTAATCTCATTGGCCCGTGCGCCAACAGCCTTCCTCTCCTCAAGAGGCAGGCCGGCCAGACTGCGGAGCATCCCGGTGAGCTGGCTTTTCTTGCCCAGATAGCGAACCCGCCACAACTCAAGCTCGTTGGGTTGGCTCAGGCCACCAAGCTCCTTTAGTGCCTTGGACTCCAGTTCTTCCAGTTCCTTCAGCATATTCCACCCTTCAGTCAGCCTACCAAAAAGAACCCTCCGCCGGGGAGGGTTCTTCTCTGCTTTCTATTCCAGTTCTTGCCTTACCGACCCGAGTTATTATGCCAAAGCCTCCCCAGCGCCTTTAACGCTCCGGAAATATGAAGTTGGCATTAAACCGGCGGGAGGCTATATCTGACATACCAATCACATCCAACTTTTGCTGGCAGTCTAACACAAGAAACCTAGTTTGTCAACCAAAACTATGAGGTCGTTTACTAACCCCTCACCCTTTTTTCCTCTCCCCTTACTAAAACAATCCCACTATCGCACTAGCCACCTTGAACTTTACTCTTGGCCAGGGTTACCAGATGGGCAAAGGCCTCCGGTTCTTTGACCGCCATATCGGCCAGCATCTTCCGATTGACTTCAATTCCCGCCTGCTTCAGACCATTGATGAACTGGCCATAGGTCAATCCGTGGGCGCGGGTCAAGGCATTAATCCGGCTAATCCACAGTCGGCGGAAATCGCCCTTGCGCTCCCGACGGTGGGCGTAAGCATAGCTCAACGCATGAAGCATAGACTCATGGGCACGGCGGTACAGCTTGTGGCTGGTGGCCCGGTGCCCCTTGGTTAAGGCCAGTACTTTCTTATGACGATGATGCTGGCTGACACTGCTTTTGGCTCGCGGCAAGGTAGTTCTCCTCTTACTTTAGTGCATAGGGTAGCAGGCTCTTCAAACGGGCCTTATAACCGGGACTCACCGGCAGCTTGGCGTCAAAGAGACGCTTGGTCCGCTTTGATTTGCGCATACGCAGGTGGCTTTTCCCAATCTTGGTGCGCATAATTTTGCCGCTACCCGTGACATGGAAGCGGGCTTGTGCTCCTTTATGAGTCTTCATCTTAGGCATTTTTCAGGACCCCTTCACCTCTTCCTTGACTTTTGGCTTAGCTTTCTGGGTAACCGTCGGCGAGAGAACGATATGCATCCTTCTCTCTTCCATTGCCGGCCGCCCATCAGCCGTGGCTACTTCTTTCAGCGATTCCGCCATCCTTTGCAACAGTTTCCAGCCAAGCTCAGGGTGGGTGATTTCACGCCCTCTAAACAATATCGTGACCTTGACCTTATCCCCACCACCCAGCAATTTCCTGGCCGTCCTGGCCTTGGCCTCAAAATCATGGTCGCCAATCTTGGGTCGTAGCCGAATCTCTCTCAAGAGCGCAATCTTCTGGCTTTTCCTGGCCTCACGCTCCTTCTTCGCCTGCTCGTACTTAAACTTGCCGTAGTCCATCAGGCGACACACCGGCGGCACGGCCGTCGGAGCGACCTCGACCAGGTCCAGGCCCTGACCCTTGGCCACTTCCCTCGCCTGGAACAAGGGCATGACGCCGAGCTGTTCGCCCTTTTCGCCGACCAGGCGAACTTCTCTGGCCCTTATCTCCTCGTTGACACGAAGTTTCTTAATTATATACTTAACCTACCTCCTTTTACTGCCAGACTGTTGCGAAGACAAACTATATCATATTCCTGCGTAGTAATCAAATTACAGGCGTAGCTCGCCCGCTCTCTCGGCAATAATCCTCTTGATACTGCTCTTAAAGTCACCAATAGACTGGGAGGGCAACTGTTCACCGGTGCGCAATCGGACAGAGACGGTGGCACTGGCTACTTCCTTATCGCCAATGACCAGCATATACGGTACTTTTTCTAACTGCGCCTGACGGATTTTGAGGTTCATCCTCTCCGAGCGCTCATCCACTTTCACCCGCACACCTTCATTTCTCAGCTCCTGCCTCTATCTGATGCGCATAGTCCAGATGGCGGTCCGCCACCGGAATTACCGTCACCTGAACCGGCGCCAGCCAGACGGGGAAAGCACCGGCATAATGCTCAATGAGTGAGGCCAGAAAGCGCTCCATACTGCCCAGCACGGTGCGGTGCACCATGGCGACCTGATGCTCTCGGCTATCTTCACCAATGTAGGTAACATCAAAGCGCTGAGGCAGATTAAAATCTACCTGAGTGGTGGGGCCCTGCCAGGCCCTCCCCAGGGCATCCTCCAGTTTGATATCTATCTTGGGGCCGTAAAACACCCCGCCACCGGGGTCGACCTCGTACTCCATATTGAGACGGGCCAGAGCTCGTTTTAATGTTTCGGTAGCCTCGTCCCAGAGCTCATTGGTGCCGGCATACTTCTCTGGTCGGGTCGCCAGATAGACCTGATATTTTTCAAAGCCAAAGGTCTTCATCATAAAGCAGGCTAGATCCACCACCCCCACCACCTCATCTTCAAGCTGGTCGAAGCGGCAGAAGATATGGGCATCGTCCTGGGTAAAGCCTCTGACTCGGGAAAGGCCATGCAGAACACCGGAACGCTCGTAGCGATAGACCGTGCCCAGTTCAGCATAGCGCATAGGTAAATCACGGTAACTGCGCAGTCTGGTCTTGTAGATGAGGATATGGCCAAGGCAGTTCATCGGTTTCAAGACATACTCCTGCTCGTCTATCTTCATCGGGCTATACATATCCTCGCGGTAGAACTCCCAATGCCCACTTTTCTGCCACAGACCGACTTTAGCAATGTGCGGAGTATAGACTAGGTCATAACCCCGCCTGGCGTGCTCCTCCTTCCAGAAGTCCTCGATAACCCTGCGTATCACTGCTCCCTTGGGGTGCCAGTGAACCAGCCCCGCCCCGGCCTCCTCGTGCAGGCTGAAGAGGTCAAGCTCTGTGCCCAGCTTCCGGTGGTCGCGCCTGGCTATTTCCTCCAGCCTCTTCAGATGTTCCGCCAGAGCCTTCTCAGTGTCAAAGGCCACGCCGTATATTCTCTGCAACATGGGACGTTTTTCATCGCCCCGCCAGTAAGCGCCGGCCACATTGAGCAGTTTAAATGCCTTTATCTCGCCGGTCGATTTGACATGGGGGCCGCGACACAAATCGGTGAAGGCACCCTGCCGATAAACAGAAACTTTTTCATCCGGGATTTCTTCAATGCAGTTCGAGTTTATAGGGCTGGTTGGCAAATATGCGGCGGGCCTCGGTCTTGGTCACCTCGTCCCGGATAAAAGGCGAGTCTGAGGCAACGATTTCACTCATTTTCTTCTCAATAATCGGCAAATCTTCGGCGGTCAGCGAGCGGGGCAGGTCAAAATCGTAGTAGAAGCCATTTTCAATCGCCGGACCAATGCCGAACTTGGCTTCGGGGAAAATCGACAGCACAGCTTCGGCCATCACATGGGAAGCCGAATGCCGCATTGTTTCCAGCTTTGCCTCTTTATCTGTTTTCTGGTTCTTACCGACCGCCATTTCTCAACCCCTCATTTACCAAACGAAAACCTCCCACCCAGCTTAAGGACGAGAGGCTTTAACACTGTCCATTACTCAGGTCTATCCTTCCCTCTGGAAGGACTATGTGTTTTGTGACCACCAATGCCTTAATTGGCTCCAGTCCATCTCTGTAAGGCATATTATACCAATCAATAGGCGGAAGTGCAATCATAGTAACCTCACCCCCTGTATCCCGATGAAATCGGGAAGATAAAATAAAAAGAGTCCCGCCCAGTCGGGACTCTTAGACGCCCCCCTTTTCGTAGGTTTGGAGGGCGGATGCCCCTCTTGGAGTCCCAATGCATCGCTATGCTCCTACTTCGCATAAGAGGCTTGACAGAACACCAATTTCTCAGGTAATAATAAGCGGTTCATTAACCTACTAATTCGTCAAAGGAGGTTATACCTTGGCACAACCGATGCTGGACACCACATTCACCTTTACCGATCCGGATGGATTTAAGATCTTTGTGCGCAAATGGGTGCCGCCGCAAGGGGTACAGCCCAAAGCCGTGGTACAGATCGCCCACGGCGGGGCGGAACACAGCCTACGCTATGAACGTCCAGCTAAATTCCTCAATAGAGCCGGCTACATAGTCTATGCCAACGACCACCGCGGCCATTGGAAGACTGCCGTAACCATGGAGAACGCGGGGTTTGCCGGTCAGGATGGCTGGAACGGAATCGTCAAAGACGCCAAACAACTTACCGATATTATCAAAAAGGAAAATCCGGGCTTGCCAGTCTTTCTCTTTGGTCACAGTATGGGGTCATTGATATCTCAGCATTACATCCAGCGATGGGGCAGTGGGCTCAAGGGCGTTGTGCTTTGCGGGTCATCCGGAGCGAGACCAGACCTAGACCTGGTCATTTCAAAGCTCGAGGCAAAACCCAGGGAGGAACACCAGAGGCCAGCCGGCCCGCGCACCCTCCAGCAATTTGATTGGCTTACCCGGGACAAAGCTGAAGTGCAGAAATATATTGACGACCCGTGGTGCGGCTTCACCTTTACGCGCGGGTTTGTCGCCGATATGCTTAGAGCGATGCGAGAAGGTTGGAAGCCAGAGAACGAAGCCCGCATCCCCAAAGACCTGCCAATTTATGTGATTTCCGGTGACCAAGATCCGGCGGGGGGAGATAATGCAACTTCGGTAAAAATTCTTGTGGGCCGCTATCAAGCGTTGGGTATACGGCACATTACATTCAAAATATACCCGGGAGCACACCATGAACTGTTGAACGAGACTAACCGGGATGAGGTGCAAAGGGATTTACTTGCCTGGTTGAACGAGCATTTGTAAGGGAGGTTTATAGAATGGATAAGATGAGCACGATGGGTGGGCCTGCTGGATCGAGGGACCCGATGTACGACGCGCCGTATGTGGATATCGACGAGTGGCGGGACAAGCCGGTCCGCCATCGCTATGTCCATGGCGGGTTCAAAGGCACCGAATGTCGGTTCTCCTTCTACTTCCCGCCGGCGGAACGCTACGAAGGACGGTTCTTCCACATGCTCTTGCCGGTTTCGGGCATAGAGACTGCTGCGATTAATGCCGCCGGCGGCCACAACACTGGCTGACCCGATTCCCTTCGCCATAGAGAGCGGCGCCTACCTCGTGGAGTCGAACCAGGGCACGGACGGTCATGTTCCCTGGCGATGACACCACCATCACCGGCTATCGAGCCAGTGCCGCAGCGGCCAGGTACTCGCGGGTGCTGGCTGCCGAGATGTACGGCGCGCACCGCCCCTATGGCTATGCCTATGGCGGCAGCGGCGGAGCTTACAGGACATTCGCCTGTCTGGAGAACTGTCCCGGCGTCTGGGACGGCGGGGTGCCATTCGTTCAAGGATCGCCCATGAGCATCCCCTACATGTTCACGGTGCAGGGTCATGCCATCCGAGTGCTGCGCGACAAGTTCCCCGCCATCGTTGACGCACTGGAGCCCGGCGGCAGCGGCGACATGTATAGCGGTCTGAACACCGAGGAGCGTGAAGCGCTCGCCGAGGTGACCCGGATGGGGTTCCCGCCACGGGCGTGGTTCAGCTACGAAAGGATCGCGCTTGCCTACACGGGGATCTTGGCCATGTTCCTGGACAACATGCTCAAGTGGGACCCCGAGTACTTCAAGGACTTCTGGACGGTTCCGGGCTACCTCGGCGCAGAACCCTCCCGAGTCCCTCTTGCGCGAACGGGTCCAGCACAAGGCGAAGATCAGTAAGGTGGTGAAGACCAAGGAGGTTACCGCATTGGGCACGATGGTATCGATGCCAGCGAGATTGGCTGACAGCGAGGGGGAGATGCCGGCAGCAGTCAAGCTCGAGAAAATGCCGGAAGGGAATCTCCAGGGGAACACCATGACCTTAACGAGCGGCGCAGCCGCTGGGCACGTGCTCTACATCGCCGGAGTGGTCGGCGACCTGGTGATGGTTGGGTTTGGCGAGGCGAACTTCCGGGAGCTGGTTAAAATGAAGGCCGGCGACGAAGTGCTGATCGACAACGGGACGTATCTCGCCGCCCAGACCTATCACCGCCACCAGATCCCGTCGCCTGACTACTATGTCTGGGACCAGTTCAGGGTCGCGGGTCAACCGATGTACCCGCAGCGACCCGCGCTGCTGGGTCTGCGCTACGCCCGGTATGCCATGGGCTCCATCCAGACCGGTCGGTTCGCAGGGAAAATGATCGTGGTTGAGTCGTTGATGGACGAGGCCGCCTTCCCCTGGCAGGCGGACTGGTACCGCACGCAAGTACAGGCCGCGCTGGGGCCGCGTCTCGACGACCACTACAGGCTCTGGTTCGTCGACAATGCCATGCATACGGCACCGACGGTTATGCCGGGCGATCGCCGGCCGGTGGCGACAACCCGCGTCATCAACTACACTGGCGTCGTGCAGCAAGCGCTGCGCGACCTGAGCGACTGGGTCGAGAAGGGTTTGGCGCCCCCGCCGAGCACTACCTACAAGATGGTGGATGGTCAAGTGAGGTGCCGCCGACAGCCGCGGAGCGCAAGGGCATCCAGCCGGTGGTCACGGTGAAAGCGAATGGCGGCGCGCGAGCCGAGGTCGCGGTCGGCGAGACCGTCGAGTTCACCGCGGTCATCGAGGTGCCGCCGGGCACCGGCACGGTGGTGGCCGCGAAATGGGACTTCGAGGGCGCTGGCGACTATCCGGTCGCCGAGCAGTTCGACGACAGCAACTCGTCGTTTTCTCGTGTGACCCTGAAGACCACCTATGCCTTCTCCAAGCCCGGCACCTACTTCCCGGCGCTTCGGGCCACCTCACAGCGGCAAGGCGACTTCAAAACTCGCTTTGCTCGGATCCAGAACCTCGGTAGGGTGCGGGTTGTCGTCCAGTAGGACAGGCAACGGTTCGAACGGGTAGTCCTCCCTCGAGGCGCGCTGCGTTCATCCGGTTACCCTTAGGCTAAGTCAGCGTGTAGAGCCACAGGGACGCTCTTTATATAGTGGATAGATGCGGCGAAGAAGAAGGCTCTTATGAAATAAGCCTTTTCCCCGGATCCATTATTTGTGAGTAGTAAAGTCCGATCTTGCCAGGATACAAAGCAAGCCAGAAATAGGGATTGCTAAGAGATTTACTCGTGTGGTTAAATGAGCATTTGTGAGGTAATATTCTCAGGGCTAGATGACCCCGTGCGGATAGGTATTTGACCGCGAGCTTTAGAAATCGTTATCTAAATAATTAAGGAGGAGAAAATGGTGAATTCAATTCGTGTGGACCGAAATATCCCTATGAAAATGCGCGACGGGGTGACGTTACGGGCTGATGTTTACCGACCGGACGATAATGAAAAACACCCGGCCATTGTAGTGCGAACACCGTATGATAAAGTGCCTTCCGCTCGCAGTGATTATCTATCACCGATAGAAGCGGCTTTTGCCGGATACGCCGTGGTGATACAAGACACCAGAGGCAGATTTACCTCAGAAGGCGAATTTGCACCCGGAGCGCCGGAGGGCAAAGATGGGTACGACACAATAGAAAACGTGGCCGCCGAGTCTTGGTGCGATGGGAACATCGGTATGGTAGGTGCCTCATATCTTGGGCGGAACCAGTGGGAAGCCGCAATAGAAGCTCCACCCCATCTAAAAGCCATCGCTCCTCATGTCATCTCGGCCGGTATGCTAGGTGAATCCGGAATGAGCGGAGTCAAAGAGCTGGAAACGGCCATAAGCTGGTTTGCGAACATGGCCCTTGATATGGTCGCTAAAATGGCCAAACAGGGGAAAGACGTCTCCAAGGCGCTGGCGAATGTCAGATATGCCATGAACAATTTCGAGGAAGTATGCAACTTTTTGCCGATTAAAGACATACCGTATTTTAAGTTTGAAGGACTACAGGAAGGGTTCATGAGACGCTTCAGTGATGATAACCTGAAAGGAATAAAGTCCGAAGAAGAACTCTTCTGGCCCTATGAAAAAGTAAAAGTCCCAATTATGCATTCTTGCGGCTGGTATG
Organism: uncultured Chloroflexia bacterium; assembly: GCA_963726225.1. Lineage (GTDB taxonomy): Bacteria > Chloroflexota > Dehalococcoidia > Dehalococcoidales > UBA2162 > CAVSBN01. The sequence continues at coordinate 38,245 of CAVSBN010000012.1, forward strand.
ATATGAGCCCGGGACAGACCCTCCTCAATTTCCTCAAGATGAGAGAGAAAGGAGGCTCGCAAATTGCTCGGGAAGGGCAGCACGTGCTTATGGGGCCCTGGGTTCATGGGTCAAGGCTCCACAACTTCATCGGGGCGCTCAATTTTGGCCCGTATGGTTCCGGGGCGGGTGCTTTTGCCACGAGCCGGCATATCGACTTTTTTAATACATACTTAAGAGGAATGGAGAGTAAGTATCTTGTGCCTATCCGTTACTTTGTCATGGGACGGAAAAGGTGGAGCAATGCTGTCACCTGGCCTTTGCCAGAGACCCAGTGGCAGCGTTTTTATCTCCGCAGCCGAGGCCATGCCAACTCCGCCGGCGGTGACGGCGTATTTAGCCGGGAGGAACCAGGGACGGAATCACCGGATATCTATGTATATAATCCACATGATCCCGTACCCACCAGAGGCGGCAGACTTAATCCAGACCTCAACCAGGCCGCGGGCCCACAGGACCAGTCTCTTATCGAGAAACGTAATGACGTACTGTGCTACACAACACCTGAACTAAAAGAGGAGATGGAGATTACCGGTCCGCTGAAACTTCATCTTTTTGCCTCTACCTCCACAAAAGACACTGACTTTTTCGTGAAAATGATTGATGTTCATCCAAACGGAATGGCCATCAATGTGGCGGAAGGCTGTATCCGGGCCAGATATAGGAAATCGATTCTTAAACCCCAGCCAGTAACCCCGGGTGAAATCTATGAGTACCTGATTGATATGTCCTCGACCAGTAATCTCTTTGGCAAGGGACATCGTATTCGAATAGATATTACTAGCAGCAATTTTCCTCGATTCGAGCGCAACATGAATACGGGCAATCCTTTTGGGGAAGATGCCAAAGGTATTCCGGCCATGCAAACCATATTTCATCAGTCAGGCTATGCTTCGTATATTGATTTACCGGTAATACCGCTAGCTAGGTGATGAGTAGGCATCAAATGGTTTTACGTGGGGCCTACCATTACTCATAGCTACTATACTAGCTCTAATTTGCGGTATCTACACCCTGTCATTTGCCCAGGCAAGGGCAAAGATTTATAATGCCCTATTACGCCGATGATAAGGAAAGTTTTCCCAATCCTGGGTCTCTGTGTCTTTTCCTCAACACTGGGCATCGGGATAGTCTCACCACTGCTGCCCCTTTATGTGAAAGACATGGGGGCTACCGGCATCTGGCTGGGGATTATCGTCGCCGCCTATTTCGCCTCCAACAGTATCGCCACTCCCATCGCTGGCCGACTGTCCGACCGCAGGGGACGAAAGATATTTCTCACTGTTGGGCTGGTAGCCTACTCCCTCGTTTCCCTGGGTTATGTCTTTGCCCATACGCCGGCTCATCTGGCTCTGGTACGCCTGGTTCAAGGACTGGCCGGGGCGGTAACCATCCCCATCGCCATGGCTTATCTCGGTGACCTTGCCCCGGAAGGCGAGGAGGGGAAGTGGATGGGTTACGCTAACGCCACCTTTTTCGGTGGCTTTGGCTTTGGCCCTCTTATGGGCGGCATCCTCACCGAACACTTCGGCATGACTGTTACCTTCCTGACCATGGGCGGCCTCAATCTGCTGGCCGCCACTATCGCCTTCCTTTTCCTGCCGGAAGCCGCTCGCCGGGAGGCGAAGGAAGATATGCCACCCCTGCTGTCTTTTAAAGAGTTCAGCAGTGGTGTGGTGAAAGGACTTTTCAGTTTCCGGCTGGTACAGGCTTTAGGCACTGGCGGCATTGCCGCCTTCCTGCCAATCTTTGCCGCCAGCCTTGGCATGAGTACCAGCCTCATCGGGATACTGCTGACTGTCAATATCCTCTCGGTGACCGTGGCTACGCCTCTGGGCGGCTTCATCGCCGACCGATTCAGCCGGAAAACTCTGACTATACTTGGTGGTATACTGGGCGCTGTTCTCATGGTGGCCATAGTCTTAGCCGGAAACTTTGTCCAGCTATTAGTCGTATTATTGATTCAGGGAATCGGCACGGCGCTTTCCATGCCGGCAGCGACCGCCCTCGTGGTGGAAGAAGGCCGCAAGTTTGGCATGGGCACCACGATGTCCGTCTTTTATCTGGCGATGGGCATCGGGATGGCGCTGGGGCCAATCATCTCCGGCGGGATTGCCGATGCCGTGGATGTAAGCTGGGTATTCTATTTCGGGGCGATTATGGGGTTAATCGGCACCGGCTTTTTTGTCTGGTTCACCCGACACTACCGGGGTTAGTTTTGAATCTCAGTTGACAAGCCTCCCTCATTATGCTAGACTAGTCTTCAAAAGGTAAGAAGCATGTCAAGTTATATTGCCTCCCAGTGGTATTATTACTACTTCGCATTTCCGGAGCGCCGGGCGCGCTTGGGAGGTTGTGACACGCTGTCTTAAGGTTACGGTATAAGTTAAAGTAGGCTACTAAAGAACCCTCCCAAGCGGAGGGTTCTTTAATTTTAGACCACTCTAAAACAGGAGGACAGTATGATTATCATGAAGACCGGCGCTACACCGGAACAGGTAGCCGAGGTAATCAAGGAAATTAAGAGGTTCGGCCTCAGAGCCGATGTCTCCAGGGGCGAGTTTAGAACGGTCATCGGGATTATCGGCGATGAAAGCGCCGCTGATTTCGCGCGACTGGCCGTTCTACCAGGGGTGAAAGAAGTGCTAAGAATTGAAACACCTTACAAGCTAATAAGTCGGGAATACAGCAAATACCTCGAGAACGGAGCCGAACGCTTCACCGTCAAAGTAGGCGATGTTGAAATTGGCGGCGAGGAGCCGGTCTATATGGCCGGGCCCTGCGCTATCGAGAGTAAGAAGCAATTGTTCCGGATTGCCGAAGGCGTGAAGAAGGCCGGAGCCCACATGCTGAGAGGTGGCGTCTTCAAGCCCAGAACTTCCGTTCACTCCTTCCAGGGGCTGGGGGCGGGTGGCGAAGAGGACGCCCGAGAGGCCCTTGAGTGGCTGCGGGAGGCGGGCGAGCGCTATGGAATGCCCGTGGTCACTGAAATCAGGGGCGAGTCACAGGTCGACCTCGTGGCTGAGTATGTCGATATTCTCCAGATAGGCGCCCGGAACATGTATGACCAGGATTTGCTGACCAGAGCCGCCAGCAAAGGTAAGCCGATGCTCTTCAAGAGGCATTTCGGCGCCAGCGTGGAAGAATTCCTGTCTTTCGCCGAATACATCGCTGCCGAGGGCAATAAGGATATAATTCTGTGTGAAAGAGGCATTGTCCCGGTGGGCAAGGGCAAAAGCTACACCCGGTATACCCTCGACCTGGGGGCAGTCCCGGCCATCCAGAAAGAGACCTTCTTGCCGGTAATGGTCGACCCCAGTCATGCCACCGGTCGCCGCGACCTCATCTTCAACATGAGTTGCGCCGCAATCGCCGCCGGTGCCTCCGGCTTGATGATTGAGGTACACTATAACCCGGCCGAGGCGCTGGTTGATGGCCAGCAAATGATTACGCCCGATGAGCTCAAGGAGACCATTGAGGCCTGCAACCGGGTTCACCGAGTCCTCGGCAAAACTAAGGTCTAAGGCACATCTGATGAAGAATATCAGGGTGAGGCTGGGCCGCCGTAGCTACAACATCCATATTGGTACCGGTCTACTGACGCAGGTCGGGCCGATGCTAAAGGAAATGGGGTTCGCTGATAAAGCCGTTATTATCACCGACCCCACTGTGAAAAAACTATATGGCCGCAGCCTCAAGCAGAGCCTCACCGCGAGCGGCTTCAAGGTAGCCCTGCTGGAGGTGCCGGAGGGAGAAGAGCAGAAATCGCTGGAGACCGCCGGGCGACTATACAATGAACTGACCGAATTCTATGCCGAACGGACAACGCCGATACTGGCCCTGGGGGGTGGGGTTATCGGCGACCTGGCCGGATTTGTTGCCGCCACCTATCTGCGAGGGGTGCCGCTGGTACAGATACCAACCACCCTGCTGGCGCAGGGCGACAGCAGCATTGGCGGCAAGGTGGCCGTAAACCACGGCCTTTTAAAAAACAAAATCGGGGCTTTCTATCACCCAAGGTTAACTATCTCAGACATAAGCACCCTGAAAACCCTTTCCCCTAGAGAGCTCAGTGATGGACTGGCCGAGATAATAAAATACGGAGTAATTCTGGACGGGGAGTTCTTCAGCTATCTTGAAGAGAATCTCGATAAAATAAAATCGCTTGACGACCAGGTGCTGGAGAGAGTTGTTTCCCGCTCGGCCAAGATTAAAGCCGGAGTGGTGGAAAAAGATGAGCTGGATTTAGGGCTGAGAAACATCCTGAACTACGGCCATACGGTAGGGCATGCTATTGAATCGGTCTCAGAATTCAAAGTCTGGCACGGCGAGGCCGTCGCCATCGGGATGCTGGCTGAGGCCAGAATCTCAAACCGGCTGGGTATTCTGACTGAAGATGAAGTTGCCAGAATAAAGAACCTTATCGCCCAGGCTGGCCTGCCGACAGAACTCCCAACCCTGGAACTAGAAAAGCTAATCCAGGCGATGAAACATGACAAGAAAATTTTACAGGGCAAGCTCAGGTTCGCTCTACCTAAATCCATCGGCGAAGTATTCATCACTGATGAGGTAAGCCCCTCCTTGATAGAAAAGGCTTTGGTTGAATGAAATGAAGAAACCTAGAATTTGCGCCGTCATCACGAGTAGTGACATCCGGGGTTTGAAAGAGGTCGAGCCGCTGGTTGACCTGTTTGAGGTCCGCATCGACCTTATTGGTGATGGTTGGGAAGACTTAGCCAAATCAATTAAGAAACCCTGGATAGCCTGCAACCGGATGGCCGACGAAGGCGGCCGATGGCAGGTAGCTGAAGCCAGACGAATCGAGCAACTGCTTCGCGCCATCGAGCTGGGCGCCAGCATTGTTGATATTGAGCTTAGGACAAAAAACCTGGAGAACATTGTCCAGGTAATCAAGAAGAGAGCGCAGTGCCTGATATCCTCTCACGACCTGGAGAAGACGCCGTCCCTTGATGAGATGAAAGAGATAGTCCGCCAGCAATTGAAAGCGGGGGCAGATATTGCAAGATGGTCACCACCGCCCGCAGCCTGGAGGACAATTTGACCGTCCTGCGGCTCATATCAGAATTCCCTGGAGTCAGGCTGGTGTCTTTTGCCATGGGCCCTCTGGGTGTGGTCAGCCGGGTGCTTTGCCCGCTGGTTGGCGGCGATTTCACCTATGCCTCAATAGAGAAGGGCAAGGAATCAGCCCAGGGGCAGATAACAGTGAGAGACCTGAGCCAGAATCTATGAGATGATGAGAGTATGAGACACATTATTTCGGGTAAGACCAGGATCTGCGGGCTAATCGGCGACCCGGTAGAGCATTCCATGTCGCCGGCAATGCAGAACGCCGCCTTCCGGGAGCTGGGGCTGGACTATGTCTATGTTCCCTTCCGGGTGAAGAGCGAAGAGCTGGGCAAGGCTATTGAGGGAATGAGAGCATTGAATATCAGGGGGCTGAATGTTACCATGCCGCATAAAGTGGCCGTCATCCAGTTCCTGGATAAGCTGGACCCGCTGGCAGAGAAGATAGGCGCGGTCAACACTATAGTCAATGATGATGGGGTTTTGACCGGCTACAATACGGATGCCACCGGATTTCTACAGGCTTTACTGGAAAGGGGCATTGAGCCGGAGGGAAAGAATGTGGTCATTCTGGGCGCCGGCGGTGCCTCAAGAGCAATCTCCTTTATCCTGGCGGAGAGGGGCGCTAGCTTGGTCATCCTCAACCGAGCGCTGGAACTGGACTGGGCGGAGGAATTGGCCCGGCGGATTTCACAGACTTTCGACAAAGAAGTTAAAGCTCTGGAACTGAATCGGGAAAATCTGAGCCAGAGCTCTGGACAAAGCCGATATCTGGTCAATGCTACCAGTGTGGGCATGAGCCCCAAGACTGACGAGACTCCGGTTCCGGCTGACCTGCTCAGTCCCGACCTGATTGTCTATGATATCGTCTATAATCCGATGAAAACGAGGCTACTGAGAGAGGCTGAAGCCGTCGGAGCCAGAACATAAGCGGGGTAGATATGCTGGTCTGGCAGGGAGCTCTGGCTTTTGAGAAGTGGACCGGTCGGAAAGCCCCGGTAGAGCTGATGAAAAGAGAAGCTGTCAGACTTTTGAAAAGGCAAATATGAAAACTAATATTGCTCTGATTGGCTTTATGGGGACGGGGAAGACAGCCGTCGGGCGACGGCTGGCAGAAAAGCTCGGACGAAGTTCATTGAGCTGGATTCTGTCATTGAGAAAAAGGCAGGGAAATCTATCCCGAGATTTTTCGGAGGACGGCGAAATAGCCTTCCGGGAGCTTGAGATTGAGGCCACTAAAGAGGTGGCCAGAACGAAGCACGCCGTTATTGCCTGCGGGGGCGGTATAGTTCTCAACAGAATAAATATTGACCGGCTGAAAGAAGGAGCGGTAATTGTTCATCTCACGGCGCCTCCCGGCGTGATATTGAAGCGGACATTACGAGAGGCCGGGAAAAGGCCTCTGCTTGATGTCGAGAACCGCTGGCGGCTATCCGTGAACTGCTCAAATTCAGAAAGCCCTTCTACGAACGGGCCGCCGATATCACAATCAATACCTCCAAACTGGACATTAATGCCGTGGCTGAGCAAATAATTGATAAGCTGAAAGAAGATGAGAGCTTCAATTTCTAAAAGTGAAATACAGGGAAGGGTAGCCGCGCCTTCCTCCAAAAGCTATACCCTCCGCGGGCTGATGTGCGCTGCCCTGGCGAGAGGCGAGAGCGAAATAGTTCATCCCTTAAGCTCGGATGATACCGAGGCCGCCACTGAAGTGCTGGGCAAGATTGGCGTTCATGGTCATGCCGAGGCAAGAAATCGTGGCGGGTGGTCGGTGGTGATTTCCGGCAACCACAGACAGAGCTCTTCTGCCGGGAATCGGCGGCCACCCTAAGATTTATGACCGCCATCTGTTCCCTCGTCCCCGGCGAGTGCCGCCTCAAGGCCAGCCCCTCCCTCGCCGTCCGGCCCATAAGACCACTGCTCCAGGCCCTCAAGCAACTGGGGGTGGATTGCCGCTACCAGCCAGAAAAGGCCAGCGTGATAGTCAGGGGAGGTAGATTAAGGGGCGGAATCACTGAGCTACCGGGCAATATCAGCTCGCAATTTGTCTCCGCGCTGTTGCTCATCGCCCCCTTCGCCGAAGAGGGGATGACAATCAGGCTGACCACGCCCCTGGAGTCCAAGCCCTATGTCCTGATGACCATGGAATGCCTGGAAACCTTCGGGATAAAAGTGAATGCCTCTAAAGACCTGAGACAATTTGAGGTGGCCAGACAAACATACCGGCCAGCCAGATATGCGGTGGAGGGCGACTGGTCTTCGGCCTCCTACCTTCTGGCGCTGGGGGCTTTGGCCGGTGACATCACGGTGAACAACCTGAACCCGAAGAGCCTGCAGGGGGATAAAATGCTGGCCGACTTCTTGCAGGATATGGGGGCTTCGGTTACAATCAAACAGAATTCGGTAAGAGTAAAAAGTCAAAACTCAAGGCGACAAAGGCTGATTTGACTGACTGCATTGACCTCCTGCCCACGATGGCCGTTCTGGCGGCCGTGGCTGATGGTGTCAGCGAATTTACCGGCATCGCCCGGGCCCGCCTCAAAGAATCGGACCGCGTGGCCGCCGTCAAAGAAGGCCTGGAGCGAATGGGCGTGAAAGTCGTGGCGGAGAAAAACAGGCTGACTATCACTGGCTCAAAGCCACACGGCGCGGTGATAGATAGCCAAGGTGACCACCGTATCGCCATGGCTTTCAGCCTGCTCGGCACGGTAGCCGGTGATACTACCATTGAGGGAGCTGAATGCGTCGCCAAGACCTACCCTGAATTCTGGGAGACACTGAAAAGCCTTGGCGGGAGGGTTGAGATAGATGGGCAATAGTCTGGGCAAGCTCTTTACCATAACCAGCTTTGGCGAAAGCCACGGCCGGTGTGTGGGCATTGTCATCGACGGCTGCCCGGCCGGGTTAGCTCTCACTGAGACCGACATCCAGCGAGAGGTGGACAAAAGGAGACCGGGTGCCGCGGGCACAACCAGACGCGCCGAAGAAGATAAGGTCGAAATTCTTTCCGGTGTCTTCAACGGTCACACGACCGGGGCTCCCATCACTTTGCTCATCTGGAACAAGGACATTGATTCCAGCGAGTATGAGAGCATCAGGTTTCTGCCCCGACCCGGCCATGCCGACTATACTGCCTTTATGAAATACGGCGGTTTTAATGACTTCCGGGGCGGGGGCATGTTCTCCGGCAGAATAACCGCCACTTTCGTCATGGCCGGAGCCGTGGCTAAGAAACTGCTTCGTTTGATTGGCGTTGAGATTCTGGCCCACACCGTTGAAATCGGCGGGATTAAAGCCCGGCCCAAGGAGCTGGATGAGATCAGACACAGTCTTGACCAGAACCCGCTCAAGTGCGCTGACCTTGAAGCCGCCAAGGAAATGGCTCAAGCCATTGAAAAAGCCAGAAAAGCGGGGGACAGTCTTGGGGGAATTGTAGAAGGGCTGGCGCTTAATGTGCCGGTCGGCCTGGGCGAACCTGTCTTTGACACGCTGGAGGGCGACCTGGCCAAAGCCCTCTTTGCCATCCCGGCGGTAAAAGGGGTGGAGTTCGGCTCCGGGTTCGCCGCCGCCCGGAAGAGAGGTTCGGAGAATAATGACCCCTTCGCCATTAAAAGCGGTAAGATAGTTACCACGACCAACAACGCCGGCGGCATACTCGGCGGCATCAGCAATGGAATGCCAATCATGGTCAGGGTGGCCGTCAAGCCCACGCCATCCATCGCCCGAAAACAGAAGACAGTCAATCTGAAGACTATGGAGATAGAAGACTTGACCGTCAAGGGTCGGCATGATACCTGCATCGTGCCGCGAGCCGTGCCGGTGGTGGAAGCCATGATGGCGGTAACCCTGGGCGACTTCGCCCTGAGGGCGGGACTAATTCCGAGGGTACTGAAATGAGTCTGGAAGAATTGAGAAGGAAAATAGACGAAACTGATGCCCAGATTATCCGACTTATCGCGGAAAGAATCAAAGTCTCTGAACAAATCGGGCGGGAGAAAAGGAAACACGGCCGGCCGATTCAGGACTTGGCCCGAGAACAGCAAGTCCTGAAGAATATAGAAAGGCTGGCCCGCCAGGAAAAGGTAAACCCATCGGAGATAGAGAATATCTACCAGCAAATAATTGCTATATCCAAAAGCGTGCAGGGGGCGGTGGTGGCTTTTCAGGGTGAAATCGGCGCTTACAGTGAGGAGGCCGCCTTCCGCTTTTTCGGCAGTTCAATTCAGGTCAAGCCTTGCGAGAAACTCGATGATGTCTTCAAGGTCGTGGAAGAAGGGGCGGCCCAGTTTGGCATTGTGCCGATTGAAAATTCACTTGAAGGCAGTATCAGCCGGACTTACGACCTGCTGCTGGACTCCAGCCTGCGGGTGTGCGGCGAAACGGAGCTTCGGGTTATCCACTGCCTCATCGCCAATCCAGAAGTGACTCTGGACTCCATAAAAAAGGTCTATTCCCACCCCCAGGCCCTGGGACAGTGCCAGGCTTTCCTCCGTCACCTGAACCTGGAAATAATCCCGACCTATGATACCGCGGGCAGTGTCAAGATGATAAAGGAAATGGGCATCACGGACGGTGCGGCTATTGCCAGCACCAGGGCGGCGGAAATCTATGGCATGAAAATTCTGGCGAGGGACATCGAGGATAACCCGAATAATTTTACCCGTTTTTTCATTCTGGCCAAAGAGGACTCGCCACCGACTGGCAACGACAAGACATCCATCGTTTTCTCGGTCAAACACCGGCCCGGCGCCTTGTATGAGTTTCTGAAAGAGCTGGCCGCCCGAAACATCAACCTGACCAAGATTGAGTCCCGGCCCACCCGCCAGAAACCCTGGGAATACAATTTCTACCTTGACTTTGAAGGGCACCGGGAAGATAAGGTGCCCCGCGAGACACTGGAGCAGCTGGAGCAGAGCACGCTCTTTCTTAAAGTCCTGGGTTCTTATCCTAAAGCGAATAAGACCATTAAGTAGTCTGGAAACCCATCCCCCTATCCCCCTTCCCCCGATTATCATCGGGGGAAGGGGGTGATTAAGTAAGAGGTAAAAGAATGAAAGTAGCTATAATCGGCGGCTCTGGCAAGATGGGGCGCTGGTTGGCCCGTTTCCTGTTGAAAGACGGCCAGGATGTGGTGGCCATCGGCCGAAATAAAAGCAAACTGCGGGAAGTCAAACAACAACTGGGAATTAAAACAGCCACCAGCCTGGACGCCGTCAAAACCGCCGATGTCGTTCTCATCTCTGTGCCGATGGACAGTTTTGAGACAGTCGTGAAGCAACTTTCGCCCTACCTGCGCCCCGAACAGATTATCATGGATATCACTTCCATCAAAGCCAGGCCGGTTGAAGTCATGCACCGCTACATCAAGACCGGGAAAGTACTGGGAACGCACCCGATGTTTGGCCCCGGGGCGAAAGACTTCTCCCACCAAAATGTTGTTCTGACCCCAACCAGAAAAAAAGAGACCGCCCTGGCGCAAAAGGTCAAGCAGTACCTGGAAGCTCGGGGCGCCAGGGTTGCGCTTGATGACACCCCAGGAACATGATGAAATGATGGCGGTGGTGCTGGGGCTGGCCCACTTTATCGCGCTGGTCTCGGCTGATGCCCTGCTCAGCTTTGACAAGCTGAAGCAGATGGAGAAAGTCGGGGGGACGACTTACAGACTATTGCTCACCCTGGCGGAAAGCGTCCTCACCGAAGATGCTGAGTTCTATGCCTCTCTGCAAATGAATCTGCCGAAGATGCCTGAAATCCACGGACTTTTCCAGAAGAAGGCCCGGGCGTGGGCCAGCCTGGTTAAAATAAAGACAGCCGAGGATTTATCGAGCGGATGGATGCGCTAAAAGACAAGCTGGCCAAGAGTGACCCTGATTTCAAAAGGGCCTACGAGAAGATGTACCGGCTTTTGGGTGGCTAGACGAAATCAAAATCAATCTGAATTTTTCTCCCGCGATGACCGTGATTTCTTTTTCCGCTCCTCTTCCGGGGCGGCGAACTGGCGGAGCTTGAGGGCCATATCTTTCAACTGCTTGTCCACCAGGTAGTTGACTGTGCCCTTGGGGTAGGTGCCGTCTTTTTTTCTCTCGCCGGCGGCAACACCGGTCAGGACAGTAATGCCTTCGTCAATAGTGCTCACGGAATAGATATGGAATTTGCCCTCGCGCACGGCCTCGACCACCTCCTGCCGTAACATCAGGTTCTTCAGATTCTGGTGCGGTATCATCACTCCCTGGTCGCCGGTCAGCCCCTTGGCCTTACACACCTGGAAGAAGCCTTCTATCTTCTGGTTAACGCCGCCAATGGGCTGGATTTCACCCTTCTGGTTCACCGAGCCGGTAACGGCGATGTTCTGCTTAATCGGCACCCCCGACAGGCTGGAAAGCAGGGCATAGAGCTCAGCCGAAGAGGCGCTGTCGCCTTCAACTCCCTCATAGGACTGCTCAAAACACAGGCTGGCGGACAGGGAGAGTGGCTTGTCCTGGGCATACTTCCAGCCCAGATAGCCACCGAGAATGAGAACACCCTTATCATGGATGCGACCGCTGAGCTGGGACTCGCGCTCAATATTAATGACACCGCCCCGCCCCAGGAAGGTCTTGCAGGTTATGCGGGATGGCTTACCGAAAGAAATATCGCCCAGGCTATAGAGACTTAGCCCGTTGACCTGACCGACCACAGCGCCGGTGGTGTCTATCATAATCATGCCGCGCTCAATCATTTCGCCGATGCGCTCATCAGGCAGGTTGTGGCGGAAGCGCCTCTCCTCAACTGCCCGGTCCACATGCGACGCCGAGACATATTTAGCACCATCCTGACGGCTGTAGTACTCCGCCTCCTGCACCAGTTCCTTAATCTGGGCAAATCGGGTGGACAGTTTCTCCTGGTCGGCCACCATCCGCGAGGCATACTCCACCACCCGGGCCACGCCGGTGCGGTCGAAGTGATGAAGCTCGCAGTCCTCGCAACAGCCGCCAATGAAAGCGGCGAAGGCCAGCATATTCTCTTTGGTCCGGTTTACTTCGTAGTTAAAATCCGCCTTGACCTTAAAAATCTCCCAGAATTCCTCATCGTACATGGCCAGTAGCTGGTAAAGCATGCCGTCGCCAATCAGGACAATCTTGACATCCAGAGGCATTGGTTGCGGTCTCAGTCCCTGCGGAGCGATGAGGCCGAACTGCTCAAAGGGGTCCTCAATGCGCACCTCTTTGGTCTTGATGGCTCGCTTGAGGGCCGGCCAGACATTGGGGTTGGTCAGTACTTCGCTGGTGCCCAGCAGAAGATAGCCGCCGTTGGCTAAATGCAGGGCGCCCGGCTTCAGCATGGTGTGGTCGCTCAAGTAGCCACCGAAGAGGAACCGCCGCTCAATCTTGCCGAAGAGGTTGGGATAGCTGGGATTAGGCTCGCTAATCACCGGCGGCCCCACAGTGCTACTGTTATCGACAAAGACATTGACATGGAAGGGCAAGAAGGGGTCGCGACCCCGCATGACCCAGCTCATGGGCACGCCAAAGGCCGGGTGTACCTGCTCCTCACCCTCTTTGAATATATCCAGGCTGTCCAGGGTGAAAGCTTTGAGGTCATTAAGGTACTGGCTGATTTTGGCCGAGTCTTTATACTCCGGCAGGAGGCTGGCAAAGAGACGGGACACGGTGAAATCAGCCACCGATTTGTCCGTAGTCTGCAATTTCGCCGCGGCTTGCGCCTCAACCTCCCTGGCCTTCTCAAGTGTGGCCTGCAACTTCTTCAAAAGCTCACTGCGCCTGGCCTCAAGCTCCCGGCGGACCGGCTCTTCCAGTGCCAGGTACTCCGTCTGAGACAGGGGCTTACCCTCCGCCAGAGGAATCAAGGCCGGACCGACAGCCGTCACCTCCAAGAGGAAACCCTGGCGCTGGGCTTCCTCACCGATTTCCTGAAAGAGCCTCTGCTGTTCGGCCTGATTCTCCTCTACGGTTTTCTTTCTCTGTGTTTTGTACTCTTCGCTGGAAAAGGCCTTGGCCAGCTCTTCTTTCAGTCTTTGCAGGAGATTACTCATCTGGTCCCGGAAGAGCTTGCCTTTACCCTGGGGCAGGTTAAGAATCTGGGGGCGGTCGGGGTCAGCAAAATTATGGAGATAGCACCAGTCCTCCGGATGGTAGGGTTTCTCCTTCTGACGCCGCTCAATTACCTTCTTGATATGGGTTTTGACGACCGTGGTCTTGCCCGTTCCAGTCAGCCCAGCGACAAAGATGTTATAGCCCTCGCGGTTCATTGACAGGCCAAACTCGACAGCCCGAATGGCCCGGTCTTGACCAATAAACTCACCGAGCGGAGCTAAATCCTTGGTACACTCAAAGTCGAAGATGGCTGGGTCACACTGCCAGCGTAGCTTATCGGCAGAGACCTCGAACTTGGTAACTTCCACGGCTCACCTCCCGCCCGTTATTATACCACTTAACCACAAGCAGTCGTATAAGGTGTGCTTGTCCATATGATTAGTGATACCTTCCCATTACAAATCACCTCACCCCCTTAATCCCGATGAAATCGGGAAGAAAATGAAAAGAAGGGGGGCTCTGCCCCCCTTCTTTAAAATCACTTCCCCTTCCCCTAGATTTAGGGGAAGGGGATAAAGGGGATAGGGTCAACACATTCTCAGAAAAGGGACACAAAGATAGCAGACTGCCGTGCGTCAGCAATCTGGCGACTGGCACTAATAGTAGACAGGACTTCACTGAGAAAGGACTTCTAGTGAAGAAACTGGCGTTGTCTATAGTGGGGAAACCTGGCTAGCTACTACCCAGGTTAGGTCGGTAAGTTTTGTCTACCGGCTCTCATCTTACCGAAGCAGTCGCTGCAATACACCGGTCGGTTGTCGCGCGGCTCAAATGGTACTTCCGTTTCCTTGCCGCACTGGGCACATACTGCCGAAAACATCTGCCGCGGAGGCCTAGTGGCCGTATTGCCCACTCGCTCCGACCTTCTAGACTGGCGACACTCGGGGCAGCGCTTGGGCTCGTTCTGCAAGCCCTTGGAAGCGTAGAACTCCTGTTCGCCAGCAGTGAAGGTGAACTCTCGCCCACAGCTAACACACTGGAGCGATTTGTCCTCGAAACCCATTGGATGACCTCCTGTGTCCACTATTAGTTGGTCTGCGCTACGGTCATCCAACACTTGGATGAGACTGAGTCAACCTTAGTCAAGATGATGGATAACCTGAACTGAACCAACGCCCGCATTATATAACAAAATAATCAATTTTGCAAAATATAGGTCAAATGGTACTGACTAGTAGCCTCTTTTCTTGTCAACCACATTAAGCAATCGCTTGCCAGCCAGATAGCGCTTCAGGTTCTCGGCAAAAATCTCGGTGGCCCGCACCGCGTAGTCTCCCGTGCCACCCGCAATATGCGGGCTGAAAATGACATTAGGCAATTCCCACAATCGGCTGTCCGGCGGCAGAGGCTCGGTAGCAAAGACATCCAGCCCGGCCCCCGCAATCCAGCGTTCCTCCAGGGCACGGACTAACGCCGACTCATCCACTATCCCACCGCGAGCGATATTAATCAGGCAAGCCGTGGGCCTCATCTTCCGGAGCTCCTTTCTACCGATGAGATTGCTCGTTTCCGGAGTAAAAGGCACGGCCAGCACCACAAAGTCGCTTTCCGCCAGTAACCTGTTGAGCTGTTCCGGCGGCAACATTATGTCAACATATCGGGCATGCCCCACCTGCCTGGCCGACCGGCGGGTGGCCATCACCCTCATGCCAAGGGCTTTGGCCAAACGCGCTACCTCCCGCCCGATACTACCCAGTCCGACTATCCCCACCGTCTTGGAGTTCAAGGCTTCCGGAGTAAAACGCTCCCACTTCTTCTCACACTTAAGCTGGAAACAGAAGGGGGCCTGCTTGACAAACATCAGCATCAACCCGATGACAAATTCACTGATAGGAATGGCGTGAATGCCACTGACATTGGTCAGAGTCACCGGGCTATCTATCATATCAATATCCAGAAACCGGTCGACGCCGGCCGACATTACCTGAATCCACTTTAACCGGGGGGCCCGGGTGAGGACATTCTGGGGCAGTCTGAGTCCATAAATAACCTCGGCTTTAGCCAGCAAGGCATCCAGTTTGGCTCTGGCCGCCGCCTCCCCTTTTAGCTCACCACGGAATAAATTGGAGGCATCCGTCACCTTAATCCTGGGGCTGACGCTGACAATCTGATGAAGTAATTCCGGGCCAATTCCGCTGGTGACTACGACACTGACTGCTGCCATGAGACAGACCCTCCCTTTCCTTTGCTAGCGGTGTTAGCCCAGTATAGAAACACCTGAGCCGATAGTCAAGTCAAACTCTCTCAGACCGCTAGCTCATCAATCCCTCCAGGCCCCTAGAACCTTCCCCCTCCTCCTTTAAAGGAGAGGGGGATTTTATTTTGAAGAAGGGCTAATGCCCTCTTAGACTCCCCTTGGGAGAGGCGAGTCTCGCCATCCCACAGGGCGTCCCTCTTACAAAAGTTTCCCCCGATAATAATCGGGGGGATTAAGAGGGTGAGGTTATTAAATATTCTCCTACACCTTCAGGTCAATCTTATATTTTTTCAGGGTCTCCCTGATAGTGGCCGCCGATTTCTCATCTGGCTCGACGAGGGGCAGGCGCGGCTTGCCCACCCTGAAGCCGAGGTGGTTAAGGGCGTATTTTATCGGCGCCGGACTCGGCGCCAAAAACATGGCGTTTACCAGCGGCACCAGGCTGCGGTGGATGGCGGCGGCTTCGGCAATCTGGCTTTTGAGAATCAGGTCCATCATCTTCTTATACTGTTTACCAACGAGGTGCGTGGTAACGCCGATGACGCCGTAGCCTCCCAGAGCCATGATGAGGAAGGTATCGTTATCATTGCCGCTCCAGATGAGGAAGCCTTCCCTGGCGTTGTTGAGCGTCTTGGCCACGTGTTCCATATTGCCGCTGGCTTCCTTCACCCCGATGATATTATCTATTTTACTCAGCCTGGCGATGGTCTCCGGCTCCATATTGACCACCACGCGTGAAGGTATATTGTACATGATAATGGGCAGGCTGGTGCTCTCGGCGATGGCCTTGAAATGCTGATAGATGCCTTCCTGATTAGGTCTGTTATAATAAGGAACGACCGAAAGGCAGGCATCCACCCCGATTTTTTCTGCCTTCTCGGTTGCTTCCACCGCCTCAGCGGTGCTGTTGCTGCCGGTATAGGCCACAATAGTGCCCCGGTTGCCCACCGCCGATTTTACTTCGGCAAACAGGCGCAACTCTTCCTCCCAGGTAAGTGTCGGCGCCTCCCCGGTGGTAGCCGCCACTACCACACCATCATTACCAGAGTCGAGCAAGGCTACTGCCAGTTTCTTGGCCTGCTTGTAGTCGACTTCTCCGTTTTCCTTGAACGGGGTGACCATAGCCGTTAACAATCGTCCCAACTTTTTCATTTCTTCCCCCTTGGATGTAACCAATCTCGTTTGACCGTCTCCTCGGCAATCTGAACGGCGTTCAGTGCCGCACCCTTGCGAACATTATCGGAGACAATCCACATCACCAGACCGCGAGGATGGGAGGCGTCCTGGCGAATCCGACCAACATAGACCTCGTCAGTACCAGCGGCGGACCAGGGTTGAGGATAAAGACTGATGACCGGGTCATCCAGCAATTTGACACCGGGAGCCTGGACTAGAATCTGCCGCGCCTCATCGGGAGACATAGGCTGAGAGAATTCCACATGCACCGCCTCGCTATGGCTAACAAATACCGGTACGCGCACACAGGTGGCCGACACGGCAATGTCATTGGCATGCATTATTTTCCGGGTCTCCTCCACCATCTTCCATTCTTCTTTGGTGTAACCATTGTCCAGGAAGACATCAATCTCCGGCAGCAAATTGAAGGCTATCTGGTGAGGATAGACATGGGGGACAGTACTCTGTCCATTCAGCACCTGCTTGGCCTGGGTGGTCAATTCCTCAACGGCCGCCGAGCCTGTGCCGGACACGGCTTGATATGTGGAGACCACAATACGCTTTATGGGATTGACCTTATGCAGGGGGTAGAGAGCTACCACCATCTGAATAGTGGAGCAATTGGGATTGGCGATAATCCCCTTGTGCCCCTGGATATCCTCCACATTGACCTCGGGTACCACCAGCGGCACACCGGTGTCCATCCGCCAGGCGGCGCTATTGTCCACCACCACGGCGCCAGCTTGAGCCGCGATGGGCGAAAAGTGGCGACTAATCTCGGCGCCGGCTGAGAAAAGGGCAATATCAATACCTTCAAAAGACTCCGGGGAAGTCTCCTCAACCTCAATCTCATTATGAGCCACGAACATCTTCTTGCCGGCGGAGCGGTCCGAGGCGAAGAGACTGACCGAGTCCATCGGGAAATGCCGCTGCTCCAGTACCTTGATGAATTCCTGCCCCACCAGACCGGTAGCACCGACGATGGCTACTCGATATCCTTTCATCCTACCTCCTATAGATTGAGGAGAGTGTCCAGTCCGTAGATTAGTCCCGGACGCTTGACGACTTCCTTGACCGCCAGGATGACACCGGGCATAAAGGCTTCTCGGCTAATTTGGTCATGCCGTATTCTTAACGTTTGGCCATCTCCGCCCAGAATTACCTCCTGATGCGCCATCAGACCGGGCAGGCGCACGCTATGAATGGCTACACCTTCAACCGACTGCCCACGACTAACTGCCGCCTCTCCCTTTACCGGGGGCTGCAGGAACGGCTTACCCCTGGCAGCCGCCATGGCCCTGGCCGTGGTCAGGGCAGTACCCGAAGGAGCGTCAACCTTGCGCTCGTGGTGCAGCTCTATGATTTCGGCATAGTCCAGGAATTTGGCCGCTATCTTGGCCAGGTGCATCATCAGCACGGCGCCGAGAGCAAAGTTAGGGGCGACCACTATCCCCACCTTGTGGGTCTTGGCCAATTGCTCCATTTCACTGATATCATTGGGGGAGAAACCAGTGGTGCCAATGACCAGATGGACTCCCTTCTTGGCCGCCAGGCGCACCGCCGGCATGGTGGCTTTGGCTATGGAGAAATCCACCATCACATCCGGCTGGCCGGTATCCAGAATCTGCTCCAGATTAGCCGAAAAGGGAACCACGCCCGACCCATCCGGCAAGGAAAGAAAGTTCTGAGGGACCTGGA
This sequence comes from uncultured Chloroflexia bacterium, assembly GCA_963726225.1. Classification (GTDB taxonomy): domain Bacteria; phylum Chloroflexota; class Dehalococcoidia; order Dehalococcoidales; family UBA2162; genus CAVSBN01. Next base: position 56,533 of record CAVSBN010000012.1, read on the forward strand.
TATCCACGGCCCCGACTATCTCAATTCCCGGCTCCCGGCAAAGGCTATTGATGACTTCCCGCCCCATTTTGCCGGACGCCCCGTGCACCACTACCTTAACTGGTGTCAACGCTGGCCTCCTCTCTCCGGACCACGCGGCCTGGGTTGTTGGGTACGGGGGCGTGGCGCGGGACGATACTGGCGCGGTGGCCTCGGCGGAGACGCCGGGGCACCCTTTCCGCCGGGTACCTGAGACTGCTTCTCAAAGACTGCCTTCCGTGACAGGGCTATCTTGCCTTCCTCATTCCGGATGACCTTCACGGTAATTTCATCGCCCAACTTGACCTCGTCTTCAATACTGGCCACCCGGTAGTCAGCCAGTTCACTGATGTGAACCATACCTTCTTTACCCGGCAGAATTTCAACAAAAGCGCCAAAGGGCATGATGCGGGTAACTTTGCCGGTATAAACACTGCCCACTTCTACTTCACGCGTCAGGTCTTCAATAATGCTGATAGCCTTGCGGGCGGAAGTTTCATCTGGTGAGCCAACCACCACGGTACCATCTTCCTCAACCTCAATGGTGGTTTTGGTCTCGGCGATAATCGACCGGATGGTCTTACCGCCGGGGCCAATGACTCCGCCAATCTTGTCCTGAGGAATGGTTATGCGATACATTCGCGGGGCATAGCGACTCAACTCCGGCCGGCTGGCACTCAGGGTCTGGCTCATCATTCCCAGAATGTGGAGGCGAGCCTCCCGGGACTGCTCCAGTGTCTTCTGGACGATTTCCAGGCTTATGCCCTTGAGCTTGGTGTCCATCTGTAAGCCGGTAATGCCCTCGGTGGTACCAGCCACCTTGAAGTCCATATCACCGTAGTTATCCTCAAGGCCTTCAATATCGGTCAGAATGACATAGTTCCCCTGGTCATCAGTGACCAGGCCCATGGCAATGCCGGCCACCGGTCTCTTGATTGGAACGCCGGCATCCATCAACGACAGGCTACTGGCGCAGACGCTGGCCTGAGAGGTACTGCCGCTGGAACTAAGGACCTCTGAGACCAGGCGGATAGTATAAGGGAACTCCTCTTCTGTGGGAATCACCGGTGCCAGCGAGCGCTCCACCAGAGCGCCGTGCCCAATCTCACGGCGACCGGGCGTGCCGATACGCTTGACCTCACCGGTGGAGAAGGGCGGGAAGTTGTAATGATGAATGAAGCGTTTGCTCTCCTCAATACCCAGCCCATCGAGCTTTTGCTCCTTACCCTTGGAACCCAGGGTGGTGATTGTCAGCACCTGAGTCTGGCCACGGGTGAACAGAGCCGAGCCGTGAGTACGGGGCAACAGCCCCACTTCACAGCTAATCGTCCGGATATCTGTGGGGCCGCGACCTCCCGGACGCTCGCTGCGGAGAAGGTGAGCCCTGAGTACAGCCCTGACCTTAGCCTCGAGCGCCGCCATGATATCGACTTCAGTAAAGGTGGCGCCAAGCTTCTCAATGAGTTCCTTCTTTAACTCGGCGAGTCCCTGTTCTCGCGGCTCTTTCTCGGCATAGCTGACAATCTGAGCTAGTTTTTCATCAACAATCGGAGAAATAGCCGCAGCGGCTTCCGCGTTAAACTTGATTGGTGGCAGGGTTACTTTGGGTTTACCACAAACTGGACTGCAGTTCTTCCTGAAGCTTGATGATACCCCGGTTTACCTCGTGACCAAGCTTGATAGCCTGCAGAACGATGTCCTCGTCAGCCTCCCGAGCCCCTGCCTCCACCATGACAATGGCGTCTTTGGTACTGGCCACCACGAGGTCAAGCAGGCTGTCTTCAAGCTGGGCCAGCGTCGGGTTCAAGACCAATTCATCATTGATATAGCCAATGCGCACGGCGCTGACCGGGCCATAGAATGGTACTTCCGATAGTGATAGGGCCGCCGAGCTACCGATGACGGCCAGGACATCGGGGTCATTCTCCTGGTCCACGGAAAGAACGGTAATGATGAGCTGAATTTCATTGCGCCACTCCTTAGGTAAGAGTGGGCGCAACGGGCGGTCGGTAAGTCGACTGGCTAGAGTGGCTTCCTGGCTCGGGCGGCCTTCCCGACGGATGAAGCCACCCGGAATTTTGCCGGCGGCGTAAAGTCTTTCTTCATAGTCAATGGTGAACGGTATGAAATCCGTCTCCTCCCGGGATTCTTTACTGGCGCAGGCAGTCACCAGCACTACCGTGTCCCCGTAATGGACAGTCACGGCGCCATCCGCTTGCCCCGCCAGCTTCCCGGTCTCTAGCATGAGTTTTCGGCCGCCGAGTTCCAGCTCAAAGGATTGATATTTTAACAAAAATTTTCCCCCTTAGTTACTGAATCTACTGAAAAATCAGTTCGCTTCTGAAAATTGCTTTATTCCCCCCCACGAACTATTGCGGTTGAGGAACAAGCTCGTCCGACTGGCTCAAGGTTTTACTTGCGCAGTCCGAGCTGGCTTATCAGCTTGTTGTAGCGGGCGACATCTTCTCGGCTGAGGTACGCGAGCAGTCGTCTCCTCTTACCCACGAGCTTAACCAAGCCGAGCTGGGTATGGTGGTCATTTCGGTTAGTCGCCATATGCCTGGTTAACTCAGCTATTCTCTCAGTCAGCAAAGCTACCTGGACTTCGGTCGAGCCAGTGTCCTTGTCATGGCGAGCATGTTTCCCGACAATCTCCTTTTTCTGGGCTTTTTCCAATTCAGATTACCTCTCTATCCTTGTCCTGGATTCTTCTATAAATAGTAAGTATAACACATAAGTATAACACAAGTTGAAAAATTATAGCATACCCCGTTCTGGCTGTAAATGAGAATTTGAGGTTGAAACTAAACTTAATCTCAAGAACCTTTCTAATATATTCAGAGTATCAGAGCGCTGATAAGTGTATAATATGTCCTGGACACCGCACATCCCTCGTTTGACTTGACTGGCGGTAGGTTGTATATTGCTGGTGATAGATTATGCATGTCGGGGTTTGTCGCATCAGGCTGCGCCTGCCAGAGAACCTGTCGCTGAAGGGCAAGAGACAGGTCATCAAGTCCATCACCGCCCGGGTGGAAAACAAGTTCAATGTTTCGGTAGCCGAAGTTGACGACAATGACTCGTGGCAACTGGCGACACTGGGTATTGCCTGCGTCAGTAATGATAAGCGGCATACCAATGAAGTCCTGTCCCGGGTAGTCGCCTTCGTTAACGAAGGCCGGTTTGAAGTCGAGGTACTTGACTACGCCATTGAGATTCTGCCTGTTTTTGGCGACTAGCCCGCCGGAAGATACCGCCACTGAATCTAGCACGCTCAATTATGGATACATCAGCTTTCCTCAGCCATCTAACCTCTCAGCCGACCTATGATGACCAGATAGTTCATATTGAGCACATCCCGCCCCGCAGCGCCCGGTACGCCGAACTGGACGAACCTCTGGAAGCCAGCCTGCAGGATTGCCTTACCGAGCACGGCATGACCCGCCTGTATACCCACCAGGCAACTGCCGTCAATCAAACCCGGCAGGGTAAGAATGTCATGGTGGCTACCGCCAGCGCCAGCGGCAAGACCCTGTGCTACAACATCGCCGTACTCCAGGCACTCCTGACCGAGCCGGAGAGCCGGGCTATCTATATTTTCCCCACCAAAGCCCTGGCCCAGGACCAGTTGCGAGTTCTACGAGAGCTTTTTTATCCCAGCCTGCTAAAGATACAGGAGTTCACCACCTTTGATGGCGATACACCGCAGGTCGAGCGGGCGGAGATACGGAAACAGGCCAGAATCATCCTGACCAACCCGGATATGCTCCATGTAGGCATTTTACCCAACCACCAGTCCTGGTCACGACTACTACGGAACCTGAGGTATGTGGTGGTGGACGAAGCCCATATCTATCGCGGCGTGTTCGGTTCTCATGTCGCCGGCGTGCTGCGTCGCCTGCGCCGACTCTGCCGCCAGTATGGCTCGAATCCCCAGTTTATCTGCAGTTCGGCCACCATTGCCAACCCCGGCGAACACGCCGAAAGGCTGACCGGCCTGCCCTTCACCGTGGTGGATAACGATGGCTCGCCCCACGGCGCCAAGGACTTCGTCTTCTGGAACCCGCCCCTCATCGATGCCGCCAAGGCCACCCGTGGCAGTGCTAACAGCGAAGCCACCAACCTGTTCACGGAACTGGTCAATCAAAATATTCGCACCCTGACCTTTGCCCGGACTCGCCGGCTGACCGAGCTTATCTATAGCTACTCGCGGGACAAACTGGCCCAGGCAAATCCAGCTTTAGCCCAGCGCATCAAGCCCTATCGAGCTGGCTACCTGCCTGAGGTGCGCCGCCAGATTGAGCAGGAACTGTTTAGCGGCCAACTGCTCGGGGTGGTGGCTACGGTGGCTCTGGAGCTGGGAGTTGATATTGGCGACCTGGAGGCGACCGTGCTGACCGGCTACCCGGGGAGTATCGCCAGCACCTGGCAGCAGGCGGGGCGGAGTGGACGGGGCGGAGAAGCTTCGTTAAGCTTTCTCATCGGGCTGGATGGCCCCCTTGACCAGTACTTCATGCGCCATCCCGAAGCCTTTTTTTCAGAAGAGCTTCGAGAATGCGCTGGTCAACCCGGATAACCCCTATATCCTGCGTGCCCACCTCCTCTGCGCCGCCTGGGAACTGCCGTTAAGCCACGAGGATGAGAAGTACTTTGGCTCTCTTTTGGCTCAGGAGAGAGGCGAGCTGGAAAGGCAGGGGATGCTCCGGGAGCGCCGCCAAAGATGGTATCTTGCCCCGGCCATCGCCTACCCGGCGCAGGCTATCAATATCCGCTCCACCTCGGCCGAGAATTACAGCCTGATTGATACCACTACTGGTTCCCGGTTAGAGACCATTGAAGCCAGCACTGCCTTCTTCCAGATACACGCCGGGGCGGTTTACCTGCATCAGGGGGAGTCTTACCTCGTTACGGTTCTTGACCTGGCCAGCCACACCGCCTACGCCGCGCCCACCAATGCTAACTATTACACCCAGACCAAAGACATCACCGACCTGCATATCATTAAGCCAATTCGCGAGAAGAATGTGCGGCGAGGTGAAGGTTTGTCTGGGCGAGGTGGAAGTTACCACTACGGTGATTGGCTTCAAGAAGAAAGCCCAGTTCACCGAGGAAGTCATCGGCGAGGAACCGCTCGACCTGCCACCCCAGCGTTTCCCCACCATTGCTCTCTGGTTCGATTTGCCAGCGGAAGCGGTGGCCAGACTGGACAGAGAGCAACTGGACTTTGCCGGCGGTTTGCACGCCGCCGAGCACGCCGCCATCGGCATTCTGCCCCTATTTGCCCTGTGTGACCGTAACGACATCGGCGGCGTGTCTACCCCGTTTCATCCGGATACCGGCCAGGCCCAGATATTTATCTATGATGGCTATCCCGGGGGAATTGGTATTGCGGAAAAGGGCTTCGACCTGATTGAAGAGCTGTGGCAAGCCACACTAAAAGCCATCGGCGAGTGCCCCTGCCAGGAAGGCTGCCCCAGTTGTATTCAGTCGCCCAAGTGCGGCAATAACAATAAGCCCCTGGACAAGAAGGCCGCCCAGATATTGCTGGCGGGACTGCTGAGGCCAGAACTTGATTAATGAAAGGTTCAGCCAACGGCTATTTGACGGCACCAGCCCAACGCAGTTAGAATTGAATCACCAGAACATGTGGACTATTTGAAACGGAACCCTCAGTCTGTATTTGGTGGTTAGGATGAAGGACGAGCGGAAAACGAAGAAACAACTGATTGCCGAGATGAACGAATTGCGCCAGTGGTGCGCTGAACTGGAAAAAACGGAAAGCCGGGAGGAAGAACTTTTCCGCATCATCCGCGCCAGCTCTCCCATAGGGCTCTTCATTGTCCAGGATGGTGAGTTTAAGTTCCTCAATGATATTTTCCGTGGGGCCACCGGTCGCAGTCCAGAAGAACTCATTGGCACTAATTCAATGACACTGGTCCTCCCTGAAGACCGGGATATGGTGAGAGAAAACGCCATCAAGATACTCAAGGGAGAGCGCTTCTCCCCATATAAATACCGAATCGTTACCCAGAATGGAGAGATAAGATGGATGCTGGAAGGCCTAGCCTCTATCCAATTCCAGGGACGGCGGGCTGTCCTGGGGCACTCCATGGACATCACCGAACTGGAGCGGGCTGAGGCTAAACTTCAGGAGGCTTACGAAAAAGAGAGGAAACTCCGGCAGGACATCGAGGCTGAAGCGGAGAGAAAAATCCTGTTCACCCGGGCGCTGGTGCACGAGCTGAAAACCCCACTAACACCGGTGCTGGCCTCAAGCGAGCTATTGGTCAGCGAGCTCAAAGAAGAACCATATTTGAGCCTGGCCCAAAACATCCATCGTGGTGCCGCTAATCTTAACCGACGGATTGATGAACTCCTTGACCTGGCTCGGGTTGAGATTGGCATGCTGGAGGTGAACCCGAAGGCAGTGGACGCCAATCAACTACTCCCGGCCATCGCTGATGATATGAAAGCCATGGTCACCAGTAATGGGCAGTCCCTGGTTATGACCATCCCTCCCTCCCTGTCCCCGGTCTGGGCCGATGAAGAACGCCTGCGACAAATAGTGCTTAACCTCCTAATTAACGCCTCCAAATTCACTCCCGAGGGGGGTAGAATTACGCTTAGGGCTAAAGAGGAAGACTCAAACCTGGTTGTCGAGGTCGAAGACACCGGTCCTGGCATCCCCCAAGAGGAGCAGAAACAGCTATTCCAGCCCTATCATCGCCAAATACCCGACCGTGAGCATCTCAGTGGGCTGGGCCTGGGGCTGGCACTGTGTAAATACCTGGTTGAGCTTCACGGCGGCAAGATTTGGGTGCAAAGTGAGATAGGCCAAGGCTCAACCTTTGGCTTCTCCATACCGCTAGCTACCGCGGCTCAGCAGGAGGAAGGGGGCAAACAATGAAGGTTCTCATCATTGAAGATGACAAGGAAATCGTCGATGCCATTTCCTTAGCCTTTCAGATTCGGTGGCCCGAGGCGAAGGTGGTCTCAACCCGGCTGGGCGAAAAGGGGGTTGAACTGGTTGAAAGTGAGACACCTGATATCGTCATCCTTGACCTGGGGCTACCGGACATCAACGGCTTTGAGGTACTTCGCCAGATTCGCCTCTTCTCTAGCGTACCCATCATCATCCTCACGGTAAGAGCTGAGGAAAGCGATGTTGTCAAAGGACTGGAGTGGGGTGCCGACGACTATATCGTCAAACCCTTCCGGCAACTGGAACTACTGGCGCGGGTCAGGGCCCTGATTCGTCGCCAGACACCGGCAGAGGAAGAGACGCTGGTGGTTGGCCCCCTGCGCCTGGAAGCCACCACCGGTCAATTCCTCCACAATAACAAGGAGATTGCCCTCACCATCACGGAAAGCCGACTGCTCAGCCAGCTGATGAGAAACGCCGGCCATGTGGTCACTCACTCCAGCCTGGCTGAGGCTGTCTGGGGGAACGACTACCCCGGGGCAGCCGACAGCATCAAGGTTCACATTCGCCGCCTCAGAGAGAAGATTGAGGCCGACCCCAGCCACCCCCAACTCGTCCTGACCAAAGCCGGCGTGGGCTACTTTCTAGCCAGACCAGAGTAGTTAAAAAGCTACGGTCGATTTGACACCCTCATCGGCTCATTACCATCCGCACGGTGGCGTCCAAATTGTAACCTTTTTGTTACCCGATTGTAACTTCCTCCTAACCCCCGGACTAAACTCTTAATCTTCTTTTAACCCCGGGGCGGTAGACTGTAATTGAAGGTTGAGGAGAAAAGGAGCAAGAAGATGGAGGAAATTAAGAGAGCAGTTGCGGTGATTGGTCAACTACTGGGTGCAATTCTGGGAAAGGACACCACCACCCCGTCCTCAGAGACCATGTACGACTATCCCAATGGTCGATATTTCGTCTAAACCGTAACTCCCACCGGGGGTAGTCTCTCCCCGGCTGGTCACCCCTTCCTGGCCCAATCCGGCAGTATTGACAATCCGGCTAAAAGGCTCTAAATTAGAATAACCTATTTTTTAGCCACCGACGAGAAAGTAAAAAGTAAATCGAATGGAAACCGCCAAGAAATACCGGGGACAGACTGAAGACACGCGAGATAAAGTAAGCCGAGACCTGGCCGGAGTTACCGAGATACTAAGGTGCATCGCCGAAGAAGCCAGTGACCGGGTAAAAGGGGAAATAGAAAAAGCCAGGGAAATCCTGAAAAAAGTAGCCGAAGAGACCAAAAAGGAGAGAGCCAAAGGTACAACCAGGTGGGTGAGTGAACGAGACCAAAAAGGCGCAGCGACTGCGGTTGAGTTTGCGATTGATTCGGGGAGCGTAGTTAGCCAGGAGTTTGGAGTCAGTGATTTTGCGAATGTTGAAGTCGACTGCGCCTTTTTGTTTGAAATCACCCGCGCCGATACCTACGGCGTAGCCATAACCGCCAGCGAAAAACTCTTTGACCACATCAATGTCACCAAATCTGGTAACACACTAAGACTCTCGCTTAAGCCAATCCACTTTCACACCTGCCCGACCCTCAAAGCCGTAATTACCATGCCCGCCCTCAGTAGACTCCGCCAGTCGGCCGCCACCAAAGGCATAGTCCGCGGCTTCCGTTCTCAGGAACCCTTTGACCTTAATCTATCTGGCGACAGCACGCTGGATATTGATATCGAGGCCGGGGACACCAAGTTTGAGATTTCGGGCGCCAGCAAAGTCAGCGGCAATATCAAGGTCCGCGATGCCGAAATCACTCTCTCCGGAGCCAGTCGCGCCGAACTCCGCGGTTCGGCCAATAATGTGGCCCTGAACGCCTGGGGTGCCACCAATCTAGACCTGACTGCCTTTGTCATCAATAGCGCTACCGTCTATCTCAAGGGAGCCAGCCAGGCCACAATCAATGTCACCGAGCAACTGGATGTCGACCTGAGTGGCGCCTCAAGACTCAATTACCTCGGCCACCCGAACCTGCGCGAAATCAATGTATCCGGCGCCTCGACACTGAATCAAAGATAAAACTCTTCCCAGACCAAAGATTGCCCGATGTTTCCTGTTTTGTTTTTCCTCATTCCAGCCATTAAATTTAGCCGAATTCATACTGAGCTTGGGCATGAAACCACCCTTATTCAATCATCAGAAAAGAGCCGGGCGGCATTCTCATAAAGCCACTTATCTTTAACGCGTTCCTTCAGAGGTAGCGCTCTCATCTCAGAAATCACATCCTTTACTGGCAGGCCGTAGGTCCACCAGCTAGAGGCAAAGACAATCTGGTCCTGGAGCAGGGTGTTGCCGAACTGCATCAGCATCTCCCACCCCGCCCCCGGCATGGCGAAGTACTTGGGTCGGTGGGCGGCGGTGCTGATATAAACATTCCGGTGGCGGCGGGCAACGCCAACCATCTCCGGTACCCATGGCCAGCCACCCAGTCCAGCGATAATCTTCATTTCGGGAAAATCCATGGCCACTTCGTCGACATTGCGTGGGTGACCGATGTCCATCGGAAAATCAGTGCGATAGGTCATCGTGGTGTATATGGAAACAGGGATGCCTAACTCCACTGCCTTGGCATATAAGGGATAGAACTTCTTGTGGTTGGCCGGAATGCCGAATCGAAAAGGCGAGGCATAGAAGCTCTTTAAGCCCAATTCCTTGACTGCCCTCTCCAGTTCCCTGACCGCCTTCATACCATCGTGAGGATTCACCATGGCCACACCAACGAACTTATGGGGGAACTGAGCCACAATCTCAGCCGTGCGGTCGATGCTACCGCCATCAATGATACCCCACTCCACCCCAGCCTCATCCACTTCTGTCACGAACTGAGGTAGGGTAATGACCACCTTCTCCGCCCTCTCTCGGAGCATACTATCCAATTCTTCCGGAGACAACTCTTTGGACATGCGCTCCAGCTCCTCCACGGTAAATTCCAGGAGGCGCGCCTTCCCCGGCCCAAAGATATTGCCGTAATTAGCCAGGCCCTTCTCGCTGCGGCGCAGCACAGTGTCCTTCATATAACTAACAATCTGCTCCACACTCGGTGGCAGGTCAAGTTCCAAATCGATGACCTTTGACATCGCACACACCTCCTTAATGCCTTCTTGCCCGAAGTCCGTACTGCTTGGCTACTATTCTACAATTGCGGGTCCGTGAGGACAAGGATGAAGACACAAGGAGAACTTTCTTAAAGGCAAAAAGAGAAACCTTCTTCTCTTCCGATTTGCGCCAGACGATATATGAGAATAGGGAGAAGGTCAATAGGGATGTGGCATTATTTTAGAGCAAAATGAAAAAATAATGGTTTAGGTACTTGACAAATAGCATAGTATACGCTACAATATGCATAAGTAACTAATCAGGAGGTTCAAGGTGAGTGCCAAAACTAACAGGATATGTTCACTGATTATTGTCTTAGCTCTCGCTGCATTTATAGCCTGGACAATTGTCAAGGAAATGCCCATATTTGTGCCTATTGCTGGTTTTGTTGTTGCTTTTCTACTAATGAGGTTATGCCGTCGGTTAACCAGGGAGATTATGGTAGACGAACGGCTGCAGAAGATTAATGAAAAGGCCTCAGCTATGAGTTATCGTATCTCCAGTATATTGATGGCAATAGTCGGTATAATTTTTATTACTATGAGAAATACACTTCCATACGAATTTGAAATTGTTGGTTCTACTTTAGCATATTCGGTCTGTGCCATTATGTTGATACACCTAGCTTTCTACTCTTACTATAAGAATAAGCTATAGGCTTGAGTTTTAGAGGTAAAATAAAATGAAGAATAAATTGAAAGTCTATAGAGCCATGCATGATTTGACGCAAGAATCTCTGGCAAAAAAACTCCAGGTAACAAGGTCTACAATCGTCTCAATTGAGAATGGAAAATATGACCCTTCAATCGGACTCGCCTTCCGTATGGCCAGACTTTTTAACGTAAAGATAGAAGATATATTTGAATACGAGGGCAGTTCCGGCGAATTCCACGGATTACCACCAGTTTCTTAAACACGTAAATACGGCTTAAAAACCTGAGGTGGCAGGGGTGGGACTTGAACCCACGACCAAGGGCTTATTTGTGTTGCAGTTCGCGTCGTTGAAGACTGTGTCAAGCGTGCCGTTGGCCATTTTGCCAACTTCGCTGGTCTGGCCATCTGCTCAGCAAAAAAGAGAGCTGTGACGAAGAAGTTAGGCTAACGTGTAAGCCACCCCACTGTGGGCATTATTGTATACACTGTCACCCTAGGCTGCATCCGCCAAAAGTCCCTCTGTTTGTCTCAGTATAGCCTGTCTTATTTTGGAAGTCTCCCAAGCCTTCCAATCTGAAGTTTCGCGCCACGTGCTCATCGTGACAACGGTAGACGTATCTTCATCGCTCCTGAGATTCTCGGAAGAAATAAAGCCAGGAAACGTCATTTCGCTAGACCTCAGTTGAAGAAGTATCGGCAGTATGTCTACGCCAGTCTTTACCTTGTGTCCTACCAAGACCCTTACCATACATAGCCTCCTCTGAAACTTAAAACTCGGCCTTTTGCCATGATTACCGCCTCCCGTACCACGGCAACGCGCTCCAGGGCGTCTTGTTTCGCCTTTGCAACCTGTGCTAGATAGGCCTCAGTCTCCCACGCCATCTTGTGCCTTAGCTCCAACTTCCTTTGCATATTATCCCCAACAATGCTTCTACTAACCGATTTAGGTCAGCTAGCTCGTTTAGAACTAGTGACTTAGTGGCAGGGGTGGGATTCGAACCCACGACCAAGGGCTTATGAGTCCCCTGCTCTGCCGACTGAGCTACCCTGCCACAAGTGAATGAAGAACTCCATTCAACAGTCATTTTATAAATCAGCCCAGTGATTGTCAACAATCCGGCTAACCGAAGCACCCAGTGAGCCGTGAATAAAATAGGAGAGGGGCATATGCCCCTCTCCTGGACTTTCCCACGGCTAATCTCAAGCCGGTTTCTTTTCCTTAGTTGCTTCCTCCTCAGACTCCCGACCGAAAGACCCCTGTTTCTTGGAGAACCAGAAGGCGCCAACGATGATGAAGATGCCGACCACGACGACAGTAATGGTAACCGGCATTAAGTACCCACGCTCGCGGAACCCACCACCAGCCACCTGCACCACCATCATCGAGGCGGCAATAACCGAAACCAGGTTGATGACCTTGATCAGCGGGTTCAGCGCCGGGCCGGCCGTATCCTTGAGCGGGTCACCCACGGTATCACCCACCACACTGGCCTTGTGAGCCTCAGAGCCTTTACCGCCGTAGAGCCCGTCTTCAATGGTCTTCTTGGCATTGTCCCAGGCGCCGCCGGCATTGGCCATAAACACTGCCAGGAGCTGCCCCACCAGGATCACCCCGGCCAGGAACCCGGCCAGGGCTTCCAGCCCAAAGAGGAAGCCAATGACTATGGGCGAAATGATAGCCAGAAGTGCCGGCGTGATCAGTTCCTTCTGGGCGGCGCCGGTGCAGATGGAGACCACCTTGCCGTAGTCCGGGTCAACCGTGCCTTCCCAGACTCCCTTGACATTGGCAAACTGCCAGCGCACCTCGTTAACAATGAAGTAGGCCGCCCGCCCAACCGCCCTGATGGCCAGCGAGCTGAACAGGAATGGTATGGAGCCGCCGATCAGGAAGGCAACGAAGACCTTCCACTGAATCAGGTTAATCGTCGTAAGCTGATAGTCTTCGTAGAAGGCGGCAAACAGGGCCACCGCCGCCAGCACTGCCGAGGCGATGGCAATACCCTTGGTGACGGCCTTGGTCGTGTTGCCCACGGCATCCAGGTCAGCCAGGGTCTGGCGGGCTTTGGGTTCCAGCCCGGTCATCTCGCCAATGCCATTGGCATTGTCGACGATAGGACCGAAGCTATCCATGGCGATGTTGTTGCCGGTCAGGGTGAGCTGACCGATACCGCAGAGAGCCACGCCGTAGAAGATGTAAATCAGATTCCGCCAGCCACTCCGCCAGATGATTGCCGAGGCCATGATAGATAGCGCAATAACGATGATGGACATGACCGTGCTCTCATAGCCGAAGCCCAGACCGGAGAGAATGTCGGTGGCCGCCCCGGTCTTGGTTGACTTGGCAATTTCCTTGACCGGACCCTGCTCGGTAGAGGTGTAGTAGTCGGTGAGGAACTGGATGGCTATGGCCAGGACGACGCCCACGGAGGTAGCCCAGAAGAAGCGCAGGTCATGGCAGTAGAAGTGGGCAAAGAGGAAGAAGGAGACGATAGAAATGATGGCGGCCAGAAGATAGCCGCGGTGGATGGCATTCATAGCATTCTCGCCTTCACGCAGCGCCCGCACCGAGTAGGTGCTGATGATGGAGGAGAAAACACCAGCCGCCCGCACCAGCAGCGGGAAGATAATCCAGTAGAGCTGGCCGGTTGATTACGGTTAGTATCAGGCCCAGAATCATCGCGGAGACGATGGTAACTTCATAGGACTCGAAAATATCGGCGGCCATTCCGGCGCAGTCGCCGACATTATCGCCAACCTGGTCGGCAATGACGGCGGCATTGCGCGGGTCGTCTTCAGGGATGCCCTTTTCCACCTTACCCACCAGGTCAGCGCCGACATCGGCCGCCTTGGTGTAGATACCGCCGCCGACACGCATGAACAGGGCCAGCAAGGTGCCGCCAAAGCCAAAGCCGAGGAGTACCAGGGGCGCATCTTTGAAGAAGATGATGAAGATGATGGTGCCACCGAGGAGACCGAGACCATCGGTGAGCATGCCGGTGATGGTGCCGGCGCGGTAGCCTATCTTGAGAGCCTGCGTGAAACTGGTGCGCGCGGCCTGGGCTACCCGGACATTGGCACGCATCGCCATATTCATGCCGATATAGCCCACCATAGCCGAGAATACGGCACCCATCAGGAAGCCGCCGGCCCGACCCAGCCCAATCAGCCACTTGGGGTTGTTATAGACTGAAGTACTGCTGGCAAACCAGCCGGTAAAGAAGACGAACACTGCCAGGGCAAAGATGAGTAAAAGGATAGTGCGGAACTGGCGCATGAGATAGGCATTGCCGCCAGTGCGTATCGCCATTGAGATATGCCGCATTTTTTCGTTACCCTCGGGCTCCCGCAAGACCTGGCGGGTGAGAAAGGCCGCATAGAGCAGGCCTATTATCGCCACTACCAGTACGACAATAAGGGCCAACTTTTCAAAGGTGGTGGCGACGCGAAAGCCTTCAAACAGAGTTACGCCCATAAATCACTCCTCTCCTTACCTTCATTCCGGACACATCGTTGTAATCTAACATAAAATCGGGGTGAAAATCAATACCCAAGTCCTAAGTCATCTTGGCGGCTCTGCCCGCCGTAACCAGGGACGCCGGCAGTTGAAATTCGGCCAAGGCTAATAGTATCATACCTTTGGTTCGGCTTGAGCTAGCTAGCGAGCCGTCCTCTGGACAATAAGGGCTGATTGACGGATATTATATGGAATTACCAGCGAGCACTAACTACGCCAAGACGAAGAGTATCCCACAGCTCAACTTCTTCGTTACCCTCATCGGCTTTCTGGATACCCACCTCTTGATTCCGGTCATGGCGCTTTATGCCACGGCCCTGGGGGCGGGGGTGGGTATTGTCGGTTTCATCATCGGTCTTTACTCCGTGTCCAATACCCTGTCCAATCTTCTCGGTGGGCGACTGGTGGACAGGTTTGGCCATAAAGCGCCCCTCATTGGTGGACTGGTGGGGGACGCCATAGCCATGTTTGGCTACGCCCTCTGCCAGCTACCCTGGCACCTGGCTTTGGTGCGGATTTTTCACGGAAGCAGTGGTGGACTGGTTGGGCCAGCTACAATGTCGGTCGCCGCCCGGCACTCCTCCAAGCAATACCGGGGTAGAAGCATGGCTTTTTATGGCATGGCTATCGCCATCGCCACTCTGCTCGGCTACGGGGGCGGCGGCATCATTGCCGCCCAACTGGGCTATCAGTATGTCTTTTACATTGGTGGACTGCTTCTGATTATTGCGGTTGTCCTGGCCGGACTAATGCCCCGAGAGCCGGGCGGGCCGATGATAAAAGCACCCACAGGAGACGGCTTCAGAAAAATAATCGAGTTACTGAGGAAGAAGAACCTGAGGCTCTCCTACTGGTCGATTTTTGCCCAGTATTTTGCCTTCGGCGGTATTGTGGCTTTACTGCCCCTCTATGTGAAAACCCTGGAGATGACAGCTTTTCATGTGGGGATGCTGTTAGCTACCTTCAGCGTAATGTTCATCATTATCCAGATTCCCGCCGGTCGTCTCTCTGACCGAATCGGCCGGGTCAAGCCGACGGCTCTGGGTCTGCTGTTAGCCGGGGCTAGTGTGGTGACCCTGCCGCTGGTCGGGAATTTTGCGGTGATGGCCGGGATTATGGCCGTCTACGGCGTTGGTTACGGTCTCCTTTTCCCGTCTATCTCCGCGCTACTGACTGACGCGACTTCAAGCGAAGAATACGGTCGGGCCACCGGCATCTTCCACGCTCTAATCACCGTCGGAGTGGCCGTTGGGGCACCGATTATGGGCTGGATAGCCAGTTTTCTGGGGACCAAAACGAGTTTATCGCTGAGCGGCGCACCTCTATTTATAGCTTTAGTCCTCGCCGCGCTGGCTGTCTTCAGAGGCGAGAAAAAGTAGAAAGCGCCGCGTTTGGAGGATGGCGTCCCCGGAGAGTCAAAGAGAGGCTCTGCCTCTCTTATATGATTTGTTTCCCCCCTCAGGCGGGTGGGGTAAGACTAAAGAGGTGAGGTTATTTCTAAGTACCGACTGGCTTGAAATCGAGACAAAGCACCCGTTTGGTATTTTTCGTGACCTTGACCCGGTCATCAATGCGCCAGCCAACCACCCAGACGATTTGCTCCGGCGAGCAGACAACGGGGACTCGCTCTCGCCAATGCCGAGAGATTTTGGCGTCAACCATGAACTCGCCTAACTTCTTGGGCTCGGCCATACCCAGAGGCTGGAATCGGTCGCCCCGACGCCGGGAGCGTACCACTAATTTCCGGCCGACCTTATCTAAGTCAAAACAGGCAGACAAATTACTATCAGTCTGTTTTTGGGCCGAAGGAGAAGTCATGACCGTGGCCGTTACCCGCCAGCCTGAGGCTATTGTTTCGCCGGGTATTTTCAAGGCAAACCCCTTCTCCAGCACCGGGAAAGGAGATAACGCCGCCGGGTCGGGACCCAGCAGGTAACGGTCATAGTCTACGGCCAAGCCCAAACCTCCCGGCAAATCCAGCCTCTTCCCGGCCGGTTTGCCCAATGCCGCCATTATCTCTTCAATATGCCGGGTCTCAATATCCTTGAGGTCACCCAGCAATTCTTCCATCGCCATGCGGAGCAAATGCCGCTTCAGTGCCGGAGGTAATTTGAGAAACTCCCCACGGTCTAATATAATCGTGTCTCCCTGTCTACGGACGACTTTCCGCCATAACCGGGTGCCCTCCTTGTCCAGAAAAGCCAGCTCATCACCCGCCGTCTGCGCTGTTCGGAGCAAGGCCTCATCCACCCGCGGATTGTAGCTGCGCAGGAGGGGCAAAAGCTGGAGACGGATTCTGTTTCTCAGGGGCGAAAGCGAAAGGTTAGTCGCATCCAGGCGCGGCATTAGCTGATATTCCCGGCAGTACTCAGCCGTATCCTGCCGGCTTAGCTCCAGTATAGGTCGGATAATGGTCAGGGCACCATCTTCATGCCGCCACCGGCTGACGGGCTGCAGGCCGCGCAGCCCTCGGGTGCCTGTCCCCCGCACAAGGTGCATCAGCACCGTCTCGATGTGGTCGTCTCTGGTATGCCCCACCGCCACGCGGTCGGTGCCAACGGACCTGGCCACCTCAGCTAGAAATCCATACCGTACCTCCCGGGCGGCTTCTTCCAGCGAAAGATGGCGGCGGGCCCGGTAGGCTTTGACATCACGCCCTTCAATAGTGGCCGGCACCTTAAGCTGGCGGGCTAACTGTCCCACATACCGGGCATCAGCCGCCGAATCAGCCCCGCGTAGCTGGTGATTAAGGTGAGCGACATGAAGCTGGAGATTCAGGTCGTCCTGCAGTCGAACCAAGATGTGAAGGAGACACACCGAGTCTGGCCCGCCGGATACAGCCACCAGCAGGCGTTTACCCTTTGAGAGCAGACGGTGCTCACGAATGAAATGCCGAACTCTCGGCTCAAGCGATTCTTGGCGCATTGGTCACTTCACGATGGCTAAATACCAGGGTATGACTTCTGGTTAGACCGCCAGAATCAGTTTGGTGCGGTGTATTGACAACGGGTAGTGTTTCAGACCCAGGGCGAGAATAACCTGCTCCGGTCTCCCCGAACCGCTACTATCACAGCGCAGCCTCAGGCCAATCATGCCCGAGGACTCCCGCCAGTCAATAAGCCAAACATCATCAATGAGCGCTCTGAGGTCATAGTTGCGCTCGCCAGTGTCCCGCTGGTGGTGCCAGGGCAGATGCTCCAGCGCCAGCAGATGGGCAATAGCCGATTCGATGTCCTCCGTCCCCGTCTCCGCGGCCACCTCAGTCCGATATTCGGCCTGCCGTACCTGTGACTGCAAAGAGGGCATGGTCAGAGCTACCGGATAAACGCCCATTATCTTGACACCCGGCGGCAACTGGCGACTGGCGTTAGCCGTAAACCAGTGGGGCGAGACCCAGCGGCTAACATAAATATCCATTAACTCAGCCTCACTGGTCACGCCTAAAGCCAGAGGCACGGCCAGTGAAATTCGGGGGTGAGGGCTGAACCCTTCGGAATAGGCCAGCGGTAATTCGGCCCGCCGCAGCGCCCTCTCCCACATTCGCATGATATCCAGGTGGGAGATAAACTTTATTTCTTCGCCCCGACTGAACCTAATCCGCAAGCGCTGCATTTTTCTCCCGGGGTTCATCCTTGTTCTCTTTGATAACCTTTTCCTTGGTCACCAGAACCTCTTCAATCTTCACCCCGCTCATCTTGGTGATGACCAGCTTGAAGTCCCGATACTTTAGTTGCTCGCCTTGCTTGGGGATACGCCCGAGCAGATGGAGAACAAAGCCAGCCACCGTCTCATAGTCACCTTCGGGCAGACCAAGCCCCATCTCTTGATTGACTTCCTCAACGCGCATGCCGCCATCAATCTGGAAGGTATACTCGTCAATGACTTCATAGTCCTTTTCCGTCTCAGCCAGTTCATCCCCCACCGGCCCGACGATTTCCTCCACCAGTCGGGTCAGGCTGACGATACCGGCCGTACCACCAAATTCATCGACAACGACGGCCATCCGGAAGTTATTATCTTTCATCTCAACAAAGAGCTCGCTGATACGCTTGGTCTCGGGAGTAAAATAGGCCGGGCGGACCATCTCATCAATCAGGCTGTCACTGGTAATCGTGCCCGTGGCCTGAGCCATCAGCACATCCTTGACAGAAAGGATGCCGACCACATTGTCCCGCTTTTCGTGGTAGACCGGAAAACGGGTGAGGGGATACTGGGCAAAGAGCTTGAGGAAATCGGCCAGTGTGGAGCCGTGCTCAATAAAGATAACCTCCGGGCGCGGCACCATGACCTCACGGACGGGTCGATTGCCAAAATCAAAGACATTGTGCAGCATCTCGGCCGCCCTCTCCCCCACCACACCCTCGGCTTCACCCACGGTGATGGCCGTGCGAAATTCCGCCTCGCTAATCGTTGGCTTGGCTTCATCCTCCTCCCCGACCATTCTGGTGAACCGGATGCCAATGTGATTCAATACAAAGACAAAGGGATAGAGGATAGTGGCGGTAATCTCTATCGGCGTGGCATAGAAGAGGGCCAGCTTCTCGCCGTAGCGGACGGCCAGGCTCTTCGGCACCAGCTCAGCGAAGACAAGGGTCAATATAGTAACAATGATGGTCGCTACCGCCGCCCCGAGATTCTCCCCCCAAAGGGATACGGCCATGAGTGTCCCCAGAGTGGCCACCGCCGTCTCAAAGAAGTTAATCCCCAGCAGGACAGTGGCCAGGAACTTCTCCGGATGTTCCACAATCTTGGCCACTACTTTGGCCTTGGGGTGGCCGGTGTGTATCAGGTGCTGGAGACGCAGCCTCTGCATGCCAATAAAAGCCGTCTCGGCACTGCAGAAAAAGGCGGCCAGCACCAGACAGACCAGAAACAGAATCAGATATAAGAGATGGACACCATCCATAAGAATTCTCTGGGGATTATCCCCTCCCGTAGGTAACTAAATGATAACACTGGAGTAGCTGGAGTGTCAAAGCTTCTATCTTGGTTTGCTGCTAACCTCACCCCCTGTGTCCCCCTCCGCTTTTTAAGGAGAGGGGGAGATATGAAAGAGGGGCTAACGCCCCTCTTAGACACCTCATCGGGGATTAAAAGGGGCGAAGCCCCTCTTAAACCTCTTTTATATAATTTGTTCCCTCTCCCCTTTAAAGGGGAGGGGGATTAAGGGTGAGGGGTTCATAAACAATCCCTTAGGAACATTAACTTGACATGCCTTGCTCTGAGACGGTAGGCTATGAAAAACCACCATGCGACTCTACGAATTCGAGGGCAGCGAGCTATTTCGCCGGGAGGGCATCCCTGTTCCGGCCTCGGCTGTGGCCGCCAGCGCTGAGGAAGCCAGAGAGAAAGCCGTCCAGATTGGACTGCCGGTCGTCATTAAGGCTCAGGTGCTGGTAGGAGGACGGGGCTTGGCCGGCGGAGTGCAAACCGCCGCATCTCTGGAGCAGGTGGAGGTGGTTGCCGACCGCCTCTTGCAGACTGCCATCAAGGGCTGGCCAGTGCGCAAAGTCATGGTGGCCCGCAAGGTGTCCGTGGCGCGAGAGTTCTATCTGGGAGTTACGGTAGATAGCTACGAAGGCCTGCCGTTGGTCATTCTCAGCTCGGCGGGTGGGGTCTCGATTGAGGAAATAGCCCGAACTCATCCGGAGTTGGTGGCTTCCCGGCATGCTTCCATCAGCACTGGCCTCACTCTGCTAGAGGCTCGAGAAATGGCTGAAAGAGCGGGGTTGCTTGGTCAAGAACGGGACTCGGTCGCCAGCCTTCTGCACACCCTCTATCTTGTTTTCCGCAAGTATGATGCCCTGATTGCCGAGATTAACCCCCTGGTGCGGACGACTGGCGGAGATTACCTGGCCCTGGACGCCAAGGTTGAGATTGACGATTCTGCCCTATATCGGCACACTGACCTCAAGCTGGAACTGGAGGAGCATATCCCTAATCCTCTGGAGCGGCAGGGGCAGCAGATTGGTGTCACTTATGTTGACTTAGATGGTGACATTGGTATCATCGCCAGTGGTGCCGGGCTGGGGATGGCAACGATGGACATCGTCGGCCGGAAACTACGCCCGGCCAACTTCCTGGAAACGGGGGGAGCCATCACCGCCGGCCTTCTCTATCAAGCAATGGCTCTGGTCATGCAAAAGAAGAATCTGAGGGCCGTCTTTATTAACCTCTACGGCGGTATCAATCCAATTCACGAAGGGGCCAAAGGGATTGTCCGCTATATCCAGGAACACCAGGTAACTATCCCCGTGGTGGCTAAAGCCCTGGGGAACCGTCAGGAAGAGACCTGGGAGATTCTGCGGAGTGGTGGGGTCAGCGTGGTGACCGATGTGGCTACGGAGAAAGGGGTGGAGGAACTGGCGCGTCTCCTGGAGGGGAACAGATGAGCATTCTCCTGAACCGCGAGACCAGAGTCCTGGTGCAGGGTATTACCGGTCGGGCGGGTCGAGACCAGACTCACTGGATGCTGGATTACGGGACGAAGGTAGTGGCTGGCGTCACTCCCGGCCGCGGTGGTGAGGAGGTGGAGGGTATCCCAGTCTATAATACCGTGGCTGAGGCGGTCCGAGAGCAGAAAGCTGAGGCCTCGGTGTTTTTTGTGCCGGCGCCGGCCGTCAAAAACGCCGCTTTGGAAACGATAGAGGCTGGCATCAAAGTGATTGTTGTCGTCACCGAGCATGTGCCAGTCCACGATGTCATGGAAATGCGAAGCTATGCCAGAAACCGAGGGGTGCGCCTGCTGGGTCCCACCAGCCCCGGCATTATCACCCCCGGCGAGGCCAAGATTGGCATTATGCCGGGGAATATGTTCCGCCCTGGCCGTATCGGTATTATCTCCAGGAGTGGCACCCTTTCCTACGAGGTCAGTGTCGACCTGGCGGCCGCCGGTCTGGGGCAGAGCACGGCGGTTGGCATTGGGGCTGACCCGGTGGTCTTCACCAGCATGACGGAATTGCTGGAGCTTTTTGAGAATGACCCGAATACTGACCAGGTGGTCATCATTGGTGAGGTGGGAGGCACGCAGGAAGAAAAGGCGGCCGAGTTTATTGCCCGGCGGATGACCAAGCCGGTGGTGGCTTATATTGCCGGACGCCAGGCTCCGGAAGGGAAGCGGATGGGTCACGCCGGCGCCATCATCCAGGGTGGACTGGGTACGCCGCAGAGTAAGGTCAACACTCTGCGCCAGGCCGGGGTACCGGTGGCAGACTATCCCCTGGAAGTGGTCGAGCTACTCCAGAAGCGCCGGTAGGCCCCCCTATACATGTGCCGCTTTCTGCGCAATTGAGGTATGTCAGAATTCCTAGCCTGGATAGACCCGTGGGTTATGCCCTGCCCAAGCAATTTCGCATGTCACTCACCTGTGCTATAATCCAGATATATGAAGATTCTCGGCATTGAGACCTCGTGTGATGAGACCGCGGCCGCGGTGGTCGAAGACGGGGTTAAGATTCTCTCCAATCAGGTTGCCTCGCAGGTCGAAATCCACGCCCGCTATGGCGGAGTTGTCCCGGAAGTAGCTTCCCGCCAGCACATTCTGGCCGTCATCCCCATCCTCAAGCAGGCGATGACTGAAGCTAATGTTACCTGGCCGGATTTGGACGGCGTGGCCGTGACCGTCGGCCCCGGTCTGGCCGGCTCGTTGCTCGTCGGGGTAAATGTGGCCAAGGCTATCGCTCTGGCCCATAGACGGCCGCTCACCGGCGTGAATCACCTGGAGGGCCACATCTACGCCAACTGGCTGACCGAGGGTTCCAGGCCAACCTTCCCCCTGATTTGCCTCATCGTCTCCGGCGGACACAGCGACCTGGTTCTGATGAAAGGACACGGCGAATATGTTCTACTGGGACGGACGCGGGACGACGCCGCCGGCGAAGCCTTTGATAAGGCCGCCCGGATACTTAGAGCTGGGCTATCCCGGTGGCCCCGCCATCGACCGGGCCGCCCGAAATGGCACGGCCTCCATCCCGCTACCCCGTGCCTGGCTCAAGGGCACCGATGACTTCAGCTTCAGCGGCCTCAAGACGGCCCTCCTGCGATTGGCCATCGCCGGTCAAATCACCAGCCCGGCCGATGCCGCCGCCAGCTTTCAGCAAGCAGTGGTTGATGTTCTGGTCACCAAGACTATCGCCGCCGCCAGAGAACACCATGTCCGGCAAATATTGCTGGCGGGTGGCGTGGCCTCCAATTCACTCCTGCGCCAGCGTCTGGTGGAGAATTCACCCCTGCCCGTCCTGATTCCCCCCCTGCCATTGTGCACCGATAACGCCGCCATGATTGCCGCCTGCGGCTACTACCGTTTCCAGGCCGGCAAGATAGACGGACTAGACCTGGATGTGGTGCCCGGCCTTAAGCTGGCTTAAAGCGCAATCACCACATTTCCCCTGAATACATAGATTCTGGTAAATCTGGATTAGTCCCTGCTGGCGACGGGCGGAGTCAACCAGACGATGGCCTAACCCGAGCTGAGCCACCATGTGCCGCTCGATAGAATTAACCGCCAGCCTGGTATAGGCGAGGTAGAGGGTGAAGGCTGGCTCACCGAGCTCGGTCTCACCGGTGAACTGCCCCCAGGCAAAGGCAAAAGGCAGGAGCACATTGACCACAATCTCGGCGGCGCGTCCCCGGCCGAGCAGGGTTGGGTTGCCTATCCGCCTCCATGGGCCAAAATCAAAATGACCGGCCCAGTAGCCATGAGCCGCGACCAGAAACCCATCCTCTAATTGGCGCTGGCCTTGAGTGGCCGGTGCCTCTCTCAATAGACCAAGCCAGCTATCCAGCATTCCCCTGTCCCGATAGCGCCAGATAAGATAACTCATCGCCGCCAGACGGCGAACCGGAGAGTTAACCGGCCTGACCTTGAAGAGGCGCCAGGCATCAAAAGACATGACCTCCGGGTGGGGCAGTGAAGCCCAAATCCTTTCCAGCCGGTCGCACCATTCGTCATCTGGTTCGCTCGCCGGAGGCAAATCCTGACGCTGAGAAGGTAACAATCCCGCCATCCCCAGAAGCCGGGCCTGCAGCCGGGCCAGACACTCCTCCTCAGACATCTCCCTTCGGGCCAGGGACTCTAAAGCCGTGCAGTGGCAACCGACGCGATAGCTCCAGAAAGGGAAGCTTATTCTTGGAGTAACCCAGCGCGCCCATTATTCCCTGGTAAAGCACCTGGCCCGCTTCTATTTGTGTTAAATCTTTCTCAAAGAGAGCCGCCTTGGCCCGGAATCTTGCCTCGCCAGCACCATCAATGAATCTGGCGATGTCCTCTGTGGTAAGGCGCTCGGCTGACTGATGGCAGGGCGTGTTCGGAATCTCGGGGAAGCCGGCTGACTCAGGCCACTGACTAACCGCTCCCTTGAGGTATTTATGCAGGGCCAGGACGGGAACCGCCTGCCCGCTCTGAAGAGTGGTGGCCAGCCTGGCATTGTGCCACATCGCCACATGCAGGATTACCCGGTTATAGGCCCGGTCCCGGTGGTGCTGGTGAGCCTGCCAGTCACTGGACTTGACATGGATTTCTACATCTCCCGTGATTAGCCCGCGCCGGGTGGCGATGACGGCATCCCGAAAATCAGCCCCCTGGTCATCGTTAATCCTCCCCGGGTAAACTACCTCGATGGGCTCACCATCTTCCGTGACCAGCCGGCCTCTCTCCAGCCACTGACACTGCCAGACCTTGACAAGCTCGCTCTCTGAGGGATTACTTGGCAACCTACCCCCTTATCTCCCTCCCCCGATATATCGGGGGGAGAGGTAATTCCAGAAGAGAGGCTCCGCCTCTCTTCAACTCTCTATTATTTAACACGATATCGTGTATCTCTCAGCCTAATAAAAGCGGCCTTCTTCCGCCGCTCATTTTAGGGACCTCTTAACCCCTTTAATCGGGCTTGGTGGTCTCTTTTACCGGGAGCGCCTGATACTTAAACTTAGCCCGCTCGGCGACGATAGATAGAAGAGTAGCAGAAGCACCGCGCGGCTGGTACATCCCCTTCTCCCACTCACTGATTGTCTGCTGGCGAGTACCTAACCTTTCGGCCAGCTCACTCTGAGTGAGAGCCAGGTGACGCCTTAAGGCGTGGATACTCGCGCCATCCCAGTAGGGCCGATTAACCTTACGCCTGACCATTGTTTTGATTTTACACGATTTAGTGTAAAATGTCAAGGGCTGTGCTGGTCTATATGATGAGTGACACCTCATCCCCATTATCTCTCGCCCTCACCCCCTTAATCCCCCTCTCC
>CAVSBN010000013.1:0-78405 GCA_963726225.1 uncultured Chloroflexia bacterium
CCTGGAATGTAGGGTTTCGACTTGAAGTCTTTCCCATTCTATTTGAGAGCCACAGGAAATGGAGGATTGACGAGGCCAACTTTTTTATGGATGATACACTCACTTCTTCAGAAAATATTTTCCAAAAATTCTTGCGGGGTGACCATCCGGCATGAAATTCCATTTTCTTTAAGGTCTTCCTGAGAAATGCTTAGAAGATCCTCGTCCCCAGTAATCAAAAAATCCACTTTCGCCTCTTTACATAACGAAAGATAATGGTCATCCTTAGCATCCCTTGATAAAACCACATGAGTTGAAATAGAAATATGCTTCGCTAAACTTAACAACTGTTGGATTTTCTCCTGGATAAATAGAATTTGCTCCTTTGTAAGTTTTTTTGAAAGCCCCAAAACAACTCCTTGAAGTTCCTGTTCGATAGTTTGAGAAAGATAGACCTCATGGTCTTCCAATGCCCGAACAACAGCTGCTAAGGGTTTCCCCCCAAAAGCAGCTGAGATGATCACGTTGGCATCGATAACAACTTTAGCCATAGATCTCCCGCCTAGCACGGTCGAGGGCCTTCAGGGCCTCCTTTTTTGAGATCCCCGTTTCTGCCAGGACCCTTCCAATTTCAAGGAGGATAATTTCCGCACTGTTTTTCTGGACAGGGGTAAGGCGGGCAATCGGTTTCTTACGCTTCATGATAACAATCTCGTTTCCTTCGTTTAGGTATTTGACTACATCCTGCTTGAACTCTCTTACGCCGACGAATTTCACTTTTTTCACCTCCAAAAATATGTTACCACAAATGTAGGAATAATTCAAAAGAATTCCAAGATTGGGTTTATGCTGGCTGGTTCCACTGCTTTCTTCTATCCAAGTAGCCCCCTTTTTTCGGCTTCAGAAGTTTTATCTCTTTTGCCATGTTCACTTCCTAAAATCTCGTGTAGAATCTGTCCTTCCATGGTAATCCTGCTCCGGCCCAAAACCGAATTGCCGACGACCAGGTCATGGCGAGGTAGAGCGTAGCGATGAGCGGCAGAGCCAGTGCCCATCCTCTGCACTGCTTATAGAACTTGAGGGTCGGCAGATAGCTCAAGATCATGGCCGCCAGGGCACCGGCGGAAATGAGCTTTGCACTGGCAGCCGGAAAGAACAATCCCGCAATGGGCAACCAGAATACCGTTAGCATTAAAGCCGTCGTCCCTGCCAGTAAAACCCCCGAGTAACGCAGCTGGCAAAAGGCGCTGCGGGCCACCATGTTCCAAATACCTGTCAAATTTTCGTAAGATCGCAGGCTGTGAACCGAATGAGTCAAACCTATCCAGGTTCTGTTACTGCGCGACTTGACTCGCTTTGCCAGGGCACAATCATCGATCAATTCATTACGGATAGCCTTGAACCCACCGATTTCCTCGATCAGCCGGGTTTCTAACAAAATGCATCCGCCTGCAGCCGCGGCCACACCGCTGAAACCGGAATTGGACAAACGGAAAGGATAAAGCATCTTAAAGAAGTAGACAAACGCCGGCATTAACAACCGTTCCGAGAAGCTGACCATGCGCATTTGGGCCATCAGGGAAATGAGGTGAAGGGCGTTTTCTTTAAATTTCTGACGCAGCACCTCGACGATACCCGGCCGAAGCTCAATATCAGCGTCGATTAAGAGAGTCAGGGGGGTATTCACATGGCGAAATCCCTGCTCAAGTGCCCATACCTTTCCACTCCAACCCCCCGGAATAGGTTCACCGGATATGATGCGCAAATTCTGTACGCCCAGAGCCTGCGCCACTGCGGCAGTTCCGTCAGTAGACTGATCATCCACCAAGACAATCGCAAGACCATGGCCTTGAGCCTGCAAGCTTGACAAAGTCTTTCCGATGACTTCCGCTTCATTCCGCGCGGGAATTAGCACTGTAATGTCACCTAAATCAGCTTCGGCAGAAGCCGAGGCAGAATCCATGAACTCACGCGTACCCCATGGCCGCCAGGGAAGAAGCATAATAGCTAACCAGAGTAGAGCGCCAATCAAGGAAAGATAATTCCAGTACATGGGTGGCTCACAAATAAAAACATAACTCTCTTCTATCGCAACAATATCTCTGTAAAGTGACAATCTTCAACAGCGGCCCCTTCGAGACCAGTTAACTGCGAGGATTACTCATGAAGCAGTAAACCCCGTTAGAAAAGATGGGGCTTTAACCCCACCTTTTCTGTAAAGAATTAGAATTTTGTCTATATCATCACCCGCCATAAATGGCGGGGCTTTCTAACGGGGTAAAGATTTCAAAGAGCCTTATCCAAAACTAACTTTAAAGCCAAGGCAGTGAAGGAAAAATAGATGCTATCCGCTTTGTTGTATGTGCTATGCTACAGGAGGACAGAGCCAACTTTTTTATGGATGATTTAAAGGTTCTTCATTAAATTCTTATATTTCAAGACCCAGAATTAAAGTTTTGAAGGATTTTACCTTTTAAGGTGTTGGGGGACACTCCTCCGTATGTAAAAACTTCTGGCACTCGTCTTTTGTTAATGAGCGCGTCACGCGCGATTTCGCAATGGTCAACAGGTCTTCAATCGGCAGCGCATAAATGCGCACGGTGCCATCGCTGTTCGAGGCCGCCAGGCGCTTGCCATCCGGGCTGAAGGCGACGCTACTAAAACTCAGACCACGAGGGTGATAGAGCGTAAGCGGCTGCTCGCTCCTTCCACTCCCGATTGAAACATCCCACACTTTCACCGTCCCATCGCTACTGGCAGTTGCCAGGCGCGTGCCGTCCGGGATGAAAGCCACGCCAGACACACTACCCGTATGACCCGAGAGTGTGAGCAATGCCTGACCGGTCGCAGCGTCCCACACTTTCGTCCCATCCGCGCCTGCTGTAGCTATGCGCCTCCCATCGGGGCTATATGCCACGGCATAAAGAATACCCTTATGACCCGAGAGTGTGAGCAATTCCTTGCCTGTTGCCGCATCCCAGACCTTCGCAAAGCCATCAAGACCCGCCGTGGCAAGGCGCGTGCCACCGGGGCTGAAGGAGGAAGAATTGGCGCCCGGCGGGTGGCAGCACAAGGTGAGCAACTCCTTGCCCGTCACCGCGTCCCAGACTTTGACAGTGGCTCCGGCACTCGACGTGGCGATCCGCTGTCCATCGGGACTGAACGTCGGGCGAGCAACCTGACCCGCAAAACCTGGGGTGGACAGACTGAGCAATCGTTTACCTGTCGCCGCATCCCACACTTTAGTCGTCTGGTCACTGCTCGCTGTCGCCAGACGACTCCCATCCGGGCTCCAGACAACACCCCTGACTCCACCCGTATGACCTGACAGTGTGAGCAACTCCTCGCCCGTCACCGCGTCCCAGACTTTCGCTGTCTTGTCAGCACCGGCTGTTGCTAGCCGCGCCCCATCCACGCTGAAAGCAAGGTGTGCGACTCCGCCGTTATGACTCGCCAGCGTTAGCCATTCGCGGCCTCCCGCCGGGGAAATATCCCACACTTTGGCGGTAGCGTCTTGGCTCGCGGTCGCCAGGCGCGTGCCGTCCGGACTGAAGCGTACGCCCCACACTTGACCGGTATGTCCAGCCAAGGTCTGCACCAACCGTCCCGTCCCCGCATCCCATAGTCGCGCCATCCCATCTGCGCTGGCTGTCGCCAGGCGCGTGCCGTCCGGGCTAAAGGCAACACGAAGGGCGGGAGAAAATATCGTCATTGACAACTGCCCTGAAGCACTATCCCATATTTTCACTGTCCCATCGACGCTGCCCGTCGCCAGTCGTCTCCCATCGGGGCTGAAGGCGACGTGATAGATGGCATCCGTATGCCCGGTCAAGGTGAGCAACAGTTTGCCGCTGACAGCATCCCAAACCCTCGCAGTGTGTTCTACTTCATCGGGATAACTACCTGTTGCCAGGCGTCTCCCATCGGGGCTAAAGACGCTAACGGCAACTCCACCAGTATGTCCAATCAAGGTGAGCAACTCTTTGCCTGTTGTCGCATCCCACACCTTGGCGGTCTGATCCAAACTGGCAGTCGCTAGGCGTCTCCCATCGGGGCTAAACTCTACAAACCTGACAACATCGGTGTGACCACGCAGAGTGAGCAACTCTTTGTCTGTGATCGCGTCCCACACCTTGGCGGTCCCATCGTCGCTGCTCGTCGCAAGGCGTTTCCCATCGGACCTGAAGGCGACACCCTTAACGGGTGCCGTGTGGCCGATCAAGGTAAGCAAGTCTTTGCCCGTCGCTACGTCCCACACCTTGGCTGTTTTGTCATGGCTTGACGTTGCCAGATGCTTCCCGTCCGGGCTGAAAGTGACGAACCAGAGTCCTCCTGTGTGTCCGCGTAGCGTGAGTTGCACGCGAGAAGCCCCCACCGCGCGGTGCAGGGCCTCTTCCGCCTCACGAAGGACCGGCTTACCACCAATGGACGATATTGACACGGCTTGCAATCCCAAAAGAATACTGCGTTCGGGGTCTACTTCTAAATTATTCACCGCGGCTGCCGATAGTTCGCGGGCCACGGCAATCTGTCGTTGAGCCTCTGTCTCGACCCTCGCCCGCTCGGCATTGTTGCGTTGTGCAACGGCTTCAGATTGGGCCCTCTCCGCGACGACGCGTTGAGAAACAGCTTCGGCTTGTGCGCGTTCGGCATTGTCGCGTTGGGCCACGGCTTCAGCCTGGGCACGCTTAGCCGTCGCACGCTGGTGGAGGGCGAAGACGGCCAAACCGACCATCAATAACAGGAGTAGCGTCAAGCCAATCACACCCCAACGCAACTTGTTCGTCCGCCGCCGTTCCTCCGCGAGTTTCCTTTCTGCTTCAGCCAATTCTTGTCCCTGCACATAGCGCGCCCGCCAGTCCAGAATCGCAGGGGCCAGCACATCGTGGAAAATCTCATAGCGCGGCGGACCAGGTTGGTTAAGCGGGGGCGCCACAGGGCGCAGGATGCGAATGCCTGTCCCCGATAGTTTGTCTAGCATAGACGTAAGTTGGGCCGGCGATATTTGCGCATACTCCGCCAAGTCCGAAACCGTATGAGCGATCTTCGCTCCTGACGGCGTGACAAGATAGTGAAAGATGTGCGCGGCAGCGTCTCGCTCGTCCGGCGGCAGAGCACTCATTGTCGTGTCGAGGTGTGTGCGCACGATCCGCTCCGCACCACCGAGTCGTTGCAAGGTGGAGAGGCGAAGGAAGGGTGCAGGGGAGGTTTGAATCTCCTCGTCCCACAACCGCGTCATCACGAGCTGCAGGTACGGCGTTTCAATGCGCCCTTCGTCAGAACGAGAAACAGCACCTTCAATCATCCCGCGTCCAGCTTCCCCCAGTCTTACCTGCCCTGTTTTGATCTGGTCTAAAACCGCCTCAACCAACTCAGGTTCGATGCTCACGGTCTGACCTTCGGTTTGCAGGCGATTGTACTCAGCAATTGGCCTTTCAATGGCAGCACGTGCCTCAGCCCGGTCGAGATGATCGATGCGCAAATAGTTGTCGAAGAGATTGGGAATGCGCCCTTTAAAACGATCAAGTTTTGCCAGTGCGTCTTCCCGCACACTGATTAGAAAGTTGACGCGCAGATCCGGACGATTGACAGCCCGCGGAAACTCGCTGGCAAAAGTCCCTATGCCATCTTCTTGTAGATGATACAGGAAATACTCCTCAAACTGATCAAGGATGATCAACAGGTCGCCATCTATGTGTTCGCTCCAGGTCTGTAAGTTTTGAACAAGCGAAATCGGGACCTCTCCTTTGGGTTCGTTCAGGATCTTCGACTGAGTGAGGAGGGACGTAGGGGAAGTTGGTTGAGTACTCAACGCCTGTTCTACAGCTTCTTGAATTTGAGCCGCCAATCCTGCAATCGGATCATCTCGCCATGAACTGAACACGACAACCACAAACTCAGGTGTCCCGCGTTCAATAAGGTTCTGCTGTGAGAGTTTTCGTAAGTGATAGGCAACACCCGCGCGGAGTACGGAACTCTTGCCCACGCCACTCGGCCCATAAAGCAAAGTCAGCCGAGACGCCATCAGGTTTGCAGTGATGATCTCCCGCTCCGCCTCGCGGCCGAAGAAGAACGGGGCATCGCTTTCGTCATAAGGCGTTAGCCCTTTGTAGGGTCTGATCAAAGCTGAATTTCCGGTCATGTCCCATCCCCCACGTGCGGTAGTTCTTTCACACGCTCCTCCAGGCCAGCAATGTAATCTTCCAACGGTACGTTGAAAACGTCCACCTCACGCTTGCGCCAAAAGTCCCGATCGATCGGCTCGATCTTCCCTTGAATCGCCCATGATTTGTAAGTCAGCTTCTGCTCGCCCCAGATGCGATGCAAAATGACTCGTAAGTTCCAATCGCGCAGGCTATAGCCAAGAAACAAAAAATGGCTCTTGCGCAATTTGGCAACCAGGGTTACAGGCAAAAGGTTGGAAATATCGGTTCGGGTCAGGTAATTGATGTAATGATCTTCGGTAATCACAAAGGAATCCCACATCGCACTGGCCCGGTCCACTGCACCGTGAATTTTCAGAATAACCGAACGCTTTTCGAACGATAAGCCTCGATACTCGTTGGGCCGTTCAATCACGCATACCTCACCTTCCGATGTCCAGTGGAGGAATTTTCCGCGCTGCTCGCCTTCAGCAACATACGTCACCAGGTCAAAAGGCTCGTTGATCGCACGAAAGGCACGCTCAAGGGCGTCATCATAATTGGTGGTGACAATCAATGGATAACGCGATCGATAACCTTTCTCTCGCAGGGTAACCGGTAGTGAGGCAAAACATTGATGTAAAGGTGTGGGTTGATAATCAACGTCAAACAGGGAATGGAGCTCTTCGTAAAGAGGACCCGAACCGTTTACGACAGAGATGTATTGGGAAACATGTGGGAGGTCAATCGGCGCATTCCGAGGATATTCAAAATGGTGAGCCAAATGCTCTGCCACTTCACTGCTGTTTGGCAACGTATCGGACTGGCCATGCTTCCATTTTTTGTGCGTGGGACGATTGCACAAATTGACCTCTTCACCTAAAAAAGGAACCACCCGCCCTTCAGTAAAAGCCTTGATAATCGTCTCGTAATGAGCGTCTAACGACTCTAAGGTCCTGAGCGGAGGGAAATCGGCAGGTAAACCCTGAATGACAAGTTGATAAACACGTTCGGGTCGAATCACCCCGCGTAAGCGATGTTCGCCCAAATCGCGCCAGGTGACACCCGGTAAAAGTTGGTTGCCAATGGCCTCAAGGGTTGAGGCCGAAAACAACACTTGCCCGCCGTGACCAGCGGAGAGGAGACGTGAAACGCGATTGAGGGGAGGACCAAAGTAATCGCCCTCACGCATTTCAGCAAAACCGGTGTAGATAGCGATTCTTACACGCAGGGGTCCCGTCTCTCCCCATTGCTCAACAGACATTGCACGCTGCACGGCAACAGAAGCTGAAAGAGCACCAAACGCATTGGTGAAGGCAGAATAGAATGCATCGCCCGCGATCTTGAAAATATATCCACCATTCTTTTCGATTGCATCGCGAAGAATTGCATCGTGGCGTGCAACAGCAACCTTCATTGCATCAGGGAATTGCTCCCAGAGCCGGGTGCTTCCTTCAATGTCAGTGAAGAAAAAAGTGATTATTCCACTTTGCGGAGCTGGCATTCCAAGACACTCCAATCCACAGCGACCTCAGATGAGGAAATTAAAGTTGAATCAACGATACCAAAAGTGACCATTTTGTCAATACCAAAAATGAATTTGTGAAAATTATCTTTTTTGAGGATTACCCTTTGAAATCTTGTATAGATGGGTGGAATTTCAAGATCACACTTTTAACAAGGAGTCAATGCCATTCATTTG
The DNA here is from genome assembly GCA_963726225.1 of uncultured Chloroflexia bacterium. Taxonomy (GTDB): domain Bacteria; phylum Chloroflexota; class Dehalococcoidia; order Dehalococcoidales; family UBA2162; genus CAVSBN01. The sequence goes on from CAVSBN010000013.1 coordinate 7,825, forward strand.
ATTTTCATAATGGCGAAGTAAATTTAAACCTTTCGAATCAGATCCTCAATGGCTTTTGAATCGAGTTCTTTAAAAAAAGAAAGATCAATTCTGCTGTTCTTTCTACATCAGGCCATTTCACCAATTCCAATGGTGAGTGGCTATAACGACGGGGGATGTAAAGCCCACCACTTGCCCAACCTTTACGGGGACATTGTTTCCGATTTGTGCGCCGGGCTGGTGGGCGGGCTGGGGGTGGCGCCGGGGGCCAATATTGGCCAGGGCCTGGCTGTTTTTGAACCCACCCACGGCAGTGCGCCCAAGTATACCGGATTGAACAAGGTGAACCCCCTGGCCACTATCCTATCCGGCATTATGATGCTCCGCTACCTCAATGAAAAGGAGGCCGCCGAGAGGCTGGAAAAGGCCGCGACCAGAGTTCTGGCTGAAGGCAAAGCCGTGACTTACGACCTAAAGCCGGACCGGAATGACCCCACGGCAGTGGGCACTTCCGAAATGGCCAATGCCATTATCGCCCACCTTAAGAAAAGTGCCTGAGGAAACGAGCCTTCTCTAATCGAGCGGCGCTAAGGTCAGCAGCTCTCTGGCAATCTCCGGATACTTGGCGATAAAGAGCAGTTCGTCTTCCACCAGAGGCTTTTGTGTCTCAACATTGGCATATCTCACGAGTTCCAGTATGTCCTCAGCATCCGCCCGGTTCTCCAGGTCAACTTCCATCTTGCCCATGATATGTCGGAAGCCCGAGATGCCGCTATATTCACCCGAACATATCTCCCGACCGGTCTCCACCATCTCCGGCTCGCCCCGGCCCAGCTCTTTGAAATCATAGAGTTCGTAGTTCTGCGGGTCTTTTAGCACGCCATCAGCATGGATACCGGAAGCATGAGCAAAGGCATTAGCCCCCACCCCCGGCTGATTGATGGGAATGGGGACTTTAAAGGCATAGCTGGCATACTTACAAATCTTGAAGGCCATTGACAGCTTGATGGGCATACCAAACTTGTACTTCTTGGCCAGACCCTTGGACTTCTTCAGCGCCAGCACCACGGCCACGAGGTCAGCATTGCCGGCTCTTTCACCAACCCCATTAATGGTCGTATTGATATACGCATCCTGCCCGCCATCAACCACAGCCATTGCCCCGGCCACCGAATTGGCCACCGCCATACCCAAATCGCCATGGCAGTGCACCTCAATGGGCATCTGCACTTCCTGCGCCAGCAAGCGACAGGTATCATAAATGGTAAAGGGATTATCGTAACCCAGTGTATCACAGTACCTGAACCGGGCGGCTCCATGGTCCTGAGCCGCCGCGGCAAAGCGGACCAGAAAATCCGTGTCCGTCCTTGAGGCATCTTCGGCATTGACGCCAATCACCTGCGCCCCAAGCTCTTTGGCGGCGTCTACCGCCTCGGTAGCCATACTCAGAATATCCTGCTCACTCTTGGTACCGAGCCACTTGCCGTTAATCATCTGGCCGGAAGTGGAAATAGAAAGGTTGAGTTCCTTTAAGTCGGGCACCAGTTCAAAGGTCTTTTTCACATCCTCGGTGGTGGCCCGCAGCCAGCCACTCAGACGGATAGGCTGCAAAACACCCATCTCCTGCAGTCTCAGGTTGGCCTTAAGGTAGTTGGATTCGTGTCGCGTAGTGGGAAAGCCAAACTCGCTCTGGTAGACGCCCATTTCATTGAGGTAGACATTTATCATCGTCTTGGCCAGTTTGGACAAACCGAGTTTGGCCGTCTGAACTCCATCACGGTTCGTCACATCAATGATATAAATCTTGCCCATATCTCCCACCTGCCTTGCTCTAATACCATAATGATAAGCATACCGCCTCTGACTGTCAAGGCTGATTAAGGTTGGTCGTCTCATAATCCTGATGGATAGACTTGACGCTACCTGCCACGACTGATATTATCAACCTGCTTCAAGAATCGCGTTCTGGGGGGGAGCAAATGAACTTTACTGAAAAGCTGGCTGGCGCTGTTCGCCGAAATAAGAGCCTTGTCTGCGTTGGACTTGACCCCGACCCCGAGCTGATGCCGGAAAAAATAAGCGTCTCTTGAATTCAATAAGGCCATCATTGATGCCACCGCTGACCTGGTCTGTGCCTACAAACCCAACCTTGCTTTCTACGAGGCGCTGGGGGACGAGGGAATGAGCGCTCTCAAGGCCACTGTCCGGCATGTCCCGAACCACATTCCGGTAATAGCTGATGCCAAGCGCAGTGACATCGGTAACACGGCTAAAGCCTACGCCCGCGCCCTTTTCGACTACTTCGGTTTTGATGCCAGTACGGTAAATCCGTATCTTGGTTATGACTCTGTGGAGCCTTTCATCCAGTACCAGGAGAAGGGGATATTCATTCTCTGCCGGACATCCAACGCCGGTGCCGTTGATTTCCAGTCGCTCCGCTGTGAGACCGAAAGTGGCCCCCGCCCCCTCTTTGAGATAGTCGCCCGCAAAGCCCACGAGTGGAACAAGTACGGCAATATCGGGCTGGTGGTAGGCGCTACCTACCCCGAGGAATTGAAGCTGATTCGGCAGAGCTATCCGGATATGCCTCTTTTGATACCGGGCATCGGCGCCCAGGGCGGAGACCTGGCTTTGACCATTCGCTATGGGGTTGATGCCCAGAGAGAGAAGACGATTATCAACTCGTCACGGCAGATTATCTATGCCTCGCGGGGTAAGGACTTCGCCGAGGCCGCCCGAAAAGCCGCGCAGACACTGCGAGACCAGATTAATCAACATCTGTCCACTCTATGAGACACGGTGCCATCAAACCCACCCCTTTACCAGTGACCAAATACAGGTTATAATAGCCTATCATCGGCAAATCTCAAGCGGAGGTGTAGCTTGGTCGCTCTGTATGTGACCTCTTCCGTCAATGGCAGTGGCCAGACTACCGTCAGCGCCGGGTTGGGCCGGCTATTGCTGAGCCGTGGCCGGAAAGTCGGCTTTCTCAAACCGGTGATTGCTGACAGCCAGAACCAGCCCGGACAGAGTAACGACAGCGACACTATTTTAATGAAACACCTCCTGGCAATAGAGGAGTCAGCCGACCTGCTCGGCCCGGTCTTCCGCGACGAGAGCGACTTGAAGAACGGCATTAAGAAAGCCTATGCCGCTGTTTCAGCCGGCAAGGATGTGGTTATTATTGAAGGTCTTTCTGGTCAGGCTCCGAGCGTGGTGGAAGCGCTGGACGCCAGAGTGATGGTCATCGAAGTTTATTCCCCGGACTTAGCCCAGACGCTCGCCAGCCATAAGAACTTCGGCCGCCGCTTACTGGGCGTGGTTATCAATAAGGTGCCGAGGAGCCGGCTGGAAGCCGTCCGCCGTGAAATTTCCGCCCAACTGGCTGGTGTGAAGATTCTGGGGATAATGCCGGAGGACAGGGCACTGCTGAGTCTCACCGTCAGCGAGCTGGCCGAGCGGATTCACGGAGAGATACTCCAGGGCGCCGGTAAAGCCGCCGAGCTGGTGGAGAACATCATGCTCGGGGCAATGTATGTCGACTCCGGGCTGGATTACTTCGGTCGCCAGGCAAATAAAGCCGTAGTGCTCAAGAGCGACCGGCCGGATATGCAGTTGGCCGCGCTGGAGACCTCGACCCGGTGTCTGGTTCTGGCCGGCAAAACCGCGCCCATACCCGCCGTTCTCGCTCGTGCTGAAGACCAGAATGTTCCCATCATTACGGTCAAAGATAATGTCGCCACCGTAGTGGCCAGTATTGAGTCGGCGCTTATTCAAACCCGGTTCAGCGCCGAGAAACTACCCAGGCTCACTGAGATTATGGGTCGACACTTTGACTCACCGTCGGTTTACCAGGGGCTGGGTTTAGCCAATTAGACCAAGATTTAGTCTGGCAATTCTCGTCACAAGCTTAGCACTACTACTTTCCTTTCCTCTAGCTAAGTGGTGACCTCATCCCCCATCCCCTTCCCCTTGAGAGGAGTTGAAAGAGGGCCGTCTTAGAGCCGTGACTCTCTTTTATTTTCTTCCCCTTCCCTTAATAAGGGAAGGGGGTTAGGGGGATGGGTTACTGAACGACCTCAGCCAGCTATATTGATAAAATGGGTGTTTTATTATACAATTTGGCTTGTGCCTTGGTTGTCCTTAGGGGCCAAGGCTCTAAAAATCTTCTAAGGAGGGCAGGTGGTTGAATGCACTAGGTAAACATTTACTACTGGAACTGAAGGACTGCAACCGGGAGGTGCTGAATGACCTGAGCTTTCTGAAGAAACTGCTGGCTGAGGCGGCCAGCGAGGCCGGCGCTACGGTACTGGGGGACTCCTTCCACCAGTTCAATCCCCACGGTGTGAGCGGCGTGGTGGTCATCGCTGAATCCCACCTTTTCATCCATACCTGGCCGGAACATGGTTATGCCGCCGTGGACATCTTCACCTGTGGCAATACCGTCAAGCCAGAAAAAGCCGCGGAGATGCTGATAAGAGAGCTCGGCTCAAAAAACCATTCTATCATTGAGATACAAAGGGGCATCCTCTAATAAACCGATAGGATGGTTGGGGACTAGACTTTATGGATAGTGACCCTGATAAATGGTTCTGCGATAAGATAAGTCGGAATTTGATTCAGCTACACAGCATCGAAGAGGTGCTGTATAGCGGGCAGACGAAGTTCCAATCAATAGAGATTATCCGGACTGGTAGCTTCGGCAAGTGCCTGGTGCTGGACAGCAAGATTCAATCCAGTGAGATTGATGAGTTCATCTATCACGAGGCACTCGTCCAGCCGGCTATGCTGACCCATCCCGCGCCCGGAAAAGGTGTTTATTGCCGGCGGCGGCGAAGGAGCTACCTTAAGGGAGGTATTGTTTCATAAAACGGTCAGGCGGGCGGTGATGATTGATATTGACCCGGAGGTCATCGCCATCTGTAAGAAATACCTGCCCGATTATCATCAGGGTGCCTTTGAAGATAGACGCACTGAACTCCGCCATGTTGATGCCCGAGATTACCTGGCCAAGTCTAAAGAAGCCTTTGATATCATCATTATTGATTTGCCCGAGCCTATTGAAGAAGGCCCGGCCTACTTGCTCTACACCCAGGAGTTCTACCGGTTAGTTCGAGAGAGACTGACCGTCAACGGGCTGATGAGTGTGCAGGCCGGCTCGGCCTGCCTGACCGAGCTATTGAGTCTTTCCGCCGTCTATAACACGCTGAAGAGCGTTTTCCCCATAGTTTTGCCTTATCAGGTGGATGTGCCCTCCTTTGGTGGCCCGTGGGGGTTCTGCCTCGCCTCCCCGAACCTCACCCCACCCTCGCCCGAGGAGATAGACAAAAGGATTTCCGCCCGGGGACTCAGTCTGAAATTCTACGATGGCCTGACCCACCAGGGCATGTTCTCCCTGTCCAAACCCCTGCGCCAAGAACTGGCCCAACAGACCCGGCTGATAACGGACAAAGAGCCACTGTATGTTTACGGGCAGGCAGAGTAGCCTGACCCGCCCCTTGCCCAATTCTCCCGACTCCAGAGAAGTGATTAAACTGTTTAGCGTTGTATGCAACTTGGTTAAGCAAATGCTTCCTGGCCTCAATCATACTTATTCCGCCACTAATGTTTATCTGCTATAATTAAATTGGGCTAAAGAGTTACTTAAGAGAGGTTTCAAAGTCAGAGGCGAAAAATGGTAATACTTATTGCCGATGATGAACAACCTATTAGGTCGTTAGTAAAAAGGCTTCTGGGTGATAAGCATGTTGTGCTAGAGGCAGCCGATGGCGAGGCAGCAGTAGATATGGCTCGGCGATATGGACCCGCCCTTATCCTAATGGATATCCTGATGCCCAAGATAAGTGGCTATGCCGCTTTACGCGCAATTAGAACGGACCCGGTTACGAAGGGAATCCCCGTGGTCATGCTTACCGGTCTTGGTAATGAACTCGATAAGAAGCTTGCCAAACAGATGGGCGCTGACGGATATATAACTAAGCCGTTTAGTTTGCGAGACCTGAAGAAGACAATCGGCAGATTGTTAAAAAGCCCTAGATAGGAAATCGAGTGGCACAGTGACTCGCTTTCTCAATCTGTCTCCACTTTCCCCACCAGCAATGGAAACGCGTGAAGCTACTCTCTCTTCAAGAACTGCTGGGCTTGCTGGCCGAAGCCGGTGCCACTGCCCGAGGCCATACAGATGTCCGTCTCAATACGCAGGCCCGCCATAAGTGGCGTCTGCATCGCCATGTTGGCCGCCCGCTTGGCGCCCTGCACAATACGGGGGTTGAGTTTGGCAATCTCCCCGGCCAGCTTGCGGGCTTCAGCCATTAGCTGGTCTTTGGGATAGACATGGTCGACCAGGCCAATCCTCAGCGCCTCAGCGGCATTAATGCGCCGGCCGGTAAAAATAAGCTCCTTGGCGATGCCGGGCGGGACAATGCGGGGTAATCGCTGGGTGCTGCCCATATCCGGGATAACCCCGAACTGGGCTTCGGGCAGGGCAAAGACGGCGGTATCCACCGTCATACGGATATCACAGCACAGAATAAACTCCATGGCCGCCCCCAGGCAGTAGCCATTGATGGCGGCAATGACCGGAACAGCCAGCTCTTCATACAGGGTGAAGATTGATTTCATGGCGTGCAGACGGTCGAAGTCCCGGAAATTGCCGTATACAGCGCCTGATGCCCCACCTCCCCTGGAGGCTACCATCTTCAGGTCGATACCAGCGCTAAAAGCCTTCTCACCGGCACCCGTCACAATGACGGCTCGCACCTCAGAGTTAGCCTTGATACTCTGGGCGGCCTTTTCCAGACCCAGCCAGACATCCTCGTTCAGCGCATTCAAAGCTTCGGGTCGATTCAAAGTCACAGTGGCAATGGTTTCCGCAATATCCAGAAGAACAATATCCTGACTACTCATCGCGACACCTCACCTTTCCTCAGTTTATTTTCCGCCAAGTATCATAGTATAGGCTAACGGGCAAGTCAAACCGTTTCGCTAGGGCAAATGTCTACTTTACTTGAGTCTGGCCCTTTACCTTCCGCGCCCGCCGCGGCTTGAAAGCCTTCACCCTAGCGGAAGCTATTGCCCGGCTTATGTCCGAGCCGGACTGGCCTTCCACATAGAGAGGTAGGGTACTCCTGTCGGCGGTGATGCGGACAAAACCGGCCGCCTTAATCTTATCCAGATACACTTTTTCTTGAAGCGCGCCAGCAATACACCCGGCCCACTCTTCGAGGCTTGCCTTGACTTCCTGGGGCAACTCCCCCAGCAGAACGATGTCTGATATGCTCAGCCTACCTCCAGGTTTAAGCACGCGATAGGCTTCTCTAAAGACAGCGTCTTTGTCCGGCGAGAGGTTAATAACGCAGTTGGAAATAATCACATCCACCGAGTTGTCCTCGAGGGGCATGCGTTCCATCTCACCGAGGCGGAACTCAACATTGGTCGCGCCCATCTTTCTGGCATTCTCCCGCGCCAGTTGAATCATTTCCGGCGTCATATCCAGCCCGATAACCTGGCCGCTCACGCCGACCTTCTCGGCCGCCAGAAAGCAGTCCAGCCCGCCGCCACTACCCAGGTCCAAAACGACCTCGCCCTCCTTGAGCTCCGCCAGAGCTAGCGGGTTGCCACAACCCAGCGAGAAATTAGCGACATCGCCGGGCAAATTATCCAGCTTCTCACTGGTGTAGAGCTTCTGGACGCGAGAGAGTAAACCTGAGTCGGCGCCGGCACAGCAGGAACTCCCAGCTACCTGAGCCTGAGGCGCACAGCAGGACTGACTCTTGGCCCGGGCTAAGCCGGCGTAACGCTCCCGAACAAAACTTTTGATTTCTTCAGCACTTCGCTCCATAGTGAAACCTCCTATTTAGTATTATATATTACCACTGCCAGTGACTTCTACGGTAAAGACTTCGCCGCTTCATCCTTTCGGGCGGTAGCTGGCACAAAGAATTTTCGCTGAAAATAGAGGGCCAGATTGACCAGGCTAATCAGCACCGGCACCTCGACCAGCGGGCCAATGACCGCGGCAAAGGCCTGCCCCGACCCAATGCCAAACACGGCCACCGCCACGGCAATGGCCAGTTCAAAGTTATTGCTGGCCGCCGTGAAGGCGATGGTCACTGTCTGGGAATAATCGGCCCCAATTTTCTTACCCATGTAGAAGGAAACCAGGAACATAATCACGAAGTAGATGAGAAGTGGTATGGCAATGCGAACCACATCAAGTGGCGACTTGATAATCTCTTCACCCCTGAGAGAGAACATCACAATGATGGTGAAAAGCAGGGCCGCCAGCGTGATGGGGCTTATCCTGGGGATGAATTTTGTCTCATACCACTCGCGCCCCTTGGCTTTGACCAGGGCAAAACGGGTAATCATGCCGCCGAAGAAGGGTATGCCCAGATAGATGAAGACGCTCTGGGCAATCTGCCCGATGGTGATCTGCACCACCATGCCCGACAGCCCGAACCAGGCCGGCAATATCGTGATGAAAATATAGGCATAGACCGAGTAAAACAGGATTTGAAATATGGAGTTGAAAGCCACCAGACCGGCGGCATATTCGTGGTCGCCCCGGGCCAGCTCATTCCAGACGATGACCATGGCGATACAGCGGGCCAGTCCAATCATAATCAGACCGACCATGTAATCCGGGTATGGCCATATGAAACCCAAGAAAAGAATAGCCAGGAAGAACATCAGCATCGGCCCGATGACCCAGTTCTGCACCAGAGACAGAGCCAGCACACGCCAGTTGCGGAAGACCCGACCCAGTTCCTCGTACCTGACCTTGGCCAGCGGCGGGTACATCATCAGGATAAGGCCGATGGCGATGGGTATTGAGGTGGTACCCACCTGAAAGAAGCTGATGAAGTCAGCCTACCCTGGGGATAAAGTACCCCAGCCCCACGCCAAATCCCATCGCCAGAAATATCCACAGGGTAAGGAATCGGTCAAGTAGGGAAAGCCGGCCGACGGCGGTTCTTGGCTCGTTGTCACTCAAAGCTGGCTCCTTTTGACATCACGAACTGGGACTTGAAACTATCTATTGCCCTTAACAAATCTATCCACCGGGTTATCACCGCTATCCAGGTGCGACTTCAGCCGGCCCTGCTGGGCGTGGAGAATCCTGTCGTAGACACACCTTTTCAGGAAGGCAATGGCTTCCTTCTCATCTCGGTCGGTGATGACCCGCTCTAACTCCAATACTTCGGCCTCATCCAGAGAAATAGCTGCCTTTCTGATTTCAAGCACTAACGACCCCCTTCTTCAGTCCAGCCAAAGCGCTCGGGGCAATCTCGGGCTGACAGCAGTCATCGGTACAGACCGGCCCGCGGCGCGCGGCTTGCTTGAGATTTCTCCGGTCCTGAACCGCCACCTCATTGTCCGCCAGCCCTTTCTGGACAGCATTCACCAGGTCGGACAAATGCCCCTTCATACCCTGTCGGTCTAGGGAGTATAGTGCCCACTGGCCGATTTTTCTCATCTTCAAGAAACCAGCTTCTTCCAGCAGGCCAAGGTTGCGCGAGGCCCGCGTCTGCGAGATGCCCAGGACTGCCATCACCTCACAGACACAGCACTCCCGCTCCAGCAGAATATTCATGATTCTGAGCCTGGTTTCGTCCGAGAGAGCTTTCATAGCTTTAATCAGGTCCTGCATTGCTTCTGCTCCTGTTAAAAGTGTATATGCGCATATCTGCATATATTTTACCCTATCTCCAGTTCCTTGTCAATAGCGCTACTGGTTCATAAGATGAGTGACACTTCCCATTCCAAATCACCTCACCCCCTTAAATCCCCCTCTCCTCGAAGGAGAAGGGGGATGAAAATGAAAAGAAGGGGGGCATCCTGCCCCCTTCTTTTACACTACTTCCCCTTCCCCTTAATTAGGGGAAGGGGAAAAAGGGGATAAGGGTCGACACATTGAAGATAAGAACAAAAATGGAAAACTGTCAGCTAATATTTCTGAACTAGCTCATAGCACCAAGCTTGAGAGCGGAAAGGACCGATATACATCACTAGCACCGAAATAGCCACGAATGCTATAATGGCAGTGAATGGATATCCTGGCAGAGCTCAATCCAGCCCAGCGGGAAGCCGTGGAAGCCATCGGCGGACCGGTGCTCATTCTGGCCGGCCCGGGCAGCGGCAAGACCCGGGTTATCACCCATCGTGTGGCTTATCTGGTTAAGGTCTGCGGCGTCAGCCCCCACCGCATCATGGCCGTCACCTTCACCAATAAAGCCGCCCGGGAGATGCAGGAGAGACTCACCTCTCTGGTCGGCCAGGCCGTCAACGACCTGACCCTGGGCACCTTTCACGCTATCTGCGCCCGCATTCTACGACGGGACGGTCAGGCCATTGGCGTCAATCCCAAATTTGTTATCTACGATGACGAAGACCAGTTGAGTTTGATTAAGCGCAGTCTTCAGGAGCTAAAGCTCGACCCCAAGCAATACGCCCCGCAGGCCATTGCCTCGGCTATCTCCGCCGCCAAGAGCCGCACCATGACTCCGGCCGACTATGTCCAGCAGAGTCGCAGTTACTTTGATGAGATTGTCGGGCGTGTCTACGAGCACTACCAGAAGCTACTGGAGCAAAGCAGTGCGCTCGACTTCGACGATTTGCTGGTGAGAACAGTGTACCTGTTCCGCCAGCACCCGGAGATTCTGTCCCGGTACCAGTCGCGGTACCTGCACATCCTGGTGGATGAGTTTCAGGACACCAACCTCGTCCAGTATGAGCTCATCAGGCAACTGGGCGATAAGTACCGCAATATCTGCGTCGTCGGCGACCCCGACCAGTCGATTTACTCGTGGCGCTTTGCCGACCTGCGCAACATCCTCAGCTTTGAGAAGGACTATCCGGAAGCCAAGGTGGTCTTTCTGGAACAGAGCTACCGGTCGACCAAGCTGATTCTGGAAACCGCCTCCCATGTCATCTCGGCCAACCGGCAGCGGAAACCAAACAAGCTGTGGACGGAAAACGAGCCGGGCGAGCCACTCAGGGTGGTGGAAACCTATACCGAGCAGGAAGAGGCACAGTTTGTGGTCAGCGAAATTGAGCGACTGGTGGAGCGGGGGGAGGCCAGCCTGGGCGATTTTGCCGTGATGTACCGCACCAACGCTCAGTCGCGGGCGCTGGAAGAGGCCTTCATCCGCTACGGCACGCCGTATAAGCTGGTGGCCGGCACGCGCTTCTACCAGCGCCGTGAGGTCAAGGACATCATGGCCTACCTCCGACTCATCCAGAACCCCAACGACAATGTCAGCCTGCTGAGAATCATCAATGTCCCCCAGCGCGGCATCGGCGAGCAGACACAGGCCAAGCTCTCGGCCTGGGCAAGGTCGCTGGGCACTTCCCAGTATGAAGCCTTGAAACTGTTGGTTAAGGCGGAGGACAAGGAGTCGCCCTTCACCCCCCACATCACCCGTATCCTGACCAGTTTTGTCACCATGATGGAGGAGCTGGTGGCCCAGAGCTCGCAATTGAATCTGGTGGAGCTCTTCGACCGACTCATCGACAGCACTGGCTACCGGCAGTATGTGCTCCATGAACCGCAGGGCGAGGAGCGCTGGGAGAATGTGATGGAACTGCGCACGGTGGCCGAGGAGTATCGCGACCTGAAACCGCCGGAGGGTCTATCAGCCTTCCTGGAAGGCGTGGCGCTGGTCTCCGATGTGGATAGCCTGGATGAAAGCGTGTCGGCGGTGACTCTGATTACCCTGCACCAGGCCAAGGGGCTGGAGTTCCCGGTGGTTTTCATTGTCGGGATGGAAGAGGGACTGCTGCCCCACTTCAAGTCTCTGGACGACCCGACCCAGATGGAGGAGGAGCGCCGGCTCTGCTATGTGGGCATCACCCGGGCCAAGAAGCAGGTCTATCTGGTGCGGGCCTTCCGGCGCAACCTGATGGGTCGGAGCCTGGTCAGCCAGCCCTCGCGCTTCCTGCAGGATATTCCGGCGCACCTCATGGCCAGCGCCGGCTGGTGGCAGGGGGAAGAGACCCGTATCGCCGAGGCGGTGTATTCCTGGAACCGGCCAACCACACCAGCCCCACGCCCGGCCACGACTGAGTTCAAGGCCGGCGACCATGTCCACCACGCCCAGTTCGGCAACGGCATTATTGTCAGCTATAAGACCGTCAAGGACGATGTTGAAGTAGCGGTCGCCTTTAACAGCGGCGTGAAGAAACTCCTCCTCAGCTTCGCCAGTCTGGAGAAGGTGGAATAATTTTTAAGGATTATCAAACCTCACCCCCTTAATCCCCCTCTCCTTGGCAAGGAGAGGGAGAGAATTACTAAAAAGAGAGGCTGCGCCTCTCTTGACTCTCCGCCAAGTGAAAGGAAGTTAGGTAAGGGTTTTTACTCTGAAGCCCCTTGTTGGGAAGTTTGAAGGATTTGTGCCTTTTACTCTGAAGCCCCTTGCTGGGAAGTTTGAAGGGGCACAACCCCTTCAAACTAATTCTCCCCCTTCCCTTGATGAGAATCGGGGAAGGGGGTCAGGGGGATGGGTTGCTAAGGATTTCATCAAGAGCTACTTGACATTTTACACGGAAGCGTGTATTATTGATATAACATGCCCATCAAAGTCTTAGCGCCGCAGGTGGTCGCCCGGATTGCCGCCGGCGAGGTGGTGGAGAGGCCGGCCTCGGTGGTCAAGGAGCTGGTGGAGAACTCGCTGGATGCCGGTGCCAGCCAGATTGCGGTGGAAACGGGGGGTGGCGGGGTCAGTCTGATTCGAGTCACCGATAACGGCACCGGTATTCCGGCGGGAGAGCTGGAACTGGCCTTCCAGCGCTATGCCACCAGCAAGGTCGCTGATATTGGCGATTTGGAGTCGCTGGCCACTCTGGGCTTCCGGGGCGAGGCACTGCCCAGTATCGCCGCCGTGGCCGAGGTAGATATTGTTACCTGCGCCAAGGGCGAGTCGGTCGGCACCTACCTGACACTGAAGGAAGGCGTGGCCGTTGAACCGCGACCATCAGGCACGGTCACCCGGCACCACCATTACCGTGCACCAGCTCTTCCGCCAGGTGCCCGCCCGGTTGAAATTCCTGAAGTCGCCGGCGACCGAAAACAGCCACATCGCGCAGGTGGTCAGCCAGTATGCCCTGGCCTTCCCCGAGGTCAAATTTACCCTCGCCATTGATGGCCGGACGCTACTCCGAACCCCGGGCAGCGGCCGACTAATCGATAGCGTGATTGCCGTCTACGGCCCGGAGATAGCCCGCAATATGCTGGAAATCGGGCAGGAGAAAGAATGGGAAGGGAGCACCTCATCAGTCACCGTCACCGGCATGGTGGGTTCACCGGCCGTCAGCCGGGCCAGTCGCGACTACCTGAGCTTCTTTGTCAACCGCCGCTGGATAAGTAGTCGCTGGCTGGCCTGGGCGGTGGAGGAGGCCTACCACGGACTGCTGATGACCGGCAAACACCCGGTGGCCATTATCCATATCGCACTGCCGACGCGAGAGGTGGATGTCAATATCCACCCCACCAAGACCGAGGTCAAGTTCCAGAACGAACGAGCGGTGGTGACCGCCGTACAGAGGGCGGCGCGGCGTGCCCTGATGGAACTGGCGCCGGTGCCGCAGATTGAGGAAGCCGCCCCCACCTATACCGCCCCCACCCGACCCAGGCCGTCCTTCCAATGGAAGGATTAGCCTTTCCGAGTACCAGCGAGCGCCCGGCCAGCTCCCCACTCACAGACTCAGCCCACTCCCGCCTTTTCCCTGCCCGCCCTGAGATTACTGGGGCAGTTGTCGGCCAGCTACATTGTCGCTGAGGGGCCGGATGGACTGTATCTCATCGACCAGCACGCTGCCCACGAGCGCGTTCTTTTTGAGCAGATTAAGAGCCAGCTTTCCCAGCAGAAGATAGAGGTTCAGGGACTGCTGGAGCCAGCCACCCTGGAGGTCAGCCCAAGACAGGATGCCATTCTGAAACTGCACCACCAGGACCTGGCCGAGTTCGGCTTCTCTCTGGAGCCCTTTGGCGAGAGAACCTACCTGGTGCGGGCGGTGCCGGTCTGGCTGGACAAGAAGGACTGGCTGGGGGTGCTGAGGGAACTAATGGACTCGCCGATTGGGGGAGGGGGCGACTGGCGGGAGAGAATCGCCATCTCGATTGCCTGCCACAGTGCCGTGCGGGCCGGGCAGGGGCTGAGCGACGACGAAATGCGCAACCTGATAAGGGAGCTGGAAAAGACGGCCCTGCCCAATACCTGTCCGCACGGCCGACCCACCATGACCCACCTGAGCTCGGGGCAGTTGGCCAAAGAGTTTGGGCGGGGCTAGTTAACAAAGATTCTTGACCTCACCCCCTTTATCCCCCTCTCCATATATCGGGGAGAGGGGGAAGAAAAAATAAGAGAGGCTTCGCCTCTCTTTGACTCTCCTATCCCACTGAAAGCAAATGCCTCTAGCTTAGGTTTTATACCCCGCCTTCTCCAGTATCTTCTTCACCGAAAGGCAGGCCGGTGAGTTATCGGGCAGATTGAGGAGAGATTCGCCCCTCAGGTTGTAGTCTTTGACACTGGCATCGTAGTCAATGCGACCCAGGTAAGTCTCGCCGGTGCGCGCCATCACCCCTTGCTCGGTCTCATCGTCAAACTCGTAGTTCCCCACCAGATACAGATGTTTATAGCTGGTGCCGACCCCCTGCGTAATCTTGCGGACCCTCTCCACATGCTTGATGGACTTAAGCGAGGGGTCCAGAATCACGAACAGGTCGTCAATATTGGGGATTACCTTCCGATTCAAGTGCTCCAGGCCCGCCGGTGAGTCCGCCAGAATATTGGCATAGCTCTGGCCCAGCGACGGAACGATAAACTCAAAGAGGAAATTGGCCGACCGGTAATCGCCCATCGACCACCGCGGCCCCAGAGAAATCAGGTCAAACCTGTCCGAGGTGTATTTGGTGTACCAGTCAATCAGATGAGGTATTTTAACAAAGGCCGGGCTGCCGCCCAGCTCGGTGAAAGCATCCTCTTCCTCAATGTCGCTGCGGAGGTCGGAAATGGTCTTAATCTGTACTTCCCGACCAATATCAGTCTTTGTCCTGGCCGACTCCAAATCAATGCCGAGCATATCCGCCAGGCTCTGGTCAGGGTCCATATCCAGGAGTAATAGCGGCGGGGCCAGATACCGGCTGGCTAGAGCGACGAAGGTCGATTTGCCCGTGCCACCCCGACCGGTAACCAGAATGACATTGCCCTTTTTCTCTTTGGCGGTTGCGGCCACTCTCTCAACTTCCACCGCCGTGGCAATAACATCGTCCATTAGCCTGCCTCCCAGAGACTAGTCCCCTTTTCTTCAGGAAGATATCGAGGCTTTTGACCTCTTTGACCCCCTTGAGGGAAGAAGCCATGGCCACCACCAGATTGCGGATGAACTCCCTGGGGAAAGAACTCAAGGTTACCGGAGCCGTGTTAACATATAAAGAAAGGCGCTCGCGCTGGGGCTGGATAAAACCCTCCTCCAGCAGGTCGGCCAGCCCCTTAATATCCGACCACCTGAATTTCCGTGCCTTTGTTTCGACCGGGTCATCAGTGACCACGGCGAAAAGCCGCTTCAAGTCAGTCAGCAGTGGCCCGCTTTCCTTCCGGTATACCTCTATCTTCGGGGCGTCGTCCTGTTTGAAACCTTCCGCCAGAACAATATCGTAGTCTTCACCCAGGAGACGGGCAATGTCATCGAGGGTCGCCGGCTGGCTTACCGCTTTTATCAGCACCACACGCGCTGGAGAACTGATAACCGTCGCCTCGCTCCCGGCCTGGATATGACGCCAGCTATCCGTGCCCGACTTATCAAAGTGCACATCGCGAGGGGCATGCTTGACCGTGGCCACCCGATAGCCCCTCGATTTCAACTCCGGAATCAACTTTTCCAGCAGGGTCGTTTTCCCCGAATTGGAATTCCCGACCACCGAAATAATAACCGGCATTTTATTTTCTCCTTTCTAGTCTTTATCCTCAGCTCGGCCGCCGAACAGGCCAGCGCCCAGTCGCACCATATTGGCCCCCTCCGCAATGGCTACTTTGTAGGAATTGGTCATGCCCATGGAGAGATATTTCATCTCGACATCAGGCCGGTTGAGTTTCTTTATCTGGTCGAATATCTGTCTCGTCGCCACAAAGTAGGGGCGGGAATTTTCGGGGTCGCCCACCCGAGGGCCCCATCGTCATCAGCCCCATCACCCTGATACCGGGCAGACTGGCCATCTCCTTGATTAACGACTCAACCGCTTCTGGCAGCACCCCCGATTTCTGCTGCTCCCGACCGCTATTGACCTCAATCAATACTGGCATTACCTTGCCAATCTCAGCGCACCTCCTGTCAATCTCCCGGGCCAGTTCAATCGAGTCGACCGTCTGTATCATGTCAAAGAGCCTAACCGCCATCTTCACCTTGTTCCTTTGCAGATGGCCGATGAAATGCCATTCCGCCCTATGGCCGATTAACCCATAAGCCTTTTCCGCTTCCTGAACATAGTTTTCCCCGATAATTTTCACGCCAGCCTCAACTGCCTCCAGTATCTCTTCTGGTCGCCGCGATTTAGCGGCGGCGACCAGTTCCACCCCGGCGGGTAGCTCGCTCAATATTCGCCTCGCATTTTCTTTGACCCTGGTCACAGTTGAACCACACCCCATTGATGACTTCAATTAATAATTCTAGCAGTAGTCCAAAGATTAGCTTATTTCAAGGCATCCCCAATTCTGCCTGAACCCCGATATCATCGGGGGTTAAACTTGTTCATGGCGGCCACCAGGCCTTCGGTCAGGATGCAAAGAATAGCTTCACTTACCCGCGGTATGGTCTGGTCAATGGTCTGTTTCTCTTCGGGAGTAAAATCGCTCAGCACATAGTTGACTATATCCGACTCCGCCCCGATATTATCGGGGTCGGAGCCTTCAATTACGGTCGGGCCGACCGATGCCCACACGCACACGGGTGAAGTCCGGCGTGCCCAGTTCAGCAATGATGGATTCGATTCCTTTATGCCCCGCCGAACTGCCACCCCGACGGAGGCGGATTTTGCCCGTGAGCAGGTCCAGGTCATCGTGGACGACAATGAGGTCATCCCGATAGTTATCGGGACTGACCTTGAATCTTCTCACCAGTCGGCTCACGGCTTCGCCGCTGGCATTCATAAAGGTCTGCGGCCTGGCCAAAACCACCCCGATGGGCCCATCGGGGCCAGCCACCTCGCCTGTGCCAATGCGGGCTTTCCCCTGCTTCCGGTCAAAGCGTATGCCGTGCGCCCTGGCGAAATGGTTGAGGCACATGAAACCGATATTATGGCGGTTATTGGCATAGGTTCGTCCCGGGATTGCCTAAGCCGACAATTAGTTTCATCTCGCCTTTCTCCTCAAGAAGGCGGAGCAATTCCGGCTCGGTAAGCTGCTTGATACCCAGAGCCTGGGCGCGGGCGAGCTTGGAGCCCGGGTCAGCCCCGACCACCAGATAAGTGGTCTGGCGCGTGACATTGTCTTTGGTTATCCCGCCCAGGGCTTTTATCCTGGCTTCAGCCTCTTCCCGGCTGAAGGATTCCAGCGTGCCGGTAATGACGAACTCCTGACCAGCTAGCGGTAGCTCTTTAGCTTCGACTGGCCTTGCTTCCGCCAGCCTGACACCGGCCTTTCTTAACTTTTCAATAAGGCGGCGGTTTTCTTTCTGCCGGAAGAAGGCAACGATGCTCTCGGCAATCTTGGGACCGACGGTCGGTATTGTCATCAGTTGCTCTTCGGAGGCATTAGCCAGCTCGTCAATACTATTGAAATGGTCGGCCAGAATCTGCGCCATCTGCCCGCCGATGTGCCGGATACCGAGGGCATAAATCACCCGGGCCAGCGGCCGATTCCTGCTATTGTCGATGGCCTTCATGATATTACCGGCGCTCTTTTCGCCCATCCTCTCCAGCTTCAGCAGGTCTTCTTCTTTAAGGTAATAGAGGTCGGCCACATCCTTGACCAGTCCCTCGCGGAGCAGGAGAGCGCTCATTGATTCGCCGATTCCCCGGATATCCATCGCCCCGCGGGAAGTAAAAAGCTCCAGTCGCGCTTGAACCTGCGCCGGGCAGGCGGCGTTCGAGCAGTAGTACATGACCTCGCCCTCGGGCTTGAAGACCTCGGCGCCGCATACCGGGCAAACCGGGCGCCTCTTTTCCTTATCAAAAATCTTTTCCAGAAGACTGAATTCCTTTTCCTGCGCCGGTGCGCCGACCGACAATCGGCCCGATGACCTCCGGTATCACCTCGCCGGCCCGCTGGATATAAACCCAGTCGCCTTCGCGGATATCCTTGCGCCGGATGTCATCCTCGTTGTGCAGGGCGGCCTGCCTGATGGTTACCCCACCCACCGCCACCGGTTCCAGTACAGCATAAGGGTTAAGCGTGCCCGTCCGGCCAACACTGACCCGGATTTCCTTGAGCCTGGTCGTGCCCTGCACCGCCGGGAACTTATAGGCAATCGCCCACCTCGGCTCATGACCGACGGCGCCCAGGCTTTCCTGAAGAGGAATAGAGTCCACTTTAACGACGATGCCATCAGCTTCATAGGGCAGACCTTCCCTCTTGTGCACCCAGGAACGGTAATATTCTTCCGCCTGCTCGATGGTGGTGACCAGAGCATTATTCGGGTTGATCTTGAAGCCGAGCGACTTGAGATACTGCATCGTTTCCCAGTGACTATCCGGGGTAGCCTTGCCTTCGGCCCAGCCCAGGGCATAAATATAGATGTCCAGCGGCCGCTTGGCCGTAATGCGCGGGTCGAGCTGGCGCACCGAGCCGGCGGCGGCGTTCCGCGGATTGGCGAACACGGGCAAACCTTCCGCCGCCCGCTCCTCATTGAGCTTGTGAAAGCCGGCTTTGGGCAGATAGACCTCCCCCCGCACCTCAAACCGGGGTGGAGTGTCCTTCGGCACAGAAAGGGGTATACTTCGGATTGTCCTCAAGTTCTGGGTGATATTCTCACCGCGGAAGCCGTCGCCGCGGGTAGCGCCGGTGGTGAGCTGGCCATTGGCATAGGTCAGGGCTACGGCCAGACCATCAATCTTATGCTCGCAGGCCATGTTGAACTGCTGTCCGGTCAGCCGCAGAGTACGGGTGTACCAGGCTAAGAGTTCCTCATCGGAGAAGGCATTGGCCAGGGAGAGTAAAGGTCGGGGATGCTCCACCACCCCGAAGGCTTCGACCGGCGCCGCGCCGACCCGCTGGGTGGGCGAGTCGGGAGTGAGAAACTGGGGGTATTTCTCTTCCAGTTGTTGCAGTTCCCGCACCAGCCCATCATACTCGGCATCGCTAATCTCCGGGCTATCCAGCACATAGTAGCGATAGATATGATAATTGACCTGAGCCTTCAGTTGCTCAATTCTTTCTTTTACCTTTTCCAGGTCCGCCATAGGCCGCAACCCTTAAATACCAGGAAAATCTGGGGATTTCATATTTTGTCAGGTATGCCACAATTATAACACAGTGTGCCGTTAGGCTGAAGATAAGTGATATAGAAACGGCCAGGCTTACTTGCGCCCATCTCCGGCATAGGGTAAACTACAATATATTTTGATAGCCCAAGGATGTGGTGAGCGTGGCTGGAATCCGTCCCTTCCGCGGAGTCCACTATAACCAAACCCTCCTCAAAGACTGGCCGTCCGTTATCTGCCCGGTCTATGACATTATCTCTCCCCAGCAACAGCAGGAACTCTACCAGCGAAGCGAATACAACTTTGTCCGACTGGAGTTTGGTCGGGACTTGCCGCAGGACACCGCCACGGATAACAAGTACACTCGAGCGGCGGCTACTCTAGAGCAATGGCTGAGGCAAGGGATTCTGGTGACTGATGATAAGCCAGCCATATACCTCTACGACCAGTACTTCACCCACCAGGGCCGAGAATACCAGCGCCGCAGTCTAACCGTCCGCGTCCGGGTGGAGGAATGGGACCGGATGGTTGTCCGCCCTCACGAGAGCACGATGGCTGAGCCCAAGACCGACCGCCTGAGCCTGCTCTGGGCCATCCAGGCGAATACCAGCCCAATTCTGGCTCTTTATGAAGACCGCGACCGACAGATTGCCGCGCTCTTAGACAACCAGGCGAGAGGCAAACCTTTACTTGACTTAAAGAGCGTTAGCGGTGACGGCCATCGCGTCTGGGCGATTACTGAGTCCAGAGCAATCAATCAAATCGCAACCAGCCTGGCTGACCAGCCCCTCTATATTGCTGACGGGCACCACCGCTATGAGAGTGCGCTTGAC
Organism: uncultured Chloroflexia bacterium; assembly: GCA_963726225.1. Taxonomy (GTDB): domain Bacteria; phylum Chloroflexota; class Dehalococcoidia; order Dehalococcoidales; family UBA2162; genus CAVSBN01. The sequence continues at coordinate 28,051 of CAVSBN010000013.1, forward strand.
CTACCGCCGCCAGCGGCGATGCGGCTGGCCCGTCGGCCTCACCGGACGCGCCGTACAACTTCGTGATGATGACGCTGGTGGATTTTGTCGACCCGGGACTTCTTATACTGCCACCCCACCGGCTGGTTCGGGGAATACCGAAATCAACTCTCGGTGAATTAAGGGCCAAGCTGGAGGTCTTCTTTGACATCGAGGAGTGGCCGCTGAAGATGCCCGGAGTCTGGGCGAGGCTGGATGAATTGCCGAAACGGAAGAACGAAAACAGGCTGGTCCTTTTTGGCCTGGACACAGAGAACCTCTTTCTGCTCCGACTGCCTGACCCGGCGGCCGTCAGCCAGATGATGCCTTACTTCCACTCCGAGCTATATAAGAAGCTGGATGTCAGCATCATTGACCATGTGCTCCTGGAGAAGCTTTTGGCCTGAGCCGCGACCAGGAGAAAACCAGCCTGGCTTATAGCTATGACCGGCAGGAGGCCGTGAACCGGGTGCTGAACCAGGAATACCAGCTAGCCTTTCTCCTGAATCCCATCAAGCCGCAGACCGTTAAGGCGATTGCTGATGTCGGCGACAAGATGCCGAGGAAGTCCACCTATTTCTACCCCAAGCTACCCGCCGGGCTGATTGTCAATCGGCTGATATAGAGAGTGTGCAACCTCACCCCCTTAATCCCCCTCTCCCCGATATATCGGGGAGAGGGGTGAAAGAGATTTAGAAAAGAGGGGCTACGCCCCCTCTTAGACACCCCCACAGGCATGACCAGTCTTTGAAATGGGGTTGAAGGGGGGCGTACGCCCCCTTCAAAAATAAATTCCCCCTTCCCTTATTAAGGGAAGGGGGCAGGGGGATGGGTCACCAAACTACCTCTCTACTTCCCCTTGAACTCGGGCAGGGGGCGCTTCTCCAGAAAGGCACGGACGCTCTCCTGGTGGTCTTCGGTCTGGAAGCACAGTTGCTGGGCCCAGGTCTCCAGGTCAATCTGGCGGTTGAGGTTGTCAAACAGGCCACGCCAGACCATCCGCTTGGTCAAGCCAATGGGCACGGGTGCTTGTTTGGCAATCTTATTCGCTAATTCTTTGGCCACCTTCATTAGCTGGTCGCCCGGCACCACCCGACTGACAATGCCCAGTCGCTCCGCTTCCACGGCACCAATTATCTCGCCGCTGAACATCAGCTCCAGGGCCCGGGATACACCGATGACCAGGGGCAAGTAATAGGTCATGCCATAGTCCGGCACCAGCCCGCGCGCTACCTGAGCCGCGCCGAAGCGGGCTGTCTCCGAGGCAATCCTGACATCACAGCTCAGCGCCAGCGAGAAACCGCCGCCCACACAGGGACCGTTGATGGCGGCAATCACCGGCTTGTCCAGCCGGGGCAAGCAATCAAAGAAGGGCCAGCCCATCACCTGGGCGCGCATAAAACGAGAAATGGCCGATGATTCGGCCCGCGGCAACATCGCCGAAACATCGGCACCGGAACAGAAGCCACGCCCGGCGCCGGTCAGAATCACTACCCGGATGTTGTCGTCCCGGGCGATTTCATCCACCGCTTGAACCAGGCTGTTGGTCATCTTCCGGCTAAGGGCGTTCAGCTTCTCCGGTAAATTCAGGGTTATGGTGGCAATATAGCCATCTCTGTCCAGCAACAGGTCTTCATAGGCCATGTGGTCACCTCCACAATAGACTTCGGGTCATGGGCTAGAAGGCGGCGATTACATTTTTACCAGCTTCACATTGTGGACATCAGGAATAGCCAGTATTTGTTGCTGTTGTTTCTCCGGCAGTGCCTCATCCAGAGCCAGAATCATGAGCGCCTGTCCCCGCGGCTTGAGCCGACCCAGATGCATGTAACTGATATTGATATTGGCATCGCCGGTTATCTTGCCCACCGCACCAATCATGCCGGGTCGGTCACGGTGGTCGCTGAACAGGAAATAGCCGCCGGTCGGCACAATATCAATCCAGTAGTCGTTAACCCGGACAATATGGGTCTCGCCCCGCAGCACTGTGGTCGCCACGGTAGTCAGGCCAGTGCTGGTGGTAACCTCTAAAGTAACCAGGCTGGCATAATTCTCGCAGGTATTATCCTTCTGCTCCAGCACGGCCAGGCCGCGGCGGGCGGCTACCAGATTGGCATTGACCAGATTGACCCGCTCCTCACTTATCCCGCTCAGCAATCCGCTAAGGATAGCCACCTTCAGAACATTGGTATCATAATTGGTAATCTCGCCCTCGTACTTAATCTTGATGGAACTCATCTGCCCCTCAGCCAGCTGGCTGACCAGCTTGCCAGCGGTGGCCACTGCCTTCATGTAAGGCTGGAGCACAGAGAGAACCTCACCCGGGATAAAAGGAGCATTGACGGCATACCTGGCCGGCTGTCCCTGGCTAATGGCGACAATCTGTTCGGCGACATCTCTGGCCACCAGGGCCTGGGCTTCGGTGGTGGAAGCACCCAGATGCGGGGTAACGATAATGCGCTCCTCGCCAAAAAGGATACTGCTGGTCATCGGTTCCTGGACAAAGACATCAATGGCGGCGCCGGCCAGCTTCTTCTCCTTTATCGCCTTGACCAGGGCTTCTTCGTCAATCAAGCCACCCCGCGCCGTGTTAATAATACGGGCCGTGGGCTTGACCAGAGCCAGCTCTTTGGCGCCAATCAATTCTTTGGTTGACTCGGTTAGTGGGATATGCAGACTGATGAAGTCGGCTTCCTTCAGCAACTGCTCCAGAGGGACGAGCTCAACCTGCAGGTTACGCGAGTAGTCCATCGAGATAAAGGGGTCGTGCGCAATGACTTTCATATCCAGGCCACGGGCACGGCGGGCGACCTCGGAACCCACATTACCCAAGCCAATGAGACCCAGGGTCTTGTTTCTGACCTCGATACCCATGAATTCGTTCCGCTTCCAGGCGCCGCCCTTGAGGACAGTATTAGCCTGCGGAATATTGCGGGCGAGGGCAAACATGAGCGCAATGGTATGCTCCGCGGCCGAGGTGGTGTTACCGGTGGGGGCATTGACCACAATGATGCCCCGCCGGGTCGCTTCCTCGACCTCAATATTGTCCACGCCTACCCCGGCCCGACCGATGACCTGCAGTTTCTTACCGGCTTCTATTACTTTGGCCGTGACGCGGGTCTGACTGCGCACCACCAGCGCTTCATAGTTGCCAATAATGGCGAGCAGTTCCTCCGGCTTCAAGCCGGTCTTAACATCAACCTCAGTGCAGGTGCGGAGGATATTTATCCCTTCCTCACCCAGAGGCTCCGTTACCAGAACTTTCATAGATAACCTCGCTACCTGGCGGCCACAAAGCCAGCCCGTGGCAGGGCCGCCTTGACCGCCGCGACCACTTCTTTAATGTCCTTTTCGGTTACCCAGCCCAGATGACCGATGCGGAAAATTTTGCCATCCAATTTCTGCTGGCCGCCGCCGAGGACAATCTGGTTCTCCTCTCTCAGGATGCGGCGCAGTTCTTTGATGTCCAGCCCATTGGAGCCAGCGACCGCGGTCACGGTATCTGAAGCGTGGCTCTCTTCAGGAAAGAGCGATAGCCCGATTGACTTCACGCCATTACGAGCCGCCTGCGCTACTTTATGATGTCGGGCGATGATATTGGGCATACCCTCCTTCAGCATCATATCCAGGGCAACATCAAAGGCAAAGACCACCGAAATAGCCGGTGTCCAGGGCGTCTGCCCCCGTTCCAGGTATCGCTTGGCCTGGGTGAAGTCCCAGTAGAGGCGCGGCATCTTGGCGTTGGCATACGCCTGCCACGCTTCCGGGCTGACGCTGACCATGGCCAGTCCCGGCGGCACCATCCAGCCCTTCTGCGAGCAAGAAACGGCCACATCAATACGCCACTCGTCCACCGGGCACTTGATTGAGCCCATGCCGCTGATGCTGTCCACCAGCAGCAGCTTCCCGAACTCTTTGACCACCGAGCTTATGGCCGCCATATCGTTGGTCACGCCGGTGGAGGTCTCATTGTGGGTGACCAGCACGGCTTTAATCTTGGGTTCCGCCTTAAGCGCCTGGCGAATGGCATCCGGGTCGGCGGCTTTCCCCCACTCAAAGGTAAGCGGGGTAACATCGGCCCCGAAGATGCGGGCAATACTGGTAAACCGGTCACCAAAGACACCGATGGAAACAGCCAGCACCTTATCACCCGGCGAGAGTGTATTGACTATAGCGGCCTCAAGGCCGCCCGTACCTGAGCCAGTTAAGATGAAAAGGTCGTTCTTGGTCATGAAGACCTGCTTCAGCTTGTCCGTCACCCGGTTCAGGATATTGACGAACTCTTGCCCCCGATGGTCAATCATCTGCTTGGTCATCGCCTGCAGGATTTCCGGCGGGCAGGGGGTTGGTCCTGGAATTCTTAACTGTCCCATCGCTACTCCTTTACTTCGCTCCTTCTCCTATTAGCTATTTAGTATATCTTAATTAGCGTCTTTCGCCAAGCACCCTGCTAGATGGCTTAACACCCCATCCCCTTAATCCCCTTCCCCTTGGCAAGGGGAAGGGGAAAATTTTTATAAGAGAGGCTTCGCCTCTCTTTGACTCACCTGATTACTAAGCGGGAGTTTAAGAGGGCGGAAGCCCTCTTTTTCTATTTACTTCCCCCCCGATAATAATCGGGGGGGATAAAGGGGGTGAGGTTAATAGCAACAGTGTCTATAACTAGCTAAGTAGCCTTGATATAGCCGCGCTTGCCGACTTTGATGATGCTGTTCTTAGGGACGACCATGTGGGCATCGGTGGCTTTCTGCCCGTCAACATCCACCGCGCCCTGAGCAATGAGCCGCCGGGCTTCATTCCGGCTCTTGGCCAGGCCCTGGGTCACCAGCATATCCATGAGTTCACCGCTGGGCACCTCAGCCATCTCGCTCTGGCACTTCCCGCTTCTGAAATACTTTCTCAAAATGTGCTTCGGCTTCGGCGGCTTCCTTGGAACTATAAAGCTGCGTCACCAGCTCACGGGCCAGCCGCTTCTTCAGTACCATCGGATTGACGGCTTCCTTGGTCAGGGCCTGCCGCAACTCCTCCAGTTCTTTATCCGGCACATCCGTCAGCAGTTCAAAGTAATTCATAATCAGGTCTGTCGGTAATAGACATTACCTTGCCGTAAATCTCGTTCGGCGGCTCAGCCACGCCAATGTAATTCCCCAGGCTCTTGCTCATCTTCTGGACGCCATCCGTGCCAACGAGGAGAGGGACTAAAAAGATTTGCTGTGGGCGCTGCCCCACCATGGATTGAAGCTCCCTCCCGACCAGCAGATTAAACTTCTGGTCAGTACCGCCGAACTCAACATCAGCCTGTATTGCCACCGAGTCGTAGGCTTGGAGCAAAGGATACAGTAATTCAGTTATGGCAATAGGCCGTCCGGCGTTATATCTGGCACTGAAATCCTCGCGAGCCAACAACTGGGCAACGGTAAACTTGCTGGTAAGCCGGATAACATCGCTTAAGCTGAATTTGCCAAACCACTCACTCTGCCACCTACCTCTGTCTTCTCTCTATCGACTACCTTGAAGAACTGCTCCATATAGGTCTGGGCATTAGCCTTCACCTGTTCTGCAGACAGCATGGGGCGGGTGACAGAAGCACCACTGGGGTCACCAATCTGGGCTGTCCAATCACCAACGATAAGAACAACCTGGTGTCCCAGTTCCTGGAACTGCCGCAGCTTCCTCAGAGCGACCATATGACCCAGAGTGAATATCCGGAAGAACTGGGGTCAAAACCCTCCTTCAGGCGCAGTTTTTTACCAGAAGCGAGCAGTGCCTCCAGCTCTTCCCGGACGATGATTTCGGCCACCGCCCGCTTGAGCACATAGTTTATGTCGTGTTTGGTACTCATCTTCAGTTTTTACCTCGAGAATCAAGTATGGCTCGGCCTCGCTTGATGTCTTCGGCGATTTGTTTTTTCAGTTCCTCAGCGTTGGCAAAGCGCTTTTCATCGCGAAGTCGCTCTATTATATCAATTTTTAGCTCCCGACCATACAGGTTATCACGGTAATCAAGGATATAGGTCTCAATCGTCCGACCCGGCCCACCGAAGGTGGGGCGCCAGCCAATATTGGTCATTGATTGATAGGCCTGGCCATCAATATGGGCCCAGGTGGCGTAGACGCCATCGGCCGGGATGGCCCGCTTGGCGTCAACCTCCAGGTTGGCGGTGGGGAAACCAAGCTGTGAACCCCGTCCCACCCCGGTAGTCACCGCACCCTGGAGGCTGAAGGAGCGACCAATCAGCCTGACCACCTTGGCCATGTCTCCCCTGGCCAGAGCCTGCCGAATCGCCGTACTGCTGACCACCTCGCCATTCACCTTGACCGGTGACACCACCGTTACCGTGAAGCCCATCTCCTCGCCCAGCTTACGGAGAGCTTCGGCATCTCCTCTCCTCCCCCGACCCAGAGCAAAGTCCGGCCCGATAACCAGACCGACCATTCTAAGGTATTTCTTCAGTAGGGTAACAAACTGGCGAGCGCTGAGCTTGGCCAGGTCGTGGTCGAAAGTCAGCGCCACCACAATATCAACGCCCTCATTCTTGAGCAGACTGACCTTCTCCGCCAGACTGGTCAGATAGGGCAGGCCGGCCTGTGGTGAGAGCACTTCCTGAGGGTGCTGGCGAAAAGTAACCACGCCGCTGAGCCGATTTCTTTGCCTGGCCTGCTCCTTAAGCTGTGAAATCAGATATTTGTGACCGAGGTGGACTCCATCAAAGACACCGATGGTCAGGACAGTATCTTTCTTGGGTGAAAACTCAGCCAGTTCTTTCTCGACCAGCATAACCCCTCTTTCCAGCGAAGCCAGCCACACGCTTCCCATAAGCATCTTCATTTTGAGTGTTTTAATACTACCATAAGGCGATTTTAAGCGTCAAACGAGATTGTTTAGCAACCCATCCCCCTGACCCCCTTCCCCCGATTATCATCGGGGGAAGGGGGAAGATTTTATGAGAGAGGCTTCGCCTTTCTCTGACTTCCTGATAATAACCCTGATATTCCGGAATCTGCTCACCCCGCTTATCAAAGACAATGACCATAGCGTTGGAACAGCGAATGACCGTCTTGATGACTCTCGGCCGGCTCTTCTTCATCTTTGGACTCTCTTGGGACTCAAGCCACTGACCTAGCCACGCTTTTGAGAATAGTCAGGATACCAATGACCGTTCGCTGCACTTCTATTGGCTCCTGGCTCAGCATCTGCCGGACATAAGGGTCGAGTTGTCCGCCGCTGTAAGTGGCACCGGCTTCTTCGACACCCAGTGACTGGGGAGAAAGGTAGCCAGCGAGCCGGAATAGCTCCCCCTCCTCAAAGCCCAACGGCTTGGCTATCAGGCGCAGGACTGAGGCTGAGGGAAATCGCTCTCCCCGTTCAATCCGGCCCAGGTGTGAAGGGGAGATGCCAGTTACCGAGGCCAGTTCACTCAGCGTCAGTGGTACCATTGACCGGCGCAGTTTGAGCATTCTACCGAGATTCTGAGTATTCTCCTTGGTCACCTTCTCCCCCTCAGTTTTCTTCACACACCAGTCCAGTCTACGGTTGCGGAATTAATGTCCTCATAAAAATGGTGTTAAGATTTCATTAAAATGTAACGGCAGTTCAATATTTTGTGCTATACTTAACAGCGGGCCAGCGTAGCTCAGTGGCAGAGCAGCGGTTTCGTAAACCGCTTGTCGGGGGTTCGACTCCTCTCGCTGGCTCCACGGAGGTCAGATGAGCCAGTTTATTGAGAAATTAAGCCAGCTCTCCCAGGGAACAACCCAGCCTATCGGTTTCCGACCGAGACAGTCCACCCCACCCCGACCCAAAATACAACTGGTGGCCAGCCTGGCCCAGGAAGACGCGGAGAGTTTTGTCAACCATATCACCGGAGCGGATGCGGCACTTTTGCGTATCTCTAGCCTGAGCTCAGGCAGTCAGACCTTGAAGAAGGTGTCTCAAGCCCTGGCCGATATTCCCTGGGGTGGTTGGCTGAAAACCAGCGGCCAGGTGGGAATAAGTCCACTCATCAAAGCCGGCTGTGATTTCGTCGTTTTCCCCGCCAATACTCCACTGACGGTATTCAACAAGGAAGAGGTAGGTAAGATAGGTAAGATTCTGGAAATGGAAGCCTCACTGAGTGATGGCCTGCTACGAGTATTGAACGGACTGCCCATTGATGCCGTGTTTTTCGCGGCCGAAGGAAAGATGGACCTTTCTCTTACCTGGCAACACCTGATGCTCTTCCAGCGCCTGGGCGATTGGCTGACTAAGCCCCTGTTAGTCCCCGTGCCGGCCAAGATAACCGCCGACGAGCTTCAGACTCTATGGGCCGCCGGGGTGGACGGGGTAGTGGTGGCCGTGACGAGCGGGCTGCCTCCAGAGAGATTCAAGGAGCTACGCCAGGTAATCAATGAACTGGCCTTTCCGACGCCACGCCGACGGGAAAAACCAGAACCTTTGCTCCCCCGTATTAGCCCAGAAACAGGTGTAGAGACGGAAGAGGAAGAGGAGGAAGAGTAGTCCTCACTCTACGGTCTTAGCCCACACCGCCTTGGAGCGGAAGCCTAACCTCTCAAGCAAAGCATCCCCGGCCATGACCCACACCAGTAAAAGTGTTGCCAGGCAGATAGACGGCCACTGTACCACCCACGGAGCCTGTGTCCAGTATATACGGAGCTGACCAAATCATGCCGCCAAGTTCCGGTATAGGCGGGGGTATGCCCCAACCGAGGTAGCTGACGCTGGAGGTGTAAAGGATACCGCCAGCTACGGCGAAGAGAAACATCACCGGAATTGACCACAGCACGCTGTAGAGCCAGCCTCGTCCCAACGGCGGTGAGTGGTAAGCCTCCTGCATCATACCTACCGCGCGGGGGAGCAACACCAGGCTGCCGATTAAGGCTACCTGGATAAACCCAGGCCCCACGATACTCATCAAAAGCAAGAGCAGCACCAGCCAGGGGAAGGCACATAAAACATCTCGGGGCAACATGACTATATCCTCCAGGGTATCGCCCAGCCAGTTGTTGGCCTTTCTCAGGTAGGCCGCCAGCATAGCCCAGCCAGCCGCCACCACAGACAGGATGCCGGCACACATGAGATCCGGCCAGTATGTCCACCCTGATGCCATAAAGCAGGCGGCTAAATACATCCCGCCCCACGTTGTCTGTTCCCAGCCAGAATGTGCCGGCTGATGGTGGCACCAGTTTCCGTTCCCGCCCAGACGTCGTTATAACCGTAAGGGGCAAAGGCCGGCCCAACTACGGCTAACATTATGGATATAAAAACGAGTACCAGACAGAAAATCAGCCAGCCCCTCGGTATGGTGATGCGTGGTAGCGCCGGCTCTTCCTTGTGTTCTGATGATACCAGCGGGCGGTTAAAGTGATTGTAGGCAATTTCAATTAGCTCGGCCGCCAGCTTGACCAGCACCACAATAAGGACAAACACCCAGACAACGCCAAAGACCACTGGGAAGTCTCTCTGATTCAGGCTGTCTGTAAAGAGCCGGCCCAACGCCGGGGAGAGCAAATGCCTGCTCTACCAGCGTGGTGACAACGATGATAGCCCCTACCAGCTTGAGCAGCCTGATTAGAAGTCTGACACTCAGATGCCGCACCAGCACCCAATAGGAGACAGACGGACTTCCTGGCCAGTTGGCCAGCTCCCCGTGACCTGTCTGAACCAGTAGCCAGGCTGGTAGCAGCGAAACAGAGAATACCGGCCACCACGAGACCCCTTCATATGCTGGTAGTGACCAAGTCCACCAGAGTGCAGAGTAAACAATGAAAAGAGTGCCGACCATGAAGATAGGAGTACTGACACCACCGCTGACCAGCACCAGCCGTAACGCTTGCCTTACCCGTGCCAGCCACGGAGGGCGCTCAGTTGCCCGACTGATAAGCACCCCGATAAAGAGAAGCACACCGGCAACACCCAAACTCAGGAGTCCCCCCAAGACCAGGAGCTGGACCGTAACTCCCAGTCGTTGGCCAATCAGCTCAGCTACTGGCTTATCTGTCCATAAGGAGCGGGACCAGTCCCACTCCTGCGTTGTGGGAAAAGATGGGATAAACTGACGAAGTATGTCCGCCGGTATGGCACCCCTTATTCCAACCAACACCAACCAGGCCCCAAGGATAATCAGGCCACTGAAGGCTACTCGCCTTATTGCCGCGATAAGCGCCCGCTTGCCCTCTGGACTCATTGTTAATGGCTCCAATGAGTATTGCTTTTATATCCTGCGGATAAGATAATCGCTGATGTCATACTCATCCATCTATATTATGTATAGTATGCCCAGTTTAATACGCCAAATGTGTGATGTCAATACCCTTAAAACAGAGGGCGAGAGATTTAGAGAGAGGAATAATTGGGTGAGGTTGATAAACAATCTACAAAAACACAGTGTTGCGACTTGGGAGAGGGGAGTGGTTCTACCACAACTACACTATGACTGCGACAATTGCCAGGACTTGCCTTCGGTGGTAATGGCGGGCGCAATTACCATCTCAGCCTGGTGCATTTCCTGAATGGTAAAGGCGCCGCAAACACCCATCGCCGTGCGAAGCGCCCCCACCAGGTTTTGACTGCCATCCGTAACCGAAGTGGGCCCGAAGAGAATCTGCTCCAATGTGCCCGTGGTGCCAACTTTTATTCGGGTGCCTCTGGGGAGTGCCGGGTGGGGATGGGACATACCCCAGTGATAGCCATGTCCGGGCGCCTCTTTGGCCTGGGCAAAGACTGAGCCAATCATCACAGCATCAGCCCCGGCGGCAATGGCTTTACACACATCGCCGCCCTTGCGGAAACCGCCATCGGTGATTATCGGAACATACCGGCCCGATTCCTGTAGATACTGGTCCCGGGCCGCGGCGCAGTCCATGGTGGCCGTTATCTGGGGAACACCCACACCCAGAACTTCCCGCGTGGTACAGGCCGCCCCCGGCCCCACACCAACCAGGACACCGGCAATACCCGTCCGCATTAACTCCAGACAGGCACTGTAGCTGACACAGTTCCCGACAACTACCGGCATGGTAACGGACTTGGTTAGCTCGGAGAAGATGAGCCCGCGATAGCTCTTGGAGATATGCCGGGCGGTGGTAACCGTGGACTGCACAAAGAAGATATCGGCTTTGGCTTCGGCGGCCAGCGGGGCGAAGCGTTTGGCGTTGGCCGGTGCGGCTGAGACAGCACATATCGCCCCGGCCTTCTTGATGGCCTGGATTCGCTCGCCAATCAGGTTTTCCTTAATCGGTTGGGAATAGACTTTCTGAAGTAGACGGGTGACTTTAGCATCAGGCGCCTGAGCAATTTCAGCTAGTACCTCCTGGGGATTATCATACCGGGTTTGTACTCCTTCCAGATGGAGAACGCCAAGCCCGCCCAGCTTGCTCATCAGGATAGCGAAGTTGACATCGACCACAGCATCCATTGCTGCCGTTAAAAAGGGAATGGTAAAGGTAAAGCCCCCTATCTTGAAATCAATGTTTGTCTGTTCGGGATTGATGGTGACATCTCCGGGCACGATGGCGACTTCATCAAAACCATAGGCCCGTCTGAGGGGCTTAAACTGAGGAGTAGCTGTTTCATTGTTCATATTTAAACTATAACTATACCAAAAGCCGGGGGTTAAAGTCAAGAAAATTTTGAGACACATGGCTGACCCTCCATGGCTCGACCTCACCCCCTAAATCCCCCTCTCAGAACTCCCGGCTAAGGTAGACAGTCCGACAAATGCGGGCTATAATTATCTATTGCCTCAGAAAATCCTTCAGAAAGTGAAAACAGAGGGAAAAACTCAGGACAATGCCCACTCTTTATGTCGTGGCCACGCCCATTGGTAATCTGGACGATGTCTCCCTGCGCGCCCTCCGCACCCTGCGGGCAGTGAAGCTTATTGCCGCCGAGGATACCCGCAAGACAAGGCGACTGCTCAACGCCTACGATATTAAGACCCCGATGACCAGTTACCACGAACACAATAAATGGACAAAACTGGAATATATCCTGGGCTGTCTGGAGAAGGGTGATATAGCTCTGGTTTCGGAAGCCGGCACGCCCGGCATCTCCGACCCCGGTCACGAACTCATCGTGGCCGCCACTGAGCGGGGCATTCCGGTGGTGCCCATCCCCGGGCCGTCGGTGGTCATTACCGCGATGGCTATCTCGGGACTGCCGACGGAAAGGTTCACCTATTTAGGCTTTCTGCCCCGCCAGGCAGGTAGCCGGCGCCGCCTTTTGGAAAAGGTAGCGGATGAGTCGGGCACAATCATCATTCTGGAAGCGCCCCACCGGCTACCAGCCACACTGAAGGACTTGCGGTTAACCCTGGGCGACCGGCGCATTGCTGTTTGCCGGGAGCTGACCAAGATGCACGAAGAGGTCTTTCGGGGGAGAATCAGCCAAGCCATCGAACGCTTTACTGAGCCGAGGGGAGAGTTTACGCTGGTTATTGCCGGAAAGGTAGCTGAGGCGAAGCCACAACTTACCCAAGACATTGAACAGCAGTTACAACGGTTGCGCCGTGCGGGCGTGACGGCTAAGGAAGCCATTGCCAGAATCGGCGGGGAGACCGGCCTGCCCAAAAGGGAACTCTACCGGGCCTGGCTCAGGCTAGCTTAAATCTAGGAGGAACAATAGATGCGGCGAGGGTGTATCTCTCTAGGCGAAGTCCAGTGTGATGAGTGCCACCGCGCGATACCGAATTACGACCGCTATCTGGTGGTCGAGGAAAAAGACGGTGTTGAAGATGAGCAGGGGAAACCAGCTAACTACTGCGTTGATTGCGCCACTAAGAAGGGCTACGCTCACACCAAAGACGAAAAGGGTGAAAGAATCCTGACCTTCTTCCCCTAAATCACCCTTCTCAGGCCGTCAGCCACAACAGAATTAAACAATTTTTCCCGGTCAGGAGCGCAGCCGAAGGTCTGGGCAAGCCATCTCCGACCCCCTTCGGCCGATGATAATCGGGAGTGCCTGAATGAAGGGTTACTAAGCAATCTCAGCACCCGCTTTGAGTTAGCGTAAACTTATGGTATATTATCTTCTAACTTTGTAATAGAGACATTGATTATGAGTGAGCGAATTTTTATCGGCGTCGCCTGGCCCTACGCCAACGGGCCACTGCACCTGGGACACATCGCCGGGGCATACCTGCCGGCCGACATTTTTGCCCGCTACCACCGCACCAAGGGCAATGAAGTGCTGATGGTATCCGGCTCGGACCAGCACGGCACGCCGATCACCCTCAAGGCCGAGCAAGAAGGGAAGAAACCGAGCGAGGTAGCCAGCAAGTATCATCAGGAGTTTCTTGAGTCCTGGCAGAAGCTGGGCATTTCTTTCGACCTGTATACCTCGACCGGTACGCCCAACCATGCCGAGGTGACGCAGGAATTTTCCTCACCCTGCTGAAGAAGGGCTACATCTATAAGTCCAGTATGTCCCAGCCCTACTGTCCCAAGTGCCAGCGCTTCCTGCCCGACCGCTATGTGGAGGGCACCTGCCCCTACTGCCGTTTCCCGGGCGCCCGGGGCGACCAGTGTGACCAGTGCGGCAAGCCACTCAATCCCGCCGAGCTGATTGACCCCCGCTGCCGCACATGCGGCACACCACCGGAGTTCCGGGAGTCGGAGCACTTTTTCCTGAAGCTGACCGCCTTCCAGGACAGGCTGCTGGAATGGGTGAAACAGCAGACCCACTGGCGGCCAGAATGTCCTCAACTTCACCCTGAGCTATCTGGAAGAAGGGCTGAAGGACCGGGCCATAACCCGGGATATCGACTGGGGAGTGCCGGTGCCGGTGGCTGGCTTTGAGAATAAGCGCATCTATGTCTGGTTTGAGGCCGTCATCGGTTACCTTTCCGCCAGCAAGGAATGGGCTAAGTCCAGCGGCGACGGGGAAAAGTGGCGCTCTTTCTGGCAAGGAGATGCCAAGAGCTACTACTTCATCGGCAAGGACAATATTCTCTTCCACACCATCATCTGGCCGGCGATGCTGATGGGCTATGGCGGTCTGAATCTGCCCTACGATGTCCCGGCCAACGAATTCCTGACCATTGAGGGCAAGAAGCTTTCCACCAGCCGCAACTGGGCGGTCTGGCTGCCGGACTATCTCTCGCGTTATGACCCCGACCCACTGCGCTACCTCCTGTCGATCAACATGCCGGAGACGGCCGATACCGACTTCTCCTGGCGTGAGTTCATCCGCCGCAACAACGATGAACTGGTGGCCACCTACGGCAACCTGGTGCACCGGGTGCTCACCTTTATCTACCGCAACTTCAACGGTGCCGTGCCGGCGGCAGGAGAGCTGGATAGTCAAAGCGAGCCTTGCTTGACCGGGCAGAGGCTACTCTCAAGACGGTGGATGGGCTACTCTACCGCTGCCATTTCCGAGAAGCCATGAGGTCGGCGATGTCCTTGGCCCAGGAGGCCAATCGCTATCTGGATGACAAATCGCCCTGGAAAGTAATCAAGCAGGACCGGCCAGCGGCGGCCGCCTCTTTGTACACGGCTATCGGTGTTATTTCTGAGTTGAAAACGATGCTCTACCCTTCCTGCCCTTCAGCTCGCAGAAATTGCACGAGTATCTGGGGTTCAACGGCAAGGTAGAAGAGTACGGTTGGCAACGCAAGTTGCCTGAACCGGGGCAGAAATTACTATCGCCCCAGCCGCTTTTCACCAAGCTGGATGAAAAACTGGTGGATGAAGAGACGAGTCGGCTGGGCAGGCCTATCCCTAGCCGACTTGGGGTAGCTTGATTAACCCCATCCCCTTAATCCCCCCGATAATAATCGGGGGATGGTAAATAAAAGAGGGAGCAAGTTTGGAACTCGACCAGATTTACGCACCAATCCAGGAAGACATGCTCAAGGTGGAGGACCGGCTCAAGGCCACGAGCCAGGTCAGCTTTCCACACCTGGCCACGCTGTTGGAGCATTGTCTGAAAGGCGACGGCAAGAGAATCCGGCCAGCGCTCACTTTATTCTCCGGCAAGTTTTATGACTACAACCTTGACCTCCTTCTGCCGATGGCCACCGGCGTTGAGATTATGCACACGGCCACTCTGGTTCATGATGATGCCATTGACCACTCTCTGGTACGGCGGGGTCGACCAACGGTGAACAAGCTCTGGGGGGAGGAGCAGGCGGTGCTCCTGGGCGACTATCTCTTTGCTGAGGCTGGCTTGCTGGTCGCCAGCACCAGCAACCTGCGTGCCATTAAGCTCTTTGCCACCACCCTGAAGACTATCTCCAGCGGCGAAATCAACCAGGCCATCAACGCCTTCAACCTGAACCAGGCCCGCTCACAATATATCCAGCGAATTGCCCAGAAAACAGCGGCCCTTTTCGCCACGGCTACCGAGTCCGGCTCAGTTTTGAGCCAGGCGCCCGAGACATCAATCCAGATTCTCATTGAGTATGGCTATAACCTGGGTATCGCTTTCCAGATTGTGGACGATATACTGGATTTCATCGGTACGGACGAGGAGCTGGGCAAGCCCACCGGTTCCGATTTGGCTCAGGGCACGGTCACCCTGCCCATCTTGCTACTGGTGGAGCAATATCCGGAAGAGCCTCCGGTAAAGAAGCTGTACAAGCACCACGACGACCACGAGAATATCAAGCGGGTAATAGAACTGGTGCGGAACTCACCGTCAATCATTCAGGAATGTTATCATGTAGCCACCGATTACTGCGTTAACGCCGGCCACAATCTCAAACTGCTGCCCCAGAATCCGGCTCGCCAATCTCTGAGCGCCCTCGCCGATTACATCATCAGCCGCAAGAAATAGGTCATAAAACAAGAGAAGGGGACTTAAGCCCCCTTCAAAATAAATTCCCCCTTCCCCCGATGATCATCGGGGGAAGGGGGATGGATTTCTAAACAATCTCTCAGTCAGATGTGGCCGGGGCTTGATTGGGGAGGGGTGGCAGTATGGTCGGCGACTTCTTGGGTTTGGGCTGGGGGGCAGTCTGGTCCGCCACTTCTCCTGGGGCCGCCGCCGAAGCCACGGCCGGTTCAGGAACGGGCACACCCACCGGCTGATTAAACAGCGCCTCCAGCTTTTCAGCCTCAATAGTCTCATCGACAATCAGCTTCTGTGCAATTTGAATCAGCTTGGACTTATTCTCAGTAAGTATCTTGCTGGCCCGACTATGGGCTTCCTGAATAATCCGATCGACTTCTTCATCGATTATATTGGCAATCTTCTCGCCGTAGTCCTTTTGTTCGGAGATTTCACGCCCTAAGAAGATTAGCTCCTGCTTGTCGCCGAAGGTTCGCGGCCCCAGCTTATCACTCATGCCAAAATCAGTTACCATCCGGCGCGCTAGCTCGGTGGCTTCCTTAATGTCATTATGAGCACCGGTAGACCTTTCATTAAAAATCAACTCCTCAGCAATACGACCACCCATCAGTACCGCCAGTTCGTCATTATAGTAGGAGCGCGTATATATGTATTTGTCTTCGGTGAGTGATTTGGTGTAACCACCTGCCCACGTACGCGGTATTATTGAGACCTTGCGGGGTGGGTCAGCATTGGGCAACATTTTGGCCACCAGGGCATGCCCGGCCTCGTGGTAAGCAGTAATCTCCTTCTCTTTCGGGCTCATTCGCCGGCTCTTTCTCTCCGGCCCAAGCATGACCTTATCGATAGACTCCTCCAAGTCCTCCATCTCAATTGATTTCTTGCCTCGTCTGGCCGCGAGAATGGCGGCCTCATTCATCAGGTTAGCCAGGTCAGCCCCGCTGAAGCCAACCGTCTGCTTGGCCAGCATCTCCAGGCTGACCGCTGGTGCTATTGGTTTACCCTTAGCATGAACCTTAAGAATGGCAATTCGGCCGTTAACATCCGGGCGGTCGAGGACGACACGCCGGTCAAAACGACCGGGCCGAAGCAGAGCCGGGTCAAGTATATCAGGACGGTTGGTCGCCGCCAGAACAATGACGCTGGTATTGGTATCAAAGCCGTCCATCTCGGTCAGAATCTGGTTCAGGGTCTGTTCCCGCTCATCATGGCTGCCACCCAGCCCAGCACCACGCTGACGGCCCACGGCATCAATCTCATCAACGAAGACAATGCAGGGAGCGCTGTGCTTGGCCTGGTCAAAGAGGTCACGCACCCGGGCGGCACCAACACCGACAAACATCTCGACAAATTCACTGCCGCTGATGGAGAAGAAGGGCACCCCGGCTTCACCGGCGACTGCCCTGGCCAGCAGTGTCTTGCCTGTGCCCGGCGGACCGACCAGTAATACTCCTCTCGGGATACGTGCTCCCAGGCTCTGAAACTTCTCGCGGGACTTCAGGAATTCGACCACTTCCTGTAGCTCCTGCTTGGCTTCATCCACCCCCGCCACATCATCAAAGGTTACTGTGGGTTTGGCCGGCGGGGAGAGCCGGGCGCGGCTACGCCCAAAACTGAGAGCCTGATTGTTGGCCCCGCGCGCCCGGAAGAACATAAAGAAGATCAAGGCACCAAACAAGAGAAGGGGCACAGAAATACACCAACATGTCACCCCAGTTAATACCGCCGGCTTTGATTTCATATTCTATGTCAGTATTAAGCCCGAGTTGTCGCAGGTCATTATAATTGAGAGCGCCTATATTGGCCTTCAGTTCCTTGCCGTCAGTAGTAGTAATGGTTAGCCACTCTCCCTCCTCCACAATCTTCTCTATCTGGTTCTCCTGTGACATTGTTATTACTTCGACTGAGCGGAACCTCAGTTGGCTTCTGAGAACCGGAAAAGAGAAAGGTGGCCAGGGCGACCCCGGCAATCAGTATGATTATGTAGACTAAGCCACTACGCTTCCAGCTTGAACCCATACTTCACCTCAAAAAGGGGTATCGGCTACCCCCAACTTAAATATTATACCAGAAACAACAGTAAATAGGGAAATCAAGGAATGCAACCCCCCACAACTCCTCACTCCCCCATGCCGTTAGCCGGCCTTCAGCAGGCGCTGGTAGGTCTCTTTGAGGAGTAGGGCATCCTCTTCCAGATTCGGGCTTTCGCAGATGACCAGACCCTTGACCGGCAAATCCCGGAAAGCTCGGAGCAGTTCTCCATATCGTAAATCGGCATCCTTCAGGTTCAGGTGGCTGATTTCTCCCTTGGCGCCATATTTTATGCCGGAGAAATGAATATGCATATTATCCAGCCCGGTCTGGCCGAGCCGCTCCTTAACCTGGCGCAGAATGGAAACGAATTCGGGATAAGAGTTGAACTTGCCCGTCCGGGCGTGCCAGTGGGCAAAATCAATGCAAGGGGCCACCCCTTCCAGCTCAGTCGAGAGCTGAAGTACCTCGTCAATGGTACCGAATTCACTGCCCTTGCCCATCACTTCCGGCCTGACCCAGACCCGGTTCTTCTCCTTCTTGAGCTGGGTCAGCACTTCCGACAGGTACTTTTTTACCATGACATAAGTTTTCTCCGGGGCATCGCCCAGATAGAAGGCAGCGTGGAAGACAATGCTCTGGGCACCACACAGAGCGCCAATCCGGGCTGTCTGCAACAACCTTTCCTGGCTGGCCTTTATCTTGTCCGGCTCACGGGCATTCAGATTGATGAAGTAAGGGGCGTGGGCGGAGAGTCTTATGCCTTTTTCGGCGGCTACCCTGGCCACCTCCCGGGCACTGGCTTCACCCATCTTCACGCCCTGGACAAACTCGATTTCCAGGCAGTCCAGCCCCAGCTCGGCAATGCGCCGGATACCATCCACCGTGGAACGAGTCCTGGAGCTATGGGGAATGCCGCCGGTACCAAAGAGAAGCCCCGCCATCAATGCCTGCCCCCTGACCACAATCTCAAGCAAATTCAATTCTAAACCTTTTCTATCTCAACTGCAATCGGCCCGCTAAGCCGGCCGCGATTATGGTATAATAAGAGTAAATACGCTGAGGCATGGAGGCTTAGCTTCTGGAAGCAGTCGAGGTTGCCCGTAGGGCAGTTGAGGCGGCCAGCGACAAGCAGGCGACGGATATCGTTCTGCTGGATGTGAGACAGATTTGCAGCTTCGCCGACTACTTTGTCATCTGCAGCGGCGAAAGCGAGCGACAGATTGGAGCCATCTACGAGGAAGTCGACCAGGCACTGAGAAAGGTCGGCGCTTCACCTCACCACAGCGAGGGCACAGCCGATTCCGGTTGGGTGCTGATGGATTTCGGTGATATCATCATCCATATTTTCTCGCCCTTCGAGCGGGAGTACTACCAGCTTGAGAAGCTGTGGAGCGAAGCCTTCCCGGTAGTCAGGATTCAGTAGTAATGTAACCTCACCGTCACCTGGCCAGGGTGTCTCGGCCTCTCTAATACTTAAATATTTCGCTGTCCTTAAAGAAGAGCTTGATTTCTTTCTCGGCGGTCTCCAGCGAATCAGAGCCATGGATGGTGTTTTGCTGAATATCCAGGCCGAAATCCCGACGGATAGTGCCGGGCTCAGCCTTAGCCGGATTGGTAGCCCCCATTGTTTTCCTGATTACCTCCACCGCCCCCTCCCCCTCAAAAACGACGGCCATGATGGGCGTTGAGGTGATGTACTCTATCAGGTCTTTGAAGAAAGGCTTATCAGCGTGGATAGCATAGTGCCGTGAGGCCAGCGCTTCGTCCATGTGGAGCATCTTCAGACCGACTACCCTGAGTCCCTTCTGCTCCAGTCGACTGATAATGGTGCCACCCAGCCTCCGCTTCATAGCATCCGGCTTAATAAGAACCAAAGACCTTTCCATAATTTGTGCTCCTTACTGGTCTAGAGTAATCGCTGAACCAGGCATTGAACCCTTCCTTACCGGTGCTTGGGCTGCGTAATGGCCGGCCCCCGCAGATACAATGGTTGCAGCGTGACCAGGTTATCGTAATCGCCCGCCTTGAGTCGCTTAAGCCCCAGCTCGGCCAGAAAGCCGGCCCGCCGTAGTCGGGCGGCGGGTGGCGCTATCACCGCTTTCTGCTTGAGTCGCTTCTTTATCTCCCCAGCCAGTGCCGGAATATACTCGCCGCAAAAGACAGTCCTGGTCGTAATCCGGGCGCATAAAGCGTCAAGCGTTGTAATGTATTCGGCCACCAGTTGAGTCCAGTTTTCACCCTTTTTCTGGTAAACGGCGGCGGCAATCTCGCCTCGCCCGGCGTTAAAGATTGGGCACACCGGTAAGCCCCGCTCAGCCTGCTGGTAGGCGGCCACGGCCAGAGTGCTGATACCCACGAGCGGGATGCCCAGGCTGAAGGCCAACCCTTTGGCCGTGCTTAGGCCAACCCTCAGTCCATTGTAGCTGCCCGGCCCCCTGGCCACGATGATACCGGTCAGCTGATTCAAGGCTCAGCCTGGTCCGCTTCAACAGGTAGTCAAGGCTGGGCATAAGTTGGGTTGAGTGGCTTTGCCCGCAGCGCCAGGTCAATTCGGCGATTATTTCATCATCCTGAACCAGAGCCAGGCTGGCGATATCCGTTGAGGTATCTATGGCAATTTGCATTTTTGAACTTTCTATCGAAAGGGAGATTTCTTCACCTGGGATACAATTTTAGAGTAGCGACGGCCACTGGCTTCCAGGCGGAACCGGCGCTCGGTATCCGAAAGATAGTCGAGCCGAATCAAAAGGCGCTCCTTGCGGCATCAGGCTCAGCGCTTTTTCCGCCCACTCCACCACACAGACCCCCCGACCATACAGATAGTCGTCCAGCCCCAGGTCCATACTCTCCTCAATGCGGTCGAGCCGGTACAGGTCGATGTGGTACAGGGGTAGCCGACCGTAAAGCTCCCGGATGATAACAAAGGAAGGGCTGAGAGCGTATTCCTTAATCCCCAGCCCCCAGGCAATGCCCTGGGTAAGGCAGGTCTTACCCGACCCGAGGTCGCCCACCAGGAGAAAAACATCACCCGGCTGGGCTATTTCACCGAGGCGCCGCCCCAGTTTCTGGGTTTCCTCTGGACTATGGCTAACCAATTCAAGAGCACTCATTTCCTGGCAAAATGGTCCCAACCCGTCCTGGGCAGGCTAACCGGATTTCCTTTCTTATCCACCAGGGTTATTTTGCTGGCTTTATCGGCCACGATTTCCCCGATAACAGTTACCGGACAGGAAACTGCCGACCTTACCGACTCAATAACCCCGGGGCGAGCGGTAAAGAGAAGCTCGTAGTCTTCCCCACCCGATAGCGCCAGTTCCAGCGCCCGAGTCCCAAAGTTAGCCTTGACGGCCGGAGCTATGGGCACCCGCTCAACCTCGATTCGCGCCCCGACCTGGCTCGATTGACAGATATGGTTCAAATCTGAAATCAGTCCGTCGCTAATATCTATGGCCGCTTTCACCCCACATTTCACCAGTGCCTGACCTTCACGCTACCCTCGGGTCAGGCTGACAGAAGGCTTTTCTTAGACTGGCCGTGGCCTCAGCATCAAACTGGAGGTCGCTTGGTCAGCATTTCCAGTCCGGCCGCGGCGCTGCCCAGGTAACCGGTGACGGCAACCTGGTCGCCGACTTTGGCCGCCGAGCGGGTGAGCAAGTTCTGCCGCCGACCCTCAGCGTTCCCGAAGACGGTTACGTTGATGACCACCAGGGGAGCCCGACTGATATTCCCGCCAACAATGGCCACTTCAAACCGCCGGGCCAGTTCCAGCATCCCCTGGTAAAGAGAGGTGACATTCTCTACCTCGGTCTCGTCCGGCAGAGCCAGGGAAACCAGGGCGTAGCGGGGCTGGCCGCCCATCGCCGCAATATCACTCAGGTTAATGGCGATGGCCTTCCAGCCCAGTTCCGCCCATGAAGTCAAATTTAGCCTGAAGTGGACATCCTGAACCAGGGCGTCGACTGTAGCCAGTTGAATTGTGGCCTCACCCTGCCAGGCCGCGGCATCATCGCCAATACCCAGGATGAGATGTCGCCAGGCCGGCGCCTTTTTGTCCTCCGCCGCCGATACCATCCTGGCCAGCCGGTCAATCAGTCCGAATTCGCCTATTTCAGAGACCTTCACCGTGCGCCATTATAGCACGAACCAGCTTTAGGGGTCTAAATATCCTAAAACCTCCAGATTGCCGGCCGATTCCGCCTGTGATAGAATTGTAGTTGATGGAGAAGCTCATCACCGACCACGAAGTCCGGTTGGTTGAGCCAGGCTGTGCTCCGGGGTCGGCCCGTTACGGCCTGCTGATAGATGTGCCCAATGACATCAGCCCGGTCTTCCCCTATCTCAACGCCATACTGGATAATGTTTCCTACGACCACGAAAATCACATTTTAATCTGGCGGGAGCGCCACCAGGCCTACGCCTTACGCCCGAACGAAATCAGAGTCGCCCCAGGTGAAGAGCCGCTGGATGCCCGGCTCCTAGCCAGTGAAATCATTGAGAGAATCAACCGCGTCTGGCAGGAACGACACAATATTACGCCTCGCTTTACCGAAAAAAGACCGCCGGCGGTTATTGATATCTACAAACTCCTGCCCAGAACCAACTGCCGGAAATGTGGCTATCCCACCTGCCTGGCTTTGGCCGCCGCCCTGCGCAGTGGCGAGGCCCGACTGGAGCAGTGCTTACCCCTGCTGGCGGAACAGAAAGAGAAGCTCCTGGCGCTGGTCTCTGCGGAGTAGGCCAGCGCTTCTTACCTCACCCTCTTAGTCCCCCCCTTGCCGGAGAGGGGGAGATTAAATCAAAAAGAGGGGAACTAAGCCCCGGTTACTCCTGGAAACTCTCGGTGAGTTTCTCAAGCTGGGATAAGGTTGTTTCCAAGGCTATGCTCAGTGACGAGCCACTGACTGTTACCTGTATCGCCCCCAATAGCTCTTTTACCTCGGGCTCCTGGGACATGCCCTTAAGCAGACTTATGGCACCACTCAGTGTGTCCTTGGCATCCTGGGCCGAGGTCGTGCTCACAAAATGCGCGTCTATTCTGATAGTGATGGCCTCAGCCTCTTTGTTGAGCACAAATCCAACCAGGTCAGTATCGGCGAAGGGCTTCAAAGAAAAGGGGAGGTCGGCAGCCGTGTCTTCAGCGAGCCCCCGGCGGGCATCCTCCGGGATTCTGAAGACTGCTTTCATCAGGCCGTCACCGAGCTGGCTATAGGTATCCAGCACCTGGCCACTGAGTCGGCTGCGCTCACCCTTGCTGACATCAATGGTATCCTTCACGGCCTTAGGGCTGCCCAGGAGAAGCATCCGCTCGCTCAGGAAAGCGAGGGCCATTTCCCCATCATCGCCCGTGTAGAGCTTGTAGCCCTTGTAATCGCTGGTGGTGAAATCCTCCTCCGCTCTGGCCTCAATGTTGCCAATGAATGTCGCCTCATTGAAGCTCCCCTCGACGATGACTCCAATGTAATCGCCGTGCTCTATGTTAGTAATGTCACCGAATATCAGACCCTCAGAAAAATCCCGGAGGTCAATGCCGGTTTCCTCAACTACCTTGTCCAGCGCCTCATCAAAAGTCTGGGGTTGGTCGGCCGACTTCTCTGTCTTGTCGTAGGCATCTATGAAGTCCTGGTCATCCAATATCTTGCTCAACTGTATATTGGCGACAAAATTGGCGTCCTGGGGTACCAGCTCTATTGGCTTCGCCGTAGCTGAGGTGCAGCCCGCGGCGCCGGGCAGCAGGAGAGCCAGAATCAGAATCGGGAAAAGCAACTTTCTTAAGTCCATGTCCTTAACCTCCATTCACCCGAGTGAGTTTCCGTCCAAATCTTACCACAACTATTCAGGCAACTCCACTGGGTATTTCGAACCTGGTACTTTGGTCTGCCTCTCTATTTGGCATCGTCTAGCAGTCCCCTAGCATATTCCAGCAGGACTTTGGCCCGGTCGGGGGGTAGTTTTTTGGTATCCAGGTAGGTTTTGAGGGCGTCCAGGGGGGTGAGTTCTTCAGCCGTCCAGCTACCCAGCCTGAGGCGCGCTTCCCGCTTTATATCCCGGGCAATGGTAACATAGTAAGCCTCTTTTAAGGCGTCCCGGAGGTCGCTGTCCCGCCCCGATGAAATCGGGGTCTCCTCCGGCAGGCTTAGCTGGAGGCGGACGATGGCGTCTTTGACCTTTTCCGCCTGCGGGGCAATCGCCCGGAGCACGGTGGCGGTGGGGTCAGTATCCCCCGGCGGCAAATCGGCATTGATGGTAAGAAAACGGCGGGCTTTAACCGGATGGAAGGCAAAGGAGACACGCCGCTTACCTGCTTCTTTGTCCGGCTCAATCTCCACCATATAAAAACCCTTCTCGTCCGCTTCCTCGCTGAAGTCCAGCCGCTCCAGACTGCCGGCATAGACCGCGGGCGGATTGGTGGAGACAACCTGATGTTTATGAATATGGCCGAGGGCGATATAGTCAAAGGCCGGATTAGCCACATTGCCCGGCAGTAAGGCGTGGTCCTGGCCGATGGTAATCATTCTTTCCGACCCGGCTTTGGCCCCGGTGACCCAGACATGGGCCGCCAGTATGGCCGGCAGGGCAGGGTCAAGCCTGGCTGGCGTGGACACTGATAATGCGGGTCAGCGCCGCCTCTAATTTCTGCTTAATCTGATTGAAGTCAAGGTTCTTGGTCTCTTCCTTGCTCAACAGGAGACCGCGCCTGGGCCAGGGGAGGGAAGCCACCTGAATCGGGCCACTCTTGGTCTGAATCCGGTAGATGTCCGGCCGACTGGACACATAGACATTCTTAATGGCCAGCGTATCAAAGATTTCGGTGGTGGTGGCCTTGCCGATGGCGGTGGGCAGGTCGTGGTTGCCGACCAGAAGGAAAACCGGAACGCCATTAGAAGCCAGCCGGTTGATGCGTTTGGCGAACTCCCGCTGCTGGGTGGGGGTGGGCTCGCGACTCTTATAGGCATCCCCGCAGAAAAGGACAAGGTCTACCTTGTTCTCCAGGGCATAGTCTACCACCTGGTCGAAGACCGCCAGGAAATCCAGCAGGCGCGAGGACAGGCCGGTGGCCGGGTCAAGCCGCCCGTAGCTTTCCACCCCGAGGTGGAGGTCAGCAAAGTGGAGGATTTTCAACCCCATCCCCCTTAGTCCCCCTTCCCCTTTCGGGAAGGGGGAATAGCTTTAAGAAGAGGGGCTTCGCCCCTCTTAAACGCCCTTAAATGAAGGGGGGCGAAGTCCCCTCTAAGCCCCTTTATTTTTGGTTGCCCCCTCATTCCTTCTATAGTTTAACGCAGCTTCCAGGTAAGCGACAATCAGTGGGTGAGGCCTGGTTGCTTCCGAGGTGAACTGTGGCACAAAGCCCGTCGCTATAAAGAAGCGATGGTCAGGTAGCTCAATAATTCTAGCTCCCCCGTCCTCACTCACCCCGCTGACTCTCAGCCCGGTGGCCTCAAGCGTTCCCCTGAAGTCAGGATTCAGTTCATAATTACAGTTGAAAGCTTCAGCTACCTCTGTCCGCTGGTAGATACGAAAGGCCAATGAGTCGGGACTCACCTTTATTTTCAGTTTACCCCAGAGCCTGGTCGCACCTTCCGGCCGATTATCAACCGGACACGAGACGAGCACGAGCAAGGGGGTAGATGTGTTCGGGTCAATCTCCAGATGAGCTCGCATCCTGAAGCCCGGATACATTCCTGGCATACTCTAACAGAGTATGTTGAAAGCCCCCTCAGGTCCCGATGAATGGTCGGTTCATCTCACGTGCCAGCTGGATTCCCCGGAGAGCACCATCCATGCTCTGGTAGGGGCTGCCGGCGGAAGCCCAGAGGCCATCAAATCGCTCCAGCCTCTGCTGGCCTTTTTTAGTCAGGATTGATGGTGTCGGGAGCCAGGTAATGTTGACTCTGACGGACAGATGGTTAGCGGCATGGTGAAGGGCATCGTTAGTCGCGGGATGAGCGGAGCGATTCGGGTCGTAATCACCGATAATGCCGATACTAACTGTTTGGTTCATCTCTATTCCCCCTTCTTCCACACCTGCCCGCCCGGAGGCAGGACAAAAAGGTCTTCGCCGGCGAGCTTGGCCGTCAGAGTCTGCTTGAGGTCGGCGATGGGGACTCGTATCTGGTTCATGCTGTCCCGCTCCCGGATGGTGACCTGATTATCCTCCAGCGACTGGAAGTCAATGGTAACGCAGAAGGGCGTGCCAATCTCATCCTGCCGCCGGTAGCGCCGACCAATGCTCTGGGCATCATCATAGCTCACCATCCAGCACTGGCGCAGGCCGGCGTATATTTCCTTGGCCAGTTTCACCAGCGGCTCCCGCCGGCTCAGCGGCAAAACGGCGACTTTTATCGGGGCGAGAGCGGGGTGAAAACGGAGAACGACTCTTATTTCATCCTTGTCCGGCTCTTCATCGTAGGCATCGCAGAGAAAAGCCAGCACCGAGCGGTCGACCCCAGCCGAGGGCTCAATGACATAGGGAACGATATTCTCCTTGGTCTCCTCGTCAAAGTAGTCCAGGTCCTTGCCGCTGGCATTGGCGTGTTGGGTCAGGTCGAAGTCAGTCCGATTAGCAATGCCCTCCAGCTCAGCCCAGCCCATCGGGAACAGGTAGTCAACATCCGAGCAGGCGCGGGCGTAGTGAGCCAGTTCGTCCTTGCGGTGCTCCCGCAGGTGCAGGTGCTCTCTCTTGATGCCCAGCTTCACATACCAGTTCAGGCGCTCCTCGAGCCAGTATTTGTACCATTCCTCATCGGTGCCTGGCTTGACAAAATACTCAATTTCCATCTGCTCGAATTCCCGGCTCCGAAAGATGAAGTTGCCCGTGGTAATCTCATTGCGGAAGGCTTTGCCCATCTGGGCAATGCCAAAGGGCAACTTCTTCCGGGTGGTACTCAGGACATTCTGGAAATTGACAAACATGCCCTGGGCTGTCTCCGGTCGCAGGTAAACGATATTAGCTTCTTCCTCCACCGGGCCCATAAAGGTCTTGAACATCACATTGAAAAGTCGGGGCTGGGTCAATTCGCCGCCGCAGGAAGGACACTTATCACCCTTAAGCTCATCCTGGCGCCACCGCAGGTGACAGTTCTTGCACTCGACCAGCGGGTCGACCATTCTTTCCAGATGGCCGCTGGCTTCCCAGACCCTGGGGTGCATCAGGATGCTACTATCCAGACCGACGATATCGTCGCGCTCCTGCACCACGGCGCGCCACCAGGCTTCCTTCACATTGCGCTTAAGCTCCACGCCCAGCGGCCCGTAGTCCCAGCAACTGGACAGCCCGCCGTAGATTTCACTGCTGGGGAAAATAAAGCCGCGCCGCCGGGAGAGCGAGACGATTGTGTCCATATCAACTTTGGCTGGTGTTTCTTTGGTCACAGTGGCAACTCCTTAAGGACTTACTGATTTATTTAATAACTCCCCGGACCTGCTGAATGGCCCGGATAAAGAAAATGCCTAAAACAATACCACCCACCAGCATCACCAGCAGGGCAAAGACCCACAGTGGCAGGAGGTGAATTTGATATGCATTGTAACTGAAAATATCCAGCATTGCAAAGCCGAGGATAATCTGGGGCAGGGCCACCATGTTGCTCATCAGCGAGATAATGCCACCCACTTTCAAAGCCGGCGTCGGTCCCGCCCGGAAGACAACTCCCAGGTGGGTTACCCCAAAAGCAATGCCCCCCGCCAGCAGGGCAAAGAAGAACTGGGGTAGAAGCATCGCCAGGAGAAGCATGCCCCGACCCAGCCACCTATCCGGTGAGCCATCAGCCTTAAAGTGATAACCGACCTGAGCCGGTAGCAGATGATAGAAGTAAGCCGCCAGTATTACGGTCAGAAGGAGAACAACCAGCGGCAGTATGATATAGCTCCAGCGGAAGGTTAGAGCGTTTGCGGCCGGAGTCTCTTTGGCCGCCGGTGCTGCCTTTGCTGGGTGCCCGCCTTTGACGAAAAACAAACCAGAGAGCCCCGCCACCACCCAAAACCAGCAGGGCGAAAACCAGTAAAATAACAACAAGTATCGCCATTGGTTAGGCAGTCAATGTATAAAACTACCAGCTTTTAGCGTGGATGTCAAAGTATATAATCAGCATTCATCGGGGACTCTGGCAAGCACAGCCTTGCTTATCTAAGGCGTGCTCTCACCAAGAAAGAGGGGCGTCTTGCTACTGTGCAGGACTTTATGAGTAACACCGCCGAAAGTCCACTTGTCAATGCTTGAATATCCGTGACTGGACATCGCGATAAGATTGAAATCCTGTTCCGCGGCGAACTTGATAATTTCCGACGCAGCATCGCCAACGCGAACTTCTAATTTGATGGTCGCACGGCTGCCTTCGACTTCGGCACTGATTCGGTCCAGATATTGCCTGGCCTCATCACTCAGTCTGTCTATCTCCGCTTTGGGCAAAGAAACATAGTTCAGACCACCGATTGTCTGGACATGGTAGCCGGGGGCGACCACCCTGAAAAAGGTTAGTTCCGAAGCTATCCGGGTGGTGAGCTCTTTGATATGAGGCAGGGCCGATTCACCGCTGGCTGACCCATCCAGAGGCAGAAGATATCCGACCGAACACTGAGGTGCCGGACTGGGGGACTGCTTTCTGAGCTCGGATGAAAAGTACCGGTTTATCGGTGCGCTGGAGAACCTTGGCCGCCGTACTGCCCATTGGCCAGGGCATTATGCCAGAACGACCGTGAGAAACCATGATGAGCAAGCTGACATTATTCTTTTCAGCATACTCAATGATTTGAGCCGCCGGCTCACCGTCCAGGATTACCGGGTTGGCCCGGGCTGGATTAGTCTCGACCGGCGAAAAGTTTTTTATCAGTCCCACCGTCCGCTCCACCATCTTTTCGATATATACCTGGTTCATATGTTGCTGTTCCGGGGATTTGGTGTCGTCAACATAGAGCAGGTCAACCTGAGAACCAAAGGCGGCGGCAAGCTCGGCGGCGTAGGGCAGGGCGAGCTCACCCAGCTCTGAACCATCCAGGGGCACCAGAATTCGCTGAAACATCCTCGCCCTCCTCACCTATATATATCTTAGCACAAGGTACAGCCAGCATAGGCCAACCACAAGAATGGTTGCCGGTACGGAGTATTTGAGGAATCTCCGCCAGGTAATGGGATAGCCTTCCCTTTCGGCAATGGCCGTACCCACAACATTAGCCGAGGCCCCGATGGGGGTGGCGTTGCCGCCGATGTCCGTCCCCAAAGCCAGGGTCCAGGCCAATGTGGGCAAAGGCAGACCTGAAGTCTGTGATAGGCTGGCGATTACCGGCACCATGGCGGCGGCGAAAGGAATATTATCCACTATCGCCGAGGCAAAGGCAGAAAACCAGAGAATTATAGGTATTACTATTGCAATATTACCCCCCGAGAAGTTGCCAATGAACTTAGCCAGCGACTCCAGTAATCCGGTCTCCTCAAGCCCCCCAACGCAGATAAACAGCCCCAGAAAGAATAGGAGGGTCCGCCAGTCCACCCGCTTAAGAATATGCGGCGCCCTTTTCCCTCCGGCCAGCAGGGTGAGAACGGCGGCGATAACACCGATGAAGGCTACGGAAAGCCCGGTTTCGGCATGGGTCACCAGCAGGATAATAACCAGGACAAAAATGCCTATGTTCACTTTGAAAAGCAGCGGGTTGGTTATGGCTTCCTTAGGCTCTGGATAATGAGCGGAGGCTGGGTCTGATTGAGCTTGGGACACCAGGGACTTGCGGAAAGCGAAGTAGAAAAAGGCCAGTGCGGCGAGCATGCCTATCCAGGCAATGGGGCCAGTGTTGACGGCAAAATCGGTAAAGGTATAGCCGAGAGCTGTCCCGATAATGATGTTCGGTGGGTCGCCGGACATGGTGGCACTGCCCCCGGTGTTGGCCGCAAAAATCATGGCTATTATCATGGGCACCGGGTCTATTTTGAGTAATCGGGCCAGCTCAATGACGATGGCAGTCATGAAAAGCAGTACGGTGATGCTATCGATGAACATCGCCAGAAAGCCGGAAATCAACATGAAACTGATGAAAATAGGCACGACACGGTATTTGACCAGTTTGGCGATGGATAAGCAAAGCCAGTTGAAGAATCCCACTTCACCCAGGCTCTCCACCATGGTCATCATGCCACCGATGAAGATGATGGTCTGCCAGTTGATGCCGTGGCTCTCTACATGCTCCTGTCCGGCGAGCCAGAAGTTAAGTTGTCCCATTTGCCCCAGGTTCAGGACATTACTGATGGCCTCCGGTTTCCTCATCACCAGAAGGAAAACCACAACCAGAGTGAGTCCGGCACCAATGAGGGCCGGAATAAAGCGATGCACCCGGCCAATCACAATGGCAATGAAGAGGAGCACAAAGATGGTCAGCGCTAGAATCTGGCTTAAGTCTAACATTGGTTTGATTGGACGCCTTTCATCATACCATCCAGGCTTCGCCCCCTTAAGCGGAGCAGAACCGCAGTGACACGAGCACTAAAAGTCCTTATTCTTGAGCAACCGCTGAGACAAATAAAGACAAAGACCGATGACTACAATGGTTATGGCCAGCGCCCACCAGTAGCTATCCCCGCCACCGGTAAGCAAATTGGTGCCCCAGCCAAGCAATTTACCCGGAATATAGTTGCCGATGAGCGGCACAACCGAAAGCCCTCCCTGGGCAATGAGCACGGTTATGGAAAGCCCACCGGCGGCCAGCGAGCTCTTAAAAAAGCTGGAGAAAAGCAGGGTTACGGCCAGGCAAAACACCAGGAACAAACCGAGGAGAAGGTTCAAGCCCACAAAAGCCCAGACGCTGGCGTCTCCAATGAGCCAGACAGTATAGCCAAAGCAGAACAAGGAAGCCACTGCCAGCGAGACCAGGAATGTAAGGCTCATGGCGATAAGCTTGGCGCTGACGAAGGCAGCACGGCTCACCGGCTTACTCAGCGTCATCACCGCGGTACCGCGCCGGAGTTCATTGGCAATACAGCCCATAGCTACCAGCACGGCAACCAGTACGCCCACCTGGCCAATGGTGCCGGCATACTCGGCCAGTGACTGGACTGCCGTAGGCGGTGGCATCTCTATTGTCATTTGCTCACCGGCAAGCTTCAGTATCTGGGGCAGGTACTTGAGCGTAAGTGGAGTGATGATACCGAAGAACAAAAAGACGCCGCCGACGATGACCAGCCGGTAAGTCCTGAGCTGTTCCTTGATTTCTTTTTTGAGTAGCGGGTGCTAGGCCCTTCATCGGGCATCCCCACTATTTAGAACTTCCACGAAGATATCCTCAAGGCTCGGCAGGCTAAGCTCGTAACGGGTCAGGGTAAGCCCGCTTTCGCTGATAAAGCGAGGGAGTTCCTTCCGGGCGTGGTCTATATCCACCGCTCGCACCCGCACCATGGGCGTGCCGTTCTCAACAATGAGTTCCGCCTCAGCCAGCCACGGAACTTGCTTCAAGGACTCCACAAAGGGCTTAGCATCCTCCATAAACTCCATCTCAAAAACGGAGCGGGCATACTTCTTCCGCAGGGCTTCCACCGAGGAGACGGTCACCAGCCTGCCCTTATCCACGATGCCCACCATATCGCATACTCGCTCTACATCGGAAAGGATATGGGTAGACATGAAGATAGTAGTAGTCTCCCGCAGGCGCAGAATGAGTCCCAGCACCTCACGCCGGCCGATGGGGTCAAGAGCAGAGGTCGGCTCATCCATAAATAGCACCTTGGGGCGGTTAACGAGGGCCTGGGCGATGCCGAGGCGTTGACGCATACCGCGTGAATAGCCGCTGATACGCCGATTGCCCGCCTTCCCCAGTTCTACCAACCCCAGCAGTTCCTCAGTCCGCTGTCTTATTTCAGTTTGAGGCAGGTGATGTAGCTCACCGACCAGGTGCAGAAACTCCCGCCCGCTCATCCAGTCGTAGAAAGCTGGCACATCGGGCAGCAGTCCTGTCTTAGCCTGCAGGGTAAGGTTGCCGCTACCAACTTTCTCGCCGGCCACCCAGGCTCTGCCGGAAGTGGGGCGAGAAAATCCGGTTAGTAGCTTCACTGTAGTGGTCTTGCCAGCGCCGTTGGGTCCGAGGAAGCCAAAGACCACATTCTCTGGCACCTCCAGATTAAGGTTGTCCAGAGCCTTAATGGTGCCATAGTGCTTGGATAGGCCTTCGGTTCTAATCGCCGTCAACAGTGCCCTCCCCCCGTCCTAGAAGGAGATAAACAATGGGACCGATGATGCTAATGAAGATGATGACCAGCGCCCAGACCACCTTGTTGCCGCCCCTGACCCGCTCCCGCTTAACCAGGTCAACCAGGGCAATCACCATCAGCGCAACCTCAAGGACAAAGAGCGGAATCAGGAAGGGCAGCATATCCAGGATTATTTTAAGCTCTTCCAGGCTCAGGTCTCCTTACCCGGGATTTTCCATTGCAGTTTGGGGCGACGAGTTTCCATCGTCTTTCTGACGGTCTTTGTCCTATTCTATGCCCGTGGCATAGGGGTGTCAAACCCGGTCAGCACCTGGCAGGCCGAAGAAAAACAAAAAACGAGCTTGTCTTAGTGTCAGGAAATCTTCTGTGGCGTCAGGCAATCGCCAATCTGGCTACGAGGCGAACATCCTGGCGGCGGCTTCAGCCAGGTTCATCATGAAGGCCGGGATGATGCCCAGCACCATCACACCCAGGCAGGAGAGGCCTAAGGCAAACCGAAGTGCTCCGGAAGAGGGCACCTTTTCCTCGGCAGCCGGCTCGCCAAACCACATCACCTTGGCGACACGCAGGTAGTAGTAGGCGGAGATGACGCTATTGATGACCGCCACGATGACCAGCCAGAGCAGGCCATGCTGGACAGCGCCGCTGAAGATGTAGAACTTGGCCATGAAGCCAGCGGCTGGCGGCATGCCGATTAGAGAGATAAGGCAGAGGGTCAGGGTGGCCGCCAGTACCGGTGCCCGCTTGCCCATACCGGAGAAGTCCTGAATCAGGTCGCTGTCAATCTTGTTGGAGATAGCGATGATGGCAATGAAGGCACCCAGGTTGGTTACCGCGTAGCTGGCCAGGAAGAAGAGGATGCCACTCCGACCCAGCACATCGGTTGCGGGCGACATACCCATCGTCGCCAGACCCACCATGAGGTAGCCGGCCTGAGCGATGCTGGAGTAGCCTAACATTCGTTTGATATTGGTCTGGGGGATGGCCAGGATATTGCCCAGGGTCATACTGATAGCGGCCAGAATGGCAAAGAGCATGCCCCAGTCCAGGCTCAACCACTCGGGAAGCGAAGGTTGAGTAGAAAACACGCAGGATAAGGGCAAAACCGGCGGCCTTGCTGCCCACGGAGAGATAGGCGGTGATGGGCGTCGGGGCACCTTCGTAAACATCGGGCACCCACATGTGGAAAGGCACCGCCGCAATCTTAAAGCCAAAGCCAGCAATGAGCAGTACGATGCCAGCAGTAAGTGCGGGACTGGTCAAGACACCCGGCAAGGACATGGTCTGGATAGCGCCGGCTATCTCGCCAAGCTGGGTCTTACCGGTGAAGCCGAAGACCAGAGCCATCCCGTAGAGCATTACCGCCGAAGCGATGGCGCCCAGCAACAGGTATTTCAGCGAGGCCTCGCTGGATTTGGGGTCCTTGAGAAAGCCCACCAGAGCGTAGAGCGAGATGCTGGCCAGTTCCAGAGCAATATAGATGGTGATAAGCTCGGTGGCGGCGGCCATCAGCATCATACCCAGCGCCGAGAGGAGTATGAGGGCGTAGTATTCACCCTGGAAGCGGGCCATTTTGGAGGCATAGTCCTGCGAGGCCAGGATAACCAGAGCGGCAATGCCCAGGAAAAGCAGCTTGAAAAAGAGGGCAAAGCTATCCACGGCCAGCCTATTATTGAAGATGGCCTGGTCGGTGCCGCCCCACATGGCCAGGGTGAAACCCGCTGAGACCGCGATGCCAATCAGGCTGACAATAGCCAGCGCCCCCTTGCGCGGGACAAAAAGGTCGAGCAGTATGACGACTACGGCAGAAGCCGCCAGGATTAGCTCGGGTATAAACAGCTCAAGGTTCAAGGCTCAACTCCCTTATCCACCGATTAAGCTCGTTATGGGCGAAATGCCAAGCTGGATAACATTCGTCAGAATGGCCGGATAGATACCGACCAGCATAATCAAGGCCACGAAGGCAAACATGTACACTCTATCCACAATAGTGGCATCGGCCACGCCATTGTATTGCTCCAGCACCGGCCCGTAGAATGTCCGCTGGAGCATCCACAGGATATAGCCAGCGGCCAGAACTACACCGGCGACGCCCAGCAAGGTATACACTCTCATGCCGCTAACCAGAGTGCTACTAAAGCTACCGGTGAAGACCAGAAACTCGGCGGCAAAGCCGCTGGTGCCGGGTAATCCCAGAGAACCCAGACCAGCTATGGAGAAGACCACGGCAATGATTGGCACCTGACGCGCCAGTCCGCCCAGTTTTCTCAGGTCGCGCTCGTGGACATTGTGCATCGTCAGACCAGCCATGGCAAAGAGCAGGCCGGTGAGCAGGCCGTGGCTGACCATCTGCAGAGCGGCACCAGTCAGACTGACCTGCCCCAGGGCAAAAATGCCCAGCATCACATAGCCCATGTGGCTGACGCTGCTGTAAGCAATGAGTCGCTTCAGGTCGTGCTGTCTCAAGGTTACGGCCGCGCCGTAGAGCACGCTGATTACGGCTATTATCACCAGAATGGGGGCATAGTCCCTGGCTACCTGCGGGAACATGCTGACCACCCGAATCATCCCGTAGCCACCCATCTTAATCAGGGCCCCGGCCAGCATCACGCTGCCGGCCGTCGGGGCATCAGTATGGGCATCGGGCAGCCAGGTGTGCAGCGGCACGACCGGCAGCTTGACGGCAAAACCGGTCAGCAGCAGGAAGAAGATGGCCGAGGCCGGCATGATGGACTGCACCATACCCAGCCCCTTCTCGGAAAGCTCCACGATGTTCAGACTGCCGGTGGTGAAGTAGAGGCTGAGGATACCCGCCAGCATGAGGGCACTGCCAAACAGAGTGTAAATTACATACTTAATCGCGGAGTATTCTTTTCTACCAGAACCCCAGACGGAGATTAAGAAATACATGGGGATAATCTCAATCTCCCAGAAGACGAAGAAGAGCAACAGGCTGAGAGAGCTGAATACGCCCAGGATGCTCGTTTCCAGAATTAGCAGCCAGACAAAGTACTCGCGTACCCGGAGGTGCTCCTTCCAGGAGATAAGGACGACCATAAAGCCGAGGAAGGCCGTCAGCACGACCAGCGGCAGGCTCAGTCCATCAACCCCCAGATGGTAGAAGGCGTTGAGCGGGCCAACCCAGGCCATCTTTTCCTGGAACTGGATATTGCCGGCCCCCGCCGACCGGTCAAACAAGGCGAAGAGAACGACCGCTAAGACCATCGGGATAAAGGTAAAGATGGCCGATACCCACTTAATCGCCTTATCGCGGCGACTGGGCAGGAAAGCCGCAATAATAATCGCCCCGACCAGCGGCAGAAAGATTATCGTTGACAGATAAGGAAAGCTCAACGGTACTCTCTCCCTTTAATCCTTCTTTTCTATCTTCCTCCGAGAATTTATCCGGCCAAAAATACGACGAGAATAATCACCAGAATACCGATGCCAATCACCAGCCCGTAGAGCTGGAGTTGACCGGTCTGGGCTTTCCGGACCGCCCGACCGGTGGCAACGGCGCCGTTAGCCACGCCATTTACAGCGCCATCCACGCCGTAGGTATCCACCTGCTGTAAGCCGGCAAAGAGCCCGCCGATGAGCAACTTTCTCACAATGACATTCTCGTAAAGCTCGTCTAAGAAATATTTGCGGTAGAACAGGGTGTAGAGGGGTTTGAAAGCCCGGCCTATCTTCTCGGCCGAGAGCCACCTGGCTCCGTAGATAGCGTAGGCCAGGAAGATACCCAGTAAAGCTACCACCAGTGAGATTAAGGGCAGTGGCGAATGGGTAAAAATGCCAAACAGGCCTTCGAAGAAGCCGTGCGTCTCGCCTTCTCCCATGAAGGCGCTGAAGCCGCCGGTGACATTCCAGAAACCGGAAACAATGGCCAGGATGGCCAGAATCACCATCGGGATTATCATCACCGGCGGCGACTCGTGCAGATGGCCATGACTCTCATCGTGACCTGAGCTATGACCTTCCGCCGCAGCGCCACCGCGGTACTCGCCGCTGAAGGCCAGGAAGACCACGCGGAAGATATAGAAAGCGGTCATCAATACCGTTATCATGGCCAGGGCAAAGAGGACGGGCTGGGTTTCCAGAGCTATGGCCAGAATCTCGTCCTTGCTCCAGAACCCGGAAAGCGGCCAGATACCGGCCAGGCTCAGCGCTCCGATAACAAAGGTGGCAAAAGTCCAGGGCATGGCCTTCCGCAAGCCACCCATCAACCGCAGGTCAAAGGTGCCGGTGGTGTGATTGACACTACCGGAGCCGAGGAACAGCAGAGCCTTGAAGAAGGCGTGATTGAACAGGTGGAAGATGCCGATGGCAGTGGCGGCTTTGGCCAGCTCCAGAGTAAATGTGCCCTTCTTCATGTAGCGCCAGCCCGGCCGCCCCCAGGCCCAGCATCATATAGCCCAGTTGGCTGATGGTGGAATAGGCGACGACTCGCTTGATGTCCGTCATTACCAGGCCCATTGAGGCGGCGAAGATGGCGGTAAAGGCACCGATGGCCGCCACTACCGTCATCGCTTGAGTGGAACCGGCGAAGAGCGGGAAGGTGCGGGCCACCAGGAAGACACCGGCGGCCACCATGGTGGCGGCATGGATTAAGGCGCTCACCGGCGTGGGGCCTTCCATGGCATCGGGCAACCACACATGGAGCGGGAACTGGGCTGATTTACCCGCCGCCCCGGAGAAGATGCCAATGGCGGCCCAGGTCAGGGTTGTCCCGGCCAGAGCGCCGCTGATGGCCATTTGGTACAGTTCGACGGTATCAAAGGTGCCGGTCTGGGTAAAGATAAGCAGAATCGCCGCCAGAAAGCCGAAGTCGCCCAACCGGGTCACGATGAAGGCTTTCTTGGCGGCGTTGGCCGCCGACGGGCGATGGAACCAGAAGCCAATAAGCAGGTAGGAGCACAAGCCCACCAGCTCCCAGAAGACGAACATCAGAAGCAGGGAGTCGGCCAGAACTAACCCCAGCATTGACGCCGTGAACAGTGACATCCAGGCATAGTAGCGGTGATAACCGGGGTCGCCCTTCATATAGCCCTGCGAGTAAATCTGCACCATCAGGCTGACGATAGT
This sequence comes from uncultured Chloroflexia bacterium, assembly GCA_963726225.1. Classification (GTDB taxonomy): domain Bacteria; phylum Chloroflexota; class Dehalococcoidia; order Dehalococcoidales; family UBA2162; genus CAVSBN01. The sequence continues at coordinate 65,162 of CAVSBN010000013.1, forward strand.
GACCACCACCAGCATGACGGCGGTCAGTGAGTCCATCAGGATGCCGACACTAAAATTAAGGTTGCCCACCGCCAGCCAGCTAATATCGGGAATCTCAAGCTCATGGTTAGGTTGCGCCCATCACGGTGGTCAGTGTCCATATTGACAGAGCCGCTGAGCCGGCGATGGCCAGGATGGTGATATAGCCGGCGACCTTTGACTCCGGCTTAACAAAGGGCCGGATGAAAAAGGAAATGATGACAAAGGAAGCCAGCGGTAATAGAAAGATGAGCCAGACCAACTCGCGTGGCATTACAGTTTCCTCAATACCTCATCAATAATGTGCTTCTTGTCCTGGGGCACCAGGATGCGGTATGCCGCCAGTTCCTGACCAATGGGCAGGCCGGAGACCGGCATAATGCGCGTCGGCACCCCTTCGCCCTCAAAGAGTTCCTTCCACATCTCGGCCAGCATTAAATTCGGTGCTTTTTTAACTTCTACCCACATCTCTAATCGATTTATCCCCTTCAATCTTCCCTACCATTTCATCAAGTCAATTTTGGTGCTTTCAATCGTCTCACGGTTGCGGTAGAGGGCAATAATAATGGCCAGGCCGACGGCCGCCTCAGCCGCCGCCACCACCATGACAAAGATGGCAAAAATCTGCCCGGTCAAAAGCGCGGGTGTGACAAACCGTGAGAAAGCCACCATGGCGATGTTGACGGCGTTGAGCATCAGTTCAATGCACATCAGGATAATAATGATGTTACGCTTGGCCAGCGCGCCATAAAGGCCGATACTGAACAGAACAGCCGACAGTATAAGGTAATGTTCCAGACCAATAGACACCGTTATTTCTCCCTCACCAGAACGATTGCCCCCAGTATCGCCGCCAGCAGCAAAACTCCCGCGATTTCGAGCGGCAGAATATAGCCGCCCTGGCCCAGAAGCTGGCTGGCTATGGCCGCGGTAGTCGGTTCCACGGGCGACGCTGTGGATACCGGCCACACGGTATTTATCAGGGCATAGGTCATAATCCCAAGAAAAATCAGGGCGATGAGAAAAGCGGGCACACGCAGTTTGTTGCTCGGGCTGCCCTGCTGGACATCCCGGGTCAGCATAATCGCCAGGATAATCAATACTGAAATGCCGCCCACATAAATCAGAATCTGCACTGCGGCCAGGAAGTCGGCGCTGAGGGTCACATAGATACCGGCGACCGCCAGGAAACACAGAATCAGAGCCAGGGCCGCCCGGAAGACATTCCTCAGCACCACCACGGCTACGCCGCCGCCACGATAATGGCGTCTAATATCCAGAAGGCAATGTCCAGTCCCATTACTCTTCCACCTTATCCCGGTCAATCAGTAGTGTCTGTTGGGGTAACTCGGCGGCAATATCAGGGTACATGTAGCCACTCCGGCGCCTCTCTTCAGACGCCAGCAGCATTTCATCGGTCTGCACCAGCTCGCCGCGGCGGTATTTGGCCCGCTCGTAGGCATAGCCCATATAAATCGCCTGATAAGGGCAGGCCTCAACGCACAAGCCGCACTGGATGCAGTATCCGGTGTCCACCTCGTATTTCTCCACGGCATACTTGTTTTCCACGGGATTCACCGCGGTGACAATCAGGATGGCCCCCTGCGGGCAGGCTTTGGCACAGGTGGCACAGCCGGTACACTTGATATTGTCCCAGATTAGCTCGTTACCGCGAATCCGGCGCGAAGTCGTCAGCCTCTGCTCCGGGTACTGGGTGGTAATCGGGTGGCGGAACAGGTTCCGCATGGTCACTGTTAAGACCTTTGGCTATGCCTTTGCCGTATCGCTCAAACTTCAACTCGACCCCATCCTAACTTGAACTTCCGGGACCAGAGCAGAATCAGGACCAGCATTACGGCGATATTGACGAAGATTAGTACCCAGGGCAGTCCCTCCGGCCAGGCCAGTACTTCAACGCCGGTGATGAGGAGATTAATCAGGGCCAGGGGGAAGAGGAATTTCCAGGCCAGTGCCATTAGCTGGTCAATTCTAACCCTGGGGAAGGTTGCCCGCGTCCAGACCATGACAAAGAAGACAATGAGAATCTTAACCACCAGCCAGAGCCAGGGTGGCAATACTGGACCACGCCAGCCACCGAGGAAAAGTGGTGGCGATTATGGCGGACATGGCCAGCGCCTCGCCGTATTCCACCAGATAGAACAGGGCAAATTTCATCCCGGAATACTCGGTATGGAAACCGGCGGTCAGCTCGGAATCGGCTTCCAGCAGGTCAAAGGGGCTGCGGTTAATTTCAGCACAGCCGGCAATAAAACAGATGATAAAGCCCAGCGGCTGGAACAGAATAAAGGGGATTTCCTGGGCCTGGACAATCTGGTTGAGCGACAGCGAGCCGGCAATCACCACCACGCCGATGAAAGAGAGCACCAGCGGAATCTCGTAGCTGACCACGGCGGCCACATCACGCATGGCGCCCAGCAGAGAGTACTTGTTGTTGGAGCCCCACCCGGCCATGAAAATACCCACCGAGGTTATCGAGGCGACGGCCACCACATAGAGGATACCAACATTCAGGTCGGCCAGGAGCGCCCCATCACCGAAGGGCACCACGGCAAAGACCATCAGTACCGGAGTAAAGGCGACAATGGGTGCCAGGAAGTGCACCAGCTTATCGGCGTTGGTCGGGACAATATCTTCTTTGAGCAAGACCTTAACAGCATCGGCTACCGGCTGGAGCAGACCAAAGGGGCCAGTCCGGTTGGGGCCAAGGCGTGCCTGAAACCGCCCGATGCCCCGCCGCTCGATATAAATGAAGCCCATCACCAGCAGTAGGACGAAGACAATGATGATGACACTGAAGACCAGCCAGTGCCACCAGAAGCCACCGGGCCAGTCTGGTGCTACGGCTGACCAGTATTGTGCCAGGTTAAGACCAGAACCGGCTATCATGCTATCTATCAACCTCGCCCATAGTAATATCAATACTGCCGAAGATGATTATCAAATCCTGTATCTTCCAGCCCAGTAGCCATCTCACGGAGCGCGGTCAGGTTTATCAGGCTCGGTGCCCGGATATGGCAGCGGTAGGGAGCAATGGAGTTATCCGAGACCAGATAGAAGCCGAGCTCACCCTTGGGAGCTTCAATATGGGCATAAGCCTCACCCAGCGGCGGGTGAAGCAGGTGGGGTACCGCGCTCTTCACCGGGCCTCCCGGTATCTGTTCCAGTGCCTGCTGAAGGATGCGCAGGCTCTGCCGCATTTCCTCAATCCTTACCCGGTAGCGGTCATAGCAGTCGCCAACCGTGCCCGTGGGAATTTCAAAGTCAAATCGGTCATAAATAGAGTAAGGGTCAGCCTTGCGAATGTCCCACTTCACCCCGCAAGCCCTGAGCACCGGGCCGCTGGCGCCAATACTGATGGCCAGGTTCTTGGGCAGAATGCCCACGCCCTTAGCGCGGGCCAGCAGGATTTCATTCTCGGCCAGCAGCCGGTCATATTCATCAACACAACCCGGCATCTTCTTGACGAACTTCCGCACTGCCGGCAGAAATTCGTCCGGCAGGTCCTGGTTAAAGCCGCCGACCCGCATATAGTTGTAGAGCAGCCGCTGGCCGCTCAACATCTCAAAGAGGTCAATAGATTTTCTCTCTTTCCCGGAACATGTAGAGGAAGGGAGTAAAGTAAGGCCCCGCAGTCATTCAGGAAGGAACCGACGGCCACCAGGTGGCTGGCAATACGCTGCAGCTCTGCCAGAATCACCCGGATATACTGGGCTCGCTCCGGGACAGCGATATCGGCCAGCTTCTCCACCGCCAGGACATAGGCCAGGTTATTGCTCATTGAGGCCAGGTAGTCCAGACGGTCGGTGAGCGGGATGACGCCGGTATAGGTTCGTTCCTCAGCCAGCTTCTCAATCCCGCGGTGCAGGTAGCCGAAAACGGGTTCCAGGTCAACAATGACCTCGCCATCAAGGGTAGCCCGCATGCGGAACACCCCGTGGGTGCTCGGGTGCACCGGGCCGATATTCAGGACAAAGGGTTCGGTCTTAAGTGCCAATGTCTATCTCCGCCTCTACAGATAATCCTTGCGCAATGGATGCCCCTCAAATCCATCCCACAGCACAATGCGTTTCAAGTTCGGGATGTCCTTCAAATCTTATCCCCATCAGGTCGTAGACTTCCCGCTCCTGGAAGTCAGCGCCCCGCCACAGCTTGACGACCGAGGGCACCACTGGGTTGTCCCGGCCATGGCACCGCGTCTTCAACACCACACTGTGGTTATGGGTCAGTGATGTTAGCTGGTAGACCAGCTCAAAATAGTCAAAGTAGTCAACGGCAGTGATATAGTTCAGGTAATTGAAATCAAACTCCGGGCTGTTCTTGAGAAACTCAGTCACCTCAAACAGGGCTTCGCCTTTCAGTAGTACAGCATCGCCACTGGCTTGCGCCTGAGCCTTGGGAAAACGCTTGGCTATCTCTTTGGCGACTTCGTTAGCTGATAGCAGAACAGTCATTTTCCGAGTGTACCAGTTAGATTTTCTCCAATTCCGGTTCCGGGAAGGCCATGTTATACCCGGTCTTATCCGCTTTCATAATGACATACCCTCTCGGGTCTTCCTTGACCTCAACAATCGTGCCTTCCCAGTTGGCAATCTTGTAGCCTCCCGGCCAGCCCGGCCGGTCCTTGACTCTAACTCTATCACCCATTTTCAGTTCGCTCATTGCCACTCAATCTCATTTAGCGTGGGTGCCGAAAGGCGGCGCCGGTATTACAATATCAGTATGCTCGCGGGATATCTTATGCTGGAGCATCCTTATCCCGTAGAACAGGGCTTCGGGACGGGGGGGACAACCGGGCACATACACATCGACCGGGACAATGCGGTTATAGCCCGGAACGACATTATAGGACGAGCGGAAAATCCCGCCACTGATACCGCAGGCGCCCATGGCAATGACCCATTTCGGCTCGGCCATCTGCTCATAGATTCGCTTTACCTGGGGTGCCATCTTCCAGGTAAGTGTACCGGCCGTAATCATCAGGTCAGCCTGACGTGGCGAGGCGCGCAGGATTTCCATGCCAAAGCGGGAAAGGTCAAACCGGGAAGCCGCGATGGCCATAATCTCAAAGGCACAGCAGGCCGGGAAACAGATGACGGGCCAAACTGATGAACGCCGCGCCCAGTTGATTACGGCATCGACCGTCGTCAAGAGGATATTGCGCTCAATTTCTTCGTCTAGCCACCGGTCGCGGTCGGGGATAGGCTGTTGACTGCGCTGTTTCAGCGCTTCAATAACTTCCCCTTCGTGCTTGTCCAGCTCCTTGTCCGAATAGAGCCGTTCCCGGGTTATATCTACTTCCATTCCAGAACCTTCTTCTTCCAGGCGTAAACATAGCCGACAATGACAATGGCCAGGAGAATCAGCACACCGATGAGACCATAGTAGCCGAGGTCTCGCAAACCCACCGCCCAGGGATACAGAAAAACAACGAGGACATCAACCACCAGAAAGACGAGGGCATAGAAGTAGTAGCGGAAGTTGAACTGCACCCAGGTCTTGCCGATGGTCTCCATGCCACATTCAAAGTTGGCATTCTTGGTGGGATTGGGGTTACTGGGGATGACTTTGAGAAGTCGGAGGGTTATGGGAAGAAAAATAGTCGTAACAGCGAAAAGAATTGCCACAATGAGGAATAGGACAACCGTGCCGTAACTAGCCAGCAAGTAAAATCCTCCCTCGCTTGAACAAACTGCGGTTGGGAAGTATATCATACCCATCCCCGAAAAACAAGAGGACGAATTGAGGGGTTCTATTGGCATACGGTTGCTTTGGCTGATGAGCTATCAGATGCCACCAGAATCAACAGAACCGTAAATTACACAAGGCGATACCACAACCTGAAAAATTTGAATAGAACACTTAACATGGGGTATTATTAAGTGTGATTACTTTAATTCCGGGTACATAAATAGCAAAAAGGGGGTTTGCCATGGCAGTTGACTACAAAAAAGAGGGTAGAATTGCGATTATTACCATCAATCGCCCTGAGGTATTGAATGCACTAAATGCCGAAGTAGGCCGTGAGCTAAATAAGGCAATGATAGATTTCCGTGATGACCCTGAACTGTGGATTGCCATTATTACCGGGGCCGGTGACCGGGCTTTTTCTTCCGGTGCTGATATTAGAGGCTTCCGCCCTGGGCCCAGGGAGACGGAGGAAGGAACCACTGAACGAGTGCGTGCCGACCAGATATGGAAGCCTTTTATTGCGGCCATACATGGCTATTGCCTGGGTGGCGGTCTGGAACTGGCTTTGACCTGCGACCTTAGGATAGCCGCCGAGAATGCTCGCTTCGGTTTGCCAGAGATAAGAGTAGGCGTAATACCGGCTGGAGGCGGCATAAGCCGATTACCCCGATTTATCCCCCGGGCCAAGGCCGCCGAGATATTGCTCATGGGGCAACATATAGATGCCCCGGAGGCATACCGTATAGGTCTGGTGAACAAGGTCGTGCCGCTAGACCAGTTGATGCCAACCGCCAGACAGTGGGCCGACATTATATGCCAGGCAGGACCACTTCAGGTTAGAACTGTCAAAGAGACTATGCTCCGGGGTTACAACATGCCCCTACAAGAATCCTTACAGCTGGAAAGAGAATTGGTTAATCGCCTCAGGAGCACAGAGGACTATATGGAGGGAGTCAGAGCTTTTGTGGAGAAAAGGAAGCCTAACTGGAAGGCAAAGTAACCTTTTCCTGATTGTAACGAACGAGTAGGACTAAATAGTTGAACCACCAATCAAGCTTCAGCGCCAATGAAATACCGGCTAGCGAATATCAAGAATTCTGCTGGACTCCCATTACTGTAGAGGAGGTCAATATTGCGCATTAAGAAGAGCAGATAACTGCAGTTGATGAGCGTCTAACCAGATGACACTATTAAAAGTTAAAATTACAAGGAGAAAAAATGAGAGAAGCAGTTATTGTCGATGCATGCCGTTCCCCCATTGGTCGAGCCGGAGACCGGGGTGTATTCCGGGCCATCGGGCACGCAGACATGATGGTACCGGTGCTTAAGGCGATAGTAGAACGGAACAAGCTGAATCCGGCGATGATTGATGATGTGACTATGGGGTCAGTCGCCCTTCAAGGCATTAAGATGATGCTTCTAGTTGCTGGTTTTCCTGAGTCTATCGCTGGTAGTGATACTACAAGGCAGTGTGCCTCGTCGACCCAGGCAATCGCCATCGCGGCCCACAACATCATGAATGATGACGCTGATATTTGCATTGCCGCCGGTCTTGAGACCATGGACCGCCAAGGCCCAGTTCCGGCCTGGCAGGTTGGGCGGCGTGGGGCCCCGCAAATGGGGGCGTTCCCACGTGGCAGCTCTTACCGAAGAACAGAAGGCCGCCAAGTACCCCGAAGGCTGGAAGACGGCTGATAGTAAACTCCTCCCCTTCCTACCGCCAGGTATGCCATTCTGGGTCTTCGATATGGGCCGGACCGCTGAGGAGCTTTCCGAACGCTTTGGCATAAGTCGTCAAGACTCCGACGCTTTCGCCCTCACCAGCCATCAGAAAGCAGTGGCGGCACAGGATGCCGGGCTGTTGAAGAGCCAGATAGTACCCATCACCATCAACTACGACGATGGAACGACTGAGGTTATTGATAAGGACCAGTGTCCCCGGCGAGAAACCTCCCTGGAGAGGCTGGCGGCTCTGCCACCTTCCTATAAGGAGAACGGCCTGGTAACGGCGGGCAACTCGTGCCCGCGGAGTGATGGCGCCGGCGCGGTACTGCTTATGTCCAAGGAGAAGGCAAAACAGCTCGGCCTATAAGCCAATGTGTACCTTCAGACACGCGGTAGCCGTCGGCGTAGACCCCACCGTCATGGGGATAGGCCCGGTCCCATCCACACAGAAAATCCTGGCCAGGACCGGCATGAAGATTGACGATTTCGACATCATTGAGATTAACGAGGCTTTTTCCTGCCAGGTAGTGTACTCGATACGCCACCTTGGTGTTAACACGGCGAAGTTGAACCCACTCGGCGGGGCCGTTGCCATCGGTCATCCTCTAGGAATGACGGGTACCCGGCAGACCGCCAACATAGCCCACGAGATGGTGCGCCGGAACCTGCGATGGGGGCTGGCTACCCTCTGCGTTGGTGGCGGACAGGGAATGGCCACCATTTTCGAGCGCGAGAAATCTTACTAGATGTCTCTGGCTACACCACGGGCGCGGGTAGCCAGGCAGGACACTCAAGCAACTTCAATTCACCTCCCTCTTCAGGCCGAAGGGGGAGGTGAATTAGTTATGTCGGCGCACTAGGCTAAGCGCGATAACCGGTTAGCCACTGCCCCAAATACTTCCCTCGACTTAAGAGGATGCAGGTGGGCGGGGCGGTCGGAACACATCCACCCTCCTCTGTTGCAACTAAAAAGGCATAAGGGTAGTTTGGCATCTCTTCGAAGGTCAAAGACACCAAACTACCCCCACCCCGATATTATCGGGATGATTAGCTTGAATGAATTCCAGCTAGAAACGATTCTAGGCTTTCCCGATTCGGAACATCTTGGTGCCGCACACCGGGCAAACACCCTGGGTCGCCGGCTTGCCGTTCTTCATGGTGATGGCCCTGGCGTTCCTCATTTCTCTCTTGGAGCGGCACTTGACACAGTAGGCTTGCATCTAGACACCTCCTCTTTTTTGAGTATAAAGCGTAAACCATTACGCTTAGAATGTCAAGAGCCTGAGAAGGATTTTTTTACTAATTTTACCTACTACTTCAGGTAAGTCGGGGGATTGGCCTTGTTTTTGAAGGCAACAAAAGCGACTGCCCGTTTTTCAATAGCTCTCATTTATCTCCCGTATTTCAGCTTGGCGTAGAGCAAAAGCGAGAGCAGAACGACTGAGATGGCGTTCCACAGGATGACGGGGGCCAGCTTGAAGTATATACCGTAGCCCAGCCACAGGCAGATACCAGCCAGGAGCAAAACGGTAAAAAGGATGCTTATCTCACGGGCGCTTCTCAGTTTGAAGACGCGGAGTACCTGCGGGATAAGGCTGCCGGTGGCCAGCGCCCCGGCAATAAAACCGAAGAGGTCGCCTACTGGCAAGGTTGGTACCTCCTTATCTACAATGTTGTCCTCGGTCGGTACTGAATGGCTTCAGCCAGGTGGTGGGCTTTGATGATATCACCATTATCCAGGTCGGCAATCGTCCGGGCCAGTTTGAGGATACGATGGAAGGCACGGGCGGAGAGGTAGAGTTGTTTCATCGCCGCCTTCAGAAGACTCTGGGCTGACGCCTCCACCTGACAAAACGCTCTCACTTCACTCGGCGTCATCTCGGCGTTACCGGTCAGTTTGGTGCCATGGAAGCGCTCGAGCTGGCGGGCGCGGGCGGCCACTACCCTCGCCTGCACTCGCTCTGACTTTTCGCCCAATCGTTCATCAGCCAGCTTCTCGTAGTCAATATGGGGCACTTCAATGAATATGTCCACGCGGTCGATGAAGGGCCCGCTCATTCGTCGCTGATAACGGGAGACCACTCCCGGCGGACAGGTGCACTGTCTAACAGGGTCGCCGTAATAGCCGCAGGGGCACGGGTTCATGGCACCGACCAGCATGAAGTTGGCCGGGAACATGACACTGCCGTGAGCGCGACTGATAGTAATGACCTTGTCTTCCAGTGGTTGGCGCAGGGTCTCCAGCAGGTTATGCCCGAACTCAGGCAACTCGTCCAGGAAGAGAACGCCGCGGTGGCTGAGGCTGATTTCGCCCGGCTTGGGCATGTGCCCACCCCCCACCAGGCCAGCATTGGAGATGGTGTAGTGTGGGGCGCGGAAGGGTCGCTGCCGGATTAAAGGGGTATCCGAGGGCAAAAGCCCAGCCACGCTATAGATTTTAGTGACCTCCAGGGCTTCCTCATTGGTCATGGGCGGCATTATTGAGGGGAGAGCACGGGCGAGGAGAGTTTTGCCGCTGCCTGGCGGCCCCATCATCACCAGGTTGTGACCGCCGGCGGCGGCCACCTCCAGAGCCCGCTTGGCGTGTTCCTGGCCTTTGATGTAAGCCAGGTCGCTCGCCGAGGAAAGCGGGGCCTCGTATTCTTCAACCTTTTCGGCTTTATACTCCGGGGCCGGTATCTCACCATGGAGATAGCTGACCAGTTGGGCCAGCGAGTTGAAGGGGACGACTTTGGTTCCTTCTATCAGGGATGCTTCTTTGACATCGGCTTCCGGCACGATGATGTCGGAGAATCCCTGCCCATAGGCCAGTGCCACCATGGGCAGGACGCCACTGGTGTGGCGCAGACCGCCGTCCAATGACAGTTCACCCAGGAGAATCGTTTTGGAGAGGTCGGCGGCGACCTGCTCGGAACTGAGCAGGATACCTAAAGCGATGGGCAGGTCGTAGGCCGGCCCGGCTTTCTTGAGGTCAGCGGGGGCCAGGTTGACCACGATGCGCTTCATCGGGAAGGTACAGCCGGAGTTGCGGATAGCCGCCCTGACTCTTTCTTTGGCTTCCTGTACCGCTGTATCCGGCAAGCCGACGATGGCAAAGAAGGGCAGCCCGGGGGAAATATCTGTTTCCACCTCAACAATGGCGCCATCCAGCCCGACGATAGCGCAGGTCATAACTTTGGCCAGCATAATTAGCTTACACTATAGCACAAAGCGGGCTGTCTGTGGAATGGAAGTTGTTGCCAATGACTACGATAGCGGTCTTAGCGGTTTGTGATGCCACCGCAGAAAAACGAACACTACATAGGTCAGGAAAAGAGCCATGAGCACCAAAGCCAGAGACACATAAGCATAGGGACGATCGGGCATATAGTTAACTAAGCCAATACGGTCAAATATAGGTGTGACCCAGGGGTTATTTGGGAGTGAAGTAGTTGAACCAGAAAGAAACATCAAAAAGCCAGAGCCACACCGCCGGCAGCAAGGCCAGCACCAAAGTAAAAGCTCTTTCGCTTCTATACTGTGTCCTGGAAGCCACCAGTATTGCTATCGGTATGTATATCACGAGATACTGGTAGTTGACTTGATAAGAGAGGCCGAGGAAGAGAAGAAAGCCAAGAAGCGCGCCTTGTGTCAGAGTAATTGACCTCCGGTAACTCAAGACAAGGACAGCGAGCAAGGCGATAGCCAGTATGGGGAGATTGAGTTGCAAAAAGCCGCTGGTCTCCCAGCCGAAGACATCGTGCAGGTAGGTAAGAAGAGCACTGCTCCCACTGAAGGCATATACCAGGGGATACTGGTAACCGGGCGCCCACGCCGGGAAAAGTAAACGGGCATAAGAATAGAAATTCCCCGTAAGTAAAAAGGGGACAGATAGAAATACCACAACGCCCAGAAAGATGAGACAATCGCTGAGGAGGCGGCGCTTTGGAATATGGCGTGCGCTTATCACCACCATCAGTACTATCGGTATCAGTGTATGTTGCTTGGTCATCGCCGCTAAGGCCGCCAGCAGAAATGCCAGCCTGTCCTTTCCCCGCTCAAATAAAATCAGTGAGGCCAACAGGAAAGCGGCGGCTATAGCGTCAAACTGCCCGAAGACAGCCGATTCGTACCAGGCGGTAGGGTGAAACAACCACAGGCTGGCGAACAGAAGTTTCCGCCATTTCGAGCCGGGTACAGCCCAGTATATAAGGCCACCAATAGCCAGGTCAGCGAATATAATCGGGGTCTTCATCGCCAACCGCCAGCTATTATCCACCATAACGCCGGTTGCCGAACTTGCCGGTGCCGCTAGCATGGATAGGCCTAGCATCAGAAGCCATACCGGGGGATAGACGAAAGCCCAGCCTGAGAAAGGGAAATATAGACGCATTGCCCGCCGCATACTGATAAAAATCAAGGCCGTGGAGCTGAAACATCTTGGCAAACGCCCAAAACTGGGCAACATCGGGACCGGCCGAAAGGGGAGCCGCCCAGAATCTAAAGAAGGCCGCCGCACCCAAAATCAGCCCTAAAGCCAGTAGATGGAGCTTGTTGCTGATGTGTCTCATCGCCACCCCCGATCAATCGGGGCCAAACTTTCTCGCTTACTTTACAACAGTTGCCACTGCGTAATCAAATGAGCACCAGTGGGAGGGGGTATCTTCCCGTTACAGATTGCAGTTGGTCATCTTTACTGTTACAATTATACTGCGAAAGAAAGTTGGGTGCTCAGCTTCACCAGATATGCCCCTGTAGCTCAGGTGGATAGAGCAGCGGTTTCCTAAACCGCGTGTCGCGCGTTCGAGTCGCGCCAGGGGTACCACTTTTTGAAGCTAAATCCAACATCTTCATTATCTTCTTCACTAGACCTAATTAGAAATAGCTAACGGATAGCTAACCACTTTTCCGGCGGCATGAGCCTTTTCGTCTGGAGATTAGCAGATCATCAAAGCGTTTGGCCGCAGCTTCCTGAAGTCCCGGCGCTACATGGCTGTAGGTATCAAGTGTCGTCTGAATAGTGGCATGGCCTAGGCGCTCCTGAACTATCTTAGGGTGAACGCCCTGCTTAAGCATAAGTGAAGCATGAGTGTGCCGGGCATCATGTAACCTGATACCTTTTAATCCGGTACGCTTTGCCAGCTTGCGCCAGGCATTGCTCACTGTATCCGGCAATAAAGGTCTACCATCAATCTGACAAAATACCAAGTCATTCTCTTCCAGACGAGTACCCAGCATCAACCGTAAGCCTATCTGTCTGTCCCGGTGCTCTCCAAGCATGAGGATAGCCGATGGGGAAAGAGCGATAGTCCGGCGTCCTTTTGCTGTCTTGGGCACTCTGTAGACCAGACTCCTATCTCTCAGATGATGCAGGCTTCGACTAACCGAGACCTGCCCTAGAATCAAATCCACATCGCTCCAGCGCACGGCTAGAAGCTCAGAGCGCCTCATGCCGGTGAATATCGCCAGGTAGAACAGCGCATAATAGGGGGTAGACTTGGCAGCTTCAAGGAAAGTCCGGATATCATCCTCATTCATGACGTGCATTTCCGAACGCTGAAAGCGAGGTGGGTCAATTGCGTCTGCGGGGTTCCGGACAATAAGGCCCCACTTCACCGCGAGTTCGAGTGACCGGTGCAAGGCCGTATGGTGATGCCTTACCGTTAGAGGATTGAGGCCTCCATGGCCATCGCAGCGGCCTTTTACCATACCAGCGGCATAATACTTCTGAAGATGCTCTGGTTTGAGCTGCGTCAGCGGTATGTTGCCTAGCTTGGGGATAAGGTGCTGCCGTACGATAGACTCATAACGTA
>CAVSBN010000014.1:0-78361 GCA_963726225.1 uncultured Chloroflexia bacterium
CGGGAAAGAGAGATATTCCTTAACCGTTGTGCCTCGGTGAGTAACTTCTTCCTCAATCTGATATTCTCAGGAGTCACCTCAACCAGTTCATCCTTATTGATAAAATCAATGGCTTGCTCCAGGCTTAGCTTCACGGGAGGAGTCAGCTTTATGGCAATGTCGGATGTAGACGAGCGTACATTGGTCTTCTTCTTTTCTTTGCATACGTTGATGGCTATGTCCTGTGGCCGTGAATTCAGCCCCACTATCATACCTTCATAGACTGGTGTACTGGGTTCAATGAAGGTGAGACCCCGCCCCTGGGCATTATTCAGACCATAGGTAACAGCTATGCCTTGTTCCGATGCTACCAGTACTCCATTACGAGTCGAAATTATATCTCCATGCCAAGCTTCATAGCCAAGAAAAATGGTATTCATGATGCCTTCACCCCGGGTAGCGGTAAGAAAAGCACTGCGGAAACCAATGAGTCCTTTTGTCGGTACATGGAATTCTAAACGCACATTATCATGGCCATCGTTGCGCATATCCGTAAGCTGAGCTTGCCGCTTGCTCAGCATCTCGGTTAAAACTCCAATATATTCCTCTTTGGTATCAAGGGTAAGAACCTCCATGGGTTCCATAAGCTTGCCGTCAACTACTTTGGTAATAGCTTCTGGCTTGGAGACTTCAAATTCGTAGCCCTCCCGGCGCATGGTTTCAATCAGAATAGCCAGGTGTAGTTCTCCTCTCCCTTTTACCAGGAAGGTGTCCGGGCTATCTGTATCCTGGACCCTGAGACTAAGATTAGTCTCCAATTCCTTGTAGAGTCGCTCCCGTAGCTGGCGCGTGGTGCTAAAGCGCCCCTCACGGCCGGCGAACGGTGAGGTGTTTACTCCAAAGGTCATCTCTACCGTAGGTTCGCCAATCTCTATGCGCGGTAGAGCTTCAGGCTGCTCCGGGCTGGCAATGGTATCTCCAATGTTGACTTTTTCGAGTCCGGTTACAGCTACTATGTCACCCGCCTCGGCTTCTGCTACCTCCAAGCGTTTGAGACCGAGATAGGTAAATACTTCACCAATCTCATAATGAGTTATACTCCCATCAGCACCCATACTAACTACCGGGTCGTGGGCGGCAACTTTGCCTCTCCAGATTCTACCAATAGCTATTTTACCTTTGTGGCTGTCATAGTCCAGGTTAGAAACCAGCATCTGAAATGGCCCGCTTTCAATTTGCGGTGGTGGTACTTTTTCTAAGATGCATTCGAAGAGAGGGGTGATGTCTTTGCCTTTCATACCCGGTTCGGTTACGGCTGTACCTTCCCTGGCACTGGCATATATTACCGGGAAATCAAGCTGGTCAGCACTGGTAGCTAATTCTAAGAACAGGTCCTGGGTGAATCCAAGCACCTCCGCTATCCGCGAATTTTCCCTGTCTATTTTGTTAATAACCACAATGGGCTTTAGTCCCCTTTCCAGAGCTTTGCGGAGCACAAACTTGGTCTGGGGCATGGGACCTTCTACAGAGTCCACTAAAAGCAGGCAACCGTCAGCCATACTTATGACACGCTCCACCTCTCCGCTGAAATCGGCATGGCCTGGAGTATCGATGATATTGATTTTGACTCCCCGGTAAACTACGGCTGTATTTTTAGCCATGATAGTAATGCCTTTTTCTCGCTCCAGGGCGCTCTGGTCCATTATTAACTCGCCTACTTCCTGGTTATCCCGGAATACCTTGCTTTGCTTAAGCATGGCATCTACCAGAGTAGTCTTGCCATGGTCAACGTGGGCGATAATAGCTATATTTCTTATGTCACTGCGATAATTCATATATTTAGCAAAACTTCTCCTCTATCCATTCTCATTTGTAGTCTATCCTCGTCAGTGTTACCTACTCGGCTTCATCGATTCATATTAATCGCCACAACAGGCAGTTCTATCTCTGGGAAGTTCAAATGGTAATTCGTAGTCTTAACGAGGAGGACGTAGATAAGTGGCTTACTTAGCTTCACTGCTGGTAGCTACTGCAATATGCGAACTGCGACTATATCGTCTCTAGTCTCCAGCGACCTAGGCAGCGTCTTTACCTCATTAGTGAAGCCTGTATCAGTGGGGAAGTCCTGTTCGAAACCGGTGAAGGTGAAAGTAGTTCCAAAGCCAACACATTGAATTCTATTGTCCTGAAGGCTTACTGGACGATCTTATCTTTTAGATAGCTGGAGCTAAGGTCATCCTGTGCCCAATTACTCCTGAATAAACCAAATGATAATACGAAATTCTGAATAGCAACTCTAGTTACAATATACTCTAAGCAGAGCTTCCTGTCAAAACGGTTACTGACTTCAAGGAATGAAAGGCTGTCATAACCAAACTGGCTCTGTCTGTTGAAGTATAAACCTATCTTTTGTCGGCCAATTATTTAACATTCTGACGAAGTGTTACTGAACCGCTACCTTTCCAATCTCCTTTGACAACGACCTCCCTGATGCATATGATTATAAATAATGTTGGAGGTGAACTATGGAACCTGAAGTGCAGGGTTATCTTACCGAGTTTAGTATACTAAGAGAGCAGACCCGAGATGCTACCCAGACATCTTCTGAAAGGCACCAACTCCATTATAGGGGAGAATCATAGTGAAAGTAGATTTCAGCAAATTAGATAGGGCTTTTAACCCGCAGACTGTGGTTGTGGTAGGGGACAGCAAGGCAACTAATTTCGAATGGCTCCACGCCCAGCTTAAATTCAAGGGAAAACTCTATTCCGTTCATGTTAACCCCAATACCTTTGAAGATATTAAGGCGTTGGGTGTGACAAACTACACGAGCCTTCTGGACGTTCCCGGGCCGATAGACCTGGTGGTTGTCGCCGTTGCCCGAAAGGCGGCATTAAGCGTACTGGATGACTGCATACGTAAGGACGTGGCGGCGGCTCATTTTTTCAGCGCGGGCTTTTCGGAGACCCACACACAAGAAGGGAGAGAACTTGAGCGCCAGCTTATCGCCAGGGCGGAAAATGCCAATTTCCACCTTATCGGGCCCAATTGCATGGGACTTTTCAATCCCAGGGTCGGAATAAGGCAAAACGAAGACCAGTATCTCGATGTTTCGGGGCCGGTGGGCTTTCTTTCGCAGAGCGGGAGCATCGCGATTTCTTTCAGTCTGGACGCCTATCAACAGGGGCTATATATCAACAAGTCGGCAAGCTATGGCAACGGTATAGTGGTTGATTCCCCTGATTTTCTGGAGTATTTCGGCCGCGACCCGGAGATTAAAATCATCGGCATGTACATTGAAGGGGTGAAGAACGGGAGGCGCTTCGTAAACGTATTGAAGGAGGTAGCTTCGAAGAAGCCGGTGGTGATATGGAGAGGTGGGCGTACAGAGGAAGGTGGCCGTGCCATTGCCTCACACACCGGGTCGCTTGCCCTGTCACGGAACGTGTGGGACGCCGCAATAAAGCAGTGCGGGGCAATCCAAGTGACAAGCATGGAGGAACTCATCGACACAATAAAGGCTCTGCTCTTTCTTCCACCAGTGCGGGGTAACCGGGTAGCTATCGCCGGGGGACCGGGAGGGCAATCGGTGACCGGCACTGATGTGTTTGCCGAAGCCGGACTAAATGTGCCCCGGCTCACTAAGGAATCGTATGCTGAGTTGGAGACATTCTTTGAGGTGGTGGGTGGGAGCTACCGCAACCCGATAGACACCGCCGGGCCGGTTCGCCGGGATATGAAACGTATTATGGGGATTGTCTCAAGAGACGCCAACATAGACAACATCGCGTACATTGTCTCCACCCGGCCGGGCCGTCATATCTCTCCAGAACAGCTTCAAGGCACCCTCGCTATACTTGACGATATTAAAAGGCAATCAAAACCGCTGATAGCCATGGTATTTCTCAACACACCTGACGCGCCGAGGGAAGTGAAAGACATCATTGTGAAACTGCAGGAGCGTGGTATTCCTGCGTTCCCTTCAATACCGCGTGGCGCACGTGCCCTGAAAAATGCCTTCGATTACTACAATAATAGCCACAGTCGTAGCTAGTAATCCGGTGAGATTCATTAACTTAGACTTACGACGGCACGTGCTTATCCTGGCAATTTACGGAGGCCACGAGACTATATCTATAGTCTGGGGTTATGGTGAATCACAGTAATAGCCGCACGAACAGAGATTGATGCACTATTGTGGTGCACAAGTTGGCTGCCAGTTCCGTTCTGGATTGCTTCTTTGACCTTTTCGCCCATGTAAACGCTGAAACCTCTCTCAATAAGTTGGCGGGCTACTTTCTTTTTGGTCGTTCCTTCTATTTTAGCGACTAGTTTTATGCCATCAAACATCGGCTTATCGAAAAATACTCGCCCATAATACGCATCTGGATACCGAGTATGTGGATTAACGCCCTTTTTAGTGCCAAATAATGCCATTACCGAGCGTTTTAACAGGCGCGGCTTAAAAGTATGTTTCATAATTTGCAAATTTACCCTGACGGCACCCCTTAAGTGGCAATTAGCGTAACGCATTTGCCACTTATAACTGCCTTAAGTGTAACGCTATTCTGTCTTTTTTATCCCGGAACAACCCCGCCAGCAGGCTTTTCCGGGGTATCCCGGAACATCTCCGCTCCGACAATGGGCCGGAATTTACGGCTAAAGCTATAAGAGCCTGGTTGAACCGGATAGGAGTGAAAACACTCTTTATCGAAAGAGGCAGTCCCTGGGAGAACGGTTATATTGAATCCTTTAACGGCAAGCTAAGGGATGAGCTCTTAACCGGGAGATCTTTACCACACTTGAGGAAGCTAAGGTATTGATAGAGCAATGGAGAAGGGAATATAATCAGGTACGTCCGCATAGTGCCAAAAACTACCGTCCACCGGCACCTGAGGCTATTTTGACTGTGGCTCTAACTTAAGAAGTGGTACAACTATTGGGGGCAGGCCACCTGGGTTCGGTGCAATTCTGTAAAGTCTATCGTGCAGACTATCCGATATTTCCACTTTTAGCCGAAACAACCGTGTTAAAACCAGCAGGTTGTGCTATTATGTTATCGCTGGTAAAACCAACCCGTTTGACTGGTAAAATAGGAGTCGCGCCAGCGAGCGGTCAAACGGAAGACATGTAGTTTTTTACGAGGAGGTGTCAATGTGAAGGATAATGCTTTCCCTGGTTTACAACTCGGACCGCTTACATATCATCGCAGAGGTCACTGGTTCGAGCCCAGTACCGCCCACCACGCCTAAAAACAGGGGCGGTACTGTACAACAGGCAGAACTCCTTCTGTTTTTTGTCCAACTCTTGTTCAAAAAATGTGAACAAATTACAGACAAAAGTTTAACAAAAGTCCTACAGTCTGTTCGCTTCGACAAAAGGGACAATACCGAGAACTCCCAGACGATGTAGAGCAAACTGGCCAGGTAGAGTCTTTTCAATGACCTTCCCGTGGTTGCCGAAAAAGTGCGAACTACGCTAGATGGCTTTCTGTGTAGTGGTATCGCTACCCAGATGATGTGCGGCAGACTGCCGCAGGCTAAACTGTTCAGCCACCTCCGAAGCCCACCTTGACCTCATCACCACTGACCAGAATAGGCACTATACCCGCGCCGCTGGAGAGGCGCATTACCTCCTCGACAGCCTTAGGATTACCCTCTATACTGATCTCTTCATAGGACACTCCGCGCTCTTTAAGGTCCTGCTTAGCCTCGGCACAGAAGGGACAACCGGGTCTGGTGTAGAGAACAACTTTCTGCGGCGCTCGGGCAACACTTCTTTTCTCATCGAGTTCGTAGAGTTTCTCTATGACGAACTCCACATACTTATTGCATTTATCCTTCGATATACCCGATTCCTGGAAAGCACGGTATGCCTCTGGTTTGGAGAAGTCAAGGCCAATGAGGTCGCGGCATGTAATAGCGCCGAACCTCTCTATGAAACTCCTGACAAGCTGGCTGGCGTCCTCACGCGCGTCCAGACGCTCCTGTTTGGCCCTTTGTTTGTCAGCCAGAGGGCAACGGTGACGCAGTCCCACGCACACCGTCGAAGCTGATACTGCGCCGCAGGGCGCCGACTGCTGGCCCGCTATGCCACCATTGAAGGCAATACAGGTCCACAGGATATCCTCATTGTCCAAGCCGTACGCTTCCCACATAACTTGCAGGACGCCTGGCCCTCAGTGATAGCCTTTCTGCATGAGTTCAATAGCACGTTCTTTGGCTTCCTGGAGTGACATCTTCATTGCCGTGGCTCACCTCCCGACAATCTCTTTTGAAACACTTTACAGACTTTTGGTGCCATTGTCAACGCATTTGTATATCGCCGACCCGGCATAATGGGTTGGTTGAGCTAACCATTTAGGGCCGATATGCTTCAGAGCCGGTCTCAACCTTTGTATTCAGCAATTTTCTTGATGAGCTCAGGAACGACCCTGAACATATCATCCACTATACCGTAGTCAGCAATACTAAAAATCGGCGCCCGGGCGTCTTTGTTTATAGCTACCGTCAATTTGGAACCTTTCATGCCCACAAGATGCTGGAAAGCGCCGCTGATGCCAAGAGCTGCTGCAGCGCTGGAATTAACCCCTTCTTCTCAAACAAAAGTTCGGGAACTGTCCCCCAAGGCCCACCATCGTGGACAAAAGGTAAAACTTTCTCAAAGACCTTGGCCCTTGTTTTCTGAACCATTCGAATCTTTTTAGAGCCACTCAGCAGATATCGGCTGCCCACGTTCTTGGGATTGACCTGAAATGGTGCCCGCTCCCTTAGTTCTCCCGGCGTTTGTCCCGCCGATAGGTTATTGATATAATGGACTCAAATGATAAAATTGCTCTCTGGCAATGAGGCTCTAGCGCTGGGAGCCTACCATGCTGGTGTCAAGGTAGCTACTGCCTATCCCGGAACCCCAAGCACTGAGATACTTGAATCTATCGCCCTCTTTGATGATGTCTACGCTGAATGGTCAACAAATGAGAAGGTAGCCATGGAGGTAGCCTTAGGGGCAGCCTATGGTGGGGTTAGAGCCTTGGTTTCGATGAAACATGTGGGGCTAAATGTAGCGGCTGACCCCTTCTTTGCCGCTTCAATCACGGGGATAGTTGGTGGACTGGTGGTCGTCTCTTGCGATGACCCGGGGGTGCATAGTTCGCAAGGCGAGCAGGATAATCGCCATTACGCCAGATTTGCCAAAGTACCCATGCTTGAACCCGCTGACAGTCAAGAAGCCTACGAGTTGATGGATTGGGCTTTCAGCATCAGTGAGCAATTCGACACACCCGTGCTCTTGCGCTCAACTACCCGCCTATCTCACTGCAAGACAGTAGTCAAGGTAACTAAAGAGCGAAGGGCTGACTTAAGAAAGCCCGGTTTTACCCGCGCTCCGGCCAAGCTGGTGATGGTGCCGACATATGCCCGGCTCAGGTGTCAGGCAATGGAGCAACGCCTGGTCAAGTTGCGTGCTTATGTGGAAGACTTTCCCTTAAACAAAATGCTCCTTGCCGACCGAAAGCTTGGCGTTATATCCAGCGGGGTAGCCTATCAATACGCGAGAGAGGTCTTTAAAGATGCCTCCCACCTAAAGCTAGTAACCACCTACCCTATCCCGGCGAACCTTGTTCGCCAATTTGCCCGAGAAGTAGAAAGGGTGATAGTGGTTGAGGAACTAGACCCTTTCCTTGAAGAAGAGGTGCGTTGCCTGGGCATTTCAGTCACGGGAAAGGAGTTTTTCCCCGCAGTTGGGGAACTTAATCCTGAGATAGTCGAGAATGGTGCCATTCAAGCCGGTATATTGCCAGCTTCGCCAAAACCTTCGCTTGAATCAAGAGTGTCCCTGCCGCAATTACCGGCACGGCCGCCACTACTCTGTCCCGGTTGTCCTCATATTGCCACTGAGTTCGCGCTGAGGAGGTTAGGTTTCTATAATCCCTGTTCCGCCAGCGATTTGCCATCGGAAAGGAAAGTCCCCGCGCAGCTAAAGAAAGGTGGCCTTATTGTTACCGGCGATATCGGATGCTATACCTTAGGTGTGTACGCTCCCCTGTTCGCTTTGGATACTACCGCCTGTATGGGGGCCAGCATAGGGCAGGCACTGGGGCTGGAAAAGGCGGGGGTCCCCAACAAAATTGTGGCGGTAATAGGTGATTCTACTTTTATCCACTCCGGTATCACTGGACTTATTGATGTAGTGTACAATCAAGGGAAAACCACGGTTATCATTCTGGATAACGAAACTACGGCGATGACTGGTCACCAGGACCACCCCGGGACGGGAATCTCGGCCAAAGGAGCGAAAACCCGGGCAGTAAGTCTAGAGATGCTGGTGCAAGGAATAGGTGTTAATGATGTCAATGTAGTTAGTGCCTTTGAGCTGGCGGCTATTGAGTCTACGATAAGCCGTTGTGTGGAAAGCGATGAACCCTCAGTCATAATTGTCCGCGGAGACTGTCCTCTGCGGGTAAGGACATCAGGCACGCCGTTCGAGGTAGATAGGGAAAAGTGCGATAGTTGCTATGCTTGCTTACGAATTGGTTGCCCCGCCATCTCGGTGTCGGAGGATAAAGGTTTTATAGACGCCAGTCTATGCGTAGGCTCCAGCTGTGGTATTTGTTCTCAGGCTTGCCCTCAAAAAGCTATCGTGGAAAGTAAGAAATGAGGGATGTTAACGTATTGATGGCCGGTGTTGGTGGTCAGGGAGTGATTCTGGCAAGCGATGCCATGGCCGAAATTGGCATGAATAACGGCTATGATGTGAAGAAATCGGATTCACTGGGCATGGCACAGCGAGGTGGGAGCGTGGTAAGCCATGTTCGGTGGGGGGGCCACGTCTTTTCACCCATGGTTAAAAAAGGAGATGTCGATTTCTTACTCGGCTTTGAACAATTGGAGGCAGCCCGCTGGGCACCCTATTTGAAGTCAGGCGGAGTAGCTCTCGTGGCTGATGTCGTTGTCGTCCCGGTATCAGCCATTGGTAGTACCACTCCTTACCCAAGCTGGGAGGAAATCAAAGGGATTCTGGCTCAATATATCAATGAGATATACTTAATCCCGGCCACCAGAATTGGCCTTGAAGTAGGCAATCCAAGAGCACTCAATATGGTGATGCTTGGTTCCCTATCTGTATTCCTGAAGCTAGAGGCCGAAGCCTGGATAGAGGATATTCGTCATCGAGTACCGCCTAAATTTGTGGAATCGAGTCTTGAGGCTTTTTCTAGAGGGGTAGCCGAGGTCAAAGCCATGAGACTGGCTAGGTGTGGAGGTTAATTTGTATTCCTACCATGGTAAAATCTTAGTAATCAACTTGACTAGCCAAAAGGTTAAGGTAGAGGAACTCAGCCCATCACTCCTGAAGGGATACCTTGGTGGGGTTGGTTTGGCCACGCGTCTGCTTTACCAGTATTTACCGGCTGGTTCAGATGTATTTTCTCCTGATAACCCGCTGGTCTTTGCCAGCAGTGGACTGGGTGGTACCATTATACCCAGTGCCAGCAAGCACGCCGTGGCGACCAAGTCACCTCTTACTGGTTTAATTGGCGATTCTATTTCCTCCAGTTTCTGGTCGCTAGCACTGAAAAGGACTGGCTTCGATGCACTGGTCATCATCGGCGCGGCCGCATCGCCCACTTATCTTTTCATCGACAATGAAATTGTTCACTTCAAGAAAGCAGAGCACCTGTGGGGTAAGGGAAGCCCGGAGACCGAGAGCTGTATTCGTAGTGAGCTCGGGGACAGCCGAGTAACGGTAGCCTCTATCGGCCCCGCTGGAGAGAATCTGGTGCGATATGCCTGCATAACCAATGATATCAACCGACAGGCAGGGAGGACAGGGACAGGGGCGGTAATGGGTTCGAAGAAGCTTAAGGCGATTGCACTGCGTGGTTCCCGGCCAGTCCCGGTATACAACCTCAAAGAGGTTGAGAGAATAAGCTTTGAATTGATTAAGGAAGCCCAGGGGTCAGGCACAGAAAAGTATCGCGTGCTCGGGACACCGGTTAATGTTCTCGTGCTTAATCGTCTATCGGCTCTGCCGACACGGAACTTCCAGCAATCTAGCTTTGAGAAGGCGGAAAATGTAAGCGGGGAAAAGCTCGCTCAACGCTATCTAACTAAAGTTATGGCTTGCGCTACCTGTCCCGTGGCCTGTGGTCACATATACACTGCACCCGACGGAGCTTATCCCGGGACGCAATGGGAGCTTGACTACGAGTCACTCTTTGCCCTGGGGCCTCTTTGCGGTGTGGATGACGTAGCCGGCATACTGAAGGCGGCCGAGCTATGTGACTATTACGGCATAGATACCATCAGTACTGGCGGTTGTGTCGCCTGGGCGATGGAATGCTTTGAGAAGGGCCTGCTGACCAAAGAGGATACAGATGGTTTAGAACTCACCTTCGGTAATCACACCGCTTTGGTCGCTGTCATAGAACAGATTGGTAAACGCCAGGGAATTGGGAACCTCCTGGCTGATGGGGTCAGACTAGCTTCATCGAAGCTAGGTAAAGGCTCGGAGCATTGGGCAATGCACTCCAAGGGTCTTGAGATTCCGGGCTATGACCCGAGGGCGATGAAAACCTTAGCTTTGGGCTTTGCCGTCGGTCTCAGAGGAGCCTGCCACAACCGTTCACCCGCCTATGAGGTGGATATTTCTGGTCAGGTAAATCGGTTCAAGGATGAGCCCGGGAGAGGCTCACTGGTTAAGGAGCAGGAGGATTTTGCCGCTGTGCTCGACTCTCTCATTATCTGCAAGTTTATGCGCCGTTGCTTTAAAGATTTCTATGCCGAGATAGCTTATCTCTACTCTCAAGCGACAGGAATGGATTTGACTCCATCTGAGCTTAAGAAAGCTGGAGAACGGATCAACAACATCAAGAAAGCCTTCAATATTCGTGAGGGATGGAAACGTGGTGATGACTGGCTGCCACCCCGCTTCTTCCGCGACCCGTTAACAGCCGGTGAGGGCAAAGGCACCGTAATTAGCGAAGAAGGGCTTAGGCTCATGATTGGTGATTACTACCAGGCCCGGGGCTGGACAGCCGAAGGCCTGATTCCAGAGGATAAACTACGGGCTTTAGGGTTGGAAGACTCTATTGCCCCGGTCAAGGGATTGCAGTATGGAACGCAAATATATAACTTGTGACCCGGAAATCTGTACGGGTTGCGGTATCTGCGAGATGGTTTGCTCGGCGGAAAAGGAAGGGATTTTCTGTCCCGACTTGTCACGTATTCATCTGGTGCACCTTGATGAAAAGGTAGCCGTAAGTGTTGCCTGTCGTTTCTGTGAGAATACGCCCTGTATCAATGCCTGTCCCCGTGAAGCGCTCAAGCTGGACGAGGTCAATAATGTCATTCGCGTGGACAAGTTACGCTGCACCGGATGCGGTTGGTGCATAGAAGCTTGTGACTTCGGTGCTATTGTGCCGAACCGTCAGGTAAAGTCCGTAGTGCTCTGTGATTTGTGCGAAGGGCGCTCTCAGCCAAAATGCGTGGAGATATGCCCCAAGCAAGCCCTCAAGGTATCTACTCTGGAGCTAGAAGCTCAGAGTGCCAGAGATAAGGCGGCCAAATCCCTCGCCTCGACCCTGACAGGCCAGGTAGTATTGTTTGGTGCTGGCTAAGGGAAGGTGAAATGCCAATTTCCAGCAGGGTTCAGAAAAGTATGGAGCAGGGGTCGTGGATTCGGCGGATGTTTGAGGAAGGAGTCAGCCTTAAGCAGCGCTATGGCGAGGAGCGCGTCTTCGACCTTTCTCTGGGCAACCCGGTGATGGAACCTCCCGTTGAGTTCCAGCAGGAGCTAAAGAAGCTGGCGGAGAACCCCCTGCCGGGGATGCATAGATACATGGAAAATGCCGGTTATCCGGAGACAAGAGCCGCGGTAGCAGAGCAGCTCTCCCTGGAGACGGGTGTCAACTTTACCATGAATGATATTGTTATGACCTGCGGCGCGGCTGGAGCGTTGAATGTGGTGCTGAAGACCATACTCAATCCAGGGGAGGAGGTTATCATCTTCGCCCCTTACTTCCCGGAGTATATTAACTATATTGATAATCACGGCGGGGTAGCTAAGATTCTGCCTACCGATGAGCAGTTTATACCCCGGCTCGATGCCCTCGAAAGCGCCGTTGGAGCTAAAACCAAAGCGGTGCTGATAAACTCCCCCAACAATCCGTCAGGTGCAGTTTATGGCGAGGATTTTATGCGTCAACTTGGGGGGCTGCTTAATAAAAAGAGTGGTGAGAGACCAATTTTCCTCATCAGCGATGAACCCTATCGCAAGATTATCTACGATGGACTGATATGCCCCCAGGTTTGGCATCATTACCAGCATAGCATCGTGGTCACTTCACACTCCAAGGATTTGGCTCTGCCCGGCGAGCGCATCGGCTACATTGCCGTCCACCCCGATTGTACTGACAAACAGGCGCTCATCGACGGACTTATTTACTGTAACCGCATTTTGGGCTTCGTCAATGCTCCGGCCCTGATGCAGCACCTTGTGCGCCAGTTGCAGGCGGTTACTGTCTCGGTGGCGGCATATCAGAAGAAGCGGGACTTCCTCTACGAGCGCCTTACCGCTATGGGTTATTCCATGATGAAGCCTCAGGGCGCATTCTACATGTTTCCGAAATCGCCATTGGAAGACGATGTTGCCTTTGTCCGGGAGCTACAGCAGTTTCGGGTGCTGACGGTGCCCGGTCAGGGTTTTGGCACACCGGGGTACTTCCGCATCTCCTACTGTGTTGACGACCACACCATAGAAGGCTCCCTGGACGGCTTCCGTAAAGTCGCCCGAAGTTCAAGCTCAGCTAGTGTGTGATTGAACCTCACCCCCTGTATCCCCCTCTCCTGGAAGGAGAGGGGGAGAAAGATATAAAAGAGGGGTTTTGCCCCTCTTAGATGTCCCTTTCCACCGAGGGAGGATTGGAGAAAATGACGGACAAGAACAAGCTTGATAATGTCGCTGAGTTGAAAGCTAAAGAAGCGAAGGAGCCAATCGCTAGGTTTCTGAAGATGCGATTGGTGGAGCTGAGTCCGGGCTACGCTAAGGTGGCGATGAAGGTCAGGCCAGAATATCTCAACTTCAATGGTCTGGTTTTCGGCGGCATTATCGTGGCCGTGGCCGACCAGGCTTTTGCCTACGGTTCCAATTCCCTATCCTTGCCCAGCTATGCCTCTCAGTTCAATATTCATTTCATTGCCGGCCCCAGCGTGAATGATGAGCTTATCGCCGAGTGCCGGGTGGTGAAGAGCGGCCGCCGGGTTGGTATCTCGGAAATGACCGTGACCAACCAGGAGGGCAAGCTAATTGCCAAGGCGACAGGGGTGACGATACCGGTGGGGGAGTGAAAATGACCAAAGCGGAGATTAAGGTTCGTGAAACTAGGCGTAGCGACGCACAAGAGATTGGTATAATGGCTAAGGACTTCGCCAACTACTTACGTGCTCTTGGCGATAAAACCAAGTTTCAATTCAACGCAAAGTGACCTTTCTGCGTGATGGCTTCGGACGGAAACGGGCTTTTGCCGGATTATTAGCTGAAGTAAATGGAGAGAGCGCAGGTTATCTGCTATATCACAATGGATATGATACGGATAGAGCAATCCGTATTATGCACATAGTTGATTTATATGTTCGTCCGGAGTACCGTCGAACAGGGGGTGGGGCGTGCTTTGATGGAAAAGGTACTGGAAACCTGCAAAGAAACCGGTGGGAAAAAGATGATCTGGACGGTATATGCTTCTAACCGTACCGCTCGCAGGTTCTACTGGCATATTGGCGCACGCTATACACGAGATATGTTGATGATGAAATTACCAGTGAAATGACCATAAGCAACCAAGTAGGCAAGTATAATCGCCAAAGCCACCGGCACCACTATTCCCGTTGAGTCGGATAGGCGTGAGAAGAGGCAGGTGTGACAATATGAGCGACTGGCAGCGACTCTTAAATGCTCTCCGCGTACTTAAGAAGTTCTACGGCTAAGGATGTAAAACCAGCCTCCCCAGCACTGATGTTGACAGACTCATTTTACTTATGGTAGTCTATCCCACAGGCTTGCATATGGCTACAGGCACTTATCGGAGGACGAGAAAATTCACCTTTACCAGGCGCACCCGGGTGCGCTTGGGAGGCTAGTGTCTATGCCAAGTAAGACAACTTAGTTGTCAGCCTGATTCAAGATACCTCCTGAGCGGGAGGTATCTTTTTTATAGCCCGTAAATATCCAACACGGTGAACAATGAGTAAAAGCAATGCCGAAAGATAATCCGAGCACCATACCTCAACTCATCGAGGCGAACTGCGAAAAGTGGAGCCAGCGGACAGCTATGTGCATGAAGAAGTTCGGCGTCTGGCAGAGGTATAGCTGGCGGGAATATTATGAGAATGTTAAATACCTCTCTCTGGGTCTGATAAGTCTAGGGTTGGAGCGGGGAGATGTCGTCTCTATCATCGGGGACAATGAACCGGAGTGGTTCTGGGGCGAGTTCGCCATTCAGGCGGCGGGCGGTATTGTCACCGGTATCTTCGTCGATTCAATCCCGTCCGAGGTGAAATATATCGCCACTCACTCCGGGGCCAAGTTTGTCATCGTCAACGACCAGGAACAGACGGACAAGTTCCTGGAAATCAAGAATGAACTGCCCTCTCTGAGGCGGATTATCTACTGGGACCCCAAGGGTCTGAAGAACTATGATGACCCTTTGCTCATCAGCTTTGCCGAGGTAATGCAACTGGGCCGAGATTATGAAAAGACGCACGCTGGCCTCTTTGAGCAAAATGTGGGGCGGGGCAGGGGTGATGATACCGCCTTCATCTATTACACTTCAGGCACTACCGGCTTGCCCAAAGGCGCTGTGCTCACTCATCAAGCTTTAATCAATACAGCCCGTGGGTTCATCAGTCGCTATCCTTTGAACGAAAGCGACGACCTCATTTCTAATTTCCCGGCGGCCTGGGTGGGCGATAGTTTCTTTGCCACCATACCTCACCTGCTCACCGGTGCCCGACTCAACTTCCCCGAAGAGCCGGAGACCATCGCCGAGGATACCCGTGAGGTCGGCCCCAACTTCGTGATATACGGCCCGCGGCAATGGGAAAGCCTGGTCAGTGACATCCATGTGAAGATAATTGATGCCAGCCCCATCAAGCGCTTCACCTACAACCTCTTCCTGCCAGTCGGGTACAAGATAGCCGATATGAATTTCCAGAACCAAAAACCAAATCTGTTCTGGCGGGCACTGTATGGCTTGGCCTATCTGCTGCTATTCCGGCCTCTCAAAGATAAGCTGGGACTGAGCAAAGTCCGCTTTGCCGTCACTGGCAGTTCGGTCTTAAGTCTGGACACTTTCCGATTGATTCACGCCATCGGCGTTGAGTTGCGACAGAACTATGCCAGTACTGAGGCCGGGCTTATCTCCTCTCACGGCAAGGGGGAAATCGCCTTTGAAAGTGTTGGCCGGCCGGCCCTCGGCACGGAGGTCAGGGTGACTGACGAGGGCGAACTCCTGGTCCGAAGCAGTTCCATGTTCACTGGTTATCATAAGAATCTGGAAAAGACGGAGGCTGTCCTGACCCGGGGCTGGTGCCATACCGGAGATGCGGTCAATATCAATGAGCAGGGGCACCTCATATTCCTGGACCGGCTCGACCATATGGGTGAACTGAGGTCGGGCATTAAGTATGCGCCCCAGTATATTGAGGGTAGATTGAGATTCAGCCCCTATATCAAGGATGCGATGGTTATCGGTGGGAAGGACAAGGATTTCGTCTCCGCCATCGTCAATATGGACTTCGCGATGGTCGGCAAGTGGGCCGAGCGCAACCGCATACCCTATACCACCTTCGTTGACCTGTCGCAGAGAAAAGAGGTGGCTGACCTGATACAGAAAGACCTGATGCGGGTGAACAGCTATCTGCCGGAACCGGCCAGGGTGAGAAAGTTTGTCCTGTTGCATAAGGAGTTTGACCCGGATGAGGCCGAGCTGACCCGGACGAGAAAACTGAGAAGAGAATTTATGGAAGAGCGTTACCGTGACTTGATAGAGGGTATTTATGATGGCGGCGATGAGATTGAGGTCGAGGCTTCGGTGACCTACCGGGATGGTCGCAAGGGCACCGTGGCGACGGCCATTAAAGTCAGAACTGTCGCGGAGGGGCCGACCAGCAATGGCTGAATTGCTTCAGTTGGTGATTTCTGGTATCGCTGTGGGCATGGTTTATGCTTTGATTGCCCTAGGCTTTGTGGTTGTCTGGAAGTCCAGCAGTGTGGCTAACCTAGCCCTGGGGCAACTGGTGCTGATTTCCTCCTGGTTTACCTATAGCATGCTGGTTCAGGCCCACCTGCCTCTGTGGCTGGGTTTTCCTCTAGTTCTCATCTTCGCTCCGGTACTGGGCTGGCTGATTGAGCGTGTTGTCCTGCGTCCGCTCATTGCCCAGCCTATCCTGTCGCTCATCACCGTAACATTGGGGGTGGCCTACTTTCTGGAAGGGGTGGTCACCTTTGCCTGGCCAAAGAGCGTGGCGGCTCTGCCCCGTCTTCTTCCCGACTGAGCCGTTGCACATCGGTCCGGCGGTCGTCTCCCAGGAATACCTGTGGGTGGCCTGTATCTCGCTGTTCGTCTTTGTCCTGCTGACCCTTTTCTACCGCTACCACAAGATGGGCATCGCCATGAGGGCCACTGCCGATGACCAGCTGGCCGTCCAGGCCTGCGGTGTCCCGGTGACCCGTATCTTTTCCAGTTCCTGGATGTTTGCCTGTGTCGTGGCGGCGGTGGGTGGGGTGCTGGTCTCCAGCATCGGGGGTATCACCTACGGCCTGGTCGAGACCGGGCTGAAGGCTTTCTCGGTGGTGATACTGGGTGGACTGGACTCCTTTGTCGGCGCCATCGTCGCCGGGCCAATCATCGGTCTGGCTGAGAACCTGGGCGGTGGTTATCTCACGCCGTTCACCTGGCCCGGAGTCAAAGATATCATACCTTTCATCATTATCATAATCGTGGTATTGATTCGGCCTTACGGAATCTTTGGTGAGACTCGTATTGAGAGGATATAGCCAGTGACTCTACCCTGTGGCACGCGTAGCTATAAGTACGCCGAAGATATGGCGATAATACGCACCAAGACGCAGTGGGTGCTCTTTCTCGGCTTTCTGGTTTTGCTGTTCACCCTGCCGCTTTATCTCAAGAGTAACTACTGGCTGAGTGTGGTCAACCAGATTGGTATCACCATAATCGCCGTCACTGGACTCAATATATTGTTGGGGTACTGCGGTCAGCTGTCTATCGGTCACGCCGGTTTTGTTGCCGTGGGGGCCTATACCTCAGCCGTCCTGACCAACCGATTTGAGCTTCCGTTTCTGGTAGGGCTGATATGCAGCGGCTTCATGGCGGGAGCTATCGGGCTCATCTTTGGTATCCCCTCAGTCCGGGTGAAAGGTTTCTATCTGGCGATTACCACTATCGCTGCTCAATTCATCATCATCTGGGTCATCAATCACTTGGGCTTAACCGGTGGGTTTGTTGGTATGAGGGTACCCTACGCGGCTATCGGTGGTTTTGAATTCCGAAGTGAGGCGAGTCAGTTCTATCTCATCATGGCTATCGTTGTCCTCTGCACCTTCCTGGCAAAGAATCTGGCCCGGACCAGAGTGGGGCGGGCTTTCATTGCCGTCCGGGACAATGACCTGGCCGCCGAAGTGATGGGCATCAACCTTTTTTACTATAAGATGCTCGCCTTTTTTATTGGCTGTTTCCTGGCCGGAATTGCTGGCTCCTTGCTGGCCCACTGGGTCGGCTATATCAATGCGGAACAGTTTAGCCTGAGTGAGTCCATACTGTATATCGGAATGCTGATTATTGGTGGTCTGGGTACAAGTCTAGGCCCGATTCTCGGTGTTGTCTTTCATCCGACTTCTCCAGCAGATACTGACGGTAGAAGTTGTCCCGTTCCTGGAGAGCACTGTCACCGTCTTTCCCGCCGGGTTCGCCACCGGCCTGACGCCGATGCTATTCGGTCTGGTAATAATCCTGTTTCTGGTGCTTGAGCCCCGCGGATTGGCCCACCGCTGGAATCTATTCAAGTCAGCTTATCGGCTATGGCCATTTTCTTATTAGTTAAGGAGGTAGTATGTGAACTCTGACTTGCCCAGCAGGATTCTAATGACAAGTTTAAATTCAAGGAGGGTAAAGAATGAAGAATAGAAAACTATGGCTGGTTGGGGCTATCTGCCTGGCTCTAATTATAGCCCTGACGCCGCTGGCCAGTGCCTGCGGCCCCAAACAACAGGTGCTGAAAATCGGCATGATGACCCCGACAACGGGTAAGGCGGCGGAAAAGGGTTCCCCGATGGGACACGCCAATCTTGACGCCATAAAGTATATCAACGAAGAGCTCGGTGGTGTACTTGGCTACAAGATTGAAGTGGTCTGGGTGGACAGCACCTACGATGCCGCTAAGGTGGTGACTATTGTCAAGCGGTTTATGGATGAAGGGTGTCTACTCTTTACCACGGCTTCATCCTACGAGATGACGGCGGCAATGGCAGAGTGCCAATCGACGCCGGATTTCCCGGTATAGCCTGTTTCAGCTCCCCCTCATTGTACCGGCCGCCCCAGCACATCTATGGCCAGACACCCGATTACGGGGACGATGCCCTGGCCTTTGCTAATTTCTATTTGGAGAACATCTGGGAAGGGGAGGGCAAGCCCAAGTTTGCCCTGCACCTCTTGAATAACTCCACCGGGTACGGCGCCCGTGATGCTTTCAAGGCCAAAGCTGAAGAGCTGGGTATCGAGATTCTTGAACCCATGATCGAGCACGCCGCGACCACCACTTCTGAGATGGATTCGCTTGACCCAGAATCAAGGCGCTGAATCCGGATGTTCTCTACATCTCCAGCACGCCGGCACCCACGGCGGTCATCATGAAGAATGCCCGGGACCTGGGTTTATATCCGGGCATAACCATTGGTTGTGGTCACGCCAGCTTTACCAAGGCCCTTATTGATATTGCTGGAGCCGAGTACAGTTGAAGGTGTCTACGGAGCCTTTCCTACCGTGATGTGGGACGAGAATGTGCCCGGCATGGCCAAGATGACCGAGTACTGTCAGAAATATCACGCCGGAGATTATGGTAACATGGACTACATCACTTCCTGGGCACAGAGTCTGATTGTGGCCGAGATTCTCAGACTGGCCGTCAGCAACGCTGGCTACGATGTCCTGGCCAATGGCGGCGCTGATGCCTGGAATGCCATTGAAACTCAAGGCATACAGAAGCTGGAGAACTACGATGTTGGCGGTCTCCAGGGCAAGGTGAGCTATACCGCGGGCGACAACCGACTGACCACATACAACCGGATTTACCAGATTAAAAACGGCCAAATTACCGACCCGAGCGCCTGGACAGAAGCGCCACTGATCAAGTACGAAGACTATCCGTGGTTTGGCAAGTAGGTTCTTTTGTGGAGAGGGAGCACGAGCTCCCTCTCCACACTCTCAAGTTGAGGGCTTATGCTCAAACTGAATAATATTGAGGTCGCTTATCTCAATGTTATCCGTGTCCTGCACGGTGTCTCGCTCACTGTGGAGGACGGCGCCATTGTTGCCTTGCTCGGGGCTAACGGCGCCGGCAAAAGCACCACCCTCAAGGCAATATCGGGCTTGCTCCATGTTGAGGAGGGGGAGGTCACCGATGGCAGTATTGAGTGGAATGGAGAACGAATTGACCGGAGGAGCGCTGAGGCAATCAGCAAGCTGGGCATCATCCAGGCACTGGAGGGGCGGCGGGTCTTTGAGCACCTGACCGCCGAGGAAAATCTCATGGTTGGTGCTTATCAACGACACGACCGCCGTGCTGTCCGACAGGACCTGGAAATGGTCTACGAATATTTTCCCAGACTCAAGGAATTGCGTCACAATACTGCCGGCTATCTTTCGGGCGGCGAACAGCAAATGCTGGTCATCGGTCGGGCGATGATGGCTACTCCTAAGCTAATGATGCTGGATGAGCCGTCACTGGGTCTGGCACCACTATTAGTCGAGGAAATATATAATATCATCCAGCGCTTCAATTCTGAGCAGAAGACTTCTGTCCTGCTGGTGGAGCAGAATGTCAGAATTGCCCTGAGTATCGCCCACTACGGCTATGTTATGGAGAATGGCCGGGTGGTTCTGGACGGTACCGCCGATTTCCTCAAGAACAACGAGGATGTCAAGGAGTTCTACATGGGGCTATCGGCGCTGGGTACGAAGAAGAGCTACCGGGAAGTGAAACACTATAAGAGGCGGAAGCGATGGCTGTAACGGCGGGTAAAGGCGAGTTCTTCGATAAACTGGAGACAATGCCGGCGCTACAAAGGGAGAAGTACCTCAACCAGAAACTGGCTGAGGCAGTAAATCATGCTTATCAGCATGCGCCAGCGGCCAGGGAGCTCTTAGACGGTGTCAAAGTCAGCCCCTCGGAAATCCGCAAGATGAAAGACCTGGAAAAATTGCCCATCACCCGGAAGACTGACCTCCTTGAGTGGCAGAAGAAACACCCGCCATATGGTGGTTTTCTGGCGATTCCGCCGGAGGAAGTGGAACGCATCTTTATTTCGCCCGGACCAATCTACGAGCCAATTCAGCATTCCGGCATTAAGTGGTTCGCTAAGGCTTTCTGGGCCGCCGGCTTTAGAAAGGGAGACATCGTTGTCAATACCTTCACCTACCACATGTCACCCGCCGGTATTCTGTTTCATGAAGCCCTGCGCCACTGCGGAGCTACGGTGGTCGTCACCGGCACCGGTAATACCGACATCCAGATTCAGACCATGCGCGACCTTAAAGTCACCGGCTTTGTCGGCACGCCCACCTTTTTGATGACCCTGATTAAGCGGGCGGAAGAGATGGGGCATAATGTCCGTCGGGACTTCGTTCTCAAACGGGCCTGGTTTACCGGCGAGATGCTACCACCTTCCCTGCGCCAGACCTTTGAGGAGGACTACCACATCAATACATCGCAGGCTTACGCCGTGACTGAGCCCGGTGGTGCCATTGCCTACGAGTGCCAGGTAAAAAAGGGCATGCACCTCATGGACGACTATGTCCTGGAGATAGTTGACCCGGAGACGGGGAAGCAACTGCGTCACGGCGAAATCGGGGAAATAGTCGTTACCCCAATTCATAACAAAGCCTGGGGACTTATCCGCTTTGGCACCGGTGATATGTCCGCCTACACCATTGAGCCCTGCCCGTGTGGTCGGACGGCCCACCGCCTGATGGGTATCGTCGGTCGGACAACGGATGCGGTGAAAGTGAGAGGGATGTTTGTCGTGGCCCGGCAGGCGGAAGCTACCATTATGAGCTTTGCCCCGGTCTCCCGATTCCAAATCGTGGTTGGCCGCCAGGAAAACCGCGACGAGATGACCCTTAAGCTGGAACTACGCGAGGAAGCGGTGGATAAGGCCAGGCTGGCCGACGACTTGAACCAGAAATTTCAGGACACCTGCCGGGTGAAGCTCGATAAGATTGAATTCGTCACTAAGGGGACTATTGCTGAGAACCAGCCCAAAATCGTGGACTCAAGGAAGTGGGACTAAGCTTCCTTGCCCAGATAGGCGGAGATAACCTGCGGGTTAGTCCTGATTTCCTCGGGGGTGCCCTCAGCAATCTTCCGACCGAAATCAAGAACCACAATCCGGTCGGCCAAATCCATCACCACGCCCATATCGTGCTCAACCAGGACAATACAGCTAACACCGTCCCTTAGCACCGGTGTATCCGCATAGGTGTCTCCCTGCCCTTCAAAGATATCAACGATGAACCGGGCAATGTCCTCTTTCTCTTCCAGGTTCATACCCGCCATCGGCTCATCCAGGAGCAGAACCTTCGGCTCCAGAGCCAGGGCACGGCCCAGTTCCACCCTCTTGCGCATGCCATAAGGCAGGGAGCCGACTACCTTCTTTCTGATGGGCTCTATCTCCAGGAAATCGATGATGTCCTCCACTGTCCGGCGATGTTCAGTTTCCTCCTTGTGGGCCCAGCCGAAATACAGCGCCCCCGTCAGGAAATTCTGCTTCATACGGATATGTTTGGCGGCCATGATATTATCCAGTGTGGAAAGACCGGCAAAGAGCTCAATATTCTGGAAGGTTCTGGCTAGGCCGAGTCGAGCTGCCCTATCCGGGCGGATGCGAGTAATCCTTTGGCCTTCAAAATATATGTCACCCTTTTGCGGCTTATAGAAGCCATTTATGCAGTTTAATAGGCAGGTCTTACCGGCGCCGTTCGGCCCGATAATCGCCAGAATCTCTTTGTCCTTTATATCAAGGCTAACATCACTAAGGGCTTTTACACCGCCGAAGGAAAGAAAGAGGTTCTCAATTCGTATCTTTGCCTGGTTTTCACTGGCCATCTTTACTAATCCCGGGGTTGTTTAGCAACCTACCTCTCTGCCCCTTTCTTGGCTTCCTCAGATAATAGCTTTTCCTTATAGGAAATCGCTTGGGGACATTCTGGCCCCACGCACTTCAGTTCTCGTTTTAATTGCCTGCTTTTCCTCTGTAGAGCAATGGTGCTCTTACTAGCACCGTATTTCCTGTAGCCAGTGCATTTCACCGACCAGTCTTTGTATACCAGTAGGGTTACTTCATCAGCCACTGCCTCACAATAAATGGTAGTCGCGGTTAGTTGCCAGTTCACCATCTTATCTAAGTGCGCTCCTTGCCAGTGCCACCATATTATCATTATCTAGCTTGGAATTCAACGATGCTCAGACATGGAGCGTTCAAGTTTTCTCCTTCCTCCTTCTCGTCCCGGGCATCCAGAAGGTTATCCGGCATATATAGGGAGCAAGATGAACTTTCGTGATAAGCGATAAAGGCGGCAATAATGGAGTGATTTTTACCGTATATGGTCGACAATATTGCACAAAGCGCCTTATCGTTCCGGCACGAAAAGCCAAAATGTTCGGATTATCATCGGCCGCCGACTCTTCTACCGGATATAGGCAGGGGGCGTCTAAGAGGGGGACTTGAGGGGGTGAGGTTCATAAAGAATCTGGTCAGTTTTGACCAGCTAGCCTTAAGGTATTATACTAACGGTAGCTTGTCACAATATGGAGACCGGGTATGGACTCAGCCGAGCTGGTTGAAAAGCTGGTTTCGTGGATAAGAGAAAAGGTATTGGCCGGCGGGTGCCGGGGAACGATTTTGGGGATGAGCGGGGGCGTAGATTCCGCACTGGTGGCGGTATTATGCCAGCGGGCTTTTCCCCAGAATGTGCTGGGTGTGCTCATACCCTGCCACAGCGACCCGCAGGATGCGGAGCACGCCCGGCTCGTGGCTGAGAAATTCTCCATCCCGACCAGGACAGTGGTGCTGGACAATATCTATGATAGCCTGCTCCAGATACTGCCGGAAGTGAGTGCCGACCCGGCCACCAGCCGGTTGGCGCGGGCCAACCTGAAGGTCAGGCTGAGGATGGTCACCCTTTACTACCTGGCGAACCAGCTTAAGTATATGGTGGTCGGCTCGAGCAACCGGAGTGAAGTGGCCGTGGGCTACTTTACCAAATACGGGGATGGGGGGGTGGATATTATGCCGCTGGGTAATCTGCTCAAGCGGCAGGTCAAGGAGCTATCCCGTTTTCTGGGCATCCCGCGGGAGATAATTGATAAGCCACCGACGGCCGGGCTGTGGCCGGGGCAGACGGATGAGGGTGAGCTCGGGTTCAGCTATGACGACCTTGACCGCTATCTGACGACCAGTGAGGCGGCCAGTGCGGTAAGAGCCAAGGTTGAGTCCATGATAGCCGCCAGCGGCCACAAACGCCAGCTACCCCCTTTCCCGCCTTTCTAACCCCTTGGCGCCAGGCGCTTAGCGTTGTCCGAGTTTTGCCCGCCAAGCTCAAGTTTTCTCTTGCCATAATGAGCGGTCTGTGCTATCATTATGTCAGCGAATATGACTACGGAGAAAGGAAAGGCGCTAGAGCTAGCCATCAGCCAGATTGAAAAACGATTTGGCAAAGGCTCAATAATGAAGCTGGGGGAGTCCGCGGCCATGACGCCGATGGAGGCTATCCCCAGCGGTTCACTATCCCTAGACTTAGCCTTAGGTGTAGGTGGTATTCCGCGCGGGCGGATTACGGAAATCTTTGGCCCTGAGGCATCGGGAAAGACGACACTGGGTCTGCACGCCATTGCCGAAGCGCAGAAACTGGGGGGAACCGCGGCCTATATTGATGTGGAGCACGCTCTCGACCCGAGCTATGCCAAGCGCCTGGGGGTCAATGTGGATGACATGTTGATTTCCCAGCCGGATACGGGGGAGCAGGCTCTGGAGATTACCGAGGCTTTGGTCAGAAGTGCCGCGGTTGATATTATCGTGATTGACAGTGTCGCCGCTCTGGTGCCCCAGGCAGAAATCGAGGGGCAGATTGGGGATGCGCATGTCGCCCTGCAGGCTCGCCTGATGTCCCAGGCCCTGAGAAAGCTGGCGGCCGCTATTGGTAAGACGGGAACTGCTGTGGTATTCATCAACCAGTTACGAGAAAAGGTGGGCATTATTTTTGGTAATCCCGAAGTAACACCGGGCGGCCGGGCTCTGAAGTTCTATAGCTCGGTCAGGATAGACTTGAGACGGATGGATACCATCAAGCAGGGGGACGAGGCGGTGGGCAATCATGTCAAGGCTAGGGTAGTGAAAAACAAGGTGGCACCTCCCTTCAGGAGTGCTGAGTTTGATATCATGTTCGACCACGGGATAAGTCGGGAGGGCAACCTTATTGACCTTGGTGCCGAGCTGGGGCTGGTGAGTAAGTCGGGCGCCTTCTTCTCCTATGGGGATGTTCGCCTGGGGCAGGGTCGGGAGAACGCCAAGCAGTTCCTGCGCCAACATCCCGAGATTGCCCAGGACATCGAGGGACGGATTAGAGCCTCAGCGGGCGGCCATCAGCTCACCAGCAAGTAGCATTGGTGAGCTGACCAGCTACTGGCAAAACTAAATAGATAGCCGGCTACTGAGAAGCTGAGGCGGTAGTCCTCGGCTTTATTTGTTAGAGGTAGGTGATGGGAAAGATTACCGCTCTCCGTACCGGTAAGGGGCGGAGCCAACGGGTAAGTATATACCTGGACGGTGAATTTGCTTTCAGCCTGGACCCTGAGGTGGTAGCCAGGGAGGGACTGCAGACTGAGCAGTCATTATCGGCGGAGCGGGTTGAGGTGCTGGTTGAGTCTGACCAGCACCAGCGCTGTCTCAGTGCCGCCACTCGCTACCTGAGCTACCGACCCCGCAGTGAGTCTGAGCTGAGAGACAGGCTACGCCGGCGCGGCTTTGACGCCGAGACTATGGAGCCAGTAATCAGCCGGCTGAAGGAACAGGGGCTGGTGGATGACGCGGCTTTTGCCCGGTACTGGGCGGAGAACCGGGAGTCCTTCAGTCCGCGGAGTCGCTGGCTAACCCGGGTGGAACTGAGACAGAAGGGCATCACTGATGACATTATTGCTAAGGCAGTGAATGTCATTGACGATGAGGCCAGCGCCTATAAGGCGGCGCTCAGTAAGGCGCACAGTTTGCGCCAGTTGGACTACGAGGATTTTCGCCGTCGCCTGGGTGAATACCTCAAGCGGCGCGGATTTAGCTATGGAGTACTCAGCCATGCCGTAGAACAGGTATGGCAAGACCAGAAGGGCGGGGATTCTAAGCCAGAAACTGAGTAGCACTATCTTCTGGCTGGCCCGGCCCAAAGGGAAGACTGTTTAGGGAAGGGAGGTGACAAGATGTTTCAGACGCAATCGGCAGCGTTAATCTATATCGCGCTAATTGCCATGTTTGTTATTGGCGTGATAGCCGGCGGCCTGATTGTCTTCTTCTTCCGGCGCATGGCCGTTAATCGTCAGCTCCGAGCCGCTCAGAGAAAGGCGGCCAGAACGGTGGCTGAGGCCAGAGAAGAGGCTAAGGGAGTCCTGAATGAGGCCAAGATAGAGTCGGATAAGGTGAAGGCGGCGGCGGAGGGGGAGGCGCGCCAGCGGCGCGTTGAAATGCAGCGCCTGGAGAGCCGTCTGGCATCCCGGACTGAGGCGGTGGAGCGGAAGCTGGAGAGCTTGGAACAGAGGGAGCGCAATCTGAACAACAAAGAGAAGGGGGTTGACGCCATTCGGTCAGAACTGGCCGAACTCAAGGGGAAGGAGCTAAAACAGCTGGAAGTAGTCTCCGGGATGTCCACGGGCGAAGCCAAGCAGACCCTGCTGGAGAGAGTCGAGGCTGAGCTCAAAGACGAGGCGGCCCGACGCCTTCGTGAGTGGGAAGTCAAGTTAAAGGAAGACGCTGACAAGAAATCCCAGGAGATTCTGGCGCAGGCCATCCAGCGTTCGGCGTCCGAAATTGTCTCCGAGGGCACGGTGGTGACTGTGCCGCTGCCCAGTGACGAGATGAAGGGCCGACTCATCGGCCGTGAGGGTCGGAATATCCGGGCCCTGGAGCAGGCGACCGGTGTTGACCTGATTATTGACGACACGCCGGAGGCGGTGACTCTGTCCAGTTTTGACCCGGTACGCCGGGAAATCGCCCGCCTGGCTCTGAATAAGCTCATCCTTGATGGACGAATCCATCCGGCCCGCATTGAGGAGGTGGTGGCCAAGACCAAAGAGGAGGTGGAGGCCGGTATCTATAGTGCCGGTGAGAAGGCGGCGTATCAGGTCGGGGTGCAGGGACTGCGCCCGGAGCTAATCAGATTGCTCGGTCGCCTGAAATACCGCACCAGTTACGGCCAGAGTGTCCTGGCGCACAGCATTGAGGTTGCCTACCTGGCCGGTATGCTCGCTTCGGAGTTGGGAGCCAATGTGGCTATCGCCAAGAGAGCCGGCTTACTGCACGATATCGGCAAGGCGGTCGACCGCGAGGTGGAAGGCACGCATGCCGCAATCGGGGGCGACCTTGTTCAGCAGTGGGATAAGTCGCCCGAGGTTATCCAGGGCATAACCGAGCACCACTTTGAGACGGGCACGACCAGTTTCTGGGGCTTCATCATCTCGGCGGCTGATGCCATCTCCAGCGCCCGACCGGGCGCCCGGCGCGAATCACTGGAGAGCTACCTGAAGCGCTTGAAGGCGCTGGAAGATATCGCCAATAGTTTCAAGGGAGTGGAGAAGTCCTTCGCTATCCAAGCCGGCCGTGAAATCCGGATTCTGGTCAAGCCGGAAGACATTGACGACCTCGGAGCCATGAGGCTGGCTCGCGATATTGTCAAGAAGATAGAGGAAGGCCTGGAATATCCCGGCCAGATAAAGGTGACCGTGCTCCGGGAAACCCGAGCCGTCGACTATGCCAAATAGGGCTGGGAGTCAGAGAGACACAGCCTTCTTTATAGAAAGGTGTAAAAGAGAGGGGGCAAATCCCCCTCTCCATAACCTCCTCCCCCGATTATTATCGGGGGAAAAAGGGTGAGGGGTTAGCAAAAAGAGATAGTCTCTGGGGTAAATCTTAATGTTAATCTTGGCGATTGGTGATATAATTGGCAAGCCCGGCCGGTGGGCGGTGAGGGAGCTTCTGCCCCGTCTGCGGCAGGAGTATGGGTTGGACATGGTCATCGCCAATGGCGAGAATGCCGCCGGGGGCATCGGCCTAACTCCAGATACGGCTCAGGAGCTACTGGCCGCCGGGGTTGATGTGCTGACCTCCGGCAACCATATCTGGGCCCAGAAGGAGATTATCCCTTACCTTGAAGGGGAGATGCCCATCCTGCGCCCATTAAACTAC
Source organism: uncultured Chloroflexia bacterium (assembly GCA_963726225.1). Lineage (GTDB taxonomy): Bacteria > Chloroflexota > Dehalococcoidia > Dehalococcoidales > UBA2162 > CAVSBN01. The sequence continues at coordinate 27,712 of CAVSBN010000014.1, forward strand.
CCTCCGGGCGTGCCGGGGCGGGGCTATATTGTCAGAAATGGGGCCCTGGTGGTCAATTTGATTGGTCGGACTTTCATCGGCAATTTTGATTGCCCCTTCAGAGGCATGGACCAGCTGCTGGCGGAGCTTAAGCCCAAGCCGCCAGTCATTATCGTTGACTTTCACGCTGAGGCGACCTCAGAGAAGGTGGCGATGGGCCGGTATCTGGATGGGCGGGTCAGCGCCGTGCTCGGCACCCATACTCATGTGGGCACGATTGATGCTCAGGTGCTGCCTCAAGGCACGGCCTATGTGACCGATATCGGTATGACTGGCCCAATGGACTCTATCATCGGTGACGATGCTGAGATGGTGCTACAGCGCTTTCTGACAGCACTGCCCCACCGACTGTCGGTGGGCACAGGCAAGGTAATGCTTAATGCTATTCTGGTGAAGGTGGATGATAAGAGTGGTCGGGCGGTCAGTATTGAGCGACTCTACCGGGAGACGGAGTAGGGGTGGGCAAGATAGACCTGCATCTCCACTCCACTGCCTCCGATGGCCGGCTCAGCCCGGCGGAACTGGTCCGCCGCGCCGCCGAGGCCGGACTATCGGTGATGGCGCTGACTGACCATGACACAGTAGATGGCATTGCCCCGGCCCTGGCCGCCGCCAAAGCCTACCCCCGGCTGGAATTCATTCCCGGCGTGGAAATCAATACCGATGTGCCCCGGGGTGAAGCCCATGTCCTGGGCTATTTCATAGATTATGCCTACCCTGAGCTATTGGCGACTTTGAGCAGTATGCGTGAGTCCCGGCAGGAGCGGGCGCAGAAGATGCTCGCCAAACTGAAGGGTATGGGTATATCACTGGAATGGTCAAGGGTCAAAGAAATCGCCAGCACCGAGGCCATCGGTCGGCCTCACATTGCCCAGGCGATGTTAGAGAAGGGCTATATCACTTCGATTAAGGAGGCGTTTACCAAGTACATCGGCTGGGGCGGGCCGGCTTATGTTGAGCGGGACAAGGTAGCGCCCGGAGATGCGGTGCAGTTAATCCTGCGGGCCAACGGCCTGCCGGTGCTGGGGCATCCGCTGACCATTAGCGAGCCGGAGCCGATGATTGCTGAGTTGAAGGCGAACGGGCTGGTTGGCCTGGAAGCCTACTATGGTGGCTATTCTGCCGCCGAGGTGAGCCGACTGGTCAGTCTGGCCGAGAAGTATGGCCTGATTACCACCGGTGGCAGTGATTACCATGGCCTGGATGACAGTACCGAGACGCCGATTGGGGAGGCTGGGGTACCGGCGAAATCAGCCCAGCAACTCATCGCCCTGGCCGAACAGCGAGCGCTCAAGCTGGTGCCACGGCGGAGGAAGACCAGTGGTTACTGAGTTTGTTTTGCTGATTATCGGCGCTTATCTTTTGGGTTCAGTCCCCACTGCCTACCTGGTGGCCAAGTGGCGGCGGGGGATAGATATACGGCGCTTCGGCAGTGGCAATGTGGGCGCCGCCAACATCGTGGCCGCCGGCTCCCGCTGGTCATCGCTCATCGTCATCATCTTTGACCTCGCCAAGGGATTTGCCCCCGTCTATGTGGCCAAGGAGGTTATTGGTCTTCGAACAGTACCAGCAGGTTATTGTTGGCCTGGTAGCCATAGCCGGGCACAACTGGCCCGTCTTCCTGCGCTTCAACGGCGGGCGTGGCATATTAGCCGCGCTCGGGGTGGTCTTTGCCCTCGCTCCGTGGCTGGCGCTGGTGCTCACGGTCGTCGCCTTTGCCTGGCTGCCCTTCGGCCAGTTCGCCTTCGGCACCCTTCTTGCCCTGCTCCTGCTGCCGATATTGAGCTGGGCAGTTCCCGGACCGTTCGGCGTCCAGCGGTCGCTTGTCCTTACGCTGGGCTTTGCCGGGATTCTGCTTATCGCCGTGATAAGGCGCTTGACCGCACCGCGGTCCTCGACTGGCGTACCCGCAGGAGAACTCATCGTGAACCGGCTCCTCTTCGACCGTGATATTCGGGACAGAAAGGCCTGGGTCAGTCGCAAGCCGCTGGTCGGCCCGGACTCGATAGACGAAGTCGCCGGGCAGGAAAAAGAGGAGGGGCAGGAACCCCGCTAGCCTGCCCGTATCAACTGCCGGGCGATGGTCATACGCTGCGTTTCCGAAATGCCCTCATAAAATTCCAGTCTTCGGTCAGGGTAAAATCTATCTCAAGCTCCTGACGAAACTTCGGTGATAATCTTCAGAGCCGCCGTGCGGGGATTGGTCTTCCTTTGCGCCAGGTCATCCACCAGTCTGGCCAGGTGCTCCGGGTCCATTTTCTCAATATAGCTCTTGAGGTAGCTTTCCACCGCCCAGAGTAGCTCCAGCCTGGCTCTCTCCTGGCGGCGCTTTTCCAGTTCCCCGCTGGAGACCAGAAACTCACGGTGTCGCAGGAGCTCTTCGGCGACCTCATCCGTGCCTTTATCACCGGTGGCTTCGGTCAAGATGATGTGTGGCTTCCACCCGGCGACGGGGCGACTCGGCATGCCGAGCATGATTTCCAGGCTGAGCTTCAGTTTGTCGGCCCCTTCCAGGTCGGCTTTGTTAATAACGAAGACATCGGCCGCTTCCAGAATACCGGCTTTCATCATCTGGACTTCATCGCCCATCCCCGGTGTCAGGACCAGAATAACCGTGTCCGCCACACGGGCAATATCTATTTCACCCTGCCCCGACCCCACCGCTTCAACAAAGATAATATCCTTGCCCATAGCGTCCATGACATGGACGGTGCTGACGGTGGCTTTGGCCAGTCCACCCTTCCAACCCCGACTGGCCAGACTGCGGATGAAGACATCCTTGTCCACGCCGTAGGCCTGCATCCTGACTCTATCCCCCAGTATGGCGCCGCCGCTGAAGGGGCTGGTGGGGTCGACGGCCACCACCCCGACTTTCATATTCTTCTTCCGGAAGATACCAATCAGGCAGCCCAGCAGGGTGCTCTTGCCGGCACCGGGGGCACCGGTGACACCCACGATGTGGGCCCGTCCGGTGTGGAGGTAGACGCTTTCCAGTTCTTCCGCGGCGCCGGATACCTCGTCCTCGATACATCTAATCAGTCGGGCGGCCGCCGGAACATCACCTTTTAATACTTTAGCGGACAGCTTCATTGTTTCCTTCTTACGGGCCAACGCGATTGAGCGGTTTTACATTCTTTTTGGTCCACCTGATTATCTGTTCCAGGGGCGTGCCGGGCAGGAAGACTTCCTTGATGCCGGCTTCCTTGAGCTTGGGGATATCTTCTTTGGGGATAATACCACCACCGATGACGGTGACATCGCCGGCTCCCCTTTCTCGGAGCTGGCGGACGACTGCGCTGAAAAGGTGCATATGGGCCCCCGACAGGCAGCTCAGACCAACGAGGTCAACATCCTCCTGAATGGCGGCGTTAACAATCTGCTCCGGTGTCTGGTGCAGGCCGAGGTAGACCACTTCAAAGCCGGCATCCCGGTAGGCCCGGGCGATGATTTTAGCCCCCCGGTCATGGCCATCCAGCCCCGGTTTGGCAATCAAAACTCGTAGTTTTCTCTCTGGGCTCATGCTAACCTCGCTAATAGAAACCGGGGTCACGGTACTCGCCGAAGACCTCCCGGTAGACATCACAGATTTCCTGTTCGGTAGCGTAGGCTCGCACCGCCTCAATGACACAGGGCATGACATTCTTGGTACCCTTACAGGCAGTGCGAAGCTCGCTCAGCGCCCGGGCTACCTGGCGATTGTCTCTGGTACGCTTCACTTCATTCAGTCGCTTAATCTGCTTGGCGGCTATCTTCTCATCAATCTTCAGTATTTCAATCGGGGTCTCTTCCTCCGCCACATACTTATTGACCCCAACCATAACCTTTTCCCCGCTGTCAATCTGCTGCTGGAATTTATAGGCGGCGTTGGCAATCTCTGTTTGGGGGAAGCCCTTGTCAATGGCCACCAGCATACCGCCCATCTTATCTATCTTGTCAATGTATTCCCAGGCTTTTTCTTCCATCTCGTTGGTCAAAGCTTCAACGAAGTAAGAGCCAGCCAGCGGGTCGATGGTGTTAATCACGCCCGTCTCCTCGGCCAGAATCTGCTGGGTACGCAGCGCAATTTTGACAGCGAAGTCGGATGGTAGTGCCAGGACCTCGTCCAGGGAATTGGTGTGTAGCGACTGCGTGCCGCCCAAGACGGCGGCCAGCGCCTCGGTGGTCGTGCGGACAATGTTATTGTAAGGCTGCTGGGCGGTCAGGGAACAGCCAGCGGTCTGAGTGTGGAACCTCAGCCACCAGGAGCGCGGGTTCTTCGCCTTGAATCTGTCCCGCATTATTTTGGCCCACATCCGGCGGGCGGCCCGGAACTTGGCGATTTCCTCAAAGAAGTCAAGATGGGAGTTGAAGAAGAAGGAAAGCCGGGGAGCGAAGGCGTCAACATCCAGTTTCTTCCGGCCGATGGCATCCTGCACATAGGCGATGCCATCGGCCAGGGTGAAAGCCAGTTCCTGAACGGCGGTAGAGCCAGCCTCGCGTATGTGGTAGCCGCTGATGCTGATGGTATTCCATCTGGGCACATATTTGGTGCCGAACTCAATGGTATCGCTGATGAGCCTGATGGAGGGCTCCGGGGGGCACATGAAGGTCTTCTGGGCGATAAACTCCTTGAGCATGTCGTTCTGGATGGTGCCCGCCGACCTTATCCCAGGTTACCCCCTGCTTTTCGGCGGCGACCAGATACATTGCCCAGAGCACACTGGCCGGGGGATTGATGGTCATGGAGGTAGTTACCTTATCCAGAGGAATCTTATCGGTCAGAATCTCAAGGTCGGCCAGGGTATCAATGGCCACCCCGCACTTGCCAATCTCGGCTACGGCTCTCGGCGAATCACTGTCATAGCCCATCAAGGTGGGGAAGTCAAAGGCAGTGCTCAGGCCGGTTTCGCCCTCTTTCAGCAGGTGGTGCCACCGTTTGTTGGTATCGCGGGCGGTGCCGAAGCCGGAGAACATACGGAAGGTCCAGACCCGGCCGCGATAGCCGGTAGGCTGACAGCCACGGGTGAAGGGATAGGCGCCGGGGTAGCCAATGCTCTCGCCGAAGTCCAGGTCCTTGATATCCTCCGGAGTGTAAATCGGCTTTATATCCAGGTTGGAGACGGTGGAGGAGCGCTGGCCCACCTCGTGGCTATCGGCCGCCTTCTTGACTTCTTCCAGCCACTTTTTCAGCCCCTGGCGCACCTGGTTTAGGGTTTTGTCGTTAAACATATACCTAGCTCGTTGGCTTGACATCCTTATACTGGTCGCGCAAAACCCGTTTGAGCACCTTGCCCATCGGGTTGCGCGGCAGTTCCTCGCAGAAGACCACGGCTCGGGGACGCTTGTAGCTGGCCAGATTGGCCCGGCAGTACTCCATCAGCTCCTGAGCGGTGCAGGTCTCGCCCTTTTTGAGCACGCAGACGCAGATGGGCACCTCGCCCCAGTCTTCATCGGGGACGCCAACTACGGCCGCTTCATCAACCTTGGGGTGGCCCTGCAGTATGGCCTCGACCTCTTCCGGCGCAATCAGCTCCCCACCCCGCTTAATCATATCCGTGGTCCGGCCGGACAGGAAGAAGTAGCCATCTTCATCCCGATAGCCCATATCGCCGGTGTGCACCCAGCCATCCTTGTCAATCGTCCTGGCCGTTTTTTCCTTGTCCTTCCAGTAGCCACTCATCACCCGTGGCCCACGGGCAATAATCTCACCTATCTGGTTGGGTGGCAGGTCTTTGCCATTCTCGTCCACCACCTTCATTTCAACATCAGACATCGGCTTGCCAATAGAGGAGAGCCGCTTCAGTTTCTTCTCTATCTCCTCGGGAGTTCCCGAAATGACATGGTCTTCGGGGCTGAGTATGGTAACGGTTGAGGCCGTCTCCGTCTGGCCGAAGGCGTTAATAAAGCCGACTCCGGGGAAGACCTCGATGGCTCGCTTGATAACTTCAAGGGGCATCGGGGCGGCGCCATAGGTGATGACCTTCAGACTGCTCAGGTCGTGTTTAGCGAAATCAGGGTGCTCCATCAGTTGCTTGAGCATGGTGGGCACCATCATGGCCCGGTTGACCTTCTCTGTCTCGACCAGCTCCATCCACTGCTTCGGTTCAAACTGTCTCTGCATGACCAGAGTCCGGCCACCATAAATGGCGGCTATCATGGCTTGAGTCCCGGCCACATGGTAGAGAGGCACCGTCAGGATGTTCTTCTCGGCGGTCTCCAGGTCAGCCGGGCTGACATTTTCCAGCACATAGACGGAAAAGCTGTTGTGGGAGAGCATCACGCCCTTGGGGAAGCCGGTGGTGCCGGCGGTGTACATCAGTATGGTGGTATCGTTGTCATCAATCTCGGTGAAGACATCGTCGGCGGGAGATGAGTCGATAAGCTTCTCGTAATTCAGCATATCCTTGTGCGGTTGGTCCAGGGAGATATAGTGTTTTACTGTGGTCAGACCTGGCCTGATAGAGTCGATTAAGTCCAGATAGCGGTCACCGACGAACAGCGTGTTGGCCTCGGCAGTGTTAAGCATGTAGGTGAGTTCATTCCCTCTGGCTCGGAAGTTAAGTGGTACATAGATGCCGCCAACCCTGGCCGTAGCGAAATACGCCTCGATGCACTGATTGGTGTTAACCTGCATCATCGCCACGCGGTCACCCTTTTGTATCCCCAGCCCTAGCAGGGCATTGGCTAAACGGTTCACCCGCTCGTTGAGCTGGGCGAAGGTAAGTCTCTTCTCTTCAAAGATAATGGCTTCCTTATCCGGACAGATGGCGGCGGTGATGGTCAGAAATTCGGTGGTGTTCATCTCTTCTCCTGCTTACTCTAATTCGATCGCTTCTTCACCAACGAAGCTAACAGGCCGGCGGCCAGATTAGCCTCCAGTTCCAGGCCCTGTTCCAGGCTCAGGTCAAGCCCGCGATTAACGGCCTGCTTGGCATAGCGCATGGTTAGCGGATTATAACCCTTGATTCTATTGGCCAGCTTTTCTGCCGTCGGCAGTAGCTCGCTTCGGGGTACCACCTGATTGACCAATTTTAGCCGGCGAGCCTCGGCCGCCTTGAGCCACTGGCTGCTCAGGAGCATACTGAGGGCGTGCCCTCGACCAATCACCCGGGGCAGGGTCTGACTGCCACCGGCGGCCGGAATGATGCCCAACCCCATTTCCGGCACGCCAAACTGAGCATCTTCCGAAGCGATCCTTATGTCACAGCAAAGGGCCATCTCTAACCCCGAGCCCAGGACATAGCCGTGAAGGGCGGCGATGAGCGGCTGGGGAATACTGAGGAAAAGCCCCCAGACATCTCGCTCCCAGCGTGCCTGACGGGCAATTATGGGCGATGGGGCGGTGAGGAATTCCGTCAGGTCAGCGCCGGCACAGAACGCCCTCTCCCCGGCCCCTTTCAGTATGGCCACTTTGACCTCCGGGTCATCCTTGATGGCTCCCAGCACTTCGTAGAGCTCGTCCCTCATCTTGATATTGTAGACATTCAAGACCTGGGGCCGGTTCAGCGTGATGTAGCCAATCTCGTTCTGTTTTTCGTAGATGATTGTCTGGGAATTGCTCATTGTGTTTTTTTGACTGCCTGCCTTGACATCTTTCGTTTCAGGTAAGCCAGTTTGATAACAGTCGGGATAAGTTTGGGATGCTTTACCAATTCTAACATTAACCGCAATGCCTCTTTGACTTTCATCTCATAACCCTCCCGCTTCGGCATTTTTGCCCCTTACCCTGACACGGTCGGGGGAAACTTTCTGGAAGAGGGACCGCACCTCTCTTCCATTTCCAGTAGCTACCGTCCCTTAAACTGCGGTTTCCGTTTCTCCAAAAAGGCTCTAATGCCCTCCGTCCTATCGGCCGTGGTGTGCAACAGGAAATAGAGGTCGGCCTCCAGGCGAAGCCCCTGCTCCAGGGTCAGGTCCAGTCCTTTATGCACGGCTTCCTTAATAAACCTCAAAGCGATGGGCGCTTTGCCGGCAATGTTCTGCGCCAGAGCTTCCGCCGTAGCCATCAGGTCTTTTAGCGGCACCACCTGACTGACCAACCCGATAGCCAGGGCTTCCCCGGCGTCGATAATTTCGCCGGTAAGGATTAGTTCCAGGGCTTTACCCCGGCCGATAATGCGGGGTAGCCGCTGTGTGCCCCCATCCCCGGGTATCAGCCCGCAAGCTACCTGCGGGAAGCCGAAGCGTGCCGACTGCGCGGCCAGTCGTACATCACAGCTCAAGGCTAGCTCCAGCCCCTGCCCGAGGGCATCGCCGTTAATCGCCGCAATTACGGGTCGGTCAATACTGGCAATAGCTGAGGCAACATTAAATCCTGTGCCTGTCTCCTTGAGCTTGGCTAAAGCGGTCTCAACCGCCTTACCGGTTTGAGCCTGCTCCATCTCATTGCCGCGGCAGAAGGCATGCTGTCCGGCGCCCGTGATGACGACCACATAGATATTATCATCCTGATTTATCCGCTCACAAATATCGGTAAGCTCCTGGGCCAATGCCGGGTTGATGACATTGCCGGCCCTGGGCCGATTAAGGGCGATGCGGGCGATATGTTTTTTGGAAGAATAGATGACGGTCGAGTTGGGCATAAGTCTAATCCTTCGTCATTACGGCCACTGCGCCCAATTCCTGGGAGACTCACGCGTATCTTACTCTGACCTCGTGGCTGGCGTCAAGGTCATTCCAGCGGCAGAATGCGGGCTTCGGCCTGGCCGGAACTGATATTGAGCAGGGCGACTGTACCCAGCTTGGGCACATAGCTGGGCATGGTGGCGCTACCGGGATTGACCAACAGGACACCTTTGTAGTTTTCTATACCGGGGAAATGGGTGTGGCCAGACACCACAACCTGCGGTGGTTCCTCGGGGTCTTCATTCTTCGGCCGGGAAGAATACCAATCGTCTGGTGGACTGATGAGCCCGTACCGTGGTTTGATATGGGTTAGCCAGAGAGTAATACCATCGAGATGGAGCGTGTGCCCGGTGAGCATCCGCTTATCGCCGCCCAGGTCCACTTCCATGTCGTCATCACCCCAGGCGGCTATCACCGGGGCGATGGACTGCAGTTCGTCCAGCGCCGAAGAAATCCAGATATCCCCGGCGTGCAGAATAAGGTCAACGCCGCGGAAGGCTTCCTTTATCTGAGGCGGCAATGTTATCTCGGGAACCGCAATGTGAGTGTCTGAAATCAGTCCAATTAGCAATTTTCTAGAGAATACTATACCTTATGCTTAAACTGCCCGTCAAGCCCGTATTGTGCGGTGCCCAAGAACCTATCGCCCCTACTCCAGCCACTATTCTTTAGTGAAGAAATTTGCTAGGTGGAGTATAATTTTCAATATATTTAATCGGGTCGACTTCTTAATGCATTGATTTTGAAGAATCATCGGAGGCGATGCGGACATGAAAGTGAAGGTGGGAATTATCGGCGCCACCGGAATGGTGGGACAGAATTTTGTCAGACTGCTCAGTGACCATCCCTGGTTTGAAATCGCCTATTTAGCGGCCTCGCCGGCTTCGGCCGGGAAGCGATATTGCGAGGCTGTTGCTGGGCGCTGGCATATGTTGAAAGATATGCCCGGGACTGTCCGAGACATGGTGGTGGCCGACGCTAATATTGTCCAGAACGCGGTTGGGAAGTGCTCCGTGATATTTTCGGCGGTGGAAATGGATAAAAACGCCATCACTTCTCTTGAATTGGAATACGCCAGCCGGGGTTTGGCCGTCGTTTCAACCAACTCGGCTCATCGGTATACCGAAGATGTACCGGTCCTCATACCGGAGATAAATGCCGACCATATCGCCATCATCAAGGACCAGCAGAGGAAGCGCGGCTGGGATAGAGGGCTTATCGCCGTCAAGCCAAATTGTAGTATTCAAAGCTACATGTTGCCCTTGTGGGCTCTAATAAGGGCGGGTTACAAAGTTGATAAGCTAATAGTGACTACCCTGCAAGCACTGTCTGGCTCTGGCTATCCCGGCCCCTCCGCCATTGATATGACTGATAATGTTATCCCGTATATCGCTGGAGAGGAAGAAAAATCGGAGATTGAACCCACCAAAATTTTCGGCAGAATTCAGAACGGCAAATTTGTTTATGATGACACGATTAAAATCTCCGCCCACTGCAATAGAGTGCCAGTTACTGATGGGCATATAGCGTGTGTGAGTTTGAAGTTCTCCGACAGAAAACCTGAAGTTAAGGAAATCATTGATATCTGGCGCAGCTTCAAGGCGGAGCCGCAGGAGCTGGAACTACCATCGGCACCGAAACAGCCCCTAATATACCGCGATGAAATCGACCGGCCGCAGCCGCGAAAAGACAGAGATGCGGAGAATGGCATGGCCATAACCGTGGGCCGGTTGAGAGAGTGCAAAGTCCTTGATTACAGGTTCGTGGGCTTGCACCACAATACAGTCAGGGGCGCCGCCGGTGGTGCCGTCTTAATTGCCGAACTCCTCAAGGCCAAAGGATTGATTTAGCCGTAGCTGACGGCTGCGAGGTCAAGCTGGGCAAGGTAGCAGCACCATGAAGAACTCGTACGCACGAAGTGTTTGACTGATGTGTACTAAGGACGGTGTACACAAATGACAAGAAGGAGAATACACCTTTCACTCAGGTTGGTATTACTGGTAATAGTGCTTATGACTTCATCTGGTCTTCTTGGTTGTAGTAGCCAGTATAAGAGGTTTTCAGCGAGGGAAGGCCAGACTCGTATCTCTTGTTACTATCCTTCGACTTTCACACAGGTTCATAGAGACATGCGAGTACACACCTTTTACGACAATTTTATGCCGGAGCGTCTCCCCATCAGTTTTTATCACGTCACTGAAGCATGGACTAGTAATGCTATGATAGGAATATGGAAACAACAATCTGGTACAACGATAGAATCCTTTAAGACATTCGTACTCTCTTTGGGTAAGCCCGGTAACAAACTTGCTTCAGGAATCTACTATCCTCATAGATGGGATAAACGCTACTCAGTTAATAATCTGGCGTGACACAATACCCGTAGGGGAACCTCTCTCTGGTCCCTCATATCGATAGCTTTTTAGCTGAGCAGCTTGAGGAATCGCCAAGCATATCTAAATATATATACCTTGAATATGATAATGAGATTTGGACAATAGAGCTTACCTGTAACGAACCGAAAGAAGAGCAATTCAGAGCAGACTTTGAGTATTTCTTGCAGACTTTCACAGATATGGAAGTAGTTTGCACTGAATGAATGACTACCCGCTCCGGCATCGCCCAAAGAGCTATATAGGGGCGTCAAGAGGGGCAAAGCCCCTCTTTTTAATTTCCTTCCACTCTCCTCCCAGTAGACAATTAATGTTGGAAACGAATCATGCTCGTTCAGCCTCGATTCTTTTCCCGGGAAAAAATCGTTGGGGTTTCCTGCCCATAACGGCAAATATCCTTAAGGCAGCACTCCGGGCAGAGAGGCTGTTTGCGGCAGACCGTCTTACCGTGATGCACGAGAAGCGCGTGATACTCATTGAAGAGCGCAGTCCGGTGGGGCAGGTTTTCCATAAAGAGACTCTGGTAAGCGGAGTAACTATTGCCCCGACTGTATCGGGGTGCCAGGCCGATGCGGTCAATAATGCGCCGGGTGTAGGCATCAATAACGAAGATGGGTTTATTGGCGGCGTACAGGATGATGGAATCGGCGGTCTCCTCGCCAATACCGTGAACCGCCAGAAGCTGTGGCCGAAGCTCTCTGAGGCTGGTGGCCGACATTTTGATCGGGTCGTCGCTACAGGTTTGGCCCAGCCACTCGGCGAGAGCCTTGAGCTTGCGGGCCTTGGCGTTAAAGTAGCCGCAGGGTCGGATAAGGGTAGCCAGTTCGGTCGGGCTGAGGCGGCGCAGCGCCCGGGGCGATAGCATCCCGGCGGCCTTTAGATTGGCGATGGCCTTTTCTACATTGACCCAGGCGGCGGACTGGGTCAGAATAGCCCCGACCATCACCTCAAACGGCTCATCGGCAGGCCACCAGTGCTGCGGCCCGTAACCGCCCATGAGTCGGTGGTAGATATCCCGTAAAGTTTGGCTTATGGATTGTCTGCCCACTTGGGTACTTCTGGCGTCAGAGATAAGGTCGGCTCTCGGGATATAGGGTTTTATGTCTAAGACCGGCGAGCCGTCAAGAGCGTCAAGCCCTTTGACCTTCAGGGTGTTACCTTTTCGCTCAAGTAATCTGACAATAGTTACTCCGATGCGGTTCGGTCGGTTCGGCGTTCGGGTAGCGAAAAGCCCGGTCAGGGGTATTTCCGCGCGACGCATCGGACGAATCTTGAGCGGCATTTCGCTCTCGGTGATGCGGTGCAGCCAGAAAAGGACAATGATATGGGAGAATTGCTCCAGACCGTCAAGGGCTTCGGTCAAGCCCCTGTCAATCACTATCTCAGACACGGCCTCCGACCACCAGTCGCGCCCGCGTGACGGCGACTCTTTGAACTCATTACGAACGATGCCGATAGGCTTCAGTGAGATTTCACCGGCCATCTCTTTCACCACTCCAGACTATGATAGCACATCTATTCCGCCCGCCCAAAGTAAAAGATTACTTAGTAACCCATCCCCCTGTCCCCCTCTCTTAAGAGGAGGGGGGATTAAGGGGGTGAGGAACAAAAAATGCATATTATTGTCATTGTCGGGCTTCAGCCAGAAGGTTCAGCCTGAAGGCTTGACCCGACAATCCAGACCCCTCTTGCCCCTCTGGATTCCCGCTTTCGCGGGAATGACAGATGGGTGGAGGAGGAAGGGGTTCAGCCTGAAGGGGGATATTTTCTAGCGTATTGTTTCTTAAGTGCTCCGGATTGTATAATGACGGCGGTTGTGGTAAGACATCCCATTTGGGGTATTGTTAAGCAAAATTGAAGCAGGATTAGAAGTCAGTCCATTTATATGCCGTTGATAAATTCAATAAGCATTCACGGCATGATGAGGAGGACATGATGTCTGAGCCAATGATAATAACCAAACAGATGATAGAGCAACTCTTTGACGGTGTGGCGACGTCGTATAACCGCGTTGGGCCAAGCATCTTTACTCAGTTCGGTGCGCGCCTGGTTGAAATGATTCCGATTACGCCTGGAGCGCGTGTGCTGGATATTGCCACGGGCACGGGCGCGGTGCTATTGCCAGCAGCGCGGCGTGTAGGGCAAGGAGGAGGCGTCACCGGGATTGACCTGTCGGGTGGCGATACTCCGAGAGGCAGAACGCCTGGCGCATGCGAACAGCTTGACCAATGTCGAATTGCACAAGATGGATGCCGAGCACCTCGAATTCCCCGACCAGTCGTTCGATGTCGTCACCTGCGCTTTTGCGCTGTTTCTGTTTCCAAATATGGAAGCCGCACTGCGTGAGATGTATCGTGTCTGCAAGCCGGGGGGTTGTGTCGCCGTGACTAATTTCAATAAGACACCAACGCCATTCGACCCAGGCTTGCCGCTCTTCATACAGCAATTTATAGCTTATCAAGTGGGAATACAGATGCCGCAACCACTGGCCTATGCGCCCGAGGAAGTGGAGGCTCTGCTCAACCGATTCGGATTACGTCCCATTGAGACGCGAAGCGAGACGAGCGACATCGTCTATACGAGCGCGGAAGACTGGTGGGCATTTTCAATGACCCTGGGACCGCGAGCGACAATCCTGAGTATGGATGAGGAGACACGGGCGCGATTCAGGGACGAGTACCTTTGCCAAGTTACGTCCGATGCTGCGCAAGGATGGGCTGCACATGTCTTTGGCGGTTATCTATACACTGGCGCAGCGGTAGGAGGTGGATACACTCTTCATTCGTATTGACCCATCCGCATCAAAACGATTCATTACATATATTGTTTATGGCTACGGCTCCAGGTCAACCTCTAGCGCAACAAGTATTCGGCACGCCATACCGTAGTATCCAATGACAGCCGTCAGTTCGATAATTTCCTCCTCATTTAGAAAGGTCCGCAATCTCGCAAATGTTTCATCCCTGACTCTGATGTCCCGTGCCACCGCATCAGTGTAGGCCAATACGGCTCGTTCTCGCTCATCAAACTGTTCTGACGCCGCCCAATCCACAATCTCATCGATTTGCTTCTGGCCAACACCGCATTGTAGCGCTATGGCGGTGTGTTGCTTAAACTCATACTCAGACTGTGCCAGACTGCCAACACGCAGGATAGCTAATTCCCGTAACTTAGGTGACAGTCCCTCTCCTTTTAGTATGGAGTTACCCAGTCGCTGAAAATTGAGACCGATATAAGGACAATGACCCATTACCTTCCATAAGTTAATAACTCGGCCGCTCTTAGCCTCGTTCTTACCATATAGTTCCTTTACCATCGGATGAGCCTGTTCCTTTTCTACCAGAGTTACTCTCGTCATCTTACCTCCTCGTGTATTCACCGTAGCTATTGAGTCTAATGTGGCCGTATTTTAGCATCCTTTGTCTGGCGCAACAACCGATAAAAATGAGAGGGGCAATAAGCCCCTCTCTGAGTCTGTGTCAGATAAATGAAGCTAATTGAGCGAATTACCGCTTCGGGGACTGGGGTGCTTTGCGGGCGCGCTTGAGACCGGTCTTCTTTCTCTCCTTAGCCCGGGAGTCCCGGGTCAGGAGTCGGTTCTGGCGGAGCAAAGGCTTCAGACCTTCATCCGCCTTGACCAGGGCACGGGCAATGCCGTGAGCAATGGCATCAGCCTGCCCGGATGTGCCACCGCCAGCTACCTTGACCATGACATTGTACTTGTCCTGGCTCTGGGTCAGTACCAGTGGCTTCAATATGTGCTGGCGCAGCGTCAGGCGGGGGAAGAATTCCTCATAAGGCGAGCCATTGACAATGATGGCGCCACCGCCTTGCAGTAGCCTCACCTGGGCGACCGCTGTCTTGCGTCGGCCTGTCTCCTGGAAGTATGACTGTTTTTCCACCATTTTAAAACCTCTTCTTCAGACTAGCCCTCTTCCGCCTTAGCCGGGGCGGGCTTGACCTGACTCTGGTGCGGATGGGCCTCACCGGCATACACCTTGAGCCGTTTCATCATTTGAGCCTCCAGCCGGTTGTGGGGCAACATGCCCTTGACGGCGTGCTCAATCACGCGGGCGGGACTGGTCTCGAGCATTTTCTCCAGGCTAACACTCCTCAGCCCGCCGGGATAACCGGAATGCCGGTAGTACATCTTCTGCTTCAGCTTGTCGCCGGTGACGCGAACCTTCTCGGCATTAATCACCACGACATAATCGCCCGCGTCCAGATGGCGGGAGAATACTGGCTTGTGCTTGCCCATCAGCCGGTTGGCCGCCTGGGTGGCCACTTTGCCCAGAATCTGCCCCGAGGCATCAATCACATGCCATTCTCGCTTAATATCTGAAGCCTTAGTGCTATAGGTTTTCATGCTGTCTCTTCCTCAAAAGGATGGGGAAAGTTTACCTGCACTAGATATAGCCCGCCCGCCGGAGCCGTTGGCCCCGCCAGTCCGGGCTTTCTCGCCTCAATTATACTACAAAACTCATCGCCACTCATCTTACCCCGGCCAACTCGAATCAAAGCCCCGACCGTATTGCGTACCTGATGCGGCAGGAAGGAACTGGCCACCATATTGAAAATGACCAGCTCGCCGTCCCGTCTCACCTCGGCCCGGAAGACTCGCCGCACCGTATTCTTTATCCAGTTACCCAGGCTGGTGGTGAAAGAAATGAAGTCATGCTCACCAATCAGAGCCCGGCAAGCCTGGTTCATGGCGTCGATATCTAACGGCTCCCGAACCAGGTAGGCACGGCCTTCCCAGAGCGGCGACCGTGTCGGGCGGTTCAGGATGTAGTAGTTGTACTCGCGACTTATTGCCTGGCGACGAACATTGAAAGACTCCTTGACCCGGTGAGCCGCCTTGACCGCAATATCCCTGGGCAGGTAGTGGTTCAGCCCATTCACGAAGGTTTCCGGGGAATGACCGGCGCCGGTTCTAAAGCTGACCACCTGTCCTCTGGCGTGGACACCGGTGTCAGTGCGGCTGGCCGCCAGCACGCGGGTCATCTCGCCAGTCAATCGCCATATCGCCTTTTCCAGCTCCTCCTGAATAGTCGGCTGGCTGGCTTGAAGCTGGAAGCCATAGTAATGCGTGCCGTCATACTCCACCACCAGCACAATCTTGGTGGTTGTGGCGGTGCTAATGGCTTTCTCCCGGTCAGGACTGACAAAGGTAGCTAACATTACTTCACTAACTCAATCTGAACCATCGGTGCGGCATCGCCCAACCGTGGCCCGAGTTTCACGATCCGGGTATAGCCGCCGGTGCGCTTGGCGTACCTTTGCGACAATTCCGAAAAGACTTTATCGGTCACATCTTTGTCAAAAATAACGGCCAGCGCCTGGCGGCGGTGATGTAAGTCACCCTTCTTGCCCAGTGTAATCATCTCCTCAGCCAGGCCGCGGATTCTCTTGGCCTTGGATTCCGTGGTGATAATCTTTTCGTAACCCAAAAGGTCAGTCACCAGGTTACGGTACATCGCCCGGTTGTAACTGGATGTCTGCCCTTTCCGTCTGGTATCAGTTCGGCGACCCATAGTAATCTAGTCCTCTTTTAGCTATTCAGCCAGGGATAGCCCCAATGACTTGAGGCGGTCCTCAAGCTCCTGTTTCGACTTCAGCCCGAAGTTACGCAGTGACATCAGTTCTTTCTCCGTCTTGCTGACCACTTCACCCACCGTGTTGATGCTGCCGCGTCTCAGACAATTAAGAGTGCGCACCGAGAGATTGAGCTGCTCCACCGGCATATTGGCCAGTTCCGGCGCGATGGCGGGTAGAGCCGCCTCTGCCTCGCCCTCCAGCTCAGCCACCTTGGTCAGGCCAGCGAAGGGAGTCAGTTGCTCAATCAGAATCTCGGCCGCGCGGCTGACGGCCTCCGCGGGTGTTATAGTGCCGTCCGTCCAGACTTCAAGGTAGAGTCGCTCAAGACTGGTCTCTTCGCCGATATGGATAGGCTCGACAGTGAAATTGACCTTGCGTATCGGGGTGAAGATAGCATCCACCGGAATCATCCCGACTGGCATGTTATCGCTGGATTCAGCCTCCTTATAGCCCTCGGACATCTCCACATCGAACTCAACATAGAGCCTGGCTTTGGGCGAATCCAGAGAGACCAGATAAAGTTCCGGGTTGGCAATCTCAAACTCGGCGGAAGGCTTGATATCAGCCGCGGTGACTCTTCGCTCGCCGTCTACCTCCAGTGTCAGCTTGCCGGCCTGACCGGTGACGGACTTCAGCCGCAAGGCTTTGACATTGAGGAGAAACTCCATGGTGTCCTCTTTGACATGAGGGATGGTCGAGAATTCGTGTTGAATGCCCTCGATTTTGACCCGGGTAACCGCGGCGCCCTGAAGGTGGCCAAACAGCACGCGTCGCATGGCATTGCCTAGGGTGACACCGACCCCCTTCTCCAGCGGCTCGATGGCGAACCGGCCGAAGTTATCCCGGCTCTCCACACACTCAATGTTAGGCACTACCAGATGAGACAAGACCAACCTCCTTATCGGGAGTAATACTCAACAATAGCCTGGGCGTCAAACTTGGCACCAATTTCATCGGGAATGGGCAATGATACTACTCGCCCCTCCAGTTTCTGCCGGTCCAGGCTTAACCAGCCAGGTACCACTTTGGCTTTAATACTCTCAACCAACTGTTTGTAATACTCGGTCTTGGTTTTGTTCTCTTTCCAGCTAACGGTATCACCCTCCTTGACCAGTCCTGACGGTGCTTTGGTCGGGCGCCCATTAAGAAGAATGAGGCCGTGCTGGACTAACTGGCGCGCCTGGGGTCGCGAGTCGGCAAAACCCAGGCGGTAGACGACATTATCCAGCCGCCTCTCCAGCAACACCAGGAGATTTTCCGCGGTAATACCTTGCTGCCTGGCCGCTATTCCGAAAAAGCGCCGGAACTGTCTCTCCAGAAGCCCGTAGGAATAGCGCGCCTTCTGCTTTTCTTTTAGTTGTAAGCCCCGGTCGGACACCCTAGTCCGCCGCTGGCCGTGCTGTCCCGGCGGTCGTGGCCGCCGGTCCAAAGTGCACTTGGTGTAGCACTTGGCACCCTTCAGGAACAGCTTATCCCCACTACGGCGGCATAACCGGCAAACTGCTTCTGTGTATCTGGCCATATATCTTCCCTTATACCCTTCTTCTCTTCGGGGGGCGGCAACCATTATGCGGAATGGGCGTCACATCCGTAATGCTGGTGATGTAAAGCCCCGAGCTCTGCAGGGAACGGATGGCGGCCTCACGCCCGCTACCCGGGCCCTTAACAAAAATCTCCACCTGGCGCAGACCATGCTCCATCGCCTTCTTGGCGGCATCGCGCGCCGCCAGTTGTGCGGCATAGGGAGTGCCCTTGCGCGAGCCCTTAAATCCCGCCGTTCCCGAACTGCCCCAGGCAATAACATTTCCCTGGGCGTCGGTGAGAGTCACCATGGTATTATTAAAGGTCGACTGGATATAGGCTTTCCCTGTCGTAATAACCTTTTTTTCTCGTCTTCTGGCCTTGGGTCGCTTCCTCTCTGGCATATTGTTCTCCTATCAAGCAAATGCTGTGGTTACTTCTTGGACGTGCCGCGCTTCCTACCGCGTCCGGCGACCGTCTTGCGCGAGCCGCGTTGGGTGCGGGCGTTGGTGCGTGTCCGCTGCCCCCGGGACGGCAGGTTGTGGCGATGCCGGGAACCACGATAAGAACCAATTTCAATCAGTCGTTTAATATTCAGGTTGACTTCTCGTCTCAGTTCACCTTCAACCTTGTAGCCATGGTCAATAAGCTCACGGATACGGTTAACCTCGGTCTCCGTGAGTTCGTCCGTCTTGACATCGGGGTTGATGCCCGCCTGAGTTAGAATCTTCTGACTCAGTGTGGGGCCAATGCCATAGATATATCGGAGTGCCACCCCGATGTGTTTGTTTCGCGGTATATCTACCCCAGCGATACGCGCCATCTATTCCCTCCTGCTACAGCCAAATGCGACCACCAGAGAACTATCGGCTTCATCAGCCCTGTCTCTGCTTGTGCTTGGGGTTAGTGCAGATAACTCTGACTACCCCGTGCCGCTTGATGACCTTACACTTTTCACATCTAGCTTTAACTGAAGCCTTGACTTTCATAATAAATCATAACCACCTTTATCTAAACCGATAGGTAATCCGGCCCCGGCTCAGGTCGTAGGGTGAAAGCTCAACCAGCACCCGGTCACCGGGTAGAATCTTAATATAGTGCAATCTGATTTTGCCCGAAATGTGAGCCAGTACCTTGTGCCCATTGGGCAAGTCAACACGAAACATGGCATTAGGCAATGACTCAGTGACAACCCCCTCAACTTCAATAGTTTCTTTCTTAGGCATATACTTTTTTCATAGAGCCGTGAGCACCTCAGCCTCACCATCGGTGATGGCGATGGTGTGCTCAAAATGTGCCGCCAGGCTGCCGTCACTGGTATAAACCGTCCAGTGGTTGCTACCCAGCCTGGTATGCCAGTCGCCGGTGCTCACCATCGGTTCCAGGGCAAAGGTCATCCCTTTCTGCAAAACCGGTCCCTCTCCCGGGATACCGAAATTGGGCACCTGCGGTTCCTCATGCATCTGCCGACCAATAGCGTGGCCGGTATACTCTCTTATTACCGAGAAACCACGCGATTCGGCATACTGTTGTATGGCGGCGGAGACATCGCCCAGCTTTGCCCCGGCGTGAGCCGCCGCGATACCAGCTTTGAGGGCGCCCTCGGTGGTCTCCATCAGTTCCTTAGCCTTAGGGCTGACTTTGCCCAACCCAACGGTGACCGCCGCATCCCCGTGATAGTCCCGGTAAATAGCGCCAAAGTCAATGGAAACAATGTCACCCTCGCGCATAACGCGCTTCCCCGGAATCCCGTGCACAATCTCGTCATTAACCGAGACGCAGATAGTAGCCGGATAGTCCCGGTATCCTTTGAACGAGGGCTTAGCGCCCAGCCGTTCCACCTCCTTAGCGGCAATTATATCTAATTCTTCAGTTTTCATCCCCGGTTTTACCCGCGATTTCAAGATATCCAGGACAGCGGCCACAATCCTCCCCGCCCGCCGCATCAACTCAATTTCCTGTTCCGATTTGATGATTATGCTCATCGCCTCCTCGGCCGGATTGGCTCCGGGCACAGAGCATCAATGATTCTCTTCTCTATCCCAGCCTCAGTTCCTTCCCCGTTGACTTCAATCAACTGGCCGGCCCGGGTATAGTAATCAATCAGTGGTGCAGTTTCCGCCCAGTAAACCTCAAGTCGCTTTTTCACTGTTTCCACGGTATCATCAGGCCGCTGGTAGAGCTCGCCCCCACAGCGGTCGCACTTACCCCAGACCCTGGGCGGCGAGTTCACTGCGTGATAGGGTGTCTGGCACTGACGACAAATCCAGCGCCCGCTCAGTCGCTTAAGTAGCTCTGGCTCGCTGACCTTAATGTAGACCACTTTATCCACAGCCTTCCCTTGCTCCCCCAGTGCCTTATCTAAAGCCTCAGCCTGTTTCAGCGTCCGGGGGAAGCCATCAAAAATCACCCCACCACTGCCGTCCGCTGCCGATATACGCTCCAGGACCATTCTTATAGTTATCTCGTCGGGAACAAGCTTGCCCTTCTCCATGTAGGACTTGGCCAGCTTGGCCAGCTCTGTCCCTTTTTCTTGAGCCTGCCGGAATAGGTCGCCGGTGGCAATATGGGCCAGTTTCATTTTTTGGGCCACCCGAGCGGCCTGTGTGCCCTTACCGGCACCTGGAGCACCCAGAAAAATAATATAGAGCCTCTTGGTCAACCTCACCCCTTTCACACTGCCTCTCCAAGCAAAGTCATTTAATGAATCCTTCGTAGCGCCGCATGACCAGCTGGGCTTCCATCTGCTTCATCGTGTCCAGAACCACACCAACCACAATCAATAGACCCATAGTGGAAAGCTGAATCGTCTGAACCTGAGTGATGTTCGGGGCTAAGAAGGGTATTATCGCCACGATACCTAGGAAGAGAGCCCCGGCCCAGGTAATGCGATTAACCACACCGTTAAGGTAATCAGCCGTGTTCTTCCCCGGGCGAACACCGGGGATGAACCCTGCCTGCCGTTGCAGGGTACCGGGTAAGTCCTGTTGCTGGAAAATGACCACGGTATAGAAGAAGGCAAAGGCAATCACGAGAATGAAATAAAGCCCCCAGTAGACCAAAGCCTCTGGCATCGCCGCACTGGGACTGAACCAATCATAAATAAGGTTGGCAAAGTTCGGGGCGGACCCCGACGGGTTCATGAAATAGGAGGCAATCACCCCCGGAAACATTACCATCGACATGGCGAAGATGAGGGGTATCATCCCGGCGGCGTTTACCCGTAGTGGTATATGGGTGGCACCTGATTGCCGGTACATACGGCCGCCGCGGAAAGAGGTGCGAGCATACTGTACCGGGATGCGGCGGTGTGCCTCGGTAAAGATGACGATGGTGACGACGGTAGCCAGGCCGATGAGCGCATAGGCAATCAGACCACCAATCTGCTCCTTGGCCAGGAAGCCACTGCTCACCATCTGCGGATAACCGGCCACGATGCCGGCAAAGATGATTATAGAAATACCATTCCCGATACCGTATTCGGTGATTTGCTCACCCAGCCAGACCAGGAAGATGGTGCCGGCCATCATGGCAATGACCATGGATGCTGTGGCCAGCGCTGGGCTGACATTGAGCTCAGCCAGATTAACCACACCCCCGCGCTGGAGTAAAACCAACTGACCCCAGCCGGAGAGACCGGCCATCGGCACGGTCAGCCAGTGTGTGATGCGGTTAATCTTATTCCGGCCGGCTTCCCCTTCTTGAGAGAGAGCCTGCAATTGCGGGTATCACTGGTTGCATCAATGTCATAATAATTGAGGCCGTGATATAGGGATAAACACCCATCGCCGCCACGCTGAAGTTTCTCATGGCACCGCCGCTGAACATATCCAGCATGCCCAGCAGGGCATTACTCTGAAAAAGCTCACGCAGGGCCGCAAGATTTACTCCCGGCAGGGGCACATGGGCGATAAAGCGGAAAACGACCAGGATGCCCAGAGTAATCAGGATGCGCCGCCTGAGGTCGGGCAGGCGCATGGCATCAAGCATTGCCTGGAGGAGTCGGGGCCTAGTCGGCCTCGGCCGCATATGCCACCTCCTCCACTCTACCCCCGGCCGCCTCGATTTTCGCCCTGGCGGCGGTAGAGAACTTGTGCACTTTGACCACCAGTGGGTGGCTGAGGTCACCCTCAGCCAGGACCTTAACCGGGCGGCGGAGCGACTTTATTAATCCGGCGGCGAGCAGCTTTTCTGGCGTAACCTCACTCCCCGGCTCAAAGGCGCTGAGCTGGCCCAGATTGACCACGCTGTACTCAGTGCGGAAGATATTGACAAAGCCGCGTTTCTCCGGTAAGCGCTTGATTAAGGGCAATTGCCCGCCCTCAAAGCCGGGGCGCATCTTATTGCCGCCGGCACGGGATTTCTGTCCTTTCTGACCCCGTCCAGAGTAGGTGCCGTGTCCACTGCCGTCACCCCGCCCCACCCGCTTCCGGTCCTTGCGGGAACCCGGCGCCGGCGACAGCTTATTGAGTATCACCTTCTGCCTCCACCTTAACTAGATGTCTGACCTTATTAACCATGCCTCGCAGTGAGGCCGAATCTTCATGGACTACACTCTGATTCAGCCGGCGAAACCCCAGAGCCTTCAGTGTTCTCTTCTGGTCTTCGCTATAACCGATACCGCTCTTGACCCAGGTAATGCGCAACTTAACCACCGGTTGCTGCTCCCTCAGTCCCCGATGGCATCGGGGTACCCTTGCGCTTGGCCCGCTCCTCCTCCGGGTTTTTCATCTGGCTGAGAGCCAGCATGGTCGCCTTAGCCACATTGATGCGATTGCTACTACCCAGAGATTTGCTCAGAATGTCCTTGACTCCGGCGGCCTCCAGTACCGCCCGGACGCTTGAGCCGGCAATGATGCCGGTGCCGGGTGCGGCCGGTTTCAGCAGGACATCAGCGGCGCCGAACTTAACCCTCATGGCATAAGGAATGGTCGTGCCCGTCAACGGCACCTTAATCAAATTTTTCTTGGCGGCGGCGCTGGCTTTACTGATGGCCACAGGCACCTCGTTAGCCTTAGCCAAGCCCAGGCCGACATGCCCCTTGCCATCGCCGGTAACCACCAGGGCACTGAAGCGTAGTCGTTTACCGCCTTTCAGTACCTTGGCCACCCGGTTGATATTGATGAGCTTATCACTTAGCGTTAGCTCGGTTGGGTCGATTTTGACAGTATTTACCAAACTGCCTCCCTTTAGTTTACCCCTCCCTCAGAGAGAGGGCGAAGCCTAAAATTTCAGTCCCGCCTCGCGGGCCGCTTCGGCCAGGGCTTTGACTCGACCATGGTACTTATAGCCACCGCGGTCGAAAACGACCTGTTTTATGCCCTGACTCAAGGCCCGCTTGGCCACCAAAGAGCCGACCAGTTTAGCCTGCTCCGTTTTCTTTTGACTATCGATTGAACCTTTGATGTCGGGGTCAAGAGTTGAGGCGGAAATCAGCGTGTGGCTCTGGGTGTCATCAACCACCTGAATGTAGATATGGTTCAGGCTGCGGAAAACCGACAGCCGGGGCCGGTCGGTAGTGCCCCTGACCTTAGCCCTGACCCGGCGGTGCCGCCTGACGCGAGCTTCTCGTACTGTAATCCTGGCCATTTATACTTTACCCCCGACTGCCTTACCGGCCTTGCCGGCCTTATGGCGGACTACCTCGCCAGCATATTTGATGCCTTTACCCTTATAAGAATCGGGCGAGCGAATCGCTCGAATCGTCGCCGCCATCTGGCCGACTACTTCTTTGTCAATACCACTTACTTTAATACGCGTGCCGCCCTCGACATTTAGGGACACGCCCGGCATTGGCACCACCTCTGCCGGGTGGGAAAAGCCCATCCGCATCACCAGCTTATCCCCTGACTTTTCTGCACGGTAGCCGACTCCTGTTATTTCCAGCCCCTTCTCAAAGCCTTTGGTCACCCCTTCAACCATATTGGCCAGCAGGGTCCGGGTCAGCCCGTGGATGCTCCGGTGAAGTCGGTTATCGGTGGGTCGCACCACTTTCAGGGTGCCGCTTTCCAGAACGATGGACATATCAGGATGGAAACGGCGCGTCAGCTCCCCTTTGGGTCCGGTTATCTTGACCTCGTTATCCTTTATCATTACAGCCACACCCGGTGGCACAGTTATTGGCATCTTCCCGATTCTAGACATAAGTGTTGCTCCGTGACCTCATTATGAGACATAACACAGCAGTTCTCCCCCCATCCCCTGGCGCCAGGCCTGTTGGCCGGTCATCACTCCCTTGGAGGTTGATAGAATGGCAATACCCAGACCACCACTGACTCGTGGGATTTCCGTCCGGTCAACATAGACTCTCAGCCCGGGTTTGCTTACCCGCCGCATTGACGATATGGCCGGCTGGTTCTTATCGGTATAATACCTGAGGTAAATCTTAATTACCCGGTGTGGTTTCCCCTTCACCATTTCAAAATCAGCGATGAAGCCTTCTTCCTTGAGGATTTTGGCAATGGCGGCCTTCAATTTGGAGGCAGGCACCAGCACCGAGTCATGTCTCACCATGGTGGCATTGCGTATTCGGTTGAGCATATCAGCAATTGGGTCTGAGATAGTCACTTCTTCCCTCACAATCCATTACCAGCTAGCTTTCCTTACCCCGGGAACCCGCCCGGTAAGAGCCAGTTCCCGAAAACAGATGCGACACAGGCCGAACTTGCGGATATAAGCGCGTGGTCGGCCACACCGGTGGCACCGGTTGTGTTGCTGAACCCTATATTTGGCGGGACGCGCCCACTTGGCGATTTCTGATTTCTTAGCCATGATAACTCCACATTATTCGGAGGCGAAAGCCACCCCCATTAACTCCAGCAGGCTTCTGCCTTCTTCATCGTTTTTGGCGGTGGTGACAATGGAGATTTCCAGCCCCCGTAGCTTGTCTATTTTGTCGTACTCAATCTCCGGGAAAGATGTCTGTTCCCGGAAGGCTAAAGTGTAATTTCCCCGGCCATCAAAGCTGTTTCTCGGGAGTCCCTGAAATTCGCGTATACGGCATATCACAACATTAACCAGCTTGTCAAGGAATTCATACATGCGTTCCCCGCGCAGGGTTACCTTCAGCCCGATGGCCATCCCCGTTCTCAGACGGAAGGCGGCGATGGACCGCCTGGAGCGGGTGGTTATCGGGTGCTGGCCGGAAATAGTGGCCAGGTCACGCTCGGCGGCTTCCATGGCCTTGGCGTTCTGAATAGCCTCGCCTATGCCAATATTGAGCACCACCTTCACAATACGGGGTACCTGCATGATATTCTTATAACCGTGGCGCTCCATCAGCGCCGGGACAACTTCCTTCTTATACCTGTCATTGAGCCGTGACATCTAATCAATCACCTCGTGACAAACGGAGCAGACCCGTACCTTCTGGCCACCTTCCAGAAATCGGAAGCCAACCCGGGTCGGGTGGTTGCACTTGGCGCACAGCAACATCACATTGGAGACATGGAGGGGTGCCTCTCGCTCGATGATGCCGGCCTGCCTCGCCTCCCGGACGGCTCTCATGTGCTTCTTAATCATGTTGATGCCCTCGACGATTACCCGCTCGTCCTTGGGGTGGGCAAAGCGTACTTTGCCTTTCTTCCCCCGGTCCTTGCCGGCAATTACCAGTACGGTATCGTCCTTTCTGATTTTCATAGCTACAAGACCTCAGGTGCCAGCGATATAATCTTGGTGAATTCCTTCTCCCTCAGCTCTCTGGCCACTGGCCCGAAAATGCGTGTCCCTTTAGGGTTGTTTCGTTCGGTGATAATCACCGCGGCGTTCTCGTCAAACTTGATGTAAGAACCATCGGGGCGCCGGTGGGGGTGGGTGGTGCGAATAATGACGGCTCGGACCACATCACCCTTCTTGACCGTGCCACCCGGGATAGCCCGTTTTACGGAAGCGACGACAATGTCACCCACCCGGGCATACTTCCGCCCCGAGCCACCGAGCAGGCCAATACACATTATCTGTCGGGCACCGGTATTATCCGCTACCTTGAGTCGAGTGTAGGGTTGAATCATGTTGCTCCATCCGGTTTAGGTTATTTCTTTCGGCTTGACCTCGACTACCTTGCCTTTGGTGATAATCTCGGTCACCCGCCAGTGCTTCTCTTTGGAGAGGGGTCGGGTTTCCACAATCCGGACAATGTCACCCTCGCCGCACTGTTTCTTCTCATCGTGGGCCTTGTATTTGCCCGTCTTCTTTATGCTTTTCTTATACAAAGGATGACGCTTGATAGTCTCAACGGCGACTACCACTGTCTTATCCATCTTGTTACTGATTACCCGACCAATCCTGGTTTTACGCTTCGTTTCCATCTTTTTTCAACCTGACATAGCTTAGTTTACGAACCACACAATTGTGAAGGCTGAAACCTATTCTTCGTCAGCGGTTGGTCCGCTACCTGATACCTAGCTCCTTTTCCCGCATTATCGTCTGCAACTGGGCAATCTTCTTTCTGGCCATCCCCACCTGGCGATGGTTGACCAACTGCTTGGTGGCCCAGCGTAAACGGAGGTCGAACAGCTCTTTGTGAGCCGCCTCCAGTTGCTTGGCCAACTCTTCAGAACTTAGCGCTCGAAAATTGTCAACCTTCAACCGGCCACAACTCCTCTACTCTAATTGCCGGCCGCCACGGCCGTTTCCTTGGCCACAAACTTGGTGTCGATGGGCAGCTTATGGGAGGCCAGGCGCATGGCCTCTTTAGCCACCGACTCATTCACCCCCGCCATTTCAAAGAGAATCCTGCCCGGCCTGACCACAGCCACCCAGTGGTCCGGGGCACCCTTACCGGAACCCATGCGCGTTTCGGCCGCTTTCTTGGTCACGGGCTTGTCCGGGAAAATACGCACCCAGATATTGCCGCCACGCTGGACATGGTGAGTAATCGCCCGGCGGGCGGCCTCAATCTGACGCGCCGTGACCCAGGCGCCTTCCAGCGCCTGCAAACCATAATCACCAAAAACTATAGTGGTGCCCGCGTGGGCTTTACCCCTAAGGTGTCCCTTCTGTGTCTTGCGGTATTTAACTCGTTTGGGTTGTTCCATCGCTCACTCCCGATTCTGCCGGTGGCCCGGCCTCAGCCGGCTTCGCCTTGGGTCTGGCCTGGCTGAGGTGCTGGTTCTGGGGCGCCTTCTCACTGCCGGCCTGGCTGGCTTCTTTTTCGCTTCCGCCGCCGGTGGTGTTTCAGCTACGGTGGTTACTGCCGGCTCAGCGGTTACCTTTTCCGGCTCTGGAGGCGCTGAAGGTGCTGCCTTGCCTTTGCCTTCACCGCCGCTTTGGCTGGTTTCTCTTCAACGGCCACCGGGGGTGCCGGTGCTTCCGCAGTTGCCTCGGCTACCGCTTCCGCCGCCGGTGGTGTTTCAGCTACGGTGGTTACTGCCAGCTCAGCGGTCACCTTTTCCGGCTCTGGAGGCGCTGAAGGTGCTGTCTTGCCTTTGCCTTCACCGCCGCTTTGGCTGGTTTCTCTTCAACGGCCACCGGGGGTGCCGGTGCTGCCGCAGTTGCCTCGGCTACCGCCTCGGCCGGTGCCTCTTCTGCCTCCTCCTTCACTTCCGGCAGAATCTCACCCTTGTATATCCAGGCCTTGACGCCAATCCGTCCCATAACGGTACGGGCCTCGGTAAAGCCGTAATCAATATCCGCCCGCAGGGTGTGCAGGGGCACCTGCCCCTCGTGCATGTTTAGTCGGCGGGCAATTTCGGCCCCGCCCAATCTACCGGCGCAGGCAACCTTGATTCCCTTGGCTCCAGCCTGCATGGTGCGGGTGATGGCCTGTTTCATGGCTCTCCGGTAGGCAATGCGGCGCTCCATCTGTTCCGCGATGTTCCTGGCCACCAGATAAGCGTCCAGTTCGGGCTGTTGAATTTCCTTGATATTCAATTGAGCCCTTTTGCCAATGAGCCGTTCGAGGTGAGACCTCATCTCATCAACTCGCTGTCCACCACGGCCGATGACGATGCCCGGTCGGGCGGTGTGGATAGTCACCAGCACCTGGTTGGCCTGGCGCTCAATCTCTACTGTGGAGATGGAGGCGTCGGCATATCTGGCTTCAATGGCTTTCCGAATCTTCAGGTCTTCCTGCAAGAATGCCGCGTAGTGTCTATCGGCAAACCACTTGGCTTGCCAGCCCCGGATGACGCCGAGTCTAAAGCCGGTTGGGTGAACTTTATGTCCCATTAACTCTCCTGCTCAGCCACAATAACTGTAATATGGCTGGAACGTTTCAGAATCGGGCTAGCCCGACCACGAGACGCGGGCCGATACCGTTTCATCATGGGCGCCTGGTCAACAAAGATTCTGACAATCTTCAAATCCGCCGGCGACATCTGAAAACCGTTTTCCGCGTTGGCCGCCGCTGACTTTATCACCTTGGCCACAAGCTTGGCATTGGGCGTGGGTGTAAACTTGAGCATGGTCAAGGCATCATCTACTTTCTTGCCCCGCACCATATTGGCCAGCAGGCGCGCCTTGCTCGCTGATACCCGCAAATTCTTAGCTACGGCTCGTACTTCCATTTATTGCTCTTAATTCCTTAAGTGGTAGGGGCAGGAGGCGTGGGTGTGGGTGTTGGTGTGGGTGTGGGCACAGCCGCGGCCGCGGCCTTCTCCACCCTGGCGATGTGACCCCGGAAAGTTCGCGTTGGGGCAAACTCGCCCAGCCGGTGCCCGACCATATTCTCGGTGACAAAAATGGGCACATGCCGCCGACCATCGTGCACCCCGATGGTGAGACCAATCATCTCGGGCACAATGGTTGACCAGCGCGCCCAGGTCTTAATCACCGTTTTCTGTCCCGAACGGTTGACGGCCGCTACCTTTTTCATTAGTTTGGGGGCAACCGCTGGCCCCTTTTTTGCCGACCTTGTCATACTTAACCTCAGATTTCCCTGACATTCCTCTTATTGGTTACTATTTCTTCCCCCGCCGCTTGATTATAAATCGGCCTGAAGGCTTCTTCTTCTTCCGGGTCTTATGGCCCAGGGTTGGCTTGCCCCACGGCGATTTAGGTCCGGGCAGACCGATCGGTGACCTGCCTTCCCCACCACCATGCGGATGGTCGCGGGGACTCATGGCGGAACCCCTTACCGCGGGTCGCCAGCCCAGCCAGCGCCGGCGCCCGGCCTTACCCAGCTTAATCGCCTGGTGTTCCAGGTTGCCCACCTGCCCCACCGTGGCCATGCAGTCACCGTGAATATTCCTCATCTCACCCGAGGGCAATCGGACCAGGACATAGGCGCCTTCCTTGGCCATCAACTGGGCCGCCGTCCCGGCGGAGCGTACCAACTGCCCACCCCGGCCCTTCTGAAGTTCAATATTATGTATCATTGTACCGCCGGGCATCAACCTGAGGGGCAGGGTATTTCCGGGCCTTACCTCAGCGTTTTCCCCGGACATTATGGTATCGCCCGCCTTCAGCCCGTCGGGGGCCAGAATGTAGCGCTTTTCACCGTCTGCGTAGTAAATGAGAGCAATGCGTGCCGTGCGGTTGGGGTCGTACTCAATCGCCGCCACGCGTCCCGGGATGCCAATCTTGTCCCGTTTGAAGTCCAGGGTGCGCAGCATTTGCTTGGCCCCACCACCGTGGTGACGGACGGTGATTCTGCCCTGATTATTCCGCCCAGCCTGCTTCTTCAGGGGCAGGATGAGGGATTTCTCTGGCTTTCTTTTGGTTACCTCTTCAAAGGTAGCCCCGGTCATCCCCCGCCGTGCCGGCGAAGTTGGGCGATATTCCTTAATTCCCACCGTACTGTCTCCTCTTTCTCAACCCGTTCCTTAGTCTTATCCCTCTATTAAGCGCTTTCAAAGAGTTCTATCTTGTCCCCCGTCTTGAGGGTGACAACAGCCTTCTTCCAGGGATGGGCCGGGAGAATACGCCGACCCCGCCGCCGTTGCTTGCCGGCGACAATCATCAAATTGACCGAAGTCACCTTGACATTAAAGGCCTTCTCCACCGCCTGCTTCACCTGCGGCTTGGTGGCGCCCTGGGCGACTTCAAAGGCATATTTACCCAGCGCCTGAAGGCCGGTATACTTTTCAGTTACTAACGGACGCCGTAGTACCTCGTACAGGTGCACTGTCCCCTCCTGCTCCTTCGGCTGAAGGACCGTCTCCCCACAATTCCTCGGCCTTGCGGACGGCCGGCACCGTCATCAGCAACATCTTGTAGGCGAGAATGTCCACCGCATTGAGCAAACCGGCTGGCATGGTCTTTACTGCCGGCAGATTCCGGGCGGATTTGACCATATTCTCTTCTGGCTCGGCGGTAACAATAAGCGTCGGTGCGTCCACGCCGAGCGCACCCAGAATCCGCACCATTTCCTTGGTCTTCGGCTCAGCCAGCGTCAATTGCTCCAGCACAATCAGTTCATTATCTCTCAGCTTCGCTGATAGTACACATCTCAGCGCCAGGCGGCGCATCTTCTTGGGCGAGGACTGCCGGTAGCTTCTGGGCTTCGGCCCAAAGATAATACCACCGCCCCGGCGTAGTGGCGACTTGATACTGCCGGCACGCGCCCGACCGGTGTGCTTCTGAGCATACAGCTTCCTCGTGCTACCGGAAACTTCACCGCGGTCTTTGGTGCTGGCCGTGCCCTGACGGGTATTGGCCAACTGGCCGATTACCACCTGATGCACGACCGCCTGGTTAAAGGGCACGCCAAAAACATGGTCGCTCACTTCAATCTGCGCCACTACTTCCCCATCCAGATTGTAGACCGAAACCTGCATCACTTTCCTCTAACCTGACTTCCTTATCAGGAGTAACCCGCTTTTGTAACCAGGCACAGCGCCCTTAACCAGCAATAGATTACGGGCCGGGTCGGCCTTCATTACTTCCAGCCCCTTCACTGTTACCCGGTCGTCACCCATGTGTCCGGCCATACGTAGTCCCTTCCAGACACGGCCGGGGGATGTGGTTGACCCGATTGCCCCCGCATGGCGTTCCCGGTCAGACTGGCCGTGAGTTTTCGGCCCGCCGGCAAAGTGATGTCGCTTGACTACGCCGGCAAAGCCTTTGCCCTTGGAGATTCCACTGACTTCGACTTTGTCCCCTTCCTTAAACAGGCTAACATCAATCCGGTCGCCCACCTTGATACTCTGGATGTCATCCACCCGGAACTCCCGGAGATACCTGAATTGCTCCAGCCCTTTGAGGTGTCCCCGCTCCGCCGAGTTGAGCCGCTTGCTTTTGCCAAAGCCAAGCTGAACCGCATTGTAGCCTTCTTTGGCCGCGGTCTTGACTTGGGTGACGGCGCACGGCCCAGCCTCGATGGCGGTTATCGCTTCCGCTTCACCATTGTCCCGGAATATCTGGGTCATGCCCAGCTTCCGACCGATGATTCCCTCAAGCATTTCCCGTTACCTTCTATAACTTAATGTCAATCTCAACCCCACCCGGCAGGTTCAACCCGGTCAGGGCATCAATCGTCTTAGAAGTCGTCTCAACGATATCAATGAGTCGTTTGTGCGTTCTAATCTCAAACTGTTCCTGCGAGTTCTTATCAATAAAGGGCG
Organism: uncultured Chloroflexia bacterium; assembly: GCA_963726225.1. Lineage (GTDB taxonomy): Bacteria > Chloroflexota > Dehalococcoidia > Dehalococcoidales > UBA2162 > CAVSBN01. The sequence goes on from CAVSBN010000014.1 coordinate 59,369, forward strand.
AACGGATGACGCTGAAACGCTCGATGCGCGTCGGCAACGGCACCGGGCCGGAAACAACAGCCCCCGTCCGTTCCACCGCCGCGACAATCTGCTCCGCCGCCTGGTCGATGAGCTTGTGGTCGAAACTCTTTAGCCTGATGCGAATCTTCTGCTTAGGCATACTTAATTCCTGCTTTCTCAATAACCTTAGCCGCTAGTTCGGCGGGTAACTCCTGATAGCGGAGAAATTCCATTGAGTGAGTGGCCCGACCCTGAGACTTCGACCTGAGAGCAGTGGTATAGCCGAAGGACTCAGCCAGTGGGATATTGGCATGAATGGTGGACATTTCGCCGAAGGTCTCAATGGAATCGATATGGGCCCTTCTGGGATTGAGGTCGCTGATAACATCACCCAGGAATTCCTCTGGGGTGACGACCTCCAGCTTCATAATCGGCTCCAGCAGGATAGGGGCGGCTTTGGCCATACCTTCCTTCAGGGCCATTGACGCCGCTATCTTAAAGGCCAGCTCTGAGGAGTCAACCTCGTGGTAACTACCATCATAAAGGGTGGCTTTGATATCCACCACCGGGTAGCCGGCCAGTATTCCGTTCTCCATGGCATCTCTCAGGCCGGATTCAATAGCCGAGATAAACTGCCGGGGGATGGCGTTGCCCTTCATCCGTTCCTCGAACTCGAGTCCACTGCTCCGCGCGCCCGGCTCAAACGCAATCCAGACATGACCATACTGGCCGTGACCGCCGGATTGCCGGATAAACCGGCCTTCGGCCTGTACCGTCTTGGTGATGGTCTCTTTATAAGCCACCCGCGGCCGGCCGACCTTGGCGCCTACCCCGAATTCACTCAGCAGCCGGCGTACTAGGACTTCCAGATGAAGCTCGCCCATACCCGAGATGATGGTCTGTCCAGTTTCCTGGTCGTACTTGACCTTAAAGGTAGGGTCTTCTTCAGTCAGTTTTTGCAGGGCTTCGCCCATACGGTCCTGGTCAACTTTGGTTCTGGGCTCAATGGCGACTGACAGTACTGGTTCGGGGAAGCGGATGGACTCGAGAAGGATTGGTTGGGTAGGCTCGCAGATTGTGTCTCCGGTGAAGGTATTTTTCAGGCCTAGCGCGGCGACAATAGCGCCGGTATCGGCCTCGGTTATCTCTTCACGGCGGTTGGCGTGCATCAGCAGTAATCGCCCGATGCGTTCCCTTTTGCCGTAGGTTGTGTTGTATACCTGGGCGCCCGCATCCACCCTACCGGAATAAACCCGGAGGTAAACGAGGCGACCAACAAAGGGGTCGGTCACCACTTTGAAAGCCAGGGCGGCAAAGGGTGCCTCGTCACTGGCCGGGCGGGTAACTTCCGACCCCGTCTTAGCGTCAATGGCTCGGACAGGTGGCATATCCAGCGGCGATGGCAGGTAATCAAGAATGGCATCCAGCAGTGGCTGAATCCCTTTGTTCCTCAGGGCACTGCCACAGATAATTGGCACCCCTTTATTGGCTATGGTCACCCGCCTCAGAGCGGCCTTCAGGTCGGGTACCGATATGTCACGACCATCAAGGTAGGCCTCCAGAATCTGGTCGTCCATCTCGGCCAGCTTCTCAATCAGCGCCTGGCGGGCTTCTCGGCATTTCGCCTGCTCTGGTTCAGGAATCGGTACCTCAACCGGTTCCGTGCCCGGGTTGCCGTCAAAGCTCCACGCCCGGAGTTCTACCAGGTCAATGACGCCCTGAAAGGAGGCTTCACTGCCCAGAGGCAGTTGAATCGGCAAGGGTTTGGCTTTCAGTCGCTCTTCAATCATGGAGATGGTGCGGCTGAAATTGGCCCCAACCCGGTCCATCTTATTGATGAAGCAAATGCGGCCCACATGGTACTTATTGGCCTGGCGCCAGACGGTCTCGGATTGAGCCTCAACCCCGGCCACGGCGTCAAACAACACCACACCGCCATCCAGCACTCTGAGGCTACGCTCCACCTCAGCCGTGAAATCAACATGGCCGGGCGTATCAATAATATTGATGCGGTGGTCCTTCCAGTAACAGGTAGTCGCGGCCGCCGTAATGGTAATGCCGCGTTCCTTTTCCTGGTCCATCCAGTCCATGACAGCCGTGCCTTCATCCACCGCCCCCACCTTGTAAGTGCGACCGGTATAATACAGTATCTTCTCGGTGACGGTAGTCTTACCGGCATCGATGTGGGCGATGAAGGCCATATTCCGGATGTCAGCTAATGGAAAACGACCAAGCACGGCTCTCTCCGCTGCTTCCGACTTAATTGATACTGAACTTCTAACCATGCAACTAAGTTAATTCCTTACCAGCGATAATGGGCAAAGGCCCGGTTAGCCTCAGCCATCTTATGGGTGTCATCACGCTTCTTGATTGTGATGCCCTGCCCCTTAGCGGCGTCGCTCAGTTCGCCGGCCAGCTTTTCCGCCATTGATTTGCCGGGCCGGGCGCGGGCTGAAGCCACCAGCCAGCGCATAGCGAGAGACAGACCCCGGGCCGGCTGGACTTCTACCGGCACCTGATAGGTAGCCCCGCCGATTCGGCGTGGCTTGACCTCAAGTTGCGGGGTAGCATTCCTGACCGCCTGTTCCAGCACAGTAGCGGCTGGCTTGGCTTCCTGCTGCTCAATAGCCGCCAGAGCGCCGTAGACAATTCTCTCAGCCGTACTTTTCTTGCCACAGGTCATTATCCGGTTGACCAACTTGGCTACCGTTACATTCTGGTACCTGCCATCCGGCAGTGCTTCTTTTGAGACTGCGCGACTCCGCCGTGACATCTTACCTCCTAGGCACCTTCAGCCGCCGCGGGTGCGGCCGGGGCCGAGGCTTTGGCTTTCTTGGCCCCGTACAAACTGCGGCCCCGCCGCCGATTAGAGACACCGGTGCAATCCAGTGCCCCACGGACAATATGGTAGCGAACACCCGGTAAATCGGGCACTCGCCCGCCCCGGATGAGGACTACCGAGTGCTCCTGCAACTCGTGCCCCTCGCCGGGAATATAAGCGGTGACTTCCATGCCGTTAGTCAGCCGCACTTTAGCCACCTTCCGCAGCGCTGAGTTAGGCTTCTTGGGGGTGGTGGTCTTGACCTGAAGGCAGACCCCGCGTTTCTGCGGCGACCCCTCGCCCCTAGAGGTCCGGTTCTTCAGCGCATTGTAGACAAAGCGCAAGGCTGGCGTTTTGGTCTTCTTGCCTATCCGTTTCCGACCTTTGCGCACCAGTTGATTGAATGTTGGCAAGGGCTTCCTCCTATTCCACAATTGAAATGGATGAGCTTCGGGCTCATCCATTCAACACAGCGACAGATTGACTGACAATCTGCCAGTCTCAGTTGAACTAGTGACGCCAAAGGGTAAGTGTATCACAACTCAAGTCTGGCTGTCAACTGCTAAACCGCAGATTGTTTGACATTTTTAAAAAATTTATGACCTGGTTTTTGGCTGGCTCCTTCTTTGTTTCACCTTTTTCCTGTCTGGTGCGTGAATTTTTACCCAGAGTTCCTTGACTCTGGCCTTGACTTCTTCGATGTTGCCCTCGTTGGTGATGACCACATCGGCGTGCTTCAGTCGTTCCCTGTTGGAGAGCTGGGAGCGGATGCGGGACAGGGTCTGTTCCTCGGCCAGCCCGCGCTGTTTCTTCAGCCGCTCGAGTACGGCCGACTCGGGTGCGGTGGTCACCCAGACCTCGTCCACCAGGGGAGCCCAGTTGGCCTCAATCAGGATGGCGGCCTCAAGCACCACCACCGCCACCCCCTGGCGCCGGTACTCGTCAATCTGGGCCTTCATCATGTCCCGCATCTTAGGGTGCATTATCCGGTTCAGTTGCGTTAGAGCCGGCGGGTTGTCGAAAACGATGGCCCCCAGCTTCTTGCGGTCAATCTCACCATTCGGGGTCACAATATCCCGGCCAAAGGTAGCCACTACCTCACGCCAGGCTTCGGTACCGGGCTGGAAGGCTTCATGGCCTACCTTATCGGCGTCAATGATGACGGCTCCCAGTTCTTTCAGATATTGTGATACCGTGCTCTTGCCGCTGCCAATACCGCCGGTCAGACCGATAACCTTCGTCATGCCAAACTCCTTTAGATTTCTCGCGCTAGAGCCAGCCCCCAGACTGAGGCCGCCCCGCTGGCTTTCAGGGCGGCGGCGCAGGCATCAAGAGTCGCCCCCGAAGTGGCCACATCATCAATAAGCAGCACCTGTCTTTCCCGCAGTTGATGGTCACGGCAAATGAAAGCCTCGGCCACATTCCGGCGTCTCTCCTCGACGCTAGCACTCCTGGCCTGGGGCGGGGCGGTTCGCTGCCGGATGAGACAATCATCAACTACCGCCAGGCCAGTGAGCTTGCCGAGTTCTCTGGCGAGCAGGCTCGACTGGTTATAGCCCCGCTCCCGCAAGCGTTTTGGGTGTAAGGGCACCGGCACCAAGACTTCGGCGGGGATGGGATTGGCTACCAGATAGTCCTTCAGTAATTGGGACAGAGTTACCGCCAGGGCTCTCAGGTTACGGTACTTTAGCTGGTGGATGGCCTGGCGCATGATGCCGTCGAAACGAAAGGGGGAGCGAATGCCGTCTATTTTGGCTGACCAGCTAACGCAGGTTGGGCACAGAATACCGCTGGGTTGAGGTCGACCGCACCGGGGACAAAGCGGAGGGGCGATTCTGGACAGTGAATTGCGACAGGACGGGCAGATAAAACTGCCCTCCCGGCCACAGCCGAGGCACCACTGCGGGAACAAAAAATTGAGTGCTGTTCCCCCCAGTTTGGCTACCTGAGGAAGCACACTCATGATTAGAACCTAGTCCTTCCATAGGAAGGATTGAGTTAGGCTAAAGTGCTTTATTGGCGGGAACGATTGCTGTGCAGCACTCCGCTCATAATGGGCTCATCAAGATAGACATCACCATTCCTGATTTTCAGGTTGAAACCGCAATCAGGATTGGTGCAAACCCAGGCCTTGTAGTGAATAGCCGCCCCCTGGCTGCCGAAATCAGATAGGGGCACCAGGTCACCAGTCTTACACTTCTGACACTTTGGGAAAGTCAGTTGTTCCACGAGGTCCACCTCCCAACCTAAATTAAGCTAAATTTCTGTAGTAGTATACACCAAGAGCTGGTCGTTGACAAGAGCCTAAAAGTTAGTCCGTCCGGGTGGCATAATAGCGATGTGGGCAAAGCTCGAGTCCTTAGTCGCGCCGTGCCAGTGGTTCTCCCCGGCCGGGATGAAAATCAGCGTGCCCGGTGTTACCGTTACCTCCTTGTCTTCAGTGGCCACTATCCCCTTACCCTCGGTAACATAGAGAATCTGGCCGAAGGTATGGGTGTGGAAGACATTCCTTGAACCGGGGCTGAAGTTCACCACAATCGCCCTGAGTTCATCCTCACTCTGGCCGATAATCCGCTGCACCTTGACTTTACCCCGGAAGATTTTATCGGCGCTTACTTCCGCCGGGACATCGCTGAGCTTGACTACTTTCACGCCTAACCTCCGAACTAAATTTTACTCAAAGCGACCTGGCTGATTCGACTGTAAATCGGGCCTTCTCGGGTTAACTGGCTCTTCATCAGACTGATGGCATCTACGCTGAACGCGCCGGCCTCAAATCGGGGTGCTGGCGATAAGCTGGCCAAGGGCCTGGCGCTCGGTGGGAGAAGCGTTATCGCGCAGTCGGGCAATGGTCAGATGAGGTGTGAAGGGTCGCCCTTCGGGAGCAAAGCCCAGCCGCGACAGGTTAGAATCCAGACGCTGCTGGAGCTGGCTGAGCTTGTCTATTTCACCGTGTACCCCAACCCAGGCCACCTGCACCCGCTTCAGGTTGGGGAAGACACCCAGGTCTTTGACCTCAAGACGGAAGGGGGGTATACCCTGGGCGGCTTCGGACATCGCCTGGGCAATATCCTTAGTGCTTTCAACGAGGATGTTGCCCAGGAATTTAAGTGTCAGATGGATGCTCTCGGGTGCCACCCACTTCACTTCAAACCGCCGGCCCGATTTCAACTGCGTTTCAATCTGGCTGAGGTTCAGCTTCACCGCCCCCGGCAGCTCAATGGCAATAAACGAACGAATCTCTTCCATAAAGCCTAACCTTTAGTATCAGTGAGACCCAGCAATCTCCGGGCATTGCCGCCGAGAATAAGTCGCTCTGTTGCCTTGGGCAGGTTCAGCGACCTGACTTCTTTAAGCAAGCGACTCTGCGCCAGCAGGGGATAGTCACTGCCGAAAAGAATCTTCTCGGCACCGAGGATTTGCGTGACCTGATGGTAAATCTGTGGATTGTACAGAAAAGGTGAAGCCGCGGTATCAAAAAAGACATTAGCCATGGCCTTCTTCACCTCAGGCATGAGGGCGTAGAAGGGCAGGCCACCACCCCAGTGAGCGCAGACCAGAGTCAGGTTGGGGAACTTGGTAATCAACGGGTAGAGTTTCTCGGGAGTAATATCTCCCTTCCCCGGATACTGGTGGCCGACTGGCTCCGAGGCGTGGGTCAGGAGAATCAGGTTGTGTTTGATTATTGTCTCGATGAAAGTTCCCACCATTCGGTTGTCTTCGTCGGCGGTCAATTGCCAGGCTGGCCGGATTTCCCCGATTCCTCTCATCCCCCCTCGGGCACAGCGCTCGATTTCGCGAAGGGCAGCGTCCTTCCGGCGGAAGGACGGCAGTGAAACCATACCAAAACCAATTAAGCGCCGGGGGTAGCGGGCGATGGCTTCCATAATATAGTCGTTGGTGGCCACACAGAGCTCGTGCTTCGTCCAGGCGATATTGAGTGCCACAGAGATATCAACCCCATCCTTATCCATACTGGCGATGAGGTCTTCCGCTGTGGCCAGCTTGGCCTTGGGTGAGGCATACAGAACATCAAAACAGGGGTCAGTGCCAATGTACTTGCTGCGGTCTGCCTTTATGGCCGGTGGGACGATGTGGGTGTGAAAGTCAACAATCATCGCCCGATTATAACAAGAGATTGGCCTGTGCTTCAACTCTGTACCATCTCATCACGGACAAGGCACCGAGTATGAAAGACTGTAAAATAGTGAAAGAAGTAGTCAAATAGAGAGTTTTGTAGAGATTGACGGAATAATCCCATTCTGATACCGCTAATAAATTATTGCTAATGGTCGTAGGTAAGTGTAGACTAAGTTGCGATGGTGTTGAGCCTGCGTTATTATATAAAGTTAGCAGTCTAAGCCTTAGACTGCTAACTAAGGCTCGGCAAGAGCTAATCTAGTTTGAGGAAGGAGGTTTAGCATGGCGGTCAAGCTGGAGCCATTAGGTGACCGGTTGGTGGTCAAACCGATTGCCAAGGAGGAGGTGACCAAGAGCGGGATTGTTCTGCCGGATACGGCTAAAGAGAAACCCCAGGAGGGGGAAGTCCTCGCTGTTGGTCCCGGTCGGTTGACTGACGATGGTCAGCGCCTCCCGCTGGATATCAAGGTAGGCGATATTATCATCTATGCCAAGTATGGTGGCAGCGAGATTAAGATTGACAACGAAGAGCTGATTATCCTGCGCGAGGCCGATGTTCTGGCGAAGAAAGTAAAGCGGGGTAAGGGATAAATCGGGTTCAGTCAACCCCGACAATGTCGGGGGCAGGCTAGTATAATCTGAGGAGGAGGTAAAATGGCTAAACAAATCATATTTGATGAGGAAGTCAGGCATGCGTTGAAACGAGGTATTGATGTCCTGTTTGATGCCGTAAAAGTAACCCTGGGTCCCAAGGGGCACTGCGTGGCCCTGGACAAGAAATGGGGGGCACCATCAGTCATTGATGACGGTGTAACTATCGCCAAGGAAATCGAGCTGCCCGACCCGTTTGAGAACATGGGGGTGCAGTTGGTTAAGGAAGCGGCTTCCAAGACCAATGATGCCTGTGGCGATGGCACCACCACTTCCACTGTTCTGGCTCACGCTATCGTTATCGGTGGCTTCAAGAATGTGGCGGCCGGAGCCGAGCCGCTGTCGCTGAAAAAAGGCATTGAGAAAGCCGTTCAGGCCCTGGTTGATGAGCTGAAGCGAGCCTCTACCGAGGTGAAGGGCAAGAAGCAGATTTCCCAGGTGGCCACCATTACGGCCAAGGACAGTGAAATTGGCAATCTGATTGCCGAGGTGATGGAGAAGGTCGGCAAGGACGGCGTCATCACCGTGGAGGAGTCCAAGGGCATCAAGTACGAGACCGAGTATGTTGAGGGGATGCAGTTCGACCGCGGCTACATCAGCGCCTACTTTATCACCAATGCCGAAAAGATGGAAGCGGTCATTGAAGACCCCTATATTCTTATTACCGATAAGAAGATTTCCGCCATCTCTGACCTATTGCCGGCTCTGGAGAAAATACTGCAGGTCTCAAAGAACCTGCTCTTCATTGCTGAGGATATTGATGGTGAAGCCCTGGCCACCCTGGTGGTCAACAAACTGCGCGGTACCATCAATGTGGTAGCGGTTAAAGCCCCCGGCTTTGGCGACCGGCGTAAGGCTATGCTGGACGATATGGCCATCCTGGTCGGTGGCACGGTAATCTCAGAGGAGATCGGTCGCAAGCTTGACTCGGTTACCGTTGAAGACCTGGGGCGGGCCCGCCGGGTAACCGTGGACAAGGACAATACCACCATTGTTGAGGGCAAGGGTAAAGAGGAGGACATCAAAGCGAGAATCAAGCAGATTAAGGCCCAGATTGAAGAGACCACCTCCGATTTCGACCGAGAAAAGCTCCAGGAGCGGCAGGCCAAGCTGGCTGGCGGTGTGGCCATCATCAAGGTTGGTGCGGCCACTGAGGTTGAGCTCAAGGAAAGGAAGCATCGTGTTGAGGATGCGCTCTCGGCCACCCGCGCCGCCGTTGAGGAAGGCATTCTGCCCGGTGGCGGCGTGGCTCTGCTCAATGCTCTGCCGGTGCTGGATAAACTCCAGGTCAGCGGCGATGAAGCGACGGGCGTGGATGTCGTCCGTAAGGCTGTGGAAGAGCCAATCCGCTGGATTGCTATCAATGCCGGCCGGGATGGCTCGGTGGTCGGGGATATGGTCAAGAAGAGCCCCCGCGGGCATGGCTACGATGCTGAGGCTGACGATTACGGCGATATGGTCAAGAAGGGTATTATTGACCCGACCAAAGTCGTGCGCTCCGCTCTCCAGAATGCGGCCAGTATCGCTAACATGGTCCTGATTACCGAAGCGCTGGTGGCTGACATTCCGGAGAAGGAGAAAGGTTCAGCGATGCCGCCCGGCGGCATGGGTGGCATGGAGTACTAGACCGTCATTCCGGATAAGCAAAAATAGCCCCGATATTGTCGGGGCTATTTATTTTACCTGGGCGGAATCTGGGTCTGCAGACAAGAGAAAAGCCCAGCTACCCAGCCAGCAAGAGGGTCGTTCAGCACCAGTGGGTCGTCAGTGCCTGTCGGAACGGCGCGCAGCTTATCTGAACGACCCCACGGGTCAACTTTACAACAATAGTGGCCGCTGCCCGTGAAGAGGCCTTCATCGAACACGAGAGTACTTCCGTCGAACATACGGTTATTGTCAAATCCTTCTCCACGGTATGCAATAAGCCGGTAGAAGTTCTCGTCTCCCGGCACCCACAGCATACAGGCGTCAGGAAGCACGACATCCGATATTATGGCTATTATAGGGTAGGTAGGTCCGACCGGCTTCCTACCGGCGGTGAGCATCACCTCACGCTCGCCGAGCAGTCTGGTTACCTCACTGCCATAGTCCTTAGCTTGGGCTTGTATTCTGTCGATCGTCCTCATTACGTCCACAGCCCACTCCTGCGTGGGTTGGTGATGCACAATGCCCAAGCCTATTACTATTCCCGCCTTGTTTTACAGCTTCAGCAGTTGCTCCAGTGGCTCGTCTTCAGGTACCGGGCCGACTACCGCCAGCCGCAGGCGGTCGCCGACGAGCATCGCCTCAGCCAGCTCCTTCAGCTGGTCGGTGGTGATGGCGTCAATGATGGCGATGGCCTGGTCAATTGTAAGGATTTGGCCGGTGAGAATTTCCTGCCCCCCCACCCAGCCGGCCACACTGCGGCTGTCTTCCATGCGCAGCAATATCCGTCCCTTGGACAGTTCCTTGGCTTTAGTTAGCTCGGCTTCGGGGATGGTTTCTGTCTTGAGTCGGGCCATTTGCTCCAGAATGGCCTCAATCACGGCGCGCAAGTTTCTGGGCTCCACCCCAGCGTAGACAATGGCTGAGCCGGAATCATGGAAGTGGTCAACATAGCTGTGGATACTGTAAGCCAGCCCCCGGTTGTCCCGGATTTCGGTAAACAGACGGCTACTCATCCCCTCGCCCAGGATGACATTGAGCAGGTCGAGGACAAAGCGCTGGGGGTGCAGCAGTGGCAGACCGGGTAGCGCCAGACATAGATGCGCCTGCTCCGTGTCCCGCCGTTGCACCAATAATCGCCGGTTTTTCTGCTCCTGATAGGGCGTAAAGCCGGGACGGTGGTGCTGGCTCTTCCAATTGCCCATGGCCTCACTCAGGACGGACAGCGCTATTTCGTGCTGGACATTCCCGGCAATGGCCACCACCGTATTGACCGGCAGGTATTGATTCTCAAGATAGCCAAGCATCATCTCACGAGTAATGCCGGACACCGAGTCCTTGCTGCCGGCGGTGTCGCGCCCCAGGGGATGACCGGGCCAAAGGAGCCCATCAATGAGCAGGTTGACCTCCTGCGACGGCGAGTCTTTGGTCATGTGAATCTCTTCAATGATGACCTGGCGCTCGCGCTCAATGTCGGGCGGGTCAAACCGGGAGTTGACCAGCATATCCACCAGCACATCCAGGGCGAGGAGGAAATGGGGCTGGGCTACCTTGCACCAGTAGATGGTTATTTCCTTGTCTGTGCCGCCGTTGAGGATGCCGCCGACCCCTTCAATAGCGGCGGAAATCTCGGCGGCGCTGGTACGCCGGCTGGTTCCCTTGAAGCACAGATGCTCAATAAAGTGAGAGATACCAGCCTGGGTTTCCGTCTCGTACCGGGAACCAACGCCAATGAAGAAGCTGATAGATACAGAACGGGTATGCGGCATACTGACGGTGAGTAGTCGCAGCCCGTTATCTAAGACTGTCTTTTCGTACAATCGTGGCCTCTCTTCTAGACCTATTAGGCTATATTCTAAAACGGTACCCCCAACCGCGTCAATTAAGCGGTGTCTAAGAGTCCCGACCAGTCGGACTCTTTCAACCTTCCTCTGGAAGGACCCTCTCCTTGAAGGAGAGGGGGATTAAGGGGCCCTCTCCCCGATAAATCGGGGTGGGGTAAGATTAAGGGGGTGAGGTCCGGCCTTAATTGAGAGTTGACGAATTCTCTAGGATAGGCTAGATTTAAGTGGCCGGAAGTGCTAAAATATTAAGCCTCGGAAGCATCCTGAGGTACCTATCAGGCCGAAGTGGCGGAATGGCAGACGCGCTACGTTCAGGGCGTAGTGTCCGCAGGGCGTGGGAGTTCAAATCTCCCCTTCGGCACTTTTCTCGTAACTAGCGGCGAAAGGGAGCGCTTGTAGCTCAGTTGGATAGAGCGCAGCCCTGCGGAGGCTGAGGTCGTGGGTTCGAGACCCACCAAGCGCGCCATATATGGGCGGTTAGCTCAGCTGGTTAGAGCACCTGCTTTACACGCACAACGCTGCGCTCAAAACGAGCAAGAAGCCGCCTGAACCCCGAATTTAGCCTCGAATTCTTGTCCCACCCCGGATGAACACCCCGGAACTTTTGCCCAAAAAGGGCACTTGCTTCGTCAAATTTCCGAGGGGGACAAGATGACCATAACAGGGCCAGCAGACCCAAAGCGGCTCGTCGCCGGCTACCAACTCTGTGCCGCGACTGAGGGCAAAAGCCCCAGCGCGATAGCGATCGTCAGTGCAGAGCGTGAACTACTTCCAGCGATTCCTCGAGTACTCAACCGGGCGGCCTGCCCCTGACCGATGTAACCCACCACGAAATCAGGGCATTCATCTTCCACCTGCAGCAGACGCGGTGTTTTGCCGCCCATCCCTCTGATCCGTACCCAGGAGAGAGGCCTTTCGGGACATACCATCAACTGCTATCTCCGCAGTCTCAGAATCTTCTACTCCTGGCTTGTTTCCGAGGAAATCATGGAGAGTCAACCCCTTCGACAAGGTGAAGATTCCACGGCCGCCGGTAAAAGTAATCCCGGCCTTTTCCGCTTCTCAAGTCGAGCAATTACTCAATGCCATCAATACCAAAACCGCCGCCGGGTACCGTAATTTTGCTATCATCCTGACTTTGCTGGATACCGGTCTCAGGATATCTGAGCTCTGCAGTCTGAAGATGGAAAAACTGTGGCTGGAAGATGGTATGGCTAAGGTGCTGGGCAAAGGGAACAAGGAGCGTATGGTCCCGATCGGGAAGCAGCTTCAACGCGTCCTCTGGCACTACATCGACCGTTGCCGTCCCGAACCGGCTACCACCAACTGTAGCTCTGTCTTCCTCACTCAAGCAGGCAGACCACTAACCAGGGGACGAGTACAGAAGATGATGACCGGTTACGGTCAGAAAGCCAAATTGGCGGGAATACGTTGTTCGCCCCATACCCTCCGCCATACTGCCGCCATCTCCTTCCTCAGAAATGGCGGTGATGTGTTCAGCCTGCAGAGAATGCTTGGCCACGCTAACCTGGAGATGACTCGTAGATATTGTGAGCTTGCAGATATTGACGTTAAAAGAGCGCACAGTATGGCGAGCCCGGTTGACAACCTAGATTTTGCTTCAGCGGGGGTTGTCCATCGCTTTCATACTCCGAAGGCGCTTCCGCCCGCTCAAGGAGACAACGCCGGCAGCCGCGGCCGACATGCCAACAGACTTACCGCAAGAGGCCTGGTTCCATCAGAACTCCAGACCATCCGAAGATCAGCGAACAAAGGAGACAGGGGATGAGGCCGATGATGATTCTTCGGAACAGCTTGACTAGGAAGCGCGACTTCCCAAGCTCGGCAGCAATGACTGGCTGACCACATACCCGTAATTGATGACTGAGACCCTTCCTGGAAAATCTATCGGTTCTCGGATGCCTCAGAATATCTGAAGACTGACGACCTGAACATGAGTCAGGTGGTCGGTGTCCTGACCGGCGCGGGGCTCGATAGGCATGACCTGCAAAGAGCGAAATCCAAAACTATCTAAGCCAGCACCTAGTTCGAATCCCCTCAGGTGGAGATGGGGGTACGATAAGCAGAACCTTTGAGTTTTCTTTCCGCCTCACGTTTTGACAGAAGTTCCTTTATGCATATCATGCGACTTTTTATCCTGAATCCCCGGTCAACCCAAAGAAAATCAATGAGTTTTACCACTATTTTGCCACTGGTCATTTTGCGCGCGGCCGATGTTTATGATGGCGGAAACATTAACCTGAATTCCGGCTTTCTACAGGCTAGAACCGTTCGCAGGAACGCAGGACACATTATGGCTTAATGTGACTCCGCTTGTATCCTCGCGTTAGTTAAAGCGGGCCACGTCTCAATTCAAATACTACCGGATTTGCCGGGTCGGGGCAGGCAACGGTAGTCTTGTTTGGGTCCTTTTGCCAAGGGAACGAACCTCCAAATTGCAGTACTTCAACGAAAGGGAAAAGTGTGTAGAATGCCCATGAACAAATGCCGGGCGGCGTCTTTTGCCCAATAATGAATTCATCGCCAACCCTATGTCCAGCTTCGCAAGTTCCTTCTTGGGATATGACCTTGGCTATTACATTAGACATCTTGCCCTCTCGTAATTATCTAGTATTCGCTGAGTTCAACCTGAGTGGCTCCTATACCCCCATGATAGCGGTCGGCCGGTCTATGCAACCTTACCAAAGGATGTTTTGATAAGTAACGTCCAACTTCCTGGCGCAGTATGCCTGATCCCTTGCCGTGAATGACCCACACCCGATATAACCCAGCCCGAAATGCTGCGTGCAAGAAATCATCGAGCTTGGGGAGAGCCTCGTCCACAGTCAGGCGATGGAGATCTATCTCTTCACTAATCGGAATCATTTGTCAACTGCTCGGATACAGGTTAAGTCCACGAATTGTTGGCCAGACAGATTATATCACTATTGCAGATGGACTACACAAAACGATGAATAGTTATCTGATGCACGATAAGATGGACCGTTTGATTAGAGAAATAGCTTTGGCTTAGTTTGAAACGACGCCTTCTTATTGCCACGGCCCTAGGCAGAGGACGCCCTGCAGGCAACGTTTTTCTGAGCATAAGTCTTAGCTCATCAGGGGTGAATGGTTTTAGCAGAAATGGCCTCGCGGCTTGCTTCGCTGTGAGATCCCCCGGTCATTACCTCACAGTGGCTTCCGCTTGGTAGGCTCAGGACTGTCTGTAGCTCCATCTGTCGACGAGGACTTGTGTTCTCCCTGTTCTTTCAACCACTGGTTGATCACTGCCGCCGGCAGGTGGAGCTTCCGAGCCACAGCAACTACTTCATCGGAGAGCGCCGTCGACAAACCGAAAGACCGAATATACCTGTCCTGGACTCCTCTAGCAATGGCATCGATTTCGCGCGAACTCGACGTCTGCACAGTCCGTCTCCTTTCAATCACGGTACCTTCCTAAGCTTTGCCAATAATATTTGTTTCCGTTTACTGGCCATTGACCAACCTAGTTCATTATTCACCTGACCGCACCAGGTACAGATTTTGTCGAGCGGTGTGTCACCACCATCAAAAAGGCACCAAGGCAACACCCCAGACTTGCCAGTTTGCCAACACTCAGTGCTTTGTGCTGGCTGGCAGTCATCTTCCTATCTCGCTCAGAACTTGTGTCACCACTGCTCTTAGCTCATCAGGACTGAATGGTTTGGGTAAAAACGGCCGGCCGCTTTCCTCCAAGAAAGTCCTCGTGTCACCAGTCAGCAAATCCCCCGTGGTGAATATCACTTGACTGACCAGATCAGGGTGTCTTTTCACGATTGACTGGTAGAACTCCCGGCCGTTCATGACCGGTGTCCTGATGTCAATAAGAAATAAGTCGTAGTTCTGCTTTTCCAGCCTCGTTTCGGCGATACTCCCGTTCCCGGCATCATCTACCTCAAATCCCTCACTGACAAGGACTCTCCGACAAACCTCGGTAATCGCTGGTTCGTCTTCGACTATGAGGATTCTCTTCGCGCCAGGACTATGCTTTTTCATCTTATTATCGGACAGTGCCTCGCTCCAAAACTGCAGCTGAAGGGTCACATAGGCCTTTGCCCAACTTCTGGCAATGGTACTGGAGGACCTCATGGGCCTGACCACACATTCCCACATTCGGGAACCCGTGCTGTATAAAGGCAGCGAAAGTGCAACCACCGCCACAAAAGCCGGCTATGTTGCACTCGCGGCATTCGGGTATGGAAGCGATGGACCGCGTCCTCCAGAGCTGCTCTTTTTCGGGCCAAAGCTCGTGCACCGGCAGGAAACGGCCAATAGCCAACTCTGGATTCCCTATTGCCTCACCGCAGGGATAGATGAGGCCATCAGCGCCAAAAACGAAGAAGTTGGGAGAATTGGCTTCACAGTATTTGAAACAAGGGCTGGGAAAGCCGCTACCACCTTTGATCACAGAGGAGACATGTTGAAGTACTCGGAAGAGATGCGATTGAAAGATGCCGTCTTGGTTACCGTCCAGCCAACCCAGCTGTTCAGTGGCCTTCAGTAGGTCAATCTCAGGGAGAAGGTAGGGATAGTCCTTGTCGCCGCGATGGTCCAGAACCGGGGATAGATGACATTGCAGGGAGGGCCTACCGACCCATCCTTTCGACTTCATAAATCCAGCAAGCTCAGACAGATAGGGAATGTTTTGCCCATCTATGTTTACCCGTAATCGAACGGGAAGTTCATGTGCCAGCAAGAAATCGATGGTAGTGGCTATCGCCTCAAAGGTGCCCTGCCCGCCGCGGAAAGGCCTCCTCCGGTCGTGGATTTCGCGCGGCCCATCCAGGGTCACCTGGACGAAGGAAATGGATTTCGCGTAGCGCAGGAAAAGCTCGGCGAAGTGAGAGGCCAAGCAGACGCCGTTAGAAACAACCCCGATGCTGTGCCCTCGTTTCGACGCTTCAACAAAAATCTGCTCAATAAGAGTCTTGTTTCCTGGCAGAAGGGGCTCACCCCCGGTGAGTTCCGTTGAGCCTTTTGCCCGCCCCGTGAACCGGAGATGCAATCGATGGACTTATACAGGGCTTCAACGTCCGGCTCTCTGAGCGTTACCGTAGAGACTTGGGGAAGCCTGCCCTCATAGCAGTACTTGCACGCCAGATTGCATTGATATGTGGGACAAATGGCGAAGCGAAGAGGATAGTTGAGTTGAGAGGACTGAAAGGCAGCGGCCAGTTCGTTAAAGAGATGAGCTTCCTCATCTGCTGAATGATAGAGGTACCCTCTTTTCCTCAGGCGGGCGATGAACTTCTTGTCCAGACCATCAGCCTTATTACTGGCTGCCAGGGCAAGCCAGGCAGCCTTACTATTGGAATCGAGTAGGTCGACGGCACCGGTAAGAGAGCTGGCAATCAAAGCGTGGTCCTTGTCTAAATCCTGATAGACAACGTATTTTGAAACATGCATAGCCCTTGCCTCTCTCACAAGTGCAAAAGGTTAATTGGAGCCAGCTAGCACACTGCACGCAGTCTTGAGAGTAAGCCCAATCTAGGTGCCAAAAGCCCTAGATGGGCCTCTTCTATCCCAGCCTTGCTTGAACTATGCAAACCTATTCAATGTCAACTGCGGTCACCACCAGCAGAAGAACCAGTACCAGCAGCACATGGGCCCTACCATGTCTGCTGTCAAGCCCTTTCTCATTCGAACATGCCACAAGCGTCCAGTAGGATTCAACGACTTCATGACCTCACCTCCTTTGTGCTCTCGCAGTACGCAAGCTGGCTCCCACTCTTAGCAGCAACAGGATTTGGGCTGACGCACCCAATGTCCTGTTCACATCATAGTACCATATTGATGCCAGAACCTCTGCTTGTGCCTACCAGCCCTTAGTACGCCTCAAATGCTAACACAAAAGACTGGGTTTGTCAATGGGTAACTATATAGTCCCCACTTAACACTCATTGTGTTAATTCACATTTGAGAAACGCCATGTGCAACACCATAGTAGAGATTGCCTGGCTCACCTGAAGCGGGCAGTTCGCAATAGAAGAGGAAACTTCATCCGAAACTCGTTTGCAGCTAAAACTGGACGGCGAGGAATGGCTGAAGGAAAACAAGGAAAAAATGAATATTCAACACCATGGCAAAAGCAGCTAGCACGACCACGAGAGCCTTTGCCCAAGCTGCACTCCTGTGCCTACCTCCGACACGCTCTAAGACTACGATTCTTTGCTTCACGGCAACACCCGGGGAAAGCAAGCCCCCCGTCCTTGATAGGTCGCCGGGGAGAGGTCTGAGTCGTTTCTTTGCGGCTAGCAATGAAGCGTTGAGGATGGCACTTTCCAGGGCTTTGGGCTTCTGCGTAGCTGCCAGGGCAATGCGGTCACAATCTTCCTCCTTTGCCAGCATGACTCTGGCAAAAACGAGGTGAGCAAAGGGGTTAAAGAAGAGGAGGTCCCGGAGCAAAACGAATATCCAGTGAAAGATGTTGTCTCTCCTTTTCAAATGCGCCAGCTCATGGGCTAGCATAGCCTCCAGGACCTCGTCGGAGCTCTCCTCGATAAGTTCGGGGGACAGGACAATGACCGGGTGACGAATTCCGATGGTGCAGGGAAACAGATAGTTCTTGTCGCTGACTATCACCTCCGGATAAGGCGTGTGCATCTCACGGACAAGGCTATCCAAGGTCTGAAAAACCCTGGGAGCATCGTGCCTCTCCAGCTTTTCGGACCGGGCCAGAGAGCGGTAGAAAAAGGTAAGGCTGGCCCACCTCCACAGCAGCACACCGACGAGCAACGAAAACAGCGTGACGGCTAGCGCAATAGTTGTCGGAGAATCGAAAACGGCTGGCGTCGTTTCTAGAGCAGCGGGGGCAGATATGAGATCGAAAGGGTCCCAGAGCCTCAACGCCGCCATTATAGACTTCGTGACGTCAGTTGGAGGCAGTTGAGGGGCCCCTCGGACAAGAATCATTACTCCCTTGATAAGCGGTATGAAAAACAGCCAGTACAGCCAGTTGGGCTCTCGCACCCTGAGAAGTCGAGTTATTAGGCTTAGAAAGCCAAAGACAAGGAGAACACTGGTCAGCGAGGGAACTATGTGCCAGAAGAGAACTCGCAACAGGAAATCCGCAATTCCCACTGTTGGCCCTCGCTCTCTGGATAGCTAGGAACCCCGGCGTCTGTTTACCAGTTCCAATAGTTCGGTCGAGTTCCCTATCATTCAGCCGCTCAACGAAGCTGGACAGGACGGGTCTAGCACTTCCTTGAAGGACCTTGTCTACCAAATCGCCCAGAAGAGAGGTCGCCATCTCATGCCTTGAAATCAGGGGCTGATACATAGCTCCCCGCTCGCCAGGGAGCTTATTCAGTACGCCCCGCTTTGCCAGCCTGTTCATGGATAGCATTACCGCTGGCAGAGTTATGTTCCTGGTCTTACGGACCTCTTCGAAAACCTCGCGAACCGTCGCTCCTCCCGTACGCCAGATGATGTCAAGGATTTGCAATTCAGAGCTCCCCAGCGCACTAGTGAGGCTGGGAACCAGTTTGTTTTGTGTTCTCTGTTTCATGATTTTCCTCCTGGGCAGCAGAACCAGCTGGTTACGCGTCCTTATATAGTCCCCGCTCAATGAAGGATTCTATCAGAATCTAGTTGCAAGGTCAATAGAAGGCCAGGCTGACAAGCGGCATGAGCGGGGGCAAGAGAGCTGGCGATAAGAAGTTAGTGAAGAGCTATGTGGGGCACCTCAAGGGCACGCTGACTAATAGTCCCCTACCACAGCAGAACGCTTTTATCCACAGCTTTGTGAAAGAGGTCGAGGTCATCAGGAAGGAAGGTGCTCCTTACACATACAATATCGCGGCCGCCTCAAGGCACTCTCGAAAAACCGAGGGCGCGGTGGTTGATACCATACAC
>CAVSBN010000015.1:0-7856 GCA_963726225.1 uncultured Chloroflexia bacterium
GACACAGTATATTTTTAATGCCCAGGAATGCCGCGCCCAGCATATCCGATTGAAGCGCAATGCGGTTCCTGTCTCGCGTGACAATCTGGTACACCGGTTCTACTCCGAATCGGCTCAAAGCAACAGATGCCGCCAGACTAGACATTGCCACTCCATAATGGTTATCAGCTACGTTCACAGCCACCGGCCCATGGCTCAAAGCGCTGGCACAGGCTTCAATAACTGACGCATCAGTCCCAGCTCGTGGCAGATACTCTGCAGTAACAATGAAATCTCCACTCTCTATTTTCTTGGCGAGTCTGCTATCAGGTTTCATACCGTGCTCTCCTTATGTAGATGAAGACAGTTTAATATTAGGATGTCGGTACTTGGATATCGGCATTTGGCACCCGCCTCGGCAAAGACTTTATCCTGGCACGGAAATCCTCTACTTCGCGGATGACTTGCTCGACCCCCTTGTCTTTCATTTGAATGATTACTATTCGCCCTTTACCTAGTCCAATCTCCTCAAGCAGCGCATCGACGGCTTCCGCCCGTTTCCTTGCCCGCAGGTTGCCCTCAAGGTATCGACACTCACCTTGTTTGCACATTACTATCGCCACCCCATCCGCACCGGTTTCAAATGCTTTGGTTAAATAGAGAATATCAATTTTCCCCGAACAGGGCAACGGGATGGTTTTCAGTTCGCCTTTATGTTCGCTGTAATGCAGCACCGATTCCAACGTGTCAAAGCTGGATGAACAGCAAAAAAGATAAACCTTCAAAGGTTGGTTGTTCATAACATTACGCCTTCATTGAGAGTTCGTATTAATCCTGATACATCATATTGTCCGTTTTCTAAGTTGTGGATATCCCGGTGTCCCGTCTTTTAGTGAGCGGCATGCGGCAACCGCATGCCGCTCACTATTATTATATTTATTTTTCTCAACCATGTCAAGAGCCTCTTGCGGAAATTTCGACTACTAGTATAAGGGTTGATGACTCCCGGCTAAAACATAGTGTACTATCCTGTGAGAGCACGCAGATATGCGGCGCTAGGTTCAGACACTTATTTCGGCTTTACGATGTCACAATTAGCCAAATTGTGGGGTAACAATCTACTATTTCGTTAAGTCACGAAACAAGCTTTCGTGCAATTGAGCACTTAGGTTTACTGGTAGCATGACTGTTACTCGCGTAGCTTGAGGTACATCGCTTCCAGGTCCTCGAGCCAGAGCTTGGTCTCGGCGTCCGAGGGCATCCTCCAGTCTCCCCGGGGAGACAGGCTTACCGAGCCAACCTTCGGTCCTTCCGGAAGGCATGTTCTCTTAAACTGGTTGGCAAAGAACCTTTCAATAAAACTCTTGAGCCATCTATATAAGTCATCAAGTGTGTACTGGCCTTCAAAGAGCCCCCGTTTTCTCACTTCGTCGGCCAAATAAAGAATTCTGCCCGGTCGCATTCCAAAGCGAATGAAGGGATAAAGGTAGAAGTCGGCTAGCTCAACCGGTCCGATGATTTCCTCACTCTTTTGCGCAATCTCGCCTTTCTCCGGCCGGAGCAACTCTGGAGAAATCGGCGTTTCCAAGATATCATACAAAACCTTTTGTGCTGGGGAGTCAGCCAACTCCTCGTCGGCGACCCACCGCACGAGAAAACGGACGAGTGTCTTGGGTACAGACACATTGACATGGTAATGCGAGATGTGGTCTCCAGCGAAGGTGCTCCATCCCAGGGCAACTTCAGTGAGGTCGCCTGTTCCCAGGGCAATCCCATTAAGCTCGTTAGCTTTGTTGAAGAGGAATTCGGTGCGATAGCGAGCCTGTACATTTTCAAAAACCACATCTTCCTGTCCTTCGTGCCCCAGGTCTCTCAAGTGTGACCGGGAGGTCCTCGTGATGTCTACTTGTTCAAAAGTCACTCCCAGTGCCTGGCACAACTTCGTCGCATTCACTTTGGTTCTTCGGGTAGTGCCAAAACCGGGAAGGGTGTAAGCATGAACATTACTTCGGGGTAAACCAAGAAAATCCATCGTCTTTACGGCCACCAGGAGTGCCAATGTTGAGTCGAGCCCGCCGGAGATTCCCAACACCACCTGGCTTATATCAGCCCCGGAGAGCTTCTTGGCGAGGGCCGCTACCTGCATGGAAAAGATGTCTTGGCATCTCTCTGCCCTTCTAGCCGGGTCTGCCGGAACAAAGGGGTGGGGGTCTAGTGTCCGCCAAAGCTTACGAGGGATGAAATCCTGGACTTCTGTTTCAATAACTCTAAACGTTTTTGGCGGCTTGGAGATATCATGGAAGCTCGTGGCGACACGACGGTCGTGGGCCAGCCGCTCAAGGTCGATGTCGCAGATTACAAGCTGAGAACCCGATGACAGGCGGTTTGATTCCTGGAGTATGACCCCGTTTTCGGCGATAATGGCATGTCCACCGTAGATGACATCATTGGATGACTCTCCAATACCGGACGATGCATAACAGCCGGCGGCTATGCACCGGCCGGACTCAGAGGATACCATTGTCCGGCGCCAGTCTGACTTCCCGAGCACTTCGTTGCTGGCCGAAAGATTGAGAAGCACTGTCGCTCCGGCTATTGCCTGATATTCATGAGGTGAGAGGGGAACCCAGAGGTCTTCACAAATCTCTACTCCGATAATCGCTGAGGGAATCCCTCGCAATCCAAAGAGGATGTCTGTTCCGAAGGGGACTCGCTGTCCCGCTAATTCAATAGTGTTTGAGCGAGCATCCGTGCTGGGTGAGAACCATCGGCCCTCGTAGAACTCTCTGTATGAAGGTAAGAAGGTCTTGGGTATCACTCCGAGGATACGCCCGGAGTTCAATACTACAGCACAGTTAAAAATCTTCTGGTCAACAGATAGTGGCATCCCCACGACGACAACCATGGCGCTTTCGGAGCGTTCGTTCAGAATGTCACGCAATCCCTCTTCCGCCTTCAACAGTAGCGCCTGCTGTTGTATCAAATCCCCGAGCGTATAACCCGTCAGAGCCATCTCCGGAAAAGTTACTACCTGCGCGCCCTCGTTTCTCGCTTTCCTCAAGAGTTCGATAATGGCGGCAACATTGAAATCAATGTTGGCGACGCGAAGCTCGGGGACTGCGCCGCCGACGCGCAGAAATCCCAGGTTCTGGCTCAATTGAACATCACTCATTTCTCAATCCTTCTAGCACTGAACCACCTAATCTGTTTGAGGAGATATTCAGCTAGAGCTGCCAGAAGCTGATTAGCCGCTCAAAATCAATCAGTCCGCTTTCGCCGATATTTTCGACCTCAATTCCTGCCTCAAAGGCGGCCGCCACCGGGTTTAAGCCGCCCAGAAGCACCATGCCAACTCGATTCAGACCTACCGCAATCTGACACACTGGCTCACTGGTATTACCCAGGACATAAACACCCTTGATGCCGGCATCCTTGAGTAGAGCAATCTTCTCCTCAACAATTGCTCTTGACGGAGACGGTATTTCACGGAAATTGGCCAGTATCTTACCGTTGCCCGTTTTCGCGGCTGCGCTGACACTGGTCATCCTGGCGCGGATATATTGCTCAGAGGGGTCAAGGGAAGTGCCGGAGTAGTTGATTATAGCGACGAACCGCCTTGGTTTTGAATTCTGGACTTCAAGCACTCCGCCAAACCTGGAGTTTACCGGGACACCACTCTTAAGAAGTACGCCGTTTACGACCACGCTACAGACAGTGGCCAGCCCTATTTTCCCACCTGGGATAACTACCGAACCAAGTCTTTCCCCTTCAGATGCTATTGCTACCAAATCGCTGACACACATTCCGACCTTGAATACACTACTCATGGCTGACAATGCCTTTTTGAACTTGTCTTTGTCAATGAGAGAAGTATTTATCGGAATCTGGCCACTTCGTCTTTGCGGGTCAAAGGTAGTGTGGAAGGCCAGGAGTTCAAGCTTATCCTCTATGAAACCGACTTGCTCTGGTGCTAAAGCCATTCTAAGCTCCTCAAGCCCTTGTGGGGTGAGCATTCTGCCATCACGACCCAGTGGCTGGGTATAACCACGCTCATCAGTTATCCTCAGATGGTATCTAATCGCTCGTTCGCTTAAAAAAATCCCGTGTCGTTCAAGTTCACGAGCAATCGTGATTGAGCCTAGCGGCTCAGAGGACTCGCTTAGCACCTTGAGAATGGATATAATCTTTCTCTCCGTCTCAGAGGTGGCACCCTGTACCATATGAACCCTTTCTCGTCGAACGCCGGAATGAACTAATACCATATTATACTCTACTGTGCAACAAAAAATGAATACCGGCAACAGCCCCAGAGTCTTCTGTGGATTCCGGTTGAAGTCGCCGACAGTAACCTTGTCCATGCCACCCGACTGGTAGACCGGTGTTCAGACACCCTGATTTTGCAAAAAGTTGTTTAACGAAAACGCAGAATTAGATTCACTGAGCCGCCGAGGGCTCGAACCTCGAACCGGCTGATTAAGAGATAGCAAGCTCACGGAGAAGCTTCCCTTCACCTTAACCAACCGCCTCCCTCCTTAATTTGTTTTATATGACTGTAACAGAAATCCCTACCGGAGGCAACCACAGCTTGGTTTGTGTCGGGTACAGGGAGTACAGATTGTCGCCACGCCGAACAAAATGGCTTGTATTATGTTGCGGCCGGGCTAGAATAGACCTGACGGGATCCGGTGAGGCGGCATAATCTGGCTGGGGAGTGAAGACTGCCCCGACAAAAAGACTGCCTGCCGGCCCTCAGGTGGCCCGATTAAGGAAATTGGGGGTTTGCAGAAAACGCCCCGTATCAAAGACGCAAGCATGGGCAGAGGGACCGGCCAAAGCTCACAGGGCCCGAATAGGTATGGAGGAGATCTCATTGATCAGCAGTGTCGGCATCGATCTCAGTCGCACCGGCCGCCATCAAGCCCGCTGTCTGGACGAACAAGCCAGACCTTGTGACAGCTTCACCTTTGACAGCACCATGGAGGGGCTGGAGACACTGGAGAAGCATGTTTTCTCGGATGGCGCCGCTCCCACCATCGTTTTCGAACCAACCGGGTTAGCCTGGATTCCCCTGGCAACATATCTGCGTGCCCGCCATCCTGAGAGTCGGCTGGTGAAGGCGAGATTGCAGAAGGTAGCTGCTCTCAGGAAATACATCCACGGTCATGCCAAGAGCGATCGGGTAGATGGCGTGACACTGGCCAAGATGCCATTCATCGACGCCGAGCAACTGGAAGAGGCATATCTTCCACCAGCGGAATATCATGCGCTGCAGCGGCTAACCCGGCAGCGGGAACGCCTGATGAAAAGCATCACCATCCGTAAGAACCGGATCGGTGCAATAGTGGAAGGCTACCTGCCCGGTCTGCGAGCGGCCTTTACCAACGAATGGTCGGTACATGCCAGGGCTTTCTACCGTTCCAGGCTAAACCCGTTCGCTGTGGTCCGTGACGGGAAGCAGGCTCTGCAAGACTTCTTGGCTGGAGTGTATGCCCGGGGATCTCAGGCTCAGTCCCATCGACTCTACCGTACTTGCCAGACACTCTCCGAATTCTACAAGCGGGCGGAAGCTGCCGGCATGGTCAACGAGGACTTTTTCAATGACCTTCAGGATGAGATCGCCAGAGAACTGAGGCTGATGGACGCGGAAGAAACCGAAGTGGAGGGTGTATCGAAGCGTGTCGAGGAACTTTACCGCCGTCTTCACCCCAGCGACAATCTTCGTACTATTCCTGGAATCGGAGTAAGAACGGCGCAGGTCTTTCTAGCCGTGATCGGGGACCCGCATCGGTTCCGAAGTCAATCTGCCTTCGCGAACTGGACAGGCGTCGTGCCTGGGGCGAACCAGTCGTCGGATAGTGAGGGCAAAGGACTGAGAATGACCAAGGCAGGTCCTGCAATGATGAAACGGGCGCTCTACCAGGCAGGAGACATTGCTCGGAGATACGATCCTCAGCTCGCCTATCTGTATTATCGAGAGATGGTCCACCATGGCAAGACACACTTGCAGGCTATGGGCGCGGTCATGAGTCATTTGGCGGCCAGAATACTCACCGTGTTGCAGAATGACAGGCCGTACGAACTGAGGGACATCGATGGTAGACCGGTGAGTAAGACCGAAGCGATCGAGCTCATTCAATCCCGATTTCGGGTGTCCGAAGAGATTCGCCAGGCTCGCCGGCATCGCAAATCACATGAGGGGAGGCCTCAGCGTCGTGGAACGCGCGAGGCAGCCGAAGCTCCTCAGTCCAGACATACTCCGACCTCCCCG
Source organism: uncultured Chloroflexia bacterium (assembly GCA_963726225.1). Lineage (GTDB taxonomy): Bacteria > Chloroflexota > Dehalococcoidia > Dehalococcoidales > UBA2162 > CAVSBN01. Next base: position 6,248 of record CAVSBN010000015.1, read on the forward strand.
ATGCCAGTTTACTCGGTCACCACCGGATAATCAATGGGTCAAATGAGGACTTGACAAGCAATTAGGAAATCTTTTTGTGTTAGACCCTCTTACGCTTCCACGGCCCCAGTCGGAAATAGATTAGGTAGGTAACTGCCCTCATCACCATGGCAATCACCATCGCCCAGCGTACCCCATAGACACCGAGAGCACTCACCCGCGGTAGAAAGTACGCCAGGGGAATCTGCGCCGCCCACATGCTTATCAGGCCCGCCGCCATCGGTACTACGGTATCGCCAGCCAAGCTAAGGCATGTCGCTAATACCAGGGAAACGCCAACAAATAGGTAACCTACAGCCGCTATCCTAATGAAGGTGCTGCCAATCTCGACAACTCCAGGCTCGGTGTTGAAGATACGGACTATTCCTTCGGGCCACAGGAATAAGGCCACCGCAACGGCAACCGTAATAGCCTCCACCAAGCCGGTCGCCAGCCAGCCGCTCTTCTCGGCATGCTCGGGTTGGCGCGCCCCCAGGTGCTGCCCCACCAGCACAGCCGCCCCCTGCCCAAATCCCATACCGGGCATAAATACCACCATCTCTACCCTTGACATTATGCTATGAGCCGCTACCGCCATGGTGCCGAAGGGGGCAATGAACGCCATAATCACCAGGCCGACCAGGCTACCTTGCATATTGTTGACGGAGGCCGGAAGACCAATCTTGACAATGCGCCATATAATTTTAGGATCAAAGCGAAAGTTCTTGAAGTCAAGCGTCAACCGAGTACGCCCGGTAAGGAGGAACCACAGTCCGATAGCCCCGCCCAAGCCTGAAGAAAAGACACCGGCTAACGCGGCGCCACTGACGCCCAGGCGAGGAAATAGCCACCAGCCAAAGACCAGAAACGGACAAAGGGCCACACGCAGAATTATGGAGACGACGGCTAGCCTCATCGGATTTACCGTATCACCTGAGGCCTGCATAGCGCTGCCAGTCATCCATAGAAAGACCATAGTCACCATGCCCACAAAACTTATGCGCAGGTAGGCCGCACCCTGGGCAACAACATCAGCCGACACCCCAAATAGTCCTAACATTGGCTCAGCGAAGAAGAAACCGATTAATGCCATAACTATGGAGAGGGCAACGCTAAGAACAAAGGCTTGCCTGGCTGCTCGATTGGCACCATCTGTATCGCCGGCCCCTACATAGCGAGCAACCAAGGCGCCTAAACCCATAAAGATCCCCATCACCATCGAGTTCACCAACATGACAGCCAGAGCGGCCAGGCCCACCCCGGCAACCGCGGCTGACCCAAGCTTTCCTACCCATATCATGTCAATGGTAGGGCCCAGCATATTGAGGCTACTACTTATGAAAATAGGCCAGGATAGAGACCAGAGGTTGCCAATAATGCTACCCTTTGTCCAGTCCCGGACAAATGCGGTCCTTCTCGCGGTAGAACGCTCTACCTCTTCCACTCCAGTCGCTCCTTGTCACTGCTCACAGCGTTAACCAAAATATTGCTGCCGGCTCAAGCCTTCGGCCAACCGCCTCCATCCCGAGCAAACATGATAGCAAATTATATCACTGCCACGTGGAGAAACCCAAAATCACACATTCTGACG
>CAVSBN010000016.1:0-135900 GCA_963726225.1 uncultured Chloroflexia bacterium
GCTGCTCGAAATCAGAAACACCGACTGGCAGCCCATTTTCCAGAAGGCAGGCGAGGACATACCCACAAGCTATACCGAGCTGGCAGCCAGCAAGCAGATTAATTTCAAGGCAACACAATTTGTCCCACAGGATTTCTTTATGAACAGCGATGGCATAGCCTGTGGCTCAGGCTCGTCAGGCGGCTATGGCGATGTGCTGGAACGAGAGCCCAGGCTGGTGGTAGACGATTTAATAAAGAAAATAGTGTCGCCCTGGGCAGCCAGAACTGTATATCGCGTTGCCTTCAACGAGGAGACATTGGAAATAGATTACGCCGAGACCAAAAAACTTCGTGAGCAGGAGCGCGAGCGCAGGAAGCGAGAAGGCAAGCCCTACCACGAGTTCATGAAGGAGTGGTCGCAGAAACAGCCACGCGAGGACATCATTCGCTCCTATGGTCCTTGGCCCGAAGGGATAAAATAAGCCATGCCAGCTGACCTCCAAGGAGCTGGTTCGTTCCCTTGTCGCAGGCAAACCGGTAAGCCGGCCACCCTTCATCCCCTATATGGCAACCGCCGCCGCACAGTTTATGCAGGTGCCCGTTCAAAAATTGTTCTCAGATCCCACCACACTCGCCAACTCTCTGCAAGCCTGCCAGCGTCTTTTCAAATACGACGGTATAGCGGTTCTGCTTGATACCACCCTGGAGGCGGAGGCCTGCGGCTGCCGCGTAGAGTGGCGGGATAAAGAGCCGCCCAAGGTCGTTTCACACGTGCTGGATGGTGAGAACCCGGAAAGCCTAGATATCTCCTCAATCGAGAGCAAGGGCAGGATTCCCGTGGTGCTGGAGGCCGCCAAGAGACTGTCGCTGACTGCGAGTAGAGATGCGGCGCTTCTGGGAGTTATCACAGGCCCTATAACCCTGGGCAAGCACTTGATGGGTGATGACTTTATTCACGCCCTGGGGAAGGTACCCTGGCGTCCCAAAAGGCGCTCGAAATATCGGAGAAAATCGGTTTGGCGTCGGCCAGAGCCTATGGCGAACTGAAGTTCGACGCTGTTATCCTGGCTGACAGCGCCCTGGCCTTAACCTATCCGCTGCATTATCCCAAGGTTCAGCCGCTGCTGAAGACCCTGCGTAACCTAGTCAACTTCTACGATGCGCCTCTCATATTATTGACCGGGCGTGTTCCTCTGGTTCCCGCGGACAAAATTCTAGCCTTTTTCAATTAGAGGCCGACGGTTTTTCGCTGGCGAATCCTATCTCAGAAATCAAAACCGCCTCGCAACTCGATGGAAAGCTTCTCGGGAGGTGCCTACCCCAGTCTGCACTACTCGGGCCCGCAGATGGTGTAGAGAAAGCCACTTTGGAGCTGCTGGACAGGAGCACAGGTAGCCGCTTTTTCATCGCCTCCGAATGGGAAGTGCCGTTGGGGACACCAGCAGCGAACTTGCACAAAGTGATGCAGGTGTTGACATCAGCACCACGAAGTAGTTGCTAAATTCGATTCAAGAATTCTAGAAACCTCGGCTCTAGTCACGGTTTCTATTGGTTGTTGATACTTGGGCGACAGCCGCCTGGTGCCCACGATTTCGAGATCACATCAAAGTCACACCCACATCACAGAAATTGCAGAAAAAGCCCCTGTTTGTTATAATACCAGCGGTCGAGGGTCTTGGTGATGAGTCCTTAACTAGTCTAAGCCAAGGAGAAGGTAGGGCACCAAGTTAAGGTTTTGGAATCGAGGTTTTGGCCCCCTCACAGCTTCGAAAATAGCCTTCAGAAACTTCCAAGCAGGTTGTAGCGAAGGTGGTTCGCCTATCCCCTGGAAAAGGCTCAGACCTGAGGAAGAAGATAAGATTCTGGCTCAGGCAAGGGCATATGCCGGGCGAGCTAAGGGAGACGATCACAGCGTTCATCAAGTACTATAACTACGGGCGCTATCACGAGGGGCTTGGCGATGTCACACCCTACGACGTCTACACAGGTAGGCATCTGGAGGTAATACAGAGAAGGAAAGAGGCCAAAAGCAGGACATTACAAGCAAGATAGAAGAGACTATAGTAAAACAGCCAGAGAGCAGAGAAAGGGCCTCTAAGTGTCCATCAATTTCAAGGGCCAAACCGTCCCACTTTCGTTGACTACATACAATTAGTAACATTGACACCGCAAAGCTACAGTGCCCGAGTTTCGCTAACTACATACACTTGCTATAATGATATGCACAACAGCAGAAGCCATGAACATCTGGTCGCACGACTGTCCGCACCTAAATGGCCAACGCATGCCTCTGGATAGGCAAATCTAGGACAATGACTATTGGGTTTGTTCAATCGTGCTGCTGCGTCAAGTAGGTTACCGAACCCTGGAAGGAGGTATTGTCTAAATATGAACTTCGAATTAAATGAAGAACAGAGAATGTTTAAGGACGCGATAAGGAATTTCGCAGAAAAAGAGATAGCTCCCTTGGTCAATGAGGCTGAGGAAAGGGAGACCTTTCCCGTCCAGCTATTCACTAAAATGGGTGCCATGGGTTACCTATGTGTTGGGTATCCTCCCGAGTACGGCGGTGGTGGCATGGGAAAGATCGGCGAATGCATCGCCATGGAGGAACTGGGACGAATCTGCCTAGGAATAGCCAGTGGAATCATGGTACAGTCAGGGATAGCGACTTCCGCCATTTATCGGCATGGCAATGAGGACCAGAGGCAGAAGTACTTGGTGCCAGCGATAAAGGGGCAGAAGATCGGGGCCTTTGCGCTGACTGAGCCCAACGCGGGCTCTGATGCCTCTGCGATTGAGACTCGCGCAACCAAAAATGGGAATGGCTACATCATAAACGGCACCAAGATCTTCATCACAAATGGTCCCATAGCCGATTTCGTCCTGACGGCAGCCTATACCGACAAGGCAAAGGGAGCTCGGGGCGGCGTGAGCCTGTTCATCGTGGAAAAGGAGACTGCCGGCTTCAGCGTCAGCAAAATGCACAAGTTCTGCATGCGCGCTTCCTCGACGGGCGAACTGACCTACGACAGCGTAGCAGTTTCGCAGGAGGATCTGGTGGGTGAAGAAGGTCGCGGCTTTCCCTATCTGATGGAGGCACTTACCGGGGGTAGGATAACCCACGGAGCCAGAAGCCTGGGCCTTGGTACTGCAGCCTATGATGCATCACTCCAGCTATGCCCAGAACAGGCGCCAATTCGGCCGGCCCATAGGCAACTTCCAGGCTATCGCCTTCAAGCTGGCCAGGATGGCCCTGGACCTGGAGGCCGCACGATGGCTAGTCTACCATGCCGCATGGCTCCATGACCAAGGCGTCCGCTGTGTCAAAGAGGCCGCCATGGCCAAGCTCTTCGCCAGCGAGATGGCCCAGCGCGTAACCGGCGAAGCTATGCAGATACACGGTGGCTATGGTTTCACTACGGATTCGCCTATCCAGAGATACTACCGCGACGCTCGTCTTGGCACAACTGTCGAAGGTACCTCGGAGATTCAGCAGGTGGTCATCTCAAGGGAGATAGGCGTTGGCTAGGCAACCTTCGAAGGTTTCGCCTTGAATAAAGGCAGATAGATGTCGTATACTGGCAGGGCAGATGAGGTGTACCAACAAAAATGTGCCCAGCTCCCTCTTTCCTACTCTAGACAAGGACTTTGCCTCTCAGTCAGACATACTACTAAAACAAGAGGAGAGTACGGCCGGGCATCGGCATAAACCGATAAGACACAAATGTTGAGTGATGAGTTGATACTAAGATCCGAGGTAACACGATGAGAGAGGTCGTAATTGTAAGTGCGGTGCGGACGCCGATTGGCTCGTACATGGGTTCTCTGAGAAGCGTACCAGCCTACGAGTTGGCCGCCCTGGTACTCAACGAGGCGGCAAAGCGTGCCAAGGTTGACCCTGCATCAGTCGATGACGTGGTCATGGCTCAAGCCTATCAGAGCGGTGAATACGTCAACATAGCCCGGATGGGCCTGCTTACTGCAGGATGGCCAGAAGAGGTAACAGGCATCACCCTGGACCGCCGTTGCTGTGGCGGACTAGATGCAGTCTGCTTCTCAGCTATGGAAATCCAGAGTGAAAATGCAGATATCGTGGTTGCCGGTGGCGTGGAGAGTATGAGCACGGCGGAGTTCTACTTGCAAGGCTCTGTGAGGTGGGGTATCGGTGGAGAGGGTGATATGCCCAGGGGTCACGGTTCGTTAGCTACGTGGGGAATACCGATGTACGACAGACTACAGCGCTGCCGGGTTATGTCCCAACCCATCGCTAGGTATGGAGTCCTGCCCAGCATGATGAGCTGGGCTGAGACGGCAGCGCAGGAAGAAGGCATCACCCGTGAAGAGTGTGACAAGTGGGCCTTGAGAAGCCACCAGAAGGCCTGCGCTGCGATAGACTCGGGTATATTCCGAGAAGAGATTGTTCCGGTGTCGATTCCCCAGAAAAAGGGGGCACCTAAGATAGTGGACACCGATGAGACACCTCGGCCTGACACTGCATTGGAATCTCTAGCGAATCTACGGCCTATTCTTGGCGGAGTCTGTACTGCTGGCAACTCATCCACTGAGAACGACGGGGCTGCAGCCTGTGTCGTTACTACTCCGGAGAAGGCAAAGGATCTCGGGGTTGAACCAATGGCCTACCTTAGGGCTTTCGCGGTTGCCGGGACTGACCCGACCCGCACCTACCGAGGAGTGCCCATAGCAGTGAACAAAGCGTTGAGAAAGGCAGGGCTCAGGCTAGACGAAATAGACCTAATCGAGATCCAAGAGGCTTTTGCTGCACAGGTCCTGGCGGATCTGAAGTATCTGAAGTTGCCCGAAGCGCACTGGGAGAAGGTGAACGTCAACGGTTCTGGCATTTCCCTTGGCCATCCGATCGGTGCTACCGGCACCATGAGGATGGTGACATTGCTTCATGAGATGAAGAGGCGCGATGCTAAGTATGGGCTGGAGGCCATTTGTGGTGGAGGCGGGCTGGCAATCTGTGCCATAGTGGAAAGAAAGTAGCCTCATTCCATGGGTTATGAGGACGCAAGCCGGTGTTACGTGGCATTGAAGGGATCGCTGTGATTGTTGCTCAGGGAGGCCCAAAAATGTCAGAGGTGAAAGCAATGAGTCTGAAGGAAGTGAAGAAGGTCAGCATAATCGGTTCCGGACTAATGGGTGCCCAGATTGCGGAGATTATGGCCAGGGTTGGGGGATACCCTGTAGTGATGTGGGACATGGACGAGGAGCTACTAGCAAAAGGTTTTAAAGCCATAGGCAGTAGCTTGAAGCGTTTCTTCGTGGACAAGGGTAAGATGTCCCAGGAAGAAGCTGAGCAGGTCATGAACAGGATCAAGGGAACCACGGAAATATCTGAGGCCGCAAACGCCGATTTCATAGTAGAGGCAGTCCTTGAAAACATGAACATAAAGCAAAAGGTATTCAGGCAACTGGATGAAGCTGCGCCCGCCAATGCTTGTCTCGCTTCAAACACATCCAATCTGAACATAACTGACTTGGGGCGTGCCACTAGCAGACCAGATAAGGTAATAGGCATGCACTTCTTTAATCCTGTTGCTGTTATGAGACTTGTAGAAGTTGTCAGGGGAACGCTGTCATCAGACGAAACAACACAGTTGACCTGTGACTTGGCCCGGAAACTTGGAAAAGAGCCGATTGTATGCCGCGACTCTAGCTATGGTTTTCTAGCCAACCGGGCGTATCGGGCGATGAGAAACGAGGCGCTGCAGATGGTCTGGGAGAGAGTAGCTACGCCCCAGGATATAGACAAGGCTCTGAAACTAGGATATAACCTGCCTAAGGGACCTCTGGAGTTGACAGATATGACCGGAGGTTGGGGCATAGCAGTAGCCTTCTGAGGCTGACGCTGTTAGGGAACTGGGACCAGAGAAAGGCTATGTGCACCCACTGATAAGGATGATGGTCAGAGCCGGCTACACCGGTGGACGGGATAAGAAGGGCATATATGCCTTCTGGGATGAAATCCTTTCGAAGTGGTAGCCGCGCACACTAGTAAGGAACATGCTGCGCCAAGCCGGGCAAGGCTCTATGAGATAATGATGCACTATCCTATCGCCAAATGTCAGCAACTCTAAATAATCTAGAAGTGGCGCAATAATCGGGGGCTGGTCGAGGTCGTTATGTCTTTTAAGGGTGTAGATTACTACAACATAGACGAGTTACTTACTGACGAGGAAAAGATGCTCAGACAGTCAGTACGTAAACTCTTGGAAGATGAATGCGAATCGCGCATTGTAGATGCTTTCGATAAGGAAGAGCCGATCAATATGAGAGAACTCGCTCCCAAGTTTGGTAAGCTTGGCTTGATTGGTCCCTTCATTCCGGCGGAGTACGGAGGTGCAGGTTCAAGCTATATGAACTTCGGCGTTATATGTCAGGAGATGGAAAGAGTTGATAGTGCTCTGAGAAGCTACGTGGCTGTGGAATCTGGCTTGGTGATGTACCCAATATGGCAATTCGGCTCAGAAGAGCAAAAGCGAAAGTGGTTACGAGCGGTGGCAAGCGGAGAAAAGATAGGATGTTTTGGACTCACAGAGCCAAATGCAGGCTCAGACCCAGCTCGAATGGAGACAAAAGCGAGAAGAGATGGACAGTACTGGATAATAAACGGAGAAAAACAGTGGATAAGCGAAGCATCGATTGCGGATTTCGCAGTTGTTTGGGCTCAAACGGACGACGGAATAAGAGGATTCTTAGTAGAACGAGGCACGGACGGGTTCACTCAAACCTTCCAAAGCAAAAAGGGTTCAATGAGGGCCTTGGATGTGGGATCGTTGGTATTATCTGATTGTAAAATAAGGCCTGAAAATATGTTACCAAAAGCGAGAGGTCTAAGGTCAGCGCTTATGTGTCTCAATCAAGCTCGGTACGGTATATCCTGGGGGGCAATTGGAGCAGCCATGTCTTGTTACGAAACCGCCTTGAATTATGCGAAAGAGCGGAAACAATTCGGGGCGCCAATTGCATCATACCAGTTGATACAGGAAAAACTGGTGAACATGCTGATAGAAATTACCAAGGGGCAACTCTTAGCTTACCGACTTGGGAGATTGGCTGACGAAAGAAAAGCAAGTCACGCTCAAATTTCTTTGGCCAAGAAGAACAATGTTGCTGTTGCTCGCATGTGTGCCAGAACGGCGCGAGAGATTTTAGGTGCCAACGGTATATCGTATGATTTTCCTCCTATACGTCATATGGCAAACATTGAAAGCGTATATACTTATGAAGGAACAGATGACATACATACTTTGATCATAGGGGAGAATATTACTGGTATCCCGGCATTCACTAAGGAATCCAAATGAAGTCAATCAAGTGGGGTAGGTGTAGCCTTAGGAAGTTATATGAATACGAGCCTAGAACAGGTGCTCCAAGCTGCCTAAGTTTCATAGTGCTCGCTTTGTGATTGCTTAACAATTTGCTTGACTGGAATCGCTAATTTTCCTCATCGTCCTGAGGCGTGGGATGCATCATTGAACTCTTTCGCCGCACTATGCCGTTATCTTCCAAGTCTCTGAATATCAGCTTCGCTGTATCCCAATTCTGCTAGTACCTCGGCAGTGTGCTCACCAAGCTGCGGAGCCTGCGACCGTGTCTTAAGTGCTTGGCCGGAGAAAAATATCGGGGTCTTGACTATCTTGATCTTGCCCAGACCAGGATACTCCACATCATCAATTAGACGTCGTGCTTTCACATGCGGATCGGTCACCACTTCACCTATATTCCTCAGTTGGCCACTTGGGACACCAGCTTCCGAGAGCATGGACTCGAGCTCTATCCCTCTGTATTGTCGCGTCACCTTTGTCAATGACTCCGCGAGCTTCTTCCTGTGCTTCCGTCTCGATTCAGGCGTCGCGTATCGAGAATCATTGCGCAAATCTTTCAGCTTCAGCACCTTGCACAGATTTTCCCACATCTTGTTGGACGCAACAGCAATCAGCACCCATCCATCGCTGGTCTCGAAAGCTTGATAGGGGGCCCATGCCTTGTGAGCAGAACCCATTCTCTCAGGCAACTCACCGGTCATAGTGTAATGAGGTTACAAATGCACTCATCTGCGCGATACCAATATCCATTAATGAGATATCTATTCTCTCTCCCTTGCCTGTTTTCTCCCGATTAAGCAATGCGATGATAATTCCGTATGCTCGCATGAATCCCTGCACTGTAGTCGATCATAGGCGGAAGTATTCGTACCGGCGGCCTATCAGGCTCACCCGTGGCCAACATAATGCCTGACACTGCCTGGGCTACAGGGTCAAAGCTGGGGCGTTTGTGGTAAGGTCCTTGTTGTCCAAACCCAGATATGGAGCAGTAGATTATCCTTGGGTTCATCCCGGAGATTGTTTTATAGCCGAGGCCCAATCTATCCATTACGCCAGGCACAAAGTTTTCCACGAGAACATCAGCACTCTCCAGTAGTTTCAAAGCTATTCGACGACCCTCTTCCGTCTTGAGATTAAGCGCGATACCTCGTTTATTCCGGTTTACATTCACAAACACGGCTCCGCCCATCGCAGTGCGGAAAAAGTCGCCAGTAATAGGTTCGACCTTGATCGTGTCCGCCCCGGCATCGGACAAAAGTGCAGTACATGCTGGTCCTGCCCAAGCATGACAAAAATCTACAACCTTTATTCCCTTGAGAGGCTTGAAGCTGCACATTGTCACTCACAATTCACCTCTCCTATTTATTATGGAGATAATAGATGATTTTGTATGAAGTATCAATCAAAATCGATCCTGAACCCGGATATCAATGGATAAAGACTATCCCTGAGGTATATAATTAGTTTGAGGAAACATTGCTAACAAGGTGGAGGAATAATGAAACATATAGAAGGTACATTCAAAGAACCCAAAGGCCTTAATTTGTTCTACCAATATTGGCTGCCGGACCAGAACCCCAAGGCGGTTTTGATGATAGTACATGGGCTCGCTGAACACAGAGGCCGCTACACGAACCTTGTCAACTATTTTGTTCCCAGAGGATACGCAGTCTGTGGTTTTGACTATCGAGGCCACGGTAAATCGGATGGATTGCGGTGCTACGTTGACAGATTCTCCGACTATGTAAGCGACGTCAGGGCGTTCTTCGAAAAAGTACATCGAGAGCACAGGAACCTTAAAATCTTCCTCGTTGGTCACAGTATGGGGGCAACCATTGCCGTAGCATATGCCGTCCAGTATCAGCGCGATTTGGCCGGGCTCATAATCTCCGGAGTGGGCTTAAAGCCAGGCTCCAGCATCTCGCCTGCACTGAAGGCAGTGGCTCGGCTGATCTCCGCATTGGCCCCCAAGATGGGTTTGACTGTCCTTGATGCTACTGCCATAAGCCAGGATAAGGCTGTTGTAGATGCTTATGTGAATGACCCCCTTGTATACAGGGGCAAGATACCTGCGCGTCTGGCAGCGGAAATGATCAATACTATAGACAGACTGCCATCGCTTATACCGCAGATCAAGCTGCCTATTATCATCATGCATGGAACCGAGGACCGGCTCTGTAACCCCGAGGGGAGCCAAATACTTTATGACCTTGTGGGATCACGTGATAAAACGCTAAAGCTATACAAAGGCTTCTACCACGAGATTTTTAATGAGCCCGAGCACGATAAGGTCATGGCCGATGTAGAAACCTGGCTATCAGCTCACATCTAGCAGGAAAAGGAACCCAAGACTAGGATGAAGCAGTACATTCTCTCCATAGACCAGGGTACAACAGGAACTACTGCGCTTGTAGTTGACAAGGCGCGGAAATGTATGTGGGCGTGGGTATGCCGAAATCAACCAGTACTATCCGCAGCCAGGCTGGGTGGAGCAGGACCCTGAGGACATATGGCTGAAGACTCTTCAAGCTATAGAACAGGCGAAAACACAAGCCGGCGTGGACGAAGCGAAAATCGCAGCCATCGGCATAACAAATCAGCGCGAGACGACAATTTTGATTGATAAAAAAACAGGCGGCGCAATTGGCCCAGCTATCGTGTGGCAGTGCCGACGCACTGCAGCACAATGCGATGAACTCAGGAGGCAAGGCCTTGAAGAAATGATTCGCTCCAAGACAGGATTGATGCCAGATGCATACTTTTCCGCCACGAAGTTGGACTGGTTACTGGACAACATGGAGGGAATACGTCCGCTTGCCAAGCAGGGGAAAGTACTCTTTGCCAATGTCGACGCCTGGCTTATCTGGAAGCTCACTGGCGGCAAAGTTCATGCTACCGACGTTTCAAACGCTTCACGAACAATGCTCTTCAACCTACGCTCGCTGGATTGGGACCGCGACTTGCTCAAGTTGTTCAAAGTGCCCAGCGCAATGCTGCCGGAGGTACGACCTTCCAGCAGTATATTTGGCTATACGCAAAGCGGCATTCCTATCGCCGGCGTCGCGGGTGACCAGCAGGCAGCTCTATTCGGTCAAGCATGTTTTGAACCAGGCATGACGAAAATCACCCTGGGCACCGGCGCGTTCGTGCTTATGAATACGGGAAGCAAACCGGTGCAATCGAAGCATGGCTTGATAACGACTGTAGCCTGGAGCACCAAAGACAGTGTTGAATACGCTCTGGAAGGCAGTGTGTTCATTGCCGGAGCTGTCGTCCAGTGGCTACGAGATGGGCTGGGACTAATTACTGATGCAAAGGAGTCGGAGCGACTGGCGACCGAAGTTAACGATACAGGGGGAGTCTACTTCGTGCCCGCCTTTGTCGGACTTGGAGCGCCTCATTGGGATATGCAGGCAAGAGGTACAATAGTAGGACTTACCCGAGGCACGCGCAAGTCTCATTTGGTCAGAGCGGCACTGGAGTCGATAGCCTATCAGGTATGTGACGTAGTAAAAGCGATGTCATCCGATTCAGGATTGCGTATCAAAGAGATTCGCTTGGATGGGGGTGCCTCTGCCAATAATTTCCTTGCCCAGTTCCATGCAGACATGCTAAATGTGAGACTGTCTCGTCCCCGATATGTGCAGACTACTGGCCTGGGAGCAGCATATCTCGCTGGATTGGCAATTGGATACTGGAAGGATCGTGCAGAGATCGCATCATTTTGGAAAGCAGATAGATATTTTGTGCCAGCTATTGACCAGAAGAAGCGAAGGGCTCTTTATCAGGGCTGGCATAGGGCTGTGAAGAGGTCCAAAAGATGGCTGACGTAGTAAGGAGAAAGCTAAAGAGGGATTTTGACGCAGTTGCAGCCGAGACCTTCGATATCATTGTCATCGGTGGAGGCATCATAGGTGCCGGTATCGCTCGTGATGCTACTCTCAGAGGTTTCAGGACGTTGCTTGTGGATAAGGAGGATTTCGCCTACGGAACCACCTCTCGCTCATCCCGCTTAATTCACGGAGGCCTGCGTTACTTGAAACGGCTAGATCTGGGTCTGGTGCGTCAGGACTTACGTGAACGAGAGATTCTTCTCCACATCGCTCCTCATCTGGTTCATCCACTAGCATTCGTTATCCCGATTTCCAGCACAAGGCCTTTGCAGAGGGCGGCGCTACCATTCGGACTAATGCTCTATGACCTTCTCTTCTACCGCAAGAGCCTGCCTTCACACCGAAGGCTGTCCCGTAGCGAAACGTTGAAATTAGAGCCGGGGTTGGAACAAAGAGGGCTGGTGGGCTCGTATCTCTATTATGATTGTCAGTCGCCTTTTGTGGAGCGCCTTTGTTTGGAAAATGTGTTATCCGCTTCGGAACACGGGGCAACTAACATTAAATCACGCCAAAGTAGTAGGGCTCTTGAGAAACAGCAATGGCGTGTCCGGTGTCGAAGTCCAGGATATGATGTCAGGGAGAAACTTACGAGGTCAAAGCAAGATTGTAATCAACGCAACCGGGCATTGGGTGGATTCCTTACGCGAAATGTTGGGAAAGGGCGCAAGCACTATGATTCGGAGAACTAAAGGAATTCATCTGCTCACACCACAAATTTCGCGCAATGCCATTGTGTTGTTTGCACTGGCAGACAACCGCCTTTTCTTCGTAATTCCCTGGCAGGGTTACTCACTAATCGGAACTACCGACACTGACTACTCTGGTGACTTGGATTCAGTAGAGGCTGAGAAGGAAGATGTAACCTATTTGTTAACAGAGGTTCGAAGAATCTTTCCGAGTATCGATTCTCAGGAGATTTTCTATGCATCCGCAGGTCTGCGGGCTCTGGCACGCTCGAGTAGTAAGAGGCCAAGTGATGTTTCCAGAAGCCACAGGCTTGTGGATCACGAAAGGGAAGATGGCACACACGGCTTCATATCTGTATTGGGTGGAAAGATAACCGCCTACCGTGCTGTAGCTGAACAGGTTGTAGACCTGGTCTGTAAGAAATTGGGCTCGCAAGCTACATGCACCACAGACCAAGTTCCATTGCCTGGAGCTCAGAGTGTAACGAAGCAAATGATTGAGAAAGCTGCAAATGAACGAGGGATTGCAGTTGAAACAGTGACGCATCTCACTACTCTCTACGGCTCGCGATTTACAGAGGTATTAGAGCTATTGAACCAAAATCCCAGTGGAGCACAGCGACTTTGTCCCCACTCTCCTGATATCTTGGCTCAGGTGCAGCATGCCGTGGAATATGAAGGAGCACTCACCGCAGAGGATTTCCTGTTGCGCCGTAGTGCCCTGGGACTAGGACCCTGTTTGGGGTTAGATGCTTTAGACCATATTGCAGACGAGATGGGATCGCTTCTTCATTGGAGCCAAACCGAGCGGCAGAAACAAATTGATTCATATCGTGCTCGGTCAGCTGGAAGACTGCGATTTGGGTCTGGTCAGCAATCCTGACTCTCACAGACTTCCGAGCATATTATCTCTGGTTCGAATCATCATGCTGTTCTGTATATCTTAGGAAATCAGGCCTATCTTGTTGGCCACGATCTCTCTCTGGAAATCGGTGCCGCCATAGCGGATGTCCGCAGCCTTAGCCCTTCTGAAGTATAGCGGTATGTCGTGCTCTCTGCTGGTGCCGATAGCGCCATGGAGCAGCACGCCTCTCTCGCTAACCCACTTGTACTTCTCGTTCACATACGCCTTAGCCATCGCCACTTCCTTGGTGCAGGGCATGCCTTCAGACTCCATCCAGGCTGCCTGGTAAACAATGTAGCGGCTGGTCTGCATAGCTGTCCACATGTCAGCCATGATGTGCTGCAGAGCCTGGAACGCACCGATGGGCCTGTCGTACTGCACCCTTTCCTTGGAATAGGCCACAGTCATATCCACTGCAGCCTGCATGCCACCTACGGACTCAGCGCACTTGGCGATAGCGCCTCGGCGCATCACGTTCTCAACGATGTGCCAGCCCTTGTCCGGCTTACCCAGGACGTTCTTGATAGGGACTGAGACGTTCTTGAACTGCACCTCGCAGAGCTTGTCCATGCCTATGGTAGGCATTACTTCTACGTGTACTCCTGGGCTCTTAGCATCAACTATGAAGACGGTGACGCCATCATCCGCTGAAGCGCCTTTGCCGGTCCTGGCAACGCAGATTATGTAATTGGCGACGTTCGCCATTTCCACAAATACCTTCGTGCCCTCGAGGACGTAATGGTCGCCCTTATGCGTAGCCTTGAGCGTAACCCCGGAGGCATCGAACAGTCCATTTGGCTCAAGTTGAGCCATAGTAAATATGGACTCCCCACTGGCTATCTTGGGCAAGAACTCTTTCTTCTGCTCCTCGGTTCCGGCATCCATAATAGGGTAAGCACCTTCGATCACGGTGCAGATAAATGGGCCAGGCAGGATATTCCTTCCCATCTCCTCCAAAAGCACTGTGAAGTCCTGGAAGGTCATCCCCTGACCGTTGTATTTCTCGGGGATAACCATTCCCTGCCATCCCAGGTCAGCCATCTTCTTCCAAATCTCAGGGGAGTACCCTTTTGCTTCGTCCTCTTCGAGTTCTTTTACCTTCTTCTTGGGACACTCAGCAGTCAGAAAATCCCTTGCTGCCTTTCGCAGCATTTCCTGTTCTTCAGTGAAAGCTATGTTCATGGTATTACTCCTTTTCCCTCGAAGTCCTTCTATTTCATCCTGGGCAGGCTCAGACCATTCCAGGCAATGATATTTCTTTGTATCTCGTTGGTGCCCATGGCTACGTTCAGTCTGAAGTGGTGTTGATACCAGGTCTCGAAGAAGCCATTGAGTCTAGCCCATCTGGAAATCTCAACCTGGCCATAGGGACCAAACAGGTCTGTTGCCATGTGAGCCATGCGCGCCTGTAGCTCACCTGAGGTTATCTTCACTGCCGAGGCATCGAACGGGGCCATCTCTTTCTTGCTCTGGGCATCAGCTATGCGGTAGGCGAGACAACGGGCTGCCTCAAGCTCGCAGGCTGCCTGAGCCAGCCTGTTACGAACCAGCGGGTCTTTCGCCAGCACCTCACCCTTCACCTTTGTCTCGTTACAGTACTTAACCAGGTCTTCTAGCTGGCGCTGCATGCACATAATGGCTCCCAGATTAGACCTTTCGAAGCCAGCCAGCATCTGGGTGACCTGCCAGCCTTTGCCCTCTTCGCCTACCACGTTCTTCACAGGAACGCGCACATCGTCCAGAAATACTTCGTTATAATAATGGCCGCCTTCCATATAGAAAAGTGGTTTCACAGTGATGCCAGGGGTTTTCATATCGAACAGCAGAAAGGTAAGGCCCTGATGTTTCTTTTCTGCATTAGGGTTGGTTCTCACCACAGCGAAGGCCCAGTGAGCACGATGAGCGCCGGTGCTCCAGGTTTTCTGACCATTCAGCACATACTCATCGCCCTTGCGTATACCAGTTGTAGTCAGTGAAGCCAGGTCAGAACCGGCGTTAGGCTCGCTCCACAGCTCGCACCACATGACATCTCCGGCACCAATACCGGGCAGAAACCTTCTCTTTATGTCCTCGTTCCCCGCTCCTAGAATTGTGGGAGCAAGCATATCCACACCGAAGACATCAACTCCGCCTACATCGTAATATCCCTTAGCCTCAGCGAAGAACACCCTATCCATCATTGTGCCGCTGCCGCCATACTGGGCCGGCCAGTCCAGCGCCAGCCATCCCCTCCTGGCAAACTCCTTGGCACAATGAATATGGTACTCCCAGCCTTCGTCGGTATCGTAGTTGCTCTCCAGACCTACATAACCCTTGGGCTTAATCTTCTCCAAGTCTCTGCAAACATCGAAAAACTCTTTGCGCAGCTTCAACTGTTCATCTGAAAATTTGAAGTCCATTATGAAGTCTCCTTGCATCCATCAGGAGTGGATGACTATCGGGAAAACCATATGACTTTGTTTATTTCATCCTGGGTAGACCCAGGCCGTACCAGGATATGATGTTCCTCTGTATCTCGTTCGTGCCCATAGCAATAAACAGCACAAACGACTGTTGATACCACTTCTCGTACCAGCCCTGGAACGGCGACCATCTGGAACGCTTGACCTGCCCGTATGGGCCCAATATGTCGGCTCCCAGCCAAGAGAGGCGTTCCTGTAGCTCGCTGGCAAGTACATGAACACCGGAAGCCTCGAACCCAGCCATCTCGTTCCTTTCCTGAGCATCGGCTATCCGGTAGCCAAGGCAGCGAAGCGCCTCAATCTCGCAAGCCATCTGGGAAAGCCTGCTGCGGATGAGAGGGTCATGAGCCAGCAGTTTGCCCCCTACCTTAGTCTCATTGCAGTACTTCACCAGCTCTTCTAACTGGCGAAGCATCATCATAATGGCTCCTAGGCTCGACCTCTCGAAGCCAGCTAGAAGTCTGGGTGACCCGCCAGCCCTCGTTTTCCTGGCCGACGACATTCTCTACAGGCACATGTACATCATCCAGGAAGACTTCGTTGTAAACATGCGCCTGGTCCATGTAGTAAAGCGGTTTCACAGTAACGCCCGGTGTCTTCATGTCAAAGAGGATAAAGGTGATACCCATTTGCTTCTTGGGAGCATGGGGGTCGGTTCTCACCAGAGCAAATGCCCAGTGGGCGCGGTGAGCGCCGGTGCTCCAGATTTTCTGACCATTTATGATGTACTCGTTTCCCTTTCGCACTGCCGACGTGGTCAGAGAAGCCAGGTCTGAGCCCGCGTTGGGCTCGCTCCACAACTCGCACCACTGCACTTCACCCGAGGCGATTCCAGGCAGAAATCTCTTGTTTAGCTCCTCGTTGCCCACCCCCAGAAGCGTAGGGGCAAGCATCTCCGGGCCAAAGATATCTATCCCAGGGAGGTCATAATATCCCCTGGCTTCACCGAAGAACACCTTGTCCCCAATTGTGCCTTTGCCGCCATACTCAGGGGGCCAGCCAATTGAAATCCAGCCCCTCTTGGCATACTCTCTGGCACAATAAAGGTGATACTGCCAGCCTTCATCGGTATCGTAAATGCTCTCCAGCCCAGCGAATCCGTTGGGCTTCTTTTTCTCCAACTCTTTGCAAACGTCGTAAAACTCTTTGCGCAGCTTAACCTGTTCGTCTGTAAGCTTGAAATCCATGCGCAGTCCTCCTTGACCAGTCTCTAGGAACCTGCCGCCAGAGGAAACCTATTGATAAGCCTGCCTTACCTGGGCAGACGCTTCACTATCAACTCTCTCTGAATCTCAGACGTGCCTTCCAGCAATTCATACATCTTGGCATCCCTGAACAGGCGCTCGATCTTGTACTCCTTGCTGATGCCATAAGCACCGTGCACCTGCATGCCCCATCTGCAGACATCTGTAGCAGTTGAGGTCACGAACAGCTTGGTGATAGCCATGTCTTTAATAGTGTCTTGGCCCTGGTCTTTCAGGAAGGCGGCTCGATAGGTCAACCAGCGCGATGCCTCGAGCCTGGATGCCATCTCAGCCAGCAGCCAGTGGATAGCCTGCAGATTGAATATCGGCTCATCGAAGTGCATTCTATGCATGGAGTATTTGATTGCCTCTTCCAGAGAAGCCTGCATCAGGCCTACGCATTGAGCGCTGAGGCACAGCTTGCCTATGGTCATGGCATCTTTCAGAGCATCGAACTTTCCGCCTTTGCCTCCCATGAGGTGGTCCTTGGGCACATGGACATCCTCAAAGAACACATCGGAAAGGTCTGTGCCCCTCAGCCCCAGCTTATCCATCTTAGGGCCGGTGGAGAATCCCTTCCTGTTCGCCTCTATGAAGAACAGGCTGATATCGCCCTCGAGCTTAGCGAATACGCACATCACATCGGCCCAGGGGGCGTTGGTGATGAATCTTTTGACCCCGTTTATGATATAGCCGTCTTTCACTTCCTTGGCCACGGTCTTAATCATCTTCGGGGTTTGAACCGGTATCGGGCTCGGTGAAGCCGAAGCAGCCGACCTTCTTGCCCTCGGCGATTGGGATCATCCACTGCTTTTTCTGAGCTTCGGTGGCAAGCTTATTGAACCTGTCGCCCACCACGTGCTGCAACTGTATGTGTATCGCCAGAGCAGCCAAAACCTTGGCGATCTCCTCCAGCGCCAGTGCCAGGCTCACATGGTCAGATCCAGCCCCTCCATATTTCGGGTCAAAGGGGACTCCGTAGAGACCCATCGCAGCCAGCTTCGGCCGAACCTCATGGGGGAAATTGTTCTGCTTATCCATTATATCGACCAGAGGAGTAAGCTCTGCCTCGGTGAACTTCTTCACCGAATTCTTGAACATCTGTTGCTGTTCAGTTAGGTTGAAATCCACTGTTTTTCCTCCCTTATTGTTTGTTTAACCTTTACTTCTTGGGATATTTTCGGGCCTCTAACATCTCGATGAAGGATTCGATCTTCGACCTGACCCCGGCATCGTCGTACCCTCTGGGGTCAACCATGTTGCCTTCGAACGACATGCTGGGGAGACCCAGTTCATCTCTCAGAATAGCGCCTATGTCCGGTTGTTCCGCGGTGAAATTCCTGCAGCACCGATTGGAGTGGAAAACTATGCCATCCACATGGTACTGCTTCGCCCGTTTTTTATAGAGCTCTGCCTTCCCCCACGACGCTGCGCGCATGAAGAAACTGAGATATCTGTTAGCCAGACTGCCGAAGGGGTCGGAGGGATCCACGCGGCCGCTGAACGCATTTCCATAAAGGTCGGTGACAAATGCCGCACCGAACTCTGCGAAGTAGTTCAGCAGGCGCATGTTGTGATAGACAGGGAAGAGGTCCCAGATAAGGCGGAATCTCTCGTTGGGAACGAAACCGACCTTGTTGTCTACCCTCGTCTTCACTTCGTCTCGAAGCTGCTTGTAGAAATCCACCGCCTCTTTGGTGCCCTTGAGCGTGACCAGAGGGAACAGGCAGGTGAAAACGTCAATCTGACTTATGGGAGTGGGTATCGCTGCCCGCATGGCATCGATCTCGTCCCAGAGCGCACTGGCCTGGTCCGAGTAAGACACCACCTCACGCAGCTTGTCCATGTCGAACTTCTTCTTGGTGGCCTGCTCCATCAACTTGACGGCTTCCTTCAGTTCCGCCGCATAGTATGCCTTATGGCGCGGGGCCAGCGTCTCGCTATCCACTGTATAGGCTGCGTCTATGACAATCATCGGGCATTTGTAATGCCTCTGCATGGCCTCCCACCATTTGGGATGGGTGGCACATGCTCCTTCAGTGGCAATCAGAACGTCAGGTGCGGGAGGGGATCGCCGAAAGCTCCTTTATTTTCAAACATGATACCAAAGGCGCACAGAGCATAGGCGCACAGGTCCTGTGAATAACCTCTAGCCTCACCGGCCTTGCAGAGTTCCTCAGCTACCTTACGGGAGGAACAGAGCGCAGCGTAGTTTTCAGGGAAAGAACGGGATGCCATCGAAGGTATACACCAGCTCGATGGGAGTCATTGAGGTTATCCACACTACCGGCTTGCCATCTTGCTTGGCACTAGCCAGAGCTTTGTAGTAAACATCGTTAAGGGTGCCCAAGGCTGCCGAAGAAGCTAGTCTGACTGCCTTGAAGGGGGTCGCTACAGGTTTATTTTGTTTGATTTCCATTAAACTACCCCACCATTTCCATAAATGCCTGAACCATCGTCTTAAATTTGCCACCCGCCCAACCAGTGTCCGAATGGTCAACTACCAGTACGGGAACACCATTCGCTTTAAGGCTGCTCTCGAGCCAAGGGCGGTCATAGAGATGGGTGTCGCAATACTTCTGGGTTAGCAGGATGACTCCCTTGACGCGGTATTCCTTGGCCAACTCCAGCATGTGATACAACCTGGGCTCAGCAGGATGCTTGCAGGGACAAGGGACTTTCCTCAAATAACGCTCAGCCAGAGCTCTCAGGGGCTCGGCATTTTCATCGACTGCAGAGGAATAGTAGCGGCTGCCGATATCTATATCGTCAACCACAATATTGCCGCCGCTCTCTTCTACTGCTTGCAGCAGCTCGATCGTCTCGAATGTATTACCTGCTATCATGAGCCGCATTTTGCCATCCGGGGAGCCTTTAGCAGACGAGAGGGCAGGCAGCAACTTGCGGAGCATTGCGTTATGCTCTTCCTTGGGCATAATAAGCCCTGACCGCAGGACTGCAAACATCTCGCTGCCGGAAAGGGGAGGATTATCACGCAACCCGAGGTTATATAGCTCGTGTGCCAGGGCGCGGTTCTCGTTATAGAGTTTGATAGCCTGCTTCAGCGATTGTTCGCTGATTTTCTTATTGGTGTATTTCTCCAGAGATTCCTTGAACAGGTGCAACTCTTCGATGAAGAAGTCTACGGCTGCGTCGGTGCTCTTGCCGGGGACAGGCAAGAAGTAATAATAGGGGAGCTTGATATCCCTTTTCCAGATGCTGTAGAGGGCTCGGGTCATATCGCAGGACTTGGGGAACACAGCCCCGTCGAGGTAATTGTATTTGCCCTTCAGCGCCTGGTCGAGAGCACTTCTCATGAAGGAGCAGCAGATGCTTGGCAGGTGGGCATCAGCTAGCTCTATGTTCTCAGAGCTGCCTCTGATGCGCACGGGGATGAAGCCCGCTGCATAGATGAGCTCTTCCGGCGTGTAATTACAGAAGTAACCGAATACTTTCTTACCTGCCTTTTTCCATCCCTCCGCTAGTTTGTGTCTGTTGCGATAAGCCTCTTGGAACTCAGAAATCATCATTGTTTATCTAGCCCCATTTCCTTTATGGCTTGTTCCTTCAAAACGAACTTTTGAATCTTGCCTGTTGGCGTCATGGGAAAATCAGTTACAAACTTCACATACTTGGGAGCTTTATAGTTCGCCATCTTCTCTCTGGCGAAGGCTATGATCTCCTCGGCGGTGGCGGTCTGGCCCTCCTTTAGTTTGATGAAAGCCATGCCCACCTCGCCCATCCTTCTATCGGGCACGCCGGTCACTGCAACCATGGCAATCTTGGGATGAGTAAAGAGGAAGTTCTCTATCTCTGCCGGGTAGGCATTCACGCCGCCGGTAATGAACATGTCCTTAATGCGGCCGGTTATCTTTATATACCCCTTATCATTCATGACGCCCAGGTCACCGGTGTGGAACCAACCATTCTTGTCGAAGGCCTTTTTGGTTTCCTCGGGCATCTTGTAATACTCTTTCATAACGAACCAGCCCTTGGTACAAATCTCGCCTTGAGTGCCTCGCGGAACTTCTTTGCCGGTCTCGGGATCCAGAATCTTCAGGTCGCAGCCTTTGAACATGAGCTTTCCGGCAGTATTAGCAACCACCTCTGGCGGGTCTCCGCGGCGAGAGCAGGTGCTGATACCAGAGTTCTCGGTCATGCCATAGGCCGAGATCACGTCCTTGATCCCCATCTTGTCCATAATAGCTCTCACCAGTTCGGGGGCAACATCGGAACCACCGATGATGCAGCTCTTTATGGAACGAGTGTTGCGCTTGGGGAAATCGGGATGGTCCATCATCATGATATACATCGTTGGCGAGCCGGTGAAGTTGGTAGCTTTCTCCTCATCTATCAATCTCAAAGCCTCGCCGGGGTCGAACTGAAGCATAGGCAGGATGCAGGCGCCATGGCATGCACCCAGCGTCATGCCAGTCATGTTGCCCATGTTATTATTGAAGGGAGATACGACCAGGATGCGGTCCTTATCCGTCATCTGGAATCTCTCGCTAAAGCCCTCGATAACCTGAATGTACTGGTCGTGGGTTGTTACCACGCCCTTGGGGAAGCCAGTTGTACCTGACGTGAAGGGGATGATATAGACATCATCGCGCTTAACTGCCTGCTGAGCCTTCTTCAACTCAGCACTGTTGGCGTAATCCTTGCCCATCTCCAGCACTTTATTGTAATCGAGCATGCCATCGTAGCTCTGGCTGCTGACTACGATAACCCTCTTGAGCAAAGGCAGTTTCTCGCTTTTAAGCTCATCGGGCTTGCATTTCTTCAACTCGGGCAGGAGCTCGTAAATCATGGGAATATAATCGGACTTCAGAAAGCGGTCCTGCACAAAGAAAGTAGTGGTATCAGATTTCTTGAGGATATATTCCAACTCGTGAACTCTGTATCTGGTACTGATGGGGATGACTGGGGCACCCAGTTTCACAGCGGCGAAATGAGCATAAACCCACTCAGGGATATTCGCCATCCAGATTGCTATCTTTTCATCCTTCTTAACACCTAATTTCAGCAGGGCATTTGCCATGCAGTTTACCTTGTCCAGATAGGTATCATACGTTATTCTCGTGTTACCTTGGACTATGGCCTCGTTCTTGGGGAATTGCGTCGCTGCTCTGTCTAGTAGCTTTCCTAGGGTATCATCCTTTTTTGACTTTAACATAATTTCTCCCTCCTACACTAGAGTGCCACTCAACAGTCGTTTGAAATTTTCATCGATTTCTTTTTGAATCTCAGCAATCTGGGCTTTGGTGAGATTGTGGAACCTTCCCTGTTTCTTAATATATTCCTCAACCGGTTTCCTCTTATCAGGAATATAATTGACGGTCAGCTTACCGTTTTCGTACTCGTACAGCACCACGCTTCCGGTCTCAACCCCAAGGCGGGAGATCTCTATGCCCAGGGCAGGGTCGTACTCCCATCCCGGAGGACACGGGCAGATTATATGGATGAAAGATGGTTTATTAAGTGACTTTCGCCTTTCTGACCTTCCTCAGCAAGTCCTCTGGATAAGCTGAGGATGCAGTAGCAATATAAATATCGCCGTGAGCAGCTACAATCTGCTCGATATTCTTTACCCTACCCAGCCTCCCACCTAGGGTTGTCTTAGTCCTAGCCATAAAAGGCGTGGAACCGCTCTTCTGGACGCCGGTATTCATATATGCCTGGTTATCTTCACCTACAGCCACGCCGGGGCTGCCGCCAGCGGTATGGAAGTTGCCATGAAGCGAAAGGGCATCAATGCCGATTTGGTCCTGGTAGCTGGCGATGGTGCAATTTTCGACATCGGGCTGCAAACATTCTCCGCTGCATCTGGAAAGAGGACATCGCATAATCTATCTTTGCTATGATAACCAGGCTTATATGAATACCGGCGTCCAGAAGAGCGGCTCCACGCCTTTCATGGCCAGGACTAAAACAACCCTGGGTGGGCGACTGGGTAGGGTAAAGAATATCGAGCAGATTGTAGCTGCTCACGGCGATATTTACATCGCTACTGCCTCCTCAGCCTATCCAGAGGACTTGCTGATGAAGGTCAGAAAGGCGAAATCACTCAACAAGCCATCATTTATCCACATAATCTGCCCGTGTCCTCCGGGATGGGAGTATGACCCTGCCCTGGGCATAGAGATCTCCCGCCTCGGGGTTGAGACCGGAAGCGTGGTGCTGTACGAGTACGAAAACGGTAAGCTGACCGTCAATTATATTCCTGATAAGAGGAAGCCGGTTGAGGAATATATTAAGAAACAGGGAAGGTTCCACAATCTCAGCAAAGCCCAGATTGCTGAGATTCAAAAAGAAATCGATGAAAATTTCAAACGACTGTTGAGTGGCACTCTAGTGTAGGAGGGAGAAATATGTTAAAGTCCAAAAAAGGATGATACCCTGGGAAAGCTACTGGACAGAGCAGCAACGCAATTCCCCAAGAACGAGGCCATAGTCCAGGGTAACACGAGAATAACGTATGACACCTACATGGACAAGGTAAACTGCATGGCCAATGCCCTGCTCAAATTGGGCGTCAAGAAGGATGAAAAGATAGCGATCTGGATGGCCAATATCCCTGAGTGGGTTTATGCTCATTTCGCCGCCGTGAAACTGGGTGCCCCGGTTATACCAATCAGTACTCGATACAGAGTTCACGAGTTGGAATATATCCTAAAGAAATCTGATACTACTACTTTCTTTGTGCAGGACCGCTTCCTGAAGTCAGATTATATTCCCATGATTTACGAGCTCCTGCCTGAGTTGAAGAAATGCAAGCCCAATGAACTTAAAAGCGAGAAACTGCCGTTGCTCAAGAGGGTTATCGTAGTCAGCAGCCAGAGCTACGATGGCATGCTCGATTTCAATAAAGTGCTGGAGATGGGCAAGGATTACGCCAACAGTGCTGAGTTGAAGAAGGCGCAAGAGGCGGTTAAGCGCGATGATGTCTATATCATCCCCTTCACTTCGGGAACAACCGGCTTCCCCAAGGGCGTGGTTACCACTCACGACCAGTATATCCAGGTCATCGAGGGCTTCAGCGAGAGATTCCAGATGACGGATAAGGACCGCATCCTGGTCGTATCTCCCTTCAATAACAACATGGGTAACATGACAGGCATGACGCTGGGTGCAAGCCATGGCGCCTGCATTCTGCCCATGCTACAGTTCGACCCCGGAGAGGCCCTGAGATTGATAGACGAGGAGAAGGCTACCAATTTCACTGGCTCGCCAACCATGTATATCATGATGATGGACCACCCAGATTTCCCCAAGCGTAATACCCGTTCTATAAAGAGCTGCATCGTCGGTGGTTCCGATGTTGCCCCCGAGCTGGTGAGAGCTATGATGGACAAGATGGGCATCAAGGACGTGATTTCGGCCTACGGGATGACGGAGAACTCCGGTATCAGCACCTGCTCTCGTCGGGGAGACCCGCCCGAGGTGGTCGCCCATACTGCCGGCAAGCTCATGTTCAAACACTGCGACCTGAAGATCTTGGACCCCGAAACTGGCAAAGAGGTTCCCCGCGGCACTCAGGGCGAGATTTGCACCAAGGGCTGGTTCGTTATGAAAGAGTATTACAAGATGCCCGAGGAAACCAAAAAAGCCTTCGACAAGAATGGCTGGTTCCACACCGGTGACCTGGGCGTCATGAACGATAAGGGGTACATAAAGATAACCGGCCGTATTAAGGACATGTTCATCACCGGC
Organism: uncultured Chloroflexia bacterium; assembly: GCA_963726225.1. Lineage (GTDB taxonomy): Bacteria > Chloroflexota > Dehalococcoidia > Dehalococcoidales > UBA2162 > CAVSBN01. Next base: position 24,239 of record CAVSBN010000016.1, read on the forward strand.
GGCGTGAATGCCTACCCGGCCGAGATAGAGAACTTCCTCTTTACCCACCCCAAGATTGCTATGGTTACAGTGACTGGCGTGCCCGATAGGAGAATGGGCGAGGTGGGCATGGCCTTCATAAAGCTAAAGGAGGGCCAGACCGCCACCGCTGAGGAAATCATAGCGTTCGCCAGAGATAAGATGGCCAACTATAAGGCTCCCAAGTATGTCAAGTTTGTGACCTGACTTCCCCATGACACCAACAGGCAAGATTCAAAAATTCGTTTTGAGGGACCAAGCCGTAAAGGAAATGGGGCTAGATAAACAATGATGATTTCTGAGTTCCAAGAGGCGTATCGCAACAGACATAAACTAGCGGAGGGATGGAAAAAGGCAGGTAAAAAGGTATTCGGTTACTTCTGCAATTATACCCCAGAGGAGCTCATTTATGCAGCAGGCTTCATCCCCGTGCGCATCAGAGGAAGCTCTGAGAACATAGAGTTGGCTGACGCCCACTTACCGAGCATCTGCTGCTCCTTTATGAGAAGTGCTCTCGACCAGGCGCTGAAGGGGAAATACAATTACCTCGATGGGGCTGTGTTCCCCAAGTCCTGCGACATGACCCGAGCCCTCTACAGCATCTGGAAAAGGGATATCAAGCTCCCCTATTACTACTTCTTGCCAGTCCCGGGCAAGAGCACCGACGCGGCCATAGACTTCTTCATCGAAGAGCTGCGTCTGTTCCAGGAATCTCTGGAGAAATACACCAATAAGAAAATCAGCGAGCAATCGCTAAAGCAGGCGATCAAACTCTATAACGAGAACCGTGCTCTGGCACACGAGCTGTACAACCTCGGGTTGCGTGACAATCCTCCTCTTTCCGGCAGCGAGATGTTTTCAGTATTGCGGGCAGGCCTTGTGATGCCTAAGGAAGAGCACAACGCAATGCTCCGCAAGTTGCTGCCTGCGCTCTCATCCGCAAAAGGCTCCCCTGACGGCAAAATCCGGCTCATGATAGCAGGCAATACATTCGAGACCATTGAGCTGCTGCAAGCGGTAGAGGAGAGCGGTGGCAATGTGGTAGTTGACGATATAGATATTGGCAGCCGCTACTATTCCTCTGCGGTTGATGAAAATGCTGATCCTCTGAGAGCACTGGCCGAGCGTTATTTGAGGAAAGTCCCCTGTCCATGCAAGCATCCTGCTGAGCCCAGATTGTATCACATGCTAGAGTTGGCCAAGGAATACCGTGTCAAGGGGGTCATTCTGCTAACTCAGAAGTATTGTGACACCCATCTTTACGATCGCCCGTGGCTCGAGAGTAGCCTCAAAGCAAATGGTGTTCCCGTATTGGTGGTTGACCATTCGGACACCGGTTGGGCGGGTGGCAAATTTAAGACGATGGTCCAGGCATTTATGGAAATGGTGGGGTAATCTATGGAAATCAAACAAAATAAACCTGTAGCGACGCCCTTCAAGGCAGTAAGGCTAGCTTCGTCAGCAGCCTTAGGCACCCTTAATGATATTTATTACAAAGCCCTGGCTAGCGCCAAGCAAGATGGCAAGCCGGTAGTCTGGATAACCTCAATGACTCCCATCGAACTGGTGTATACCTTCGATGGTATCCCCTTCTTCCCTGAAAACTATGCTGCGCTTTGTTCTTCGCGAAAGGTGGCTGAGGAACTCTGCAAGGCTGGGGAGGCTAAAGGCTATTCACAGGATTTGTGCGCATACGCCCTGTGTGCCTTCGGCATTATATCTGAAAATAAAGGAGCTTTCGGCGATCCCCCTCCCGCACCTGACGTTATGATTGCCACAGAAGGAGCATGTGCGACCCATCCCAAATGGTGGGAAGCCATGCAGAGGCACTACAAATGCCCGATGATTATCATAGACGCAGCCTATACAGTAGATAGCGAAACGTTGTCTCCGCGCCATAAGGCATATTATGCATCGGAACTGAAGGAAGCCGTCAAGTTGATGGAGCAGGCTACCAAGAAGACTTTCGACATGGATAAGTTGCGCGAGGTAGTGTCTTACTCAGACCAGGCCAGTGCGCTTTGGGACGAGATCGACGCCATGCGGGCAGCGATACCCACTCCTATAAGTCAGATCGATGTTTTTACTTGCCTGTTCCCTCTGGTCACGCTCAAGGGCACCAAAGAGGCTGTGGAGTTCTACAAGCAGCTTCAAGACGAAGTGAAGAGTAGGGTAGATAACAAGGTCGGTTTCGTTCCCAACGAGAGGTTCCGCCTTATCTGGGACCTTTTCCCTGTCTATCACAACATGCGTCTGTTGAACTATTTCGCGGAGTTCGGTGCAGCATTTGTCACCGACCTTTATGGAAATGCTTTCAGCGGCCGTGTGGATCCGTCTGATCCCTTCGGCAGTCTGGCTGGCAGATATCTCAGCTTCTTCATGCGCGCAGCGTCGTGGGGCAAGGCAGAGCTGTATAAGAAACGGGCGAAGCAATACCATGTTGATGGTATAGTCTTCCACTCCAATCGGTGCTGCAGGAATTTCACCGCGGAACAGCCGGACATAGGCGCTATTCTGAGAGATGAACTGGGTCTCCCTAGCATGTCGTTCGAAGGTAATATGGTTGACCCCAGAGGTTACGATGATGCCGGGGTCAGGTCGAAGATTGAATCCTTCATCGAGATGTTAGAGGCCCGAAAATACCCCAAGAAGTGAAGCTTAATCAAACAATAAGGGAGGAAAAACAGTGGATTTCAACCTAACTGAGCAGCAACAGATGTTCAAGAATTCGGTGAAGAAGTTCACCGAGGCAGAGCTTACTCCTCTGGTCGATATAATGGATAAGCAGAACAACTTCCCCCATGAGGTCCGGCCTAAGCTGGCAGCGATGGGGCTCTACGGGATACCGTTCGATCCGAAATATGGAGGGGCGGGTGCTGACCATGTGAGCTTGGCGCTAGCGCTGGAGGAGATCGCCAAGGTATTAGCCGCTCTGGCGATACATATCCAGTTACAGCATGTCGTCAATGACAGGTTCAATAAGCTTGCCACCGAAGCCCAGAAGAAGCAGTGGATGATCCCGATTTGCGAGGGCAAGAAGGTCGGCTGCTTTGGCTTCACTGAACCAGATACAGGTTCAAATCCGAAGATGCTTAAGACCACCGCAAAGGAAGTGAAAGACGGCTATATCATAAATGGTGTTAAGAGATTCATCACTAACGCCCCCTGGGCCGATGTAATGTGCGTATTCGCTAAGCTCGAGGGCGATATCAGCCTGTTCTTCATAGAGGCGAATAGGAAGGGATATTCCACCGGCCCTAAGATGGATAAGCTGGGGCTGAGGGGCACAGACCTTTCCGATGTGTTCTATGAGGATGTCCATGTGCCTAAGGACCACCTCTTGGGAGGCAAAGGCGGAAAGTTCGATGCTCTGAAAGATGCCATGACCATAGGCAAGCTGTGCCTTAGCGCTCAATGCGTAGGCCTGATGCAGGCTTCCCTGGAAGAAGCAATTAAGTATTCCATGCACAGAATGCACTTCGATGAGCCCATATTCAACCTGCAAGCTATCCACTGGCTGCTGGCTGAGATGGCATCTAGGCTCGAGGCATCGCGCTGGTTGACCTATAGAGCCGCCTTCTTGAAAGACCAGGGCCAGGACACTATTAAAGACATGGCTATCACCAAGCTGTTCGTGACCTCAACCGCTACGGATGTCTGCAGATGGGGTATGCAGGTGCACGGTGCCTATGGCATCAGCAAGGAGTACAAGATCGAGCGCCTGTTCCGGGATGCCAAGATGTACGAATTGCTGGAAGGCACCTCTGAGATCCAGAGAGAGTTGATAGTCAAGCGTCTGCCCAGGTAAGGCAGGCTCTGCAATAGATTTCCTCTGGTAGCAGGTTCCTAGAGACTGGTCAAGGAGGACCGACTATGGATTTCAAGCTTACTGATGAACAGGTGAAACTGCGTAAAGAGTTTTACGACGTTTGTAAGGAGCTGGAGAAAAAGAAGCCCAAGGGATTCGCAGGGCTGGAGAGCGTCTACGACACCGATGAAGGCTGGCAGTACCATCTTTATTGTGCCAGGGAGTTTGCCAAGAGGGGCTGGATATCCATTGGCTGGCCTCCTGAGTATGGCGGCAAAGGCACAATCGGAGACAAGGTGTTCTTCGCTGAGGCCAGAGGATATTACGACCTCCCCGGGATAGACATCTTCGGGCCTGAGATGCTTGCCCCTACGCTTCTGGGTGTAGGCAACCAGGAGCTAAACAAGAGATTCTTACCTGGTATTGCATCGGGTGAAGTCCAGTGGTGCGAGCTATGGAGCGAGCCCAACGCCGGTTCCGACCTGGCTGCCCTGACCACATCGGCAGTACGAAAGGGCAACGAGTACGTCATAAATGGCCAGAAAATCTGGAGCACAGGAGCCCACCGCGCCCACTGGGCGTTCGCCCTAGTGAGAACTGACCCGCACGCCCCTAAAAAGCAAATGGGCATCACCTTTATCCTCTTCGATATGAAGACACCCTGGCGTTACTGTGAAACCGCTTTACTACATGGATCAGGCTCACGTATATAACGAGGTCTTCCTGGACGATGTACATGTGCCTGTAGAGAATGTCGTCGGTCAGGAGAACGAGGGCTGGAGAGTTACCCAGCTTCTGGCTGGTTTCGAGAGGTCCAGTCTGGGCGCAATAATGATGATGCTGCGCCAGCTCGAGGAGCTGGTTAAGTACTGCAATGAGACCAAGGTAGGTGGTCAGCTCCTGGCACATGACCCCCTAATCCGCAACAGGCTTGCCCAAGCAGCCTGTGAGATAGAGGCGCTTCGTTGCCTCGGCTACCGTATAGCCGATGCCCAGGAAAGAAACGAGATGGCTGGGTTTGAGGCTTCCGGCGTTCATATACTGGCCAGCGAACTGCAGGAACGCCTCTCCTGGCTGGGGGCCGATATACTGGGACCCTATGGTCAGGTCAAGCGCTCCAGATGGTCGCCGCTCGATGGCTGGTACGAGAAGTGGTATCAGCAGTCCTTCATACTGTTTATCGCTATGGGCACCAACGAGATACAGAGGAACATAATTTCCTGGTACGGCTTGGGGCTGCCCAGGATGAAATAAAAGGGTCGTTTAACAAGTGGAGAGTGCAGAGGGGCAAGGCCCCTTTGCTAGGGGGATTGGGGGTATCCCCCAATCTTAAAAGTCCCCCAAGACTGGGGGATTTAGGGGGTTGAGGAGAACAGATAATGGATTTCAAATTTTCAGACGAACAGTTGAAGCTGCGCAAAGAGTTTTTCGATGTTTGCAGGGACTTGGAGAAGATTAAACCCAAGGGCTATGTAGGTCTGGAGAGCAACTACGATACCGATGAGGGTTGGGAATATCACCTTCACTGTGCCAGGGAGTTTGCCAGGAGGGGATGGCTGGCGCTGGACTGGCCGGCCCAGTATGGCGGCAGCGGCACAATGATGGACAGGGTGTTCTTCGCTGAGGCCAAGGGATATTACGATGTAGGCGGAGCAGATGTCTTCGGTGTGGATATGCTTGCCCCCACAATTCTAGGAGCGGGGAACGAGGATATAAAGAGAAGGTTTCTCCCCGGTATTGCCTCAGGGGATGTCATGTGGTGCGAGCTCTGGAGCGAGCCTAACGCAGGTTCTGACTTGGCTTCACTGACCACAACTGCGAATCAGCAAGGGCGATGAGTACGTACTGAATGGTCAAAAGACCTGGAGCACCGGCGCTCATCGCGCTCACTGGGCCTTCGCTGTGGTGAGAACCAATCCCCAATGCTGAAAAGAAACATCAGGGCCTTACCTTTCTGTTGTTCGACATGAAGACCCCGGGCATCACTGTGAAACCCCTTTTTTACATGGAGGGGGGCCATTATTATAACGAGGTCTTCTTAGACGATGTGCGCGTCCCCGTAAACAACGTTGTTGGCAAAGAAAACCAGGGATGGGCAGGTAACCCAGATGCTGGCTGGCTTCGAAAGGTCTAACCTGGGAGCCATTATGTGCATGCAGCGTCAGCTAGAAGACCTGGTTAAGTACTGCAACGAGACAAAGGTGAAAGGTGAGGTGCTGGCGAAAGACCCGCTCGTCCGCAACAGGCTAGCTCAGGCAGCCTGCGAGCTTGAGGCAGCCCGCTGTCTTGCCTACCGCATAGCCGATGCCCAGAGCAAGAAGGAGATGGCTCCCTTCGATGCCTCGGCGGTGAAGATAACCTCGGGTGAGCTGCAAGCGCGCATGGCCCACATGGCGACCGACCTGTTTGGTCCCTACGGCCAGGTTGAGATTTCCAGATGGGCTAAGCTCAACGGCTTCTTCGAGACCTGGTATCAGCACCACTTCAGACTGAACGTAGCCATGGGCACCAACGAGATACAAAGAAACATCATTGCCTGGAACGGCCTGAACCTGCCCAGGATGAAATAGACGGACTTCGAGGGAAAAGGAGAATACCATGAACATAGCTTTCACCGAAGAACAGGAAATGTTGCGAAAGGCAGCAAGGGATTTCCTGACTGCAGAGTGTCCCAAGAAGATAGTAAAAGAGCTCGAGGAGGACGAGAAGAAAGGGTACTCCCCCGAGATTTGGAAAAAGATGGCCGATCTGGGATGGCAGGGGATGGTTATCCCTGAGAAATACGGCGGACAGGGGATGACCTTCCAGGACTTCACTGTCCTTCTGGAGGAGATGGGGAGAAATATCCTGCCCGGCCCCTTTATCTGCACCGTAATTGAAGGTGCTTACCCCATCATCGATGCCGGGACCGAGGAGCAGAAGAAGGAGTTCCTGCCCAGGATAGCCAGCGGGGAGCTGATATGCACCATGGCTCACCTCGAGCCCAATGGTCTGTTCGATGCCTCCGGAATTACAGTCAAGGCGACGCATAAGGGCGACCACTACGTCCTCGAGGGCACAAAGGTCTTCGTGGAGATGGCGAATGTCGCCAACTACATACTCTGCGTCGCCAGGACTGGCAAAGGTGCCTCAGCCGAGGATGGCATCACCGTCTTCATAGTGGATGCTAAGAGCCCTGGGATACACATCGAGGTGATGCCCACCATAGGCATGGACAAGCTCTGCGAGGTGCAGTTCAAGAACGTCACTGTTCCCTAAAAGCACGTCCTTGGAAAGTTGGACAAGGGCTGGCACATCGTTGAGAACGTGATGCGGCGAGGCGCTATCGCCAAGTGCGCCGAGTCCGTCGGTGGCATGCAGGCAGCGGTGGATATGACCGTAGCCTATTCCAAGGAAAGGGTGCAGTACGACAGGCCCATCGGCGCCTTCCAGGCGCTGCAGCATATCATGGCTGACATGTGGACCGCCATGCAGACCAGCCGCTACATCCTCTATCAGGCAGCCTGGATGGAATCGGAAGGCATGCCCTGCACCAAGGAAGTGGCCATGGCCAAGGCATATATCAACGAGAAATACAAGTGGGTCACCGAAAGGGCGTATTGCTACATGGCGCCATCGGCACCAGCAGGGAGCACGATATCCCGCTCTACTTCAGAAGGGCTAAGTCAGCCGACATCCGTTACGGCGGCACTGACTTCCAGAGAGAGATTGTGGCTAATAAGATAGGCCTGGTTTCCTAAAAAGTCCCAGAGATTCATAAGCAAAGAGGCAGGTCGGAAATCTGACCTGCCTCTTACTTTCTACATGTCCTTATGAAATCACAAAGGGTTCTACGTCAATAAGTGTGATGCGTCTCTGCAGCCTTGGGTGGGCCTCCTTTCTATTGGTTAAGAGAATCCTTTGTCTGAAGTTGGCTGGGTTGCGGTAGCCATAGGCCACTCTCTTGATGACCTTAATGCGATTGTTCTTACCCTCCAGGAAGCCATTGGTGTAGGGATGGTCAAAGTAATTAAGGATCTCCTGGCGCCAGATGCGAAGCATAGGGAGTAAGGCCCGAAATGGCTCTGGCCCCTGCTCCTTTACCGAGTTCTCCCAAAGCCCAGCCTCCTCTCTGCCTCCGCTCGGTTGGCGGAGCGATACCAGGTCCCGGAAGGCTTCCTTGAGGCCCAGGCCAGGCGGAGGAGAGGGTAGCGTTCCAGGAGTTCCATTAACTGAACACGGCGTTCCGATGTCAGCCGCTCCACTGCCGTGAGCAGGAGGTAACGAGACCGAAAGAGTTCTCCCTTCTTACCCTTTTGGGGCTGTAAGCTCGTTCGCACCTGATCAAGGGCCCGGTGTACATGCATCAGCACATGGAACTTGTCTGCCACCACTTTAGCTTGGGGCAAGCACAGCTCCACCGCCTGGCGGAAGGGTTCGTGCATGTCCATGACCACCACCTCAACTCTTTCTGGCTCTGGTAGGGCATCGAAGAAGGCAGCTACTTCCCCCTGCCGGTGGCCGCTGACCACGCCCATGACCTGCTTGTGCTCCAGGTCTACCACCGCTGTGTCATAGACCTGGCCCTTCCTGATGGAGAACTCATCTAACCCCAGGACTCTAGCGGGAAGAGGCTTGTCCGGGGCTTCCAGAAGTCGTCTGGCCTCCTCGGTAACACACCGGCGCACCAGGGCTTCTCCTACACCTTCTTCTGGGCCACATGGCGCACCGGTTGATGGATAGCTTTCTGCCCAGATAACACCGGAAACGCCGGCTGGTGCGCCTCCTGACACCGCATACCGGGTCAGGCTCAGTAAACACCTTCCTGCAACTCAGACAACGATAGCGCCTCTTACGTATTATCAAGAACACTGGCTTGTCCCACAACCTCCAGTCTCTCTTATACTGAGGACTGGTGCTATGCACCTTGGGTGTGCTTCTGCCCACACCGTGGGCAGATGGCACTCCTGGCTCGATACTCTACCTCTACTCTAATCTCCTGTTCCGTCTCCTCCTCCCGTATCACTCGCACCTCAGGTAAGCCCAGGGCAACTGTGATACAATCGTCTCGCACTCGCTGCACCTCCTTTGCTTTGAGTTTTTGCTATCCCAAAGCTACAGAGGTCAGCGGGTGCTTTCAAGCTACCCCCACTTTCACACTTAAGAGTGTAGAACCTATAAAAATCAGAGAAAATGGTGAGGTTTGCTGTCCTGCCACCAAGCCAAACCATGAGGGGGATCCACCCAAAATAGCAAAAGGGCAGGGTGTCTTTGCGGACGCCCTGCCCTACCTTAAATTCTACTTATCGCTTCTAGGTCAGTCTCTGCTTGGTCCTGGCAATAATCTGGTCCTGCACCTCTTTATGCATATCGGTGAAATAGGCGCTGAAACCAGCAACCCTCACCACCAAGGTCTGATAGTTCTCAGGATGCTTCTGGGCATCCAGCAGGACCTTATCGTCAATCACGTTGCCCTGAACATGGTGAATGCCCAGGTCAACGAATGTCCTCAGGTATGCCACGAACTTCGACCTGTTATCGCCCTCCAGGAACTCAGGCATCCACCTCTGGTTGAACAGGTGGTTGAAGGTCAGCAGCGGGTCTATCTTGGCGACAGACTTCAGCACCGCGGTCGGCCCCTTTTTGTCAGTGCCAGGCAACGGCGAGACAGTGCCATCGCTGAACACCTCTCGGTCCCTTCTGCCATCGGGGGTCGCTCCGGTCAGACCGCTGAAGCTAAAGTAGCTCGCGCTGCCGCTGCCATCCGACTGCACATTGTAGCCATATATGGTCTTAAACTGGTGTATCGTCTTGCATGTCCTGATGTGGACCTCTCTGGCAAACAGGTCAACATAGTCGTCGTCGTTGCCGAACTTGGGAGCATCGAGGAACTTCTGACGTAGCTCTTCATGCCCTTCCCAATTATCTTTGAGCGCCTGCAGAAGCTCTGCCATGGTAACCTTCTTGTCCTCGAAGATCAGCTTCTTCATCGCCACCAGCCCATTAACTACCGTTGTCTGGCCCACAGGCTGCATGTTGGTCTTATGCCAGACTCTGTAATCCCTGACGTCCTTGGCATTCTCAATACAGCCATCCAGCAAAGCGGAGTTGAACGGCTGAGGCAGCCATATCTCCTCGTTGGCGTCCGTTATATTGCTGAAAATCACTATTTTCTCAGTGAAGAACTTCACCTGCTCCAGATACGCCTTGACCACATCCTCAATAGAGGTAAACGTAAGCGGGTCTTGGGTAGGTGGGCCTATCTGCTTCCCATCGAAGAACTTATCATCCTTGCCCCCATGAAGAGCTAACTCCAGGCACTTGGGCAGAGCGAAGCCTACGCCGGCGATGCCGCGGTGCCCCATGGGCTTCCCCACCACAGCCCACCTCATACAACCCTCAACGCACCAGTTTCTGGCAGCCTCAGCCGAGAACCCCTTGCTCATCAGCCACGGCACCATGAACTCATCGTTGAAGATACCGTAATGCCCTGCATCCTGCCTCATGATATCGGTGAACTTGTAGAGGAACTCGTCGGGCGTGTTCTTGTGCAGCCTGACTACCATCATAGGCTCCACCAGCTTCAGAGCCTTAACGCTGTCCATGATGATGTACGTCATTTCGTTGGTGGCATCGCGACCCAGACTGTCCTGGCCACCGATCGTTGCATAGCGGGGCGTAGTATGAGCACCGCTGCCCATTATCGGCGCGTTGAAGTCAGACAGCTCTGTGAACTTGAGCCAGACATATTCGAGCAACTCCTGAGCTTCATCAGGCGTTATCTTGCCTGCATCCTTGTCCTTCTTGTAGAGCGGATACCACAGCTGGTCCACCCTGTCCCCGATACCGCTGGTCTGGATATCCATCACCCTCACCAGAAGGAACAGCAGGAACCAGGCCTGCAGAACCTCGTGGAAATTCCGCGGCGGGTTCTCAGGTACCCAGAAACAGGCCTCCGCTATCTGCTCCAACTCCTTCTTTCTCTTCTTATCATCCTCCGCTGCTGCCATGGACTTGGCTAGCTCGGCATACCTGTGTGCCCACCTTATGGCAGCCTCAATGCTTATGATAACTGCCTCCAGGAAAGCCTTCTTCTTCAGGAAATCCCGGGGATTGTCACGAATAAGTTCTCTGTCCTGTTTCACCTCTTCCAGCTTGTCCTGGGCTTCCTTCAGTATGCCCTTCAATCCCACCTTGAATACTTTCTCATAATTGGGCACCTGGCCGGAGTGAGCACCATGCACCCAGACAAATACACCCTGGTTCATATAGGACCAGTAGGGCTTTTCCGCTTCAGCAAGAAATTGCCGCTCTGCGCCCTGCACAGACTTATTGAACCAGTATTTGTTGATCTCGTGCATCTCCACACGTTCCTCGTCGGTCAGCATATCCTTGTAGCCCATCTCGATGGCTTTGTCCACCCAGCGGGAGTACAGCTCAGGGTAGCTGATTACATGGTCGGGGGACTTGGAGGAATTACCCGCAATGCGGTCGTAATCGTTGATATAAATGGTCATATTATCCAGATGTTTAGCCATAGCCTTAGCTCTTCGTATAGCGATCGGCTCGCCCTCGGTCTCCCTGTATGTTTGAGTTACATAGCGGGCGCGTTCGCTATCGAGCTTCAGAGTGGGACGAATATTGCTTATCTTCCCTAGCTTCTCCTGCTCTTCAACGCGTCCAGTGCGCTGCCCCATCATTGTTCTAAAACGCACCTGGTCCGCTATAATCTGTGTCAGCCTTTTCTCTTCTACAACCGCCATGGCAAAACCTCCCTTTTTTACTTAACCAGCCTCGGATGGCAACATTTTAGCGGTTGCCATTGTTACTGTATGTGACTTTTGTCTCACTCCCTGATTCGGGCCCTACGGTAGTCCCCTACGTTCAAAATGCCATTTTTGCCCGCTTTGATTATAACACAATAACTAGCTTCGGGCAAGCTCGCACAAGTTCGTCGAGATTTTGCCGCAGGCCCGCCAGGCAATGGCTTATCTCCACCAACTGCTGAGGTCTTTTGGCAAATGGTAACTGTAGATGAGTACTTCACTGCTGAATGACAATACTACCCCCAAATGCAGGGGCACAGTGCACTGTTCCCTAAAATTCCCCAAGACTGTGGGATTTAGGGGTTGAAAAGTGTCGCTAAACGCTCTCACTTTCACTTGACCAAACGGCAAAAAGCGATTAAACTAGTTACTGTTGTTTTTGACAGGAGAAAACATCCCGTAAATTCATTTTAAGGGGGGGAATAACGTGGCTGACGAGATAAAAATGGGAATTGACATTTATGATCCCTACCAGCATCCGGAGGAATGGACTCCGGAGATGTATAAGAAGCTGGAACAGGCTAGGGACATAATCGAGGAGTGGTGGCTGCCCAACCGCCGTCAACTCGACCGCCTGGGCGGCGTGCATGGCGATGACAGAGATGTCAGACGTCTATTACGGCATGCACAAGCAAATAATAAAAGACGGCTTCTACGGCAGCGTGATACCCAAGGAATATGGCGGTCCCGGATGGAGCTCCATGCAGTGCGGGCTCCTCTCCGCTGAGATTACCAAGATGGCTTACACTCCCAGGATGGATGACGCCTTCTTTAACGGGGAGCCTGCAGTTCGAATGTTGCTCAAATGGACTCCAGACGAGAACACCAAGCGTGAATATCTTAAGAGAATTCTGGATGGCGGATTCTGCACCCTGTGGGCGACCGACCCTGAGTCAGGCGTCGACATGGGCGCTATGCGCGGCACCGCAGTCAAGGAGGGCGACTATTACCTCCTTAACGGGCCCAAGTGGTGGATGGCCATGTGCAGCCCGGGTCCTGTGGGACTACAGTGGCACCTGGTGCTGCTGAAAACAGACACCACCAAGCGCACCAGCGGGCTTACCATGTTCATAGTGAACGATGACGAACCCGGCATCATCCGCGGACGAGAGGGCGACCTCATGGGAGCGAGCTGGGGCTGCGCCCGCTACGAGCTGCTTCTGAAGGACCTGAAGGTGCACAAGAAACGACTGGCAGCCCCCGAGGGCAAAGGCCTGTTCTCCTTGGTAGATGCGATGAACAAGCACATGGGCAATCAGGCATTCCAGGCCGTAGGCACCCAGGAAGCCGCTATAAAGATTGCTATCGAGTACACCTCATCTACTATTAGATGGGACCATCCCCTGATCGAGTACCAGGGAGTCCATTTCCCCATAGCCGATATGTGGGTCAACGCTGAGGCTTCCCGCGCTATTGCTGCCAAGGCAAATAAACTCTAGGACGAGGGCGAGGTCAATGCGCTGCATGGCAAATGGGCTATCCTCGCCTTCCGCATGGCTGCCCCGGCAGCCCTCGAGGCCTGTCATTAAGGCAATGGAGCTTATGGGCGCCCGCGGTATTGAGCGTGAGGAAGGCTGGCCTCTGGAGCTGATGTACCGCGATTCCATGATCTTCCAGTTGTACCGAACGCCCAACGTGGACAGAAAGTTCCTTGCCTCCTACCTAGTGCGCAAGAGGCTCTAAAGCGGTTTCAGTGGTATATTTACTTAGGGGCTCGGCATGGCCGAGCCCCTTCTTTATTGAGACAACCCCCAAATGATGCTATAATTTACTTACGAGCGATTGAAGGCAGCTCCTTTTTTAAATCAGCAGCATCACAGGCAACAATCAAAAATGGAAGATAAACCTAAAAAACTAAATATCGAGGTCACATCAAGATGCAACCTGAATTGCGACATGTGCATGAGGAAAGTCTTGATGGAAGAATCAGGCGATATGAGCCTGGAGACCTATAAGGCGCTGCTGCCGGTTTTCCCCCAACTTGAATCCGTTAACGTCATAGGCATCGGCGAGCCACTCATGAACGAGAACATCATCGAGATGATCCACCTCGGCAAAAAGCATCTCCTCCCCAACGGCACATTCAGCATCACCACCAATGCCACCCTCATCGATGAGAAGATGGCTAAGAATCTGGTGTCCTCCGGCCTCGATGACCTCGTGGTTTCCATGGACGGCGCTACACCTGAGACCTTCAATGATATCAGGAAAAAAGCCACCTTCGACGAAGTGCTGAAAAATATCGGCCTATTGAACAAGGCAAAAAAAGAACTCAAGAGCAAACTGCCCCGGCTCGGATTCGAATTCGTCGCTATGAAAAGGAATATCGCCGAGCTGCCGCAGCTTGTCGACCTCGCTGCCAAATACGGAGCCAGCTTCATCATCGTCACCAACCTGCTGCCTCACACCGAGGAGATGATGCAGGAAGTTTTGTATGACTATAACTCAGATAAAGCTATTGAGCTGTTCAACGATGCTAAAGCCGAAGCTAAACGACGCAATCTGGACCTGGCATTCGAAAACCTCGACGTAGAGAACTACGCCAGCGCCCTTTTCGGAGTGCCTCCGCTCAAGGACAGGCTACGCAATCCTAAACCGCTGAGGAAATGGGATGAGCGTTTGGAGAAGAAGTACCAGTTGCTGGATGAGATAGTGACCAAAGCCCGCGAACAGAACGTAGTGCTGAACCTAAAGAACCTCATGGCAAGAGACGGCACCAATCCCGAACAGATAACCGCGATATTTGACGAGGCCAGCGCCAGGGCTCAAAAGCACGGCATAGCTCTCGACCTGCCACCGCTCATACCCAAAAGTCAGAGAGAATGTGGTTTCATGAAGAGCAGGATTGCCTTTATTAGCTGGGATGGCTACGTCAGGCCCTGCAATAACCTCTACCACTCGTATGTATGTTATGTCAATAACAGGAAGAAAAGCATCACCAGCGTCAGCTTCGGGAACGTGCGTAAACAGAGCTTCATGGAGATATGGAATTCGAGGGAATACCGCAGCTTCCGCAGAAATGTGGATAAGTTCGACTTCGCTCCATGCGGGGACTGCCCACATGCTGAGGGCTGCTTCGCACTACTCGCGCCGGTGTTCCGCAAAGACTGCTATGAATACACTCAACCCTGTGGAGATTGCCCCTGGGCTAGAGGTATTCTGAAGTGCATGTAGTCTGAGATTACGCGACCAGACCAGCCAGAAACCGCACTATCACTTGGTGCGCTTCGTCCCTGAGGGATACGGGACATCGGGGCGGTCGCCTCTGACTACCTTGAGGACGTATTCAGTCTTGTTTCTATCAGGGGGTACCTCGAACTTGTACTCTACAAGCTTCCATACAGCGCGTTTGTCGCATTTGGGGCATCGAGGCATCAGCTCTCCCCTGAACTTGTAGACCCTGCTCTCTTTTGCAGAAGGCTTACACTTCGAATCAACGACATGCTTAACTAACTCATAATCGCCATCTATGGGTGCCCTTATAGCAGTCCTGACCTCGGTTCCAAGAGGTATATCGATCATCTTTCGCTGCTGCATCTTTTGCCCCCTTTAAGGTTTGAATAATTACTGAGCAATTCGAAGAAATCATAACATATCATACCGCTATTGTCGAGTATCAGCCTTAAAAAGCAACTCACGACTTTCGGGTATTAAGCTACTGTGGTATCATACACATCGTCAATATTGAGGTTGCACTAGCTATGGTCAAAAAGACAAAGTATAGCACGAGTAAAAAGCAGCCAACTACTAGAAAGCGCCCTACTAAAAAAGATACGGTAAGCACAGCTAAGAAGGATGCCAGAAACTTTGCACGAAGTATCGGGAGCTTCATTCCAGGCTTGGGAACTATTCTGGGGATACAGAGCGCCTACCAGGATGGGATGAAACTGCTGGAGTCCGGCCCTGAAGCCCTGAAAGAGCTTGGCAAGAAGAGCAAAGAGCACATCGAGAGCCGCATCAAAGAGCGCTTCAGAATGAAGTAGTAAAATGTCATTCTTATCTTCGAAGTAATCACGGCAACCAGGATAAACACAAATAAGAGGAAGCAGTGCTATGAGTTTCGTGAGATCCTACGAGGAGCTGGGCAGAACCGCTCGAGGAAAAGGTGGACTATACGAGTTCTACGATGCAGAAATGCTGACGGTCATGTGGGAGACGAGGCGGGAGATTGTAAAGCGTCTGCTACCGCCGCCGCTCAAGCCGACCAGAAGGCCGCTCGCTATGGCCTTCCTTGCGTACTATCCCAAAACAAACTTTTGCCCGTCTTATTATGAAGCTGGCCTCTTCCTGCGAGCTACTTTCAAAGGTGTAGAGGGCAACTATTGCCTTGCCATGCCCGTAACAAACGACATGGCGATGGCCGGCGGCCGCGAGGAATTCGGGTACCCCAAGAAACTGGCGAATATCGAATTCAAGCGCAGCGGTAATTCTGTTAAAGGACACTTAGAGCGACATGGCTTGCGTTTCTTTAAGATTCATGCCAAATTGACCGGCAAACCAAGCTCGGATGACTTCCCAAAACTCATGGCCAGCAGAGAGAAAGACGGAGGAATATTTAACTACAATTTCAAATACTTTCTAGCTCCAGATAGTGACATATTCGACTACAACCCGCGCCTTGTCAGAGAAAAGGTTATCCTTCGTCCAAGTGTAGTTAAGTGGGGCGAGGCTGAAGTCAAACTATCGCCCTCCGATTACGACCCCTGGGCAGAAGTAGAAGTTGTCAAAATGCTGGGCGCATTATACACAGTCGGCAACAACACCATGCATAGAGGCAGCGTTGTAGCCGAAGCAGACCCGGCTGCTTTCGCCCCCTATGCACTTCTGAAATGGGACTGGTGGCCAGCAGATTAAATCCGCTTGGGAAATGTGAGGAGAGCGAAATCCACCCCTTCCATGCCGGTTGAGGAAGTGCTATTTCATTTAACTAATCCCACTCACTGCAAAGCGCCTAGAAAAAAGGGGCAATTACCTCGAATGAGCATACCTAGTGTGACTCTCGACACAAATCTATTACATGAATATTGGAAGCAGCGACATAAAAGTGAGATTGTAGAAAGGCTGTTGCTTCTAGCAAAGGAAGCAAAGATCGATCTGGCCGTAACAGCTAGGGTACATGAGGACATTCCTCGACCCCCATTGGCGAAGAGGCTCAATGAATTGCAGGAACTAAATATTAATGAAACAGGCTCAGTAACACGATTAGGGTATTGGGTTCTGGGACGCGACATGCTTGGAGACCCAAACTTTGAGAACTACTGGTTACCTGCGTGTGAACTAGCCAAACAACGTGGAAAGAAGCCTCCTGATTGGCGTGATTGGGATCATCTTCACGCCCACTACCTACTTAAGAGAGAAATATTTCTCACTTGGGATGAAGGAATCACATGCTTGTCAGAGGAATTAAAGAGCAGTTTTTGCATCATAGTCATGAAGCCAGAACGATATTTACAAATCTTTGGCTGTGATGTCGAAACTTAATAAACTCCGTTTTGTTTGACTGGTTCCCCACATCAATCCAATGATAAGCCTTGCACAAATTCAACCGCTTTTAGGTCACTAATGCTCCGTCTCCCAAGACCCCGCCTCAATTGAACCCACCCTCTCGATATGTTAGAATATTCAAGGTTTTTGAGCATATCAGTGCGTTTGTAAAACTCCCCTCTTGCGAAAGGAGCTAAATTAGATGGAGTTCGGTTTCACGGAGAAAGAAAACAACCTGCGAAAAGAGCTCAGGGAGTTCATTGCCAAGGAGCTGCCCCCGGGATGGATGGGAGAGGGAGGAGTTAACGAGGAATACGGCACCGACTCGGGCTGGGAGGCTGCCAAGAAGATGGCCAAAAAGCTGGCAGCCAGGAAGTGGCTCACCATCGCCTGGCCTAAAGAATACGGCGGGCTCGGCGCCTCACACATGGAACACGTCATTTACAGAGAAGAGATGGCTTATTATATGGTGCCGGGCATCGATATGGGGGTAGGCGGTGTTAACTGGATAGGCCCCACACTTATGATGTTCGGAACCGAGGAGCAGAAGAAAAAGCATCTGCCCAAAATCGCGACCGGAGAAACCTTCTGGTGCACTGCCTATAGCGAGCCCGAAGTCGGCTCCGACATGGCCTCCATGAAGTGTCGCGCAGTGAGAAAAGGGAATGAATACGTAATCAATGGTCAGAAGGTATGGATTAGCGGTGGTCACCGTGCCCACTGGTGCTGGATGGGAGTCAGAACAGACCCCGATGCACCCAAACATAGAGGAATTACCTTGATCCTAGTAGATATGAAAACACCTGGGGTAACCGTCAAACCGCTGCTCAACATGGCTGACTCCTATGCCAACTGTGAGGTCTTCTTCGATGACGCGCATGTGCCCGTAGAAAACCGTATAGGGGAAGAAAACCAGGGCTGGCGCTATATCATGACAGCGCTCGATTTCGAGCGAACTGCCGGGATTGACCTTACCGCCAGAGCCCATCGCATGGCAGACGAACTTGTGAAATATTGCAGGGAGACAAAGCGAGATGGCAAACCATTGGGCGAATACCCAATAATACGCAACAGGCTGGCCGACCTTCTTATCGAGTGCGAAGTGGGAAGATTAATGTGTTATCGCATTGCCTGGATGGAGGACAGAAATCAGGTCCCGAACTATGAGGCGTCCACAGCCAAGACCCTGGGTGCAGAGCTGGGCCAGAAAGTCAGCAACTTTGGACTGGATATTATGGGGCTCTATGGCCAGTTAGAGCACGGCCCCGGGGCACCGATAAAGGGCCTGATACACGAAGCTTACCTCTACACACGCGGGGATACCATCGCCGGCGGCACCTCAGAAATAAACCGAAACGTCATCGCTATGAGGGGCCTGGGGCTACCCAGATAATAGTAAGAGCGTTCACAGATTGAAAGTAGGGGCAGGTTTGAAACCTGCCCCTACAAGTTTTTATGTTACAGGCTTAATTAATGACCTTCTCCTCGATAAGTTGAGCTATCTCTGATTCGCTCTTGCCCATAAGCTCGCGAAAAACGTAATAGTTATGCTGCCCCAGCATAGGAGCAGGGCGTCTAACCTCGCCAGGAGTCGCGCCGAGCTTGAAAGGTATGCCTGCGATTATATCGACGCCGGTCGCCGGATGCTCGACCTGTAAGTGAATCCCTCGCTCCGCGTAATGCGGGTCAGAGAACCGCTCCGTCAAATCCAGACATGGGACGGCTGCCACGCCTGCCTTCTGCAGAATATCCATCACCTCGTAGTTGCTGTGGCCCAGAGTCCATGCTGAGATAAGCCTGTCCAGCTCCTCCTGATTCCTCAGGCGATTGAATTTGTCGCTGAACCTCTTCTCCTTAACCCACTGAGGGTTGCCCATAGCCTCACAGAAGCTACGCCACTCCTCCTCAATATTCACCGCAATAGACACCCACCTGTCCTCGCCTATACACGGATAGTTGTTATGCGGAGCCATAGTGGGGCTGCGGTTTCCCATGGTGCCCAACACCCTGCCCGTCATAAAGTACTCCATGAAAGCCTCACCACAGACAGAGGCACCCACCTCAATCTGAGCCATATCTATGTACTGCCCTTTCCCAGTCCTTTCCCGATAGTAAAGAGCGGACAGCACAGCGAAGGCCCCATGAATTGCAGAGGTTACATCGAGATAGGGAGTCTGCTCGCCCAGCACACGCTCTCCCGGATAGCCGATCAAACTGGAGTAGCCACAGAGAGCCCCCAGAGACGGTGCGTAGGTGACGATATCGTACAAAGGCCCGGACTGCCCCGCAGCAGGCAGGGATATCATGACAAGCTGGGGGTTGACCTGGCTCAGCTCCTCGTATGCCAGTCCCAGCCCCTTCAATCCCTTCGGCGAAAAGTTATCCAGAGCCACGTCGCTTATCTGTAGCAACTCTTTTATCAATCCCAGCCCCTTGGGGCCAGACATATCTACAGTGATGCCCAGCTTGTTGCGGTTGATGCTGTGAAAAACGAAGTCTGTCTCAGGCCCCACGGTGGAACGCCCAGGCGTCAGCCGGGCGCTATCCAGACGCTTGTTGGTCTCTACTTTGATGACATCAGCGCCCATATCAGCCAACAATTCGCCCAACAACGGCCCCGCCCACACCCACGAGAAATCAACCACACGGTAACCTAACAGCGGATAATTTGCCATTTTCGGTACTTCCCCTTGCTTACGTTAGATGATCCCGCCTCTGCGCAGCCTCGCCAACTCCTCTCTGGGATACCCCAGGCGACCACAGTAAATCTCCTCGTTATGCTCGCCCAACAATGGCGCTGGACAGTTCAGTTGCCAGGGGGTCTGTGAAAGCTTATAGGGTGCCCCAGGATAATTCAATACACCCGTCTTGGCGCGGTCTTTCTTCACAAAGTAGCCTCGCTCCGCAAAGTGATTGTCGTTAGCTACCTCGGCTATATTCCGCACCGGAGCGAAGGTTATCTGGTCGCGGCGGCATATTTCGAACAATTCATCCTTTGTCTTTCCTATGATCAGGGTTTCAACCAACGCATCCATCTCGTCGGCATATTCTAATGCCACCGAGATTCGATCTCTGAACCTGGGGTCGGTCATCCATTCCGGCGTTCCCATCGCTTCAAGGAATCTCTTCCACTGAAAGCCCTGGATGGCTATGAGGCACATGTAGCCGTCTTTGCACCGGAGAATACACCAAGGATAGACACTGATGGTGCGATGCCCTGACCTCATGCTCTTTCTACCCTCGAAGACGCCCAGGTGCACTCCGTGCCCCAAGTGTATGGTGGCCCAGACCTCAGCCTCCGATATATCCACGTGCTGCCCCTCCCCCGTGGAACGCCGGGCAAAAATAGCGCTCATGGTTGCTACGGCGCCCATAGCGCCGCTCTGATAGTGGCTCTGGGAAAGCGGCGGGGCTAAAGGCTCACGCTCGGGCTCTCCAGTACGCATGGTCTGTCCACCGAGACCAGCGGTATTGATTGCATGGCCTTTGTAGTCTCTGTAAGGGCCTGTCTGCCCATAAGGTGTGATTGAGGTTACGATGAGGCGTGGGTTTATCTTTTTTAGGCTGGGATAGTCGAGCCCAAGTTCGGCCATCTGTTTGGGTGGGTTGTTCTCCACTAAAACGTCGGCATCTTTGAGCAACTGCTTCAGTATTTTCTGCCCCGTCTTCGTCTTGACGTCGAGGGTGATGCCCAGCTTGTTGGTATTCAGATACAAAAAAAGCCCGCTTTTCTCAGAATGAGGCTCATCGTTGAGAAACGGGCCATGCCTTCTCGATTCGTCACCCGACCCAGGTTCTTCAATCTTTATCACCTCGGCGCCTAGGTCAGCCATCAGCTTGGTACAATAAGGTGCAGCAATAAAACTTCCACATTCCACAACTTTCAGTCCCGAGAGCGCCTGCTCAGACACTAGCTAAACCTCCGATCTTTACCATATCTCAACACACAACTCACCCATATCATGTTAAGCACAACCGATTTATTATGACTGAATTCCTTAGGCCGAGCAAGAGGTGCAGGATTATTTATAAAGAAAGGGCACGGCGTACCGTGCCCTTTACAAGATCACTACCGCAGCCTCCCTTATTCTGCCCGGTTTATAGATGTCAGCGGCGACATCTCTCTCAGCCTCTGCACAATGCCCGGCAACACAGAGAGCACATAGTCCACGTCTCCGTCAGTATTATCTACCCCAACAGTGAAACGAAGGCTGCCGTGAGCTAGCTCCTCATGGAGGCCTGTGGCGATAAGCACGTGCGAGGGGTCATTGGAGCCTGAGGTACAGGCGCTGCCGCTGGAGGCAGCGACGCCCAAGAAATCCAGATGTAGCAGGATGGATTCACCCTCAACGTACTGAAATGAGAGGTTCGCATTATTGGGCAGGCGTTGCGTAGGATGCCCGTTGAGATAGACCTCCTTGATTTGCAACGTTATGCCCCCAATGAGGCGGTCACGCAGCTTCTGGCAGTGCCGGCTGTTCGACTCCCTGTTATCAGAAGCCATCCTCAGGGCTAACGCAGTTCCCACAATGCCAGCAACATTCTCCGTACCCGCCCTGCGGTTGCTCTCCTGAGCGCCACCACTCTGCTGAGGCACAAATGGAGTGCCTTTTCTTATGTAAAGGATGCCCACACCTTTGGGCCCACGGAACTTGTGCGCCGACAAACTTAGCATATCCACGCCGAGTTTATTCACATCCAGGTCGAGCGCCCCGGCACCCTGAACCGCATCGGTGTGAAACACAATCTTGCGCCTTTTAGATTTGCTTTTTACCAGTCTGGCGAACTCGGCTACAGGCTCGATGGTTCCAATCTCATTGTTTGCCAGCATGATGCTGACGAGTATGGTTTTGTCGGTTATCGCCTTCTCCAGACTTTCGACGCTGACCAGCCCGAATTTATCTACAGGAAGACAAGTTACCTTGAAGCCGAAATCCTCTAGAGCGTGACAGGTATGCAATACGGCGTGGTGCTCGATAGCGGAGATGATGATATGGTTGCCTTCCTGCTTCAAAGCAAAGGCAGCACCTTTGAGCGCAGCGTTGTCCGACTCGGTGCCGCCGCTGGTGAAGACGATCTCTGCAGGTTTGCAACCTAAGACCCCAGCTACAGCTAGCCGAGCTTCGTCCACAGCCTTTCTCGCCTCCTGGGCTACAGCGTAGATACCGGAGGGATTGCCGTAAATATCGCTGAAATAGGGCAACATCGCCTCCAGGACCTTAGGATGAACAGGAGTCGTAGCTGCGTGATCCATATAAATCAATCCTCGTTTCAATTCTCCTCCTCAGCAACAGTAACGAGAGACTCTCAGCTCATTACTTTGGCGCATACCCAATTTATAAAATAATAAAGTACTATAGTAAGAATTCTATCACCGCCAGGCCTCGTGTCAATCAACATGGCCAACGACATAGCCGGTTACGCTTGACAATACGAAGGAGAACTTATACAATTCGAAGCAGAGTCAGTCGACTTTGCGGCCCCGTGGTGTAGCGGTCTAACATGTCAGCCTGTCACGCTGAAGATCGTGGGTTCGAATCCCATCGGGGTCGCTCATTCAAACTTTTTGTTGACATTTGGCCTATATCCTGTCTTACTCTCACATCCCTATCAAGACAAATCATAAGCTGCCTTCTTCTGTCTGGTCAGAGCTTGCTCGAGCGGCATAAGACTGAAAGCCTGCGTCAGCTTGGCAAAGAGTATAACGTTTCCCATGAGAGCGTAAGGCGGGCTATACTAACTCACAGGGGATAGTTAAGGGACAAATCCTATGGCGCTCAAGGCTGAACCTTGATTATTCACCATCTATTATCAATTAGGATGGACATACATGAATCGGAAAGAGTTTCTCGAATACTTAAGCCAGCATCTCCCCCCAACTCTTAGGGAAGGTAACGCCCGAACACTTAAAGAGGTGGGAGGATTTTGGAGTCCTTCGTCCTCATCCTGAATATTATTCGCAGGACATCCATATAGTAATGGGCCTTATGAAAATGGAGCAGGAATCGCAGAAAACAAGCCCTCAGCCAAGGTATCGAACCGCAAAAGCCTACGTTATCCTATTCCCCATCAGGAACTATTTACCAAGTTCTCTCATTCCTTGGGGAGGTCACAAGTGAAGCGGAAATGAAGGAGAAAGCCATCGTTAGGCTGGCTTTGGTTAACTCAGGGCTTATATCAACTTTGGGCTTTATCTACATCAACTTCTCACCCCTCACCGGTCATACTTTGGAGTCCCTTTTAGCAATACCTGCTTATAAGTCCCGCTTTGAAAAGGCAGCTGCGTCCAAAGAACTTTTGATAATTCAAGACGCCATCCAATTTGTAGAAAGCGAAACGGAGAAGGAAATATTAACGGCTCTTACACCTGTTCTCTTCATCCAAGGCGTCAAACCTACCGTGGTCTACTCTACCTTCATCTTTGGTGGTAAGGGAAGGCTTCTCGGGCCAGACCAATATGTGCCGTTGCCACGTCCGCTCTATGAGGAGTTTTTAGACTCAAATATGCAGAGTTTAGATGACATTATCAATTTTATGGCAGCCCATCTTATGATCGGAAGCTTTGGGGTGCCACACTGATAAGGATGAGGTAGATTTTATCAAAACTACTCAGGAAAAGATGAGGCACATCCTAATGAAAGCAACAAAGGGGAGTTTAGGGGCGGCAGATCTCTCGCCTTTATCACCGTTTCACGAAGATGATGTTATCGAAGGCAATAGACTTGGGAAGATGGGTGGGATAGACATTTTCACCGCAGAAGGTAAGCCTGTCTCTGTAGGGGAAATAAAGGTAACACCTGCTTATAAATGGAAAGATCATGAGTGGGTTCCATACGATAAAAGCAAGCTGCATGTAAGACGCTATTATAACTGGCTTGACTTCATGTGGGCTGAGCTAATAGACACTGTTACTTCAGGCTCTCAGACGCCAGTTTGCCTTAGGTGCGGCAAGTTACTGCCGCAGCCAAAGACTGGAAGACGGAAAGTATATTGTGGCTGGTCTGTTCCCCAAAAACAGGGTCAAAAATGAGGAGATTTTTTCGGGATGCTAAAATACTTGGGAAGGGAGTATTGGCTTCATGAAAAGATCTCATTTTACCTCGGAGCAGATTGTCTTTGCATTGCGGCAGGCTGAATCGGGGACACCTGTTGTAGAGCTCTGCCGGAAGATGGGCATCGTCGAACAGACATTTTACCGTTGGAAGAAGAAGTATATCGGCATGGGCGTTGCTGAAGTTAGGAGATTGAAAATTCTGGAGGAGGAGAACCGGAACCTGAAGCAACTGGTAGCTGATCTTAGTCTCGATAAGCAGATGTTGCAGGAGGTGTTACGAAAAAAAGGTTGAGGCCTGCTCAGTCCCGGGAATACGGTACGTGGCTGCAGGCCTGTTTTGGGGTAAGCGAGCGGAGAGTGTGTCGGGTACTGCAGTGTCACCTTTCAGTCTACAAGTACAAAAGCAGAAAAGATGAGCAGGCAGCCTTGAGAATGAGGATTCGCGACATATCCCAGGCCCGGGTCAGCTATGGATCCCGGAGGATACACATACTGTTACGAAGAGAGGGCTGGAAAGTGAACCACAAACGGGTTTACCGCCTTTACAGACTTGAAGGTTTAACCATGCGGCCGAAGAGACCCAGGCGGCATGTATCTGCCTGCCGGCGCATGGTAAGGGCTACTGCCAGCCATCCTAACGAGAGCTGGTCGATGGATTTCATGAGTGATGAACTCTATAATGGGCAAAGGATTAAGCTCTTAACGTTAGTCGATAACTTTACCCGGGAGAGTCTGGCGATAAAAGTAGCCGATCGCCTTGGTGGACAACGTTTGGTAGAAGTGCTGATGCAGGTAGTGACAGAGAAGGGATTACCGGAACTAATAAGGGTAGACAACGGCCCCGAATTCACGTCTAAGGTGCTGGATCAATGGGCGTATCTGAATGGGGTGGAATTAGATTTCATACGTCCCGGAAAACCGACAGATAATGCTTTGATTGAGGCTTTCAACGGGCGTTTCAGGCAGGAGTGCTTGAATGAGAGTTGGTTTCTATCTCTGGAAGATGCCAGGGAGAAGGTCGAGGAATGGCGGCAGCACTACAACCGGGAGAGACCTCATGGGGCCCTGGGTAATGTGCCGCCGGTGGAATTTGCAGGAGTCCATGTGGCAAAATAGTAAGAAAAATCACCTTATGATTGACCCTAAAACGGGGTACACCTCCTGGCCCCGAGAACTCTCAGTGTTACCGCGCCCGAAAAGCGGGGCATACAAAACAATCCCGGGTAAGGCATATGTAACCGAAACGTAACCGAAACTAAAGCGGTAAGATTAAGGCTGGGTCAAAAAGACCGAGCCTTATTTTTGTTGTGGAGGTCACATATTTCATGAAGAAGGAGGCATGGGCCAGATATGTTAATCGCCACATTACTCCAGGCAGTGATCTCCCACGTTTGAGTCGAGAAGAGTTGGAGCGCTGGCAGAGGTTCTCTCTTAGTTCCACCAGATGGAGAGTATTGTCCTACCGACCTAGAGAGGACTCTTGCCCTGCTGATGTTGGAGCGAGCCATTCTCGCAGGGCAAAAAGCGAAGAGTAGATAAAGTGGGTAGTTCCTTCCTCAAAAAATCCCCTTGGCAACCTAAGGGTGCAGTGGGTAGCCGAGATGACTCCGCAGAACGAGCATTCCTCCGCATCGGAGAAATTCTTGCTGAAATTGCACGTAGCTCGACGCAATCAAAGCTGAAGGAATCCCTACCAGGCGTCGCCAAAACTTCAAGAAAGCATAGCGAGAACCGCTCGTGTAAAGGGCGACTAGAAAATGAAAGGGCTACGGTAGTCCACATGTTTGCAGTAGAATCGGGGATTCAGCAGACAGTTCAGAAGGGGGTAGGAGGTCTCCCTTAGGAGGGAACAACACATATCTGTCGGTATGATAAAGGGCTGAATATTCAAGGGGTAAGGGTATATGGCAAACCAGGGGGGCAAACCATAGGGCAAACCCTGTGGCAAACGATATGGCAATCTATGGGGGATGAGCATATGGCGAAGCACATCAAGAAGAAGTCTCCTTCAAGAGTCAGGTACGAACAAGCACATCCAACGGTGAGCTGCCGGGTTCCCCAAAAGATATATGACAGGCTCCAGGCGGTCAAGGAGAGGGAGGGCAGAAGCTTTGCCGATATCCTAAAGGTAGGGCTGGGACTGCTGGAGGTACGGGCAAAGGGGGAAGCAGAGATCAGGAAACAAGGCCATGCCGAGGGGTATAAGAGGGGGTACGCCGAAGCTGAGGGCACCTACAAGATAACTTATCCTTGCAAGGTATGCAGGAAGGTCCTAACAGTGACGTCTACAAATGAGAAGGAAGCCATCAAGCAATACATGCAGGAACATGGCTGGGGCCATCAAGAGTGCCATGAAAAGAGCCGGTAAAGTCCAGCGCATCCCAATTGTCGGATCTGGGACTGTGGCCAGGGCCTATCTTGAACCTGAAGAAGTACGAGCGTCTGGAGCAGGCCACCACCAATGTCCGAGACCGATTGCTCGTAAGGCTGCTTTCCCGTCTTGGCTGCCGCATATCTGAGGCTCTGGCTCTATCGGTGGGGGACATCGATTTCCAGCAGGGCACGCTGACCATATTGCACCTGAAGACCCGACTTAAGCTTACCTGTCCCCGTTGCAACGCCGGGCTGGGGAGGAGCCATGTCTTCTGCCCCAAGTGCGGTATTGAAGTGAAAAAGGCGCTGTCAGAGTCTAAGGAGCACCGCAGAATGAGAACCCTGCATCTCGACGAAGATACCATTGAGATGCTCAGGGACTACATAAAACGGGGAGGGCCTGTGTCGCGAGGCGGGAGACGACTCATCTTCGGCATCAACCGACACCGGGCCTGGCAGGTGGTAAGGGAGTGCGCCAGAAAGGCAGGGCTGCCTCCCCTGGTGAACACGGAGACGGGCAGGCTACATCATGTGAGCCCACATAGATTAAGGGATGCCTTTGCCGTTATGGCCGTCCAGCAGGACGACTCTACCGATGGCGTCAGAATGCTCCAGGAGTGGCTGGGGCATGCCAACATTGGGACAACGATGCGCTACCGAAAGGTCGCCGGCCAGGAGCTCAAAGAGTGGTACCTGAAGTTGTGGGGCAAGGAGAAGTAGCCCGTGGTAGAGTTACTGAAACCCAGAAGGGGTGGCTTCCTGCGTCCCTTCGGCTGCGGCTGGTTTATCAGGGAGTTCCTCGCGGGCAATGGCCCACATGGGTCTCCGGTGATTGACCCCGAGCATCGGTGCTCCCCAGGCCGACATCTTCCACCACTACAAAACAGGCCATTCTCAGAGCCACAGCTCTGGACAGAGCCACCAGAGAAGAGGAGCAGCAGGCCAGGCGGGAGAAGCGCCTCATCAGCCCTGAGGAGATCGAGAGGCTCACCGTATAGCATCTGACTCGCATGCCGTATAAGTCCAGCGCCTGCCGCTATCATTCCTTTGTGGTGTACTTCTCCAATCTGCAGAGATTAGGCTGGGTGGAGTTCACTGGTATGGAAGAGCCTTCGGCCTTTCAAGACCATTATCCTCCGGGCACAGCCCAGAAGGTACTACCGACTCACCTCTGCTGGCATGGACTGCCTCTGAGGATGCCTGGGCAAATCCTTTGTCAGCCCTTTACGGTGGGAGTTAAAAACAGTGGGGAGACATGGAGCGGATGGGAACAGCTATGGAGTCACTAGAGGAACACTATAGGGATGACCCTGAGTTGCTTGGCTTCTGTCAAAAGAAGCTGCTGGAGCCTGGATGGGCTGGCGAGCTTAGCCCTGAGTTCACCCTGGTCTTTAAAGACCCATGTGGACTGACAGCTCTAAGCGTGCTCTCCACCTGCGCTATCCCCAGCGTGATTGCCGGGATGACGGAGGAGGAATTTGTGGCTACAATCGAAGCAAAACACCAGGGCCGCCTTATGCGAAAGAAACTGAGAGAGCTTCATTGCATGGCGAGAGCGTCAATCGGTATTGCGGCAGGTGCCCGATCGGTATCCTCTGAGATTTCATTCCTGGTAGAGAAACTCGAACTCATTAGACGGCACATTTGTATTATAGAGAGGACACTGGTCAGCCTGGTGGATGAAACAGAGGAAGGCAAATATCTGCTCTCGATAAGGGGACTCAATTATATTGCAGTGGCCGGATTACTGGCAGAACTTGGCTGTTTCAAGTCATACCGGAGCGCAAAGCAAATGATAAAGATGGCTGGCAGTAATCCCACGGAATCAGAATCAGCGGGAAAGAGGGGACACATACTCCGATGAGTAAGCAAGGGCGCCCGGTCTTGAGATACTGTGCGTGGACAGCAGTTATTCCGATGCTACGATTCAATTCTGATTTTCGCGCCTGGGCCAAGCAGAGGCGAGAACGGCCAGCCCATGCCAACCCCCTCAATGGAAGGGAAGTAGTCGGGGCAGCACTTAACAGGCTGTTGCGTTTGGTCTTTGCCATGGTTAAGAATCAGACCTATTACCAGGTTTCAAAACCAGAACTAACGCTGGTATCAGTCTAAAATATTGGAGGTTATTGTAATTGCATCAGGGTGGGCAGGGAGACGCCGCTGTCAGTTTTGGGACCCCGTATCAAGTACGGGGAAACCCGTGTGCACAACATGGTGCCCCTGCCCTCCTGGCCAAACCCGTATGAGGTATGATGGGACTCCGCCCAGGCGGACGATCCCGTATCTAACCGCTAAATTGGGAGCCAGGTGAAAAGAGGCTGGGGTCTGCCCACCGATGTGAAGATAAAACAGAAGTGATATCGTGCTGGAGTCATTGACTAAAAGAATATAGTATGTTGCTTAACAATGTTGGGCAGTACTAAAATGCTGAAAGAAGATTCAACGACAGCCAGGCGATATACTTACCTGTGTTCGAGCTTCTCAGCAGGCAAACAGCGCGTGGTGACCATGCTGATGGACAGAGTGATAAGCTGAGTGTTATATTGTCGACATGAGGAGGGTGCCGTTATTGAACCAGGGTTTTGGCCGGTTTGACGCTGAGCGCATCATAGATGCTCCAAGAGCAGTGGTGGTTCCTCCTCGTCATCTCATTGGACTTTCTGGTGGGCGCAGTACCGAGACGAACCGGCAGGTCATGGTGTAGAGAACCAGGAGCCATGGACACGATGGTGCACGCGGTGCGCAAAGGGGTATCTCGCATTATCGCGGTGATCAGGTATGGCATGCTCACCTGGCGTTATGCTGGCCTACGTATCATGCTACGGGAGCTGGCACACCAACTGTATGACAAGGAGATCTTTTACGGTACGATAAAGGACTTCCAGGATCCCGTCCCTCCCTCCAGTTTCCCATGCTATGTCAGAATTGCCTCGGCGGATGATTTGAAAGAGCTTGCTCGTATCATCAAAGGCGAAAACCGCGGAGCCAGATACCAGCTCCTGGTGCCTATGTATCGCCACCAGCAAGGCGTCAGCGATTGCTACGTAACACTTACCATCGATACTAACGAAATCTGCCATGTCAGTTGGTTCATCACGCCGGCCCACGTGAAAAGCATGGGGTGGACAGAGCGCTTCCCCGATTTGCCAGCGGATACTATCCTGAACGAGAATGTCTACACTTTCGAGAGGTTCCGGCGGAAAGGGGTACAAAGGGCAGCTTACCGGCACAACAGGGACCGATGGCAGGCACAGGGTTTCAAGTACGAGGCTGGCTATGTCGCTGAGGACAATATTCCGGAAATGATTGCCAGCGAGAAGGACGGGTGGAAGGTGTTCAATCGCGTGCTTGCAAGGCATTTCCTGTTTCGGGTGACTTGGCATGTCCTCGAACGGTACGAGCCGCCAGCTGGAATCCGGGTATTGAAGGCCAACGGTGAAACTGCAAGTGGGAGGAGTGTCGCCTACTCTGTTCATCTCGTAAGGGGATAAACTGCCCACGACTGCACAATGCGTCAATTCGTGATGTCACTTCTTTACCTTTCGAATTGTTATCTGTCTGCCTACTCCGGCCTCAATGTAATTCTCGCCAAAGTACTGCTTAAACAGCCCCATTGCCTCCGCGCCACTGCAGTGGCAGGGTGCCACTTCCTCTACGCCCAGGTTGAGCAAACTCTCAGCAATCGAGTTGATTTCGGCAGGGGATGCATCAACAAGATGAAAGCCACCCATCACCAGATAGACCCTGTCCTTGGTTGTCTCTTCAGCTTTCTCAACGACGTTGATAATTCCCGGATGGGCGCAACCGGTTATTACTACCAGTCCTTGAAATGTCCTGATTAATAATGACTGCTCCTCCACATCGCCATCAAGAAGTCCTGTGGTAAGCACATTGTTGAAAATCTGCCTGGACTCAAATATCTCTTCAAGGTTAGCTCCGCTGGCGCTGACTTCCCTCTTCATCTCTTGGGGAAACGAAGCCGGCATGTAAACTGTCACCTTGTTGTTCAGTCTTAGGAATTCAGCCAGGCCACCGGTATGGTCATCATGGATATGCGATAGCACCACGGCCTGAATTTCGGCCGGGTCAATACCTAATTTCGCCATATTGGCTAAAAGAATTGAACCATCTCTTCCTGTATCGAACAAGATCATCTCCTTCTGAACCTGAACAACACAGGAGAAGCCCCAGTCAGTCGTTAGCCTATTATCGTAAGGATTGTTATCGTACACAATGGTGATAGTTACGTTCGTGGCAGGCTCCACTTTTTGTGGAACACCGCAGGCTGTAAATACCATGAGTACTACTATTGCGATTAGGCAAACACACTTCTTACTCATCAATCTCCTGCCCAGGTCTCATCTAGTTAAAGCTCGGGAGCGTCTCAAAGAGCTAACAATTGCCCCAGACTATCTTTCAGAAGACTCTCTGGCCTCACAGTCTATTGTATATTGCTGAGGTCTATCGCCACATCCAGGCCTAGAATTCAAGCTTTGTGCCATTGCTCCTCACTTCTGCCAGAAGCGTGATAAGCCTTTCGACGCCCTCCTTACCTCTCCTCTCTTCACCGTGGCGAGAAGCCTGCCCTCCTGGTCAACAAAGACAAAACTTGAGAAGCCATGCCATTCCAGGTCGGTTTCGGCTACGGCAGCGACTGCGACTGGCACACCACAACCTGAGAGTATGCCTCTTTTCTGCTTAGGCTCCCTAAGCTCAGACTTCACTATTATCTTGCCTTTCCGTGGCTTTACTCTCCACTCCTCTCAGTAGTAGAAGTATGACCAACCACCAAATTCTTTTCAATTGAGACTATGTCCACCCGGAGCGACAATTATCCAGAATGGTTGCTAGAGGGATTGACTGCAAAGAGGTTCAACATTGGACCCTGACCCAGCATACTGCTTATGCGTATGTAGAGCTATTGCACAACAAGCTATCTTGTGAACTATCACCACCGGGAAGCTATCGAACACCTAAAAAGAAAGAGGCTTCACGCGGTGCTAAATGAATTTCGAGATATCCATCCCGTGTTCTTTGGCGAATCTTCTCAGCAGAATGATAAAGCGTGTTAGTTCTGGTTCTTGCTCGAGTTGCCGGGCGGCAATGGCTCTTTTATTGTATTCCTTGATCTTTTCACCCATAAACTTTCTGAGTCCCAGCTCCATCAGCTCGTGTGCCATTTTTTTTTTGCTCTTGCGTTCGAATTTGGCGAGAAACTCAATGCCTTCAAACAACGGCTTGGTAAAATATATGTGCTTATAATACTTATCTGGAAACCGTTTGTGTGCATCTACCCTCTATTTTGGTGCCAAATAATGCCATTATCGAGCGTGTTAGCGAGCGTGGCTTAAAAGTATGTTTCATAGTTCGCGAACTTACGCTTAAACGGTAGTCTTAACTGGCAGTTAAGTGTAACATTTTGCCACTTATATATTGCCTTAAATGTACTCCGTTTTGCCACAAAAAGCAACCAGGGCCAGTCCTCTCGGGGGGTTGACAACCACCGGCATGGTAGCACAGTTGCGTAAGCCGCGCGTCGATGGAGGTTCCTCCTGAAATTTGGGTAGTGTACCGATTGGCATACATGCTTGAGACGGCAGGAATAACTGGAGTCTTGAGATTCTCTTAAAGGTTCCTTTATGTCCGTAATGATATACGCTCATGATTCAGGCGTGAAATTCAGCTGACAGAGAACTACTGCGGGAAGATTTGACGGATGTTGGAAAAACTGATGATAAGGGCAACGTAGTGCCCGCAATTCGCCAGTTATACCGGACAAAGAGGGATATACTGGCGAATTGCAGAGGCTTGGAAGAGTTGAATAAGAAAATTACTGGGAAAATCTATCCGCTCATATTAGTGCTGGACCCATACCATCTTGCGAACGCGCCCTACGTTAGAGGTATAATCAGTGAGGAGTCAGAGAAAGGTGATTCACCTGTAAAGGATTTCTCTTGGCAAATAGTAGATGCTCGCGGATTCGAGCCACTATGTGCCTTGGCGCAGCGTGAAGACCTGGTCGGCTTGGTTGCAACGAAATTCTCGTCGGCAGAGCTTGAGGCTCAGGAGATGAAGACTTTTGTAGATAACTATATCGGTGTAAAACAAATAGACCGAGATATTCTGACACATCCTGTCCTCTCGACGGAACTTTACGCTTTTGGGGAAGAAATCGAATCCCGGTACG
This sequence comes from uncultured Chloroflexia bacterium, assembly GCA_963726225.1. GTDB lineage: Bacteria > Chloroflexota > Dehalococcoidia > Dehalococcoidales > UBA2162 > CAVSBN01. The sequence goes on from CAVSBN010000016.1 coordinate 56,968, forward strand.
GTATCAAGTTGAAACGAGGTGTGAGTGGTTAGGTTCCCACTCAAACCGACAAGACGGGACAACTATAGCGGACAACTAGCTGCGTGATGAATTCATTAACGATAGATGATGTCAGAACAACGACTTCTGCATTGTGACTCTGCAAGTGACTGACCACTCGCATTATTGTCTATGTAACAAAGCCAGAATGTGTAAACCTGTCAATAGCTCAAACAGTAAGATGAGAGCCAGGGGAAAACAGATAAATCGTACCTAATACTATCGCAAACTTCGGGTAGGTACCTAAACTAGAAAGTAGCCCTCTTAACCTAGCCTGTCACTACTAAGAAACCCTAATCAGTAGATTCACCGCCAATTGCTGCATTCTACAAGTGTTGGCTGCCAACCTCTCAAGGCTAGCTCATCTACTCATTCCCCTGATGTGAAATGAGAAAGTGGGACTCTGATTATTTTGTCAAGTCTGTCGGCGATACTCATCAGCAGCTTCACATACTGCTCATGCAAACTGGGGCTGTGAGAGTGGAATTCGGATGAAAACCAAACGAGGTGGTTCAAAAGACCGATGTCAGCATAGATGCGCTCTAAGTCATTTCGCAGATTGGCGTGCAACCTGCGAAGCGTGTGTTGGCTAGCACCCCACACATCGGTCTGCAAGGGCACTAAGTTGTCTCCTGAAAATTCCTTAGCTGTTTTACAGTTACGTTCAAGTTCTGCAAGCAGCCCAAGTAAGCTTTCTCCACCGCGGTCTTCAACCGTTGGAAGTACTCTTGCCGGTTCCTTGACTACTGGAGGCGGTGTGGACAGTTCTTGAATCGCTGGGAGTGCTTTATGCTTTTTATCAGACGGTGAGGCCAAATGACTTGAAGAAGTTGTTTTAGGTCTTTTGGCAAATAGAACACGGAAGACGGCTAATGGAGTAACGGGGTAATGATCGACAAAACGAAAGACTAGGTAGGATACAAGGACACCTATAACTACTCCGGCGAGTATACCGCAGACTGAAGCCAGAACTATTTGCCACAGTTGCATAGCTTCCACCCCACAGAAATGTTGTGACGGCCAAGCCCAGTTCTTTCAATCACGAAAGAACAAATCTATAGTCAAGACAGGCTAAGAGGCGCCTCACCATGGCTTTTCAGTCGCTCAAGCGAATATGCCGTTCAATATAGTTCCTCACTTCCTCTTATAGCCGTTTACCATGGAATTGTCAACAAAGCATCTTATCGTGCAACACGGTTATAGTTCACCGGACCATTGGGTCACAATCCATCATCATGTTACTTAGAGAAAACGAGAAGGGCATATCAGTGCCGTGCCCTCACACCCTCCCCAGGCACCCCTGGACTTCAACTAGCTGAGCTTAACCCAGGGTGGCCGGTTCGCGTCCGTGATGGTGGCCGGTTTGCGTCCGTGATGGTGGCCCATTTTGCTCCGAGACGCCGGCCGATTTGGTCCGAAAAACGCAAGCATCCGCTGCAAGGCCACAATCCGGGGGTCACCACCGCTTCCACTGGCATCTACGGTACGGATATGCTGAGTCGCCGCATTCTTGTTTTGTTTAGCGTCGCCGACTGGCTCAACTCGATTTCCGGCATCAGTGCCACCTGCCGCCTGCCCCTTCTTCTGCCGGCCTTTGTCCAGCAGATTGACGGCATCCCTCAGAGACTTGTCAGTAACAGCCAGATAACTCTCGGTCGTGGCCAGACTCTCATGTCCAAGTATCTGCTGTACCGCCCGAATATTACCCCCTCGTTCGAGGATATCGGTGGCGAATTTGTGCCGCAGGCTGTGGGTATGGATCGACACTCCAGCTTTGCGTGCCCAGTAGCCGATTTTCATGGAGACGGTCTTGGGAGCCAGACCGAAAACGCTCTCATCGGCATCTCTGCCCTTAGTAAAGGAGGCAAGCCGATCCCGGATGTAGTCGTTAAGGGGTATCTCCCGGGGTTTGCCGCCTTTACCATGCCTGACTAAAAGAAAAGGTGTTTTACCTGATAGGTGGAGGTCACCGACTTTCAGGTTGGGCGACAGCTCAGAGCGGCGTAGACCGGTGTTATTGAATGTCTCCACCAGCATTATATCTCGCTCGACAAGCTTCTTGTGCGACTTTCTGTTTCGCATGGCGGTCTGGAGTTTGTCCACGTCCTCATCCGGGACGTGTTGCGGCAAAGGTTTTGGCGCCTTGATTTTGAAGGGCAGTTTCTGACCGCTGTACCAATCGAAGAAAGCGCTGAAAACATAGTAGTAGCGTGCCCTGGTGCTAAGTGCGAGCTTTGAATAGCGCTGGAAGAACCGGGTAAACAGTTCGATTGTGGGCGGGTACTCGCCGATGAACTCCCGGAACTGGTTAAGCAGTCTCCGGGTCTCGTAGTCCCACTTGTTTCGACTTGCTGCTGGCGACGAGGTCGAAGTACTCAGCAAACACCTGATCGTTGGTTTTACTACGGTTTTCCAATCGCCGCCTCCAATCATCTCCGAGCAGGGCGATGAGGAGTTCGCGGAGAGGCAGTTCTTCGAGAACCGCAGACGAAGTGGGCCATTCTGGATTCGAACCAGAGACCCCAGTCTTATCAGGACTGTGCTCTAACCAGCTGAGCTAATGGCCCAGACAAATCAGGTTTTATTCTAAAGGAAAACCAACTAAAAATCAATCTAGAGATGAGGAGGCCGCTAAGTAACCCATCCCCCTGCCCCCTTCCCCCGATTATCATCGGGGGAAGGGGGAGTAAAAATAAGAGAGGGGCTTTGCCCCTCTCAGACGCTCCAATAAGGGGGTTGAAGGGGGCGAAGCCCCCTCTTTGTAAACTACTTCCCCTTCCCCTGAATTAGGGGAAGGGGATAAAGGGGATAGGGTCACATCATAAAAAGATTCTAGGTAATAAAAAACCTTAACCGCTGGATAGCGAGAGGAAGGGAATTACACCGACTGATTAGATCGGCGACCGACCTAGGAGATAATGGGGCTGAGCCCCGTTGTCTCCCTAGAAAGGAGGTGATCCAGCCGCAGCTTCCGCTACGGCTACCTTGTTACGACTTCGTCCCAATCACCAGCCCCACCTTCGGCGACTGCCCCCCTGTAAGCGGGTTAGCCCATCGACTTCAGGTGTTGCCGACTTTCATGACGTGACGGGCGGTGTGTACAAGGCCCGAGAACGTATTCACCGCAGTATGCTGACCTGCGGTTACTAGCAACTCCGACTTCATGCAGGCGGGTTTCAGCCTGCAATCTGAACTGAGGATGGCTTTTAGGATTAGCTCCGGATCGCTCCCTTGCTACCCATTGTACCACCCATTGTAGCGTGTGTGTAGCCCAAGGCATAAGGGCCGTGCTGACTTGACGTCATCCCCACCTTCCTCCCCGTTTTGCGGGGCAGTCTCGCCAGAGAATATAACTGGCAACAAGGGTTGCGCTCGTTGCAGGACTTAACCAAACACCTCACGGCACGAGCTGACGACAGCCATGCAGCACCTGTGGCGGCTCCTGACTTAACAGGTCGTTCCCCTTTCGGTTCGCTACTTCCGTCATGTCAAGCCTTGGTAAGGTTCTTCGTTTTGCATCGAATTAAACCACACGCTCCGCTGCTTGTGCGGGCCCCCGTCAATTCCTTTGAGTTTTAGCCTTGCGGCCGTACTTCCCAGACGGGACACTTAACGCGTTAGCTTCGGCACAGAGAGGGTCGATACTCCCCATACCTAGTGTCCATAGTTTACAGCGTGGACTACCAGGGTATCTAATCCTGTTTGCTCCCCACGCTTTCGGGCCTCAGCGTCAGTAACAACCCAGGAGGCCGCCTTCGCCACTGGTGTTCCTCCCGATATCTACGCATTTCACCACTACACCGGGAATTCCACCTCCCCCTGTTGCCCTCTAGCTTAACAGTATCGAATGACCCCTCCCAGTTAAGCCGGGAGATTTCACATCCGACTTGAAAAGCCGCCTGCGCCCTCTTTACGCCCAGTAAATCCGGATAACGCTCGCCACCTACGTATTACCGCGGCTGCTGGCACGTAGTTAGCCGTGACTTATTCCTCAGGTACCGTCATTATTCTTCCCTGAGAAAAGAGGTTTACAACCCGAAGGCCTTCATCCCTCACGCGGCGTCGCTGCGTCAGGCTTTCGCCCATTGCGCAATATTCCTTGCTGCTGCCTCCCGTAGGAGTCTGGGCCGTGTCTCAGTCCCAGTGTGGCTGACCATCCTCTCAGACCAGCTACCGATCCTCGCCTTGGTAGGCCATTACCCCACCAACTAGCTAATCGGACGCAAGCCCCTCCCCAAGCGCCTTGCGGCTTTAGTCCTTCACCTTACGTCGAAGGACCACATGCGGTATTAGCTCCGATTTCTCAGAGTTATTCCCCACTTAGGGGCAGGTTACTTACGTGTTACTCACCCGTTTGCCACTGTCCCGCCTTGCGTCGAGACCGTTCGACTTGCATGCATAAGGCACGCCGCCAGCGTTTATCCTGAGCCGGGATCAAACTCTCCAAGAAATTCTAGGTTTCTTTGAACCTTCCTCTCGCTATCCAATTGTTAAGGTGCTGATAGTTTTACTGTTGCAACTTAATAAGATAACAAAATCCCAGGGCTTTGTCAAGTTTCAGCCATCGTCGCTACCAAGGAGATACTGCTCTCGTTCATAAAGTATTGGTGACACCTATCTCTAGTATTTTAGCGTCTTACCATCGTCATCATGCCTTGACCCTATCTCTCTTAATCCCCTCCGATGGAGTCGGGGGGATTAAGGGGATGAGGTTAGGAACGGCCTAAGGGAGAGTGTCACTAAAGCATTGAACGAGTACAAAAACTTGACTTTCCCCGCCTTTCATTTTTATAATACCCAGAGCGTTTGATTATTATCGGCGCCCGAGTGGCGCAATGGCAGCGCAACCGACTTGTAATCGGTAGGTTAGCGGGTTCGACTCCCCTCTCGGGCTGGGGTTGTGACAACCGGCCGCGGCGGGTCTTGCGGAGGGGTGCCGGAGTGGTTAATCGGAACAGTCTGTAAAACTGTCGCCCTGACGGGCTACGGAGGTTCGAATCCTGCCCCCTCCACCACACACACTTGACAAAAGCCGCCAAACACTTTAATCTATATTGATAGCTTGTATCGTCGCTCGAGACTCGGCCTCACAACTGTGATTCAGTAGGTAGTCCGCGTCGCGACCTTACTGGTGACGGGACGCAAGCTTCTAATGACTGAGCGTGGTTACAGCTTGACTTTTCCCATGTGTTAGCCTACAATTGGCGATGTCATTGTGCCCACATAGCTCAGTCGGTAGAGCACATTCTTGGTAAGAATGGGGTCACCAGTTCGAATCTGATTGTGGGCTTAGAATAAGCGGAGGAGGAAATGGCAAAACAGAAATTTGTGCGAGCTAAACCACACTGCAATGTGGGCACTATCGGTCATGTAGACCACGGGAAGACAACTTTGACTTCGGCGATAACCTTGGTGCTGTCCAAGCATATCCCTGCTACACAGTTCCGCGAGTTCTACAGCATTGATAATGCCCCGGAAGAGAAAGCCAGGGGCATGACCATTGCCATTGCCCATGTGGAATATGAGACAGCCAAGCGGCACTATGCCCACATCGACTGCCCGGGCCATGCCGACTTCATTAAGAATATGATTACCGGTGCCGCCCAGATGGATGGCGCCATACTGGTAGTCAGCGCTCCGGATGGCCCCATGCCCCAGACCCGAGAGCACATTCTGCTCGCCCGCCAGGTGGGCGTGCCTTACATCGTGGTCGCTCTGAATAAAGTGGACGCGATGGAAGATGAGGAGCTCCTGGAGCTGGTGGAGATAGAGGTCAGGGAACTGCTGACCAAATACCAGTTCCCGGGTGATAAGACCCCCGTAATCCGGGTGAGCGCTACCAAAGCCCTTGAGTGCGGCTGCGGCAAGAGGGACTGCCAGTGGTGCGGCCCCATCTTGAAGCTGATGGATGCCGTTGACGAGTATATCCCTACCCCGGTGCGGCCCAAAGACCAGCCTTTCCTGATGCCGGTGGAGGATGTCTTCAGCATCAAGGGTAGGGGCACCGTGCCCACCGGCCGAGTTGAGAGGGGTGTCATTAAGCCCGGCGAGGAGGTGGAGCTGGTTGGCTTGCGCCACGAGCCCAAGAAGACTGTCGCCACCAGCCTGGAAATGTTCCACAAGACGCTCGACACGGCTGAGCCCGGCGATGCCGTGGGGATTCTGCTCCGCGGCCTTGAGCGAGAAGAGGTTGAGAGAGGCATGGTGATAGCCGCTCCCGGCTCCATTAAGCCGCACACCTATGCTGAGGCTCAGGTGTATATACTGAGCAAGGAGGAAGGTGGACGGCATACCCCCTTCTTTAATGGCTACAAGCCCCAGTTCTACATCCGGACCACCGATGTTACCGGAAGCATTGAGCTACCCGAAGGCGTGGAAATGGCCATGCCGGGTGACAATGTCACCATGAAGATTAAGCTCATCTATCCGGTAGCTCTGGAGCCAGGCTTGCGCTTTGCTATCCGAGAAGGAGGTAAGACGGTAGGCGCCGGTACCTTTACCAAGATTCTTGAGTAAACATGGCTAAAAAGGGTGACGCTAGAACGATAATCAACCTCGCTTGCACTGAGTGCAAGGAGAGAAACTATACTACTACCAAGAATAGAAAGAACGACTCCCAGCGGTTGGAGTTGAAGAAATACTGCCCTCGTTGCCACTTACACACTCTTCATCGGGAGACAAGATAGCGAACAGGCGAGTGTCTTGTAAGGCAGAGGTGGCCAAGAGGAGAGCCGGACTTATTGGTAGGGGGCAAGGTTTTTTGGCCATCGCCGTTGAGCGAGGATAGATGTTCTCTATGACACAGCGAAGCACCGCCGTCAAGCCAAGCGGCCCCCGGTTTAGATTCATCCGGGAAACCATCGCTGAGCTGAGAAAGGTGGTTTGGCTCAGCCGGCGTGAGGTGGCCTATTTGACCGGTCTGGTGCTCCTTGTGGCCATTGCGGCTGGCCTGGTTCTCGGCTTTATTGACTATGGTTTTAGCAAACTCATCAACATTTTTCTCGGTGGGTAGAGGCTTGGTCGGTTTCCCGATGGAACTGGAGCCTTCCTGCCTTACGGACAGCCCCATGTCTAATTCTCTACAAATGGTTGCCGGGTGAGATTGTCTATGGCAGAAAATAGCAAACACTGGTATGTAGTCCACACCTATTCCGGATATGAGGAGCGGGTGAGAAAGAATCTTGAGCAGCGGGTAAAGCTGATGGACACCGCTGAAGAGATTGGCCAGGTCATTGTGCCCACCGAGGAAGAGGTGGAAGTCAGGAGTGGCCAGAAGCGTACCGTGACCAAGAAGATACTGCCAGGCTATGTGCTCATTCAGATGAAGATGAGCGACAATAGCTGGAACATCGTGCGCAACACTCCGGGTGTTACCGGCTTTGTTGGCAGTGGCAGCAAGCCGGTGCCACTGCGCGAGGAGGAAGTCGGCCAGATTCTGAAACAGATGTCGGCGGAGGCACCGAAGATTAAAGTCGGTTTCAAACCGGGCCAGAGCGTCAGGGTAACCGATGGCCCCTTTACCGATTTTGTCGGCGTCGTCGATGAAATAAGTCCGGGCAAGGGCAAGGTTAAGGTGCTTCTCTCCCTCTTTGGTCGCGACACTCCAGTGGAGCTCGATTTCCTGCAGGTGGAGAAGCTCTAGAGCCAGTGAATTGCCGGGTTAGGAGACAAGAGTGGCCAAGAAAGTCAAGGCAATAATTAAACTACAGATTCAGGCTGGGAAGGCTAATCCGGCGCCGCCAGTTGGTTCGGCACTGGGCCAGCACGGCGTGAACATCATGGCCTTCTGCAAGGAATATAACGAACGGACGGCGGCTTTTGCTGGCTCGGTCATTCCCGCTGAGATAACTATCTTTGAAGACCGCTCCTTCACTTTCATCACCAAAACCCCGCCCACAGCGGACCTGCTAAGGAAGACACTCAGTATCGAAAAGGGGTCGGGCACCGCCGGTCGGGATAAGGTAGGTAAGCTATCTAAAGAAAAACTCCGCGAGATTGCCCAGGTTAAGCTCAAGGACCTCAATGCCAATACTATCGAGGCGGCGGAAAGAATTGTGGCGGGCACTGCCCGCAGCATGGGAATTGATGTCGAGTAATCAAGGGGAGCAAATATGGCAGAACACGGCAAGAAATACGAAGAAGCAGTCAAACTTCTGGACCGGACCAAGACCTACTCTCCCCAGGAAGCCATTGAACTGGCCAAGAAGACGGCTCACGCCAAATTTGACGAGACCGTTGAACTTCACCTGCGACTGGGTCTTGACCCGAAGAACACCGCCCAGCAGGTGAGGGGCGTGGCCCTTCTGCCGCACGGCCTGGGCAAGAAGATTCGCGTCCTGGTTTTCGCCCAGGGCGAAGCGGCCAAATCCGCCGAATCCGCTGGCGCCGATTTTGTTGGCGGTGACGACTTAGTCCAGAAAATCGAAGGTGGCTGGCTGGACTTCGATACCGCTATTGCCACCCCGGACATGATGGGGAGAGTCGGTAAGCTGGGCAAGGTCCTGGGTAAGCGGGGACTCATGCCCAACCCCAAATCAGGCACAGTCGTGCCCGCCGGCGACCTGTCTCGTGTAATTCAAGACGCCCGCAAGGGCCGCGTGGAATTCAAGTTGGACCGTACCGCCATCATCCATGTGCCCATCGGCAAGGTCAGCTTTGAAGACAATAAACTGATGGACAATCTGACCGCCATAGTGGAAGCGGTGGTGAAGGCCAGGCCCAGCAGTGCTAAAGGCCAGTATGTTAAGACCGCCACCCTGACCACAACGATGGGGCCAGGCGTTAAGCTCGACCTTAAGTCCACACTGTCAATGACCGCTGTTTGACACCGTCAAGACTTAGTTGGTAGAATAGGGATGGAATTTTGGCATCAAGCGGGCGAAACGCCGGCAGTATTGATATGAGAGTAATATATAAGTAAGGAGGATAAATGGCAGGTATCAAATCATATGGAGCGTACATCCCGTATAGAAGACTGCCCCGAAGCGTGATTAATGCCGCTTGGGGGCGTGGTGGCGGACGTGGTGAGAAAGCAGTAGCTGGCCTCGATGAGGACTCTATCAGCATGGCAGTATCGGCCAGCATTGACTGCCTGAAAGGCACGGACCCGAAAACGGTTGACGCTGTGTTCCTGGCGACCACCACCGCTCCCTACACCGAGCGCCTGAACGCCAATGTGGTGGCAAATGCCCTTGACTTCCGCCGGGATGCGCGAAACGCTGATTTCGCCAACTGCCTCAGGGCAGGCACCAGTGCCTTGCTAGCAGCCATAGATGCGGTCAAAGCCGGTTCCCTTAAGAATGTCCTGGTAGCCATCACCGATATGCGCATGGGGGGCGCTAGCGGAGAAGACGAGCAGATGCTGGGTGATGGGGCCGCGGCTTTCCTGGTAAGCAGTGATGGAGTAGTGGTCGAAATCGAAGGTCACTACAATCTATCGGACGACATGGTGGACTACTGGCGAGTTGAAGGCGACACCTACATCCGCTCCTGGGAGGACCGGTTTGGCCGGGATGCCGGATATACCGTGACCCCCATTGAAACTGTGAAGCGGCTCATGAAGAACCTGAAGCTAACACCCAAGGACATTACTAAAGCCTGTATCTATGGCACCAATACCAGAGCGCAGGGCGGTCTGGCCCGAGCCATGGGTTTCGCTCCGGAGCAAATTCAGGACCCGCTCCTGGATAATGTGGGTAATACTGGAGCGGCGCTTGTTCCGATGATTCTGGTTTCAGCCCTGGAAAATGCCAAGCCCGGGGATAGGATACTGGCGGTCGACTGGGGCAATGGCTGTGATGCCATGGTACTCAAGGTAACCGATGGAATAACGAAAATCGGGGACAGGCGAGGAATCAAGCGTCATCTCAACATCAAGGGGCCGCTCGATAACTACGGTAAGTTCCTGCGCTGGCGTAACATGGTGGCCTTATCCCCGCTCTCCCGTCCGGCTGGCGGTGCCGTGTCCATGGCGGCGGAGTGGAGAGAACGGAGGTTGGGTTTGCCTCTCTACGGCGTGAAGTGCTTGAAGTGCGGTACCGTCCAGCTCTACATGAGGGGCACCTCAATGCGCGCCCATGTCTGTCTCCAATGCCAGGCCAAGGACAGCTTCGAGCCCTACCGGTTCGCTGATAAGAAAGGCAAGGTGGTCAGCTTCAGCCACGACTTCCTCGGTGGTGGCATCGACCCGCCGGCAACACGAACGGTTGTTGACTTTGAGGGAGGCGGTAGAGGTCTGTTTGACATGGTTGACCGTGACCCGGCGGAGTGCAAGGTAGGTATGGATGTCGAGATGACCTTCAGGAAGGTACGGTCTGCACCCGGCTCAAACGTCTACTTCTGGAAGTGCAAGCCGGTTAGGGATTAGAATATAGTCAGTAGAACTGATAATAAAGGAGGTAATAGAGATGGCAGGAAGTATTAAGGATAGGGTTGCCGTTGCTGGTATGGGCTGCAGCAAGTTCGGAGAACGCTGGGATGCCGGTATGGATGACCTGATTGTGGAGGCTGCCTATGAAGCCTTTGAGGATGCCGGAATAGAGTCGAAAGACATCGAGGCAGCTTGGGTGGGAACCTCAACAGGTGCTACCGGAATGACACTGTCTGAGCCTCTTCGGCTCCAGTACATTCCTATTACCAGGGTGGAGAACGCCTGCGCCACCGCCTCGGACGCATTCCGGAATGCTTGCTACGCCGTAGCCGCCGGTATCTACGACATCGTGCTGGCGCTCGGTGTCGACAAGTTCAAGGATAGCGGCATCAGCGGACTAAGTGACGGCGGAATCCCCGGGCCCGGTCATAGCATGATGGCAGGAGCGGCCGGTCCGCCACCAGCACAGTTCGCCATGCTGGCGACTACCTATTTCAGCCGCTACGGCCTGAGCTACGAGGAAGGCAAGCACATGATTGGTCGGGTCTCCTGGAAGAGCCATGTGAATGGTGCCAAACACAAGAAGGCCCACTTCCAGAGAGAAGTCAGTATGGACGACATCCTCAACGCCCCGATGATTGCCTGGCCTCTGGGTCTTTATGACTGCTGTGGTGTCAGTGACGGCGCCGCGGCCGCCATCATCACGACCCCGGCGATAGCCAAGAGCTTGCGGAAGGGCAAGGAGCCGCCCATGTTTGTCAAGGCGCTGCAGATTGCCATGGCACCCAATGACGGCAATGTCAACACGAAGTTTGACTACACCCATGTTGAAGCTACGGTAAGGGCCGGAGAGGCCGCCTACAAGGAGGCTGGCGTAACTAACCCACGCGAGCAGATAAGCATGGCTGAAGTCCATGACTGCTTCTCCATCACCGAGGCGGTCACCATGGAGGACCTCAGGTTCAGCCCGAGGGGTAAGGTCCAGAAGGATATTGAGGACGGCTTCTTTGACCTGAGTGGGAAGCTGCCGGTGCAGCCAGATGGCGGCCTGAAGTGCTTCGGGCACCCCATTGGTGCCAGCGGAATCCGGATGCTCTACGAGATGTACAATCAGCTCCAGGGCAGGGCAGACAGGATGCTCAATAAGGGACAGCCTTCCCGGCAGATAAAGAATCCCAAGCTGGGGCTGACCCATAACCTGGGCGGTGGCCCGGCTGGCTGCGCTATTTTTGTAGGCATCGTGGGGCTAGAAGGGGTATAATCCGGTCAGCAGTACATCTTGACCAAGATTGACTACAGTAAAGAAGCGGCTGGGTGACCCAGATTCTGGAGGAGGATGGTTACTGGTTAGTCTATACCAAGATTGGCCAGTAAATGTTCAGCAGCAGCCCAATAAAGGGGTTGGTTAAAGCATGAGCGATAACCAACCCCTCTTCTCACAATAGTCAACGGTGGTTGCAGTTCTTCCCGGGCTTAAGAAGGAGGATAAATGGCCGGTATTGTATCGTACGGTGCCTGGATACCCCGCTTTCGCCTTGGCAAGGAGACCAAAGGGTGGGAGATGCCCATTGAAAAGCCGGTGGCCAATTTTGATGAAGACAGCATCACGATGGCCGTAGCCGCCGGTATGGACTGCATCAGTAAATTCGACCGCAATGCCGTTGATGCTCTATTCTTTGCCACCACCACCTCACCCTATGTGGAGAAGCAGGGAGCAGCCACCGTAGCCGCCGCGGTTGACCTGCGCCGGGATATAATCACCAACGACTTCACCAACTCCCTCCGCGCCGGCACCCTGGGATTGAGGTCAGCCCTGGATGCCATCACGGCGGGAACTGCCAAGCAGGTCATGCTGACCGCGGCCGATTGCCGCATCGGGACACCACGAGGTGAGTTCGACCAGGCTTCCGGCGATGGTGGCGCCGCCTTCCTGCTGGGCAATGACGGAGTTATCGCCAATGTCCTCGGCAGCCACTCCATTAGCGAAGAAACCCAGGATGTCTGGCGGGCTTACGGCGATAATGTCATCCGCACCTGGGAAGACCGGTTTGTCTACGAGACTGGTTACCTTAAGATTATGCCCGAAGCCATCGCGGGACTCATGAAGAAAATGAAGATTACTCCCAAGGATATTACCAAGGCTGTCCTATATGGGCCCAATCCCCGAAGACATAGTGAGATGGTCAGGATGCTGGGACTGGACGCCAAGGCTCAGGTTCAGGACCCCCTGTTTGGCCGGATGAACAACACTGGTGCCGCTTTCGTCCTGATGCAGCTCATCGCCGCTCTGGAGACGGCCAAGCCGGGTGACAAGATTCTCGTGGCGAGCTACGGTGATGGCGCTGATGCCTATCTGCTAGAAGTGACCAATGAGATTACCAAGCTTGCTCCCAGACGGGGCATTAAGCGCCTGCTTGATGCGAAGCGCATGCTGCCTGACCACGCTATCTATATGCGCTGGCGCGAGGCTAGCAGTAATATTGCCGGTGCTCCACCTTCAGTCTCCGCTCGCTGGAGAGAGCGCGAAGAGATTGACCGCCTGCATGGTAGCAAGTGCAAGGCTTGCGGGCTGGTTCAATATCCACCCCAGAGGGTCTGCACCCGATGCCACGCCAAAGACCAGTGGGAGACCGTCAGGCTATCCGACAAGAAAGGTAAAATATTTACCTTCTCCCTGGATTATGTGGCACCCTCAGTGGACATCCCCCTGGCTATCACCATCATCAACTTCGACGGTGGCGGTCGCGGCTTGTTCATGGCGACTGACCGTGAGCTTAGTGAGATTAAGTGCGAAGCGCCGGTGGAAATGAGCTTCCGCAAGCTACGCTCTTCCGGCGGTGTTCATAACTACTACTGGAAACCAATACCGGTCAGGGCCTAAAATAGAATAGTGGGGATTAATAGCTGGCGAGAACGCTCTAAAGCAGGAGGGAATAGTAGTGGAGAGTATCAAGGATAGAGTTGCCATAGTCGGTATGGGTTGCTGCAAATTCGGTGAGCGCTGGGATGCTGGCCCGGAAGACCTGCTGGTGGAATCTTGCTTTGAAGCCTTTGAGGATGCTGGCATTGAGCCCAAGGATATCCAGGCGGCCTGGTTTGGGACAACCCAGCTGGCTACCGGTCAGCCACTGGCTCAAGCCATAAAGCTGGAATATATCCCGATAACCAGGATTGAGAACGCTTGTGCCACGGCCACAGATGCGCTGATGAATGCCTGCTTTGCCGTCGCCGCCGGTGTCTATGACATGGTACTGGTGGCCGGCGTGGAGAAGCTTAAGGATTCGGGTGTGGGCTACCTGACCGGGGGGGGCGGACAACCTTCGTCTCAGATTGCGGCGGCGGCACCACCGCCAGTGCAGTTTGCTCTGGCCGCCAACCGCTACTTCCATCAGTACGGGCTAAGCTATGAAGAGGGTAAACGGATTCTGGCCATGATTGATGTCAAGAACCATCATAATGGCTCGCTCAATCCCAAGGCCCACTTCCAGAGAGAAATCACCATTGAGCAGGCGGTGAACGCCCCGATGATGGCTTTCCCGCTCGGCCTGTACGACTGCTGTGGCGTCAGCGATGGCTCGGCCGCCGCCATCTTGACCCGCCCCGATATCGCCAAGAGCATGAGAAACGACTATATCCTGGTCAAGGGGCTGGGCCTGTCCGTCGGCGGTATGCAGGGCATGCTCCGCGAGTACTACGATTTCGTCCACTTTGACGAATCGGTAACCGCAGGCAAGATGGCCTACGAGCAGGCTGGCATCAAGAACCCGCGCGAGGAAGTCGACCTGGCTGAGGTTCACGACTGCTTCAGCATCACCGAGCTCATTATCTACGAGGATATGGGCTGGAGCCCCCGGGGCCGAGCTAAGGAGGATGTTGAGTCTGGCTTCTTCACCCTGGAGGGTGGCCTGGCCGTCAACCCCGATGGGGGCCTGAAGTCCTTTGGCCATCCCATCGGTGCCAGTGGCATACGAATGCTCTACGAGGTCTACAAGCAACTCCAGGGCAAGGCCGGGCCTCGCCAGTTGAAGAAGGCGGACATCGGCCTAACCCAAAACCTGGGTGGCCGACCTGGCTCGTTCAGTTGCGGCGTCTCCATCTGGGGTCGCAAGAGCTAGAACGGAGGTAAATGGATTAGCATGTCCTAAGACAGCGGGTGCCCGATGAAGCGGACTTAAATGTGCCTGCCGAGGATAGACTGAAACTAGGCTGATAAGGCTAAGTCAAGAAAAATTTAGCCCAGTCTAGAAAGGAGTCCTTGTGCTGTGGCACAAGGACTCCTTTCTAAATAGTTGTCCGGCAGGAGTGAGGAGGTTGGAAATATGCCTACGGAAAAGAAAGCCAAAACAGTTGAGGAGCTACGAGAGACCTTTGCCAGGAGTAATATTGTCATTCTGACAGACTATCGGGGACTGACTACGCCGGAGCTGACCAGCCTGCGCCGCAAACTGCGGGAGGCCGGTACCGAGTACAGGGTGGTCAAGAATACCCTCGCCCGATTGGCCGCCACTAAAGCTGGCAAAGAGGCGCTGGTGAAATCCCTGGACGGTCCCATCGCTATTGCCTTCGGTCAGGGCGATATCATCGCCCCGGTGAGGGCGCTGACCGGCTACATCAGCGATACCAGAGGCAATCTCACCATCAAAGGCGGCTTTCTGGGTACCAAGTTAATTACCGCGGAAGAAGTGATTACCCTGGCCACATTGCCACCCAGAGAGATTTTGGTGGCCCGAGCCCTGGGCCAGATGAATAGCCCACTGGCCCGGTTACTTGGCTCGCTCACCGCCCCGATGCGGGGCGTTATTGGGGTGTTACAGGCTAGAATCAAACAACTGGAGGGAAACTAAAAAATGGCGGAAAAGATGACTCTTGAGGAAATCATGGCAGTAATCAAAGGTATGACAGTGCTGGAACTGTCGCAACTGGTCAAAGCCCTGGAGACCGAGTTTGGTGTTACCGCCGCCGCGCCCATGATGGCCGTCGCGGCCGCACCGGCTGGTGGTGCGGCTCAGGCGGCTCCAGCCGCGGAAGAGAAGACTGAGTTCAATGTCATTCTCAAGGCCGCTGGTGCCAACAAAATTAATGTCATTAAGGCCGTCCGGGAACTGACCACACTGGGACTCAAGGAGTCCAAGGACCTGGTGGAGGGCGCTCCCAAGCCAGTCAAGGAGAAGGTCAACAAGGACGAGGCGATGGCCGCCAAGAATAAGCTGGAAGAGGCTGGCGCCACGGTCGAGGTTACTTAATCGTAGCCTATATTTCTCCGGCAACCCAGTTGACAATACCCTAAAGAGCGCCTATAGTTATTATCAAAAAGCAGCCTCCAGTATTAGAGGTGGGGAATGCCTTGGTTTGATTGGTATATCCTAATCGGGTTGGGAGGCTTCTTCATCCTGCTGGGTGTGCTCGGCATTTTCTGGGGCCGGCACGAGGAAAAAAACTACTATAACGCTATTGCCACCCGCCCTGATGTCCGGGAGTTCGTTGAGCATCTGCCCTGGCGCCCGGAAGCCCACGCCCTCAAGGTCGGCGGACGGATAGCCATAGCGGTTGGTGTCCTGCTCTTGCTTATCGGTGGCGCCTACTGGCTATGGTGGTAGGATTCCTCGTAGCACCTCTTCGTATTATGTCAACTGTTGTGGCAGGCTCCATGCAGTGTCAACATCCTATTCGGTGCAACCCCCTCATCAACAATCTTCTGCCCTCGATTCTGACGGCACGCTTGCATTTTTCACGGAATTCCTTTATGCTAGTGTAAAATTGAATACTTGCCCGGGGGTGCCTGAAATTCAGGTGTAACCGGAGGGCAAGTTGGTGTGAATCCAACGCAGTTCCGCCTGCTGTGACCCCGACCTGTCGGGGAAGCCAGAACGCCGGACCCCCTGGGAAGCCTTAACCTCCGCGGAGGAAGGGGGTAGTGCCATGTTTAATGGGACATGAATAACCCCTTGCCCAAGCGGGCAAGGGGTTTCAATTTGGCCAGGTAACATTAAATCTTGAGGAGGAAAATTTTCGCCTATGAAGCGTCTCATTATTTTCGTCGTTCTCTTGAGCCTGCTGGTGGGGCTGGTGGGTTGCCACCAATCACGCTTTCAGCCGGGAACCTATACCGATGATATGGGTCGAGCGATAAGTATCAAGAAAAGCCCGGAGAGGATTGTCTCCCATGTGCCGTCAATAACTGAAATTCTTTTTGCGCTCGGTCTGGGGGATAAAGTGGTTGGGGTGTCGATTTCTGTGACTATCCCGAAGAAGCCAAAACAAAACCAAGCGTGGGGAACTACTTTGACCCCTCTATCGAAAGGATTGTGGCTCTGAATCCGGACCTGGTGCTGACCGATGGCCACAGCGAGGGCGTCAAACAGCTGGATAGTCTGGGGATAGCCTTCCTGGTTATCGACCCCAAGGACTTTGACGGCATTTTCAGAGATATCGAGTTAATCGGCCAGGCTACCGGAACTGAAGCCAGAGCCAAAAAGCTGGTCGACCAGATGAAGGCGGATATGGCTCGTATTACCAATCAGGTGAAGGGAGCCCAGAAAGTCAAGGCATTCTATGTCATTGATGCCACCGACTTAAACAATCCCTGGACGGCTGGTCCGGGCTCTTTTGTTGACTCGCTGATTAATATGGCTGGGGGAGAGAATGTGGCGGCGAAGGCGGTAGCTCCCTGGGTGCAATTCAGTATTGAGCAGGTGGTTAGCGCTGACCCGGAGGTCATCATATTACCCGCCAAGCACGGGACAGCTTTTACCATGCCGCAGGAGCTGCAAGGTCACCCGGCCTGGCGGCAGACAACCGCGGTGAAGCAGGGCCGGATTCATACCATTGACAGTGACCTGGTTGATAGGCTAGGGCCCCGCATTGTGCAGGGCCTAGAGGAGATAGCCAAGATTCTTCATCCGGAACTGTTTGAATAGCTTTTCTGGGGTGTTTTCGAGGGACGAACCTCCTCTCATACCTACAATCCCCCTTCCCTCGATTATCATCGGGAAGGGGGACAGGGGATAGGTTGCTAAACGACCATAAAGGTAGAAGAATATGTATGCCATTGCTTCAAGTGGTGGTAAAGATAGTACGCTTGCCTTATATCGGGCTCAGCAAAGTGGTTTTGCTGTTACACACCTTTTCCATCTTTATAATTCTGACACCTCTCGAGTGAGATTCCACGGGTATAAACCTAGTTTAGTCGAAGAACAAGCAAAATTGATGGGGCTAAAAAGCATTATAATGCCAACCACCTCACAGGAATTTGATAGTGATTTTAAAGTTGCGCTTGAAACGGTCAAGCAAGAAGGACTAAGGGGGATAATCTTCGGGAATATATTCCTTGAGGATGTTAGAGAATTTTACGAAACTAGAGTGAAATCCGTGGGATTAGAATATTATGACCTCCTATGGGGACAATCAACAAAATCGGTCTTAGAAAGTTTTATTCAAGGTGGCTTTAAGGCTGTTGTCACCTCAATATGGCTGAAGAAGCTGGATAGGAGGTATCTAGGTAGGGAGATTAACGGGGATTTTTTAATAGACCTAGAGAAAGAGGCGGTAGATGTTTGTGGAGAAAACGGCGAATATCATTCTTTAGTGTATGATGGCCCTTGTTTTAAGAAACCGTTGCCATATAGGATATGTGGTGTCCATGAAGAAATGGAAAATATATTTTTAGACATTAGGAGCGCTTAAAAGGTGGCAGGATGACACAACTTTTAACTAGCACCATTGAAATGATAAAGTCTCTGGATGAAAAGGCGATGGCCCAAGCCAGGGCCAGGCAGGACCGCCTGACCAAGCCTCTGGGTAGTCTGGGGCGACTTGAGGAATTGTCTATCCAGCTGGCGGGCATCCAAAGTAAGTCCGTCCCTCAAATCAGGCATAAGGCTATCATCACGATGGCCGGCGACCACGGGGTGGTCGCTGAAGGAGTCAGCGCCTACCCTAAAGAGGTTACGGCGCAGATGGTCCGAAACTTTCTCCGGGGCGGGGCGGCCATCAATGTCATGGCCCGTCAGATTGGAGCCAGAATTATAGTCGTTGATATGGGAGTGGCGACTGATTTGGAGGCTCACCCTCAACTCCTGTCGCGCAAAATCGCTCCGGGCACCCGAAACATGGCGGTGGGACCGGCGATGACTGAGCCAGAGACAATCACGGCCATAGAGACCGGGATGGAAATTATCAGTCGCGAGGCGGCGAAGGGGCTGGATATCGTGGGCACCGGTGATATGGGCATCGGCAATACTACGGCCAGCAGTGCCATCGGCGCGGTGATGACCGGGAAACCGGTGGCTGAGGTAACCGGGCGGGGCACCGGTCTGGGTGAGCCACAACTGAAGCACAAGGTACAGGTGATTGAGAAAGCTCTGGCAGTAAATCAACCCAACCCGGAACAACCA
Organism: uncultured Chloroflexia bacterium; assembly: GCA_963726225.1. GTDB lineage: Bacteria > Chloroflexota > Dehalococcoidia > Dehalococcoidales > UBA2162 > CAVSBN01. The sequence continues at coordinate 75,769 of CAVSBN010000016.1, forward strand.
CTATCAGTGCTGGCCAAGGTCGGCGGCTTTGAGATTGCCGGGCTGGTGGGAGTGATGCTGGGAGCGGCCGCGCACCGTATTCCGGTGGTCATCGACGGTTTCATCTCCGGAGCGGCGGCCCTGATTGCCACCGCACTGGCGCCGAGCCTGCGGGATTTCCTTATCGCCGCCCACCTTTCGGTCGAGCCGGGGCACCGGTTGATGCTGGAGCACCTGAGACTTAGACCTCTGCTGGACTTAGATATGCGCCTGGGTGAAGGCACCGGCGCCGCGCTGGGCATATTTCTGGCGGAGACAGCCGCCCGACTTCTGGCCGAGATGGCTACCTTCGGTGAAGCCGGTGTCTCGGAAAGGAGTGAGCCACTCAGGTGAAGTTCCTGTCTGCTCTGCGGTTCCTCACCATTATTCCCGTCCCTTTGTGGCGGGAGGCCAGCCCTAAGGAGGTTGGTGGGTCCCTGAGCTACTTCCCGGTGGTTGGCTTCATTATTGGCCTGATTCTGGCCGTTCTGAACTGGCTGCTTAGTCTGATTTTGCCGCCGGCGGTAGTCAACGGCTTGCTGATGGCGGCCATGGTGCTTCTGAGCGGAGCCCTGCATCTGGACGGCTTTATTGATACCTGCGATGGCCTGGCGGGCCACCGGACGGTTGAGGACAGATGGCGGATAATGCACGATAGTCGGGCGGGCGCTTTCGGTATTGTCGGCGCCGTAGTACTGCTTCTGGTTAAATATGCTTCTTTGAGCAGTGTGCCGTCAAACTTAATGACGGCCACCTTAGTCATTATGCCAGTTGTCAGTCGCTGGGCGATGGTGTATGCTGTTTTTGCCTACCCCTATGCCCGACCTACCGGATTGGGGAGAGTATTTAAAGAGGGGGCCAGCGGGCCGGGACTGGCTCTGGCCACATTTTTCACCCTGGTCGTGGCGATGGGTGCGGCCTGGTGGGCTAAGACTAACTATTTTTACCTGGTTGGCCTGGTTATCGTATTTGGTACCTGGTTGCTCACCTGGCTTATGGCTACCTACCTGAAACGGAAACTGGCGGGACTTACCGGTGATACCTATGGCGCCATCAACGAGGTAGCTGAGGTTGGTGTTCTTCTTATTGTTTGCCTGCTGGCTTATAATCAGTGGTTGGTATGAAGTTGAGCGACTCTGAGGGCAATTAGGCAGAGTTAGGAGGGATATTTGGCTAGGTTACTTCTGGTGAGGCACGGCATTACTGAATTCAACAGCACACGGCGGTTTGCCGGGTATAGTGATGTTGAGATGAGCGCGGTGGGTTTACGGCAGGTGGAAAAACTGCGTGACCGCCTGGCCGGTGAGAAGATTGATGTGGTTTACTCCAGCGACTTGAAGCGAGCGATGGTAACGGCTGAGGTTATTTGTTCCGGCCGTCAAGTGGATATCGTGGCCTGCCCGGAGTTACGGGAAGTCAACTATGGTGAAGTTGAGGGGCTGACTTATCCGGAAATCCGGCAGCATTACCCGGAAGTGGCCGAGCTGGTGGCCAATTTTAACCTCCGGCTCAACTTTCCCGGGGGTGAAAGTTTTGAGGAGTTTATCGAGCGAGTCAGTAAGTTTGCGGACCGACTGAACCGACATGCACCATCAGAGACGGTGCTGGTTGTGTCTCATAGCGGGCCGCTGCGCACGCTGGTCTGCGCCTTAATGGGCATCGACCACACCTGCTGGTGGCAACTTCGCTTTGACAATGCTTCACTCAGCATCGTGGACACCTACCCGCGCGGCGCCATTTTGAGCCTCTTAAATGAGACTTCCCATCTGAAAGACTTAAGCGTATGACTGGGATAGGGTTGACCACTATTCTCATTACCGGCGGTGTGCGCAGCGGCAAGAGTCGCTTTGCCCAGGAGCTGGCGCAAAGACTGGGCCAACCCGTGCTTTTTGTGGCTACGGCTGAGGCCGGCGATGAGGAGATGCGCCAGCGCATTGAAGAGCACCGGCGCGCCCGCCCCACCGCCTGGCGCACCCTTGAAGCGCCCACCCGTGTCGGCCAGCACATTGTCCAAGAAATCGGCAGTGCTAAAGTAGTAATCATTGATTGTGTCACACTCCTGGTCAGCAATGTCCTGGGGCAATTTATTGAACCAACCGTCGGTAATATCGACGACTCGCTGGCTGAGAAGGCGGTTACCCATGAGATAAACGAGCTAATTGACTGCCTTAACCGGGTCGCCGCCAGCTTTATCATCGTCACCAATGAAGTCGGGATGGGGCTGGTGCCAGTCAACAAGCTAGGCCGAACCTACCGCGACCTTCTGGGTAAGGCCAATCAGCGCCTGGCGGAAAGGGCCGACGAAGTCTATCTGATGGTGGCTGGTTTGCCGGTCAGAGTCAAGCCCTAGCTCTTGCCGTGATAACTCGTGCCGTGATATAGTGCGACAGGGAAGGTAAGAAGGTAATGGCTCTATTCATTACTTTTGAAGGGGGAGAGGGGTGCGGGAAGAGCGTGCAGGCACGGGCATTGTATCGCCGTCTGTCTCAGTTGACTATTCCGGTACTCTTAATACATGAGCCTGGCGGCACACCTCTGGGCAATAAGATTGGCTACTGGCTGAAGTGGGGGCAGGACACCAAAATAGCACCCCTGACGGAGGTGCTACTATTCAATGCCAGTCGTGCCCAGTTGGTGGAAGAGGTCATCCAGCCGAGCCTCAAAGCCGGCAAGGTCGTTATTGGCGACCGTTTTTTTGACTCCACGATTGCCTACCAGAGCTACGGTCGCGGGCTGGACCTGGCGATGGTCAAAAGCATTTGCCGAGCGGCGACAAAGGGACTGAAGCCCGATTTAACCGTACTGCTGGATATTCCGGCGGAGGAGGGGCTGGCCCGAAAAAGCGCTAGAAGGCACGACCGTTTTGAGGAGGCGGGCCTGGCTTTCCACCGGCGGGTGCGGTCGGGTTATCTCAAGATGGCGAAAGAAGAACCGCAGCGCTGGCTGGTCATTGATGCCCGCCAGCCCAAGAAGAAAATTGCGGAGATTATCTGGCAAAGGGTGAGTCAACTGCTTAAGGCGCAGTAGACGCGAGACGAAAGATTATTGTAGAATTGAATTGCGTAACGAATGGCTGGTATCATACTCAACAAGGTAGTCACTCACGAGGAGCCTCGGCGCATACCGAACGCCGAGGTTTTTGATTACCGCTGCTTTTCTCTGTTATCATAGTTATTCTCCAATCAACAGTGCTATAATAGTCAGGTCATAGAAAGTACAAGCGGAAAGTGAGAAAGAGAGGTATGAATCATTTTGAGGCTATTTTTAACCCGGAGACGGTAGCGGTGGTCGGGGCTTCCAACGCTATGGACAAATGGGGGGCGGGTATCTTTAGTCGTGTCTTGACTTCTCCATCAATCAAAAGGCGGTATGCCGTAAATAAGAATGCCACCGAGGTACAGGGGGTAAAAGCCTACCCCACGGTAAGAGACCTGCCCGAGCCAGTTGACTTTGTGGCCATAGTTATCCCTTACCCGGATGTCCCTGAGGTAGTCAGAGATTGTGTGGCGCGGGGGGTAAAAGTGGCTCTCATTATCACTGCCGGGTTGGGGGAGACCGGTCAGCAAGGGGTGGAGATGGAGCGAGAGATTGTCAACACCGCTCGCCAAGGTGGCCTGCGACTTATCGGCCCGAATTGTATGGGGCATTTCAACACCGCCAACGATTTCTCTAGCCTGCGCATGGGAGGCGGGGGGTTTTCTATTCCCCGGGGAAACATCGGGGTCATCTCTCAAAGCGGTGGCTTCGCCATGCATATCCTGAGGTCTGGCATGGAAATGGGGGCAGGCTTCAGCAAATTCGTCAGTGTTGGTAATGAGGCTGACCTGCATTTTGAAGATTTCCTGGAGTATTTGGGGCAGGACGATGATACCAAGGTAATCACCGGCTACATTGAGGGCTTGAGAAAGGGCAGGGATTTCTTCAGGCTAGCCCGAGAAATCACCAGAAAGAAACCCATCGTGGTGATGAAGGTAGGCAGGACACAGAGCGGAGCCAAAGCCGCCCGGTCGCACACCAGTGCTATTGCCGGTTCAGATAATGCTTATGATGCTGTGTTTAAGCAGACAGGGGTGATAAGGGTTGACGAGGTTGAGGAACTCTTTGATATTGCCGCCGCATTGCTGCGGCAGCCACTGCCCAGAGGAAACAGGGTGGCTGTCCTGACGGGCAGCGGCGGTTTCAGCTGCGTGGCTTCGGATGCCTGCGAAAGAATAGGCTTAAAGCTAGCTCCGTTATCACCAAAGACAGTAGAGCAACTTAATGCTGTTCTGCCGGAGCGCTGGCCGCATGCCAACCCGGTCGACATGGTGGCTGCCGGGTTTCCTGTTACCTATCCCTGCCTCTGGCCGTTAATAGAAGACGAGAACTTCGATGCGGTGCTGGTAATACATTCCATTGGCGGAATGAGGATGATGGGACGTCAAATGGCGGCGAATATGCCTCCAGAGGCGAGAGAACAGATTGAAGAGGCGCTTAAATCCTGGGAGGAAGATGAGCTAAGGAATTTGGATAAATTAATTGAGTACATGGACAGATATCAAAAGCCGATTATTATTTCCACTGACATTAATGAGGCAGTGAGGAATTCGCCTACATTCAGTAAGCTTAAAGAAAACGGTGTCATGATGTACCCGACCCCGGAAAGAGCCGTCAAGGTGCTGGCTCACCTGGTGCAGTACAGTCGGTACATGAAAGAGGCTTGAAATTCAGAAAGGAGTTCGGCGACGACAATCAAGGCAAAATCACTCTCGCTAAAGGAAATGCAGGGTATCGCCAGAAAGCTGCGCCGTCACATTATTACGATGACCGGTAAGGCGGGTAGTGGCCATCCCGGCGGTTCTCTTTCCGCAGTGGAAATTGTCACCGCCCTTTACTTCCGAGTACTCCGGCACAACCCGCAAGACCCGCTATGGCCCGACCGCGACCGATTTATCTTGAGCAAAGGGCACGCCGCACCATTGCTTTATGCCGCACTGGCCGAGAGCGGCTATTTTCCGGTCGAGCAGTTATCCACACTAAGACAGATAGACAGCTGTCTGCAGGGACATACTGATTGTCGGCTTACCACCGGTGTAGAGATGTCGGCTGGCTCGCTGGGGCAGGGGCTATCCTTCAGCATCGGTGTGGCACTGGCGGGCCGCCTCAATAAACAGTCGTATAAGGTCTTTGTCCTGCTGGGGGACGGTGAGTGCGATGAGGGGCAGGTTTGGGAAGCAGCCATGGCCGCGGCTCATTTCAAAGTGGATAACCTCATCGCTATTGTCGATAATAACGGAATTCAACTTGACGGCTGGAACCGGGAGATAATGAACCTCGAACCTTTTGCCCTGAAGTGGCAGGGCTTTGGCTGGCGTGTGATTGAGGTTGATGGGCACGACCTGAATCAGATAATTGAGGCTCTGGAACAGGCCAAACTGGTCAAAGGCCAGCCCACGGTCATCATTGCCCACACGGTTAAAGGCAAAGGGGTCAGTTTTATGGAGAACAACCCGGAGTTCCACGGTAGGGCACCCACCCCGGTCGAGATGGAAAAAGCACTAAAGGAACTAGAATAACCATGTCCCCGGCAGAAATGTCCCTTAGAGAAATCTACGGTGAGACCCTGGTAGAACTGGGGCGGGAAAACCCGGATATCGTCGTGCTGGATGCCGACCTGTCTAAATCAACGATGACCCAGTTTTTCGCGAAGGAGTTTCCCGAGCGCTTCTTTAATTGCGGCATCGCCGAGCAGAATATGGTGAGCATCGCCGCCGGGCTGGCCGCCTCGGGCAAGATATCTTTTGCCAGCACCTTCTCTGTATTTGTTCCCGGGCGCTGTTTCGACCAGGTCCGCATGTCCGTAGTACAGCCCCAGTTCAATGTCAAGCTGGTGGTGACTCACGGTGGCATTACCGTGGGCGAGGATGGCACCTCACACCAGGCGATTGAAGACCTGTCCCTGGCCTGCTCCTTGCCCGGCTTGAATGTTATTGTGCCCGCAGATGCCATTGAAACAGCGGAAGCAGTAAGAATAGCGGCGGCTACTTTTGGGCCTTTCTATATCCGACTGTGCCGACCCAAAGCACCCCTGGTCTGTGACCAGGATTATCGTTTCAATCTGGGTAAAGCGGTAACTCTGCGGGAGGGCCAGGACGCCGCGATTATGGCTATCGGTCTGATGGTAGCACCGGCCTTGGAGGCCGCGGATAAGCTCAAGCGGGACGGTATTAACTGCACCGTGCTGAACATGTCCACGCTCAAGCCGATTGATGAAGCGGCGATTATCAAGGCATCAGCCGAAACCGGGGCCATTGTCACCGCCGAGGAGCACCTGGAGCACGGCGGTCTGGGCAGTATGGTGGCTCAGGTGGTCGCTAAGAACCAGCCGGTACCGATGGAATTTGTCGCCATCAAAGACACCTACACGCAGTCAGGTAAGCCCGCCGAGCTTCTGGAGAGATACGGCCTGACGGCTAAAGATATTGAACAGGCGGTGCGCCGGGTCATTGCCAGAGCCAAACCTCGCTAGCCTCATCAGACGCTTTACCTGCCATCAGAAGAGGGAATTGCTTCGCCCCTCTTAACGCCGGCTGTACTTGGCGAGAGCTAGAGAGGCGGAGCCTCTCTTTTATTTCTTCCCCTTCCCCCGACCTGTCGGGAGAAGTGAGGGGGAGGTTACCAAACCTCTCTTATTTCTCAGGAGGATAAAAATGCTAGGTGCGGACTTCACTCTCAGTAGACATCTTGCCGTACTCATCGATTATGATTGCCGCCAGGACAATAATATCAATATAGAAAAAATACGACCACAGGCTGCGCCAGGCAAAGAAGAGCGGTAACATGGCCAGTATCGGCCCGGTATGTGGGTAACGACGGCCATTGCGGAAATACCAGATTATAGCCGCGATGGCCACGATGCCTTCCATCACGGTGAAAATCAGCGGCGATTGAATATTTACGACGCCGCTGGTGACCAGGGTCACCACTCCACTGCCCAAGGGAAAGAGATTATCCGTCATCGGCCCCAGTAGGGAGGTTAGCCATAGCTTGGGGTCGATGGCAATGAACCAGGCATTGGTCGCCAGGAATATCCCCAGAATAATGCCCGCCACTGAGAGGGCTCTTTTCCAGCCCACCGTCCGGAAGATGAGTATCAGGTAGAAAGGCAGGAGAAACCACGCCACTTGCTTGACGGCTACGGCCATGCCCATGAATATGGCTGATGCCCACGGACGCCGCCTGGCCAGCACCCAGCCCAGAAGCATAAATGGGAAGCATAATATCCCGGTTTCGCCGCTGGCCACGCTATTCCAGACCGTCAGGCTAATTGCCAGAGCCCCAACGAAAGGCAAGCGTAACTTCGGCGGTGCCAGCCAGACCACATAAGCCAGCGCTGGCAAAGTGAAAATCAGATAGATGATTCTGATATCAGTGATGCCCAGCATCAAAAAGGGGGCCGGCAGCAAAAAGCAGGCGGCCGGGTAGCACATCCGGGACTCGAGCTCCGGTGGCACGCGCTCAGGATTCTTTATCGCGTCCTGCCAGACGGCATCTAGCTGCTCCGGGGGTGGGATAGGGAAAGACATCGGCGAAGCGGCCCTCCCGTAAGGGAGTCGTTTTGTCAAAGCCGCCGCTTGAATTCCAGCACGGCGCTGACGATATTGGACTCGGCATAGGGGTTCTTGCCGTCAATCAGATTCTCGCTGGCCTGATGGCAGAGAGCGGTGCCGTCGTTATACATGAAAGCGCGGTGTAGAGCATCCAGCAATAGTGACGACTCCGTGCCCCACCAGCCCGACTGCAGAAAGGCAATTTCCCCAATACCCACGAGAAGCAAAATGGTCAGTATGGTTAGCGCCACTGGCTTAAGCCACTTAATCGCACTCTGAAGAAGTCGGTCAGTGGCCGGGACAGCCATTAGAAACAGGCCACCGAACCAGGCCAGCCATAAGATAGTGCCACTGAGCAGGAACGGCGCGGAATTATGGTAAACGAAGCCCATGCCGCCGACAGCCGCACCCACCAGTTGAATGAGCAAGAGCAGAAAAAAGAGCAGGACTCTCGGTGGGGGAGAAAAATAGGCTAGAATACCAGTCGGCTTCTTGGGCGAGGAATGGTCGACTCTATCCCTTGCTGAGTCTCGCGGGGGTATCTCTATCTGCCTCATTGCTGGGTCGCCATCCCGATGTAATCGGGACACAGACTGCCAGGCGTAATCTAAACATGGCGCACGGCAACTCGCCTCGTCCGGAAGTAATGGGTTAGGCCAACCAGACAGGGTAATGCCACGCTATAACCGGCCAGTGCCCCGGGCACATCTAACCACCAGCACAGAAACGGTAGCGGGATAAATAAAACGGCGCCGGCTGGGGTCGTATTACGGGTAAGAACAAGAGTCAGGATGGCTGGTCCAGCCATGATTAGCATTGGTTTGGTTACTAGGGTCAGCAGTATACCAATAGTGGTGCTCGTCCCTTCTCCACCTCGGAAGCCAAGAAAAACTGGCCAGTTATGACCAATAACGGTAGCGGCCCCGGTAACGAGAATAAATGACTGGGAGACATTGATATTTTGAGCAATAAGGATAGCCACTGCCCCCTTGGCGGCATCAATAATGCCGACACTCACTCCCACCTTAGCCCCCAATTGGCGAAAGGCATTATTGGCACCCATATTGCCATCACCCAACTGCCGAATATCACCCTTCCCGAGCAGTCGCCCGGCAATATAGGCCGTGGGGATGGAGCCGAGGAGGTAACCCAGGACTACTACCAGCCAGGACATACGCTTCCTCCCTGTTAGTGCCGGGAGAGGGACTCGAACCCACAAGGATTGCTCCGGCGGATTTTAAGTCCGCTGCGTCTGCCAATTCCGCCATCCCGGCCGCCATCGGATGCTATTTCACCACTTCCACAGGAAGCAGCACAATTCAAACCTGGTCTCTGGTTATGAAACTAGTCACTGGATGGAGGCGACGACCGGATTCGAACCGGTGAATAGGGGTTTTGCAGACCCCCGCCTTAACCACTTGGCTACGTCGCCCCAAGGAAATGGCTACTTTCTGCCGGACTCTTACCTTGAGTCCCCATAGGATGCCGCCGTGTCATCCTGCGCCTTATTATAGCGCCCTCGCGTCCCCGTGATGCAAGTGTGCAGAGACGTTTATTAACCTCACCCCCTTAATCCCCCCCTATTATGGGGGGGAGGACTGAAAGAGGGGGCTTCGCCCCCCTCTTTGAAACTACTTCCCCTTATGGGTTGAGGGATAGCCTCGTCCTTGACTGGTCGAGCGATTAGATGTTAATCTTCAGAGTAATCTGGCAAAGGAGAATTAGAGATGGATTTAAGCAAGTTTTCTCTAGCGGGCAAAGTAGCGCTGGTAACCGGAGGCAGCCGGGGTATTGGTCGGGCCATTGCTCTGACCTTCGCCGAGGCCGGAGCCGATGTCGTGGTCAGCGCCCGGAAGCTTCCTGACCTGGAGGAAGTGGCCAAGGAAATCAAGGCCAAGGGACGGAAAGCCCTGGCCGTTGCCTCACATATCGCCAAGCCGGAAGATTCCAAGAGCCTGATTGAAAAGGTGAAATCGGAGTTTGGTCGACTTGACATTCTGGTGAATAATGCTGGCACCAATCCTTACTCTGGTCCTCTAATCGATGCTGAGGAGTGGGCCTGGGATGTTACCATGAATGTCAACCTGAAGGGCCCGTTCCTGCTGGGCCAGATGGCCGCCAGGATGATGAAAGAACAGGGTGGTGGCAATATTATTAATATGTCCTCGGAGGCCGGTCTCAGAGCCAGCAATCTGAACATCTATAGTGTGACCAAGGCCGCTCTAATCATGCTGACCCAGGTCATGGCCAGAGAGTGGGGGCAGTATAAGATAAGGGTCAATGCCATCGCCCCCGGCATCATTCAGACCCGGCTGAGCGAGATGCTGTGGAAAGGGCCGGGCGGTGAAGCCGCCGCTCGGGGCATGCCGGTGGCTCGCCTTGGTGTACCTGACGATGTGGCCGGGCTAGCTCTTTTCCTGGCTTCGGATGCTTCCAGCTACATCACGGGTGAGGTCATCCTGGTAGATGGTGGCGGCCATGTTGGTTCGGCTGCCTTTCCAGGCTAATTACGGAGCTGGCATAATCAGGCAGAAGCCGCCGGAAGTCGGAGGATAAAACTCAGGGGGGAGACCAGAGGCTAATGGTCTCCCCCCTTTATATTAAGCACCGAGTACGGAGCTATAAAGGGGCATCAAGGGGGGCAAGAGGCTCGCCTTCCTCTTTCTATTATCTCCCCCTCTCCCCGATAATATCGGGGAGAGGGGATTACAGGGGGTAGAGATTCCCACCTCTCTATTTGTTACCCTGGCCACAGCTTGCTATAATGTAGTCAATTCTTCAGGGTGATAGAGGAATGGCTAAGACCAAGACAGAAAAGACCAGACGACCAGCGCTGCCCTACCGACGCATTGTGGTCAAGTTCGGCACCAGCCTCCTGACCGCCGGCACCAACCAGCTGAGCGAGGAGCGGATGGCTGACCTGGCCGCTCAGGTAGCCCAGCTCCACCAGCAGGGGGTGGGGCTGGTCATCGTCTCCTCGGGGGCGATTGCCGCCGGGCGGCATAAGCTGGGCCTGACCCAGAAGCTCAAGGGCATCCCTTACAAGCAGGTGCTGGCTTCCGTGGGGCAGGGACGGCTGATGAATGTCTATGAGCGACTCTTCGCCCCCTACAATATCACCGTGGCGCAGGCTTTGCTGACCAGGGCCGACCTCTCGGAGCGGGCGGGCTATCTCAATGCCCGCAATACCCTGCTGGCTCTGCTGGACTTCAGGGTGGTCGGCATTGTCAATGAAAACGATGTCGTGGCCGTGGATGAGCTACACGAGGCCCGCTTCGGTGATAACGATAACCTGTCGGCCATGGTGGCTAACCTGATTGATGCCGACCTGCTCTTGATTCTCAGTGATATTGCCGGGCTGTATACCGCCGACCCCCACCGCCACCCCGAGGCCCGACTTATCTCGCAGGTGGACAGAATCACACCGGAGATTGAAGGGCTGGTGGCCGGCACGGCGGGCAATCTGGGCACGGGCGGGATGATTACCAAGATTGAGGCCGCCAAACTGGCCACCGCCTGCGGGATAACCGTGATTATCGCCAACGGCCAGGAACCCGATGTGATTGTCAGAGTGGGCCGCGGTGAAGCCATTGGCACCCGCTTCCTGCCCACCACCACCAAGCTGGAGAGTCGCCAGCGCTGGATGCTGAGCGGGCTGTCCACCAAAGGCAAGCTGGTCGTTGATGCCGGGGCCGCCCTGGCTTTGAAAAAGCAGAACCGGAGCCTGCTGGCCGCCGGCATCATCGGGGTGGAGGGCGAATTTGAGCGCGGCGACATGGTTAATATCCATGACCCAGAGGGGGCCCGTCTGGGCTGCGGCATAACCAACTATAGCTCGGCTGATATTACCGCTCATCAAAGGGGTGCACTCAAAGAAAATTGCCACTCTGCTCGGCTACGACTACGGCTCGGAGGTCGTGCACCGGAATAATCTGGTGGTGCTTTAGGGTAACCCATCCCCCTGACCCCCTTCCCCCGATGATAATCGGGGAAGGGGGAATGGAGTAAAAGAGAGGCTTCGCCTCTCTTGAGTGACTCACCGGAGAGGCCCGGTCGGTTCCAAATACAGGGGGGCGTCTAAGAGGGGGCGTAGCCCTTTGGAAATTAAGACTGGACGTCATCGTCATAAAAATAGGAAACTAGAGTATTTACCTCCAAGACTGTCATTCCCGCGAAGGCGTCCCGATAATATCGGGACAGAGTGGGACAAAGGGGGACTGGATTGTCGGGACAAGCCCGACAATGACAAATAGCATAGCGCAAAGGGGGTGAGGTAACATGGATATTAGCCCTTAAAGACAAATTTAGCGAACTCTGGAGAAAGTACTTCGGCCAGGCGGAACTGCCCATCACCTTCTACTACACGGATAGCACCAAAAATGCGCCGCTGGCTAAACCCGGCGAGCTATCGCGGTGCGTCATCGGCGCCCTGGCTGAAATCAGGAAAGGGCGCTCCTTCACCTTCAATGTAGAGTCGGTCGGCTGCCCCGGCGGCAAGCGATACCTCGGCTTTGCCCGGGAGATTGCGCCCAACTTTGAATACTTCCTCTCCTGCGGCATCCCGGATAAGGTGCGGGGGGAGCGCTATAAGAAATCGCCGGAACTCGTCCGCGAGCTGGTCAAGAACGCCCCCGCCTTCCAGGCCCCCAAGCCCTACATCGTCTTCAAGAGGTGGGATGAGCTGGATAAGTCGGACACGCCCGAAGTGGTCATCTTCTTCGCCCCACCCGATGTCCTCTCCGGGCTCTTTACCCTGGCCAACTTCGACCAGGGCGAAGCCAACGGCGTGTTCTGCCCGATGGGCTCGGGTTGCTCCTCAATCGTCCAGTACCCATATCTGGAGAAGAATTCCAAACGCCCGCGGGGCGTCATTGGCCTCTTTGATGTCTCGGCCCGACCCTTTGTCCCGAGTGGCACGCTGACCTTCTCCGCACCGATGAACAAGTTCACCACCATGGTCGGGAATATGGAGGAGAGCTTCCTCATCACGGACTCGTGGCGGGCCGTGCAGAAAAGGATAACAGGGCGTTTAAGATGAGCGAAGCCTCGCATAATCAAAGGGCGTCTAAGAGGGATTGCCTCCCCTACGAAACTGAGACCGGACATTATGGTCACAAAAATGCAAACCATAATAGCCGTGCATTTCTCCCCCTTTGGAAAAGGGGGATTGAAGGGGGATTTCGCTGTGTAAAATCCCTCTCAGTCTCCCTTTCTTAAAGGGAGATGAAGTAACATAGACTTGCCCCTTGCCTCGGCGCTGCCGTTGGCCTATACTGGGCTAAGAAAAGCAAAGGAGTCGCACTTATGGAAAAGGCGATTGAAAAATTGAGGGCAAAGGGCAAAGCGGCTAAGGCGGCCGCCCGCAGGCTGGCTTATCTTTCTACCGAGGTCAAAAACAAGGCCTTGGCTAATATTGCCAGCGACCTCCTCGCTCAGAAGAAAAAGATACTGACCGCGAATCAGATTGACCTGAAGGAAGCCAGGGCCTCCGGGATGGGCGGGGCTATGCTCGACCGTCTCCTGCTGAATGCCAGCCGCCTTGAGGGCATCGCCCGTGATGTCATGACCGTGGCCGCCCTGCCCGACCCCGTGGGTGAGGTCTTTGACATGCGCACCCTGCGCCAATGGCCTGCTCATCGGTCGAAAGCGGGTGCCGTTAGGGGTAATTGGTGCCATTTATGAGAGCCGGCCCAATGTCACCGTTGATATATCCGTCCTCTGTTTGAAATCAGGCAACGCCGTCATCCTGCGGGGTGGCAAGGAGGCGATTCATTCCAATAGCGCCCTGGTCAGTGTTGTCCAGAAGGCAGTGAGCCGAGCCGGCATGCCGGAGGGCGTGGTGCAGTTCATTGATAATACCGACCGGGCGACTAATCAACCAGATGCTCAAGATGAATGATGTTATTGACCTGCTCATTCCCCGGGGTGGAGCCGGGCTGATAAAATTTGTCAGGGAAAATGCCTCCATGCCGGTTGTTGGCGCTGGCGTTAGCGTTTCCCATACCTATGTTGACCAGAGCGCCGATATGGCTAAGGCGGTAGCCATAGCCTATAATGCCAAGGTGCAGCGACCCAGTGTTTGTAATGCTCTGGATACCCTGCTGGTGCACGCCGATATTGCCCGAACCTGCCTGCCCAAAGTGGCCGCCGCGTGGGCCAAGGCCGGCGTGGAGATGCACTGCGACAAGCGCGCCTTAGCCATATTGAAGAAGCATACCAATCTGAAGTTAGTCCCGGCCGTAGCCGGGGACTGGGGTAAGGAGTTCCTGGCATTAGTCGCCGCCGTGAAGGTGGTTGATTCCCTGGATGAGGCCCTGGAACATATTGCGCGCTACGGTTCAGGGGCCGACGAGGCTATTGTCACTGAGGATTATAGTTCGGCCATGCGCTTCCTCAACGAGGTGGATGCCGCCTGCGTCTATGTCAATGCCAGCACCCGATTTACCGATGGCGGCCAGTTTGGTCTGGGGGCGGAGGTGGGCGTCAGCACCCAGAAGATGCACGCCCGCGGGCCGCTGGGCCTGAAGGAACTGACCACCTACAAGTGGATTATCTTTGGCAGCGGGCAGGTGCGGCCTTAGAGAGAAAACCTCACCCCCTCAATCCCGATGAAATCGGGAAGAAAAATAAAAAGAGTCCCGACTGGTCGGGACTCTTAAACACCCCTTTCAGGTAGTTATCTAAACTGCGCCCCTCTTAGACGCCCGCTTGAAGATACGAAAACTGGAAACTGCGGTCGTGCGGGCTCAGTGCGGGCGTAGTGATTCAATAGCGGCTTGCTGGACTTGAAAAAGTTGCCGGATACCCTTTTCCGCCAGGGCCAGCAAAGCATCAATGGTCTCCTTAGTAAATGGCTTGCCTTCAGCCGTGCCCTGAACCTCAACGAACTCGCCCCGGCTGGTCATCACGACATTAAAATCAACCTCGGCGCTGAAGTCTTCATCGTAGCAGAGGTCTAACATCTTGTTGCTATGCACAATGCCGACGCTGGTGGCGGCGACCGCGCTCTTGAGCGGCATGATTGATGACAGAATGCCCATATCGGCCAGCTTCTGCATCGCCTGATAGAGGGCAACATAGGCACCGGTTATCGCGGCCGTCCGGGTGCCACCATCCGCCTGAATCACATCGCAATCAACAATCAGTGTTCGCTCACCCAAAGCCGAGAGGTTGGTCACCGCCCTTAGCGAGCGCCCGATGAGTCGTTGTATTTCCTGGTTCCGGCCACTGACCCGGCCCTGTGACGAATCACGAGCGGTGCGCGTCACCGTGGAACGGGGCATCATAGCGTATTCGGCGGTAATCCAGCCGCCGCCTCCCCCCTCCCTGAGGAAAGCCGGGACCCTTTCCTCCACACTGACGGCGCACAACACCCTGGTCTGGCCTACCTCGACGAGCGCTGAGCCTTCAGCAAAGCTGAGGAATCCCGGCGTTATTTTGACCGGTCGGAGTTCGTCCCAGGCACGCCCGTCAGCTCGTTTCATCTAAAGGTCTTCCCTTCCAGCTTTTGATGTATGCCAAAGTATAGCATTGATGGAAAATTGTGGCAATCTGACCACTCCATTCCCCCTAACCCCCCGATACTAATCGGGGGGGAATTATTTCATAGAAGAGGACTTCGCCCCTCTTAAACACTCCCGATAATGCCTACTTCACGCTTAACAGGTATTCTTTCAACCAGCTTAAGGCGGCCTCGGCGGCACTGAGCTTGTTCTGCTCGCGGTCGCCCGAGAAAATATGCTGGCGGCTATATGTCCCACCCTTATGGGATAGCCCGATATAGAATAGCCCCACCGGCTTGCCGGGAGTCGCTCCAGTCGGACCGGCAATTCCCGTGTCGGCCAGACAAACATCC
Organism: uncultured Chloroflexia bacterium; assembly: GCA_963726225.1. Lineage (GTDB taxonomy): Bacteria > Chloroflexota > Dehalococcoidia > Dehalococcoidales > UBA2162 > CAVSBN01. The sequence goes on from CAVSBN010000016.1 coordinate 91,231, forward strand.
ACCCCCAACACTTTCCGCCCACCGGCCGCCATTTCCTCGGCCACCTGAGGGCTCACCGCACCGTGCTGTTTCAGGGTTGCCTCTTTTACCCCAACCACTTTCATCTTGATTTCGTTGCTGTAGGCGGTAACCGACCCTTTGTAGTAATCGGAACTGCCGGCGACATTGGTGATAAGGTGAGATATTAGACCACCTGTGGCTGATTCCACTGCCCCGAGCGTCAGCTTCTTCTGGCGGAGCAAATTGCCAATTTCTTGCCCCAGACTGCCCACAATGCACCTCCTGAAATCTGCCTTGATTATATCGGAGTTTAGCCTTAAAATAAAGCCAGATTATAATAGTCCCTGTGTTGGATTTACCTTGAGAGGAGCGTTATGTCAATAAATTTATTTGAGCCGTATAAAATCGGCCGACTGGAACTGAAGAACCGCTTCGTGAGGTCGGCCACCTGGGATGCCACCGCCGATAGCTCCGGTGCCGTTACCGAGAAATCAGTCGCTCTTTACCGGCAGCTGGGACAGGGTGGGGTGGGGCTTATCGTCAGTGGTTATGCCTTTATCTCGCCCCTCGGTCAAGCAGCCTTTGGCCAGTACGGTGCTCACACCGATGATATGATTCCCGGCCTGCGCCGACTGGTGCAGTCGGTGCATCAGGGTGGCGCCAAGATTGCCCTTCAAATCGTCCACGCCGGCATCAGCTCCGACTATCTCTATCGCCAGGGCATCACCCCGCTGGCCGTGTCAAGCATGCCCCAAAGCAACCGGCCCCACCGCCAGATGACCGAGGAAGAAATAGAAACCATTATTGCCGATTTCGCCGCAGCGGCGCGGCGTGGGGTAGAGGCTGGCTTTGACGCTGTTCAGCTACACGGGGCTCACGGCTACCTGATGAGCCAGTTCATCTCACCACTGACCAATTTCCGTAATGACCGGTGGGGCGGCCGTCCGGAAAACCGCCGCCGCTTTCACCTTGAGGTGGTATCAAGGGTACGCCAGGCAATCGGCGCCCATTTCCCCCTGCTGATTAAGTTTGGTGTCCAGGATGACCGCGAAGGCGGCCTGCCGCTGAGCGAAGGTATCAAGACCGCCGGGCTGATGGTCGCCCGGGGTATTGACGCCATAGAAGTCAGCGCTGGCCTCGGCAGTTCGGCCCAGGTAACAAAAGAAGGCGACCCCGAGCGTGCCTACTTCCGGGAAAGAGCCGCCGCCGTCAAGCAGGCAGTTACCGTACCGGTTATAGTCGTCGGCGGTATACGCAGTCTGAAGATGGCGCAGGACATCGTGAATAGTGGCGATGCCGACCTTATCTCAATGTCCCGTCCCTTCATCCGCCAGCCAGACTTGATTGCCCGCTGGCAGAGAGGCGAGACAGAATCAGCCGCCTGCATCTCGTGCAACAAATGCTTCCCTATCGTCCGGAGGGGTGAACCACTGGAGTGTGGCGAGGAGCGCCGCTTGCGAGAAGAAGCGTCCCGACGCGCCTGACTGAACTAGTTCAGATAGATTGCTGGCACTTAGCCGGGTAATCCGCGCTGCCTTTGGGGAGGCCTGACCCTATCCCCTTAATCCCCCCGACTCCATCGGGGGGAGGGGGTGAGGTCAGCCAGCGCTTCTTGTCAGGGAAAGAGGTATCACAAATATACTGAACTAGTACACTGACTTGCCAACAGGACAGACAAAGAATATAATACCAGCAAATGGTGAAGGGCTATCTTCTTATCAAGCTCATCCCGGGACTGGAAGCCAACGCTCTGTCACAGATTCGCAGCATCCGCGGCATTCAGGAGGTCAATCTCGTCTTCGGCCACTGGGACGCCATAGCTGTCGCTGAAGCCAAAACCCTTTTTGAACTGGCCAAGATTGTTACGGGCGAAGTCCGCGGCGTCCAGGGTGTCCAGGATACTGAAACGCTACTCCAGGGCGAGCTATAACCGAATCATCTCACTCTTTGTCAGCACTGAGTCAACCGCAGCGGGAGTCGCCGCATCACTGGCTACGACCTATTTCCCTTTGAATACCGGCTCTCGTTTCTCAACAAAGGCCCGAGCGCCTTCCTTGTGGTCTTCCGTCGCCTGAAGCTCTTTCATAAAGGGAGCCACATATTCCAGGGTCTCTTCCAGACTCAGCTTCAGCCCCTCATAAATGGCGCGCTTGGCTTTTTGAATTGCCAGCGGCGGGCCCTTGGCTAGCTTCTCAGCCAGCTCCCGGGTGGTACTCTCCAGCTCATCGTGGGGCACGACCATCGTCACTAAACCGATACGCTCCGCCTCCTTGGCATCCACCATGTCCCCCGTCCAGATGAGCAAACAGGCCCGGTCAATACCCACCAGCCGCGGCAAAAAGTAGGTGCCACCCATGGCCGGGATGAGCCCCCTCCGGATAAAGACCTCGGCAAACCTGGCCCGGTCTGAAGCTATCCGGATATCGCAGGATAGGGCCAGGTCCAGACCACCGCCAACCGCTACCCCATTAACGGCGGCAATCACTGGCTTGGGGAACTTATGCAGCAACAGACCCATCGGCATATTCCGACCTTCCGACGATTTACCTCCGGACTGACCGGCTCTTTGCGCCATCGCTTTAACATCGGCGCCCGAACAGAAAGACTGCCCGGTCCCCGTGATAGTCAGCACCCTTACTTTATTGTCCTTGGCGACATCATCTATCGCCCGGTAGAGACTGTCCGTCATCTCCGGGGTAAAGGCGTTCCTCTTGTCCGGTCGGTTCAAGGTAATCGCGGCGATACCGCCTTCCTTGGTATAAAGAATATCCTGATATTCCATGGCACTTCCTTTCTTCTGGTGTTATTATCCAGGCTAAAAATAGTCGCTATTCACTCAAGGTAAGCTCTTCGGGAAACACAATTCTTGTCTGGTGGTCGAAAAAGGCTGAACGCAAGCCGTCCAGATTTACCGGCTCCATCTGAATATACACCAACCGCCGACCAATCTCTTCCGGCGCGTGGGCATCAGAGCCCTGGATACAGGCATGTTTCCGGGGATAGTCACGCATCTGCCCGGTATTCCACAGGCTCTTGTTCTGGGGCACGGTGATTTCCAGGGCACTGAGGTAACTGTTACCATGAATCCTCATCTTCACCCGGCGGGGCTCATTGGTTTCCAGGAATCCACTCGGCCAACGCTCGATATGGGCCGCAATGCTGACCCCACCCCGCTCGTGTATTTTTTGGAAGACCTCTTCGATGCCGCTCTCGGTCATCACCGTGGCATCGCCCCGCCCCCCTCGTGGCAGACCAACATAGCTCAGGAAATCCTGCAAGTCAGCCACCGGAGTATCTACCTCAAACAGGGCGATAACATGACCACCTTTGGTTGACAGCTCAACCCCCGGAAAGATGACCAGGCCTTTCTGCCGAGCCACTGCCCTGATATCATCAATGGCTTCGACCGTATTGTGGTCAGTGATGCCCATTATTTCCAGACCAACATTAAGCGCCGTATCAACGATTTGCTCCGGGGTAACCGAAGGCTCCCGGTAGCAGAGCGATTTAGGAGTATGCACATGCAGGTCTGCCTTCCGGAAAGCCAAGCCCTTGACTTTATCCATTTAACTGTTCGGGTGTTCCGTTCCTATGTTTACCCATTTTAGCGCCTTCCTCGGCGGCGGGCAAGTCGGAAGGTGCTGCGGTCTGCCTTCATTATTTGAAGGAGATTCGCCCAAAATAGTAGAATGTTATCAGTAGCTGTGTGAAAGGTAGAGCTCTAACCAGACAATGATTAACATTAACATAGACCCGGTTGCCTTTTGGAGTGTCCGATGGTACGGCATCATGGTGGCCCTGGGCATACTGGTCCTCATCCTGTGGACGGTGTGGCAGGTGCGGAAGGGGGCCAAACTCACTTATGACACCGTCTTTACCGCCGCCCTGGTTGGTATCCCCTCGGGGGTAGTCTTTTCCCGGCTGCTCCATGTCATTGACCTGTGGGATTATTACATTCACAATCCGGGGGAAATCATCGGTGGTGCCGGCCTGACTATCTACGGCGCTGTCCTGGGCACCGCGCTGGGCATCTGGATTTACAGCCGATTCGCCAAGGTTAAGTTTGGCTACCTGGCCGATGTCATCGCCCCGGGCATCATACTGGCACAGGCAATAGGTCGCGTCGGCTGCACCATCAATGGTTGCTGTTACGGCACCGAAACCACCTTACCCTGGGCCATTATCTATAATCATCCCAATGCCCTGGCCCCCCTGGGAGTGCCCACCCACCCCACCACGGTATATGAGATTATTTATCTCCTTATAATCTTCGGGGTGGTCCTCGGGTTAAGGAACCGACTGAAGCCTGATGGCTCACTGTTCATGGTCTACCTGAGCCTGTACTCTGTGTGGCGACTGGGCATTGATTTCCTGCGCGAGGGGACACCTTTTCTCTTTGGCCTGCATCAGGCGCAGGTCATCGGCATAATCACCCTGGCCATCATCATCCCGGTACTGATTCTGCGGACACGATGGGTGAAGAGAGAGGCAACCGTACCCGTTGAGGAGTAGGCTCCCACAAGAAGGACGAACTTACTAAGAGGAGTCCCCGCTCCTTTGGCGGAGCACTTCGTACATTACGACCGCCGCCGCCACCGAGGCATTAAGCGAGGTAATCCTGCCCTTCATCGGGATAGAGGCCAGGTAGTCGCACCTCTTCCTGACCAGGTCGGAAAGTCCTTTGCCCTCACTGCCAATCACTATGGCGGTGGCCGGTCTGTAGTCTACCCGCGTATAATCAAGGTCGCCGGCCATGTCAATCCCAACGACCCAGACATTATTTTTCTTCAGTAACTCCACCGCCTGAGCGATGTTGGCCACCCGGGCCACCGGGACATATTCCACCGCCCCGGCTGAAGCTTTGACGACCGCCGGAGTCAGGCCGACGGCTCGCCTTGACCGTACGATAACCCCGTGCACGCCAGTGGCCTCAGCCGTCCTTAGAATCGCTCCGAGATTGTGCGGGTCTTCAATACCATCCAGGATAAGGTAAAAGGGAGGCTCATTCCTCTCTCGGGAAAGGGCTAACAGGTCAGCCAGAGTCACATATTCTTTGGCGGCGGCGTAGGCCACAATCCCTTGATGAGCACCGCTTGAACTCTGTCGGTCGAGGGCCGGTCTCTCCACATACTCCACCGGAATGCCCTTCGCCCGGGCCAACTCCACTATTTCCGCCACCTTCCTTTGGAAGGGCTGTGGCTCCTGATGCTTTTCTCCAGCAGTATCCTGCTTATGGGGCGGCCAGCTTTCAGCGCTTCCAGTAACGGGTTCCGACCAATAATAATTTCGGCCATTGCCTGCTCCATTGCCTTTACCGACATTATAGAGAAAGCCGAGACAGGCTTCAATAGCTGTAAAAACAAGGGAGGGGGAAACCCCCCTCCCTGATACCACGGAATTTAGCGAAGTCCTTACCACTTCTCCTGAGTGGAGCGGGCGCGCTTGCTCAGCGGTACGCTGGAAATCAAATCGGAGCTAGGCAAAGGTACCCGGGTTATTACGAGATTACCAGTGTAGAAAGTGCCGACCCTTTGTGGCTATATTCTGCGCTTACCACATCCACTATTTTCGCCATCGAGACCCAACACAGCCAGTAAACCAGCTTCCTTCCAGTACTAATTACTTTCTGCTACTCTTTCTAGTACTATAGTAACATCAAACACGCCCAGGAACGGGTACATTTGTGGGATAGACGCCACTTGCCTGACATGCCATTATTAGATGCAGAAGGGTAGAAGTAGCTTCACCTGAACGAAGAGAGGGGCAAGGATGGACAAAAAGGACAATAAAAGTGGCACTTTCGAGGTGGGAGAGTATATCTTAAAGCGAGTTGAACTTGGCCTGGACGAGGGTCAAGTGGCATCTATTATAAACCAACTGCTTAGCCAGCGCGACGCACTACTCAAACGTCAGGAGCATCTCCTGGCGCTGAGCCAGCTCGCGGAAAGAACCGTTGCCGAAGCCGATGAATTAGCCAGAAAGTTTAAAAGAGAGGCCGAAGAACAGGCTGAAGCTGAAGCTAAAGCCATCCTCACCAAAGCAGAAGAGCAGGCTCAACAGATGATTGAACTGAAGGTGGCTGAAACGATGGCCTCAGCCCAAGAAGAAGCCGCCAATATCAGAGCTGATGCAGAAAAGCACTCCGAAGCCCTGCTTAAGGAAAGAACACAAAGACTGCAATCCCAGATGGGAGACATGGCCCGGCGACTATGCCACGAGATGTCGACCCAGGCGGAAAGTTTCAAACAGCAGATAGCGGCATTCGAGGCGAACTTTGAGCAAGAGCTATCAGAACTGGAAAGGTTTAGCTATCAAGAAATCCCGAAACAAGATGACCACACCGCAACTGAGACCAAATCAGAGGTAGTCACCAAAAAAGAGTCACCTCCACCCCAAACCGTCCCGGAGACTGAAGGTAATGAAGAACGCGTGGCATTAGAAATATTACCCCCGAGAGACCTGGGGGAAATAGGCCGGATCAAAACATACCTGGATAGCTTACCGGCGGTCAAAATGACCGAGCTCCTGAACTTCACCGATAGGACTGTAATCGAAGTTTTTCTGGCCGAACGAACGAATTTGACGGAGAAACTACTCGAACTACCACAGGTGGAATACGCTGAGGAGGTCACTGACGGTGACCACAAGAAAATCCAGGTCCGCCTTTCCTTAGTGTCGCCCTTAGAAGTGACCAAAGCCAAACTGGGTAAGACGGTTTCTCGTATCTTATCTAACAGGCCATAGGCGGAAATATTTCGGGAGCGGTCACACCTCTTCACTCAACAAGTTTTCCATCGGCTCCCCGAGAATTTTCCGTACACCTCGCACAGGAAAGCGAACTATCTTTCCTATCTCAACTGTTTGGGGCGAAGTCCAGAATATTGAGTCGGAGTCTTTCCTCCCCACCCCAGCGGTCTACTTCCAGGTTGTAGACAATGTCAAGGAGGGGGGATATTTCCGTCAGGTAGTTGCCAAGACCGAAAGCCACCCCGTTCCACACCGTGCCGCCCTGCTTGACCTTCAGTCGCAGATGGTCGCTATTGTCACCCATGGTGCGGTAGTCCAGGACCTCCACCCGCCGACTGAGGAAGGTGGGGTGAGGGTTGCCCTGGCCAAAGGGCGCCAGCTTTTGAATCTGGGGGAATATATCCCGAGCCAGGTTAGAGAGGCTCACTTCAGCATCAATATCAATCCCGGGGCGGAGGTCAAGCCCCTCAAGCCGGGCAGTGGCCAGTTCCATCAGGGCATGTTCCAGACGGGGTAAATTCTTTGTCAGCAGGGTGAAACCGGCCGCCTGGGCGTGCCCACCGAATTGAGTGAAGAGACCGCGGCACTGGGTCAGAGCCTCGATAATATTGAACTCGGGGATACTGCGGCAACTGCCCCCGCTAAACTGCTCACCGACCCGGATAACCACGGCCGGGCGGTAGAACTCCTCGGCCAACCTACTGGCCACCAGCCCACAAACACCGCCCGGAAACGCGCTATCGCCGGCAATCAAAACTGGGTGGATGCCCCGGGCTAATACTTGCTGGCGAGCCTTGGTCAAGGCTTTGTTGGTCAGGCTCTGCCGTTCAGCGTTCTTCTTTTCCAGCCAGGTCGCCAGTGCGCGTGCCTCATGGGGTGAATCGGTCATCAGCAGTTTGTAGCTGGCCATAGCGTGCTCCAGCCGACCGGCGGCATTGAGTCGCGGCGCCAGTATCCAGGAAATACAATCGGTATCCAGGCGCTGGCTATTCAAACCTGACTGCGCCATCATCTCTCGAATGCCCAGGCGGGGGGAAGCGCTGAGCAGCTTCAGCCCTTGCTTAACCAGATAGCGGTTTTCACCCAGATAGTGGCACCATATCAGCCACAGTGCCCAGAGCCACCAGGTCAATCAATTCCTCCAACTGTTTCTCCTTACCGATACCCTGAAAGAAGGCTTGCAGTAGCTTGAGAGCCACACCAACGCCAGCGAGGTCAGGATAGGGGTAGTTAGAACCGGGCAACTTGGGGTCAATTACAGCCATAGCCGGTGGCACTTCCTCAGGCGGCGTGTGGTGGTCAGTAATGATTATGTCAAGTCCCAATCTCTTGGCCCGTTTCACCTGAGCCAGCGCCGTGATACCGCAGTCCACCGAAATGACCAGCGTAATACCCTGCCGGTGCAGGTTCTCCAGGGCGGCGATTTTCAGTCCGTAACCTTCGGTCAGACGGTGCGGGATATAAGGGACAGCCTTGACCTTAAGCAGGGATAGCCCCTGAACCAGGAGCGCGGTCGCGGTAATACCATCAGTGTCAAAATCGCCATAGACGGCGATGTTTTCGCCGGAGAGTAATGCCCGGTAGACTCGGCCGACCGCCTGATGCATGCCCGGTAGGAGAGACGGGTCGCCGGACAATCGGGCGTCAGCGGCGAGAAAGGACTCAATTTGGGCTGGCTCAGTGAGGCCACGATTGTGGAGGAGCTGTGCCATTAACAGCGGAAGTCCAGCCACAGCCGCCAGATGCTGGTCGGGCAGCGGTGGCAAAAGGTTCCAACGGCTATGGCTCAAGCCTACGCCTCGCTACAGGATGGCGGAAAAAGTCAGCGACTTTTTCCGCCCAGATAACCCCACCCCCAGAAAAGGGGGGCGATATTGTACCAGATTCGCACTAATCTGTGTACCGACGGATGATGAGCACCGAGTTGTGGCCGCCAAAACCGAAGGAGTTGGACAGGGCCGTGGTCACCTTCGCCTGGCGGGCTACATTAGGTACATAATCCAAATCGCATTCCGGGTCAGGATGGGTCAGGTTTATCGTCGGCGGTATTATTCCGTGCTGGATAGTCATGATACAGATGGCCGTCTCAATCGCCCCGGCCGCTCCGATAAGGTGCCCCAGCATGGACTTGGTGGAACTCACCGGGACACGGTGAGCCTGTTCGCCAAATACAGTCTTGATGGCCAGGGTCTCGGTCTTATCATTTAGCGGCGTGGAGGTGCCGTGGGCATTGATGTAGTCGATATCGGTCGGAGCCAACCCCGCCTTTTTTAACGCCAACTGCATTGCCCGCACGGCACCCTCACCTTTGTCATCCGGCTGGGTAATGTGGAAGGCATCCGCCGTGGCACCATAGGCAATAATCTCGGCCAGGATATTGGCCCCGCGCTTCCGGGCATGCTCCAGGCTCTCCAGAATCAAGATACACGCGCCCTCGCTGATGACAAAACCGTCACGCTGAGCATCGAAGGGCCGGGAGGCTTCCTTTGGGGCATCGTTTCTCGTGGAGATAGCCTTAAGTGCACTGAAGGCCGTAATGCCCAGGGGATTGATGATGGCCTCGCTGCCACCCGCCAGCACCGCCTCGGCATCGCCGCGCCTGATGAGCTCGCACGCCACCCCGATGGCATCGGAACTGCTGGAGCAGGCTGAGGTGGTGCACAGGTTCAGCCCTTTAATGCCCAGGGTGATGGAAACCTGCGCCGCCGCCATATCCGATATCATCATCGGGGCGAGAAAGGGGCTGACCCGACTCGGCCCACTCTCAATGAGCACCTTGGTCTGCTCAAAGAGGGTCGTCAGACCGCCGATACCGCTGCCCACCACGACGGCAATGTCACTCTGGTTGGCCGCGCTGACCTGGATTCCAGATTGCTGCACCGCCTGCATCGCCGCCGCCACCGCCAGCTGGGCAAAACGGTCCATACGGCGGGCTTCCTTGCGACCGATATAGTTGGTCGGCTCAAAGCCCTTGACTTCACCGGCAAACTTGACCTCAAGAGGGGCGGGGTCGCAGAGAGTAATGTAGTCGATGCCGGACTTGCCGGCAATCAGACCCTGCCAGGTGGTAGCCATGTCCAGACCCAGCGGCGTGAAAGCGCCGATGCCGGTAACCACCACTCTATTGTCACGATTAGCGTTCAACTTCGCCTCCTGCCCTCCCGACAAAACATATACTGGCTGGGTAAATCGCACCCTCCCTCGTCAATTTGCCCTTGCCAGATTACGGCTAGTATAATGTATTTTTAGTCGGCTAGTCAATCCCGATGACAGATTGGCCAGCCAAAGCTGAAGCTATGAAAGTCGCCTTAGACACCCTGGGTTGCAAACTCAATCAGGCGGAGACCGAGCTTTTAGCCCGGCAACTGGCTGAGGCCGGTTACGAAGTGGTACCTCAGGTCGATGGGGCGGATGTCTATATTTTGAACACCTGCACCGTGACCCACACCGCCGATGCCAAGTCCCGGCACCGGCTCCGGCTGGCCCACCACCGTAATCCGGGAGCTCTGGTGGTAGCAACTGGCTGTTACGCCCAGCGAGAGCCGGAAAAGCTGAGCCGGATTGAGGGTGTGAACCTGGTCATCAGCCACGATGAGAAATCAGAACTGCCACGGCTACTGGAAAAAGCCGGCGGCCCGCCGCGAGTGCGGCTGATTCGACCGGCAATTCCTCGCCGTTATTACGCACGCGCGCCTTTGTCAAGATTCAGGACGGATGCAACAGCTACTGCGCCTACTGCATTGTCCCGCTGGTGCGCGGGCGAGAGAAGAGCCTACCCGCCACCCAGGTTATGGCTGAGGTCGGGCAGCGGGTGGCCGATGGCTATAAAGAAGTCGTCCTGACTGGCACCAAGGTTGGCTCCTATCAGGACAATGGCACGAGTTTGAAAAAGCTGCTGGAGCGCATCCTGGCCGAGACTGATATACCTAGATTGAGACTCTCCTCCCTCCAGCCTCAGGAAATCTCGCCGGAACTGATTGGGCTGTGGCGTAATGAAAGGTTGTGTCCCCATTTCCATCTATCCTTACAGAGCGGCAGCGACCCTGTGCTCCGACGGATGAAGCGGCGCTACTCAGTAAGTGAATATCAGAAGGCCGCATCTCTGGTGCGCCACCTCTTACCTGATGCCGCCATCACCACCGATGTCATCATTGGTTTCCCCGGCGAGACTACGGAAGAATTCCAGGAAAGCTATGAAATGTGCCGTGACCTGGAATTCGCCCGCATCCATGTCTTTCCCTACTCCCCGCGGCCGGGCACTGCCGCCGCCCAATTGCCAGGCAAAGTCAGTGAGAAGGTCAAAAAGGAGCGCAGTCAGCAAATGCTGGCACTCGCCAGAGAGAGCGCCCGGAATTTCAGACAGAGGTTTATCGGCCAGACTCGCCCGGTACTGTGGGAAAGGCAGGACAGTAAGGGTGTCTGGTCTGGCCTGACCGATAACTACATCCCGGTGCGGACTGAAAGTAGCGACGACCTGACTAACCAAATCCTGCCGGTAAAAATAGACTGATTATTAGGCGGGCAATACTATGAGCAACAGCCAAGCGCACTTTCTGGACTTGTTCTTCCACCCGCGGAGCGTGGCGGTGGTCGGTGCCTCCCGAAATCCCCAGACGGCTAACTATCACCTCGTCGCCAACCTGGTCAATCTGAAGTTCCCGGGCAAGGTATACCCGGTAAACCCTAACGCCAAGGAGATTATGGGACTGAAAGCCTACCCTGATGTCAGAAGCATTGAGGGAGATATCGACCTGGCCGTCATCTCTGTCCCAGCTAACCTGACACTGGATATTGTACGCGACTGCGTGGCCAAGAAGGTCAAAGGCATCACCATTACCGCCGGCGGTTTCTCGGAAACCGGCACTGCGGGCCGAAGCGTCCAGGACGAGATACTGAGACTGCTGAGACCTAATGGCATTCGGGCCATTGGCCCCAATGCACTCAGCCCCATCAATACGCGTAACAACTTCATCGTTGGCTTTATGCCGATACAGAAGCTACCCCAGGGCAAACTATCTTTAATCTTTCAATCCGGGCTGTACGAGCCCCGACTCCAGTGGCTCGTTTCTGACTATCATCTGTATTTCAGCAAGCTGGTTGATTTGGGCAACAAGATGGATGTGACCGAGGTGGACGCACTGGAGTATCTGGCCCAGGACCCGGAGACCGGAGTCATCGCCATCCACACGGAGAGTATCGCCGGCGATGCCCGGAAATTTTTACAGCTTTTGCAGAAGACCACCAGAGAAAAGCCGGTCATCATTCTCAAGTCGGGGCGCACTCCGGCCGGGGCCAAGGCGGCTTCTTCCCACACCGGCGCCATCATTAGAGCCAGCGACGCCGTTTTTGATGCTGCCGTGAGACAGTCGGGGGCAATCCGGGTCGCGGGACTGGATGACTTTTTCGACCTAGCCAAGGTTTTTGAATATCTGCCGCTTATGAAGAAAAACAGAATCGCCCTGGCCACTCTCTCGGGCGGGGAGGGAGTACTGACCACCGATTACTGTCAGCTTAATGGCCTGGCATTGGCTGAGCTCACCCCGGAGACTAAGCAAAGACTCCACGCCATCTTCCCACCCTGGGACATCCCGGTAAATCCACTGGATACCGGGGTCTGTACCCAGTTCACGGCCGGCATTGATGTCCACATTGCCTTTCTTCAGGCGATGGCGGACGACCCGAATGTTGACGGCGTAGCCATAAGCTTACCGGTAGGCCGTTTGCTTCAGGCCGAGGAGCTGGCTAAGGGCACCGGTGAACTGATTAAACGAGGCAAAGCGGTGGTCACCTGGCCCATCGACCCTGCCGAAGCCAGGGGGGCGATTGCCCACCTGGAAGCAAATAGGATACCGGTCTACCCCTCCGCCGAGCGTGCCATTCGGGCCCTGGCGGCGCTATACCGGTACCACAAGATGCGGGAGGCAATGAGCTAGAAGACTGGCACCAGGAGAACCGGAGGCAGAGGCAATAGAAACCTATCCCCCTGACACCCCTCCTGTTTGTGCATGAAGGGATATCGGCCACACGCATGGCAATGACAGCACATTTTTTGAACAATATGTGCTATAATAATAGTTTAAGTTCAATCTAAACCAATGCCTGAGGGAGAAGTGGAATGACACAATTCAATCTCAACCAGTTCGTCCAGACAGCGGATAGAATCAGAAGAAAGGCGCTCCAGGAAAACCGGCTGACTGATAATCCGCCAGAGCCAGTGCTAAGAAAATTCTTGGAAAAAGAGCCGGGCATCCGGAAGACGATATACGGGAACTTTATCGCCGAAAGCGAGCCCAGCTCACGGTCGGCCATGTTCACCAAGAACAGCGTTGACCAGCCTTTCGGCGCAGAAGAACATAAACTACTGGCCCAGTGCGAAAAAGCCCTCGCCAGGGAAAAGCTCATCTGCGTTGACAGGATTGTGGGCGACCCGAACAGTGGCACCACCGTCCGACTGATTGTTCCGGAGCGCTTTGCCCATGTAGCTTACGGCGGCGGCAACCTTTTTGTCCCACCTCAGAGTAAGGTTAAAGAGCCCAGCTACCAAATTATCTTCTTCGCCGATGAGGCCTTTGAGGCCAACAAAGACAAACCCCTGCCCCAGAAGGACATCACCATCAGATTAGCCATGCTGGACAACGGCCATTATGTCAAGATAATCCGGAATGGCAACTACATCGGCGAGTACAAGAAAGGCGTTTTTGCCGCCGAAGACTGGTTCGCCAAGACCAGGCGAGGCGGCATCTTCCTGCACGCCGGCTGTCGGGAGGACTACCTGCAATCGGTGCACGGCGATTACCGCCTATCCCGAACCTTGCTCGTTGCCCTGAGCGCCAATGGCAAAACTACTACCACCTGTAAAATCCTGGCTCGCAAGGGCAAAGAACGCTCCTGGCTCGTTCAGGATGACGGCGGCACCCTCATGCCCGATGGCTCCTTCCACGGCTTTGAAGCCGGCGGTGTATTCGTCAAGACCGAAGGTGTGAACCCGGGGGAGCAACTGGAAATCTACTATGGTCTGCTCAAACCGGAGACTGTCTGCGAGAATGTTTATGTCACTGAAGACGGCGACTTTGATTTCTACAATTTCCAGCGCACCTCCAACGGCCGGGCAGTTATTCGCCGAAGGGACTTCATGCACGCCAGCCCCTATATTGATGTGGACAAGGTAGATAACCTGATTCTGATTACTCGCGGCCCTTTGATTCCCGCCATCTCAAAACTGACCGGCGAGCAGGCGGTGGCTCTGATGATAGTGGGGCAGGCGATGGAATCTTCCGCCGGCGACCCGACCCGGGCCGGCCTGATTCGCAGTGAATTCTTCTACGACCCCTTTGTGGCCGGCAATCTGGCGGAGCACGCCAATATCTTCTACGAGATAGTCAGAAATCTACCCCACCTGAACTACTACCTGATAAACACCGGGGGCATCAGTGAAGGAGAACGCTACAAGGACATCCGGCTGGAGTTCACCATGGGCATCCTGGATTCCCTGCTTAGAGGCGGCCTGGAAGACTGGGTTGATTCCCCGACCGGTTTTAAGGTGCCCAGCGCCATCCGGGTGGTCGATGATATTTATCTGCACCCCGAGAAGCTCTATTCCCAGAGTGAATTTGAAGAGAAGCAAGGGGAGTTGAACAAAATCCGTTACGAAGCCGTAGAAAAGGTCGGTCGCGGTCTGCACCCCAATGTAAGAAAGGTTTTCCGCAAAGCCAGACGATGAAGCCTCCCATCATAATTGCCAGCTATGACCGCCGATGGCCACAAGTAAGGTGGAGCAAAGATGGCTGAAGAATTAGGCAAAATAGAAAAACCGGAAGCTGGACAGTTCCGCGAGAAGAGAAAGCTCTACCTCGTGCCTCTCTTATACTCGTGGGAGGATGCGCCAGTAGAGTATGCCGTGAAGTTTGGGCTCTACTGGGAGCAGGTGAAAGAACATGTGGCCAATCTGGAATCAAAGATTGGCACGGTCAACCGTGTTTACCATGAGTCGGTTACTATCGCCGGTGAAGAAGGCTTGAAAATCCTGGAGAAATTGAACCCGGCCAGTTCCCAGGTTGTCCAGGAGAAATGTCATTGTGGCGCCCAGTTTGAGATGATGGAAGATAAAGACCTGGTTGAGGAGAGCATGGACTGGGAGCGCCATCTTATCATGGGCTTTCTCAGCGAGAAAGTGGCTAACATAGTGTCCCAGTTCTTCTCGGAAGCCTTAAGAAAGAGATACGAGCACATCGCCAGGAGAATAAACGAGACCCTCAAGGAAAACGAGGTCGCCCTGCTTATCATCCATGAAGGACACATGGTGCAGTTCCCTTCGGATATTGAGGTTTTCATCGTGGCACCACCCGTCTTAGACGAAATCCACCGCTGGCTGCGCGACCGCCGCACCGAGAAGAAGGACGAAGCGTAGAGGGGTAATCAGGCCGCGTATTTCTACCGTAACTTTGCCTTGTTGATACCGCTTATTAGCTCTTGAGCAGAAAGCCTCTAATTGCCTTGCTGTACCGCTGGTAGAGGTAAGCACTGACCAGAAGAAGGACTCCCAGGCCAACGAAGGCTATAATCCGGTATACCCGCTCCAGTACCCACACATCATAGACAAATACTTTTACGATGGATACAGCCAAGAGAACCAGGGCACCCAGGCGAACCACCCGCCAGCGCTTGGCAATACCAATGACCAGAAGAATAACGGCGTAAACTGCCCAGAGGGCAGTAAGAGAGAGGTTCTGGGCACTCCGGAGAGCTCGGCCGGTCATCAATGTGCGGGTATCAAAGGAATTCCAGATTTCAAAGCTCAGTACCCAGAGAGTGAAGAAATTGCCGGCTATCAAGAAAGTTGCGGCGAACGCGGCCCAATCCGGAACTCTTTCTCTCTCTCGCCAGAGAAGGTAAGCCGACAGGTACAACGCGGCAATACCAGCCAGATAAGCGAGGAAACGCTCATTCAATATCGGGCTAAAGGTACGCATGTCAATAGTCGTATCAAAGAAGAGGAGACGCACCGCCATAATGATAAAGACGCCAAAACCAAACCAGCGGAGCTGGGCTATTCTGAGAGCGAGGGACAGCCACACGAGAACCACAACCTCAGCGGCCCAGGCTATCGTCGTCCAGGCCTTGTCGCCGAACTGGACGGGTATAGCTATTGTTAACAAGACCAGAGCAATGCCTACGGCAAACAAGCTGAGCCTTATGGTGGCAATGCCTCTCCGCAAAGCAACATAGGCCAGTCCGCCATAGAATAGTGCGAGTACGAGGGAAAATCCACCCATCCAGGCCCGCAAATCGCCCCACATCAGTACCGCAACTTATGCCGAAGTAGGCGGCCGCATTAAGCGCCATAAGGGTATAGTCAAACTCCTGAGCGACCCGACGCCATACCAGGTGATAGAGCGTGGTGGCGCCGACAAATATCAAGAAGATAATAGTCAGGCCTACCTCCGATACCAGAAGACTTACTCTGTCGCCGAAGTGGCCATACCAACCTCCAAAAGCCGCCAGTGAACTGACGAGAGCCAGAAGAGTGAACCAGCGCCAATTTCGGAAGGTAGATAGGGCAATGACTCCCAGGTCGACTACCATGACATAGGCTAATAGCTGAATGGCCGTTCCAGTTTGCCTGTCCCCGGGAATACCCGGCCCGAAGGCCCCGAGAATGAAGGGAGCGCTGAAGGCCCCAAAAATGCCGATGATGGCCAGAGCCATGGAGTTGTGCCGAAGGGCCAGGGCGGCAGAACCGGCGCTGACTAGCAGCAGTAGAAATACGGCCGGATAGAAGGGTATCAATTCAAAGAGAGCAAAGGCAGCGAAGATTGACAGATAAAGCAGGGCGATGCCGCCGCCGGTGATAGCCTGGGCGAGGGTAGGATATTTAACTCGCCAATAGTAGCCACCACCAACCATGGCCAGGCCGACAACGATACCCAGAATGACACGGGCGAGGGGACCCAGCCAGTTATTATCAAAGGCAAACTTGAGGAAGAAGGCCGCGCCAATAATGAGAGCCACCACACCTATTCTGGCCAGCCAGTTGCCACCAAGAATCTGCTCCCACTCCCTTGGCTTGGCCGGTCTGGCTTTTGTCGGAGGAACCGCCGGTGATGGGGCAACCCCCTGCGCCTGGGCTGCGGGGCGTGGAACCGAAGGCATTGCCGTCGGAGCCGGCATACTTATGCCCTGCCGAAGTTCCAGATTGGCCAGACGGTCATTGATATGAGCGACCTGCTCTCTAAGTCGGCGCAACTCGTCCTGAATGGACGACGGCAGTGGTGGGGTGGCATCCTGGGAGCCGGGGGCTGATTGTGACGGATACCCGGCTTGAGTTCCCAAAGGTGAGCCGCAGAAGATACAGAAAAGGCTGGTCGGTTCGTTCTCTCTCTGGCAATTGGGACATTTCATATTCTTGCCCTCCTACAGCCCTGATTTCGCCTTTATGACGATGGTGCCGGCAACCTTGCCGTCCCAGCCCTGCTTCTTTGGGTTCCCGACAATCCTAGGACTATAGAATACAGCTACCCAAGTACTTCGTCAATATTTAGAACGAGAAATGAGCCTATCGAGCCAGCCAGCAAAAACCCACTAACTTGCATCATAAACATGGTTGTGGTATACTTGAAAAAGTGATTGAGTGGGGTTTTGTTCCCACTTTTTTGTTGTAATGGAAATTGCGAGACGGAGGGCTTGACTCGAGATGAAGAGTGACTTTCTACTCGCTATCACCCAGCTCTCGGCGGAAAAGAATCTGCCGAAGGAGGTGGTTATTGCGGCGGTAGAGGCAGCACTGGCATCGGCCTACCGCAAGGATAACTTTGCCCTAAATCAGAATGTGTCCGTTAAGATTAGCCTGTCCAGTGGCAAAGTTCAGGTGTGGGCCGAGAAGGTGGTGGTGGAGCAAGTTCAGGATACACGCGCGGAGATATCTCTGGACGAGGCGCGCCGGCTTAAAGCGGATGTCAAGGTTGGCGACTCTGTGACGGTGGAGGCTACCCCACACAACGCCGGACGCATCGCCGCACAGACGGCGAAGCAAGTCATCCTGCAGCGACTTCACGAAGCGGAACACAGCGCCATTCTGGAAGAGTACGCTGGTCGCGAAAGTGCTCTGATTACCGGCCTGGTCCAGCGCGCTGAGGCGAGGCAAATTTTTGTTGACCTGGGTCGGACGGAGGCCATATTGCCGGGAACGGAGCAGGTGCCGAGTGAAAGGTATCGAGTGGGTCAGCGACTCAAGGTCATCATCTTGGAGGTGGTCAAGACCAATAAGGGACCTCGGGTTGTGGTGTCACGGTCACACCCGGATTTGGTACGCCGACTCTTTGAGACTGAGGTGCCGGAGATTTATAACGGGACGGTCGAGGTGAAGTCAATCGCCCGTGAAGCCGGTTCGCGGAGCAAAGTAGCCGTCGCCGCACGTCAGGAAGGGGTCGACCCGGTCGGCTGTTGCGTGGGATTACGCGGCATCCGAATACAGAATATCGTCACCGAACTCACTGGTGAAAAGATAGATGTAGTTGCCTGGAGTCCAGAGGTAGCCACCTTCATCGCCAATGCCCTCAGCCCGGCTCAAATCGTGAGCGTTGAGTTGCACAAGGGCGATGGCGTGGCCACAGTGGTTGTCCCCGACCGTCAGCTTTCTTTAGCTATCGGCAAAGAGGGACAGAATGTCAGGCTGGCTGCCAAGCTCACCGGCTGGCGCATTGATATTAAGAGCGCCTCAGCCGCTGAGGCGGAGAGAGCGGCAGCCGAAGCCGAAAGAGCGGCGACCAAAGCGGCGGAAGCCGCCGAAGAAGTAGCTGAAGGGGAAGCCGCCGTGGCTGAGGAAATGCCGGCTGGAATTTCGGCTGAGCCGGAACCAGCCGTAGCCGCGGCCGAAACCGCCAAGCCTCTAGCGTCGCTTGAGTCAGCGTTCCCCTTTGCCACACCTCCTTTCAAATCTCCGGCTGCGGGGCGGTCGAAACTCCGCTTTGCGGAAGATATCATGGCGCCAGCAGCGGCAAAGGCACAGACTAAGAAAAAGAAAAAGAAAAAGACCCGCGCCGATCGAGAGGGTAAGGAAGATGTCGGCGGCAAGCGGGTGCGCCGCGATGTGGACTTAGGTGATGAAGAAGAGTATTAGCCGCCCCGTTAAGCGGATACCACAGCGGACTTGTGTGGCTTGCCGTCAGGTCAGGTTGAAGCGAGAGCTAGTCCGCCTGGTGAGTGTGGCGGGCGAGATGGTAGAGATTGATACCACCGGCAAGAAAACGGGGCGCGGCGCTTATCTCTGCCCGGCGCTAGACTGCTGGGAGACGGGGCTGAAGAGTGGCCGGCTGGAGTATGCCTTGAGGACCAGCCTCACTCAGGAAAACCGGGAACAGCTAATCAGACTCGGGCAAGAGTTGTTAAAGGAGCGGGTCAGTGGTTATGACCGGTAAGCCGGGGAATGCTCCAGGGTCGGCTGGCAGTGGGGCCACACCAGCCAAAGCTCGTACCATTGAGCTACCGAGCGCGCTGAGTGTGAAGCAGCTAGGTGACCTTCTCGGCGTCAGTGGCGTGGATGTCATCAAACAATTGATGCGCCAGAGCATCATGGCTAACATCAATCAGGTCATTGATTATGAATCAGCGGCCGCCGCGGCGGCCGCTTTTGGCTACGAGGCACACCCCCAGCCCCAAGCACGCAAAGGCACCAGCCTCATCAAGGAAATCAAGAAACAACAGCTTCAGCAGGGCAAAGAGGCTGGTGGACTCAAACCACGCCCGCCGGTGGTTACGGTAATGGGGCATGTTGACCACGGCAAGACGAAGCTACTGGATGCCATCCGGCGGACCAATGTCGTGGCCACGGAAGCCGGTGGCATCACCCAGCATATCGGCGCCTATCAGGTAGAAATTAACGGACAAAGAATTACCTTCCTGGATACGCCGGGCCACGAAGCCTTCACCGCCATGCGCGCCCGTGGGGCCCAGGTAACCGATATCGCCGTCCTGGTCGTGGCAGCGGACGATGGCGTGATGCCCCAGACTTTAGAAGCTATCGACCACGCCCGAGCGGCCGGGGTGCCTATCGTGGTGGCCATCAATAAGATAGATAAGCCCGAAGCTAATGTGGAGCGGGTCAAGCAACAACTGGCGGAGGTCGGCCTGATTCCCGAGGGGTGGGGTGGCGACACCATTTGCGTCCCCGTTTCCGCCAAGGAGAGTAAAGGCATTTCAGACTTACTGGCCAACATTCTACTGGTGGCCGAGATGGAGGAGTTGAAAGCTGACCCCAGTAAGCCAGGCACCGGTGTGGTGATTGAAGCCAAACTGGACAAGACCAGAGGCCCGGTGGCCACGGTGTTGGTACACAATGGCACTTTGAGAATCAGTGACACTATGGTGGTCGGCACAGTCTGGGGCCGATTGAAGGCGATGTTCAATAATGCCGGTAAGCAGATACGACGGGCCGGGCCAGCAACTCCGGTAGAAATCCTGGGCTTGAATAGCGTGCCCCAGACCGGCGAGACCCTGACCGTGGCCACTAATGAGCACCAGGCCAGAACTTTAATTGAGAAGCGAAAGTCGGAACAGGAGGCGGCCACTGCCCGAGCCGTGAGTCTGGCTAACCTCTCTGAGCTTTTGAGCGCCGGACGGGTCAAAGAGTTAGATATTATCCTCAAGACTGATGTTCAGGGTAGCATTGAGCCAATCAAAAGCTCTCTGGAACAGCTATCCACGGATGAAGTCAAGGTCAGGGTTATCCGCAGTGGCAGCGGCAGTATTACCGAGAGTGATGTTATGCTGGCCATCGCTTCCAAAGGCATCATTATTGGCTTTAGTGCCGATGCCGAGCCGGGAGCCCGGCAGTTGGCTGAAATAGAGGGTGTCAGCATTCGCCATTATGATGTGATTTATGGCGTAGTGGATGATGTCAGCAAAGCCCTCAAGGGTATGCTGGCACCGACCAAAGTTGAGGTGGTCGATGGCCGGGCCGAAGTCAGGGCTGTCTTCCCGGCCGCTAAGCATGCCAAGGTAGCCGGTGTTTATGTCACCGAGGGTAAAGTAACCCGGGGTGCCTCGGTCAGGGTACTCCGTCAGAAGAAGGTGGTCGCCGAATCTACGGTTAACAGTCTCAGGCGGTTTAAGGAGGATGTTCGGGAGGTGACGGCCGGTTATGAGTGCGGCGCGGGTATTACGGATTTCAGTGATTTTCAGGTGGGGGATATATTAGAGCTCTTCCATATCCAAGAGACTGCCTAGGAGGTGACCAATCATGACGCACCGTATTGAGCGGGTGAACAGCCTCATTCGCCAGGAGATTAGTGAGCTACTTCAGCGCCAGGTCAAAGACCCACGACTTGGCAATTTTATTACCGTTACTGAGGTAGTTACTTCTCCTGACTTGAAGTACGCTAAGGTGTTCATCAGCTACATTGGTAGTGAGGCCGAGAGAAAGGAAACACTGAGCGTGCTGGCGGCGGCCGCGGGTTTCTTCCATCGGGAACTGGTTAAGCGACTTACCCTGCGCAATGTCCCGGAACTGAGTTTTCACTGGGACGATTCTATTGAGCGGGGGAGCCGCATCCTAAGACTTATCGACGAGGTGGCCGCGGAGCGAGAACCAGACTGATGCTCCCTTTTCAGTCAGACTCCCCACTTTGCGCCTGCGGGGTGATGGTGGACGGCATAATAAATATCAATAAGCCAGCGGGTATGACTTCCTTCCGCGTGGTGGCTCTGGTACGGCGGCTGAGCGGCGAACGGCGCGTGGGGCATGCCGGCACCCTTGACCCGGCCGCCACCGGTGTGCTACCGGTGTGTCTTGGGCGGGCCACCCGCATCGTCGAGTTTCTCATGGACACCACCAAGACCTACCGGGCTGAGATTGAGCTGGGTACCGTCACCGATACCGGCGATGCCACCGGCCAGATTGTCCAGAAGGGAGACCCCGTCGGCATCAGCCGTGAGGCACTTGAATCAGCCCTCTCCTCCTTTTGCGGTTCCATCCACCAGACCCCGCCAATGTACAGCGCCGTAAAATATCAGGGTAAACCGCTCTACCGGTTGGCCCGCGCGGGCATTACGGTCGAACGCAAAAGTCGCCCGGCCAAAATTTATCATCTGGAACTGGTGGACTGGCAACCACCGGTGTTTACCATAGAAGTGGCCTGTGGCAAGGGCACCTACATCCGTACGCTGGCCTCTGATTTGGGGCAGGTGCTGGGCTGCGGAGCTTATCTGAAGAGCCTGGCGCGCTTAAGATATGGCCCCTTTGACATCAAGGATGCGGTTTCCATTTCTCAGGTGGAAGACGCTTTTCACTCTTGTTCCTGGATGCGCCTTCTTTACCCCGTGGACAGCGTGCTTTTACACTGGCCAGCGATAGTGGTGGATGCCGCGGCGGAGCAAAACATCCGGAATGGCCGGCCATTAAAATTGGTCCAGGACTTTGGCGGCGCGGCCACAGCGAACCGCTGTCGCGTCTACACTCTTGACGGGTGCTTCCTCGGTGTGTTACGCTTCAACCCTGAAAGAGCGGAATGGGAACCAGAAAAAGTATTACTCTAATATCAGCCTACCGGGTATATAGACCGGGTATAGCTTTCCTGTAATGAAAGGAGGACAATCTCATGCCGGGTAACATCAATGTCGCCATAATCGGAGTCGGCAACTGCGCCTCGTCACTGGTGCAGGGGGTCTACTACTATAAGAATGCCAAAGAGGGTCACTCTATCCCCGGTATTATGCACATCAATCTTGGGGGATATCACATTAGCGATATCAACTTCGTGGCCGCCATTGATATTGACAAGAACAAGGTGGGCAAGGACCTGGCCGAGGCAATTTTCACTCCGCCCAACAACACCTTCAAATTCACCGATGTTCCCACCACCGGAGTCAAGGTGGTGCGGGGCATGACCCACGATGGTCTGGGCAAATACCTGTCTCAGATTATCCAGAAAGCGCCGGGACCGACCGCCAACATCGTGCAAATCCTGAAGGAAACCAAGACCGATATCGTCCTCAACTACCTGCCGGTGGGGAGCGAGATGGCCACCAAGTGGTATGTGGAGCAGGTGCTGACTGCCGGTTGCGGCTTCGTCAACTGCATCCCGCAATTTATCGCCCGGGAGAAATACTGGCAGGAGCGCTTCGAGGACAGGGGCCTGCCGGTCATCGGTGATGATATAAAGTCTCAGGTTGGCGCTACCATCGTCCATCGCGTGCTGACCCGCCTGTTTATGGACCGAGGGGTGAAGCTGGAACGAACTTACCAATTGAACTTCGGCGGCAATACCGACTTCCTGAATATGCTGGAGCGGGAACGGCTGGAGGCCAAGAAAATATCCAAGACGACATCTGTTACTTCCCAGCTAGACTATAAACTCGACCCCAATGATATACATGTTGGACCGAGCGACTATGTTCCCTGGTTGCTCGACCGCAAGTTCTGCCATATCCGGATGGAGGGGCGGACCTTTGGTGATGTCCCGCTGAACCTGGAGCTCAAGCTTGAGGTGTGGGATAGCCCGAACTCAGCCGGGGTGGTTATTGATGCGATTCGGTGCTGTAAGCTGGCCTTAGACCGCGGGCTGAAAGGAGCACTGGTGGCGCCATCAGCCTACTTTATGAAATCCCCACCCATCCAGTACACGGATGACGAAGCCCGCCGGATGGTGGAGGAATTCATTGCCACAAATCAGGTTGGTAAGGCAAGTTCAGCCTCAGCCGGCAAGAAAGCGGCTGGGGCCGGGCGAGCCAAGAAAACCTCATAGAGGGGGTTTGTCTAGCCACCTTCTGAGTCTCTAACGAGGTTGTGGGCAGCTACTTATGAAGATAGCGCTGGTCTCGCCTTACGATTTCTCTTACCCGGGCGGTGTAGCCAACCACATCTCCAATCTTTGTAAGTACCTGACCAATATGGGGCACGAGGTCCGGGTCATTGCCCCCGCCTCTAAAGCGGTCACTACTTTTGGCGACCATTTCATACCTATTGGTAAACCCCGACCAATACCGGCCAGTGGCTCCATTATTCGTGTTACCCTATCCATAAGACTGGCTTCGGCGATAAAAGAAGTCCTTGACCGTGAGCAATTTGACATTGTCCATCTCCACGAACCCTTCATGCCCATGCTTTGCAGTGCCGTGCTCCGATTTTCCAATACAGTGAATATTGGCACCTTCCATGCCTGTGATGGCTCTCCCGGCTATAACTTTGGCTGGCCAGTTGGTCGGATGATGTTGAACCGGCGAGCCCGCAAGCTTGACGGCAAGATTGCCGTCTCCAAGCCAGCCATGGAGTATGCCAGCAAATATGTTCCGGGCGCCTACGATATTATCCCTAATGGCATTGACCTGGAGCATTTTTCATCGGATGTGCCGCCGATTCAGGAATTCCGCGACGGGAAACTGAATATCGTCTTTGTTGGTCGTCTGGAACGCCGCAAAGGTCTGGATTACCTGCTCCGGGCCTACCATCAAGTGAAACAGGAAGTTCCCGATTCGCGGGTCATTGTGGTTGGGCCGGGTACGAGACTGCGCAAAAAGTACGAGAGATGGATTAAACAGCATAAGGTGAAAGATGTCGTCTTCATTGGCTATGCCACCTATATTGATTTACCCCGCTACTATCAGACCGCTGACATATTCTGCTGCCCAGCCACCGGGCGGGAGAGCTTTGGCATCGTGCTGGTTGAGGCCATGGCCATGGGTAAGCCCGTCGTGGCAACCAATATTGATGGCTACGCCAGTGTAGTAACGCACGGTGAAGAAGGACTGCTGGTGCCACCCAAGGACAGCGAGAAGCTAGCCCAGGCTCTCCTCACACTCTTGAAAGACAAGGCCCTGCGGCAAAAGATGGGCGAGAAGGGGAGGCTCACAGCCCAGAATTACAGCTGGGAACAGATTGCCAAAAGGGTGTCTGATTACTATCTTAAAGCGATTAGCGAATCGCCACAGAGAAAGATAGCCAATAATCCAACCGCTGGATAATTCGCCTCCAGCGCATCTCCATTCAGGAAAGCAAAAGTAGTGTCCAGACTGACGGAATTGCGTAAGACTCTAGCCAGTTACTTCACCCGCTCGGTAGTTGGCCTCCTGGCCAAGACGCCGCTCACACCTAACACCATAACCTGGATAGGGTTCCTGGTGACCATAGGTGCCGGAGCGCTGATTGTTACCGGGCACCTTTTTGCCGCCGGTTTTGTAGTGTTAGCCGCTGGTTTTTTTGATATACTGGACGGGGCACTGGCGCGCAGTACTAACCGGGTCACCCGATTCGGCGCGGTCCTGGACTCAACACTTGACCGATTAGCCGAGGCAGTGATTTTGATTGGTCTCCTGGTGGTGTATGCCCGGGAGGCAGCCGTGGCCGAGGTGGCGTTGGTCAGCGTGACCTTAATAGGCTCGCAGTTGGTGAGCTATGTGCGGGCCAGAGCCGAGGGAATAGGTCTTCAGTGTGAGGTTGGCATATTCACGCGCGCAGAAAGGGTGGTGGTGCTGGCATTAGGTCTTTTGTTAAGCCAATTTGATTACGCCTTGATTATCGCCCTGGTCATTATCCTGGTCTTCAGCTATGTCACGGTTGGCCAGAGGCTGTTTCATGTCTGGCAGCAAACGAAAAATTAGGTGGGGAGGAAACAATGCCGGTTATTGCTGTTATTGGCGCTCAATGGGGGGATGAAGGGAAGGGCAAAGTGGTTGATATGCTGGCTGAAAAAGCAAGGGTGGTAGTGCGTTTCTCGGGCGGTGATAATGCCGGGCATACCATAGTTAATCCCCCGTGGTGAGTTTGCGCTGCGGCTTGTCCCTTGCGGTATTTTTTATCCGCAGGACTGTTTGTATTATCGGTAATGGAGTGGTGATTAATCCGGCAGTGCTGATTGAAGAGATAGGTCGGCTCAACCAGCGGGGCGTGATACTTACCACCTGTTTATTAGTGACCGGGCTAACTTGATTATGCCATATCATATTATCCTTGACGGTCTGGAGGAGGAATCGCGGGGCGGTAAGGCAATAGGCACAACTGGCAAGGGGATAGGCCCTGTCTTTGCTGATAAAGACGCCAGGTAGGCATCAGAGCTGGTGACCTTTTGGATAGGGAGGCATTTCTGGAGAGGCTTCGTTCTATACTAGACTACAAGAATATTATTCTGACCAAGGTCTATGGAGCCAACCCTCTATCATTGGATGAGATATACAAGCAGTATTGTCAATACGCTGAGCGTCTGGCTCCTCATATTCGGGATATAACGATAATGGTGGAGGAGGCACTGAACAGGGATGAGATGGTTCTATTGGAGGGGGCCCAGGGGACTTTACTTGACCCTGACTTCGGTACTTATCCTTATGGCACTTCTTCTCCGTCAGTCGCTGGGGCAGGCTGTTTTGGTGCTGGTATAGGCCCTACTAGGATCAGCGCTGTTGTGGGTGTATTCAAGGCTTACTGCATCCAGGGTTGGTGCTGGTCCGATGCCTACCGATACTAAAGGATGAAACTGGTGACCTGATTAGGGAGCGAGGCCATGAGTACGGCACTGTTAGCGGCCGGCCCGAGACGTTGTGGCTGGTTTGATGCCGTGGCCGGCCGTTATAGTACGCGGGTAAACGGTTTTACCGGCGCGGCCATTACCCGACTTGATATTCTTGACACCCTGCCCAGCCTGAAGATTTGCGTTGGCTATAAATTGGACGGCAAAAAGATTGACTACTTCCCCAGCCGCGCCGCTCATTTAGAGAGGTGCCAGCCAATCTATGAAGAGCTCCCCGGCTGGCGGGTGCCGCTCGGTAAAATCCGCCGTTATCAAGATTTGCCACCGCAGGCTCGGCAGTTATCTTACCCGGCTGGAAGAGCTGATTGACTGTCCGATAAACCTCGTCTGTGTCGGCCCCGAGCGCGGGCAGACAATTGAGGTCAAGCCCATCCTGTAACCCACGAGGGTAAAGGAGGCCTGTTACTATGGCCATCGTCCGAGCGGCTACCGAGAACGATATTCCCCGCATCCTTGAGCTTTACCGCCAGCTAGCCATTACCACGGCGCCGGCGGAGCTGGACCAGAAGCCGTCTCTACTGGAAGACTACCGGCGGGTCTTTGCCCAGATTTCCGCCGTTTCCGGACTGGAACTTCTGGTAGCTGAAGAAGAGGGTGAAGTCGCCGGCTCTCTGGTGCTATTCATCGCGCCCAATCTGTCCCACGGCGGACTGCCCTGGGCGCTGGTGGAGAATGTTATTGTTGACCAGAAGTATCGACAGCAGGGCATTGGTAAACTGCTCATGGACTATGCTATCGCCCGGGCCAAAGAGGCCGGCTGCTACCGCATCGGGCTTAGTAGCGATAAAAGACGTAAGGAAGCGCACCGATTCTATCGCTCATTGGGTTTTGAAGCATCATCCCACGGCTTCCGCCTCTACTTTTGAACCGCTGTTTTGCCTCCGGGCTAGTTCAGATGGATTGGTGACACATCCCAGCGTCATATTGGTCGGTTTTAGCCGATAATTGACCCCATCCCCCTGACCCCCTTCCCTAGGGAAGGGGGAATTTATTTTTAAAGGGGGGCGTAAGCCCCCCTTTACCCCCATTTCCACGATTGGTCAGGCCCGTGGGGGCGTCTAAGAGGTGCCTTTGACAACTTTCCCCAGATTGAGTAGACTGTAACTAGAAACATGCTGGGCTTATTAATTGCCTTAGCCAACCTGACACAATTGTCCAGTGATAAGAACATCACCCAATCCTTTTTCATAAACCCCTCGTCTCGATATTACGACAACAAGACGCGGCTGGCCGGTACCCCAGCAATTTTTGTTTCCAGCCCAGTATCACCGGAACAACGATTATTGTGCCTACGGGGGAAGAATGAGACTCTTTGAGTTTGAAGCCAAGAACCTGCTGAAGAAATATGGCCTTCCGGTTCCCCAGGGTGAAGTTGTCAGTAGTGCCGATGAGGCTGAGGCCACTGCCCGGAGAATCGGCCGGCCGGTAGTCCTGAAATCGCAGATACTGGTGGCGGGACGGGGGAAGGCGGGTGGTATCCAATTCGCCAATGATGCCGCCGAGGCCAAAAAAATAGCCCAAAAGCTCATCGGCAGCACCATTAAAGACAGCCTGGTCAGAACGCTGCTGGTTGAGGAAAAACTGGACATCGTTGGGCAGTTTTATGCCTCGGTAACTATCGACCGGCAGGCAAAGGCCTATGTTGTCCTGGCGTCCACCGAGGGCGGAGTTGACATCGAAGAGGTAGCCCAGGCCTCGCCGGGTAAGATATCAAGGCACCTGGTCGACCCCCTGGCCGGTTTCAATCAAACACAGGCCGCCGGGATGCTCAGCCGCTTTAACCTGAATAAGAGTGACGCCGTTGAGTTCGCTGGCATCATCAATACCCTTTATTCGGCCGCTATGGAAAATGACGCTGAGCTGGCGGAGCTAAATCCTCTGGCCAAGACCACTTCAGGCCAGTTTATGGCCGCCGATGCCCGGATGATAATTGACGATAACGCCCTCTTCCGCCACCCGGAGTTTGAGAACCAGAGCCTGAGCCGGGTGGATGACACGCCACTTGAGGCTGAAGCACGGCGACAAAAGCTGGCTTATGTGGACTTAACCGGCGATATTGGCATTGTTGGCAACGGCGCCGGTCTGGTGATGGCCACCCTTGATTTGGTGCACCATTTTGGCGGTCGCCCGGCCAACTTCCTGGATATTGGCGGCGGCGGCAATATTGATATTACGAAGAAGGGACTGCTGCTGGTCATGTCCAAGCCCGAGGTAAAGGCGGTACTGGTCAATATCCTCGGCGGCATAACCCGGTGCGATGTCGTGGCACAGGCCGTCATTCAAGCGCTCAATGAGGCACCGGTAAAGAAGCCGGTAGCCGTCAGAATGATGGGCACAAACGAAGCTGAGGGTAACCGGATGCTCAAGGAGGCGGGCATCAATAGCTACCCCACGATGGAAAAGGCCGTGGAAGAAGTCTTGAAGCTGGAAGATTAGCCATGAGCATAATTGTGGGTGAGAACACCAAGGTCATTGTCCAGGGTATCACCGGCAACGAAGGCCGATTCCACGCCGCGGCCATGCTGCGCTATGGCACCAAGGTGGTGGCCGGGGTGACGCCGGGCAAGGGCGGGCAGGAGGTGGAGGGGGTGCCCGTCTATAATACTGTGGCTGAGGCGGCTGCCAAGCACGGGGCCAACACATCCATTATCTTTGTCCCGGCCCGGTTTACCAGGAGCGCGGTACTTGAGGCCATCGACGCCGGCCTCAAGACAGTGGTAGTTATTACCGAGGGCATTCCGCAGAAGGACGC
Source organism: uncultured Chloroflexia bacterium (assembly GCA_963726225.1). Classification (GTDB taxonomy): domain Bacteria; phylum Chloroflexota; class Dehalococcoidia; order Dehalococcoidales; family UBA2162; genus CAVSBN01. The sequence goes on from CAVSBN010000016.1 coordinate 120,241, forward strand.
CATCGAGTTTGTCGCCAAAGCCAGGCAGAAAGGTGTTATTATTGTGGGACCCAACTGCCCCGGCGTAATCAGTCCCGTGCGGCGGGTTAAGGTGGGTATCCTGCCCGACCATATCTTCCGACCAGGAAACATTGGCATTGCTTCCAGAAGTGGCACGCTGACTTACGAGATTGCCTGGCATATTAGCTATGTCGGCCAGGGGCAGAGCACCTGTATTGGTCTGGGGGGCGATGCTATTGTCGGTCTCGACTTCGTGACACTGCTGGAGATGTTCCAGAAAGATGATGAGACCAAAGGCGTGGTACTGATTGGTGAAATCGGTGGCAATGCTGAGGAGCGAGCCGCCCAGTATATTGCTGAAACGAAGTATCCCAAGCCGGTGGTGGCCTATATTGCCGGTCGATTGGCACCACCGGGGAAACGGATGGGGCACGCCGGTGCCATCATCATGGGCAGCGCCGGTACGGCCAAATCCAAAATTGAGGCTTTTAATAAGGCTGGGGTGCCGGTGGCCGAGAAACCCAGCGAGATTGTTAGATTCCTGGCTAGATAGGAGAAAGCATCAGATGGGCAATAAAGAATTGATTCCACCTGGCCTGGCTTACCTCGCTGATAACATCATCTCAAAGCACAATCTGCTGGGTGCGGGCAAGGGAGCCGGCGCCAAATGGGCTAAGGGTCTGAATCTGCCCAGGGAGGCGGAGACCATCTTCTTCGCCGGCTGCGGTTATCAGTACGCCAGTGAGCTGGAATCCCTGATGTCCTTGATACGCCGGATAGATAAGAGCGCCGTCAGCACCGAGCTGGCCATGAGTCTGGCCAGCTTTCAGAAGAAGCTCGGCATTGACGCCGCCGGCATATATCGTCGGGTGATGAGCCGGGGCGGGGAGGAAGACGCTCAACCTCTGCTCAGCGCCGTGAAGGTACTGAATAACCTCGGGATAAAATTCGGCTATCTGGCTGACGACGAACCATGCTGTGGCGGACTCCTGCACTATATTGGTCTACAAAATGAATTTGCGGAACATGCCCGGGGTGTATATAGCCAGCTGAAAGCCAAGAAGGTAAAACAGATTATCAGTATCGTCCCTTCCTGCACTTATACTCTGCGCAACCTGATGCCCAAGAGCGTCAACGGGCACGACTTAGAAGTCAAGCATTTCTGCCAGGTAGTGGCCGAGAACATTTCGTCACGGGAGTTGCGCTTTCCTGAACAGGTCAAGGTTACCTATCACGACCCGTGCCAGTTAGTGCGCTACCTGGGGCTGATTGAGGAGCCACGCCGCATATTGAGAGCTATCAAGGGCATTGAGCTGGTGGAAACCGAGTGGACTAAGAGGTGAATGGGCGACCTGCTGCGGGGGTGGGGGCGGGTTTGAGGCCGTCTTCCCGGAATTGAGCCAGATTCTGGCCGTCAACCGGGCCAAGGAGCTGGTTGATACCGGAGCCGAGATTATTGTTACTCACTGTCCGGGGTGTATCATGCAACTAAAGACCGGACTCAAGGAATTGAAGGTCAACAATGTGGAGGTCCTTGACCTGGCGCAGGTCGTAGCTATGGCGATGGGGGTATAGCGATGTCAGTTTTTAGCGATTATAAGAACGAATTAATGGATGCCGCGCACAATGAGCGGATCAGACTGGCTTTGTCCCGGGCCATCAAGAGCTATCGGGCAAACACCAACGATGCTCTGAAGAAATTCCCGCACACCATTAAGATGGCCGAGGAAGTCAGAGAAATCAAATCCAAGGCTATCGGTGAGATGGAGAAGCTGGCCCAGCAGGCCTGCGAAGCCTTTGAGTTCAACAAAGGGAAAGCATATATCGCCAGGACCGCCGATGAGGCTTTGAGCATCATTGACAAACTGGTCGGCACGGGCAAGCTCATAGTCAAGGGCAAGAGCATGACCTGCGAGGAGATTGACTTGCGGGAGCATCTGGAAGACCACGGCAACGAGGTCTATGAGACCGATTTAGGCGAGTTTATCATTCAGAAGCTCCATTCCCGACCCATGCACATCCTCTCGCCGGCCATCCATGTGCCCAAAGAGGATGTGGCCCGGCTTTTCTCCCAGATTACTGGCGAAGAACTGCCCGCCGGACATTAGTATACTGGTGGCTACGGCGCGGAAGTTGCTCCGGGAGAAATATTTCCAGGCCGATATCGGCATGAGCGGCGCCAATGTGGTCGCGGCGGATACTGGCACTTTGTTCCTCATTGAGAACGAGGGCAATATCCGCCTGTCCACGGGCGCACCGCCGGTACACATTGCCCTGGTGGGCATGGAGAAGCTGGTGCCCACTCTGATGGATGCCTATAAGGTGGCTGAGGTGACCTGGCGGTACGCTAACTATACCGTTCCTTCCTATGTCAGCCTGGTCTCAGGCCCCAGTAAGACCGGTGATATCGAGAAGGTGACCACCTATGGAGCCCACGGCCCCAAAGAGATGCATGTTATCTTCCTGGATGGTGGGCGGACTGAGCTGGCCAAGCACCCCATCTTGCGTCAGGCGCTCTACTGCCTGAGGTGCGGCGGCTGTTTATATGAGTGCCCGGTCTACGCCGTAACCGCCGGCCATTTTGGTGACAAGTATTTTGCCGGTGTCGGCGCAGTCTGGGCGGCCACGATTAGTCGGAAGACTGAAAAAGCAGCGGCGCTGGCTTACACCTGTCTCACCTGTGGTCGGTGCAAGGTCAGGTGCCCGATGCAGATTGATGGCCCGGCCATGTCCGTTGAGGTCAGAAGATTGATTGCGGAGGGTGCTTAGGGAAGCCGCGTGGTGAAGGAGGGAAAAATGCCGAAAAGAATAGACCAAAAAGCACTCCTGGCTAAAGCCCGCAAGCCAGCGGAGCTGGCGATACGATGGCATCCCCTCTACCGGGGTAAGATGCAGACCATGCCCAAATGCGCGGTCCGTGATCTTAGCGACTTCGCTATCTGGTACACGCCGGGTGTGGCCGCCCCTTGCCTGGAGATAAAGGCGGATAAGGAAAAGGTCTATCAATTAACCAACAAGTGGAATACCATCGCCGTGGTCTCTGATGGCAGCCGGGTTCTAGGACTGGGTGACATTGGCCCCGAGGCCGCTATGCCGGTAATGGAAGGCAAAGCACTGCTCTTCAAGTATCTGGGCGGAGTGGACGCCGTGCCCATCTGCCTGGACACCAAAGACCCGGACGAGATTATCCAGGCGGTGAAGTGGCTCCAGCCTTCCTTTGGCGGCATCAACCTGGAGGATATCGCCAGTCCCAAGTGCTTCTACATTCTGGAGCGACTCAGAGCTGAGAATGGAAATCCCGGTCTGGCACGATGACCAGCAGGGGACAGCCGCCGTTACCCTGGCCGGGCTGATAAATGCCCTCAAGGTTGTGGGCAAGAAGAAGGAGGATGTTAAGCTGGCCGTCATCGGCATCGGTGCCGCCAATATCGCTATCCTGAGAGTACTTTTCGCCGATGGCTTCAAGCCGGAGAACACGCATAATCGTGGACAGCAAGGGCATCCTCCATAGTGGTCGGGCTGACCTGAAGGAACAGAAACAGGAAAACCCCTACAAGTGGGACCTGTGCCAAGAAGACCAACCCGGAAAAGAGGGCTGGTGGCATTACAGAAGCTCTGGAAGGGGCGGATGTCTGTATTTCGCTGTCTAAGTCCGGGCCGGGGGTGATTCTGCCGGAATGGGTGAAGGGCATGGCCAAGGATGCTATCGTCTTTGCCTGTGCCAACCCGATCCCGGAAATCTGGCCGTGGGAGGCAAAAGAGGCCGGGGCCAGGGTGGTGGCTACCGGCCGGTCGGACTTCCCCAACCAGGTGAATAATTCCATTGGTCTTTCCTGGTATTTTCCGCGGCACCCTGGATGTCAAGGCCAGGACGATCACCGATGAGATGTGCATTGCCGCCGCCTATGAGGTGGCCAAATGTGCTGAAGACCGGGGGATACATGAGGAGTATATCATTCCCACGATGGCGGAGTGGGAAGTCTATATTAGAGTTGCGGTGGCAGTTGGTTTCAAGGCCATCCAGCAGGGGGTGGCCCGGGAGCGAGCTACCCGTAAACAACTGGCCCAGCGGGCGGAGAAGATGATCCGGGAAGCCCGGGAGACAACAGCACTACTGATGAAGGAGGGCTTTATCCCGCTACCGCCTGAAGAGTAATCGGTATAAGGAAAAGGTGAAGTGAGAGAGATAGATGCCCGAAAGATAACCGAGACGGTATCTAAACTATTCCAGGACGCCTGCGTCTATCTGCCAGACGATGTGCTGGCATCGATTAAGCAAGCCCGGGAGAACGAGCCATCGCCCGTCGCCAGAGATGTGCTGGACAGAATTCTGGAGAATGCTGATATTGCGGCTAAGGAAGGCGTCCCCCTGTGCCAGGATACGGGTACGGCGGTGGTTTTCCTGGAGCTCGGTCAGGATGTCCATATCACCGGCGGCGACCTTTACGCCGCCATAAATGAGGGCGTGCGGCAGGGCTACAATAAGGGCTACCTGCGCAAGTCAATGGTGCGCCAGCCCTTCTCGGCCAGAGTTAATACCAGGGATAACACGCCAGCCGTGATTTACACTGAAATCGTGCCCGGCGACAGGCTGAAAATTAGTGCCATGACCAAGGGCGCCGGTTCGGAGAATATGACTCGACTGGCCATGCTACCCCCGGCGCAGGGACGGCCGGGAATAATTGACTTCGTCGTCAAGGCAGTGGATGAGTCCGGCAGCAATCCCTGCCCGCCGGTGATTGTCGGTGTGGGAATTGGCGGCACGGCTGAGCAGACTCTGATGCTGGCCAAAAAGGCCTTACTGCGCCAGGTCGGTAAGCCTAACGCCGACCCGGAAGTGGCTGAACTGGAAAAGGAAATCCTCCAGAAAGTCAATAACCTGGGAATCGGGGCGATGGGCTATGGCGGCCGGGTCACGGCGCTGGCCGTTCATGTGGAGACTTTCCCGGCCCATATTGCCAGTATGCCGGTGGCGGTCAATCTGCAGTGTCACAGCGCCCGGCACAAGGAAGCAATTCTTTAATTGAGGCAAAAAATGGCGGAGCAAGTTCCGATGGTTGACATCTATATCATGGGTAAGCACTATCAGGTTCCCGAGGGAATGACCATCCTGACGGCGCTGGAGTATTGTGGTTACCGGCTGATTCGCGGCTGTGGGTGCCGCGCCGGATTTTGCGGTGCCTGCGCCACCGTCTTTAAGGTCAAAGATGACCCACAACTAAAGTTTGACCTCGCCTGCCAGAAGACCATCGAACCGGAAATGTACCTGACCCAGATACCCTTCTTCCCGGCAACCAAGGCACTCTACGAGCTGGATGAACTGGAAGCGACCTACGAGCAGATTCTGAAGCTGTACCCGGATATCGTGAAGTGCTTTGGCTGCAATACCTGCACCAAGACCTGCCCCCAGGAACTCGAGGTGATGTGGTTCATGTCGGATGCCCTGCGGGGGGACATCAAGGAAGTAGCCAATAAGTCCTTTGACTGCGTGATGTGCGGCTTGTGTGCCGCGCGGTGCCCGCAGGGACTGGTGCCGTATAACATCGCTCTGCTCTGTCGCCGCGTGTATGGTCGGCACATGGCCCCGCGCTCCCAGCACCTGGATGACAGGATTGATGAGATAGACAAGGGCAAATTTGACGCGGAAGTGGCAAAGCTGAAGAAGATGGGCGAGGATGAGCTGCGCCGCCGCTACGAGACGCGCGATATCGAACCGGCTTATTAGGAGATGGCTTAATAAGTACAAAATATCAAATAGAGGATAGCTAAAATGTATCCAGCTTATATGGAAGAAAGCATCCGCAAGGTAGTGGCCACCCGGGAGAAGAGGCTGAAAGAAACCTTCCCCCGGCTTAACGACCAGGCGAAAACAGCCTTGCTGAACAAGTATCACCCGGACTTCAAGAAAGAAAGCATGCGCCAGCTGCAGGTCGGGGTGAATAAGGGTGACTATACCCCCAAGGAACTGGCCGACCTGCTGGAAGGCAACAGCCGTATCGACCCGGACAAAATTGACCTGAGCCGGATTGACTACGATGTCGATGTCCTGGTCATCGGCGGGGGTGGGGCAGGGGCTTCGGCGGCTCTTCTGGCTCAGGAAAACGGCGCCAGGGTGCTGCTGACCACCAAACTGCGCCTGGGCGATGCCAACACCGTCGGCGCTCAGGCGGGAACACAGGCCGCCGATAGACCCAACGATTCCCCGGCCATCCATTACCTGGACACCATGGGCGGCGGGCACTACACCAACATCCCCGAACTGGTGGAAGTGCTGGTGAAAGACGCCCCTTCCGCCATCAGGTGGCTGGAACAGCTGGGGGTCAACTGGGACAAAGAACCCGATGGCTCCATGCACGAGCTGTCCGGCGGCGGCGCTTCCCGGCGCCGGCTGCACTCGGCCCGCGATTACACCGGACTGGAAGAGATGCGCGTTTTGCGCGATGAGATGAGAAACCGCCAGATAGACTATCTGGAGTTCTCACCCGTCATAGAATTGATTCTGGATGATAAGGGGCATATCGCCGGGGCGGTGCTGGTCAACCTTGAGACCAACGAGATTATCGTCGTGCGGGCTAAAGCTGTCATTCTGACCACCGGTGGCATTGGTCGACTGCACATTCAGGGTTACCCCACCACCAATCACTACGGGGCCACGGCTGATGGGCTGGTGCTGGCCTATCGAGTTGGGGCGAAGCTAATCTACATTGATACCATGCAGTATCATCCCACCGGGGTCGCCTACCCGGTGCAGATTCTGGGGCAACTGGTCACCGAAAAGGTAAGAACACTCGGGGCGCAACTGGCCAATGCCAACGGCGAGCAGTTCATCATGCCCCTGGAGGCCAGGGATGTGGTGGCCTCCGCCATCATCCGGGAGTGCCTGGAGAACCGTGGGATTAAGTCGCCGACCGGCGAAGTCGGCGTGTGGCTGGATTCGCCGATGATTGACATCATCCGGGGCGAAGGGACGATTGCCCGGGAGTTGCCGGCGATGGTGCGCCAGTTCGCCCGCTACAACATTGATATTATCAAAGAGCCGATGCTGGTCTATCCCACCCTCCACTACCAGAATGGCGGCGTCAAGATTGATGTCAACGGCGAGACCGGCGTGCCGGGACTCTATGCCGCCGGTGAGGTTTCGGGTGGGGTTCACGGCCGGAACCGACTCATCGGCAATTCCACCCTGGAACTCTTTGTTTTTGGTCGGAGAGCTGGTCGGGCGGCGGCGCAATACGCTAAGGGGGTTAAGCCGGGCAACCTGACGCTGGAGCATGTGCGCCGCTGGCAGGAGGAATTGCAGCAGGCTGGCCTGGCTGAGGCACGGCCCATCTCGCCTTTACTCCTGCCGGACTATGCCCGCTCTATGCCAGATTACATGCCTGACAGCAACCGACGAAGATTGTCGGCCGGTCAGGTCAAGATAACCTGACACGGGGGAGAGACCTTATGCCACTCCGCATTCAACAGGATGTCAAACAGATTGAGGGGATTCTCAATGAAATATTGAATACCAAGAGTCCGCCGGTGGGACGGTGCCGACTCCTCTCCAGCGGATTCAGCCCCACCCATGCCCTGAATATAACGGAAGATATTGTCGGGCACAAAGAGTGTCTCGGCTGTGGCAACTGCGTGGATGTCTGTCCTTTCCTGGCTCGCGAGCCATCCCGCCGGGACAAGACGGAGCAACGGACATCAATGGCGCTGGAAAGCACGGTGGGTGAGGACTGCGACCTCTGTTACGCCTGTATCCTCGTCTGCCCGCAGGTGGACACCACGATTAAGAACTATATTGTTAATCGCCGTATGGTTGAGGTCATGTCCCGCCTGGAGCAGCGGATTGGCGATGAGGACGAGCCTGACCTCGACCTGTTTTTGGAGGAGGCCGTTAGCCAAACCTAGTTTGTTAGAATTAACCTCACCCCCTGGCCCCCTCTCCTTAAAAAGGAGAGGGGGGAAGAAATAAAAAGAGGGGCTAGCGCCCCTCTTAGACGCCCCTATATCAAAGGGAGGCTAAAAGGAACTGGAGGAGAGTTAAACGCCCAATACTGGAGATTGTTGAAAAAGGGGATTTAAAGGGGCTTCGCCCCTTTAGAAAAATACCTTCCCTCTCCCCTTACTAAGGGGAGAGGGACAAAGGGTGAGGGGTTCAGTTAAACTAGGATTTAGCGGAAGAGCTTAAATGGACTTTGACATTTCAGAAGACCTCAAAATGGTACAGAGCCTGGCGCGAGACTTCGTGCGCGACCAGCTTAAGCCCCTGGAGCGCGACTTGCTGGGTCGGGCGGCTGACCTGAGCGATGCCCGCATGTCTCTGCCAGCAGAAACAGAGGCAAGATTAGTCAAGACAGCCAAGGATATGGGGTTGTGGGGCGCCAGCATTCCCGAAGAACTGGGTGGCGTTGGCCTGAACACCCTGGGTAATTGTTTGATTGAGGAAGAACTGGCGCAAACAGTCGTGCCATTCAACTTGGGTGATGTTACCCCTATCCTGTTTGAGTGCAATGAGAAGCAAAGGGCAAAGTATTTCACTCCCGCCTTCAATCGGGAGAAGTCGGCCTATCTGGCCATAATGGAGCCCGACCGGGAGGCGGATGTCCCGGCAATGGGGATGAGAGCCAAAAAAGCGGAGGGCCATTATATCCTCAATGGTAAGAAGTTATCGCTCTCCAGGCCGGCCCAGGACTACTTTGCCGTGGTCTTCGCCGTTACTGGCGATAACGGCCCCAGAAACGCAGTGACCTGTTTCTTGGTGGATAAAGGCACTCCGGGTTTTACGGTAATTGGCGGTGAGGAAAAGAAGGGCTGGCAATCTGGCATTAAGGAGACCTTGCGGCTGGTCTTTGAAAACTGCCGCGTGCCAGTCGGGAATGTCCTGGGCAAAGAGGGAAAGGCTTTCTCGCTGGGCCAGAAGTGGCTGCCCTCACGGCGGCTTATCCGCGGCGCACGCTCGGTGGGAGTGGCACAGAGGCTTCTGGAAGAGGCCACCACCCGGGCTCAATCGTGGCAGTCCTTCGGGCAACTCATGGCCCAGCAACCCAGCGTGCAGGCGGCGCTGGCCGAAATCGCCACCGATATTCATGCCGGCCGACTCATGGTCTATGAGGCCGCCTGGAAGGCGGACAAAGGGGAGCCGGTGCGCCGTGAGGCGGCCATGGTGAAGCTCTTCGCCACCCGGCTGATTCACAATGTCGCCGATAGAGTGGCGCATATCTACGGTGGACCGCCTTATCTCGCCGGGCAACCAATGGAGAGGCTATGCCGCCAGGCGCTGGCTACCAGCGCCACCGAGCTAGCCCTGGAACTGCAGAGAAATATCATCTCGCGAGACATTCTGAAGGGGCTGAAAGTTTAACAGGAGCACTACAATGGCTAAAAAGATTACTCTTCCTCTGACCGATGAGAGTATCAAAGGGCTGAAGGCCGGGGACAATGTTTGGCTTACCGGCGTGATGTATGTGGCGCGGGATGCGGCGCACAAGCGGATAGTTGAAGCCCTCGACCGGGGCGAGCGCTTGCCCTTTGATATTAAGGGGCAGACAATCTACTATATGGGGCCCACGCCGGCCAAGCCGGGGCAGGTAATCGGCTCGGCCGGCCCGACGACCAGTGGGCGGATGGATGCCTATTCCCCTCGCCTCATCGCTGAAGGGCTGAAGGGAATGGTGGGCAAGGGGATGCGGACGCCAGCCGTCAAGGAGGCCATGAAGAAATACAAGGCGGTGTACCTGGCGGCGATTGGCGGCACCGGCGCTCTCATCTCCAAGACAATTAAGAAGTCGGAAGTCATTGCCTACGAAGAGCTGGGGGCTGAAGCCGTTCTGCGACTGGAGGTGAAAGATTTCCCGGCCACCGTAATCAATGACATCTATGGCGGCGACCTCTACCAGGAAGGAAAAACCAAGTATAAAGTCAGTTAAGGCAATCGGGGAGCTCCATGAAACAGTACGATTATGTCATCATCGGTAGCGGCATTGCCGGGCTTTACGCCGCTCTGCTGGCCAAGGAGCACGGACAGCGTGCTCCTTATCACCAAGGGCAGCATTGACGAGTGCAATACCCGCTTCGCCCAGGGTGGTATCGCCGCCGCCATCGGTCGGAATGATTCGCCGCATTTGCACTTTGAGGATACCGTAGCCGCCGGCGCTGGCCTCTGTGATGAAGAAGCCGTCCGCATTCTGGCCACGGAAGCAACCGACCGTATCACGGAACTGGTCAACCTGGGCGTGCCCTTTGACACGCTTGATGGCGAGATTGCTCTGGCCCGGGAAGCGGCTCACACCGTGCCCCGTATTCTCCATGCCGGCGGTGACAGCACCGGCCAGCACATTGAGGTCACCCTCAGCAATCGGGTGCGGGCCTCCCGCATCCAGGTGCTGGAAGACTCCCTGGCCACGGAAATCCTGGTGGATGGGGGCGCTGTTCGGGGTATCAAGGTCTTTGATTGTCATAGCGGTGCCGTTGAGGAGTTTGACGGCCGCTACCTGATTCTGGCGACCGGCGGCGGCGGCCAGCTATACAAGTTCAATACCAACCCGGATGTGGCCACCGGCGACGGCATTGCTCTGGCTTTCAACGCCGGTGCCGAGATTACCGATATGGAGTTCTTCCAGTTTCACCCCACCGCTTTGCGTCTTCCCGGAGTGACTCCTTTCCTTATATCGGAAGCGGTCCGGGGTGAAGGTGGGATACTGCGCAACACTAATGGTCGCGCTTTTATGCGCGATTATACCCCGGAAGGCGACCTGGCACCGCGGGATATAGTAGCCCGCAGCATCCTCTACGAGATGGAGAAGACGGGCGCGGATAAGGTCTTTCTGGATGTTACGCATCTGCCCCGCCCTACCATCACCACCCGCTTCCCGAGTATCTATCGTTTCTGTCAGGAGCACGGTCTGGATATTACCAAAGACCAGATACCGGTAGCCCCGGCCGCCCACTATATGATTGGCGGTGTCAAAATCGACCACTGGGGCGCCACTAACATCGCCGGTCTATTCGCCTGCGGTGAAACGGCCTGTCCCGGTGTTCACGGCGCTAACCGGCTGGCCTCCAACTCTCTGCTTGACGCCCTGGTGTTTGGCAAACGGATTATCGAGCAGACAATCCAGAAGCCAGACTCATCGCCGCCACCCACCAGTCAGGCAAAGTATGTCCACCACAAGCTCAGCCAGAGGCCGGTTCCCAAGGGATTGTCGACCCCCAGTCTTTCTGCTCTGCAACAGCTTCTCTGGGAAAAGGTTGGCATCATCCGCAATAAAGAAGGCTTGACTCAGGCGGCCGATACACTGGCCGGCTGGCAGAAGCGCCTGCCCCGACCCGTCGACCGCCCCACCCACGAGCTGAGCAATCTGATATTAACCGGTCGCCTGGTGACTGAGGCCGCTCTCCTGAGGGAGGAGAGCCGCGGCGCTCATTTCCGCACCGATTTCCCGCAGACTTCGGCCGAGTGGCAGTGCCACCTCGTTTTCACTAAGTCTTAGGCGGGACAAAGTGAGCCTAGTTGACCTCACCCCCTGAATCCCCCTCTCGAAGAACTAAACACCATGTCATATGCCTGGACTCATGTCAGGACTAAGCATCGATATCTATTTTGGGTGCGCAGTCCAGGTGAAAGTCACGTCATGGTCTAGTGCAAAATCTACCCAGAAGAACCCTTTGGGGAATTTCATGGTTCCTTCGCACCGGTTTGGTGCAGTAAATTTTCCTTCTAGTACAAATTCCCCTTGACCACTAGAAGCGGGGAGTGACGAAGTAGAACATATAAATCTATTTTCCTGAATGTCCAATGGCTTATCGATGAACCACAGAAACCATTCTGATGGGATAGGAAATACCGATACAGTAAGGGAGATTATCACACCGTTTCTTCCTACCTTGAATTGGAGAATAGGACCTGCAGCAATGCCAGTGTTTGTTTCGTTACTTATCCAATCTCCATCAATAAGGCTTGGGCTTGTTGTTGGTGTTTCCGTTGTACTAGGGGTGGGCGTCGGTGTCGGCGTGGGTGTTGATGTCGGCGTGGGCGTTAGTGTTAGTGTGGCTATTGGAGTCGGTGTCGGGGTTGTTGTCGGGGCGTTGTTTCCAGTGGCGCTGTGGTTGGTGGCGTTGTCGTTGTTGCTGGGGCGCAGCCGCCGAAAATCGGGGCAACGACCACTAGTATCACTACTGCGATAATAAAGAGCCTTTTCATTTTTCCTCTCCCACATGAATTATTCAACTAGCACTCATTACCGCTCTGATTCACTTTCATACTCTACTCCCTTGGATAAAACAGAAAAACCGACCCTCTTCAGGTCGGTTTCGCTATTGACTCCCCATCGCCCAAGCGACCACGTACGGGTGACGGCTCAACGCCTCCTGCTTCCCGTGACTGAACCCTCGGCTCAGACCATATATCCCTCCCACACTACTGGTCGAGTGAGGCACCTGGGCTTCTTGAAATTGGAACTCTAGTGTATTCCTAGAAGCATGGCTTGTCAATACCTCAAATGCCCATCAACCCCTGGGCGTACGGAATGATTACTATGTCGAGGGGGCAAAACCTTCGCCGAAGAACCGGGATACTTTCTGAGCCAGTTCCCCTTCATATCCCCACCAGAAATGGTCGGCTCCGGATACCACGAAGTATTGCCTGGGCTCAGGCATATCTTCGGCATACTGCTGGAATTCTCTGGCCGGGACGAAGGCATCGGCACTGCCCACCATCAGCAGCTTCGGTTTCGCGTAACCCTTTAACTGCTCCCAGGCGGAGTCAGCCAGCGGCGGCGAGATGAGCGCCAGCAGCCTGACCGCATCATCCTCCAGAGCTACGGGTAAAGCCACCGTGGCCCCGAAGGAATACCCGGCCAGACCAATCTTCTTGGTGTCAATCTCTGGCCGGGCACGGACGAAAGCTAGGGCCGCTGTGACATCCTCGCGCTCAGTGATGCCGCCGCCATAGACACCCCCACTCTGCCCAACCCCCCTGAAATTGAACCGGAAGGCGGCCACCGAATGCGCCAGCAATCCCTGGCAGATAGCCATGACGACATTGTTCTGCATATTGCCCCCGTAGAGGGGGTGGGGGTGGCAGACCACCACACCCGGAAAAGGCCCATTCCCTTCCGGTAGATGCAACTCGCCCTCAAGGGTAATCCTACTGAGCCGCAGGGGAAATCAGCGCGGATGGAATTCACTCGCCCTTTCCTTTCTCCGGCTGGCCCGGCTTTCTCCCTTCCCGCCAGCTTTTCAGGCGAGCGTTAATCTGTTTCTCAAAGCCCTGGTCGCTGGGCAGATAGAAGCGCTTTCCCTGCAATGAACCCGGCAGGTTCTGTTGCTCCACGAAGTGTCCCGGGAAGTCATGGGCATACTTATATCCCTGGCCGTAGCCCATCCCTTTCATCAAGGGCGTCACCGGATTACGCAGGTGCAGAGGCACCGACTCGCCGTAGCCCTGCTTAATCTCCTCCTGGACTCGAGAGTAGGCGGTGTAGAGGGAGTTGCTCTTCGGTGCGGTGGCCAGATAGACCGCGGCTTCGGCCAGAGCCAGATTGCCCTCCGGCAGGCCGATGAAGTGGACCGCCTGCTGCGCCGCCATGGCCACCACCAACGCCTGCGGGTCAGCCATACCCACATCCTCGGAGGCAAAGCGCACCAGTCGCCGCGCGATATACAGCGGGTCTTCCCCCGCCTCCAGCATCCGCCCCAGCCAGTAGAGAGCGGCATCCGGGTCGGAGCCGCGCATCGACTTGTGCAGGGCGGAGATGAGGTCATAGTGCTGGTCGCCGCTCTTATCGTAACGCACCGCCGGGTGCTGGATGGCATCCTCGATAGTGGCCAGCGGGACATGGCGCTTGCCTTCGGCATCGGCGGTGTGGTCAGCGCCGCCATCTCCAGCGCATTCAGGGCAATACGGGCGTCACCCTTGGCCATGGTGATAATGTGATTCAGGGCATCCTCATCCAGCTCCACATTCAAGTCACCCAGCCCTCGCTCTTTATCCTTCAGGGCTCTCAGAATAATGGTGCGAACCTGACCTTTGGTCAGCGGGTTAAGAGTGAAAACCCGGGAGCGGGAGAGAAGCGGGGAAGTAACCTCAAAGGAGGGGTTTTCCGTGGTGGCCCCGATGAGGGTAATCGTGCCATCCTCAACAAAGGGCAGAATGGCATCCTGCTGGGACTTATTGAAGCGATGAATCTCATCAATAAAGAGGATGGTCTTCTGCTGGTGCATTCCGCGGCGTTCCTTGGCTTCCTCAATGATGCGCCGCAGGTCAGCCACACCGGCCGTGACCGCGCTGACGGCGCTGAAGTGGGAATTGGTGGTATTGGCAATAATATAAGCCAGGGTAGTCTTGCCGCTGCCCGGCGGCCCCCAGAGGATAATTGAGGGTAGCTGGCCGGCTTCAATCGCCTTCCTCAGCACCCGCCCCTTGCCGACCAGTTGCTCCTGCCCGACGAACTCCTCAAGGTTAGTCGGCCGCATCCGGGCCGCCAGCGGCGCCTCTTTTCCTCTCAACTCCTCAAACTGCCGCTCAAAAAGATCCATAGAACTTTACCATCCTCACCCCCTTATCCCCCTCTCCTTCAAAGGAGAGGAGGAGGTTATGGGAGAGGGGCTTCGCCCCTCTAAAACTCCCCATTAAGAATGAAAGTGAGGGAAGAATAGTATATGTGAGTGGCCTCCTTATTTTTTATTGCATATCGGACTTTTCATCCTTTATACATGTTACACCATCGACCTCGCCATTTTGGTAAGTACATTCCTTGGAAGAATTCTGATAAGAATCGGCAACAATTTACTTTTTAGACCAGGAGTAACGATGACTTTCCCCTTTTTTAGAGCTATATAACCAGCTTCGGCAACTGTGGCAGCATCCATCTTTTTCGCCCTTGCTAATTTAGTATTTTCTATCTTTGCCCTCTTAAAAATTGCGGTTTCTGTTTGTGGTGGGCAAAGGCAAGTCACGCTAACGCCAGTTCCTTGCAGTTCATTGGCTAACGCTTCGGAGAAATGCAGGGTATAAGCTTTGCTCGCAGAATAAACAGACAACAGTGGAACAGATAGTAAAGCCATTCCAGAAGATACATTTAGTATCCAACCTGATTTGTTTTCTAACATTTTTTTCAGAAATAGTTTGGTCATGTGTGTCAATGTAGAAACGTAAAGCTGAATCATTTCAAGTTCTTTTTGTAAATCCGTTTCGGAAAACAAGCCGTAAACGACAAGACCAGCATTGTTGACCAGTACATCTACGTTAATATCTTCTTTTTCAAGTTCAGAAAATATCTCTAACGGCGCTTTGGGAGCGGATAAGTCTTTGGGTAAAATCTTTACTCTTGTTCGATATTTGTTTTCAATCTCTGTTTTTACCTGTTCAAGCCTATTTTTATCCCTGGATACTATTATTAGATTTTTACCGTCCTTCGCCAACAATTTTGCCAGCTCATAACCTATTCCACTCGTAGCTCCCGTTACTAGGGCATATCTATCTTTGTGACCTATCATGGTTTTTCCTCCTCATGAGATAACTCAACGGTAATATTGCCTAACACCTGCATAGACGAACCCAGAATCTGCCTCACCCTCTGATATTTTACAACCCACCCCCTGTGTCCCCCTCTCCTTGCAAGGCGAGGGGGAAGGAGTTATGAAAGAGGGGCTTCGCCCCTCTTGAATGCC
>CAVSBN010000017.1:0-297424 GCA_963726225.1 uncultured Chloroflexia bacterium
AAACTGTATGGATATTCCTTTCTCAAGATGGTATCCCGCTATTGAAAAGCGAAGGTCCCGCAGGCATTTTGATGAAAGCCGACCAATCGAATCTGACAAGCTGTCAGCCCTTGATACAGTGTGTAAACAGTTCATGCCCTTTCCCAATGCTCGGTCGTGTCTTGTGACCGAATCGGTAAAAGGCGTTTTCAGAGGCATTGTTGGTAGCTATGGAAAGATCAAAGATGCACCGGCATTTATTGCCTTTATTGGGAATATGGACAGTGCTTCTGTTCAGGAAGAAGTAGGTTATACAGGAGAGGGAGTCATACTGGAGGCGACAGCTCTGGGGTTGAATACCTGTTGGGTTGCTGGCTTCTTTAAGCCTGAGAGCGTGGCTTCACTGGTGGAAATCAAGAGTAACGAACGGGTGTTGGCCGTGACCCCGGTAGGTTATGCACGCAGATTCGAATCACTGGAAGAGAAGTTGATGACCGGTTTTGGACGTACCCATCGGCGCCTCCCGGTTTCCAGGTTAATTAGCGGGCTGGGCCGAGATGAGTTGCCGGAATGGGTAAGGGCATCCATTCAAGCTGCCAGACTTGCTCCTTCTGCGGTAAATCGCCAACCCTGGGGTTTTGACGTGGAAGACGGCAGTATCACAGTCTACGTAAGGACAGGCGGCCCAGAGTTTAATGTCTCCAAGCGTCTCGATTGCGGGATTGCCATGCTGCATATTGAGGTGGCGGCGATGAGCTGCGGGGTAAGAGGCGAGTGGCAGTTCCTGAAGGCTCCCCAGGTAGCCAGGTTCAGTGCTTTAGCGTAGACGGCCTATGACGAACACGAAGCATAAACAACCACAAATAGACATCAACGAACAGTTCCGGCACGCCCTCGATATCATGGAAAATAGCGACAGGAGCATCTTCATTACCGGCCGGGCGGGCACGGGTAAATCAACGCTGCTGAACTATTTCCGCCATACCACCAAGAAGAAAGTGGCGGTGCTGGCGCCCACCGGTGTGGCCGCCCTCAATGTCAAAGGGCAGACCATCCATTCATTCTTCAGGTTCAAGCCCGGCATCACCCCTGACCGGGTTAAAAAGCTCCGCTCTGACGACGATAATGAGAGCATCTACCGCAAGCTGGATGCCATCGTCATTGATGAAATCTCCATGGTGAGGGCCGACCTGCTGGACTGCGTGGACCGGTTCCTGCGGCTGAACGGCCCCGAGGCTGACAAGCCCTTTGGCGGTATCCAGATGGCCTTTATCGGCGACCTCTACCAGCTGCCGCCGGTGGTTACCAGCGGTGAAAAGGCGGTTTTCCAGTCTCTTTACGAGACGCCCTACTTCTACGGCGCCCGGGTGTTCGACTCCTTCGAGATGGAATTCGTGGAGCTGGAGAAGATTTACCGCCAGCACGATGAGCAGTTCATCACCCTGCTCAACGCCATCCGCAACAACTCCGTCACCGAGGAAGGGCTGGAGCTTCTTAACCAGAGGTACCAGCCGGAGTTTGAGCCATCACCGGACGACTTCTACGTCTACCTGACCACCACCAACAGGCTCGCCGAAGAGATTAACGGCAAGCGTCTGGCAGGGCTGAAAGGCAGGCTTTACACCTTCACCGGAAGCATCGAGGGAGACTTCGGCCAGGAGTACCTGCCCACCGCAATTGACCTTCAGGTCAAGGTGGGGGCGCAGGTCATGATGCTCAACAATGATACCGAGGGTCGCTGGGTTAACGGCAGCATCGGGAAAATAACCGGTATCACTCAGAACAGGAAAGGCGAAGATATCATCATCGCCGAGCTGGCTGACGGTGAGGAGGTGGAGATTACGCCCTTTACCTGGGAAATCTTCCGGTTCTTCGTCGAGGCAGGGGGGCTACAGTCGGAAGTCATCGGCACGTTTACGCAGTACCCGCTGATGCTGGCCTGGGCGGTAACCATTCACAAGGGCCAGGTCAGGAACACTCCCCCTGGTTCCCAATGTCGGTATTATTAAACCAATCCACGGCTGGCGCCGAAACAGGAACACTCCCCCTGGTTCCCAGTGTCGGCATTATTAAACCGATCCACGGCTGGCGCCGGGGAGTGGAATACTACGGCAGCCAGCTCTATCAGCCCGGTGACAGCCTGAAGAACATCGACTGGAAACACTCCCTGCAATATAACGAGCTGATAACCAAGGAATTCGCCGAATTTCTAGGCCGGTCAGCCGTGATACTGGTCAATCTGGTCGTCAGCGACGCTGAGGAGGCCGACAAACTGGCCTACAAGATTATTACTACCGCCCTATCCCTGGCTCGGGAGAATATCCCGGCGGCGCTGGCCGCTTATGACCACGAAGAGGTTAAATTGACCACCGGAGTAATACCGCCGTCCCAGCTCCTCTTGACATCACTCCAGGTGGCCAGGGAAATGGTCACCCTGGTTAACCCTACCAAATACCTGAACCCTCCGGATGTTGCCCGGCTGCGGGGGGATATCCGGCGCCTCCGGTCGGTTCAGAGCCACGCTGCCAAGGCGCTGACTCAGTTACTGGAGGTAGAGTACGGTAACTTGAGCCGCGGCAGCGGATTTCACCCGGTGACCAAAGCACTGTCGCAGGTCTTTGCCCGGGTGGACCAGCAATCCAATGTAGTGGTCATTTCACACCGTAATCATGATGCCGAGGCACTGGCGATTAACATTTACCGGCTTAGTCAAAGAGGAAATCACATAATCGCAGTATAGTAACAGAGGAGACCATAAAGGCGTAACAAGCAACTGCGGGACTGGGAGGTATTCCCCTCTGCCCTGACCTTGGCCGCCATTCGGTATCGCCGACAACTCAGCCTGCCCAATCCCACAGATAGGCCAGAATGTGTGGCATATCATCGTCTCTGGCCGAAGGTATCGCTAGACTTTGCCACATTTGAGGAAAGCAAAGACTCTCCTTCTCCGCACAAGTGACTGGGCAAACCAAATCAGTATCGCCAGCCCGACGAGCTCCGGCAAGTACACCTGAGGGTCGGTAAATAGGGCATGAAATATGTTTGGCACCCAGTTGGTCAGGTCAACCCTCTCAAAGGCCAGGCCGTAAGCCGGCCACAGCAGGGTGTGAGGAGCACGCCACATTTGGTCAAGGACAAGATGGGTGAAAGTGCCAAAAGACAAGGCTAGGAGCCATGTTCTGCCGCCACGACGTCGATACAGGTAAAGGCCGACAATAGTAATTAGGGCAAGAAAGATGAGGGTATGGCTGAATATCCGGCCGTTGCTGAAAGTCTCGCGGAAGAAGAACTGTCCTACTGGTTTATCAATTATGTCGGGCAACAGCGAGCCGACGAGCAGGAGCCTCAGGTCGGCATGGTCTGCCAGAGACTCAACCCAAGACACCTTACGAGTTTCGCCGTAATTTGTCTCCGCCGTCGCCTGAGGGGACGGCGAGCGAAAGAGCATCTACTCTGACCTTCCTGTTTCTAGAGGAGCGGCTTGTGGTAGTAAGACCGGCCAAGAGCACGGCGATGCCAAGCGTAATTCCAGTGTGTCCAAATGCCAGCATGTTGATTCGTCTTCTGGTGAATGGTAACACACGGGACCAAGATTTTCAAAGGCATCAGCGACAAATATGCGTCATCGTCAGGTTATTGCACGATTGCTTGATTTGTTACCGCATTGCACAATTTGACGCAATGTTACCTATAAGGTAAGCCGTCTGTGGGATTGACACCACGGGACGAATAGGGTATCGTTCATAACGAAAAGGAGATAGGGAAATGCAAGGATATTGTGTGAAATGCCGGGCCAAGAGGGAAATGAGAAATACCAAAGCCATCACTATGAAGAATGGCAAATCAGCTACTCAGGGCGTCTGCCCTGTGTGCGGGACAAAGATGTTCCGCATAGGTAAGAGCTGAGACATCGTAGCTTCTCTGCATCCTTAGTTCCCCAGCCGGAATTGGGGTTTGTGTGCTGCTCGGGTTGTGAGCGTTCCCCCGAAGAGCACATGCTGTCCTGGTGCTAGTTGTGCGGGGAGGTTGGTTAGGGTCATGGGTGCCTACTTTGCTGGAAGCCGTCGGATGAAATATCTGCTCCTCTTGCTGGTTATGTTGGTGGTCGCTGACGGTCTTATAAGCCAATTCCTCACTAGGCACGGCTTTGCGCATGAAGGGAACCCATTCCTCTCCACTTTTGTCGGCGAGGGGAATTTTCTCCTACTGAAAACGGCCGGAGCGCTTCTGGGTGCACTTGTATTGTGGGATATATATAAGAGCCGCCCCAAAGTCGGACTCATTAGTAGTGTCTTGTTTGTAGCACTGTACACGGGAATCGTGTTCTGGAACTTAGCTGTGTTTTTCATTGCTCAGGCGTAGTTCCTTCTGGAGCATCTACCGAGAGCTGACACCACGGCGCTTCCGGGCCAGAATTGAACATTTCTGACAAATGTGCAATCCCTCTTCGTCCAACAATAAGTCATCTTGTGTACTATCCCCACCGGGAAGCTAATGTTTATCAAGCCAGATGTCCTTATAGTACGCATCTTTTAACCGTTGATGCGTACTAAGCTGTCTTTTAGTGCCGAATAATGCCATTAACGAGCGTGTTAGCGAGCGTGGCGTAAAGTGGTTTTCATATTTAGTCTAAATTACTCTCAAACAGTAGTCCTTAAAGCCCCTTAGCGTGTCGCACTTGGTACTTATATTTGGCTTAAATTTGCACCCTTCTGTCCCGAAAAACAACGAGCGCCAGTCCTCTTGAGGGGTTGACAACCCCCCGGCATGGTAGCACAGTTGCGTAAGCAGCGCGTCCCGTGGAGGTTCGTCCTGAATATAAGGGAGTACATCGACTGGCGTACATGCTTGGGCCGGCAGGAATAACTAGAGTCTTTAGATTCCTGTGGCCATCACGTCTTTTCCAACGGCAGAACGTCTGCTGGTTAATCCTGGATGCTTGCGGGTGAGGAGGGCATTGCAAGCAAACCACAATAAGGTGCAGGCTGAAACGAGAGTTTCCGTCGAGGTTAAGAAAAAACGATGAGTTTTAATACTATTTTGCTACGGGTCATTTTGGGCTGGCCGATGTTTATGATGGCGGAAACGAGGCGCACCAGTGTCAACACAGCTCGCAGTGTCCAGGTACCTGCTGCATATCGCTGAATTCCTGAAGCCGTTGCTTAACGTCCTGTGCAATGATACCAAGTTCTTGGTCTTTGACGGCTATGTCCTTGGCTAACGGGTCTGTTGCATACTTAAGCCTTAACTTCTTATGCCAGTTCTCATAAGTTTTAAGGGTTCTTTTACTCTTGGCGATACCAATAACAGCACCTCCGACTCTTAGCTGCCAAAGATTAGTGCCGGGAATACTCTCGTATGGTTTATACCACGAGTTATCAATCCAGGAATAACCGCCGGCTTTTTGAATGGCATCGTTCCATGCGGTTATAATAAACCATTTCGTGAGACCTGGCTTTCCCTCATCATGAAAATCTACTTTGAGCTCTGTATCCTTTTACCTCATCTGTTATGAGTTTGAGGAAGTTCAGAAGCGCTTGAGAGTATTGTCCTGCTTTGAACACCAAGTCATTGAGCTTACCTTTATCACCCACCAGTTCCGTGAATTTGGACGATCCAGAAGTACTGAGATGGCTGAATAAACCCTTGACGAGATGCGGCTCTGCAATTCCAGCGCCTATGTCGTAGTAATTGACCTTTATCTGCTTATCTTCACCTATTTCGACTGCGCCTATTGGAAGGTAATATTTACCTGGCTTGAATTCAACAGGCAAATCTCTCCACAAGTCTTTATCCCAGGGAGATGGCAAGCGATTCCTTCTGCCAGTTGCCTTAGCCAGTTCACGCATTTTCCGCTTATGTGGCGTTTCATCATACGGCTCTTGCTCGATTACTGCCTCTTTTCCCCTAGGTAGCTGCTGCTTGTCAATGGGTAGTACACCTGGTTTGTCTTCGAGGAGGTTGGCAGTCTCGCGCAGCCTCTTGTCAGTGATTGAAAGATAGATTTGAGTAGTCGACAAATTTTCGTGCCCCAGTAGAAGCTGGACAGACCGGATATCTGCCCCGGCTTCCAATAAGTCCGTAGCATATTTATGTCTTAGGGCATGAGCATGAAGGTGATCAAGTCCCGCTTTTCTGGCAAATTGCTTGATCTTCATGGTGATAGATGGAGCTTTTAGCTTGAATATCTTCTCGTCAGGCTTCATGCTCTTAATGAAATTCTGGAGCCTCAAAGCAATAACTGGTTCTAGCGGTATTACTCTATCCTTGCCACCCTTGCCTTTTCTCACCGTTAAGAAGTCCGCGTGTACGTCTCTAGCTTCGAGCTTTTCCAGTTCGCCTGTTCTCATACCGGTCTTAAGGTCTAATGCTACCAGCAAGCTGTCCCGGGCAATACAACTTTTATGGGTTTTCTTATTCTCAATGGCGCTGAATAGCTTCTGAATATCGCTGTTATCAGTATATGGCGGTAGTGATTTAGGCACCTTTACCTTGAGGTCGTCTATTGCTTCCCCATACCACTTCATAAATGCCTTTATCATCTGGGCATAGCGATAAAGTGTGCGTGGTTCCTTATTAGCATACTGTGCCAGGTATGCCTTGGCTAACGGAGCTGACGGAGGATAGTCACCTAGATACTCTTTGAACCGGGCTAGCATCTTCCGGGTATCGCTAAGGTTCTTGACATTGTGGAGCCTCAGTATCAGCTCGTTGTCATACTGCCTGAACAATTCCTCATTGCTCATACGTCTCAGCTGCAATCTGCGCCTCCCTTCCGGCCCCAGCAAGGTCTCAAGCAGTTCTCTAATCGGTAGTTCATCCTCATTATGTGAACCACTGATATGGTGGGCGGTACTGGGCTCGAACCAGTGACCTCTGCGATGTCAACGCAGTGCTCTAACCAACTGAGCTAACCGCCCACGTCCAACCTGAGAACCTGGCGCAACACTAATATCTTCCGCCCAACCACACGGCGCCTCAATTTTCAAGGGAGGCGCCAATTAGCCCATTTGTCCTTGTCTACCTCTCCATTGAAGGCTAGTTTAGGTGTTACTCCTCTGGCGATGGCCGCTGCCAGAACTGCCTTGGTTATATCGCCAGCGATGAAGGGGATGGCACCCATGCCCAGAAGTGCCGCGAAAGAGGCTACGGTTTTGCCATGCGCTGGGAGCCACAGCCCGAGCCAGATAAGGCCGGGAACATAAATAAGAATAAAGTTGGCAAAAAGCATGAGCCCCAGCATGCTGAAGAAGCTTCTCGACCTGATAAACTTATCGCTAAAGTAACCCAAGAACAGGGCGGCCAGGATAAAACCGATAGTGTATCCGCCGGTAGCAAGAAACCCACCGCTCCATCCCTGGAACCAGGGGACTCCAGCGAAACCAAGCCCGGCATAGATGGCCATGCTAGCACCTCCCCACCACCTTCCCAAAAGCACACCGGCCAGGAGCACGGCAAAGGTCTGACCGGTTATCGGTACCGGGGTCCACGGGAGTGGAAATCTGACCTGAGCCAGCAAGCCAGTAAGAGCCGCCATACCAAGCGCCAGCCCTAACTTCTTAAGCACGCTGAGCTCATATCTCCAGCGAAACACATCGTATTTCGTCTGACTAATCCTAGCCGTTATATCCATATCTACTCCCTATCAATCCTCCAGAATTGTTTTTAGCTTTGTCCCACTAGAGCTTTCTCTTGACTTGGTATATACTTTACCAAACAGGGGCACAGATAGTCAATAAAGGGGGGGCTCAAACAAAATGCCGGACAACAAAGAAAAAGCCAAGGAATATGTACTCAAAGCAACCAAAGAGAAGGGGATTAAAGCCATCAGTCTGTGGTTTACCGATATTCTGGGCTTTCTCAAGAGCTTTAATATCACCCCGGCGGAATTAGAGGGTGCTCTGGAAGACGGCGCCGGGTTTGATGGCTCGTCCATCGAGGGATTTGCCCGGATTGATGAGAGCGATATGATTGCCCTGCCCGACCCCGCCACCTATCAGATTCTGCCCTGGAGCCTACCACAGTACCCCATGGCCCGGATGTTCTGCGATATTCGCCAGCCTGGGGGTGAGGTTTTTCAAGGCGACCCGAGATTTGTCATGAAGAAAAACATGAAGCGAGCCACCACCCTGGGTTACACCTTCAATGTGGGGCCGGAACTGGAATTCTTTTACTTCAAGAGTCCGGAAACTACCCACACCCTGGACGAAGGTGGCTACTTTGATTTGACGCCCCCGGACATCGGCAATGACCTCAGGCTGGAAACCGTGCTTACCCTGGAACAGATGGGCATCACTGTCCAGAGAAATCAGCATGAGGTGGCCAGCAGCCAGCATGAAATCGACCTGCTCTACACTGATGCCTTGACCATGGCCGATAACATCATGACGGCCCGACTGGCCATCAAGGAAATCGCCCAGAAGCACGGCGTCTACGCCACCTTCATGCCCAAGCCCCTCTTTGGCATCAACGGCAGCGGCATGCACACCCACATGTCGCTCTTCAAAGGCAGTAGAAACGCCTTCTTTGATAAGAATGACCCTTATTACCTCTCCCGGCTGGCCAAACAGTTCGCCGCCGGCTTGCTCCACCACGCCCCGGAAATCGCCTCAGTGGTGAGCCAGTGGGTCAATTCCTATAAGCGACTGGTGCCGGGCTATGAAGCGCCAGTCTACATGTCCTGGGCGAGAAGAAATCGGTCGGATATGATTCGAGTGCCGGAATACCAGCCAGGCAAGGAAAAAGCTACCCGAATCGAGTTCAGAGTCCCCGACCCGGCCTGCAATCCTTACCTGGCCTTCAGTGTCATGCTGGCCGCCGGCCTGGAAGGCATCGAGAAGAAGTTTGAGCTGGCGCCGCCCATTGAGGAGAATGTCTACGCCATGAGCGCCGAGGAGCGAGACAGAAGGGGCATCGGCTCCCTGCCGACGAACCTGTTTGAGGCGGTCAGTCTGACGGAAAAGAGCAAGTTAGTGAGGAAAACGCTGGGCGACCACCTTTTTGACAGCTTCATCAAGAACAAGAAGATTGAGTGGGACCAGTATCGTATTCAGGTAACGGAATACGAACTGAAGCGCTATCTACCAGTTCTCTAGAGGCGGCGGACAACCCGGCGACCCGGCGAAATCAACCCTGGCGGTATGGGAAGAGTATCAACCGAGGGGCTAGCGTGTTGGTTTCTGGGTACCAATAATAGCTACTTCAATACTACGACCACAACGGGGGCAGGTGATATTCAAAGTAATGGGCTGACTCATTACGCGCTCGGCAACCGCGGTCACCATTGAGTCGATATTATCCAGACGCTGGTCTAATATATCCAGGCGTTTTTTCAGTTGCTGAAGGTCTAAAGCTTGCTCCCCGGTCACACTGCGTTCATCTTTGTCAGCCACGGCTGCCTCCCTTGTGGTGTTGTTGCCCCCATTATAGGTGAGAGATGAGACTATGTCAAAGGCTAGGATTGACAAGTTCAGTCTTGATTTAGGCCAAGGCATAAGGTATACTAGACTAAAAGCAAGTCGGCATAAAGGGGGTGTCTCTATGCCAGAGGTCGAGATTGGGAAAGTGTCTGACTTCTTCGCCCGACCGGTCGTCGCCGGGATTCAACTGACCGCGCCGCTGAAGGTGGGGGATAAAATCCACATTAAGGGCTACACCACCGACATGGAAGTGGCCATCGACTCTATGCAGATTAACAATGTTAATGTGACAGAGGCCAAGGCCGGGGACTCGGTTGGTGTCAAGGTCAAGGACAGAGTCAGGAGAGGGGACACAGTCTACAAGGTTACCCCTTAGAAGCAACGACCCTGGACTGACAATAGAGCGAGCCGGGCATGTCCAGCTCGCTCCCCAGAAGACCCGCTTCGCTGTGTCCTTCAACCCGACTAAAGAGACTTACCGACGTTTTTCCTGACGGCTAACCGAGACCCTTGAGTAGATTGGCCATCTCGATGGCATCAATGGCGGCATCGAATCCTTTGTTGCCCGCCTTCGTCCCGGCTCGCTCAATCGCCTGCTCCAGTGTATCCGCCGTGATGATACCAAAGGTCACCGGCAGCCCTGCCTCCAGACTCACTCTGGCAATGCCCTTGGCCGCCTCAGCCGCTATATATTCAAAATGAGGCGTGGCCCCACGAATCACGGCTCCCAGACAGATAATGGCATCATATTTATTGGTCTGGGCTAGTTTCTTGGCCACCAGCGGAATTTCAAAGGAGCCGGGTACCCAGGCAATATCAATATCAGCCTGGTTAACCCCGTGACGGTGCAGGGCATCCTGTGCCCCGTCAAGCAGTTTCTTGGTAATGAACTCGTTAAAACGCGCGACAACCACCCCAAACTTCAGTCCCTTCCCCAGTAACGCACCTTCAAAAAGCTTGCCCATTTGTGCCTCCTTAGTTAGATTGGGGTGTCAACCTCATCCCCTTAATCCCCCTTCCCCTGAAAGGGGAAGGGGAAAGTCCTTCCATAGAAGGATGAAAGAGTCCGACCAGTCGGGACTCTTAGATGCCCTTTGATTAGATGCTGGCTTCGCCTCTCCATTACTCTTTTAGTTCTCGTTGCCATTGGGCAGGTCAGGAATATCAATAAGGTGGCCCAGTTTTTTCTTCTTGGTCTCCAGATAACGGCGATTATACGGGTTCGGGTGTGGCAACAATGGGTACTGTTTCCACCACCTTCAGCCCATAACCCTCCAGGCCATAACCTTTTTGGGATTATTGGTCAGCAATCGAATTTCGTGCAAACCCAGGTCAGCCAGAATCTGGGCACCAATGCCATAGTCGCGCAGGTCCGGGGCAAAGCCCAGGGAGATATTAGCCTCCACTGTATCCAGTCCTTTGTCCTGCAGAGCATAGGCCCGAATCTTATTATGGAAGCCGATGCCCCGCCCCTCCTGCCTCATATAGAGGAACACGCCCCGCCCTTCTTTACCAATAGCCTCCATGGCCAGAGAGACCTGCTCACCGCAATCACAGCGCAGACTGCCAAAGACATCGCCGGTAAGACACTCACTGTGGACGCGGACCAGCACCGGCTCCTCGGTGGATATGTCCCCCATCACCAGCGCCAGATGCTCATCCGGGTCAATATCACTCTTATAGGCAATAGCGGTAAACTCGCCGTACTTGGTGGGCAATTTGGCTTCGGCCACCCGGTGTACCAGTTTCTCGTGGCGGCGACGATAGGCAATGAGGTCGGCCACACTGATAATCTTGATGCTAAACTTCTGGCCCATGACTTCGAGCTGGGGCAGTCGGGCCATGGTGCCATCCTCATTCATAATCTCACAGATGACGCCGGCGGGATAAAGTCCGGCCAGCCTGGCACAGGTCAACTATGGCCTCCGTCTGCCCCGCCCGCACCAGGACGCCACCCTCTCTGGCCCGCAATGGGAACATATGTCCCGGACGGGCTAGATCCTCGGGCTTGGTGTCCGGGTCAATAATCGTTTTTATTGTCCTGGCCCTGTCGGCCGCGGAAATGCCGGTAGTCACGCCCATGTTTAGCTTCAACCGACACGGTAAAAGCAGTGGAGAACTTGGAGGTATTCTCACTCACCATCATGGGAATCTTCAATTCGTCCAGTCGCTGACCGATGACCGGCATGCAAATCAGACCCCGGCCATATTTGGTCATGAAGTTGATGGCTTCCGGCGTGACCTTCTCGGCGGCGATGGCCAGGTCGCCTTCGTTCTCCCTGTCCTCATCATCCACGATGATGACAAATTTGCCGGCTTTTATATCCTCAATCGCTTCACGAATCGTGGCTAATGCCATACTCACCTCTCCCTTTGGAACAAGCTAACTCACCTAAAACCCGTGTTCCTTCAAAAAATCAATGGTTATTCCCTGGCTCGCGGGGCTGGGTAAATTGTGCCACATATTTGGCCATAATATCCACTTCCAGATTAACTATATCCCCCACCCGCCGCTCACCTAGATTCGTGTGCTGGCGGGTATAGTCCACAATGGACACCTGAAAGGAACTCTCGTCTTTCCCCACCACCGTCAGACTAATACCATCAACGGCAATAAAGCCTTTCTCCACTATATAGTACATCACCTCGGGAGGAGCTTCAAATCGGATGAGCATGGCGTCACCCTCCCGACGCATCGCCAGCAACTTGCCGGTAGCATCCACATGGCCCTGGACAAGGTGTCCACCCAAGGGACCCCCCAGAGGTAAGGGGCTCTCCAGATTAACCCTGTCACCGGATTTCAATAGACCGAGGTTGGAGCGTTGCTGTGTTTCTGACATTATGTCAACAGAAAAGGAACGGGCATCAAACCCGGTCACTGTCAGACACACCCCGTTGACGGCGATACTGGAGCCCAGCTCCATCCGCTCGAGAACCCGGTTGGCCGCCACCACCAGATGCCCCGGTTGAACTGAAATAACTCTACCGACTTCTTCAATGATTCCAGTAAACATAGCCGTATCTCGATGAGCCGACTCAGCGTTTCTTGACATACCCGGTGACCATCAGGTCGTCGCCGAATTTTTCCACACTGACCCGCTCCAGCTTAATGGCGTCCATCACCCGCTCGACTCCCCGGCCCGCCACCGCTATCTTGGCCTTGTCACCGCCAATAATAATCGGCGCGATAAAAACTACGACCTTATCCACCAGCCCGGCATCAAACAGGGAACCGAGAAGGATACCACCACCCTCCACCAGCACACTGGTAACCTGGCATTCGCCCAGCCTCTTTAACAGCCTGGCCAAATCTACCTGCCCCACCGCTGAGGGCAATTCCAGTATCTCGGTGCCCGCTTGAGCCAAGGCGGCCTGCTTTTCCGCGCTGACCGGTCGACTCACCACCAGCAGAGATTTGCCCGGCTCGGTGAATACATGCGCTGTGGCCGGCGTGCGCCCCCCGCCATCAACAATTATCCGCAATGGTCGCTTTCTGACCGTACCACCGTCTCCACCGTACCGACTGGTGAGATAGGGGTCGTCGGTCAGGACAGTATTGGCGCCGGCCATAATGGCATCCGCCGCATACCGCAGGTCATGGACATACTTGCGCGCTTCAATGCCGCTAATCCATCGGGAATCGCCGTTCTTGGTGGCAATCTTGCCATCCAGGCTGATGGCAAACTTGGCCGTGACAAAGGGGATGCCCGTGGTAATGAATTTGATATAGGCCTCGTTGACTACCTTGGCCTCTTCTTCATGCTCGCCGATATAAGTCTTGATGCCTTCCCGGGACAACTCTTCTTCGCCCCGCCCAGCTACGATTGGGTTGGGGTCAATCATGGCCATGTGGACTTCGGAGATGCCGGCGGCAATAATCGCCTTGGTGCAGGGTGGGGTGCGACCGTAGTGACAGCAGGGCTCAAGGCTAACATACATCGCCCCACCGCCGGCTTTCTCTCCTGCCTGCTTCAAAGCCATTACTTCGGCATGCCAGGAGCCCGGCGGCTGAGTATAGCCCTGCCCGACGACCTCGCCCTCTTTGACAATTACGGCCCCCACGGCCGGGTTAGGGCTGACCTGCCCCAGCGCCAGCTTGGCCAGGGCCAGGGCTTGCTTCATATAGTCCATACTACTGCCATTCTAGCATCACCCCCCAAAAAAGTGCAAACCAACTGCCCTGAGTAGAAAGATAGAGGCAGATAGAGTATAATTGTGTTGAATCCAGAAGGGAGTAATCCGGTAGATGAAAACCCTTGTCCGCGATATTCTGGTGACGCTCGCCATAGCGGCCGTAATTTTCCTGATGTTACGAACCACGGTCCAAAGCTTTGACATAGATGGGCCCTCTATGCAGCCTAACTTCTACACCGGACAACGAGTATTGGTTAATAAGCTCGTTTACAAGTTCCGCGAACCACAAAGAGGTGATGTCATCATCTTTCCGTCTCCCAACAGTCAGCAGGGTGACCTCATTAAACGCGTCATCGGTTTACCCGGAGAATCCGTGGAGATAAAGAACGGGATAGTCTATATTCACAAAGACGGACAGGTTTTCCCGCTGGACGAGCCCTATGTTAAAGAACCAGCCAGAAATGACTTCAAAGGAAGCCAGATTCCGGAAAATACCTATTTTGTTCTCGGCGATAATCGCAATCATAGTGACGATTCCCGGAGCGGCTGGGTAGTGCTACGCCAAAACATAATTGGCGAAGCCTGGCTGATTACCTGGCCACCCAGTGCCTGGGGGCTGGCCGCCAACTACCCGTTTGAGGAAAAAGTCAGCGCCGCTCAATAAGTTCCCGGCTAAAGCCATCCTGGAAAGCAGGAAAGGAGATACCGCCCATGACTGATGTTGAGGAAATCTTTCAGCAAATCAGGGGCCATTCTCAATGGGCACTTCGTACTTACTTCCGGACTGCATTCACCGGTTTACTGGGAGAAATTCCAGGTTCTCCAGTATCCCAACTATACCGCAGAGCTGTGCCGGATGATGGCCAATCATTTTCGTGCTCAGAAGATTGAAGTGGTTGCCGGGCCAACCACCGGCGGTATTATCCTGGCCTTTGAGGTCGGCCGGCAGTTAGGCGTCCGCGGCATCTTCGCTGAAAAGACAGCCACAGGAGAAAGAGCCTTCCGGCGCGGCTTTAATATCGCCCCCGGCGAGCGCGTTCTCATCGTCGACGATATCATGACCACCGGCGGCTCAATACATGAGGTTATTGCGGCGGTAAACAGTATGGGTGGCAAGATAGTCGGTATCGGTGTCCTGGTCGACCGCTCCGAGCAAAAGATAGATTTCGGTGTCCCGCTGTTTAGCTGTCACCGTGCCCAAGTTATCACCTATAAGCCGGAAAACTGTCCCCAGTGTGCCGCCGGCACCCCGCTGGTGAAGCCTGGGGGTGGTTAATAGAAGAGCACCGACAGGAGAATGTGTCGGTGCTCCTACTGTACACCCCAGAAAAGCACAAATTAGCCAGTGGCTTTTGCGAGACTAATACTTACCAGAGCTTCCCTTTAGCCTTAATCTGATTTGCCCAAACATCCCAGTTTGGTACTTGCAGGTCCTCAGGTACATCAAAAATGCCCAGTGGCTTGCCTTTAGGCTTTTCCGGCTCTGGCCACTGCTCTACCTGCTCTGCAATCTTTTCCATGTAGTGGTCGGTATCACCCAGGTAAAGCTGGCAGACCTTGCCCCTCCTG
Source organism: uncultured Chloroflexia bacterium (assembly GCA_963726225.1). GTDB lineage: Bacteria > Chloroflexota > Dehalococcoidia > Dehalococcoidales > UBA2162 > CAVSBN01. Next base: position 15,102 of record CAVSBN010000017.1, read on the forward strand.
GTATGAAGGGGTAGGACACCGTCCTGTGTCGTGAAGCCGACACCAGCCAGAACCTGATGAGCCTGCCAGTGGGCATCCACACAAGCTTCATTAGCTCGAGCTTTGGCCATCGCCACTTCCAAGTCACAGGGAATACCCGCACTCAGCATCCAAGCTGCCTCGTAGACAAGATTTCTGGTACCTTGAACATCGGCAAAAGCCATAATGCAGTACTCCTGGACCCAGTTATGAATACCGATAGGCATATCAAACTGTATCCTGGTCTTGGCATGGTCTACCGCCAGTTCCATAGCTTTCTCTGCGGAACCTACCATCTGAGCGCTGAGCAGCACGGCCCCGATTTTCAGAACCTTCTCCAGTGGCGCCCAGCCGCCGTGGAGCTTGCCCACGATATTCTTGCTGGGGACCTTTACCTTATCAAAAACCACCTCACTCTGCCGCTTGTCGCCGGCGGTGGTCCTGAGTACGGTGTAACTTATCCCCGGGCTCTTAGCATCAACCAAGAAAAGGGTGACACTGTCCCCAGGCCTTCTGCCCTTCCTGGTCCTGGCCGCAACCAGCAAGTAGTCGGCGATGTGAGCATCATGGACAAACAGTTTGGTGCCGCTGATAACATAGCTGTTGCCCTCAACAGTCGCCGGCACGGTTACCCCTTCAGCAAGCCAGCCTTTGCCGTCCCAGGTTGCTTCGGGTTCGGTCAGGGCTAAAGCCAGAATCAGCTCACCTTTGACTATCTTGGACAATATGTCAGCTTTCTGCTCCTCGCTGCCTGCCTCCAGAATGGTCAGTCCGCCGAGAACCACCGTGGAAAGGTGGGGGCTGGGAAACAGAGCCCGGCCCATCTCCTCATAGAGGATAGCCATGTCTAAGATGCTCATTCCGCTACCACCGTATTTCTCCGGGTAGACCAGCCCCAGCCAGCCCAGGTCGGCAGCCTTTTTCCACAATTCCGGAGAATAACCAGAATCGCTATCCTCCGCTTCCCTCACCACACTCTCGGGGCACTCTTTCTCCAGGAAATCACGGGCGGCTTTCTTGAGCATTTGCTGTTCTTCACTAAGCTCAAAGTTCATACTCTTTCGCTCCTTTTAATTGATAATACAGCCAACATATTAGTTCCCGGCTCTTTATCTCTCTTGTAGAGCTTGCGTTATCACCGTATTCAGCTTGGCGGGTATCCGGGGCAAGCCAAGCACTCTCCCCGCCAGCACAATCTTAACTGCCTCCAGGGTTCCAGCGTAGTGCATGCTTCGGGTAATCTGCCACCCGCGCTCTATGGCCCCGGCCAGTTTAACATATTTTGAGCCCGATTTAAGCTGACCATACGCACCAAGAATATTCAGTCTTATTACCGAATGGGAAATACCATTCAGCCGGCTGAAAAGCCCGGTCAGGTCAAAGTCCAGCGGACCTAACCTCTTCCTCTCGCCGAATCTCCAGGCGGTACGCCAGGCGGCCAGCCTCAGCACTTCGATATCAATAGCCATCTTGGCTATCGCCTTTCGCACTTCCGGGTCCTTGATGAGTGGCTTCCCGTTCCGCTTGGTCTCCCGGCAGAACTGTACCAGCTCCTGCAAGTCTCGCTTAGCCCCGACTGCCCCGGCCGTACTGGACCTTTCAAACTCAAAGGTAGCCATGACATGATAGAAGCCGCGGTTTATCTCGCCGACGATGGCATCATCGCCCACCCTCACATCATCGAAGTAGAATATGTTCGCACCGTAACCACCCATGCACGGCAACGCGGCAACGCTGACCCCGGGGGTATCAGCCGGGAAACAGAAAAGCGTGAGCCCCCTGTGCTTGGGTATAGTATCCGCCGTTCTGGCTTCAACATAAAGAAAATCCGGCTTTATAGCGACCAGTGATATATATCTTCTGACCGTTGATGACCCACTTGTCCCCCTGCTTTATGGCACGCGTCTGCTGGTTAGCTTCGTCCGTCCCAGCCTCCGGTTCAGTGAAACACTCGTACCAGATTTTCTCGCCGTTGGATATCTCAGGCAAAAACTTCTTCTTCTGCTCTTCAGTGCCAAAGAGATGTAAGCCAGGCCCGCAGATGTGCAAGCCTATACCGTTGGGCCACTGCAGTCCCCAGTATCCCTCGACCTCGTTAGCAATCCCGACCTCCATGTGACCAAAACCCAAGCCGCCAGTCTCCTTGGGCCACCCCGGAGCCAGATAGCCTTTCTTCCCGGCTTTCCTCTGTATACCCATCCAGAAATCCTGCAACTCCTTGCTCACCGCCGGAACATCAGAGACATCCTCTGGCAGCTCGTTAGCATAGAAATCGTGCAGCTCTTTTCTTAGTTTTTCTTGCTCCTCAGTAAAGCCGAACTCCATATTCAAACCTCCTTATAGAATCGCGGTCATACTATCATCTAAAAACCAAACCTGAACCCGCTCTCACCTCCTTCACTGGGATACATTTGAATAATGGATAATACCTCCCAAATAATGCCAGTTTATTACTGAGATGTCAAATCGGTAGCCCCGGTAAAGATTGTGCTTTTGCCGAATATGCGCTATAAATATATGGGAAGAACAACGAGGATAGCAATGATGAAAAACGGAGTTCTATTCAGATACAAGGACTTCCTGCCGCTTACCGCCGGCACGTCCCTTTTCTCTTTGGGGGAAGGGGATACTCCTCTGGTCCGCAGCCCGCGACTGGAACAGGAAATCGGCTGTAAGGAATTGTATTTTAAGCTGGAAGGCTGCAATCCCACCGGTTCTTTCAAGGACCGGGGCATGGTGTTGGCCATCGCCGAGGCCGTAAAGACGGGCAGCCACTCGGTAATGTGCGCCTCGACCGGTAATACCAGCGCTTCTGCGGCCGCCTATGCCGCCTACTGCGGACTGGACGCGATTATCATTGTGCCCAAGGGCAACATAGCTTTGGGCAAACTGGCGCAGGCCATCATACACGGGGCGAAAATCGTCGCCATCAATGGCAATTTTGACCAGGCGCTGAACATAGTGCGCATTCTGACCGACAAGCACCCGGTCACTCTGGTAAACTCACTCAATCCCTACCGGTTGCATGGCCAGAAAACAGCCGCTTTTGAGATTATTGATGTCCTCGGCGAGGCGCCGGATTACCTTTTCATCCCGGTCGGCAACGCCGGCAACATCAGCGCTTACTGGATGGGCTTTGTCGAATATCACCAGGCCGGCAAGGCCAAAATCAGACCCAGGATGATGGGTTTTCAGGCCGAGGGTGCCGCACCCATCGTCCGGGGACACCCCATCGAGAAGCCACAGACCATCGCCTCAGCCATTCGTATCGGGAACCCGGCTAGCTGGCAGAAGGCAGTGGCGGCCCGCGACGAGTCGGGCGGTACTATTGACATGGTCAGCGACGACGAGATTATGGCGGCTCTCCGGTTGATGGCCACCAGAGCCGGTATCTTTGGTGAGCCAGCTTCAGCCGCCTCCCTGGCTGGACTCATCAAACTGGTCAAGAAAGGGATGGACTTCTCAGCCAAGAGAGTAGTCTGTGTGGTGACGGGCAACGGGCTTAAGGACACTGAGACGGTGCTGAAGGGGGCCAAGCCCTTCCTGGAACTGCCACCCGACTTAGCCACCGTGGAGCAGGCTCTAGGCTGGGGTTGATATAAGATTTAGTAATGCTTGTGTTTCAGGAGGATAGCCGTGATTGACCAGAGTGCGATTAGAAAGGCAATAACGGCCATTATTAAAGCCATCGGGGACGACCCCTCTAGGGAAGGGCTGGCCGACACGCCCCGACGAGTAGCCGAGATGTATGCTGAACTCTTCGTTGGCCTCGACATGGACCCACGAGAGGAACTGACCGTGGGTTTTGAAGAAGGCCATCGGGAGATGATTATCCTCAAGGATATTCCCTTCTACTCAATGTGCGAGCACCACCTGCTGCCCTTCTACGGCGTGGCTCATGTGGGTTACATCCCTAACGACAGTGGACGAGTGGTCGGTGCCAGCAAAATTGCGCGAGTGGTGGAGATTGTGGCGCGGCGCCCTCAAATCCAGGAAAGAATGACGACCCAAATTGCCGATGCTATTGTTGAGGGCATCAAGCCCGACGGCGTGGGCGTGGTGATTGAGGCGGAGCACCTGTGCATGATTATGCGGGGCATCAAGAAACCGGGAAGCACGGTAGTCACCTCAGCCCTGCGGGGGACTTTCCGGAGTCGTTCCAAAACCCGGGCCGAGTTTATCTCCCTGCTCAAGAGCCAGTAGTTATCTTCGGAAAGCAGAGACTAAAAAGAAATAGAGAAGTAGTTAAGAACCTCGCCATCTACTGGCTTAATCCCTAGTCCGAGGACGGTATTGGCCGGGGTTGTACCAATTCCATTTCCTGACCGTCACAGGCAACACTGCCTTCCCCGGCCTTAACGCAGAGCACCTCAGTGCCACAAACTTTACAGCGATATCTCTTACCTAACTGACTGGCCACTGGACAACGGCCTCCTTAGCTATTTCTTCAGTTCCATCGGTTGACCGCAATGGTGCAGTATACCGGTACCAGCCTTGGTCACAATCAATTCGGCGCCGCACTTGGTACACACATACCTTTTACCTATCTGGTTTGCCATCTTAACACCACCCTTTCAGCGAAGTCTCCATACTCACCCATCCGGCCAATCGCCACTGCCTGTATATTATAGGCTAGGACTCAAATTATCGTCAAGCGAGCCTGCCCGCCGTCCCTCCGGGACTCTGGCAGGCGGGCCTACTCACCCATAATCTGCAACACAATCTGTCTGGAGCGGGGGCGGTTGTCAAAGTCGGCGAAGACAATTTGCTGCCAGGTACCCAGAGCCAACTTGCGCTCACTAAAAGGAACGACTAACGAGGGGCCAAGGAGTGAAGCCCGGACATGTGAGAAGCCGTTGCCTTCACCGAAGCCACCATCATGCTCATAAGAGATATTTTTCGGCACCATCCGCTCCCACATGTTCTTGAAATCCGCCAGCAAACCCGGCTCGAACTCAATGGTGGTCACCCCGGCCGTGGAGCCGGCCACGAATACGGTCACGGTGCCGCTGTTTATCTTGGCGAGCGCTACTTCGTGCTCCACCTGTGGTGTTATATCAATAATGTCGCAATTTCCTCTGGTCTGGAGACTGATTCTTTTCGTTACAACCATCAACGCTACCTCCCAATCTTTTTCAACACTCCTTCCCTTATAAAAGCAGTTCCTCCCAGATTATGTCATCCAGGTCAAAGACCGGCCCGTCCTTACACACCTGCTTCAACCCTTTCTTTGTCCGTGATAGTGCAGCCATAACAGACGCCGTGTCCACACCCCATCACCACCTCCAGCGAGACCTGCACCGGCTTCTCTTTGAGTTCCGTCATCCTTGCCATGGTTTTATACATCGGCACCGGCCCGCAGGCAAAGATTTGGTCGGCCCAGTCAATATATTTAGGTATGAGGTCAGTGGCCAGACCACGATAGCCGACCGTCCCATCTTCAGTAACTGCAACCAACCTGACACCTCGTGGCAACAATCGCCGGGGATACCGCTTCTTATCAGCAGTACCGTAAACCATTGTTACCGAATAACCTTTCTGAGAAGCCTCCTCGGCTAGAAAACGCAATGGAGCAAGTCCCATGCCTCCTGCCACCAGCAACAAGTTCTTGGAGTTTCGTCGAAGTGAAAAACCGTTACCAAGAGGATGCGGTATAGGCAATTTTATCGTATCACCATCCTTCCGTTCGGCAAGCCAGTGGGTCCCTTTACCACCTTCAAGGACAGCAAAGAAGAGAGCGAAGTCATCTTCCATTACCTGGTGAATACTAAATGGACGGGGCAAGACTGTATCACCACCGCAGTGCACCATGACAAACTGGCCCGGCCTGGCCGCGTGGGCTATCTTCGGGCAGTTGAGACGGAGTAGTCGGTTGTCAATAATCACTCCCGGTCGCCAATGTCTCCGCCCAGGCGGGAACAAGCGCTTATTCCTTACGACAGTAGCTGTAACCTGCTTCAAGCTAAACCCCATCCCCCTGTATCCCCCTTCCCCTTGCTAAGGGGAAGGGGGAAGAATTTTATGGAAGAGGGACTTCGTCCCTCTTAGACGCCCTGAAAATCTCTCTCCATCTCCCTTTACTTTCTTGATAATCCACTATAATTTACTCACCACGAGCTTGTAGATTTCATCACGCAGTTCCGGCTTGCCCTGGAGCAAAGCATCCAGTTTTCTCCGGTTTTCACTTACATAGCTCTCGTCCTTAATCAGGCCGAGGTTAATGAGCACATTCAGCGCGGCGCTGCGCAGGCCGGCTTCCACCATCAGTATTCCCACACCCACGTCGCTGACGGCGTTCGTATTTCCTTTCTCCGCCGCCGGTGGGCAAAGCACCATCACTGCTACACAGGCTTCGGCTACGCGCATCGGCACATCGGCGGCGGCTTTCAGCGCCTTGTCCATCAATTTCGCGCGGGCGGTTTTTTGCTCCTCGGTATCGCGGGGCATTTTCATAATCTTCGAGAGTTCAGTGTATGCTTTGACATCAGCTTCGAGCAGGTCGGTAAGCTCTTGACGCAGGCTCTCCGACTTTTTAATTATCCCGACGATATCATCCTGGACGGCGGCGTATTTAGGTTTGCCCAGAGTCAGATTACACACCATGCTGATTAATGCCGCACCGAGAGCGCCGGAAAGCGCCGCAACGCTGCCGCCGCCCGGAGCCGGCGAGGAACTGGCCAGCTCATCCAAGAAAATTCGCACTGATTTATCGGTTAGATTCTCAGTCATTTATTCACCCCCCTTTGAGCGGTAGCTGGGCAATGGCTGGGCGTTGTAGGTATGAATGCCGTTGACCAGCGTTTCGGCCACCGCTCGCGCCGTATCCAGCGAGGTAAAACAGGGGATGCGCTTTTCGGCGGCCGCCCGGCGGATATAGAAGCCATCCCTCAGCGGGATACGGCCGCCGGTAATGGTATTGACCACGCCGTCCACCGTGCCGTCGTTGATGACATCAACCACATTGGGATGACCTTCGCTCAACTTCTTGGTTATCATAGTCACCGGCAGGCCCATGGCTGTCAATCATGGCCGCCGTGCCTTCGGTGGCATAGAGCTTATAGCCAATCTGGGCAAACTTCCTGATGATGGGCAGAGGCTTCCGGCTTATCCCTGTCGGCAATACTGAAGAGTATCGGCTCCCTTGGGCGGCAGCATCAGCCCGGCGGCCAGCAGCGCCTTGGCCAGGGCGGCATCAAAGGTGTAGTCAATGCCCATCACCTCGCCGGTGGACTTCATCTCCGGGCCAAGGTAGGTATCAACACCCAGCAGCTTGGACATGGAGAAGACCGGCGCTTTGATGCCGACCAGCTTCTGTTTCTGGCACAGTCCGGTGTGATAGCCCTGCTCTTTGAGGCTCTTGCCCAGCATGACCTTGGTGGCCACCTTGACCATCGGCACGCCGGTGACCTTGGAGATAAAGGGGATGGTGCGGCTGGCCCGCGGGTTGACTTCCAGGACATACACTGACGACTCCCGGCCGCCATCTGCCCGGCATAATGACAAACTGGATATTCATCAGCCCCTTAATCTTCAGTCCCAGCCCGATGCGGATGGCATAGTCAACGAGGGTGTCTACTTCCTGCTCGGTCAGGTTCACACCGGGATAGACTGCCATGGAGTCGCCGCTGTGCACTCCCGCCCGCTCGATATGCTCCATGATGCCGGGAATGAAGACCGTCTCGCCGTCACAGATGGCATCCACCTCGCACTCCTTGCCCTCCAGGTATTTGTCAATGAGCACCGGGTGCTTGGTGTCCAGCTCGATCGCCAGGCTCATATAGCGGATAAGCTCGGTGGCATCGTGGACGATCTCCATCGCCCGCCCGCCCAGGACATAGCTGGGACGCACCAGCACCGGGTAGCCGATGAGCTTGGCCACATTGAGGGCTTCGTCCACCGAGGTCACGCCCGCCCCGGGCGGCTGGGGAATACCCAGCTGGCTGAGGAAGTTCTCAAACCGGCCCCGGTCGCTGGCCAGGTCGATGGTATCGGCACTGGAGCCAAGCAGAGGCATGCCGAGCGCGGGACAGAGGCTGAGACAGGTTGATGGCCGTCTGCCCACCGAACTGGACGATGGACGGCCGGATGACCGTTGTTTTCACCCGAGCAGCCCCTCGTTTTCCAGAATATCACGCAGGCTTTCTTCATCCAGGGCTTCGAAGTAGAGGCGGTCGCTGGTATCGAAATCGGTGGAGACGGTCTCCGGGTTGGAGTTGACCATGATGCTCTTGTAGCCCGCCTCCTGCAGTGCCCAGGCCGAGTGCACACTGCAGTAGTCGAACTCAATGCCCTGCCCGATGCGGATAGGCCCGCTGCCGATAACCACCGCCTTGTTTTCCTTGATTGGCTCAGCCTCGTTCTCCTGCTTCGTAGGTGCTGTAGAAGTAGGGGGTGGCGGCATCAAACTCGGCGGCGCAGGTATCCACCATCTTGTAGACCGGGCGGATATTCCACTCGTGGCGCAGCTGCCTCACCTGCTCGGGGAGCCGGTCGGCCAGGGTGCCAATCTGCTCATCGGAGAAGCCCAGCCGCTTTGCCTGCCGCAGCAGCTCCGGGGTCAGCGGCTGAGCGAGGAGTCGCTTTTCCATATCGACGATATTCTGGAGCTTGTCCAGGAACCAGAGGTCAATCCTGGTGCGCTCGGCGATAGCTTCCGGCGCTATGCCCCGCCGCAGGGCCGCCATGATCGCCCAGAGTCGCAGGTCGGTCGGCTCCAGGGGATAGGAGTTGATGTCGTTGTCCAGCTTCCACTCCGGTCTTCCCAGAGGAGCGACTTCTTGCCGAACTCCAGCGAGCGCACCGCCTTCTGCAAGGCCGCCTCAAAGGTGCGGTCGATGGCCATCACCTCGCCGGTGGCTTTCATCTGGGTGCCGATGATGCGGTCGCCCGAGGCGAACTTGTCAAAGGGCCAGCGCGGAATCTTGACCACCACGTAGTCCAGCGCCGGCTCGAAGGAAGCCATCGTCTTGCCGGTGACGGCGTTGGGGATTTCGTCCAGGCGCTTGCCCACGGCAATCTTGGCGGCCACCCGGGCGATGGGATAGCCGGTGGCTTTGCTGGCCAGGGCCGAGCTGCGGCTGACCCGGGGGTTGACCTCGATGACATAGTACTGCTCGCTCTTCGGGTCGAGGGCAAACTGGATGTTGCAGCCGCCTTCGATGCCCAGGGCGCGGATAATCTTGAGGCTGGCCGTCCGCAGCATCTGGTATTCTTTGTTGGTCAGGGTCTGGCTGGGCGCAACCACGATGCTGTCGCCGGTATGGATGCCCATCGGGTCGATGTTCTCCATGTTGCAGACGGTGATGCAGTTATCGGCGGCGTCCCGCATGACCTCGTACTCGATCTCCTTCCAGCCCGCCACCGATTGCTCCACCAGCACCTGGTGGGTGGGGCTGACGGCCAGCCCGTTGGTGACCACTGCCTCCAGTTCCTCCCAGGTATGGGCCATGCCGCCCCCCGTCCCGCCCAGGGTGTAGGAGGGGCGGATGATGACCGGCAGGCCGATCTCGCTGGCTAATCTTCTTCGCCTCTTCAAGGCTGGTGACGGTGGCGCTGGGCGGCACCGGCTCGCCGATGCAGATGAGCAGCTGCTTGAAAAGCTCGCGGTCTTCGGCGTTGCGGATGGTCTGGATGGGCGTGCCCAGAGCCCGGACATTGTATTTATCCAGGACGCCGGCATCGGCCAGCTCCACGGCCAGGTTAAGCCCGGTCTGCCCGCCGAGGGTGGGCAGCAAGCCCATCCGGGCGCTCCCGCTCGATGATGCGGGTGAGCATCTCCACGGTCAGCGGCTCGATATAGACAATATCGGCGATGTCCTCATCGGTCATGATGGTGGCCGGGTTGGAGTTGACCAGCACCGAGGTAACGCCCTCCTCGCGCATCGCCTTGCAGGCCTGCGTGCCGGCGTAGTCAAACTCCGCCGCCTGCCCGATGATGATCGGCCCCGAGCCGATGATTAAGACTTTAGAGGGTTTCAAATGTTACTCCTATACTTACGGCTTCACCGCTTTTAATATCCCGAATTCTGCTAATTCTCTTGCTATTGCAGTGAAAGCCCTGTCCATACTTTGGCCTACGAAAGGTTCATAGGTTAATCCACTAATGTTTGATGGTAAATCAACTCCTCTTTCTACAAGGAGTATAGTTTTTTCGGGAAAAGCTGCTCTTAATCTCTCTAATTCATCAATGACGTTTAGCCGTGGGTGTTGCTTTGGCTTCGCTCCTGTAGTGTCGACAATGCCTCCTTTTGTAGCAAGAACTATGCCACAATCTGCATCTTTAAATATACTTGTTAACTTTTTCGTCCACAGTCATTCCTCTTGTGGGAGATAACTCAACTATAACAGGCTTTATCCCAAGAGCTTCAATAAATTCACGAAGTTTGTCTAATATGCCGGACCTTCCACCATGTGCAATAAAAGCCTTTGGAGGTTCTAAACCAAATTTCTGAGATTTTCCTAGTAAATTACCCTGTTTGTCTCTTGTGCCTTTCTTAATCTCGTCCTCTAGCTTGCCAATAGCCCTATTGACTACTTGAACGCAAAAACCAACCCCATACCACGAAATATTATCAATAGGAACACGAAGAGCTACGTTCCACATGTTCTGACGTGTACCATCTGCTAACAATTCACTTCTCATTTGTTAAATCGGTGATAAGTTTTCCTAGAGACCCTGATTTGTAGCCGATTGTGCGAAATAGTTGACCGGCACGCTGTTGCTCTTCTTTACTCAGACTATGCCCATTGACCAAATCAGCAACATAACCAACGTATTCTGATAATTCACTACTTAGTTGTATCAATTCGTCTAATTTGTTTGCAGTTTTGTTGACTTCACTTGCCATCTTTTTACTCCCTCACCCCCTCAATCCCCCTTTACAAAAGGGGGGGAAGCCATCGCACCTTTTCAATTTATCAGCGACTTAAGCGCGGCCTCATAGCAGTCAAGGCGAAAGTGATAATCCTCCTGTTGACCCACTTCCGTGCGGGTGATAAAAGTGGTTCCCGGAGCGTTAACAAACCTCTTATATTCCAACGATTCCTTCCCATAGGCTGATTCCAGTATCCGGCACACTCTATCTTTCCAGGCGTTGAACTCGCCGTTCCGGAAGTGGAGCGTGCGCAGATAATTAACCTCCTCTACAGCCTGTTTTAGTTGTTCCATCTGTTCACCTTGTCCAATTTCTGGTTCCCCTTTCTAGAATTAGATTGTCTATTTCCTCTTCATCATCTCAATGAACTGGTCAAAGAGATAGGTATTGTCCAGGGGGCCGGGGGAGGCCTCGCCGTGGTACTGGATGCAGAAGATGGGCAGTTCCTTATGGCGCAGGCCTTCCACTGTGCCGTCATTCAGGTTGATGTGCGTCACCTCCAGCTCCTTACTAACAGTATCCGGGTCAACGGCATAGCCGTGGTTCTGGGCGGTAATATGGATTCGGCCCGTGGCCAGTTCCCGTACGGGGTGGTTGCCGCCGCGATGGCCGAACTTCAGCTTGAAAGTGCTTCCCGCCGAAAGCGCGGTGCGATAAGCTGGTTGCCCAGGCAGATGCCCATAATCGGCTTCTTGCCGACGAGCTTTTTCACCGTGTTCACAATGTAGTCCAGCAACTCGGGGTCGCCGGGGCCGGGGGAGAGGACAATGCCGTCGGGATTCATCGCCAGGATTTCCTTGGCCGAGGCCGTGCAGGGCACGGCCGTCACCCGGCACCCCCGTTTGGTCAGCAACCGCAGAATATTGAATTTCAGGCCGCAGTCCAGCACGACTACATTGAAACTCAGGGTCGGCCCCGCCCGATGGCCACTGGTAAGGGACGGTGCAGGTAACCTCCCGGACAAAATCAATCGAGCCGTAGTCGGGCGCCTTTTTCAATTCCGCCAGCGCCTCCTGGGGGGTCTTTTCCGTGGTCATATAGCCCATCATCACGCCGAAGGAGCGCAGTTTGCGAGTGATGGCCCGCGTGTCCACGCCATAGATTCCCGGGATGCCGCTTTCGGCGAGATATTGGTGGATAGTCTTCTGGTTCAGGTAATGGTTGGGCTCAAGGCATTCCTCCCGGACAATAAAGCCCCGGACCTGGATTCTATTTGATTCCACATCCTCCTCATTTACGCCGTAGTTGCCGATGAGGGGATAGGTAGGCACGACAATCTGCCCGGCGTAGGAGGGGTCGGTGAGCATTTCCTGATAGCCGGTCATGCTGGTGTTGAAGACGACCTCGCCGTAGGTATCAGCCTCGGCGCCGAAGGCATAGCCTGTGTAGACCGAGCCATCGGCTAAGACGAGGATTGCTTTCTTTGACATTTGTTTAACCCTATTCCCCTGTGTCCCCCTTCCCCTCAAGGGGAAGGGGGAGGTTTTAATTGAGAGGGGCTTCGCCCCTCTCAGACTCCCCGTTTTCAATAATCAGGCCTTGCTTCCTCTCTGACCCCCCAAATTCTTTTGTCATGTGCCTCATATTCGTTTTACTATCATAGACCTGACGGCGCAGACTGCACTGCCGATAACACCCACCAGGAAGGCGGCCGGAGCCAGGTAAAAAGCCGTGTAATAAAGAACACCCACCAGAACAATATTTTCAATGTCCCACAGGCTAAGGATGGCAAACATGCCAATACAGAGACCAAAGACCCCTGCCGCTATCCCTGCGGTTAACAAGAACTTCTTCAGCATCCGGCACCTCCCTCCAATCTGATAGAATTATCTTTGTACACGAGCTTGCCCCCAAAGACTGTAGCCATTACCTTGCCCCTGAGCAGAGCACCAGCCAGGGGCGTGTTCCGGCCTTTAGAGGCAAAGGTGCTGGTATCAACCAGCCACTCCTTATTCGGGTCAAAGATGGTAATATCTGCCGGTGCGCCGATAACCAGTGTGCCCAGCTGGCCGTATTCGTCACCAATTATTTTGGCCGGCTCCCAGGTCAGCTTGGAGATAAGTTTGGGCAGCGTTATCTCTCCTTCGTGCACCAGACTCATGAGACTGCCCAGCGCTGTTTCCAGGCCGCTGATGCCGGAGGGCGCTTCAGCCAGGTCAAGTCGCTTATCGGCCACGGTGTGCGGAGCGTGGTCGGTGACAATCACATTAATCACATCGTCCCGCAACCCCTGAATCAAAGCTTGAATATCCTTCTTTGTCCGCAATGGCGGATTGACTTTAGCCTGGGCACCATGCCGGACGACCGCATCTTCCGTCAGGGTGAGGTGATGCGGGGTGACCTCACAGGTAACCCGCACGCCTTCTTTCTTAGCCCGGCGCACCAGCTCCACCGAGCCGGCCGTGCTGACATGGGCAATATGAAGTCGGCCGCCGGTCTCTTTAGCCAGCGCCAGGTCGCGGGCCACCATCGTCTCTTCAGCCGCCGCCGGTATGCCGCGCAGGCCCAGCTTGATTGAGATTCTGCCTTCGTTGAGCACCCCGCCCGCCGAGAGGTTCGTATCCTCACAGTGATCAATGATGGGCAAGCCTAAGACACGGTTATATACCAGTGCCCGCCGCATCAGCTCTGAATTCATTACCGGGCTGCCATCGTCGCTGAAGCCAATCACCCCGGCTAACGCCAGGTCAGCCAGCGGAGCTAACTCCTCGCCCTGCCTGCCTCTGGAGATACAGCCGATAGGCAGAACGCGAACCACACCCTCGGCGGTCACTTTGGTTCTGACAAGCCGGATAGTGGCCACGCTATCCAGGGGCGGGTTAGTATTGGGCATGCAACAGACGGTGGTAAAGCCACCCCGGGCCGCCGCTCTGGTTCCGCTGGCGATGGTCTCCTTTTCCTCAAAGCCCGGCTCCCTCAGGTGGCAGTGCAGGTCGATGAATCCCGGACAGACAACCAGACCTTGAGCCGGCAGGACTTCATAGTCGGTCGCGGGCGGGAGCATTTCCCCCTTGCCCCGCCACGAGATTTTACCCTTGGCAACCAGCAGGCTACCGACCTCATCCAGCCCCTGGCTGGGGTCAATTATTCGACCCTTCGGGATAAGCAAAGGCTTCATGGCTCTTTGTCCGACTTCCTGACCGCAAAGTGGCTCGGCTTGAAACCAAATGCCTCGGCTTCCCGGGCGGATTCAAAGACAATCAGGTTCTCCGGCTTAATCTTCCTGACCCAGTGGCTGTCCGCCCGATGGTATTTCTTATTCTCCAGTTTCCCCTCATGCCAATCGGAACTGGCGATATACTTCGGCTCAAAGCCGTGCTCACAATAGACACATCTCAAGGTCAATGGCGTCACATCCACAATCTTAAATAGCGGCTTGATGTACTTCGTTTCCGTTGCCTGTACCGAGACACATGTGGAATTGGGGCACTTCAATGCAGAATCGTGCTGGTAGCGGGGATAGTCAATTCTGGGCACAGGCAGTTCGGCTTCTTTCGGGATGGGCACTTCTTTTACTCCCAGCAAGAGAGCAGTCAGCGCCATCCTGACGGGCACACCCCGCTCCGCCTGCTTGAAGTACTTGCTCCGCGGGTCAGCGTCCAGGTCGTAGGCTAATTCGTCAACCCGCGGCAGCGGGTGCATGACCAGCGACTTGCGAAAGGCCTTGTCCCGGAGCAGTCGCTTATCCACCACCGGATACTTCCTCTTCAAGTCTTCGGCGGCCTCAACCGCCGTGAATCTCTCTTTCTGGGGTCGGGTAACATAGAGCGCATCCACCCCGGTCTTAAGCTCAATTTCAACATCAATATCCGGCATCATGGCCAGTTGGTGCGGACTGCTCGGTGTGATATATATGGCATCAAGGGGTACCGACTCTTTCTTTTTCACGGTCTGGTTTTGGAGCGGGTATTTCTTTACCTCACCGCCATACTCCGCAACCAGCTTCTTGACCACATGTTCCGGCACCTCCAGACCGGGGCTGGGGCAGAACAGGATATCGGCGCCGAACTTAGCCAGGGCAAAAATGAGGGAATGGATGGTTCGCCCGTACTTCAAGTCGCCCCAGAGAGCAATTTTCTGGCCCCGGATACTGCCCCTTTCCTTCTGGAGAGTGTAAAGGTCGCACAGGGTCTGAGTCGGGTGCTGATGCCCGCCATCGCCGGCATTTATCACCGGGATGCCAGCGTAGTCGGCCATCACCCTGGCCGCCCCTTCCCAGGGGTGTCGGATGACGATGATGTCGGCATAGCCCCCCACCACCCGGGCCATATCAGCCAGACTCTCACCCTTGGCCAGGGAAGTGGCCTGAGCGTCGACAACACTAATCACCCGGCCGCCCAGCCGATTCATCGCCGCCTCAAAGGAGAGCCGCGTCCGGGTGCTCGGCTCGAAAAAGAGGCTGGCCATAATCTTGCCCTGACACAGGCCGGACTGCTGGTCTATGGCGGCGGACATCTCATCCGCCAGGGAGAAAATCGCCTCCATCTCCCCGTAGGACAGGTCGTCTATGGTCACCAGGCTTCTTTTAATTAGGGTCATGGCAACTCCTCAACTTCGATTCGCTTGGGCGAGGCGGTGGCCTGGTTGTTCCTAATGATGACCACCTCATCCACGCCGTCGACCTCTATCAGGCGAACCTGAATTTCCTCGTCCCGGGAGCTGGGTATGTTCTTACCGACATAATCGGGTCGGATAGGCAGTTCACGATGGCCCCGGTCTATCAATACGGCTAATTGAATTGATTGGGGCCGTCCCAGGTCAATAAGGGCATCCATGGCGGCACGGGTACTCCGACCGGTATAGAGCACATCATCCACCAGCACGACAAACCTGTCATCAATGCTCACCGTGATATCGGTGTGCTGGACGGTGGGTTGCACATTCAGTAGAGAGAGGTCGTCGCGGTAAAAGCTGATGTCCAGAGCGCCCACGGGTATTTTCAGTCCCTCGAAGTTCTCCATATTGGCCGCCAGGCGCCTGGCCAGAGGCACGCCCCGGGTGCGCATTCCGACCAGCACCAGATTTTCCACAGTCTTATTACGCTCCATAATCTCGTGAGCGATGCGGGCCAGACTGCGCCGGATGTCCTCCCGGGTCATGACAACTTTTTCAGTCATAAAAATAAACCTCTTGCTGTGGCTAGCAAGAGGTTGTACTGCTGGTGTTCCTTGCCCCTTGCTAGCCTCGCTGGGCTAACTTAAAGGTTCGGAGGTATTAACCCTTGTGTACTTTTGTCGTTATTATACCACTTTATCCGGCGGTTGCCAAGCCACCGCTAATCTACCCCTCGGATGACTTGAAATCACGCCGAATTACCTCTCGATTCAATCTTGACCGCGACAGAACTCAGAGGGGACCAAGATGACTCGGCAAAAGTAGTGTGTGGTAGCGCATACCGGATTCGAACCGGTGATCTCCTCCTTGAGAGGGAGGTGTCCTAGGCCGCTAGACGAATGCGCCCTTAACCAGAGAAAACTGGCGGTCTATTTTAACGCCTTCATGGCTATCGAGGAGTGAGCTAACGAAGCCCCGGCGTTCATGGCTACGGCGACAAATATCGCCTCGGCGATTTCCTCGTCAGTCGCGCCGCATTCCTTAGCCTTACGTGTGTGCCCGGCAATACAGTAAGGGCACCGCGTTATGTGGGCACAGGCCACAGCAATTAATTCCTTCGTCTTCTGGGACAGAGCCCCATCCTGGAAGACCTTACCATTAAAAGCGCCAAAACTCTCTAGCAGTTCCTTCTTGAGACCGAAGAGGGTTTCCCGATGACGCTTGACATCCACATCGTAGTAGTATTCTGTCACCTGTGACCTCCTTTCACCCGGTCTATCATCAATGCCCTGCTATTATAGCAAACAAATCGGGGAAAGGACAACAGAAAACACGCTCAGCTACAGAGGGACGCAGAGAAGGCACAACGTGGAGTGGCTGGGGAACTAGGATTCGAACCTAGCTTAACGGATCCAGAGTCCGCTGTCCTACCGCTGGACGATTCCCCAGCGCAGGAAAATTATATCACCTCGCCCAGCTCATTGGCAACGAAGGTGCCGAGCCGGCTTATCACCTCACCCCCTGCCCCCTCACCGTGTCGTATGAAAGGTAAAAAATTGACCTCTTCCTGAGGACTGTCAGAAGCTAGTACGGGTATCTTATAATGCAGTTTCACCTCCGACTCACTCATTTCAATCTTGTCCACGAAGCACCTTAGTAAGTTCTTTTGCTCGTCGACAGGCGACCTATCGAGCAGGCTCCGTTCTTCGCCAATTGGATCCAGCATTTGATCCCCGGACATACGGTCACCAGCGGCTACAGTCTCTTATCAATAATTATCCAGAAACATTTACGCTCAAACGAGACAATTCAAGAAAGCCACCGGTAGTGTACGTCGCGCTGACGGCCCCATAAAAGGATTCAGACGATTCGTAAACTCGTGCCCGATACTAGCTTCAAAACGGAAATAAAGGAGAGGAAGATCGAGTAGAGGAACAGTACAAGTACATAGATGTGGTTCAACTTAAAGAGCACCGGGTTGCACGAAAAGCCACTATGTTCAGTCGCATGCGGAAGGTATGGCCTCTGCCGGTTACTACCTAGTCCATTCCCGCTTTCCGCCGTTCCTGACAATGACCACTGCCTCGCACTCGGCCAACTGGGGCCGTATGCGACTATTTCTTCTTGAGGGCGGGTTCAGCTGGTGCTATGATTACAGATGAGAAGGTACGACAAACCTGACGAAAGACTTGCTCATAGCTGATATCGTCTGTCGTCGGCATGCAGCCCTGCACCGTCTGTACACGATTATCTACTTTACGCCACTCAATCACTGAAGGGACAAAGTCGCTTTGCTTGTAGAGCACAAGTAAACAAGACATCGGGTTGTTGTCTGACACTTCCGTAGTGCGGCTGTGGCTGGTTTATCCGTCAGTTTCTACCGGTCCCGACCCGAATGGAGAAATCGAGGACATCGAAACCAGGGCGACATGAGGCCCTAACCTAGAGCCCGGCGGCGCGCAGTATATCGGGAACTACTTCCTCCCGGCCGATGGCCATAATGTGGACGCCATCGCAGATGGCATCCTTCTTCAAGGCGGCAATCATCCGCCCAGCAATCTCAATACCCTTGGCTAATGCCCCGCCCTTGGGCGCGCTCTGCCAGTTCATCAATCAACTTTTGAGGCACAAAGATGCCGGGCACATTTTCCGTCATATACTTTGGCCATTCTGGCTGAAGATAGCAGGACGATGCCGGCCAGTATCTTGACGGGAAACTCGGCGGGCGTACTGCATGAATTTGCTGAAGTTGTCCAGGTCATAGATCGCCTGGGTCTGGAAAAACTCGGCGCCAGCCTCAACTTTCTTCTCAAATTTGATTAGCTGGGGCTCGAGCGGCCGTGCCTCAGGCGTGACGATGGCGCCAGCGCAGAATTCCACCGCGCCATCAAGGCTATTGCCGCCCAGGTCCTTGCCCGATTCCAGCAAGCCGGATTGTCCTCAGTAGTTGGACGGAATCAAGGTCAAAGACACCCTTGGCCTCCTTATGGTCGCCTACTGGAACGGCATCACCAGTAAGACAGAGGACATTCCTTATCCCCCTGGTATAGGCCAAGAGAAGCTCGGCTTGGAGAGCCAGGCGGTTGCGGTCACGGCAGGTCATCTGCAAAATAGGCTCACCACCTCGCTCCTTAATGGCCAGGCAGCCGCCAATGGAGGGGAATCGCATCACCGAGCTCTGGTGGTCAGTAACATTAAGTCCATCCACCTTGTCCTTGAGAAGCTCAATGTGGTGGAGCATCTTCTCCAGGTTCGTCCCCTTTGGTGGTGCAATCTCACTGGTAATAACAAACTTGCCGGAGTTGAGGGCCTCTTTAAAGCGTGATGCCATTGTCCGAACCTCCTCGCTCGACTAGATTTTGACCGTTCTTGGTCTCGGCACTACCTGAAAGTTTCGCGGAGGGTGATACTTCCGCATCAAGTCAAGCCGGCCCTGGTCTTTCAGGCGCTGATAGATAAGAGTCCAGGCACAGTCCTTTTCTTTATCGACCTCACACTTGCCGTTATTGGTGCCGCCGCAGGGACCGTTCACCAGGCCCTTGTGGCAGGCGGTGATCGGGCAGATGCCGGCGGTTTCACCGAGGATACACTGACCACACTGGGCACAGACCTCACGGAAATAGCCCGGCGTATCTTCTACAGCGATAAACAGGGTATCCAGTGCCGGAATAACCGGGCGGTTAATATACAGGCTCATCCGGTGCACCCCCAGGGCACAGGTCATTGCCAGAATACAGCTCGCATTCTCAATAGCCCGGCTATTTTCTTTCATGGCTACTTCGGTCATTTCGTCGCAGGCAGTGGGAATAACTGTCCAGCCGCTGACCCGCTTGCCTAGCTCCTGAAGGCGGTCCTTCATCTCCAGGACCTGGTCAATCCCGCCGGTCTTGGTCATGGTGGTGCAGGTGCCGCAGCCAATAATAAACAGCCGGTCAAAGCCGGCTAACTGTCTCTTGATTTCCTCAAATGGTTTCTGCCTGGTTATCGATTTCATAGTAGCCTCCTATCGGGCGAGCAACATGTAGCTATTTTTCCAGGTCACATCTCAGGCACCGCTTGGCTTCCTGCCTGGCTCTCTCCTCGGAGAAGCAGAGCTCTATCTCAGCAAAGCTCCGCTTTCTTTCCTGGACGGGAAGTGTCGGCACGGCTGCTCTCGGCTGCACCTCCCAGGTTTCCTCAATTTCCTGGGCTGCCTGTCTCAGCGGCAACCTTAGGCCTTAAGGTCGTATATCTCAACCCGGGTGGTGTCACCCTTCAGGTATTTGTCTATGGCGATGGCTGCTCTCCGGCCAGCGGCGATGGCCTCGATCACCATACCCGGTCCGGTAACAAAGTCGCCACCGGCAAAGACCCCGCTCACATTGGTCGATAGGGTATTGCTATCAACCACCAGTGTCTCCCAGCGGGTGCGCTCCAGGGCGCTGTCAGGAGGAAGGAAGGAGAGGTCAGGTGCCTGGCCGACGGCGGCAATCACGGTATCCGCCTCGACAAAGAACTCCGAACCAGTGATTGGGACCGGCCGCCGCCGGCCGCTCTGGTCAGTCTCGCCAAGCTGCATCCGAATACACTGCAGACCCGGTCACTGCCCAGTTCTCGCTGACTATCCGCGTGGGGCTGACCAGGAAATTGACCTGCACACCCTCAGCCACGGCCTGGTCGTACTCCACCTCGGTCACCGGCATCTCCTCCCGGGAGCGCCGGTAGTAGATGTTGACCTCCTCGGCGCCCAGGCGGAGGGCAGTGCGGGCGGCATCCAGGGCCACATTGCCGCCGCCGATGACCGCCACCCGGCGGCCAATTTTGACCTCCCTGCCAAGCTTTACATCCCTCAGGAATCTCAGCCCGTAATAGAAGCCGGCAACATCCTCCAGTTCGCCGGGTATGCCGATGCGCTGGCTTCTCTGGGCACCAGCCGCGATAAAGACCGCGCTATAGCCGTCTTTCTTAAGGTCTTCCACAGTGAAATTCGCGTTAATGGGGGTGTTGTACCTTATATCCACGCCCTTCTTAGCGATATAATCAATCTCCTTTTGAATGATTTCCCGCGGCAAGCGGAACTCAGGTATGGCCACCGATAGCATGCCGCCGCCGACCGGCAGGGCTTCAAAGACCGTTGCCGGATAGCCCATCTGGGCCAGGAAATAGGCACAGGATAGGCCGGTCGGTCCCGCCCCGACTACGGCCACCCGCTGCTTGTGAGTCTGGGGGAATGGCTTCGGCTCTTCGGCCCCATTCTCGAAGTACCAGTCGGCGGCAAAACGCTTGAGCGCTCTGATAGCCACCGGCTCATCCAGTTCCCCACGGCGGCAGCGGAGTTCGCAGGGGTGATGGCAGATGCGACCGCAGATAGCCGGGAAGGGATTGCGCTCCCGGATAGTGTCAATCGCCTCCTGGTATTCGCCAGCGGCAATATGGGCGACATATTTGGGGATATTGATTCCCACCGGGCAGGTGTGCTGGCAGGGCGATATCATCAGGGCGTCGCAGACAGCCGCCGGGCACTTTTTCTCCTTGATGTGGGCTTCATACTCATCCCGAAAGTAGTTGATGGTGGAAAGCACCGGGTTGGGTGAAGTCTGGCCAAGACCGCATAGCGAGCACTCCTTGACGGTTCTGGCTATAGTCGACCAGGGTATCAATATCCTCATCGCGTCCTTTGCCCTCGGTAATTCGTGGTCAGGATTTCCAGCATCTGCCTCGTTCCCAGACGGCAGGGGGTGCATTTCCCGCAGGACTCGGACTGGGTGAAGCTGAGGAAGAAGCGGGCTATCTCCACCATGCAGGTGGTCTCATCCAGCACCACCATTCCCCCGGAGCCCATGATTGAGCCCAATCTGGCTCAGAGACTCGTAGTCGACGGGGGTATCAATGAAGCGGGCCGGAATACAGCCCCCTGAAGGACCGCCGGTCTGCACTGCCTTGAGCCGCTTACCGCGGGGAATACCGCCACCAATGTCATAGATAATATGGCCTAGCGGAGTGCCCATCGGCACTTCCACCAGGCCGCTATTGGCAATCTTCCCGGTGAGAGCAAACACGGCCGTACCCTTGCTCTTTTCAGTGCCGATGCTGGCAAACCAGTCGGCCCCCCGCTCAATGATAACCGGGACTGAGGCCAGTGTCTTCACATTATTGATAGTGGTTGGCTTGCCATCCAAACCTGATTGAGCCGGGAAAGGAGGGCGAGGTCGGGGCATACCCCTCTTGCCCTCTATTGACATCATGAGGGCGGTCTCTTCCCCACAGACAAAAGCACCGGCACCCTCCCTTATCTCGATATCAAAACTGAAGCTGGAACCAAGTATGTTTTTACCCACCAGTTTATGTTCTGGCATCTGCTGTAAGGCAATTCTTAGCCGCTCTATGGCCAGGGGCTTCTCGGCACGGCAGTAGATGTACCCCTGGCTTGCCCCGATGGCATAAGCGGCGATGGTCAGCCCCTCGAGCACGCTGTGTGGGTCGGCCTCAAGGATGGAGCGGTCCATAAAAGCACCGGGGTCGCCTTCATCGGCGTTGCAGATAACATATTTCGGCGAGCCAGTAGCCTTGCGGCACAATTCCCACTTGGTGGCCGTTGGGAATCCGGCACCGCCGCGTCCGCGAAGTCCGGCCTTCTTGATTTCCTCGATTACCTGCTCCGGAGTCATGTTGAACAGGACTTTCCGCAGGGACTGGTAGCCACCACATTGCAGGTAATCCTCGATTTTTTCCGGATTGATGCGGCCGCAGTTACGCAGCAGAACACGCTCTTGTCTCTGATAGAAGTTTATGTCGGAGTAGTGTGGCCTGGTCTGACCGGTAATCGGGTCGGTGTAGAGCAGTCGGGTTACTACCTGGTGGTCTCGCAGATGCTTCTGCACAATTTCAGAAACATCCTCGACGGATACGCGGCAGTAAAATATATCTTCTGGTTCCACTATGACAGTTGGACCGACCTGACAAAAACCGTGGCAACCAGTGAGACGGACCGGGACATCCAGGCCGAGCCGTCTTATTTCGTCTTCCAGGCCTTTTAGAATTTGGTCCGAGCCCGGGCAACCTGACCCGCGGCAGACGCGGACCGAACGCTGTCCATTCTGCGACTTTGTGCCTGCCGACTGCATTTCAGTGCCCCCCATAATGACCCAATATCGAGGCTACTTTTTTTGGATTCATGTGACCGTGAATATTACGGTTGACAACCACGTTAGGGGCAAGGGCACAACAACCGATGCAGGCAACCGTCTCCAGGGTATACTCGAAGTCAGGAGTGGTTTCGCCCTCTTGAATGCCCAACTGTTGCCTGACCAGTTTCAATATTGTTTTGCCGCCCCGCACATGACAGGCGGTCCCGCGGCATACCCTGACCATGTTCTTCCCCTGCGGCTCGGTATAGAACAGGGCATAAAAGGTGACTACCCCCTGCACCTGTGCGGGAAACAGACCCAGACCGCTGGCGATACGCGGTATTACTTCAGGGGGGATATAACCCATCACCCCCTGGACCTCATGGAGAAGGGGTATTAGCCCCCACCGCTGCTCACGGTATCTGGCGATGATACTGTCTATCCGCTCCAGGTCAGCTTCAGTAGCTCTCTTCTCCTCAACCATGTGCGCTAATCCTTTCCAGCCTTACAGCACAACTTTTCAGAGAGGGGGTCTTGGCTCGGGTGTCCAGGTCTATACTGAATAGCTCATAAACGGGGCTCTCCGGGAATGAAATCGGCATGAAAATTATCCCCCGGGACAATGTCCCATTAAGCCTGACGGCAGTGGTTATCTGCCCTACCGGCGAGGCGACTCTGACTTCGTCCCCATCCTTCAAGCCGAGCTCTTCGGCATCGGGCGCGCTGACCTCCACCCAGGCCTGCGGTGAGAATTTCTTCAGCCGTGAAGCTCCTTGAACTCCGTGTCCCGCTGCCAAAGTGGTGCAGTATTGACCCGGTGAGCAAAGTTAAGGGATACCCATCGGCCGACATATCTGTCGGTGGGACATACTCGACCGGGGAAAAGCGAGCACCCTTCGGATCAGCCTGGTCTTGGGCTTGGAGCTCGGCGTCGGCCGGACGCCGGTATAAGGGAACTAACTCGTGAATCTCATCCATCGCCTCTTGCGGCGAGGAATATGGCATCGGGTGCCCCATCCGGCTGGCTAACTGACGGACTATCTCCCAGTCCGGCCAGCTATTGCCCACCGGTTCAATAGCCCTTCGTATTGGCTGGACCCTACCCTCGAAATTGGTAAAGCTACCGTCCTTCTCGGCAAAGCTGGCGGCCGGCAAGACCACTGTTGCCAGCTTGGCCGTTTCCGTCATAAACATATCGGCCACGACCAGCAGCTCCAGAGAGGCCAGGGCTTTCTTGACCACGGAGGGGGATGGGAAACTGGCCACTGGATTCTCTCCCACAATCAGCATCCCCTTGAGCTTCCCCTCTCTGGCACGCTCAATCATTTCGAGAGCCGTCAGCCCGGGACTGGTTGGCAGGGGGGTTCCCCACCGCTCCTCAAATCTCTTCCTCGCCTGAGCGTCATCCAGACTCTGGTAGCCGGGCAGGAAGTCCGGCAAACTACCCATATCGCAGGCACCCTGAGCGTTGTTTTCTCTCTGCAGGGCAAAGATGCCTCCCCGCCCGTGTCCGATGTTACCGGTAAGCATGGCCAGATTCGCCAGAGCCATGACGCTGTCGGTGCCGTTCACACGCTGGGTAATTCCATTCCCGTAGACGATTGAGGCCCTCTCCGCGCCGGCCAAGAGGTGGGCCGCACGACGCATCTCCTGGCGGCTCACACCGCTTATCTTCTCTACATTTTTATCGGTGTACGCTTTCAATCCCTTCACGAATTCTCCAAAATTGTCTGTCTTACGCGCGACCAACTCTTCGTCAAACAGTCTATCGTCGACAATCACCCTGGCCAGGCCGTTAATTAACGCCACATCAGTACCGGGTTTGGGCCTTAACCAGAGGTGCGCGAATGCGGTCAGCTTTGTTGGCCGTGGGTCAATGAGTAGGAGCTTCGCCCCACTATACTTTACCGCACGTTTTATGGCATAACCAACGGCTGGAGCCGAGGTAGTGGGGTCAGCCCCGATGACCATTATCACCCCGGAATGCTCCAGCTCATCGATGGTACTGGCCGTCCCGGGGAAGCCGATGGACCAGCCGAGACCAAACCGGCCGGGAGAGCTATAAAGTCGGCTACCGTTATCGATATTGTTGGTACCAAGGACTGCCCGAGCGAATCTCTGGAGGAGATAGTTCTCTTCATTGGTGCACTTTGATGAGCCAAGAAGGGCCAGACTCTCGGCCCCGTACTCAGCCTTTATTCGCTTGAGTTCAGTGGTCACCCGGTCTAAAGCCTGTTCCCAGGATACGGCCTCGAACTTGCCGTCTGTCTTGATGAATGGACTGGTTAGCCTATCGGCACTATGTATGAAATCGTAGCCGTAAGCTCCCCTGACACAAAGAGCACCGCGGTTGACGGGGCTTTCTCGGCCCGGTCTGGCCCGTACTACGCGGTTATCCTTGACCTCGAGGGAGAGGCTACACCCACATCCACAGAAGGGACATACGGTATCGACGACGCTTACCGTGGTGCCGTGGTAGGTCCGCTCCTTTTCCATCAGGGCGCCAGTGGGGCACAGGGCAACACAGGTGCCGCAGAAGGTACATTCGGACTGTTCCAGAGGCACATCATTCAGTGTTGCCGGCTTGGTGGTAAAGCCGCGACCGATGTAATCTATCGCCCCCTCGACCACCAGCTCGTGGTCGGCCCGAATGCACTTGGCGCACAAAACACACTTGGAGAGGTCCCTTTCAATGAATGGGTTGACCTCCTCAATGACGCCTGATTGTGGAATCCTCTGGAACCTAATCAGCCCAATGCCAAGCTCAGCCGCCAGCTTCCTTAACTGACAGCGGTTGCCCTTATCACAGACCAGGCAGGAATCGGGATGGCTGGCCAGCATGAGCTGGATAATTACCTTCCGGCGCTCGAGTACCCGTGGCGACCGTGTGTTGATTACCATTCCCGGTCTTATTGGAGTAACGCACGCCGCAAGTATCGCCTTTGAGGGCTCATCTTCTACCAGGCAGAGCCGGCACGCACCAACCGGGGCAAGACAGGGGTCGTGACACAGAGTGGGAATGTCTATCCCCGACTCCTGGGCTAGCTGGAGAACAGTCATGCCGGGGTAACCACTTACCTCGCGTCCTTCAATCGTGATGGTAATTGCTTCCAACTACAAAGCCTCCTTGGCGAGGTAGGAATGAGGCTGGATTAACGGTATGCATTATCGTTACCCGCGAGTGCGTGGTTTCAGGTATGTCTCTACTTTGCGCAGTAATTCCTGGGGGTTAATTGGTTTTTCAACATAATCTTCAGCTTCAAGAGCAGCCCCTCGGCTGCGCGGTATACCGGTTCCTGCCCCCCTCGTAGAGAAAGAAGTTAACATTATTACGGGAATCTTACTGAGTTGAGGGTCTTTCTTGAACTGTTCCGCAGCCGCAAACCCGT
Source organism: uncultured Chloroflexia bacterium (assembly GCA_963726225.1). Classification (GTDB taxonomy): domain Bacteria; phylum Chloroflexota; class Dehalococcoidia; order Dehalococcoidales; family UBA2162; genus CAVSBN01. The sequence goes on from CAVSBN010000017.1 coordinate 41,043, forward strand.
CTTTTACTGGCATTATTACATCCAGAAGAATCAAGTCGGGATTTTCTTTTCTCGCCTTTTGCAGCCCCTCCTCACCTTGATAGGCCACGATTACCTCGTAGGGCTTACTTTCTAAGACAATCTTCGTCGCCTCCACAAAGTCAACATCATCATCAACAAGCAAGATTTTGGCTTTCTTTTCCATGTCCGCTCCTCCTCTTAAGTGCTGAGTTTGCCAGACAAATCAAGACTTCTTGTTCCTTTTGAGAAGTTTCTTTACTCGTTCCAGCAAGATGTCGGGGGGGAAAGGTTTCTCTATATAATCATCCACCTCAAGCTCATGGCCTGTTTCAAGCTCATAACGGCGCCGAGCGGCTTCCTCTCTTACTGAGGTGAGAACCAGAATTGGCATATTCCGGTACTTCGCCCACCTCGGCTCTTGTAACTCCTTGCAGAGAGCAAATCCGTCCATCTTTGGCATGAGCAGGTCAAGAATCATCAAATCTGGCTTTTCCGCTTCAATTCTAGCTAAGCCCTCTAAACCATTCCGCGCCGTAACTACTTGGTAGCCTTGAGATTCAAGAATCATAGTCAACGCATCTAAAATGTCAGGGTCATCATCAACCGCTAATATCTTCTCTTCTGCCATGTTTGCACTCCTATTATACTACAGCTCCGAGTGGTAATCCAACATGATGTGATGGTAGGCACTCACTTTGGGCACTATCTTTGGCTGCTCGAGTGGAGACCTGCCCCAACAATAATGCCAGCTCTGGCATTTTCCAGAGCCTGCTCTACATTGGCTTCTACTCTCAATACCACCTCGGCTCAACTTCACGCAGTTTAGGCAAGGTAAAGATGAATTTGCTTCCTTTGTTGACTTCAGGGCATGGACTTTCACACCAGATGTTGCCTCCGTGAGCCTCGACTATTCTCTTAGCTATAGACAGCCCCAGTCCAGTCCCTTTTGTCTCCGTTCTGCTGCCGCGGAAAAAGTCGGTGAAGAGCTGGGGCAAGTCTTCAGGGGCGATGCCAATTCCAGTATCCATAACTTCAATCCATATGTCATTACCCTTTTCACTTACTCTAACGGTTACTTCACCATCAGGCGTATAGGTAATGGCATTGTCCAACAAGTTGATTATTACCTGCTGGAGCCTCGCGCTCGAACCATTAACCTTAGGTAAACTCTGGGGCAATTCCATTCTTAGCTCTAACCCCTTTTCCTTCGCCTTGTTACTCAGGTCATCGACGCAACCTTCGATTATCTGAGCTAAGGAAACCTCTTTCATCTCCTGGAGAATTTGACCAGTTTCGATGCGAGGGATGTCCAGAAGGTCACTAATTAGGCTCAGTAGCTCGGTAATTCGCCGGCTACTCCTTTCCAGCATGTTTCTTTGCTTGTCATTGAGTTCCCCGGAATATCCGCCTAACATAACCCACAAAAAACCCTGAATAGCCGTAAGAGGAGCTTTCAGGTCATGAGCCGCAATACCGAGAAAGCGAAGAAAGCGACTTTTCTCCTCTTCCAGCTTGGCTATTTCTCTGGAAGACTCCTCGAGTTCTCTCGTTTTCTCCTCGAGAAGTTGCTCCCCTAATTCCACTACCTGCCGTTGTCTCTTCCTTAACTCCCCTGAAATAGCGGTGCCCATATAGGTACTGGCGTAGAGGAGGGTTGCCAAAGCAACGAGAACGGCCAGAATGTAGCTCCCTTCCTGGTATAGCGTCGGAGCGGCAAATCCCACCAGATTGTGGTGAGGTATTACTCCGGCATACTCCAGTCCCACCAGTAGCGTAACAACTAAAATCGCTGCGGTGGCTAGCATATACACCGTCCTATAGGGAAGCGCTATACTAGCCAGAATGATGTGAAGTAAAAAGAAAAAAATAAAGGGATTTTCTATTCCCCCGGCGAAATGCAGAAGCACAGCGAGTCCTATCATGTCAAGGAAAATATGTATGTAGCTGTAAGTCCTGGCTTTAGGGACTACTACGCCAGTTTTTTCTGTTTTCAGACTCTGTGTCTGGCGAAGCAACACCAGATTATACAAAACCATAATGGCGCAGATCACATAAATTGGAAGGGTGGGGAAGCCAATGTGGAGTACTCTTGAGGCAATTAGGGTGGCGATGATGACCCCGAGAACGGCAAACCACCTCATGCGGACAAAAACGTTTAGCCGCATTACTAAGGCTACTTCCTCAGGCGTGTATTCAGCGTAACTTTCTGTCCGAGTGCGCCTTGTTATTCATTTCAACCCTCTAGGCGGTTCCCTGACAACTCTCTTCGTTCTTCCTGGTGCCGAGCTGGTCGCCAGAAGTCTAAATGACCAACGGAAATCAGAAAGTACAACCACACTATTCCTTTGTGGTGAGGATTTTCTGGTTAAGACTATATTTGAATTCTGGGGCGTTGTCAAACTCGGCCGGGCAAAAGCTCTTTAAGGTCTTAGCATCATAGGTTTTCGCTACCCTCTGAGAAAGCGCAGCTCTTCCGGGACTAACCTTAGCCCACTTAGCCGGACACTCCGCTTACACCAGCTCATTCCTTGCTTCAGCAGTCCGGGTGCTTCTTGGTAAAGGTTGGACCAGTAGGCAACATGCCGGCATATCCTTAGACTCATCAAGAAACAAATTGCGAACCATCCTTTCTCTTGGCAAAACTGAACATTCCATCTTCTTGTTCAACTAGAGCCAGTTGAACAATTCATCTGATTGTGTAACCAGACTGGGGTCAAACATGTTATTGCATCTGCCTATCATACTAGCTAGCTTAAGTCTGTGACTTGTTTTATTTCGGCTTCGCCGTCAGTTTATCCTCAGCTCCAAATCGGAAAGTGCAGGTCAATATTTTGCCTTTCGTACTTCTCGGCTCTCCTAGAAGGAGAGGGGGAGAGGATAAAAAGAGTCCCGACCAGTCGGGACTCTTAGACACCCACTCAGAGGGTAAAGATGGCAAACCCCCTCTTAGACGCCCCACAGGAGAGCTTCTGGAGAGGGGGAAGAAGTTATTTTGAAGAGGCTTCACCCTTTCAAGCTTCCCGTTTAGGTGAGTTCAAGAGAGGCTTCGCCTCTCTTACTCTACTCCCCCTTCCCCCGATGACAATCGGGGAAGGGGGCAGGGGGATAGGTTACGAAACAATCGCGGTACTGTTTGACAGAGTCAGCCCGGAAGCTTTATCCTGAACTCTAGGAACTGGCTTAAAGGAAGATAACCTTGACTGACTTAACCACCTGGCAGCAAAGCCTGGGCATCACCTTCAATAACATCTCACTGCTGGAGCAGGCCCTGGTTCACAGCTCGTATGTCAATGAGAACCCGGACCTTGCCCCAACCCCCAACGAGAGGCTGGAATTCCTGGGTGACGCTGTCCTGGGGCTGGTAGTGGCCGAGAGGCTGTATCAGGACTTCCCGCAGTTTACCGAAGGGCAGATGACCCGACTCCGCGCCGCTCTGGTGCGACGCGAGACGCTGGCCCGCATGGCTCAGGCTATTGGGCTGGGCGACCACCTGCATCTCGGGAAGGGGGAGGAAGCCAGCGGCGGACGGCAAAAGCCGCTTAACCTGGCGGGGGCTATCGAAGCCGTCATCGGCGCCATTTTCCTCGACCAGGGCTTAGCCCGGGCCAGAGACTTCACCCTGAGGCTCCTGGAGACAGACCTGCAAGAGGCAGTGACCCGGGGAGACAGCATCGACTATAAATCGGAGCTTCAGGAGCTAATCCAGGCCAAAGAGCAACAAACACCTACCTACCATGTCATCGAATCCACTGGCCCTGACCACGACAAGCGGTTCACGGTTGAAGTGAGAGTTGGGGACACCCTGTTGGGGCGGGGCTCCGGCAAGAGCAAGAAAGCCGCTGAGTCGGAGGCCGCCCGCGCCGCTCTGGAAAAGCTCCACCGGGATTACTAGAGCCGGTATGCCTCTTTACCAATCTCCGCACTGGCTTTACACTCAAACTCATCTTTGCTAAACTTCAATTAGTCGCAGTGATTACCCTAATACCAAGGGAAGGAGGTACCAGTATGGGCAGTCGTGATTATCGACACCACGAGGCGAAGAAACCCAAAAAGGAGGCCAAGAAACCAGTCACGACCACGGTTGTTGAGCCTCCGGCAACCGTCGAGGTAATCGGGAAGAAGCATAAGAAGCGCGAGGAAGAAGAGGCCGAGGAGGAATAGGCTGATAGCCGCTTACCAGAGACTTTACCAGACTGGAGAGCTCAAGGCACGGGTGGCGCCAGCCAGAGAAATCCTGCGAGAGTGCCGCCTGTGCCCGCGGGAGTGCCGTGTCGACCGTCTGGCCGGCCAGAAGGGCAAGTGCCAGGTTACGCGGGAGGTCGTGGTCTCCAGCTACGGCCCGCACTTTGGCGAAGAGGCACCCCTCGTGGGCGGGCATGGTTCCGGTACCATCTTCTTTGCCTACTGCAATCTCAAGTGTGTCTTCTGCCAGAACTACACCATCAGCCAGCTCGGCGAGGGCACGGAAGTAACCAGCGACGAGCTGGCCGGCATGATGCTCTCTCTTCAGACGCAGGGCTGCCACAATATCAACCTGGTCAGCCCAACCCATGTCGTGCCCCATATACTGGCCGCCCTTGAGATAGCCGTAAGAAAAGGGCTTTCTGTTCCGCTGGTCTACAATACCGGCGGTTACGATTCTCTGGAAACTTTGCGTCTCCTGGATGGGATTGTTGACATTTACATGCCCGATATGAAGTACACTGATGCCAGAATCGCCGAGCAACTCTCCGGCATCAAGGACTACCCCCGGGCAAACCAGGCCGCCGTCAAGGAAATGCACCGTCAGGTGGGCGACCTCCAGATGGACGAGCGGGGTGTCGCTCAGCGCGGCCTGCTGGTGCGCCACCTGGTGCTGCCGAATCGCTTGGCCGGGACGGAAGAGGTTGTTCGTTTCCTGTCTCAGGAGGTATCCCGCGACACCTACCTTAACATCATGGCCCAGTACCACCCCTGCCATAAAGCCTTTGATTTACCACGATTGTCCCGTCGCATAACAGACAAAGAATTCAATGAAGCCATTGAACTGGCCCACCGGTATGGCCTGAATCGACTGGACAGGCATACGCCATCGCCTCTATTAAGGCTCATCTGAAGATAAGAATGAGGATATTGTTTACTAACCTGTCCCCCTGCCCGAGTGATATATGGCTGACTTAGCGGCAGTGCGAGCGATTGTCTACGGTCGGGTTCAAGGCGTCTACTTTCGCGCCTTCGCCCAGAGGCGGGCGAGTGAATTAGGTCTCACCGGCTATGTGCACAATCTGTCGGGGGGTCGGGCGGTGGAAGTGCGGGCGGAGGGAGAGAAAGCTAAGCTGGAAAGGCTAATCGAGCACCTCAAAATGGGGCCACCCGGCGCCAGAGTGGAAAGAGTCGAGACCGATTGGTCAGAACATAGCGGGGCTTACGCTGATTTCACGATAAGGTATTCTTAGAATTCAAAACCGATTTTGGCTTCCCGAATCAGGTCGAGATATCCCGTCTTGATACCCAGTACCTGTGAGGCTTCGCGGTCTACTTCATAAGGCTCGCCGACAAATATCTTGCCATACGGTTCAACCTTACCCTGAAGCGGGTCATCTGAAGTAATGAACTTCTGTCGGGCTTCAATTATCCCCAGGTCAAAGGGCAAGGTGAAGTAGAGGTCAGCCACCACCTTTTCAATCCCCAGACTAGCCAGAGCCCCCCACCCGGCGGCGGCCTCGCCCCGGTACTTACTGCTCGGCAGCAAGGTGAGCATGTTCATAATGCTGAGATTGCCCCACCCCCCGGCCACCTTTAGCGGCGACACCGTGATGAGATAATCGCTGGACAGGATGACATTGGGTACCCAGAAGGTGGGCACAGCCAGCGCCTTGGGTAGAGGATTGTCTACCTCCACCCAGATGCAATCCTTGACATCCAGCATCAAGACCCGCGGAAAATCGTAGCCCAGCGACTGATATATGGGATAGACCGGCTCCCCACCCGGAGTACCCTCGAGTATCAGAATATCGGCATCACTGACCTGCCGGATACCCCTGACCATTGTGGCCAGGATTTCCCGGCCGGTACTTACCGGATAAGGCGCCGGATAACAGGCGCTCGGCTTGATTAAAACACGCCGCGCCCGTGACACGACTGGCGGAGGTTTGAAAACAAACTCTGAAGCCTCAAATATCAAGCCTCATTCCTCCGTAGCCGCTGCCGTCACCAACACTCTCTATAAAGCCGGTTTCAGGACTACTATTTGCGTGGCGGCCGGCAGTTTGCCCCGCTTAAATTCAACCTCGCTGGCATTAGGCTGGGTAACACCCGACTTCCCCTTAATAAAATCATCCACCGCGGCGATGGGGTAGGCAAGCTTGTCATTCTTGAAATGCATCGGGATAATCACCTTAGGTGCCAGCTTGCCGCTGACCGCCGTAGCCACCTTGGCATCAATGGTGAAGAACCCGCCCACGGGAACCAGCAGTATATCAACCTTGCCGACTTCGGCCACATCCTTGTCACTCAAGGCATGACCCAAATCACCGAGGTGGCAGACTTTCAGGCCATCGACTTCAAAGCAGAAGACTGTATTTGGCCCACGCTGGCCTCCCTGGGCTTCATCATGATAGGTAGAGACACCCTTGAACTTGATACCCTTGGCTTCTTTAGCGCCAGCGCCCTTGACCACCTGCGGGCTGCCCTTGACCGCCGCCACATTGTTGTGGTCGCCATGTTCGTGGCTGACGGTCACAATGTCAGCCGACTCTCTTATCTCGCCATAGCTCAAGCCACTGCCTACATTATAAGGGTCAGTGATGATTTTGGTGCCGGCCTCAGAGGTAATCAGGAAAGAGGCATGTCCTAGCCACTTGACCTTCATAAACTAAACCCTCCTTTGTTTTGTGTCTGAGAACGAAATCCTTGGAGAGGGGCTTCACCCTCTCTTACTGACACTAACTCCGCCTTTTTAATAAGAATATGGGGGGAGACGGTAAAAGACCCCCTATATATATTTTACTACGGCTTGGCAAGAGCCAGGACGAAATTGACCAGAGTACGCACCGGGACACCAGTGGCCCCCTTGCCCAGATAGCCGCGCTCTTTCTCATTCATGTCTGGTGCCAGCGATATCCAGATGCACCCAGGGTGTATCACCAGCAAACTCGGCCAGGAACTGCGCCCCGGTGATAGCACCGGCATTCCTCCCGCCGGTGTTCTTGATATCGGCCACATCACTCTTGTTCTGTTCCTTGTACTCCTCATACATTGGCATCTGCCAGATTTTCTCGCCGGCCTCAGCCCCCGCGGCTATCACCTTATCCACCAGTTCTTGATTATTGGTAAAGGCTCCGGTGCAGATATCGCCCAGCGCCACCCGGATGGCGCCCGTGAGCGTGGCCACATCAATGAGTGCCTTGGCCCCCTGTTTCTTGGCATAGCCCAGTGCATCTGCCAGCGTTAGCCGTCCCTCGGCATCGGTGGAGATAATCTCAATCGTCTTACCGATCATGGATTTCAGAACATCACCCGGTTTCAGGGCCGTGCCGCTGGGCAGGTTCTCCGTGGCGGCGACAAGGGCGATAACATTGATTTTGGGCTTAAGTTGGGCGAGGGCACTCATCGCCGCCATCACCGCCGCCCCACCCGCCATGTCGCTCTTCATATCACCCATGGCCTCGGCTGGTTTCAGAGAAATACCACCGGAGTCAAAGGTTATCCCCTTGCCGAGCAGGGCGACATCGTTTTCATTCGAGTCACGACCCTTATAGCGCAGGATGATAAACTGGGGTGGCTGCTGGCTTCCCTGAGCCACGCCGAGGAGTGCCCCCATCCCCAGCTCCTGCATCTGCTCCCGACCCAGAATCGTCAGTTCCAGACCATAACTTCGTGCCAGACTGGTGGCTGTTTCCGCCATGATGGTCGGCGTCATATAGTTGGCTGGCTCGTTGACCATGTCACGCGCCAGGTTGGCCGCCTCCGCCAGAATCCGGCCCTGGCGACAGCCTTGCTCTAGTCGGGAGAGCCGACTGTTATCCGGGTCAACTATGGTCAGCTCCTTGATTTCCCCAAATTCCGGCTCTTTGGTGATGTGCCGGCGAAAGGTATAGAGGCCAAGCAAAGCACCCTCGGCTATCGCCTGAGCCGAACCTTCCGGAGTTATCCCAGCGATGCCGGTTCCCTGAGCCACAGTGGCAATTTTATCCGCGCCCTTCTGCCGCAAGACACGGCAGGTCCCGGCGACCGCGCTCCGGATTTTATCCAGGGTCAGCTCCGACGGCTTCCCCAGCCCGGTAACGGCCACTCTCGGCGCCGGCAGTTTACCCAAGGTATGAATGACCGTAACTTGATTGAGCTTACCCTTAATCTCGCCCTGACTGATGAGCTGGGCAATAGCCCCGTCCAGTGCCCTATCTACCGCCGCCGTAACTCCTTCCGGCCGCTCCATCCCTTCGAAGAAATTGACAATAATGGCGCCCGCCTGAAATCGCACAATATCGCCCGCCGCTACCTTTATCTCCACCTTAACCTCCTGTAGACCTCAATTTCAAACGAAACACACTGAGTAGCCAGACTCAGCGCGTCACTTCCTTCACAATCTTGTCCAGCACCGGAGTAATATCGCGGGAGGTATCCACCGCGTAGTGCCGGCGCTGAATTTCTTCTACCGACGACCTCATTCTCTGGTACACCATCCAGTCAGCGTCTGACTTACTTTCCCGAATCTCCTGGCGCTGGTGAAGTCGCCCGGCCACCAGTTCCGGCGGCGCTTCCACCCGCACCAGAACCAGCTTAACGCCCCGATGTTCCGCAATACTGTAAAGATACTCCCGGTGCCGCTCGGACAGATTGGTGGCATCCAGAATAACCGGGATTCCCTTCTTCAGAAGTCGCTCAATAAGACGGTGGACCACCCGGAAAAGTCGGGTGCTCTCTTCGGCACTGTAGGTTGGGCACGGGAATAGTATTTTGCGCAGAGCGTCACTTTCCAGAATGACAAAGGGGAGCCTTTCGGCTAGTCTGGTAGAGAAGTAGGATTTGCCGGTTCCGGGGAGGCCGCTGACGGCCACGAGGGTCGGTTTAGCCACCGGTTCTGGAAGTTGCCCCAAGCTTTCAGCCAGGCGTTCCACATCGGCCGCAAGCTGAGCATTTTCCATAATCCTAATTATAGACGGTTTTTCCCCAGTTCGCTAGACCCCAATTGGGAAGTCGTCAGGCAGGAACTACCCACCCGACCTCTTATGCTGCTTGCCATCATCAAAGACAAAGGACTTGGTATTTTTGTTTCTGGCCCAGGCTTCTCTGGCTGTTGGGAAGAACTTGGTAGCAATCAATAACCCGAGGATAACAGCCAGAAGAACCACCAGCTCCGACCCTGTTATTAGCCAGACGATGAGCGGGAGAAGCACCAGACCAATCCCCATAGACAGGGCCACATTTCGGGTAATAGCAAAGGGAATGGCAATCACGGCCAAAAAGATGAGGAAGCCATACCAGTAGCCATAGAGAGGGAGAAGAATTGCCAGGGCACCGAAGGCCGCCCCCATGCCCTTGCCACCGCTGAATCTGATAAAGACCATCCACATGTGGCCAATCACCGCCGCCAGCCCGCTCAGGATGACGAACAACTGGGACAGGTCCAGCAGCCAGTAGGCGATGGCCACCGCGGCCACCCCCTTACCCACGTCAACCAGGCCCACTATTGCCGCAGGGAGGAAACCGACTTCACGGTAGGTGTTCAGACCACCAACATTGCCCCCACCCAACTGCCGGATATCTTTGCCCTTAAAGAGGCGAGTCACGATATAAGCCGTGGGGATTGAACCGAGAAGGTAGCCCAGAATTATTGCCAGAATCTCATTGACCACGGTCAGACCCTCCCCAAAAGTGCTTCCCACTGGTTACCCGTTTTCTTCCGGGTAGAAAGCCACGCCCAGGGTGCCGGTGCCGGTAGCATAGCCCATTACCGGGCTGAATTCGGTAATCCACAACTCGGCACAATTGAATTCCGCAGCGACCCTTTCCTTAAGCTTCTCCGCCTCCTCGGGCGCAAAGGCATGCATTACGGCCACATGCACCGGGCTTTGACCAACTTTCGCCCTCATTATTTGAAAGAGGCGCTCTATACCATGTTTCATGTTTCTGGCCGCCCCGGCAAAACGCACCAACCCGGAAGAACTGGTTAATATCGGTCTGATATGGAGTACAGAAGCCGCCTGGGCCGCAACCTTGGGGATGCGACCGGTACGATAAACATGACGGATGGTATCCAGAACACATATGAAGGAGACCTTCTCCCGCACCTCTTCCGCAATCTTAGCTCACCTGTGCCAGGCTTTTCCCGGCCGCGGCGGCCCGGGCCGCCGCCAGAGCGATAAAACCCTCCGCGGCCGTAACTGTCTGGGAATCTAAGACAGTGATTGATATACCTGGCAGTTCCCGCTTGGCGTCTTCCTGGGCCACGCGCGCCATGTCGTACCCGGTGCTCAATCTGGAAGAGAGGGTAATGCAGAGGACATTCTTGGCCCGCTGGCTGGCCTCTTTGTAGGCTTCCAGATAGTTCCCCGGCGAAGCCGGCGAGGTGGCAAAGGTTTCTGGGTCCTGCAGAAACAGCTTGTAAGCCTCGGTAGGGCTGATGTCTATCCAGTCCCGATAGACCTTACCCCCAATAGTAAGGCTGATGGGCACAATGCCAATGCCGTACTGCTCCACCAGTTCCCTGGGCAGGCAAGATATGCTATCCGTAACCACAGCTACACTGGCCACATAAACCCTCCCTTGCCGAGATGTGATAACTCGGCCACTCATGCCGGCTTTAGTCCTCGGGGTAAAAGGCGATGGCGAGCACTCCAGCACCGGTGACATAACCCATTACCGGCGAGAAGTCGGTCAGCCAGAGCTCAACACAGTTGAATTCGGTGGAGATTCGCTCCTTAAGGCTCTGGCCCTCCTCGGGCACATCAGCGTGCGCCACCGCCACATGGACCGGTTTGGTCCCCACTTTCTTTCTCATCATAGTCAGGGCCCGTTTCACTGCCTGCTCTTTGCTCCGGGCCAGGCCAGCAATGTGCACCACACCATTCGAGATGGAGAAAATCGGTTTGATACTGAGCATGGAACCCATCCGGGCGGTAATCTTGGGGATACGGCCCGTTCGATAGGCGTGGCGGACTGTTTCCATAATGCCGATGACGCTGACCTTCTCACTCACCTTCTGCGCTATTCCAGTCACCTCAGCCAGATTCTTACCCTCCGCCGCCGCTTGCGCCGCCGCCATAACGATTAAACCCTCCCCACAGGCCGCCGTATTGGAATCCAGCACCTCAATTGGTATCTGCGGCAGCTCTTTCTTGGCCTCTTCCCTGGCCACCCGGGCCATGTCATAGAGGGTGCTGAGCTGGGAAGAAAGGGTAATACATAAGATACCATCAGCGTAGGTCGATGCCGTCCGATAGGCTTCAACATACTCGCCGACTGACGCCGGTGAGGAAGCAAAGCGCTCAGGGTCCTTTTCCAGTAGGCGGTAAGCTTCCATTGAAGTCAGGTCCACGCCGTCCCGGTAAATCCGACCATTAAAATGGATATTAATCGGTATTACCTGAAGGCGATACTGCCTGACCATTTCCGGAGTCAGGCAGGCGATACTATCAGCCAGGATGGCCACTTTCTGCATCGGAACCTCCTGACCGGGTGGCTTCTTAAGTCGTTGGCCGCCCTCGACTGCGTCTGAGCCGGCGTTCCAGCAGTGCCGGAGCTAATAACAGCCCTAACATGACAAGGTTTAAGACCAGGAAAGCCGGCAAACTGAGCCTGCCTCCGGCGTAACCGGCGACCATAATCAGGGTCAAAAACCCGGAGACAACCAATAGTATCACCTTCAGCCAGCGCTGTCGCAAACGGACAAAGGCCGCCACGGTGGCGCCTAAAGCCAGAAAACTCAAGCCAATCCAGCGGGCGGACTGCTGAATCTGGTCAAGACTGAGCACCAGTAGTTGGCCTTCTTCGGCGACGGCCAAAAACCAGCCGATGATAATCGGTATCGGCAACAGCGTCAGAGCGATGTAGAGCCAGTCGCGTTTGATAGTTTGAATGGCGACAAAGCAAATCAACCAGAGAGCCAGCGGGATATAGACCACAATGGCCAGCCACGACCACCCGGCGGGGAGATAGATTAGTAGTACGCCGGCCACAATCACTGGAATTAAGGAATAACCCAGCCAGGGGAAGAGCCAGACGGGTCGGCCACGCCACCAACCGTAGATGGCGGTGCTCAGGATTAAGCCCAGGGTGACAGCCAGCCAGCCAATACCCTGCCACCAGTTCAGAGCAAAAAGGAGGGCGAAAAGGAAGTGTGGCAGTGAAGCCATCAGTGCCTGCTGCCAGCTACCCTGGCTGTGCGCCTCGTATATCTGGCGAGCCACCAGTTTGGCTGAACCGAACACTCCGAGGCAGACCTTGGCGGCTTCTTCCTCGGATAGACCGGTCGCTTTCATCTCCGCCAGTTTATCCTCGATATGCGTCTGTAACTCGCGGATAACTTCCGTCTCAGACGCCAGGTCCAGTCTCAGGTTATTTCTGACATCATCCAAATATTGACTGACGGCTGTGGCCACTGCCCCTCCTCAGCTAAGCCCCTAACGGCTGGATAATCAGATTCACCGCCGCGGAGAAATCCAGCCACTGGCTCCGCTTCACCACCAGCAATCGTTGCCCCTTCGCCGTTATGTAGTAGTACCGGCGTTGCCGGCCACTGGGCGACATCTCCCACTTGCTGACAATCAGGCCGGCCTTTTCCAAGCGGTGAAGCGCCGGATAAAGAGTACCTTCTTTAAAATTGAAGTAACCCAGGCTCCTTTTCTCCAGCTCCTTCAGAATCCGATAGCCATACATCGGCTGCTGGCCAACCAGGCTCAGCAGCAGAGAATCAATATTACCCTTTATTAGTTCGCGTCGCGACGGCATCGTCAATACCTCACTCGCTATTCATATTTAGAGTTACTATGTATCCCCACAGCAACAATAATAGCAAACATTAGCTGGTTTGGCAACCCCTGAAATTGGGCATTCACCTGGCTGAAGCTAAAGCAGCCGTTGCCCTCTTTGTGACCGACTGCTCTTGGGCTAAGAAACCGCCACCTTGGGAAAGATGGGCGGGATAGATAGAAGCTCCCGGAGTGCCTCTTTATCAATCTTACCCGTAGGCATTTTGGGCATGGAATCGACAAAGAAGACCTGTTTCGGTGCCTTATAATTCGCCAGGCGTTCCAGACAGAAGCGCTTGATTCCCGACTCTGTTGCTGTCGCCCCGGCCTTCAAACGAATGGCCACCCCCACGACCTCACCCCGTGACTCATCGGGGATACCTAGTGCCGCTACCTCAGCCACCTTGGGGTGACGCGATAAAACCCATTCAATATCGCCCGGAGCGATATTCTGTCCCTTGATAATGATTAAATCCTTCTTGCGGCCGGTGATGAAGATATTACCCTCATTATCAATCTGGCCGATATCACCGGTATAGAGCCAGCCGCCCTTAATCATCTCGGCCGTCGCTTTGGGATTATGGTAGTAGCCCTTCATCAACGGCCCGCGACAAATCAGCTCACCTGTCTGGTTAGGTGGCAGTTCCCGACCCTCGTCATCCACTACCTTGACCACGCATCCGCGCAACGGCTTCCCGATTGAACCGAGAACACCACTGCCGTCAACCGCCTGGCAGGTGATGTGCGCCGTAGTCTCGGTCAAGCCCCAGAACTGAGCGATGTGCCGCCCGTATAGCTGTTTAAAGCGCTGGCTGACCTCAACCGGCAGGGGTGAGCCACCGCTGGCACAAAGTCGCAGGGAACTCAGGTCGTACTTTATCCCTTCTTCCTCAGCGTGGCGAACCAGGAGAGCAAAAATGAAGGGAACCCCGATTAGCAGGGTGGCCTTTTCTTTTTCCAGCGTCCCCAGCAGAGCCGGCAGAGACAAGCCAGGTATCATGACTACTGTGCCGCCCCGAAAAATCGTGGTGAGCGCCACTATGGTCAAGCCCGCGGCATGATGCAAGGGCAGGCCAAAGAGCGGGACTATATCCTTATCAGTCTGGGCAAAACCTTCGCCGGAAATCTCGGCTTCAGTGACTATGTTCTGGTGGGTCAGCATGATGCCGTGGGGCCTAAAAGACGGGCCAGAGGTATAGGCGATTACGGCTAAATCATCAGGCTCAGGCTCCGACTTGATTTCTAGCGGTGTGCCTGACGCCAGCAATTCGTCATAGCTGAGGAATTGCCCCTTAAGCTGGCCACTCAGGTCGATGACCTGCTGGATACACTTGAACCGCGGCAAAGCCGGGATTAACGGCTCCAGGGTGGGACTCTCCGTGAGTAGAACCTTCGGCTGGGAGTCATCAAAAAGGGAGGTTAGCTCGTCTAACTTGTACTTGGGGTCGAGGAGGACGGCGATGGCACCAATCTTGACGATGCCAAAGAAGCGTAACCAGAAACTCCGGGCTGTTGGCCAGCAACATCGCCACCCGGTCGCCCTTACCCACCCCCAGTTTCAGTAAGGCACTGGCTAATCGGTTAGAAGCCTCGTTTAAATCAGCGTAAGACAGCCGTCGCTGGTCCGAGATGAGCGCTGTCTTCTGGCCATAGCGCCGCGCCACCTCCCCCAGCATCCGGCTCAAACTCACGCTAACTCGCCTCCAGAATCACCCGGGCATCCACCGCCACCGCCCCGTCCTTGTAGGCAAAGATGGGGTTAAGGTCGAGTTCCTTGATTTCAGGATGCTGTTCCACAAAATTGGAGACCTTGAGGATTAAGTCCTCCAGATTAGCCACATCCACTGGCTCTCGCCCACGATAGCCCTCCAGCAAGGGGTAGCCTTTGATTTCCCGTATCATTTCCCGGGCATCCCGCTTGGCCAGCGGCACTATACGGAAGGAAACATCTTTGAGGATTTCTACCAGAACGCCGCCGAGACCAAACATGATTACCGGGCCAAATTGAGCATCCTTGGACATGCCAATAATGACTTCCGTGCCCTCCCGGGCCATTTTCTGCACGGAGACACCCTGAATCTTGGCCTGGGGAAACTGGGCTTTAATTGACTTCATAATATCGTCATAGGCTTTACCGACCTGCTGGGATGTCCTCAGGCCCAGCTTGACGCCACCGGCATCACTCTTATGTACCACATCCGGCGAGGCTATTTTCAAGACCACCGGGAAGCCCAGTTCCCGACTCAGGGCAATCGCCTCGTCCTTGGACTTCGCCAGTTTAGTCTCAACGACACTCACTCCCGCCTGCTTGAGGAGTTCTTTCGCCTCTATCTCACTTAGCAGGGTCCTGGCCTCTCGTCTCGCTGTGTCAACAATCTGCTGTCCAGTCACCAAAGCTATCCTCCTATACACACTATAATATAGTTCCAAAGTGTAGCAGATTTTACTTTCTTTGCCAAGTTTTGGCCATGAGATGTCAAAAATCCATCCCCCTGACCCCCCTTGCGGTGAACCCGGGGCGTTTAAGAGTCCCGACTGGTCGGGACTCTTTCTACTTTCTCCCCCCGATTATTATCGGGGGGGACTAAGGGGGTGAGGTTCAAGGCGATGAGCCACTTGCTTGACATCAGGTATGTGGCCACGCTTATAATAAGCTAGATTGAACCAGCATGTAGCGACCTTTGAAAGAGCCGCCGAGGAAGCCGCCGATTACCGACTTCTAGTCTAACAACACGAATTCCCCGCCGTTCACCGAACTTGGTCGAAAGAGGGAGGGTAGTTTGGAGTATTTTCTAACCGAGCCGCAGAAGACAATCAAGAACCTGGCCCGCCGCATTGCCGAGGAGAGGATACTCCCGGTGCGAGCCGAACTTGACGAGAAGGAAGAGTTCCCCTGGGATATAATGAAAGACCTGGCTAACTCCGATATGTTCCGGGTTTTTGTTCCCGAACAATACGAGGGGCTGGGTGGCGGCTGCCTTGACCTCTGTCTGGTGGTGGAGGAACTGAGCCGGGTCTGCAGCGGCGTGGCCGTCAGCTATGCCGCCAGCGGCCTGGGCAGTTTCTCCCTGCTGGAATACGGCAGTGAAGAGCAGAAGCGCAAGTATCTGCCCGATATTGCCTCCGGAGCCAGATTGGCCGCCTTTGCTCTAACCGAGCCCACCGCCGGCAGTGATGCCAGCGCCATCAGAACCACGGCCGAGAAAACTCAGGGCGGCTATGTTCTCAACGGCACCAAGCAGTTTATCACCAACGGCGGCGAAGCTGAGATATATACCGTTATTGCCCTGACCGATAAGACCAAAGGCGCTCGCGGCGCCAGTGCCTTCCTGGTAGAGAAGGGCACGCCCGGTTTCTCCTTCGGCAAGAAGGAAAAGAAGATGGGCATCCGTGCCTCTGCCACCAGAGAGCTCGTTTTCCGCAACTGCCTTGTCCCGGCCGAGAACATGATTGGTCGGGAGGGGCTGGGCTTCATCATGACCATGAGAATCCTGGACCGCTCCCGTCCCGGCATTGCCGCTCAGGCGGTCGGCATCGCTCAGGGCGCCCTGGAAGCGGCCGTAGATTATGCCCGCCAGCGCGTTCAGTTCGGCCATCCCATTATCGCCCAGCCGGTAGTCCAGAACATGCTGGCCGATATGGCTATTCAGGTAGAAGCCGCCCGAGCCCTGACCTATGCCGCCGCCCGGATGATAGACGGCGGCGCCAAGAAATTCACCGAAGAATCGGCCATGTGCCAAGGTCTTTGCCTCCGATATGGCGATGAAAGTCACCACTGACGCCGTGCAGATTTTCGGTGGGGCCGGCTATATGCGAGATTATCCCGTTGAGAAAATGATGCGCGATGCCAAAATCACCCAGATATACGAAGGCACCAACGAAGTGCTGAGAAGCGCCATCGCCGCCGAACTCCGCAAGAGACGGGGCCGGCAAGATTGAGACATTCCGAAAAATGAACATCATCGTTTGCCTCAAGCAGGTGCCCGGCACCACCCAGGTCAAGATTGACCCCCAGACCAATACCCTCATCCGGCAGGGCATCAAGAATATCGTCAACCCTCTGGATACCTACGCCCTGGAGGAGGGCATTCGCCTCAAGGAGCGCTATGGCGGCAAGGTCACCGCCATCAGCATGGGGCCGCCGCAGGCCGAAGAGATGCTCCGGGAGGCCATCAGCACCGGCGCCGACCAGGCCATTTTGCTAAGCGATAGCGCCTTTGCCGGCGCCGATACCCTGGCCACCGCCTATACCCTCGCTCAGGCCATCAAGAAGCTCAAGGACTTTGACCTTAGTCATTTGCGGTCGGCAGACCCTGGACGGCGATACGGGGCAGGTCGGCCCGGAACTGGCCGAGATGCTGGGCATACCGTTCGTCGCCTATGTCAGTAAGATTGAAGAGATAAAAGACCGGTACCTGCGAGTCCAGCGCATGGTTGAAGACGGTCACGAGGTTATTGAAACGACCCTGCCCGCCGTAATCACCGTGGTCAAAGAGATAAATGTCCCCCGCCTCCCCTCCCTGCGCGGACTGGCCAGAGCCAAGAGTGCCCGGATACCGGCCTGGACAGCTCAGGACCTGGGGGTTGACCCGAACATGGTCGGGCGGGCCGGGTCAGCCACCTGGGTGGTCAAAATCTTCTTCCCCCAGCGAGTCCACCGCGCCGAAATACTCCCGGGGAGCGCGGAGGCGCAGGTAGACAGTCTAATCAGTAAGCTGAAAGAGGCCAGGCTAATTTAGGAGACGAATGGGAATCCGGGTTGATTTTGAGAAATGTACGGGCTGCGGCAACTGCGTGCCAGTCTGCCCCTTCGGCCTGATTGAAATCATTGATGACAAGGCCCGCATCAAAGAAGGGTGCACTCTCTGCGGCGCCTGCCGTGACGCCTGTGCTTTCGAGGCTATCATTATTGAAGCCGCCCCGGAGGCCGCGCCAGTCGGTGATACGCACCGCGGCGTCTGGGTCTTTGCCGAGCAAAGGGACGGCCAGCTCAAGGGCGTCGCCTATGAGCTACTCGCCAAAGGCCGCGAACTGGCGGATACCCTCAAGACCGAGCTATCCGCCGTCTGCTTCGGCCACGGTCTCAAAGAAATTGAAAAATTGATTGCGCAGGGCGCTGACAAGGTCTATGTCATTGATGACCCGGCCCTAGCCCAGCACCAGGAGGACTTATATACTCAGGAGCTGGCCCGACTGATTCAAGAGCACAAGCCGGAGATAGTCCTGGCCGGGGCCACGGCGCTGGGTCGGGCCTTCATCCCCAGAGTGGCCGCTATCTTGAAGACCGGGCTCACCGCCGACTGCACCGGGCTGGACATTGATACCGAGAAAAGGCTGCTGCTCCAGACCCGCCCCACCTTCGGCGGCAATATCATGGCCACCATTATCTGCCAGTACAAGACGACCGCAGATGGCGACCGTCCGCCCCCGGGTCTTCAAGAGAAATGCGCCGGATAGAAGCCGAAAGGGCCAGATAATCAAGGTTGATTTCAAGAAAGAGGCCGTTACCTCCAGAACCAGGCTACTTGAGCTTCGTGGAGGACCTGACCGAGAGGGTGAAAATCGAGGATGCCGATGTTATCGTGGCCGGGGGGCGGGGGCTGGGCAAGCCGGAGAATTTTGCTCTGGTGGAAGAACTGGCTAAGGCCCTGGGGGCGGCGGTGGGTTCTTCCCGACCGCCGGTAGACGAGGGCTGGATTCCCTACTCGCATCAGGTGGGGCAGACCGGCAAGACCGTCTGCCCCAAGCTCTACATTGCCTGCGGCATCTCCGGGGCTGTCCAGCACCTGGCCGGTATGCAGACCTCGGACTGTATCGTGGCCATCAATAACGACCCCACCGCCCCCATCTTTGAAGTGGCCACCTACGGCATCGTCGGCGACCTGTTCAAAGTAGTGCCGATGCTGATTGAGAAGCTAAAGGGAACTTAGAAATCCATCCCCCCCCTGTATTCAGGAGGAAGTAGCAATGGGGGGGCCTTCCGGACATTCCAACTTTGGAGAATTCGGCATTGCAGCAGATGCTCTTCTAGTAGACGTTTTGACGTTTTGATGTTTTAATGCTAAAATGTTATAGTAATATCTGGAGGTGTTGTTATGGCTACCCAAACCAAACGAACCACTATTTATTTAGACCCTGATTTACATAAGGCGCTGCGCTTAAAAGCAGTTACCATCTCTCGGTCAGTATCGGAGCTTGTAAATGATGCCGTGAGAGGGTGTCTTGCAGAAGATGCCGAGGATATTGCGGCATTTGAAGAAAGGGTGAAAGAACCTCTGATTAGCTATGACGAAATGGTGAAAAGGCTAAAGAAAGATGGCCGAATATAAGGTCTATTTCAGAGAGTCGGTTGAAAAAGATTTTAGGGCAATTCCTAAAAAAGATGTAAGGAAAATTCTCCATCGTATCGAGTCACTAGCCGCAGAGCCTCGGCCTTTAGGCTGCGAAAAACTAACCGGTCAAGAAAGGTATCGCGTCCGCCAGGGACAATATCGCATTGTATATTCAGTCCAAGATAAGGAGTTTACCGTCTGGATTGTAAAAGTTGGTCATCGTAAAGATGTTTATCGCTGAAGTAAACGTTGCTAGGTAATTTATTACCAGACTGTAGACTCAGAAACTTGATGCTCAAAAATAAAAGTAAATAATCTGAAGCTAATTTAAGGTAATATCATTACCATTATGGTGGGCCTTACTGACCTTGACCCCCAAGAGTGTCTAAGAGTCCCGACAAGTCGGGACTCTTCTTATTTTCTTCCCCCCGATTATTATCGGGGGGACAGGGGGTGAGGTTGATAAGCAACCCTAAGAACTACCGTACCACCTCGGCCAGTTCGGGGAGTGGCGGCTCAGCCTCGCTCTCCTCTAGTTGGGGCAGGAAGGACATCTGCTTTTCCCAATCCAGCATGCCCTTGAACCAGATATAGGGCGCCGCCCTCTTCAGGATTACCCGCATCTTGCGCAGTTGCTCCATTGAATTGATACTGTGGTCGCGGCGGGCATCAACTATCCTTTGCGCCGAGACTGGCCCCATGCCCGGCACACGGAGAAGCTCTTCGTAGCTGGCTTTGTTCACATCCAGCGGGAAAAGCCAGGGCTGTTTCTGGGCAATGACCTGCTTGGGGTCTTTCTTCAGGGAAAGATTGCCTTCTTCCCCCAGAGCCAGCTCCACTTCCTGCGGCGAAAAGCGATAGACCCGCAGCAGCCAGTCGGTCTGGTAGAGGCGGTGCTCACGAATTGGCGGAGTGGGGCGGTGGTCTTCCAGGCGCGTGCGGCTGACTGGCTGAAAGGCGCTGAAATAGATTCGCCTCAGCCCTATCTCGTGATAAAGGGCTGCCGTCGTGTGCAGGAGGTCGCGGTCGGTTTCGTCGGCCGCCCCGACGACAAACTGGGTGGTCTGTCCGGAGGGAACCAGCATTTCATTATTGGCGACGATTTTCTTCACCCAGCGCATCGGCTCGATGATGCCCTGGTGAATGTTCTTCTTGGTGCTCAATCTGGCCAGGTGATGGGCGGTGGGCGCCTCCATATTGACCGAGACCCGAGTGGCCAGTTGACAGCCAGCTTCAACGCAGTCGAAAGAAGCCCCCGGCAGAATCTTGAGATGGATGTATCCCTTGAACTGATGGCGCTGGCGCAGGATTTCCACCGTCGTTACCATTTTCTCCATCGTCCGGGAGGCGTTACCGGCGATGGCCGAGCTCAGAAACAGTCCCTGCACCAGCCTCTTCCGGTAGAGCTCCATGAACACCCGGGCCAGCTCTTCCGGCTGGAAGGTGGCACGGGGGCAATCGCGCCCGACCTGATTGACACAGTAAGCGCAGTCGTTGGTGCAGACATTGGTCAGCAGTACTTTGAAGAGACAGACAAAGCCACCGCCGGGCAGAGCCGCCTTGTGGATGAATCTTAGCGGCGACCGCTCCACCCGGTTCGGCCCGCTATAGCCGCAGACATCAAACTGGGCCGCGGCACTGAGTGTATCCAGCTTATCCTGAACTTCCATCCTAATCCGCCGACCGTTTATAGAACATCTGTACTATAACAAAAGGGGAATGGGTGTCAAGCAGTATTTGGAGGCTGTTTATCAACCTCACCCCCTGCCCCCTCTCCATTCTTGGAGAGGGGGAAAGAGAATTGAAAGAGTCCCGACAAGTCGGGACTCTTAGACGCCCCATTTAAAATCCCTCTCGCTCTCCCTTT
Organism: uncultured Chloroflexia bacterium; assembly: GCA_963726225.1. Classification (GTDB taxonomy): domain Bacteria; phylum Chloroflexota; class Dehalococcoidia; order Dehalococcoidales; family UBA2162; genus CAVSBN01. The sequence continues at coordinate 62,192 of CAVSBN010000017.1, forward strand.
ACAAAAGGGAGAGGTTACCCTCTTACTATGTCTCCCCCTTTGTAAAGGGGGATTAAGGGGGATTTTGCCGGATGGGTTGCTAAACAATCTCCAATGAACTATACTGAATGGAAAACTTATGCCGAAACTGGTGATACGAGAATTCCGAATTGAAGACTACGATAAGCTGACTGACCTCTGGAGAGCGGCCGGGCTTGGCTACCGCGCCAGAGGTCGGGACAGCCGCCGGCAGATGGAACGCCAGCTTAAGCATGGTAACACGCATTTTCCTGGTCGCGCGAAATGGCTGGTCAGCTGGTCGGCTCAGTCATTGGCACGCACGATGGCCGCAAGGGCTGGATAAACCGGCTGGCGGTGCACCCTTCATACCGGCACCGTGGCCTGGCTAAGAAACTGGTGGCTGAAGTGGAAAAGCGACTGTCTCAAGTGGGGCTGGAGGTCATCGCCGGCCTGATTGAACAGGGAAATACTGCGTCCCTCCAGTTGTTCCAGAGCCTGGGATATGAGAGGGCGTCGGATATAGTCTACCTGTCAAAGAGAAAAAGCCCGGAGGTTTAAGGCCTAGTTAAGGCTACCCATGAAAGGATTGCGCTTCGGCTCGCCCCGGGCGCGCCAAGCGGCCAGAGCGCGGTCGACAGCCTGAAGTAGTTTCTCTTTGTCGCCGGGGAGCTGGCCGTCAACCTCACCCAGATAGAAATTGGCGGCGAAGTCGCTGGTAACCAGTTGGGAGGTTACTTCCAGGCTTTCAATGAACCGCCGAATCTCAATCAACACCCCTTCTATTGACTGCACATGAAATTCGCCGCGCTTGGCCTTCTCGGCGAGCGGTGTCCCGGGAACGAGGTGCAGTGTCCTCAGCCGGATGAAATGCGGGTTTATCTCATTCAGGACGCGAGCCGAATTCCGCGCGTGCTGTTCCCACCTCTCCCGTCCCCCCAGCCCCGGCATAACATATTCCGAAAGCTCAAAACCGGCGGCGACGGCTTTCTGCCCGGCGGCAATCATCTCCTCGGCGGTGGCTCCTTTCTGGATGTAAGCCAGCAATTCACCGTCGCCGGTCTCCAGGCCAACATGCAGTCGTGACAGTCCCGCTTCCCTCAGTCGGGCCAGTTCCTCCGGCTTCTTTTTGAAAAGCGTTTTGCCGCGGGCATAGGAGCAGATTCGCTCCAGCGTGGGGAAGGTCTCCCGCAAAAAGGTAATCATCTCAACCAGCGGCTCGGTCTTCATTATCACGGTGTCGGAATCCTGAAGAAAGGCACTCTTGACCCCGTCATCCTCCAGCCAGAGGACGCCGTTATAACGGGCCACTTCCGCCACACTATGGCCTACCTGCTCCGCCCACCCCTGGATATCCTCCACCCACTTCTTGGCCGCCAGGATGTCCTCTTTCACCTCGGCCACACTCCGTATCTCCAATCTTTCTCCTTTAAAAGCGGAACAGAACTCGCACCGGTTCCACGGGCAGTGCTTGGTCGCCCGTATCAGCAGGGAGTAAGCTTCTGATGGTGGTCTGATTGGGCCGAGTGAAGACGGTAAACTCATTCTGGATTCTCCCGACATCTTTTGTCCCTAACCCCTATCATACCATCAGGGGAAGAGCTCAAGCAACGAGGGCAAGACACTGGTAGTTTAGCTTTTCAGAACCCCATCCCCTCAATCTCCCCTTGGAAGGGGGATTGAGGAATATGCCTATCGGGTCAGGTTGAACACCCGGGCGGCATTATCACCCAGCATCGCCGCCACTTCTGCCTCGGTGAACCGGATACCGTCCGTGCCTCTCTTGGTCAGGGATTGCATTATTTCCACCCAGCGCCGGTTGGGAACCACTGGCTCATAGACCGGCCCATCAGAGGAGAAAAGAACCTGCTCCGGACCCACGATATCCAGTATTTCTCTCAGGTAGCGGCGGAAGAGGCGTGGCTTCGCTTCGGCGGTCAGTTGCCACATGGCTAAGTCGCCACAGATATTCTTTTTGTGCTTGGCGATGGCCGCCCAATCGTGCCACCAGATATCGCCCATGTGGGCGGCAATGATGGTGAGATTGGGGAAATCAAGGGCGATGTCATCAAGATAAATGGGGTGAGCGTATTTGGCGCGGGAAGCCGGCAGGGGGCCGGTGTGTGTCAGTAGCGGCACATTAAATTCACTGGCTACTTTTAAGACGGCGTAAGCTTCCGGGCTGTTCGGGTAGTAGCCATTGTCGGGGTGCCATTTGAGTCCCTTCATCTTGAATTCGGTAATGCACTGGCGAAAGAGGGCCGGTGCTTCAGCTCGCCGCGGGTCGATACCGGCCAGGGCAATGATTCGTCGCGGGTGTCTGGCCGCCGCCTGAGCACAGTACTCGTTAATTCGCAGGATACGCTCGTTGTCAAAGCCAAAGTTGATGTTATCGACGATATTAAGAACGGTGACATCAATGCCGCTCTCATCCATTCGCTTGACGAGCTTGTTACAGTCCGGGTCATCCATATAGTCCCGATACAACGGCATGGCTTCATCCATTGATTTCTTAATACCGGCTATTGCGGCGTGGTTAAGCCAGCCAGCCGTCATAGTCCTGGCCCGTTGCTCATCCGCTGGCCAGCGAATAAAGTGGTAGTGCATATCAACAATCATTTCCTGCCTCCTATGAGAGATAGTCGATAGTTCACAGGGTGCAAGCGCGCCTAGTGGGATTCGAACCCACGACCCTCGGTTCCGAAGACCGATGCTCTAGTCCGCTGAGCTACAGGCGCACATTGGGGTGAGTGGAGGGATTTGAACCCTCGATCTTCAGGGCCACAACCTGACGCCTTAGACCGCTGGGCTACACTCACCACAAGAACAATGGATATTATAGCTAAAATACCCCCCCGTTTCAATTGGCTGGCATTTTGCATTGCCCCGACCCTAGTGCTAAAATCAATGGAGCAGTAGAGGAGATGAGAAAATTAAGCTTTTTCCCCTGGGTTTATGTTGAATTACAGAAAAGGGAGGCGCTATGGTGTGAAACAATGGCAATTTTTGGCGAGAAACAGAGTCAACACCTAAGAAGAATATAAGGAGGTATCATGTTAAGGACACCTGAGCAATATGTGGAGAGCCTGAGGGATGGCAGAGTGGTTTATCAGGATGGAGAGAGAGTCAAGGATATACCAACACGCTACAGACATTCGGTGGAGCGGGCGGCTTCAGAATTCTATGTATCTTCCCACCCGGACCATCGTGCGCTGTTCAGCATGATAGAGGACGGAGAAGAGGTTTCCTTCGCTTTCAAAATACCCGAAACTGGTGAGGACCTGCAAAGGCGGAGAGAGATTCTTCTGACTTTGGGCCAGTTGGGGGCCGGAGGCTCTCGATTAACCGGCATTGACGGCCTGAACGGGGTCGCCTATGGTACTCACAAGGTGGATGCCGCACTTGGCACCCATTATGTCGAAAACATGGCCAAATACCGGGCATGGTGTAAGAAAAACGACCCTAGCATCTGCGCCGCCGTGAGCGACCCCAAGGGTCATCGGGCGCTGCATGCTGAAGACCCGAGACAGGCCCACAAAGACTTCTATGTCAGGATATCTGACCGACCCAGAGACGGGATAGTCATAACCGGCTGCAAGCTGCACATCAGCGAAGCCATTATCTCCAATGAACTGATAGTGCTACCCTCTCGTAACCACGACGAGCCGGGCAAAGACTATGCTGTGGCCTGCGCCGTACCGTGTAACGCCAAGGGGGTAACTTTCATCGGAACTGGAGGGGCGGCCGGTGGGGGACATCCTATGATAATCTTTGACAAAGTTTTTGTTCCCTGGGAGAGGGTGTTTCTGGCTGGTGAGTGGCAGTTTACCAGGGAGGTGGCTACCTCGTTTGCCCGCTACCACCGCCTGACGGCCGCCACCTACAAAACCGCACAACTCGATGCCCTGGCTGGGCTGGCTATGTTGATGGCAGAATATAACGGGCTGACGCGTGCTACTCGTATCCAGGACATGCTGGGCTGGTTTGCCATGTACGCTACTATACCCGAGGCTCTGGGCAGAGCCGCCGCTTTGAGTGGCACAGTTGACCCCGAGACAGGCCAAGCACGGCCGAACGCAGTTTATACCAATTGTGCCAAGTACTGGTTTGCCTCTCAGTGGCATGAGGCAATGAAGTACCTCCAGGATATAACCGGGGGGATTGCCGCCACCATGCCTTCAATGAAGGATTGGGAGAACCCCGAAACCCGCCCCTATCTCGAGAAATATCTGCAGGGGGATGCCAGATACCCAGCCGAAGAGAGGATACGGGCCATTAACATGGTCATACAAATGGGTTCTACCTTTGGCGGAGTCCTTAGCATTCACGCTGAGGGGTCTCTGGCAACCCAGAAGATGGTCTTATTTCAGCAGGCCGACTGGGAGCGGTATAAGGCCGCGGCCAAGCATGGTATGGGGATTCGCACAGACCACCCTGAATTTAAGGACCGGCCGCTGCCCGGAGAATCCCCGTGGAAGATGCCAGAATCAATGCTCAAACATTGATTGGTAGACTAAAGGTAGGGATTTGTTGAATTTGGGCCGGAGCAGTAGCTCTAAGTGAGATATTTGGGAACTTCCGACAGACTGTGAAGTCGGGGACAGTCATTGACCTCGGGGGATAAGTCATAACGGTCAAGGAGCAGGGGAGTGATACCCACTCCCCTCGCTCCCGTTACATCCACTTTGTACTGGTCGCCGATGTGAATTGCTTCTGCCGCCTTCACCCTGGCTCGCTCCAGCGCCGTCAGAAAGATTGGCGCATGTCGGCTTGTCAGAATCGACTTCACCAGAAGTGACCACGAAGTCGAGGTACGGTTCCAGCCCCAGTTCACGGCAGAGGGGCGTCATATCTCTATCCAGGTTGGTGAGCAGGCCCAGGATGAGTTTTTGCTTCCTCAGCGCTTTGAGAGTTGGCAACACATCTTCAAAAAGGACAAAGCGCAATCCCTGGAATAGTTCGCGCAGCCTCATCAGGGTTTTGCCTGCCAGGTCCGGCTGTTCAGTAACATCCACTCCAATCTCAGTCAGTATTATCTCCTGTTGGCGGAGATAAAGATTAACCTGCTCTTCCCGGCTTCTTTTGCGCACGGGAGTAATGAAATTCTCGTCAAAGAGGTACTTGTCGCCCGCCGCCAAGCCCTGTCTCACTTTCTGCGCCGCTACATTGATGCCAAATTCGCGCAGGGCCTGACTCTGCAGTTCTTCGCGAGGTGGGTCGTATCGGGCGAGGGTGTTAAACCAATCGAAGAATATCGCCTTAATCACACTGTTCTTCCCGTCTATGCATCAGGAACGCCCAGGTCTTTGATGTAATCGACCGCATCTTGAACGGTGACGATTTTTTCCGCGTCCTCATCCGGAATCTCGACCTTCTGGGTCGGGGTGCTGAACTCCTTTTCGAAGGCCATTATCATTTCTACTAGGTCGAGAGAGTCAGCCCCCAAATCATCAACAAAATTCGCCGATATCACCACATCCTCCTCATCCACCCCTAACCGCTCGACGATTATCTTCTTTACTCGGTCAAAAATGGTTGCCACTGTCTGCCTCCTTTCAGAGATTTCTATCGGTTGACCAGAGTGCTCACTGAGCCTAAAACGCCGTTAACGAACTTGGGTGAGCTATCACTACCAAAGAGCTTGGCCAGTTCTACCGCTTCGTTAATGGCTACCTTAACTGGAACTTTATTATCAAGTAAAATTTCAAAGATTGCAAGCCTCAAAATATTCCGGTCGATGACCGGTATCTGGGCGACAGGCCAGGCCGGGGCAAACCGACGGATATTCTCGTCAATCTTCTCCTTATTCTGGACAACTCCTTTCACCAGGTCACGGGCGAAGTTGGCGTTGTCTTCCGACAACTCTTCCTCGCTCAGCGAGCGGTCTAGCACCTTTTCCGCTTCGTGACCAGCGGAGTCAGCCTCATAAAGTGCCTGGACGGCCAGCATCCTTACCTTGCGCCGTGTCCCCACCATACCTTACTTACCAACCTAAAGTCAATATTATAACACTAACTTGGCACAAGCGGTCAAATGGAATGAATGCTTGACTTTCACTTACCCGGTCAGCCGGCAGTCAGGCCCTTAATCGCTTCGGCATCTGCGATATTCATGGTATTAGCATTTTTGTTAATTCTCTTGATGAGACCGGTCAGCACTTTGCCCGGCCCGATTTCAATGAAGGTGGTGACACCCTTGTCTACCATGTACTCAATTGAGCGCTGCCACTGGACACCGTGGCATAACTGCCGGGTAAGTTCGGCTTTTACCTCCTCGGCGGTGGTCAGGGGCTGGGCGGTGGTGTTGCCGATGAGGGGAATGGTCGGGTTGCGGAATTCAATCCCGGCGATAATCCGTGACAGCCCTTCCTCCGCCGGCTGCATCAACTGTGAATGAAAGGCGCCGCTTACCTGGAGGGGGACGGCGCGACTGGCTCCCCTGGCTTTGGCTAGCTCGGCGGCCTTGGCCACATTCTCCCGGGCGCCGCTGATGACCAGCTGACCCGGAGAGTTGAAATTGGCAATCCGGGTGTCAGTTTCCTGACAGACCTCGGCCAGTGATCGCCTCATCCAGCCCCAGTATGGCCACCATACCGCCGGGGTTCCTGGTGCCGGCCTCGTGCATCAGCCTTCCGCGTTCCCGCGCCAGATAGACTGTCGTGGCAAAGTCAATGACATTGGCCGCCGCCAGCGCCGTATACTCGCCCAGACTGTGGCCAGCCACAAAGGCTGGCGCGGGGAAACTGCCGGCGGCCACTTCCTGAATTGCTTTCAGACAGGCGAAGCTGATGGTCACCAGAGCTGGCTGAGCATTGATGGTCTGGCGGAGCTCTTCTTCCGGCCCCTCAAAACATAAGCGGGATAGCGGGAATTTCAGGACTTCGTCCGCCTCCTGGATAACTGTCCTGGCTGCGGCAAAGCTATCGTAAAGGTCGCGACCCATACCTACCGCCTGCGAGCCCTGCCCGGGGAAGACATAAGCGACCTTGGTTGATTCGGTCATGGTCAACCCTCCCGGCGAAAATTTCTGAGGTTGTTGATAATCTTCTCAGCCTCAGCGACCATTTCCTCAATGATTGCCTTGACGGGTTTTATCTCCTTTATCATTCCGGCAATCTGCCCTGCCAGCAGAGAGCCCTCATCAATATCGCCCTCAATCAGCCCGAGGTACATCCGGCCGCGGTCAAATAGTTCCAGCTCCTCTTTGGCGATGCCCGCCTTCTCCAGTTCCCTGACCTGCTCGGCCAGCTTGTTGCGCAGGGTGCGCAGCGGGCGCCCCACCGACTGCCGGGTAACTACGGTGGCCTGGTCATCGGCCTCCAGGAGTTTTTGCTTGTATTGCGGGTGGGCGATACACTCCGTGCTTAAGACAAAGCGCGTGCCCATCTGGATACCCTGAGCGCCGAGGGCTAAAGCGGCCGCCAGGCCACGGCCATCGGCAATGCCCCCCGCCGCCACCACCGGGATGCGGACACTATCCACTACCTGGGGCACTAAGGCCATGGTGGTGGTTTCCCCAACATGTCCGCCGGACTCCATGCCCTCAGCGACAATGGCATCAGCCCCGGCTTGCTCCAGTCGCTTGGCGTCAGCCACACTGGCCACCACTGGAATGACCTTCATACCGGCTCGTTTAAATCGAGGCATGTAGGCGTCGGGGTTGCCGGCACCGGTGGCGATGATGGCGACTTTCTCTTCCAGAGCCACCTGGACTACCGGCTCGGCAAAGGGTGAGGTCAGGGGGATATTCAGGCCAAAAGGCCTGGTGGTGCGCTCTCGTGTCAGACGGATTTGCTGGCGGACCCAGTCGGCTTCATAATGACCAGCGCCAATAATGCCCAGTCCGCCGGCGTTGGAGACGGCCGAGACCAGTTCCGCTGTGCCCACATGGGCCATGCCGCCCTGAATGATGGGATGCTTGATGCCAAAAAGGTCGCAGATAGCCGTTTTGAGCACAGCCTAGGTTTCCTCAGCTTGCCTTCTTTTCCGGAGTCTTAACCGCAATTACTTCCCGGCCATTGTAGTAGCCACAGGTGGGACAGGCACGGTGCGGTAGCTTTGGACTCTGGCACTGGGGGCACAGTTGCGTCGAGGGCGGGTTCACTTTGATATGGTTGCGTCTCTTACCCTGACGTGCTTTGGCGTATTTTCGCTTTGGTAGAGGTCCCATCGGTTATTTCGTTCCTTTCTCTTTCTAGCGCTTCTGATTTTTGGTTGACATCAGGCTGGTCAGTTTAGCCCAGCGCGGGTCGACCGGCTGGGGCGGGCACTGACACTGTTCTTTGTTAAGATTAGCGCCACAAGTTGGGCACAGCCCGGCGCAGTCTTCCTGACAGAGGGGCTTCATCGGGATAGATAGCAGTGTATACTGCCGTATCGCTTCCGTCAAGTCAAGGATGTTATTCTGGTCGATGGTGAAAGCGCCCGGTTCGTCCGGCGGCGCCACCGGCGCACCGGTAAGTATATCAATGGTCGGGAAGTACTCCTCCTCAATCTCAAGGCTCAACGGGTAAGTAAACTCGGCCAAACAGCGGCCGCAGGTCAATTCCATCTCAGTGTTAAGTGCGCCCTTGACCAAGATACTCCGGTTGGTGCGAATCAGATTGACCTGGCCCTTAACCGCTCTGTCGTCATCGGCAATCTCAACAGCATCATCCACCTCATAGGAGCGGGTTGAGCCGACGGGTTCTTTGAGTAGCTGGGCGACATTTATCTGTATCATCCGGTTACTCCTCCAGCCGAACCCCGAAAGACAATAAAATTTTCCAGCCGTGAGTTCTGGCTAAGAGACGGTCCGGCTGGGTTTAGCACTCCTAATTATAAGCTGGGCCGCATATTGGCGTCAAACACTGGCTCATTGTGGCGGTTACTTATCAACCCCTCTTAAACGCCCAGGGGAGTCAAAGAGAGGCGAAGCCTATCTGTGTATTATCAGGGGAGTCTAAGAGTCCCGACCAGTCGGGACTCTTTCTTTTCATCTCCCCCCCGATTATTATCGGGGGGGATTAAGGGGGTGAGGTTCAGAGAATTCATATTGACAAACTCCCTCAGACAAATTTATTATTACTACACCCGCTAAGTACTTAGGACAAGGAGGGAGGATGGCTTACTATCTGCAACTGGTGGTGCTGACGGACCAAGGACGCCGCAACTTCGACCAGAATCCAGAGTGGATTAAGGAAGTAAACGAAGGTATTGAACTGATGGGGGCTAAGGTATTGACCCAATATGCCCTGCTGGGTCAATATGACTTGGTCAATATCATTGAAGCCCCGAGCGATGAAATCGCCGCCAAAGTGGCCATCAAATTGAGTGCCAACGGGACTTTTCAGCCCATGACGCTGGCTGCCATCCCGCTGGACAAACTGATTGAAACCCTGAAAAAGGGGCACAACCCCCCCTGGTAATCCAGAGCCGCCCCATGGAGTCCGCCGGGACGTCTACTGAACCCATCATTTCGACTTGCGCTCGAGGAAATCCTTGAAACTCTCGCTCGGCGGGGGCTGTTTCAAGGACGGCGATATGGTCTTACCTTCATTGACCAGCATCTCACGCCACTTCAGGCCAATATCGGTGTTCAGTATCTCCTTGATTACCCGAACTACCCCGGCATCGTGGGCCGCGATGGTCTGCCCCATTTCCATGGCCGACTTCATCAACTCGCCGGCGGGCACCAGCCGGTTGAGCAGGCCGATTCGCCAGGCTTCCTGAGCCTCAACCAAACGCCCGGTTAAGAGCAATTCCTTGGCCATCGGCCAGCCCACTATCATTGGCAATGTCCAGGTGGAATTAATCCGACCATACACCACACCCAGAAAACGAAAGGTGCTGCGCTCGCACCCGATGCGCATGTCAAAGATAGAAGCCATCAGCGCACCCCCGCCGTAAGCCAGACCGTTGATGACGCCGATGGTCGGTTTTTGGCAGGTGGCCAGGTGCCAGGTCCAGTCGGTAAAGTGGGTGCCCCGCTCTTTAAGTTGCTGTTCCGATTGCTGGCTCAATTCGTGGATATCAGCGCCAGCCGAGAAGGCTCTCTCTCCAGCGCCGGTGACAATGATGACCTTGACCTCGCCGTCCTGCTCAAACTGGGTAATAGCCCGGTCAAACTCCGTGGTCAGGGCCAGGTTCAGGGCATTAAGTCGCTCCGGTCGATTGAGGGTGATGATACCCAGATTAGGCTGCTTCTCAACTAGCAGTGTCTCAAAGGACAAGTTGACCTCCTTCTTACCAACCTCAGGCTGTTAAACAAGGGATAACCAAGGTAGTCAATGCGTTTTGTGACATTGGGAATCGTCTCTTTGGTGATGGTGATTGTAATGCTCGGAGGCTGGATTGTCAACCGCATGAGCCAGAATTGCACCCAGGACAAGGGGTATATTATACTGGCGATTGAGAGGTAACAGGAATGACAGCTCATCCGCTAGAGGAAGCCCTCCATCCCCGCTCAATCGCCGTGGTCGGGGCTTCAGGCACACCCGGCGCCTGGGGTTATAGTTTCACTCGCCATCTCCTGGACTACGGTTTCCGCGGTCAGATTTATCCGGTAAACCCGAACTATCCGGAGATTCTCGGCCTCAAAGCTTATCCCAGCCTGATGGCGATTCCCGGAACAGTGGATTATGTTATTTCCTGCGTTCCGGCATCAGAAGTCCTGAATATGCTGGCCGAGTGCTCACAGAAGAGTGTTAAGGTAGTGCATCTCTACACGGCGCGCTTCAGCGAGACGGGGCACCGCCAGGCCGCGGAGCTGGAACAGGAAGTATTGAGACAGGCTAGAAAATCGGGTATCCGACTCATCGGCCCGAATTGCATGGGCCTCTATTATCCCAAAGAGGGCATTTCTTTTGCCTACGACCTGCCCAAAGAATCGGGGTTCACCGGGATGGCGTCCCAGACTGGCGGTGGCGCGGCCATTTTCGTGCTGTTGGCGGCCATGCGCGGCATCCGTTTCAGCAAGGTCATCAGCTACGGCAACGCCCTGGACTTTGATGAGTCCGATTATCTGGATTACTTCTCACAGGACCCGGAGACAAAGATAATCGTGATGTACATAGAAGGTGTGAAGAACGGCCGGAAATTTTTTGACGCTCTGTGTCGGGCCGCGGCTAGCAAACCGGTAATCATCACCAAAGGCGGCCGGGGCCAATCCGGAGCCAGGGCGGCCATCTCTCATACCGCCTCGCTTGCCGGCACAGCCCGGACCTGGCAAACGGTGGTAGCGCAGGCGGGGGCACTTTGGGCCGAGAATTTTGATGAAATGACTGACCTGGCTGTTTCCTTCTCTTTCCTGCCCCCAATCCGCGGGCGGCGAGTGGGCATAACGGGGGGCGGGGGTGGCCCCAGTGTCCTTTCCGCCGATGAGTGCGAAGAGGCCGGACTGGAAGTTGTCCCGCTGCCGCCAGAAATCAGGGAAGAACTGAAAGTCAAGGCCCACCCCATCTGGGACTGGATAAGCAACCCGGTTGATGTCTCAATCCTGGGTGGCTTCGGTGTTACCAGCACCGATATGCTGCGGATGATGGCCAATAACCCGAACTTCGACCTGCTTCTGGCCAATATCACCGAAGTGCCACTGGCCAGGAAGGAAGACTCAATCCTGCGATTTAGAAATGAAGCGGACGATTATATTCAAATAAGGAAGGAGAGTTCCAAGCCACTGCTGGTGGTGCTCGCTGAGAAAAGCCTGGGTATTGAAGACCATAATCACTGGCGCTGGCAGTTAACGAGTGAACTGAGAACGAAATACCTCGCGGCCAATATTCCCATCTATCCCTCGGTGGCCCGTGCCGCCCGCGCCGCCAGAAAGATGCTTGATTACTACCAGAGAAGCAGAGAGCGCAAACACTATTAGGAGAGACACTGTGCTGACCCAGAAGAAAGGCGCGCCCATCACCGTCAAGGCCAACAAGTGCACCGGTTGTCTCGTCTGTGAACTGCGCTGTTCCCTGAGATTTGAAAAAGCCTTCAACCCGGCCAGAGCCGCCATCCAGGTGCGCCGGCAGGTCGGCTCGGTCAGTGAATACGAGATAGGCTTTACTGAAAAGTGTGACAATTGTGGCCTCTGCGTGCGTTTCTGCAGCTACGGCGCCCTGACTCAAGAAAAGAGAAAAGGAGCCTGACATGGCCATTCCGGGATATGCTGGCAGGAGCCTGTTTGTTGATTTGACCAGCGGGAATACAAGAAAAGAGACCCTCGATACCGAGCTAATAAAAGACTTAATCGGGGGCTATGGCATCAATAACAAACTGGCCTACGATTTGATGCCTAAAGGGGTAGACCCACTCTCCCCGGAAAATCTGATAATCATCGGGGCTGGACCCTTTGCCGGTACCCTTGTCCCCGGAGCGGCCAAGCTACTGGCTACCACCAGATTCCCCATCAACGGCGCCTTTGGCACGGCCGCCGGGGGCGGCAGCTTTGCCCCGATGCTGAAGTCGGCCGGCTACGACCATGTGGTCATCAACGGCCGGTCTCCCCGACCGGTATACCTGCGGATTACTGAAGACAAGGTAGAACTGGTAGATGCCACCGAACTCTGGGGGCAGGATACCGTTGAAACCACGGACTATTTGCGCCAGCGCTATGAGCCCTGCTCGGTCATCCCCATCGGACCGGCCGGCGAGAACCTGGTCAAGATTTCCATTACCGCCGTGGATAAGGCCGGCACGCTGGGGCGGGGCGGACTCCCGGCCGTTATGGGCGCCAAGAACCTCAAGGCGATTGTCGTCCAGCAGGGGGCCAGAGAGGTAAACATTGCCCACCGGCTTAACCTGCAGAAACTGGTCAATAATCTGCACGAACGCATGATGAAATGGCCCGGACGGCAGTATATCCTGGACAATGGTTTGATGCCGACGCCGCCGGACATGGCCGAGCTCCATCAGAAAACCAGGCAGCCCCTCGCCTGCCCCAGTTGCCCGTTAGCCGATAAGGAAGTGGTCAGGTTGACTGAGGGACCCTACGCTGGCCTGCAGACCTATATGCCTCATATGACCGTTTATCGCTTCACCGCTGACACCAGCGCCAGGGCCTACGAACAGTCCATCAAGTACACTGACACGCTGAATCGCTACGGGCTCTGCCACATGAACTTCACCAGCTTGCTCTATCTGGTCGTCCGACTTTTCCGCGAGGGAATTATCACCGGCGAAGACACGGGCGGCATTGAAATAAAGGATGATATTGAAACCGCGCTTACGCTGGCGAAATTGACCGCCCAGCGCCAGGGCTTTGGTGCCATCCTGGCTGAGGGTCTGGTGGGAGCCGGACAAAGGCTGGGGCGGGGCGCGGAAAAGTACCTGGAGCATATCAAAGGACATTCCATCGTCTATGACCCCCGGCTCCGCCGTCTGGGCACGATGGAATTTGAGCAGATTACCACCCCGAGGGGCGCCCATGTGGCCGCCGCTGGCTCGCCATCCTACGAGCCGGGGCGTCCTCCCGCCGACTTCGCTCGCCATGGCGAGAGGATGGGTATTCCGCCGGAAGCCATCAAGAGAGCCGTCACGGAGACTTCTTTTAACCCCGGACGGTACAGCCGGTATAGCGAGGACTGGTACTCCCTCTTTAACTGCTTGAGTCTCTGCAACCGGGCTCAGGTCAATCGCTTCTACCATGTGCAGACCATCGCCGAACTTTACCGCGCGGTGACCGGCATTGACCACACCCCACCCGAAATGATGAAAATCGCCGAACGCGCCTGGACTGTCGGCAAACTGTTGAATGTCCGGGAAGGTTTCACCCGTAAGGATGATAAGGTACCTGAGGCCTGGTTTGAGCCACTGGTCCGGGATGGGCAGGAATATCAGATGACCGATTACTACGGCACGGCCACCCTGACCCGGAAGGACATGGAAGGCTTCCTGGACGATTACTATGATGAGCGGGGCTACGATAGACAGAGTGGACTGCCGACCTTAGCCAAGCTCAAGGAGCTGGGGCTGGAGAAAATGGCGGTGGGGCTAAACCTGCCCAGATAGCATGGACAACAGATTTCATCTTAAACTCACCGGGGTGCAAACTGAGCCCCTGGAGAATAATCAAGTCCGGGTTATCCTCAGTACGCCGGATGGCAATATGGAGGGCATCTTCCACCCCGCCGAAGGCACGAGCGCGGTCATCTGGGTGTGCGGGGCGCTGGGTGGGCTTGACGGCCCCTCCTTCGGCATCTTTGTTAGTGTCAGTCAGAGCCTCGTCAGCGAGGGAATAAGCTCACTCCGCCTCAATTACCGTTTCCCCGGCGATTTTGGCGAGTGCGTCCTTGATGTGCTGGTCGGCATCCAGTTCCTTGAGCAGAAGGGAAAGAACACCATCGCCCTCGTCGGGCACTCATTTGGCGGGGCGGTGGTCATTCAGGCCGGCACAATGAGCCCCCGGGTCAAAGCCGTAATCGGGGTTTCCAGTCAGACCTACGGTGCCCAGCAGGTAGCCAAATTAGCCCCCCGCCCCCTCCTCCTCATCCACGGCCAGCGAGACCGTAACCTCTCCGTCCGCTGTTCCCAGCAAATCTACGAATGGGCTAAAGAACCAAAAGAGCTGGTGATATATAAAGGCTGTGGTCACTTCCTGCGGGAATGCCACCAGGAACTCCACGATTTACTCCGGAGCTGGCTAATTGACAAACTGAAGGCGGGCGTCTAAGAGGGCAGATTTCTTCAGGCAATACTCATTGAAATGATAATACTGCTGATGTAGTATAGAAGGGAATAAGGAGAAGCAAAACAGCAATGGATATTGAAGATGTCCACAAGAATAGCAAGTTGCTGATTGATGGTATTCCCTACAATGCGGATGATGTGGATTTCGTGAAGCCGGGGAAGGGTCGGGCTATCTACCGTATCAGACTGCGCAATCTCCGGGATAACACCGTACTGGACCGGACTTTCCACTCCGGAGACACAGTTGAGGAGGTCTACATTACGGTCCATGAAGAGCAATACCTCTACCAAGAAGGCGACAACTATGTCTTCATGAATACGGAGACCTTCGACCAGCGCTTCGTCAGTGAAGAACTACTCGGGGACAAGAAGCACTTCCTCAAGGAAGGCACCGTGGTCACGGTGACGATGATGGGTGACGAGATGATTGACATTATCCTGCCCAACTTTGTCGAGCTGGCGGTAGTGGGTACCGCAATAGCCACCAAGACCGCCACCATTACCCCGCAGAACAAGGCGGCCGTTCTGGAAACAGGTTACACCATTGGCGTCCCTAGCTTCATTAAAGAGGGCGATATCATCAAGGTTGATACCCGCAGCGGCAATTATGTGGAGCGAGTCAATATCAGGAAGTAAAACATGACCAGCGAGGAACGCCGGCGACTCATTGAGATAAGACCTAATCTGGAGCGCCGGGCGCTGATTTTTCAACTCAGCCGCGCCTTCTTTATTGAACGATGGTTTCTTGAGGTAGACACGCCTCTCCGCGTCTCCAGCGTCGCCCCGGAACAGCACATCGCACCCTTTGAGAGCGAAGATTGGTTTCTGTCCACCTCCCCCGAGCTCCACATGAAACGACTGCTGGCGGCCGGCTATGACCGCCTCTTCCAGATAAGCCACTGCTTCCGCAAGGGTGAGCGGGGTCAGCAGCACAATCCGGAGTTTACCATGCTGGAATGGTACCGTACCGGCGCCGACTACGAGCAAATGATTCATGATACCGAAGAGCTGGTGGTGACCATTGCCGAGAAATTAGGGCTCGGCTCAACTATCCAGTTCCAGAACCAGAAAATCAGCCTCGCCCCACCCTGGCCCAGAATTAGCGTCCGTGATGCCTTTCTCCGTGCGGCTGGGTGGGACCCGATTAGCGACCCTAACCCGCTGAGCTTTGACACTGACCTGGTCAACAAGGTCATTCCCAGTTTTGACCCCACCCGGCCCACCGTGCTTAAGGACTATCCGGCCCCGATGGCCTCACTCGCCCGCCTCAGCCCCACCAACCCCGGAGTGGCCCAGAGGGCGGAGGTCTTCATCGGCGGGCTGGAACTGGCCAATGCTTACAGCGAACTGAGAGATGCCGAAGAGCAGGGGAGACGCTTTCAGGAAGAAATGAAGCAAATCCAGCGAGGCGGCCGGAGAGCCGTTATGCCCCAGCGATTTCTGGAAGCGGTGGCTCATCTGCCCGAATGCGGCGGCATCGCTCTGGGGATGGACCGACTGGTCATGCTCTTCTGCGATACCGACTCTATTGACGAAGTCATCCCATTCACTGTGGATACGGCATAAGTCAGAGCCGTCTGTGATTCTGTTCAACCCATCCCCCTTTGCCCCCCGACAAGTCGGGGGGAAGAAAAAGAAAGAGTCCCGACCTGTCGGGACTCTTAAACGCCCCGATTCAGAATACTGAGATAAAGCGCCTGGGCCAGAAGGAAGTTGCCAGTAATTAAGCTGAACAAGACCTCATCTTGTTACCGGTTTGCAAAGAAGTCCGTTGTTGTAGTATAATAAACGCAACGGTTTAAGTTTAGGTTATCATATACTTCTCTAAATTCCTCAGACTTACCAAGTATTGGGTGACCCAAACTCTAACTGAAATTTTAAAGAGAGGAGGTCATCCAATGAGTTTTCAGGACAAGTCGATCCAGTGTTCCGATTGCGGGGCTACCTTTACCTTCAGCGCTGAAGACCAGGAGTTCTTCCAATCTAAGGGCTACACCAATGAGCCCAAGCGCTGCCCCTCGTGCCGCCAGGCAAGGAAAACAGAGCGTGACGGAAACAGCGGCTCTAGCTATGGACAGCGGCGTCAGATGTTCCCGGTAAAATGTGCCCAGTGCGGCAAGGATACCGAGGTACCTTTTGAACCCCGCGGTGACAAGCCGGTGTACTGTAGCGATTGCTACCGTAAAGTCAGAACCAGCCGATAGCGCTGGTTTACCTTGAGAGCATACATAGGCTGGCTATTCCCAGCTTATGTATGCTTCTAGAATGTTTGAGGTGTTATGTCGTTGGAAGTTCACCTGCGTGAAGGCGAAACACAGGACTCTTTACTAAAGCGTTTCCAAAGAACGGTACAGATGAGTGGCATTTTGCGTGAGGCAAAGGCCCACAACTATTTTGTATCCAAGGGGGATGCTGCCCGGATAAAGGCGAGAAACAGCGCCAGAAGAAGGCGCCGGGAGAGATATTGAGCATGGTAGAAGAGACAAATCGAGAAAAGGGGGCAGACTATGAAAATCTATGTAGGTAACCTATCCTTTGATGTGACTGAAGAGGAACTACGGGCGGAATTCGCTGCTTTTGGAAAGGTTGAATCCGTAAGTGTCATAACTGACAAGTTTAGCGGACGGCCAAAAGGATTTGCGTTTGTGGAAATGCCTTCGGTGTCCGAAGGCCAGGCGGCCATCACCGCTCTAAACGGGAAGACTTTAAAGGATCGGACGCTTACCGTTAGTGCCGCTCGACCTCGCTCTGATGACAGAGGCGGCTCTTATGGGGGCAGGAGAAGCGGTGGATTTGATAGAGGAAGCGGCAGAAGATACTAAAACTCCCTCCTCATTTAATCCTATTTAGTACACAGAAGATAAGCCTATGACTCTGAAGAGCCATTAGCCTAGACGTTAATGACAAACGTTGGCCAAGCGTGGCCCACTGTCAAAGAAGAGTGCTAATGTGAATATCTATGTGGGCAACTTATCTCTTGACGTTACTGAGGAAGAACTGCGGCGAGAATTCATGGGTTTCGGAGCAGTGATATCTGTGGTCATTATGAACGACAAGTATATTGGTAGTGGCCAGACCAGGGGATACGGATTTGTTCAAATGGCCTCAAAGTCTGAGGGCGAAGCCGCAATTACCAGCCTCAAAGGTAAAATACTGAAGAACCAGGTGATTGATGTTCTTGAAGCCCTTCCTCTTTCAGATAAGAGAGGCATAGAGTGGCTCCATGGAAGAGATAACCGGTTCAATCGAAAAGTAAGACAAAGAAGATAGTGAACTGGCTGTTGTGATGCATATACCTGCAATATGTGACGAAAGCCATTTTGCTAAGGTAAGCCGGACCATCCAGATAGCCTGATGCGTGAAAATCTCAGTTCGAAGGAGAGACAAATGGAGCAAATAGAGCTACAGGCCAACAATCGGGATATTCTGGGCAAAGGAGTTAGGTTCTTGCGTCGCCAAGGAATTACGCCGGTGCATCTTTTTGGTCATGACCTGAAGTCACTGGCATTACAGTGTCAAACTGCCAAGCTTGAGCGGTCACTAGCTGAAGCTGGAGAAATTAGGCTTGTAACTCTGAAAGTAAGAGATGAAAAGAAGGTGAGACCCGTTCTGGTTCGTGAAGTTCAGAGGGAGTCGCTAACAAGCAAATTGCTCCATGTAGACTTTTATCAAGTCAAGATGAACGAGAAGGTAGAAGTGGAGATTCCCATTGTTTTGGTCGGGGAAGCGCCAGCTTTGGGGGCAAAAGGCAGTAGGCTGTTACGGGAACTCGACACCTTGACCATCGAGTGTCTCCCAAGCAAAATTCCTACTAGCTTAGAAGTCAACGTCGGTTCTCTCACTGAGGCCGGGCAGGCGGTAAGGGTAAAGGATATTGCCGTTGATTCGGATATTACTGTTCTTAGCGGCCCAGAGCAGGTGGTCGTGACAGTCATTGCACAGCCCGAAGAGGAAGAGAAAGTAGTAGCAGAAGAGGCACTAGTTAAATCACCTGAAGAAGCCAAGCAGGCTGAGGAGAAGCCAAAGCAGGAGTAGTTGTTCCCATGCCTATCTCTAGGCTCGGACAGGCTGAAGCGGGAAGCCAAGGCGGAGCATAATGCCTGATAGTGCTGCAAAGAGATACCTCTTGATTATCCCTGTTTTTGTTACTGCAGTAACTTTCTGGACAGTTATGCACCGGCCCTTTTTAACATCCATATTGCCGGCCACGGTAAATCCTAGGTCGACCCGAAAACTACATTGACGGGGGCCCACCAGCTCTGTAAGTGCCATTCGGCATTGAACAAATAGCCAAAATCTTCAGCCTCTCGCCCGCAGCCGACTCTTCCGCCAAGATATAGGCAAGGGGCGTTAAGGGGGTGAGGTTCAAAAAGAAGTCTTACTACGTGAAGTAATTACCTTTCGCACCCAGAGGGCCACCACGCCCACCAGCACCACGCCCAATCCAATCAGGGTGAATTTGAACCAATTAGCCATCGGTGCCCCGCCCAGCCCAACATAAAACGGCACCGGTGGTGTCCACACACCCTCATTACCCGCCCCGTCAATGGCCTTTACCCGATAGTAATAGGGAGTCTCCCCACCCAGTGCCTTGAGCTGCTCCGCTCCGGTAAGAACATACTTCGAGGCCGTCAGCCCCTTCTTTTCCAGCACTATGCCGGTGAACTCAGCGTCAGTAGCGATTTGCAGCGTATAGTTAACACCGCTCGGGTCCTGGACATCACCCCAGTCGAAGTAAGTCACTTCCTCGGCGGCGCTGGCCACTTTGGGTAGTAAAGGTGCCGGGGGAGGGGGGGCATTGGATTCCATGACAAAAGTAGCGCTGGCGGTATTGGTGCCATCAGTGGCGGTTATGGTATGGGTTCCCGCCGGGCCGGGGGGTATGGCCAAGGTAGTTGAGAAACTCCCCCGGCTATTGGTATCGACCGTGATGGTCTTCTCCTCACCATAAGTGACTTCCACCGTCGTCTTCGGCGTGAAGTTGGTGCCATCAACGGTGACCGGCATACCGACATAGCCTGGGGAAACTAGACTGGTCGCTGGAGTCAGACTGATACTCGCCGGTGTCGGTGGGAGGGGCAAGACCGTCAACTGCGCCTCCGCCTTGTTCGCCGCTTTATCAGTGACCTCCACTTTAGCGGTAGTATTGGCCGCCGAAAGCGGTGCCGCAAAACTAAAGGTGAAAGCACCAAGGTGATTAGAGGTGACAATAGCCGGGTTAGTGGCTAACCTCTCACCATTGACCATAAGAGTTACGCCTTCCACCTCGCCAAATCCGGCACCGCGCACCTCAACCGATTGATTCACGATGACTGAAGCTGGCGAAAGCGTTATCTTGGGTCTCACCAGGAAATTAGCTTCCGGCTTATTGCCCGCAACATCAGATACGACGATGACATGGTAACCAGAAGTACCCTCCGGCACGATGATAGTACAGCTAAACTGACCAGTGGCGTCAGTGGCATTATCACCGCTGGTGATGCCAACAGCCTCGCCGTCATACTTGACAGTAATCTTCTGATTACTGTGCAGGCCTTGACCGTAAATCTTAACTTCGGTATCCACTGTACCCTCGACCGGTTCCAGTCGAACCTCGCCATCAACAACCACGAATCGGGTGACCGTGTCAATCTTCGTCCGAGTGGTGTAGTAAGTAGTGTAGAAATAGTACTCGCCGCCGTGCACATCCTCCTCAGATTTACCACTGGTAAGTCTACTGGGTATCTGGAAGCCGACACCACCCCCCAGCGTGCCATCGGCGGCCACTGGCGCCAGCCCCACCGATTGGTAGATAGTAACCTGCTGGTCAATGTATTGGCCGACACTGGCCTTTTTGCTGGAGAAGTAAATATTGATGGTATCGCCCACTTTAAGACCAGTACCGTTGATGGCAATCCAATCGCCGATTCTGCCGCGGCTTGGGGAGAGAACAATTGGCCCCGGCACGAAGAATTTCGCCACCGCCACTATACGCTTACTGCCCCGATAAGCGGCGTAAAGGTAATAATCGCCGTTACTTACATTCTTCTGGACTTGACCGTCAGTCAGCTTACCCGGCACTGAGAAATAAACGCCCTCACAAAAAAGCCCACCGGCAATAGTCGTGGTTTCACAGACATTCTCGTAGGCCGTGACCTTAACATTAATTTCATCACCCACATCAGCCCAGTCGCTGGAAAAGTATATTTGTACTGCCTGGTCGCTAGCGAAGCCCGCCCCACCCACTCCAATCAGGTCGCCAATTCTACCTTCATCGGGAGATGGTGTGAGTAATCCGGCCCCCCTCGCCACACCGGCCGGAAGCACAGGCGTAAATGCCAGCAGGAGGGCCAAAATAGCGCCCCAAGTCAAGATGCGGCCAGCTTTCTCATATTTCCACCAAAAACGCATTTGACAGACCTCCCCCCGATTGATAGAAGGATGGAACCTACTAAGTGGTAATGATAGGATGAAACCTATAGCCTGTCAAACAGAGGCCCCCGAATAGGATTATTTTCCTATGACTATTGACTATTTTGGTAGCCCATTTGGGTGATTGCAACTGTGAGTTATGATAAAGTAGAATAGGATAAGTAAGTTTATGGTAGCTTAAGAGAGGAAGAAAATTATGGCCAATCATAAGAACATCGCCTCTCTACTGACAACGAGTGATGTCGCTCGCCTCCTCAACATCCATATCAACACGGTGAGGCGCTGGAGTAACGAAGGCAGACTAAGAGCCTACCGGCTTGGCTCCAGAGGCGACCGCAGATTCCAGCGAGAGGATATTGCCAGCTTTCTTGCCCGCCGGTCGAAGGCCAAGAGAGGGAGTGGATGAGGCACTACTTTGGCTGAATTCTCGAGGAGCCGAACAATAAGCTTAACCGGGAGGTAGCCGTGTGGATAAGATAACAGTAATGATAATCGATGAACAAGCGCTCTTCCGGGCCGGAGTCCGCCAGGCGCTGTCCCAGCAGGCTGACTTTGAAATTTTGGAATGCGACCCCACGAATGACCCATTGGCAGTGATTGAGGCCAGTCTGCCTAATATCGCCCTTTTGGGGTGTCGCCTTACGGCCCACAATGGCATGGACCTGGGTCGAAAAATCGCTCGTTATTTCCCCAACACCAAGGTCATCATGCTCAGTCCTGACCCAGACGATGAGGAACTCTTTGAAGTTATTAAGACATCGGCGGTGGCCTGTCTGAACAAGAATACCAGCGGCGACGAATTGCTCAGTACCATTAAACGAGCCTGCAACGGCGAATACCCGATAAACGAGAGCGTCATGGCCAGACCCAAAATTGCCCGGCATGTCCTGAGGCAATTTGAAGACTTCGCCTCAATGGGCAAATCCATGGAAACGGTGGTAGCACCACTCACCGCCCGCGAGACTCAGATTTTGAACTACATTGCCAACGGCAATACCAATAAACAAATTGCCGCCATTCTACAAATAAGCGAACAGACCATTAAGAATCATGTTAGCGCTATCCTGCGCAAGTTGAACGCCAATGATAGAGCGCATGCGGTGGTGTTAGCCATACGCCACGGCTGGATTGACATACAAGCGAAAGAGGCACAGCCGTAAAACAGGGAGTTGACCCAGCTCCGCAATAGGAGACAGAAGTGCCACAAACGGAAGTAGTTCTTGAGCTAAGGGACCAGCTCAGGGAATATCTTCGGGAACAAGGATACAAGATAACCGAAGATGCCAAGCTCGTTGGCAAATCGGGGATTAAACATAGCTTTGACATGCTGGCGGAAAAGGATGATGGCTTTTCCAGCCACACGATTGCCATCTGCATCGCCGCTGGGGGCAATCGAGAACAGGAAGCCAGCACCATTTTCAGTTTTGCCAATAAGGCCTTTGATACCGGCCTCAATAACCGACTTCTCATTGCCGTCCCTGAGCTCACCGATAAGTCCAAACAACTGGCCGCTAAACAGCGAATAAAGGTCCTCGACGGTAAACAACTGGGGTCGCTCCTAGCCACCAAGCCCAAGCGACCAGCTTCTCCAGAAGAGCCATTCAAGTTTGAGACCAGAGCCCAGCTAGTCGAGTCGCTGGCCAGCCGAGGCTACCGAGTGGAAGAAAAAGGCAAGGCTAAGGGTCGGTCGGGGGTGGAGTATGCCTTTGATATACTGGCTCATATTGATGGTGAGCAGGTCAGCCACAGAGTGGCCGTAGATTTCCTGACCAGTGACAAGGAAGTCAGTTTGGAGCAGGTAGCCCTGTTTGACACCAAAGCCTATGATGCTGGTATTGATGACAAATTCATCGTTGTCTCACCCGGCCTTAGCCCCGAAGCCAAACAGTTTGCCCAGCACCAGAGGATAAGAATCCTTGAGCCGGGACATAAACCTCCCACCGCCGCTAAACCAACGCCGACGGTGGAAAAGCCGGAGGTGCCAGCCATCAAGGCCCAGACTAAGCTGCTCCGGCAGATGCCCAACCCCGAGGCCTTGCAGCTGATTCCCGAGGTGATGGCCCGGCGCTATAGCGCCATACCACTCTCTATATCCGGCAACACCCTTCAGGTAGCCATGGTCGACCCGACTGACATCTTTGCTCTTGAAGCTTTTGCCGCCCAGAGCCGGATGAGAATCGAACCCATCGGCGCCACGGCCAAGGAAGTCCGGGAAGCCATTGACTTCAACTACAAAGCCTACGGGGAAATTGAGAAACAGATTTCCCGTATCAATATTCCCGATGAAGCTACTGATGAAGGGCTGGCCATCAGCGCCAGCCTTGACACCCCGCTGACCCAGGCCCTTAGTTTGATAGTTGAAGAGGCCGTCAAGGCCCGCGCCTCCGATATTCACATTGAGCCAGAGGAAGACCGGCTAAGAATACGCTACCGGATTGACGGTATTCTACAGGATATGATGTCACTCCCGCTCAATGTCCGCCGGTCTTTGATTTCTCGTATTAAGATTCTGTCTGACCTGAACATCGCTGACCATCAGCGCCCCCAGGATGGCCAGTTCACCACTGTGGCCAAGGGGCGCGAAATTGATGTGCGCGTGGCTATGGCACCATCAGTCTGGGGAGAAATGTGCGTGTTACGACTTCTGGATAAGTCCATGGCTGTCCTGGAGCTACCTGAGCTTGGCCTGTTGGATGATGGCCTGGCCAGGTATCAGGCCCTGCTCAAAGTCCCCTATGGCATGATTCTTATCAGCGGCCCGACCGGCGCCGGTAAGACCACCACCTTGTATGCCTCAGTCAACTCCCTGGACAAGCTGGGGCGAAACATTGTGACCATTGAAGACCCGGCCGAGTACCGGTTCAAGGACATTAACCAGATTCAGGTCAACACTCAGGCAGGTATTACTTTTGCCTCCGGTTTAAGGTCAATCCTTCGTCTCGACCCCGATGTCATCCTGGTGGGCGAAATCCGCGATGGGGAAACGGCCAACATCGCCGTTCAGGCGGCGCTAACCGGTCACCTGGTGCTCTCCTCCATCCACGCCAGTGATACCGTGGGCGTGCTCTTCCGAATGATGGACCTGAAGATTGAACCTTTCCTGATTGCGTCATCGGTCATTGGCATTGTGGCCCAGCGCATGGTGCGCCGCGTTTGCCCCGACTGCTCGCAACTGATTGAGGCTCCCCTGACCGAGCAGATGGCCTACGAACGGGAGATAGGGGAGAAACAAACCAAATTCCTGTACGGTACCGGCTGTAAGTCCTGTGCCTATACCGGCTATGTCGGCCGAATCGGCATATTCGAGATTCTGTCCATGAGTGATGCCATGAGGATGATGATTAGTAACAAAGCCAATAGTACCGAAATTAAAGCTCAGGCAATGAAAGAAGGTTTGATATCCATAATGAAGGATGGTATGCGTAAGGTTAAGGCCGGCGTCACCACTCCTTCCGAGGTGTTGCGCAGTGCTTATACTCTAGGTTAAGGACTTTGAGGTGCAATTATGGAATACAATTATGTCGCCTATACTGAAGACAAGAGAATGGTGAAAGGCCGCGTTTCCGCCGCCAATGATGAAACGGCCATCAATATCCTGGCCTATGGCGGCTACCAGGTAGTCAACCTCAAACAAGCCGCTCCTTCGTTCAACACCGAGCGGATAGCGGCGGCCTTTTCCCGGCTTAAGCCCCAGGAAGTAGTCATGTTCTCCCGCCAGCTAGCCTTACTCCTTGAGTCAGGCACAGACATCGCCACCACGCTGGACCTGCTGCAGAACCAGACAACCAACCGCACTCTGAAAAAGGCGATTGCGCAAATTGCCAATGATATTCGCGGTGGCACCCTGCTATCGACCGCGCTGGCCAAACACCCGCGCGTCTTTAGCCGGATTTACTGCCAGGCCATCGCTGCCGGTGAGCAGGGTGGCAACCTGGAAATCGTACTCCGGCAGATGGCCGACCATATTGAGAGACAGGCCCTCACCGAGAAGAAGATTAAAGGTGCCCTGACTTATCCCATTATGGTGGCCTTTGTCGCCGCCGCCGTCATTATCCTGCTGGTTACCTTTGTCATGCCCACTTTCACTCAATTGTACTCGGCCTTTGGTGCCAACCTACCAGCCACAACCAAAGCCCTAATGGATGTTACCAGCTTGGCTCCGCCGTTTCGGGCCTCATTTGCTCATCGGCCTTGCTGGTAATCGTCGTGCTTTATTTATGCCTACATCCGAACCCCGGCCGGGAAATACCAGCGGGATTCGCTGATACTCAAAATGCCGGTAATCGGGCGCATTGTCCTGCTGAACGAGCTGTCCCGCTGTTGCCGGACAATTTCACTATTGTTCAAAGTGGGCATCCCCCTGCCGGAGATTATGACACTGGCCACCCAGGGCGCCAATAACAAAGTCATCAGTGAAGCTCTGGGAGAGGTTAAGGAGGAACTGATTAGAGGTGAAGGCCTGTATAAACCAATGACCAAAAGGCCGGTCTTCCTGCCCTTGATGTCACAGATGGTTGGTGTGGGAGAGGAGACGGGTAATCTGGACAACACGCTGGCTACCGTAGCCCAGAGTTTCGAAGCCGAGTCTGAGGATAAAACCAGCGCCGCCGTTGGTCTCATTCAGCCGATAATTACCATCGTCATCGGCGTAATGGTGGCCTTTATCGCCGTATCCATGTTCTCGGCCATGTACGGAGTTTATGGGCAGATTGCCGAGTAGTGGTGAAGCTAATGAAAAACGAAAAGGGTTCGACTCTAATTGAAGTGGTGATTGCCATAGGTGTCCTGGGCATAATTGCCGCTGCCTTTCTTCCTGCCCTGTCTGGCGCCTCCAAGGCTATTATCACTGCCGATGAGCGGACTACGGCCGAGAGCCTGGCCAGGAGCCAGATTGAATGTGTTAGAAGCCTATCCTATTCGGGTAACTATACAGCGGCGTCCATTCCACCTCAGTACGCTGGTTATTCGGCCACAATTAGTGTGGCACCTGTTTCCGATAATGGGACCGTTCGCACCGGCATCCAGAAAATAGTGGTGATTATTTATCATAACGTGGGGGGTGTGGATAAGCCAATACTCACCACGAACAACAGTACCTTAGAGGACTACCGAGTACAATGAGGTTATTTCACAGGTTAGCATTGATGCTAAACAGGCAGGCACAGAGGTGCCAGTTGATAGGTAGTAACCAGAAAGGCTTTACTCTGGTTGAGCTGGTGATGGCTATGGCCGTTACCGCTATTATTGCTAGTGCTGTTACTACCGTCATTTACCAGGTTTTCAACATGAATGCCCGCAGTTCCAACCACATGGTTGCCGTCAGGCAGGTACAAAACGCTGGCTACTGGGTCAGCCATGATGCTCAGATGGCTCAGAGCACTAATGTGACCGGTGCCGATTTTCTGGTTCTGAAATGGACAGACTGGAATAATGGTCAGAATCAGGTCACCTACACGTTGGAAAATGCGTCTGGCGGGGTGAAGAACCTGAGGCGCACTTACTCGATTGACTCAGGAAGCGGCCCAGTTGTCCAGACAAATTTCCTGGTGGGGCAATATATTAACCCGGACCCGGCCCTAACCAGCTGCAATTTCACATCTAACAAACTCACTTTCACAGTAACCGCCACCGTGGGCACCGGCTCTAAAGCAGAGAGGGAGACGAGGAAATACGAGGTTAAGCCCAGGCCTGGATTGTAATAGCCAGAGAGGGGATTAGGATTATGAAAATTAATAAGCGTAAAATGCTGAGAAATGAGAGGGGACAGGCCCTGGTCCTGGTCTTGATTCTGCTGCTTGTCGGCAGTCTCATTATCGCTCCCCTGTTAGCTTTTATGGGCACGGGGCTCAAGGCGGGTATAACCCACGAGGAGAAGATGGACGAATTCTATGCCGCCGACTCCGGCATTAGTGATGGCTTTTGGCAAGTTAAGCGCGACCAGCTGGAAACCAAATTCGCCAGCTATACCCCACCCTATGACCTGTATGACTACTATCAGTATTCGAGTGCCAATTGGACCTACGCCCTGGGTGAGATAGTGAATGACCATAATGTAGTTGTGAACATAAAGAACATGTGGATTCCCAAGGATTTAACACCCCCCAACAAGACTGATGCCAGGACAATTATTGAGGGTAGTACTGGCAATCCACAAAAACTGATAGTAGCCGGTGTTGTTATCAATATCCCTACCGGAAGTACACCAGGAAGTTACCGGATAAAGATAGCCTATTACCCCACCGCAGGTGAGAACCTCACCATAAGCACACTGGGGATATGGGTGCCGCCCGGCTTCACTTATGTTCCCGGCAGCAGTAACCTTGAGTCCGACCCCGGCAACCCGCCGTACCACTCTGTGCCAGCAACGAGCTATCATTGCGGTGGTCAAGCGGTGGTCTGGAGCTTCAGCTCTGTCCCCTTTAGCAGCTTCCCTAACCTATCGGGCTTCTCCCCGAGGGAGAGCACCATCACCTTTCAATTCAACGGGGCAGTGGGACAGAGACCAGCGGCTGTTGCCTGGATAAATACCAACCTGGATTTGGGCGGAGGTACTACCTACACCTGGGATGGTGACAAGAAGGTTTATCAGATTACCTCTACCGCGGATAGTACCGTCATTGACGCCTATACCGTTAAAGTTTCGCTGCGTCAAATGACCTCGGCTATTGAAGGCGATTACGTTGCCACAGGCAATTCCATACTGATAGATAATACCCCTCCTTTGGATGGGCAATACCGCAACACACTGCTCAGCAGCAGCAACGCTACCGTAAGCAGCTTATCCACTGACGCCTATGTAGAACTGGCCTACCTCTACTGGTCAGGGTGGTACGAGACGAGTGCCGGCGGAAGCCAGACGGGAGTCCCTACTGCTGATGGTGATACTAGTGGGACTTGGGATGTTACACAAACACAAACAAGAGTCCCTACTGCTGATGGTGATATAAATGGTACCTGGAATACGGCTCCAAGATGGGATGATGTAGATGAAACTACTCCTGATGATAACGATTATATGACAGGCACTACTGACTCGGGTGGTCATATGTTATTTGGCTTCTCCCCATTCTCGATACCTGCCGGCTCTACTATTACAAACCTGACAATCTACATTCGAGGCTCTGATAATGGGGCAAGTGGCAGCGGTAATATTTACGAGAGGATAAAGGTAAATGGTAGTTATTATGACGGCACCACCAGCCATTCCCCTTCTGGCTCAGGTTATACTACTTATAGTTATTCTTGGGGTACCAACCCGAATACTGGTTCGGCCTGGACAGTAAATGATATAAATGGGTCTGGAAGCAACCCACTACAACAGATAGGAGTATACAGTACTGACTTAAATCCTGATATTCGAGTATCAATGGTATATGCTCAAGTAAGCTACACTATTACTACTGACAGATATGCCAGCGTAGATGAAACCACTCCTGACGATACTAACTATATGACCGGTACTACAGATGGTGGTGGCTATGCGCTATTTACATTTCCGGCTTTTTCTGTTCCTGCCAGCTCACCAATTAATTATTTAAGAATATATTATAGAGCTATGGATGTTTCTTCAGGAAATAATAATATTAGAGCGGCAATAGAGGTGGGAGGCATAGTTTATAATGCCACTAGCTCAGATAATCCAGGAAACTCATTCAGTACATATAGTTATAATTTTTCTACCAATCCAAAGACGGGTTTAGCATGGACCATAAATGAGATAAATGGTTTTGGGTCTAATGCGCTTCAGCAATTTGGCGTGTCCAGTACTGACTTGCTCCCTGATATTCAGGTGTCAATGGTCTATGCCGTGGTAAATTACCAGGCGCTAGTGGCGGATACCACAGCTACTTTCAGGATAAATTACCTTGATATCAATGGTCTTCCTCAGCAATATTCCCAGACGCTGACCGCCGACCCGACTAATGGCAGGGACAGGGTGCAAGCCATGCTAAATGAAGGTGGGCCAGATTACTCCTACTCCTGCCGCAAGGATGTGACCGACCTAGTCAGGAGCTATAGCGGCGGGGCGAACCCGAGCGGTACTCCCCCGGTCAATGGTAATGGAAATGCGGCTTACACTGTGGGTAATGTAGACGCGACCCAAAACGCCAACAATGAATGGGCTTACGCCGGCTGGTCACTGGTAATCATTTATTCCAGTTCTAATACGAAGGGACACCAGCTCTACCTTTATGATGATTTTGTGTACTCTGGCATGAACCGGAATGTTGATTTTGATAGCGATGGCAACGCCGGCGGCACCATCAGCGGCTTCTTTGTCCCCGAGCCGATTCGAGATCCTTACACGGGGCAAATAAGCGAGAATATTTCCGCCAGGATGACCTGCTTTGTCGGCGAGGGTGATGGTGGCGCTTATGGTTATCCGGGTGACTATATCGCTATTAAGAGGCTGGATAACACGATGTTTACAAAACTCTGGGACGGCATTACCACCAGTGGTAACTCGCAAGCCAGCCCGAATAATGTCTGGAACAGCCAGTCGCTCGGGATGAGCGCCCAGGGAGTTGATGTTGACACCTTTTATGTTTACTGGGGAAACCCGGTCAGCAGTGGAGTACTCCAGCCAGGGGATACCTCAATCAAGATAGACATGTACACCCAAACTGACTCTTGGAACCTGGTATATATCATTCTCTCCTTCCGGAGTGCTACCACCACCGGCGGCACGGCAACCTACCTGATAAGACAATAGGGGGTGCAATACTATGAATGGAGTAAAGAAAAATGAGATTAAGTAAAACAGTCTGGATAATTCTGGGGGCTGCCATCTTCATCATTGGCTTCGTTGTCCTGTACATGATGTATTCCCGGCAGGGTGACGAGCAGGAGCAATTGAAATCGAAGATAGCTGCCAATCAGGCTGCGCTCGTTGGACTTATTAAGGAAAGGGAAAGCTGGCAGAGCCAGCTCCTCAACCTGCAGGACGAGCTCGCCCAGCGGCAGGACGCCTTGGCTGAGGCCAACCTGGCACTCAGCCAGGCTGGAACAGGCTGGCCCACCTCAGCCGAAAGCATTGAGTACGATGAGAAACTGTTTGAGATGGCCGACGCCTGGAACCTGGAAATAACCGTGGTTAAGGCCGCTGAACCACAGGAGGAAACGGTAGAAGGCATTACCTTCACGGTGTCTTCTTTCAATGTGGAAGTCAGGGGCAAGTCGAGAGAAGAAGACAAACTCTCCAGGACGGCTGCGGAGTATCGGGAATACCTCTATAAAACGGTGGATGATATCCTGGCCTTCGTTCACACCATAGTCAACGATAAGGACTTTGTCTCGGCCGGCATAGAGCTGGTCAGTATGGAGGTCCCCGAACCTCTGACCCAGGAAGAAATAGACGAGGATGCGGAGCAGACAAGTCCGACGGCTCAGATTAAGCTCACTATTTATACCTATAAAGGCAGGTAAATATGGCAAAGAAGATTGTTAGTATATTTATTAGAGACACCAGTATTAATCTTCTGGCGATGAGGGGCAAACGGGTAGTCAGATGGGCCAGCTTGCCGCTGGAACCGGGTCTGGTGGCCCAGGGGGTTATCCGCGAGGAAACGCAGGTCGCCGATAAGATACAAGAACTCCTCCGCCTGGAAAAGGTCAGCGCCGGCAGGGTTATCGCCGGCATGAGCGGGATGAACTCCCTGTACCGCTTGATTACCCTGCCGGAGATGCCTGACGCGATACTGGCCGAGGCGGTGAGACGGGAGGCGAAGAGGGTACTCCCGGTATCTCCGGACGAAGTCTACCTGTCTTTTCAGCCAGTACCGTCAGGAAAGGGAGAAAAGCGTCTCTTCCTGGCGACTTACCCGCGCAATATGGCCGATGCCCTGCTCCGGACAATGCGCAAAGCCGGGCTTGACCCCTATCTGATGGATTTGGCTCCTCTGGCCCTGGCCCGTATTCCGGACGAATCCCGGGCCATTATCATTAACTCCAGAGCGGAACACGCCGATATCATAGTGATAGAGGAGAGATTGCCCCAACTGATACGCGTGTTGTCTCTGCCCAGTGAAGCTAAATCTCTCTCGGAGAGACTACCGGCGATTAGTGAAGAACTGACCCGAACGGTTATGTTCTACAACTCCAGCCATCTGGAGAAACCACTGAGCTCATCCGTACCCCTGTTTGTCGTCGGCGAGCTGGCCGAAGCGCCGGATAGCTGGCCTTCGCTGGTTGGCCGCTTTGGCTTCCCGGTATCCCTGCTACCGCTACCCGTAGAGTATCCGGAAGGTTTCCCGGCCAACGACCTCATGGTCAATATTGGGTTAGCCTTGAAAGAGCTGACCGCGGAAAGAGGCGGCGGGAATTTCTCCATTGTTAATCTGAACACTCTGCCCGAGGTCTACCGGCCCAGGCGCACAGAGATATCCAGAATCCTGGTACCGGTAGGTATTATCATCGGCGTGGGCATACTGGTCTTCATGGGCTATCTTGCCCAGCGAGCTAGCGCCGAGACCGGGAGGCTAGAATCTCAAGTGGTGGCTAGCGAGCAACCACTGGCCCAGCCGAACAGGGACATCGCCGCCATAAAGGAGCAGATTAAGCAGACGGAACCACAGATTCAACCAATTGAAACTCAGATTGGACAGGTCACGGCCACCACGGCGGTCTTTACCTCGACCCGGGATGGTCTGACCACAGGTCGTCACAAGGTTGACGCCGACCTGGACAAGATTGTAAGGCTACTGCCATCATCCAATGTGGTAGATTTGTTGACGGTTAATCATACCGCAGAAGGAATAACTATCACCGGTCTGGCCCCGGACGAAGACTATATTTTTGAATACACTCGAGCTCTCAGAGGAAGTGGCGGAATCTCGTCACTTATCATTACATCTATAACACTGGAAGAAAAGGAAGACAGTGGTCCAATATAACTTCGAGCTGCTGCTCAAGTAGTGAAGGGGGTGAGGCTATGGATATATTTCAATTACTTCATATCGCTAAGGAAAAGGTGGCTTCAGATGTGCACCTGGTTGTGGCCAGTCCGCCGATGCTCCGTGTACTAGGACAGCTAGAACCGCTGGACGGTCTGGCGCCGCTAACGGCAGAAGACATCAACCAGGCCTTTCTCCAGATTGCCACCCCGGAGGAGAGGGAGTATTTCCACCGCCATATGGAGCTGGACTTTGCCTATACCCTCCCTGGCGTTGGGCGTCTCCGCTGTAACGCGGCCCAGCAGCGCGGGGTCATTAGTCTGGCCTTACGCTTGCTGCCGTTAAAGGTACCGACTATTGACGAGATGGAACTGCCACCAATACTCAAAGAGCTCGCCATGAAGCCGAGGGGACTCTTCATCGTTACCGGACCTAGTGGTAGTGGTAAGAGCACCACGCTGGCGGCCATGATTAACTACTTGAACACCAACTCAACCAGCCATATCGTGACCATTGAAGACCCGATTGAGTACATTCATTCCAGCCTTAAGTGCGCCATCACCCAGCGCGAGCTGGGCAGTGATACCCTGTCCTTTGCCGAGGCGCTCAAGCATGTCTTGAGACAGGACCCGGATACAATCCTGCTGGGCGAAATGCGAGACCTGGAGACAGCCGCTTCAGTGCTGACCCTGGCTGAGACCGGTCACTACATTTTCAGCACCGGTCACGCCCCGAGCGCTACACAGGCCATAGAAAGAATAATAGACTTGTTCCCGCCACATGAGCGCTATCTGGCCCAGACTCGACTGGCTTCACTGCTGGTAGCGGTAATCTGCCAGGTGCTGGTGCCCCGAGCTAATGGCTCCGGCCGAATCGCCGCCGTTGAGATTATGCTCGCTAATTCGCCGGTCAGGAACCTCATTCGTGAGGGCAAAATCTACCAGTTGCCCAATGTCATCCGCACGCACAAGGAAATGGGCATGATTACGCTGGATGAGGCCCTGGTCAACCTCTACCTCAAGGGCATAATCAGCGGTGAGAGTCTACTCAGCCTGTGCAACGACCGCCAGGAAGTGGAAAAGCTCATCGGGAAAGTAGCCGTGCACTAAAGGCCCCCCACCACAACCCCCAAATCCTGAAGTGTCTCAGGATTTTCCATCGGCGATAGAGCTTGTTTATCAACCTCACCCCCTGCCCCCTCTCCTTTTAGGAGAGGGGGCGAGTTTTTAGGGAGGGGCAAAGCCTCTCTTATTATTTCACTCCCCTTCCCCCCTGAATTCGGCTTTGCCCCAGAAGACCTGCATCCATGTCACCCTGAGTCCCACTTGTCGGGGCGAAGGGTCTGGGTGTGGTGGGGACTATCTGTGCACCGCCAGCCCCACCCACAGATTCTTCGTCATCCCGATAATCGGGATCCCTCGGGATGACATTTGAGGCAAGACCCCTCAATTCGGAGAAGAGGATTAAGAGGATAGGGTTAACACAGCGGTAAGCCCCAAGCACTAAACCCTCCCTGAACTTCTCTTTGTCATAGTCGGGCTTGATCCCGACTATCCAGACCCCCACCCCCTCTCCTCTAGATTCCCGCTTTCGCGGGAATGACAGTCACCAAGCACCCACCACTCTCCCCCTTTGAAAAAGGGGGATTAAGGGGGATTTGAAATGCCTCAGGGATTGCTTCGCCCCGATAAATCGGGGACTCGTAATAACACCGGGAGAGTTTCTCCCATACGGCTTGATAAACGACCACAATTCAAAAGAAGAAGCTCACCGGCGGGGCTATCCTACCCCGCCGATGAGCTTTTCTGAATTGCCTGGCTTGATTGCAAAACTTCCGTTGAATTAGGTCTACTATGACTTTTCCCACTTGTGGTCGCCGTCATTCCAGACGACGGCAGTGTCTCCACCCCAGCCTGTTGGGTCATCTGGTATCACCCTGCCAAAGGTGGGGTCGAACGTGTAGTTATCTGTCGGTGCTTTATTAATGTAGCCGTCGGTGAGCAACTGGGCGGCATCGTCCGGAAAAGCCCCGTTATTGTCGGCGTAGTAGGCCAGGGCAGCTGTTTCCACAGTGGCGACCTCGGCGTTGGCCGCGCCTACTTTGCCGGTGGCCAAGAAGCTAATCAGATTGGGGACAAGTACAGCGGCCAGAATCCCCAGAATGGCCACGACGATGAGCAGCTCGATTAGTGTAAAGCCCCTCTGCCCGTGGCGGAACGCTTTGCTAACCTTCCCTAGAAACCTCCCCATGTGTTTTCTACCTCCTTAGTAATTTTAATATAGGTTTTGTAACCCATTGTAGGGTTTTATATGCCCACTGTCAAGTAGTCCTTTAGTAATAGGAGAATCGTATACTCATCACCTCCCTTAACTATACCAATCTTCTACTTTCTGAAA
Source organism: uncultured Chloroflexia bacterium (assembly GCA_963726225.1). Classification (GTDB taxonomy): domain Bacteria; phylum Chloroflexota; class Dehalococcoidia; order Dehalococcoidales; family UBA2162; genus CAVSBN01. The sequence continues at coordinate 96,546 of CAVSBN010000017.1, forward strand.
CTTCTGGATTTGACTTCCGCTTATAGTTCTGTAGCCTCAAAGACCTTGGTGCGCTGTCTTTCGGCAAACTGCCGGGCTTCCCGGGTTAGTCCCGGGACAGCGATGAAGACTTTACCCCGTATGCCGATGTCATATCTTCTCCAATCCCATATTGACTATACCCGCTAATAGAGGCAAAATAGATAGCAACATGTTTGGCTTGGGCGTAGTCTTTTTCATACTACTGGGCATGGTAGTGGCCAGCTTCCTCAATGTCTGCATTGACCGCCTGCCGGCCAACCAATCACTCGTCTTCCCCGCCTCGCATTGTGCCGCCTGCGGTCGCCGTCTGAGCGCCAGAGACCTCATCCCGGTTTTCAGTTATTTGTGGCTGCGAGGGCGCTGCCGCTACTGCCAGGCGCCTATTCCTCGCCGTATCCTGTGGGTAGAAACTGGCACAGGAGTCCTGTTTGGCTACCTCTTCTGGCATTTCGGTTGGAGTGTGGAATTGCCGCTGGCTCTCTTCTACACTGCCTTATTCATCGTACTGGCCATAATTGACCTGGAACACCACCTTATCCTTAACAAGATTGTTTACCCGGCCACCGCGGTAGCGTTAATCATCAGCGTCTTCCTGCCGCCATCCCGGCTGATTGGTCTTAATGGGCCGGCGGCACAACTGGTGGAGACCTACCTGCCCCAACTGGGCATTGTGCAAGCGGCTATTGGTGGTGGGGCTGGTCTGGTACTCTTCTCGCTGATTGGCCTTCTCTCCAGAGGCGGCATGGGGTGGGGGGATGCCAAAATGGCCGCCCTCATCGGGGTAATTACTGGCTACTTCGTGCTGTTTTCCCTGCTGCTGGCAGTCATCCTCGGCGGTCTGGTGGCTGTGATTCTGCTCCTGAGCGGGTTAAGAAAACGGAAAGAAGGCATTCCCTTTGGTCCCTTCTTGTCCCTGGCCACCCTGATAACCCTGCTGTGGGGCAACGACCTGGTCAACTGGTACCTCAACCTGTTCTAAGAGCGTTCACCTACCAACCCCTCACCCTTGTATCCCCCTTCCCCCGATTTCATCGGGGGGAGGGGGTAAGGGGGATAGGTTGGTCAAAAATCTCTTGCTAGATTGGCTAGTTGCGCCAAAAACTTGACAAAGGTAGTATAATAGTACTAGGCAGAAAGTAGAGGGGGTCTTTTTACCGAAAATGGAACGCCGCAGGTCCAGCATTGAGGTCATTGCCGATATGTTACGGCTGGGCGAAGCTGGCAAGACCGAAATAATGTATAGTGCCAATATGAGTTACTTCCAGTTGAAGAAGTACCTCAAGTTCCTTTTGGACCGGGGTCTCATCTCGGAAGTGACTCTGGGCAACCCCAGTGTGTCCTATCGGGTCACCCCCGAGGGGCTCAAGCTATTGAGGGATATCGACGAGATTCTGGAAACTTTGGGTCTAAGAGAAGAAGACTAACTATTGCCTTTTGGCTTTTCAAAATATACAATAGAAGGGAGTCTAAAGCGCTACCGACAACCGTCACCCCAGTGGTAGCGCTAAAAATTATCCGGTGCACCCACAATAGCCGAGATAACTAAGAGGAAGAGCCGATGTCTGACAAAAGAATGCTAATCCTGCCGGCAGAGGTTGTTAACAAGATTGATGAGAACCGCGGTGACATGAGCCAGGCGGAATTCATTGAGTTCCTCATCAATAACCAATTGAAGGAAAAGGAAAAGGACCAGAAGTACGCCACCAAAGAAGAGGTGCGTGCTTTCGAGGACGACATGAGGAAACTCCTGAGGAGCTTCCTCGATTTCTTCGTCAGCTATGGAATGGAGCTGGGCAAGGAGTCGCCCGCTGGTGAGCTTGGCGAGCTAACCAGCAAACTCCAGGGACTACAAAAGGACATGGGCTCGGAAAGTGAAAAAAGTGGCGGCAAGGCCACCATCAAGTGGAAGTAGCTGACTAAGCCCGTACCCGGCCACTTTAACCCCCTTCTTCCCAGAGAAGAAGGGGGTTTTTCTTTGATTTTTTAGCGGCAGTTGAAGCTAATAGAACATTGTTCTAGAAGATAAAACCTTCCAACCGTCACTTCTATCTGCCATAGTAGAACACAGAAGGTATTATGTCATGAACTACATTCTGGCCGGTATTGCCAGCTTCCTTATTAGGGGGAGGATTCAGGGGGTGAGGTTAAACCGTGAAGAAACACGGCCTACGACTGGAGGGAGGTAAGAAAAATGTCTACACTAATTGAACTCTTTAGACAAGGCAAACACGAGGAGCTATGGCAGCGATGTTGTGGGTTTATTGACTTAAGCCTGGAAGACTTCATGAGAATCCAGCGGCAATTGCTCCTGGAACAACTGGAGCTACTGAAAAAGAGCGAGCTGGGTCGCTACATTATGCACGAACTCAGCCCGAGGAATGTCGATGAGTTCCGGGAGCTGGTACCGCTGACCACCTACGATGACTATGCCCCCTACCTCCTGAAGCGCCGGATGAAGGGATTGCCCAAAAAACCCGTTCTCTGGCAGTACACTTCCGGCAAGGCGGGCGAATACGCTTACCGCTGGGTACCGATTACGGCGCGACAGCTTGACGAGATAGAACCTTTAATCATGGCGATGCTGATTTTTTCCACCTGTAAACGGCGGGGTGAGGTGCCGTTTCAGGAGCTGGACCGGGTTCTCTACGGCATGGCACCACCCCCCTACACCACCGGCACGATGACCCGTGTCTTCCCCCACGAGATTTTTACCTTCTTGCCACCCCTTGATGAAGCCGAAAAGATGTCCTTTGAAGAGAGAATACAGCAGGGCTTTGACCTGGCCCTGTCTGACGGGATAGACCTGTGCCTCACTATGTCCAGTGTGGCCGTCGCTATCGGCGACCGCTTCAGCCAGCGGGGCAAGAAGACCAGCCTCCGGCCTTTACTCAGGCGACCCAGAGCCCTCTATCGGCTGGCCAAGGGAGTGGCCCGGAGTAAGCTGGCCGGACGACCACTGATGCCCAAAGACCTGTGGTCGCTTAAGGGTCTAATCACCTACGGCATCGACGGCTCAGTCTACCGGGAGAGAATCAAGGAAATGTGGGGACGGTACCCCCTCAATTTCCACGGTTGCACCGAGGCTGTCCTGATTGCCATGCAGACCTGGGATTACCAGGACATGACCTTCATCCCCCACCTCAACTTCTTCGAGTTTATTCCCGAAGAGGAAAGCATTAAGTCCTGGCAAGACCCGGCCTACAAGCCGAAGACTTATTTGATGAACGAGCTTAAGCCAGGTAACTATGAACTGGTCATTACCAGCTTCCACGGCGGCCCTTTCATCCGCTACAAGCTCGGCCACCTGGTCAAAATAACCTCACTGCGTAATGAGCGACTCAATATTGATATCCCGCAGATGGTCTTCCTCACCCGGGTTGACGACCAGATTGATATCGCCGGTTTTACCCGACTCTCCGAGAAGATTATCTGGCAGGCCATCGAGAATACAGGGATACCTTATGTCGACTGGGCAGCACGCAAAGAGGTCATGAACCGGTCAGCGCTACACTTGTATGTCGAATTAAAGGAAAACGGGCACGCCACTGGGGAAATCACCACCTTAATCCACGAGGAACTGAAGAAACTGGATATGCCTTACTCCGAGTTGGAATCCTTCACCGGATTAAGGCCGCTGGTTGTCACCCTGTTGCCGGAAAACGCTTTCCAGGCCTACAAACTGAAGCAGCAGGCGGCCGGGGCGGAACTGGAACACCTGAAGCCACCCCACATCAACCCGTCTGATGCTGTTGTGAACTTCCTGCTCAATCCTGCTGTCAAGGTACCAGCAACGGCAGAGGAGACGGTAACGGAAAAAGCAGAGAAGGTAAAAGTATAAATATCTTATTAGGCTAGAGCATCCATCACTGATGAGAGACAGACTCCTTATCAGGCTCTGGTGTCACCTGGAGCGGCTGCGGTAGTCTAATGAAGGTGGCCAGTTACTGGGACAGGCCAATGCTGGCTCCGAAACGGACAAGGTTTTTTCCCGTACATTATTTGCTATCTCATAAGCTTCAGATAGATATCTTTTGAAATCATCTACGTGACATAGCTTTTTGAGAAATAGTTGTCAAAGGATTTCAGGCCACTTTTCGCCAATCAATATTCTTCTTATCCTCTTCACTCATAGAATCCCACAATGGGGTGCCGGGCAAGGGGGTATAGCTATTTACATCCAAAATATCTGGTTTTAACTTTTTTCATTAATTTCAAGGTCTCTTCCATGTCTTCTTTGGTTTCGTACGGTAGACCCATCAAGATTGAAGTTGCCGTAAAAATTCCACTATTATAGACCATTTCGCTCACTCTGATAATCTGTTCAACAGTCGTCTTTTTATCAATAGCCTTCAATACCCGGTCACTCCCTGACTCTAAACCAAAATACAGTCCAGAACAGTTAGCCTGTTTCATCAATTGAAGTAAGTCTTCGTCGAGATTGTCGTATCTGGCGGTGCATCTCCATTTAATATTCAGCTTCTGGTTAATCAGTGTGTTACAGAATGTCTCCAAATAATTCCGGTCAAATGTAAAAGTCCCGTCAACAAAATCAACAAAATCGACCTTATATGTATCTTCTAAGAGTCTCAATTCTTCAATAACATTATCCACACTACGACGCCGTACTCTTCCCCCCCAAAGCCTTTTGTCTGCACAAAAAGAACATGTATAAGGACAACCGCGGGCCGAAGATATACAATGGACCCGATAGATATTATAATCGCAATTCAGCACTAGGTCCCTGGCCAGAAATGGTAGTTCATCAAGATTGTGTAAGAAATCTACACCAGGATTATTCCGCACTTGTCCGTCCCTGTCTCTGTAGTAGATTCCGGGAACTGTTTCCCATTTCGGGCTAGCTTTCTTAAGCTCTTTAACGAGGCGTAGAAGTGGAATTTCACCCTCACCTCTGATAACAAAATCTATATCTGGATTCTGCATTACTTCTTCAGGGCAAAATGTCGGATGAAACGCGCCGGCTATAATCTTTATATCTCGATTAATCTCTCTAATCAGACCAGCTACTCTTTCAACCGTACACTTTAATGGTGTGTAATACGATATTCCCACAGCCATTGGATCAGTCTGACTCACAATGTCAGCCAATTTCTTCCAGACAACATGAGTCTTATCGTTCACAATCTTCTCGTACTCTCGTTGTCCTGCCGCATAATCTTTCAACAGTCAATCCATGTTTTATTAGATGGCAAATCCACCAACAGATCTCCCATCAACACAGCAGTTTCAATACCTTCATTACGAAGATACGCCGCCAGGCTCGTTAGACCTATATTATACCCACAATCTGTTGACATACCCTTTAAGCTAGTATAAGGCGGGTCAATAAGCAGTATATCCATTGTTTCCTCCTTTGAAGCTCTGATTGCCTTGAGCCTCCCCACAGGGAAGAACAAGTAAACCCGGCTCATAAGACAAGTAATGTCCCACACGATTATGTTCCAATAGGCATTATCGATACCATGATACAGTCCCAACAATGAACCTCCGGTCTAATAAGTCGATATAGGTATATTGAGGAGCCATGGCTACATCTCTTTTCTTCAGAATTATGTTGATTGCTTCATTGGCCGCTAGGATTGAGGCCAGTCCGACGCCTATGCTGGTCGTAGGGCCCGGCCTTTCCCCGGCACAGATTTTCTTAAGAGTGTCATGTGCCTCAGCTGGGACGTAGGAGGGTATCACAGGCATAAATCTCTCCAATGGCATGCGTGGTTCTTCAATAGCGTTTAAGTCTACATTTGGAGGCAGGTTGTCATATTCTTCTAGTGTCAGCCCCTGCGGGCCAAAAATCACCACGAGAGCCCCGAATCCCAGGGCACTGGCAAAAAAGTAATATATCCCCCTCTTTCGAGCCGCTCTCTGCAGGTAAATAGACTCCTTGAACAAACCAAAGTCCATTTCGTCAATTACTAAATCACAATCTCCGACAAAGAGACTGGCGTCATTTTCGGTCCTTATGCCGTCCCTACTGTAATCTATACGCGCCTCCGGATTGATGTCTTTGAGCTGTCCGTATACGACTTCAGCCTTATTTTGCCTAGACTAAGCATGGAGGAACCAAATTGCCGGTTGAAGTTACTGTGTTCAAAAGCCCCAGGGTCGGTGAGCTTGAGTCGCCCGACACCAAGCCTTATCAGCCTTTCCGCCAGGAGGCCACCAACTCCACCCATACCGGCAATGGCAATGGTCGACCTCCGAAGTATTGTCCTGCTCGGCCTCGGTAAGGATGCCTATGTTTCTGGAATAGATTTCCCGGTATAGTTTGTCCATTGATTTATACGGGATAGTTGGTATTATTCAGGTTAGGAATTAGTATAGGCGGCTAACTTGCTATCTGTCAATGATGAGTAAGATAGTTCTACATTTAAGCGTGAAAATGGGCAATCTAAAGCTGTTGACAAGGCTAAGGCTATTAAGCCATAATGGATGCAAATAAGACATAATGATAATAACGACAATTCAGGTTAACTGGCCAAAGGTGGTTATCAAGTGAATTTATGGGCAATAATACCACTCGTTAGTTCTATAACTTTTGCTGTCTTATTAATACTCGTCCTGCAACAAGCCAGAAGGCGAGTAGATAGGATATTTGCTGTACTTTCTTTTTGCTTCGGCGGTATGGAGCTTCACTTCTTTTATGCTTATCTTCAATCCTTCCGCCTCCTCCCAGTATCTAATCTTCTGGAATGGACTGGTCTACACCGCAATCCCCTGGGTAGCCGTGGCCTACTATCATTTCATCAGGGCTTATAACAATAAACCGGGTGGGATAGGGGTATATCTTGGATATGCGTTTGTTCTAACTGTTCTAGTACTTTCTCTGAAAGGTTATGTGATTAAGAGCGCCAGCCTGGTCAATGGTTTTCTGTACCACGAGATTCACCCCTGGGACTATGTGATAGCTGGTGTCCTTATTCCCATCCTGGCTATCACCATCGTCATGCTGGTGCAGAGGTATCGTCATTCAACAGACCCCACTGACCGCAATAGAACAATGTATTTGATGGTCGGCTGGGGCGTTTTGTTAGTTATCAGCTATATCACCCCCTTTACGCCGGCACTAGCTGGTTTACCTACGGACCATTTCGGTAACCTGTTCAATGCCATCATAATTGCCTACACCATCTCCCGATTCCGCCTGCTTGACATTCGGTTCGTGATACGGAGAGGGCTGACCTACCTGCTGGTCATCGGTTTTCTCGCTGGCGTATATGCCGGCGCCGTATTCCTAGGACAAGCAGTCTTCCCCGGACAGCCAGCCTACTTCATCGTATTAGGTGCCACCTTGGTGGTTCTTTTATTGGTACTGATGGCCCCCCCGTTGAGACAGGTCATTCAGAAGGGCGTCGACCGCTTGTTTTACCAGGAGACCTACGCCTACCGCCAGGCACTGCTTAGTTTTAGCAGTCGGTTGGGTAACATCATTAACCTGAGCGAACTGGCGGATGACATGCTGCCCACCATAAGCAAAGCGCTCCGTATCACGCAAGCCAGGCTGATGTTCCAGCAGAATGGCGGGGGGGTTTTTAGCACACAATTTTCTTATCCTAAGCCAGAAGGCAAGCATGAGGACGAGCTTGGCTTTAGTCTGGACAACCCAATCGTTGCCTGGCTGGAAAAAGAGAGTGACCCTCTAGACCTAAAACAGATTGACAGTATCCCCCAGCTCAAGGGACTGTGGCAGTTCCATCGGGAAAAACTGGCACAATCCCAACTGGAGCTTCTTTACCCGATTAAGAGTCGGGGCAAGTTGATTGGCATTCTGGCCCTGGGCAAGAAGAAAAGGAATACTCTCTACACGCACGAGGATATTGAGCTCGTCAAGAGCATAGCCAGCCAGGCCGGCATCATCATTGAGAATGCCCGTCTCTATTCCCAGGCTGTTACCTGGGCTAATACCGACGGCCTAACCGAACTCTATAACCACCGCCATTTCCACGAACGCCTCGACCAGGAGATTGCCCGTGGTTCTCGTTTTGGTGCTATCTTCTCCCTAATCATGCTCGACCTCGACCACTTCAAGATCTTCAACGATAATTACGGTCACCTAGCCGGTGACGAGGTTTTACGCAAAATCGGCCGGTGCATTGAAGGTTCGATTCGAAGCGTGGACATGGCGTTTCGCTACGGCGGTGAGGAGTTTACCGTCATACTGCCGGAGACACAACTCAACGATGCCTACAAAGTGGCCGAACGCATTCGCAAGACCATCGAGGCTAAAGCCAGCCCGGGGACCATGCCCATCACCGCCAGCCTGGGGATTTCCAGCTGGCCAGTCGATGGTATGACTAAGGAAGATATCGTCTCCCGCGCTGATGCCGCCCTATACCAGGCAAAACAGATGGGAAGGAACTGTACTTGCCTGTCCTCGGAGGTCGTCAAGGGGCAAACCTCACTAGTTAGCCTGGAACTGGAAACGAAGGCACGAGCCTTGAGCATCATCTATGCCCTAGCCGCGACGGTTGATGCTAAAGACCATTACACCTACGGTCACTCCAAAAAGGTCAGCCAGTATGCCGTCAGCATCTCCGAGATGCTCGGCCTGCCTCAGGATAGAACCGCCACCATCCGGGCGGCCGGCTTGCTGCACGATATTGGTAAAATTTCCATCCCCGATTCCATCCTTAATAAAGCCGGCCCACTGACCGATGAGGAGTGGGAACCGGTTAAAGCTCACCCGGAACTGGGCGTGGACATTCTCAAGCATGTCATCGACTTAGTCAACTGTCTGCCCGCGATTCTACACCACCACGAACACTATGATGGCACTGGCTATCCGGCTGGTTTAAAGGGTGACGAGATACCGCTGGAGGCACGCATCTTAGCTATCGCCGATGCTTATGACGCCATCACTTCCATACGCTCCTACCACCCCCAGCTATCGCCGCAACAGGCCCTGGATGAGCTCCGGCGTTGTGCCGGCACTCAGTTCGACCCCGAGCTGGTCAAGACCTTCTGCCAGGCGATTGAGCAACATCTGCCTAAAGAGATGCAAATAGAGTAAGGGAGTTTACCTATCAACCCAGCCGCTTCTGGAAGGTCAGTTTGTCATCGCCGGGCTCGTAGAAATCGGGAATATGGCTGATGACTTCATATCCCTGCGATTGATAGAAACGCCGCGTTTTCTCGTAGTTTGACTTGGACGAGGTCTCAATGAGGACTAGCCGAGCCTGAGTTTCTTTGATTTTGGCTTCGGCCGAGGCCAATAAAGCCTGGCCGATGCCACGACCCTGCTCCGGCTGGGCCACCGCCATCCAGTAGACATCCCAGGTGCCGGTGGTTAGCGGTGTCGGTCCATAGCAGATATAGCCCACGACCGCGGCATCCGCCTCGGCCACGAGGACATAGTAACCGGAATTGACCGGGTCCTCAAGGTAGGCGTCAAGCAATTCCCCGGCGACGCTTATGTCAGTTGGGGGGAACTCCGGCGTATCACTCAATATCCGCATTATCACCGGCTTATCGGCGCCGGCCGCGGGTCTTATTTCTAGTCTCAACCCTAGCCCTTTCCAAAGCCAGTTGCACTATCCTCTCGACGAGCTGGGCATAGCCCATGCCGGCGGCTCGAGCCTGGAGCGCCGCACCGTAATCGGGAGACAAGTCCGGGTTGGGGTTGACATCAATGATTTTGGGGGTGCCATCGCCACTCATCCGGAAATCTACCCGGGCACAGCCGGAGGAACCCAACAGTCGGAAGACGCTCATCGCCGTATGCTCAATACGGTGCCGAGTGTCAGCATCTATCTCGGCGGGACAAACGGGACGGGAGGATTCAAAATACAGACTCTCCGGCTCCCATTTGGCCGAAAAGGTGAGGATTTTCGGCATTCCGACAGGCAGTGAATAGATAATCTCTGTAACCGGTAAGACAGCTAGCTCATTGTTACCCAGCACCGTAATGTTAAATTCCCGGCCATCAACAAATTCCTCGACCAGTGCCCGACCATCAAAGAACTGGCTGATGCGGCTTACCTCTCTGGCCAGCGAGGCAAAATCCGTTACCACGCTGTCTTCAGATAGACCATGGCTGGCATCCTCGGCGCACGGCTTGACAATACACGGAAGCTCCAGATGAAATTCGTCCACGGTCTCCGGGGTCAAGACCTGGTAGCGCGGCGTAGCTAATCCATGCGCCTCCAGCAGGGCCTTGGTCCTGGCTTTGTCCAAAGCCAGGGACAGGGCAGTTGCCGAACAGCCGGTGTAGACCAGCCCCAGCTCAGACAACATGCCGGCCACCACGGCTTCCGTCTCCGGGCGGCCGTCAAATCCCTCAAAAAGATTGAAGACCAGGTCGGTCTTGAGCTCCTTGAGCTTCTCTCGGACCGCCTCCAGCGGCGGCGCCAGGGCAACTAGCATTGCCTCGTAGTCCAACTCAATCAGAGCCTGGCGTACTGCTTGCACCACATCCAGGACACCAAGCACCGCTTGAGCTTCCCCCATCACCTCATAGCGGCTGGGAATAGGGTCATTGTAGATAATAGCTACCCTGGAACACACTGGGGATACCTCTCAAGAGCGGCTTCAACAATGGCTGAGATTAAAGACTCATATCTCCAGCCCATTTTCTTGGCCATAATAACTATATCCCCGCTGTTGGGGTTAATTCCGGGCAGAGGATTTATCTCGAGAAAGTAAGGAGTTCCGTCACGGCTCACCCGGAAGTCAAGGCGGGCGAAATCCCGACAGCCCAGAATCTCAAAAGCCTTCAGGCTCGAATCAGCGATTCTCTTGAGAACACCCGCCTCGAGCTGAGCCGGGCATTCGTAATCGACCAGTCGCTCCCAGTCGCGCTTTACCTCGAGAGAATAGACAAAGTAGCCTTCCATACTTTTGGGCACGACTCGCATTATGCCCAGGACCATAGGCGGTGAGTTGCCCACCACCCCCACGGTAACTTCATCCCCAGTGATGAATTCTTCGACCATCACCGACTGCTGGTAGCGCCCCACCAGAGCCGGTATAGCTTCAGCCAGTTGCGCCGTATTCTCAATTCTGGAACCAAAGCGGATACCCTTGCTGGAGCCTTCATGGACCGGCTTGAGAAAGGCAGGAAAGGGGAAACCGTCCCAGTCTATTTCTCTGACCTGCGGTGCCGAATTGACTACCCGCCACCTTGGTGTGGCCACACCGGCTGTGGCCAAGAGCTTTTTGGTCAAGGGCTTGTCCAGACAGATAGCCAGGCACTGGGGGTCGGAGCCGGTATAGGGAATATCCAGCATCTCAAGAATACCGGGGACCTGGGCTTCCCGACTCCGGTAATTGCCCAGGCCCTCGGCGATGTTGAACACCAGGTCAACTTTCTCTTTCTGAATATTGACCAGGAAATCCCGCCCGCCGTCCAGTCGGATAACGGAGTGCCCCTGGCTTTCCAGTGCCGCGGCAATACCCACTACCGTTTCCCGGGAATCGTATTCCTCGAGAGCATCTTCAGGGTGGCTCTGCCTTAGCGGCACAGCTTCTTTGAGGTCATAGGCTAGCCCAATCTTCATCGGCCGGTCACTGCGCTTACTTCCTAAAAGTGACAGAAAGCCAGTTGGGTACTTCCTTGATGGCGACTGCCGTTGCCACCGTTACGGCGATTGGTCTTGGCTGTCTGTCCAAACAACACCGGGTTCCGGTAACTGAACAGTCGACCTTCATAGTTTCTCAGTATCAGTTCCTCTTCCGTCTGTGAAAGGATATAGTTGGGCTGCAGTGGCACCTTACCACCACCACCGGGCAGGTCAATCACATAGGCCGGCACCGCCAGACCTGAAGTGTACCCACGCATACCCCGGATTATTTCAATACCAACTTTTACCGGGGTACGCAGATGCTCGGTACCCTGCACCTCGTCACACTGGAAGAGATAGTACGGACGCACCTTTATCTTGAGCAACCCCTGGCAGAGCTTGAGCTGTGTTGCGACACTATCGTTCACACCGCGCAGGAGCACGGTCTGGTTGTTCACCGGCACCCCGGCTCGCAGTAACCGGTCGCAGGCAGCCGCCGATTCTGCAGTTATTTCTTGGTAGTGGTTGAAGTGAGTGTTCAGCCATATTGGCCCATACCGGGACAACATGGCACAAAGCTCATCATCAATACGCTGAGGCAGCACCACCGGGAATCGGCTACCGATACGGATGATTTCCACATGTTCAATTTGTCTTAGTCGAGAGATGACCTCCTCAAGTCGTTGAGTGGACAGGGATAACGGGTCACCCCCGGAGATGATGACATCCCTGACCCTCTTATTCTGGCGGATGTAGTCAAGCATGGCCTCAATCTCAGCCGGGGTGCGCACCCAGGCCCCGTGATGCCACTCCCTCTTCCGAGTGCAGTGGCGGCAGAGCATAGGACAAAGATTGGTCAGCACCATCAACACTCGGTCGGGATAACGGTGCACCAGACCAGGGACAACTGAGTCTCGTCTTTCCTCAAGAGGGTCTTCAAAGCCCATACCCGCCAGGGCTACCTCTTGAAAAGACGGGACCGCTTGCTTTCTGATGGGGTCATCCGGGTCGTCAGGGTCAATGAGAGACAAATAATACGGCGTGATTGACAGGGGGTACTTCTGAATTACCAGTTTGAGCCGTGTTTGCTCTTTGGCTGAGAGAGGAATAAATTTGGTCAGTTCATCAACAGTCGTAATGCGATTGCGGAAATGCCATTTCCAGTCGTTCCAAAGCTCTTGCGGGACTTGACTAAAGAAGATGTGCTTAATGGTCAGCGCGGTTTTACTTGGGGGTTCTTCAACCTCGCTGTCCACAAGGCTTTTACCAGGAGGTTCTTCCTCCGGGGCTTTAGTAACCGTGGTCTCCGTTTTCACCTAATGCTGCCTCCTTTTGGCTTTGAGTTTTTTACATGCTCCAAACTGCATGAAAACTAATGCATGATTAATTAGTTTTATAACACCAACCCGCCCAATTGTCAAGGGGTTTTACCACCAATTTTTGTAAATTTTTTGTTACAGTTTTAGACTGATTTCCCCACCCAATTCCAAGGGGTGCTTTACACTCATTGCTTGCTCTTCAGCCAGGCAATGCGGGCGGCTACACTCTTGGCGGCCTCGAATCGAGTGGCACTCTTCCTGCAGGTCGCGTGAGAGCTTCTCATCGCCAATAACATCCCGCACCCAGTTACTGAAGTCGGCCTTCTCTTCATTGGAATGATAACGAAAAGCCTCGTCGCTCATCTCGCGGAGCGCTACTTCCAGTTCCATCAGGTTCAGCAACACGCGCCCATCACAGCACCAGAACCTCTTGTCCTCGGGTACATCAGCCAGCCGGGCTTGAGCCATAGCTTTTGTCACTCTTGTCACCTTAGCCATCTCACCCCACCTCCTTGATATTAATTTTACTACACCAATAATGACATATCAACACATTTTTTGGTTCAAAGAGAAATTCAAAAAGAGCTTCATTCTGACTTCAGGCTAAAGCGAGGTCTTTAGAGACAGAGCCCTTAAACAGGCGGCCGGCGACCGAACAAAAGACCGATGATGCCAGTCTTAGACACCCGTCGCACTTCAGAGATGCGGCGCAGTAAAATCGCCACCACCGAGGCGCGCAGAATACCGGAAATCAGGAATAGAGTGAGCAGGTTGTAGCCCAGAACCGGCGGCAGATAAGGCGCGATGAAGCCACCTAATAGCGCCCCAAGACAGATAGCTGTGCCATTCATGGCATTAAACAGAGCGATATGCTGTGTCCTCTTCTCTGGCGGCGTAGCATCATAAATGAAGTTGGTGTTGGCCAGGTTGAAACCAGCCCAACTAAAGCCAGCTAAGGTCTGCACCAAGGCGAGATAGTAAACTTGCCGGCTGGCTAGCCACAGCAGAGGCAACAGCGGAATGAGGACCGAGGTTATCCTTATAATCTTGACATTGCCGGCACGGTCAGCTCTCTTACCCCAGAAGGTCAGGAACAGGAGAGTAGATAGGCTGGCGACAGAAGTAACGATGACATAGGTGAGATAATTGAACTGTAAGTCGCGCAGCATATAGACGGCAAAGAAAGGTGACGCCAGATTCGTGGCAAAATTAATCATGGCGACATAAATAGTGAACCGGCCCAGGTTTGACGACCCCAGACTCTTCACCAGGTCAATCAGCCGATGGCGCTCGCCATTCCCATTGGAGACCGGTGGCTCATACATACGGGCCAGGAAGAAGAGGGAGACGAGGCGGAAAAGCATGGCCCCACCAAAAAGTATGGAGAAGCCCAGGAAGACATTGGACGCCGTGAACTGCAGGATGGTTCCACCAATGACGGCAAAGACCAGGGCCACAAAACCGGCGATTCTGCCTCTGGCGCCGAAATACCGACCCCTTATCCGCTCAGGGACTAGGTCCGCCATTAAGCTACCCCAGGCTGGGTTGGCCAGGGCACCGAAACCAACGCTCAGGGTAACAAAGACAATCAACCACCAGATTTTCTCACCCGGGAACAGGTACGGCACCAGCAGGATGGGCAGCCACATCAGGGCATGCAGTAGAACAGCTGGCAGGATGAGACCTTTGCGACTCCCGGCTTTCTCGGAGAGCTTGGGGGCGGAAAGCTGTGATAGCGCCATGGTCAGGTTGGGAATGCTGGTCAGCAAACCAACCTGCGCTGTAGCCGCCTTGAGCGCCAGGGCAAAGGGCACAATATAGTCTTGGGTCAGCCCCAGCATTGCTGAGAAAGCTGCCCCATCCAATATGCTGTATTTCAAGCTCCTATTTACTTTTCGTACTTGTCCATTGAAGATTGTCATCGGATACCTTTTCTTGTTTCAAAGACCAGAAGTAGTCCGCACCTCTGTCCCAAATGAAAAAAGCCCCTGACGAGCCATCTCTGGCTTCGTCAGGTGGCTTGGGTTTAACTAATATCTATTTAAGCTGAAACAAAAGCGAGAAAGCTATGACTGCTGAGACAGGCGACGGGAGAGCCCAGGAACCGGGCTGGGTGAGTCAAGCTACTTGCCCAGTGCGGTTTCCTCCTTCTTCCTGACGGAACGACCGCCATGGCCGTGCTTGACCTTCTTAAAGGCCTCCTGATAGGCCTTCCTTTGCATTGCCTTTTCCTGTTTCCTGCCCACTCTCTACCTCCAACTCAGTCTAGACAAGTACCAAACGCGCCTGAACCTCATTACCATTTGGCCCTGCCGTGACACTACGCCTTATTATAGTCTACTATATTGAAACAGGGGGTTGCAATTCCCCCTGTCCTGTGCTATAAAATAGCATGAACCACCGGACATGCACGAGAAGTAGTGATAAATTATGCATGAAGTATACCTCACGAGTCATGGCTTGTCAATAATCAGACAAAGAAAATTTTGATGGGAATTTGGTATCATGCCTGAGTGGACTTTTGTGACTAACTACGCTTTAGTGCTGAGCTTTCTTGCCAAACATCCCCGGGCCACCGGCAGAGAGCTGGCTACGGCTATTGGCATCACGGAAAGGACGGTGCGCAAGATAATCGCCGACCTCGATGCGGCTGGCTATATCAGCAAGAAGAAGCAGGGCCGACGCATCAGGTACCGCATCAACCCCGATTTATCCCTCCGCCATGATACTCATCAGGAGATTGCCGTGGGCGACTTCCTCGAGGCTCTCGGCTGGAAAAGACGGCGCAAGCGCACCCCGGTAGAAGTGGGGAGCTAGACACTTAGTCAAAAAGGCACAAAAGCCTTGACCCATACCCGGAATGGAGTTGTTCAGCCAGCCGTTGTGTCCAGGATATGGGCGTGGTAGGGTTTGAGGTCGACATACAGCCCCCGATTACTCACTTCCGCCGGGTCTCGGACATATACCGTGCCGGTAAGCTCATCTTTGAAGATGATGCGCTCCGTTATTTCCGGCGGCAGCGGCAGGGGCAGCCGACATTGCGACTGGTGTGCCGAGTAGTTCACCACCACGACCTTGAAATTCCTGGCGGAGCGCCAAAACCAGGCGAGCAAATTGTGGTAGCTCTCGTTGCCCTCCCCGGCACGGCTTACCGGGAGCAGTCGCCATTCCCCTTCGTGGAAAGCCGGCGCACTGGTAATCGCCAGTAATCGCTCGTAGAATTGCACCATCTCCTGGTCAACGGCTTCCCTCGGCTCACGCACCAGTTGGACCGGCAGACGGATACGCCAACCCTCAAACTGACCATCGTGGAACAGACGCAGACCGGGGATGGTAGCCATGATAAGCGCCGCCGCCAGCGAGCGCTCCCGCCCAAAAGCCAGCGCCGCCCGTGGCTCATCGTGGTTTTCAATAAAGCGGGCGGAATGCTCCTGATAGCCACTATCCGCCATAAGGTGCCCCCGGATATCACTCGGGGCGGCGTAGCGCAGGCGGTCGTAAAGGAGTTTATCGTAGGTAAAATCAAAGCCCAGTTGCTGTAACTTCCCTTCCAGACCCCAGTAGGCTTCCGCCAGAAATAGAAAGTCGGGGCGTTTCTCTTTCACCCGCTCAATGGCTTCAGTCCAGAACTCGGTCTGGGGTTGAGGGTAGTCCTTCAGCACATCTCCCCACACCCGCCCAAAGACCTCATTAAGGGCCAGCATCGCCATATCACAGCGCACACCATCGGCCACCTCAGCCAGGCGCAGCAGCTCATTTATCAAAGCCTGCCGCAGACCGGTGGAGTAGAAGTTCAACTGAACGGTATCGCCCCAGGGCGGGAAATTCGGGTCGCGGCCGTGGGCCAGGTCAGCCAAGGAGACACCCGTCCGAACAGCCTCGGGCCAGGGCGGCAGGTTGGGGTCTTTCACATGGGCCAGATAGATATCGCTGACCGGGGAGAAGAACCAATCGGGATGAGTGCGCGCATCGGCTTCCCGGCCCTGAACGAACCACTCCGGGTGAGCCAGAATCCAGGGATGGTCGGCGGCGAGGTGATTGGGGACAAAATCGAGGATGAGGCCCAGACCGAGGCGGTTGAGCCGGGATTTTAACTGGTCCAGGTCTCCCCGCTTGCCCAGGGCCGGGTCAAGGCGGTAATCGTAAATGGCGTACGGAGAACCAGCCACATCCTCAGAAGTCCAGCCCGGCAGAACGCGGTCGTATTCTCGACGGAGAAATTCGTTGACCAGGGCTTGCTCGCGGGCGTCCGGACTGCGTTGCCACACCCCCATGGGCCAGAGCAGGTCAAAACCCCGCTGCGCCAGCCATTGCCACTCTTCGTCCGGAATGGTGGCTAAAGTAAGACTCCGGTGGTATTTGTCGGAAACCCGCCGGAGGAAGATGCGAGCGTTGATTTCGTAGAGATGAGGGTGCCGCCGCATATCAGACCCGGTCCTTTTTATCTGTATTTTCAGTGGCTAACTGGCACCATATCGCTCCCAGATGGCTTCACCCGGCGCATAATGAGCTTGCCTATTTCCAGGACAACAAGAATGGTGACGGAAGATAGTACCACAATTACCCAGTCCTGCCATGGCAGCGCGTAGGTATGGAAGACTTCCTGCAGGAAGGGGACATAGAGCAAAGGAAGGGTCATGCCAAACGAAACCAGAACCGCCAGAATGAGCCACTTGTTCTTCAGGAAGCCGACCTCAAAGATGGAGAGCCGGTCAGAGCGGAAGACAAAGGCGGCAAAGAATTCCATCAGGCACAAAGTGATAAAGACAAGACAATGGGTTTCAACATCGCTTTTCCCTATCCTGATTGCCCAGGAAAAAATGCCTAAACACACGGCCGCAATCCAGACACCACCAAGAATCATCAAGGTAATAACGGGACGGGTAAAAACAGTCTCAGTGCGCGGTCGCGGCTTGCGTTTCATAATGTCTGGCGCGGCCGGGTCAACGCTTAAGGCGATGGCCGGCAGGCCATCGGTGGCCAGGTTGACCCACAGAATCTGGATGGCAATCAGGGGTAAAGCGCCGCCGGTACCCAGCAACCCACCGAGCAGGATGGCACTAGCCATGAGGATTATCTCCCCCAGATTGGCCGATAGAAGGTACATCAGGTATTTCTTGATGTTATCGTAGATGCCTCTCCCTTCCTCCACCGCCGCCACAATGGAGGCAAAGTTATCATCGGTCAGCACCATATCGGCCGCCTCTTTGCTGACATCGGTGCCGGTAATACCCATGGCAATACCGATATCCGCCTTCTTGAGAGCTGGAGCATCGTTAACGCCATCCCCGGTCATCGCCACCACATGCCCTTTCTTGGCCAGGGCTCCCACCACCCGCAGTTTGTGGGCCGGGGAGACGCGCGCGTAGACTTCAATCTGCTCGACCATCTTTTCGAACTCTTCCTCGCTGAGGCTATCAAGCTCAGTCCCACTCAAAGCCTTACCCTGTTTCAGCAAGCCCAGCTCACGGGCTACGGCCATCGCCGTCAGTTTGTGGTCGCCGGTTATCATGATGGATTCTATTCCAGCTTCCTCGCAGACCTTGATGGCATCCTTGACTTCCGGTCGCGGCGGGTCAATCATGCCCACCAGCCCAACAAAGACCATGTTCTGGTCGACTGGCTCAGCGGGTTTGGAATTCGACTTATAGGCCAGGCCAAGCACGCGCAAGCCATCGCCGGCCATGGTCTGGGCACGAGCCACAATCTCATCTCGCTCTTTATCGGTCAGCTCTAGCTCCTTCTCGTTTCGGAAAATGTAGCGCGAGCGACCCAGAATTACCTCGGGCGCGCCTTTGGCATAGGCCACCTCACCCTGGGCCATCTGGTGCACCGTAGCCATCATCTTGGTCTCGGAAGAGAAGGGGATTTCGCTGATGCGCGGAGAGCGGCTGTTTTCGGCTTCCACATCCAGCCCGGCCTTGGCCGCCAGCACCACCAGCGCTCCCTCCGTCGGGTCGCCCTTGATGCCCCAGAGGTTGTCAACCTCAACAATGCGGGCATCATTGCACAGACTGCCAATGCGGAGCAGAGTAGCCAGGTGTGCGTCTTTCAGGGCGTCGTACACCTGGCCGTTGAGCAGGAAATTGCCCTTGGGCTCGTAGCCCACGCCGCTGACTTCGAAAATCTGGCCGTTGGCGTAGACTCGCTGGACGGTCATCTGGTCCTGAGTCAAAGTGCCGGTCTTATCGGAGCAGATGACGGTGGTGCAACCCAGTGTCTCCACGGCCGGCAGTTTTCTAATAAGGGCATGGCGTTTTACCATCCGTTGTACACCCAGAGCCAGGCTGATGGTAACAACTGCCGGCAATGCTTCAGGCACGGCGGCCACCGCCAGGCTCACTGCCCAGACGAGCATTTCCAGTATCTCGTGGCCGCGGAACACGCCCACGGCACCCAGGATAAAAGTGAGGGCTAACGCCGCCAATGACAATCCATCGGCCCATGCGGTCGAGATTAACTTGCAGCGGAGTCTTCTCCTCCTCCACCTCCTGGAGCATGGCCGCAATCTGGCCAAACTCGGTATTCATGCCGGTGCCCGTCACCACGCCGAGTCCCCGACCGTACACTACCGAGGTGCCCATATAGACCATGTTCCGCCGGTCGCCGATAGCCAGCTCCTGAGACAGCGGGGCGGTCATCTTCTCTACCGGCTGAGATTCTCCCGTCAGGGGGGCTTCCTCCAGCTTCAGATTGACTGCCTCCAGAAGTCGGGCATCAGCCGGGGTATGGTCACCGGTGCGGAGTAGAATAACATCGCCGGGGACCAGTTCGCGCGAGGGAATCTCCACTTCCTGCCCGTCCCGCAGCACGGTGGCGGTGGGTGACGCCATCCGCTTCAGGGCTTCCATCGCCCGTTCCGCCCGGTACTCCTGTAGGAAGCCTAGGACAGCGGCAAACAGAACAATGGCGAAGATAACAACAGCATCGGCCACCTCGCCCAGAACGGCTGATAGGACAACTGCCACCAGCAGGATGATAATGAGCAGGTTCTTGAACTGCTCCAGAAAGATGGCCCAGGGCGAGATTTTGTGTTTCTCAACCAGCTCGTTAGGGCCAAATTCCGCCAGACGGCGGCTGACTTCGGCCGGAGTTAGCCCGCGACGATTTGAATTCAGGGCAGACAGAACTTCGCTGGCTTCCCGACTGTGATAGGTTGCTGTTGGTTGGCTTGACTTTACTTGTGCCATGTGTCATTAAACAAATAGCGGAATCAGCATCAGCATCACGCCACCGGCCACCACCGAGGCAATCTGCCCGGCGGTGTTAGCCCCAGCGGCATACATCAACAGGTGATTGTGCGGATTGGCTTTCAGGCCTTCCTTCTGCACCACGCGGGCCGACATGGGGAAGGCAGAAATGCCGGCGGCACCAATCAGGGGATTCACCTTGCCCCCGGTGACGGCACACATTATCTTGCCCAGAATGACTCCGGCGGCCGTATCCAGGGCGAAGGCAATTATCCCCATAACAAAGATGATGATTGTCTCAGTCTTGAGAAACTCGGCCGCAATCATCATGCCACCAACGGTCAGCCCGAGCAGAATCGTCACGATATTAGCCATCTCGTTCTGTGCCACCTCCGAGAGCCCCTTGACCACACCGCTCTCCCGCAACAGGTTGCCGAACATGAGACAACCAATGAGGGGGGTCGCTTTGGGCGCCAGCAAGCCGATGACCAGAACCGTGGCGATGGGGAAGAGAATCTTCGTCCGCTGGGAAATCTTGCCCGGGGTGATGGGCATTTTCACTTTTCTTTCCTCTTTAGTGGTCAAGAGCCTCATGATGGGCGGCTGGATAATGGGCACCAGCGCCATATAGGAATAAGCCGCCACCACAATAGCCGCCGCATACTTAGAGCCGAGCACGGTAGAGACATAGATTGAGGTCGGTCCATCCGCGGAGCCGATGATGCCGATAGATGCGGCGTCTTTCAGGGTAAAATCCAAGACCTTAAGCCAGCCATCGCCCAGGAGATAGGCCAGGAAGAAAGTGCCAAAGATACCGAATTGAGCCGCCGCCCCTAACAAAATGGTGTACGGCTTTTCCAGGAAGGGGGCAAAATCAATCATGGCCCCAATGCCGATGAAAATGAGCAGTGGGAAGAGCTCGGTCTCAATTCCGGCCTTTTTCAGGATGGCAAAAAGGCCCCCCGTCTCCACCAGCCCCCCGAGCGGGATATTGGCTAGAATTATGCCGGTGCCAATGGGGATGAGCAGGACTGGCTCCACTTTCTTGGCAATACCCAGATAAATGAGCACACCCCCCACCACCAGCATAATCAGGGTCTGCCAGTTGAGGTTGAGAAAACCGAGGAAGTCGCCCGCTGTTATAGCCATTGCCTACTGCTTGTCCTTTGTCTCGGCTGGTTTAAGAAACCGATTCAACAACACCATCACGCCCCACAGGACAGCGAGCACCGCAAAGATTATAGCCATGCCCAGGGCAACGATAATCAAAGCATCAATCAAGGCCGTATCTCCAATGGGAGATTATTATACCAATTGTTCTTCAGCAGCGCAAGACAGGGGCGTCTAAGAGTCCCGACTAGTCGGGACTCTTTTAATTCATCCCCCTCTCCCCGATATATCGGGGAGAGGGGACACCGGGGGTAAGGTGAAGCGAAAACTATCTTTTGTCTGTTGCCAGCGTTATATTTATAGAGAATTGTCATAAAAGTGGAGGTGGTGCAATGAGAGTTAAGGGGTTCGTCGTCATAACCTTTTCCCTTATTCTGGCTTTTCTGGCTTCAATCTTGCCGGCGTGCCGCCCGGCTGAAGCGGCCGAAAACTACATGGCCGTGATACCGAAGGTTCTGCACAGTGGTAGCACGGCAGCCATTTCGGTTGCCCTTCTCAGCGGGGATAGGCTGGTCAGCGGTAATGTTGAGGTTGCCTTGCTAAAGGACGGCAAGGCAGTAGCTAAAGCCAGAGAAAGCATTGATGGCAAGGGCACCATCAAACTCAATGTGCCGGATATTGAGGAAGGTAGCTACGAGATTCAGGTCAAGGGCACCGGCTTTAACGCCAAGTCGCCCGTCAAAGTCGAAAGAAGCTTCCTCGTTTTTCTGGAGACAGACAAGCCGATTTACAAACCCGGTCAAACCATCCAGATGAGAGCCATCACCCTCAACGCCGAACTCAAGCCAGCCAATGAGCTGGTTACCGTGGAAGTCCTGGATGCTAAAGGAATAAAAATCTTCCGCAGTGAAGTAGTGACCGACGAATTTGGCATGGCCAGTCTGGAATTACCTATCTCCACCGAGCCTAACCTGGGTGTATGGAAGATAACCGCGGCCACCCCCAAGACCAAGACCCAACTGGATGTCAGGGTCGAGGAGTATGTGCTCCCCAAATACGAAGTCAAGGTAGAACTCCCCAAGGAATGGTTCCTGGTCAATGAGCCGATAAAAGGCAAAATCTCGGCCGAATACAGCTTTGGCAAGCCGGTGGAGGGTGAGCTGGAAATCAAGGCCTCCCGCTATGTCGGTCAGTGGCAGGAATATGCCACGGTGACCAAGGCTATTGACGCTGAGACCACTTTTGAACTACCCGCGGCCGGCTATGTGGCCGGGGTGCCCGGGGCTGGGGGGATGGGTAATGTCGTGCTGGACATCACGGTCATAGAGAAAGCCACCGGCTATGAAGAAAAGACCAGTAGATTGCTGACCGTAGCTCAGTCTCCGGTTAACATCCAGATAATTCCAGAAAGCTCGGCCTTCAAGCCGGGACTACCTTTCAGCTTCCTGATAATCACCGAGACCCCCGGCAACGACCCGGTTGAGGCCAATGTCAAAGCTACGATAACTTACCTCAACAGTGAGTACAAGGAAATAAAGGACGAGGAAAAGCAGGTCAAGACGGCCAAGGGCAAAGCCGTCATTGAGATTACCCCTCCCGAAAACAGCGTGGCCCTGGTCATCGAAGCCTCGACTGACCAATCCCAGACTTCCCAAATAGTTACCGCTTCCTATTCTCCTTCTGGTAACTTCATCCATTTAGAGCAGATAAGTGAGGGCATTCCCAAGATAGGGGAACCGATTAAATTCCAGGTCTACTCCACCAAGCAGGCCGCCAATTTCTACTACGAGGTTGTTTCCCGCGGCACGGTGGTCTTCAGTGACTTCACCAAGAGTCGGGAAATCGCCTTCGATACCACGCCACTGATGGCGCCGACCTCCCGAATTCTGGTCTATCAAATCCTGCCCAATAGCGAGGTAGCCGCCGACTACCTGCCCTTCGAGGTTGAAGCCGACTATCCGCACAATATCACCGTGGAATTCAGCCAACCAGAGGCCAAACCCGGTGAAAAGATCAATATTGACATCAAGACCGAGGGCGAGGCTAAGGTCGGCCTGGCCGCGGTGGATAAGTCGGTCTTCATCCTGGCGGAGAACCGGCTGAACCTGCAGCAGGTCTTTGATGAGCTGGAGCAACTCTACATGAAGCCGCAGGTAGAACTGCACGAGGTCTACGCTCTACCCGGCCATTACTACCAAGGGGGCTAAAGAGATTTTCGACGAGGCCGGCGTGACGGTGCTCACCAACACTAAAATTCCCGCGGGCAAAGAGTACAAGTGGGAAGGGCAGTCGGGCTTCTGGGACCGGGTGTGGATGTTCTTCAACGGCGGACGGGGAGGCATGTTGGGTGGGGCGGAGAAAGACGGGCTGGTCGTGCTGGCACCCAGTGTGAGCGATGACAAGACAGCCGGTCTGGCTGAGGTACAGAGAGTCAGGCAGTTCTTCCCCGAGACCTGGCTCTGGGATGAGAGAATTGTCGGCGCCAACGGTCAGGCCTCCTTCCAGGTTGAGGTGCCGGATACCATCACCACCTGGATGCTCCGCGCCGTGGCCGTCTCCAAAGAGAAGGGCCTGGGCATGGCTGAGGACGAGCTCAAAGCGTTCCAGCCCTTCTTCCTCACCATCGACCTGCCCTACTCGGCCATAAGAGGCGAGGAGTTCCCCATCAGGGTAGCCATCTACAACTACCTCAACCAGCCACAGAGTGTCCTGGTGCAGATGGAAGAGGCCGACTGGTTTGACCTGCTGGATGAGTCGGAAAAGACGATTGACATCAAGGCCAACGATATCGGCGGGGCTGAATTCAAGATAAAGCCGACGAAACTGGGCATCAACCAGGTGAAGATTACTGCGCAGAGTCAGGAAGCCGCCGACGCCGTGATTAAGACCCTTATCGTTGAGCCGGAGGGCGTGTCCCGGGAGATTGTCGAGAACCTGCTGCTGGCCAACGGCACCACCAAAACCGTGGACACGACTCTTCCAGCCCTGATTGTTGATGGTTCGGGGCGAGTCTACCTTACTTTGACCTCCAGCTACCTGACCCAGACCATTGAGGGGCTGGATGCTCTGATTCAGATGCCCTTCGGCTGCGGCGAACAGAACATGATTCTGTTGGCGCCCGATGTCTACATCACCAAGTATCTGAAGGAGACCGGACAGCTCAAGCCGGAGATAATGGCCAAGGCGGAAAAACTGATGATTACCGGCTATCAGCGAGAGCTGACTTACCGCCGCAGCGATGGCAGCTTCTCGGCCTTCGGGGAGAGCGATGAAGAGGGCAGCCTCTGGCTGACCGCCTTCGTCCTGAAGTCCTTCTCCCAGGCCAAAGACCTGATTTACATTGATGAGGATGTCCTGACCGAGGCGGCCGAGTGGATAACTGCCCACCAGAACCCGGACGGCTCCTTCGACCCCATTGGCTTCGTCCATCATCAGGATATGGTGGGTGGTGTCCAGGGTAAGACCGCCCTCACCGCCTATGTGGCCATCGCTCTTCTGGAGGCCGGTGAGAAGACTGGCTCGGCCAGGGCCATCGACTATCTGGAAGGGGAACTGGACAAAATAGATGACCCATATACGATGGCCATTACCGCCTACGCCCTGGAACTCGCCCAGAGTGAGAAGCGTGATGCCGCCCACGAGAAGTTGATGGAGATGGCACAGGAAGACGAGAACGGTCTGCACTGGGGCGGTGGCGTTGAAATTCTGCCCCAGCCGAGGATTTTTCCCACCGATGGAACAGGGGCGCAGTACCGAGATTGAAGCCACGGGATATGCGACTCTGGCACTGATTAAGCACGCCGATGCCTTTAACGCCTCCCGCGCCGCCAAGTGGCTGGTCTCCCAGCGGAATGCCTACGGCGGCTACGGCTCAACGCAGGACACCGTGGTTACCCTGCAGGCGCTCACGGCCTACTCCACTGAGGGCCGGGCTGATGTTGACCTTACCGTCAGCATAAAGGGCGAGGGCATTGACAAGAAGGTGCGCATCACCCAGCAGAACTTTGATGTCCTTCAGATGATTGAGGTACCCATCGGTCAGCAGATTGAAATCAGTGCCGCGGGCAAGGGCGAGGTCATTGGGCAGGTCGTCGAGAGATTCAACCTGCCGGAAGCTGAGAAGGGCGATGAGATTCTAAAGGTCACCGTTGACTACGATGTCACCCAGGTTGAGGTGGACGACCTGGTTACTGTGTCGGTAGAGCTGGAGTTCAATCCGCCCATCCCGATGGAAGCCGGCATGGTGGTTCTGGATGTGTCCGTGCCCACCGGCTTCACTCCGGTGACGGAAACCATCGCCCAGGTTCTGGAGAAAGAAAAGAGAATCAAGCGCTACGAAGTTGCCGGCCGCAAGGTTATCTTCTACATTGAAAATATGCAGCCCGGCGATAAGCTCGCCTTCAGCTTCAAGGTAAAGGCGCTCTACCCGGTGAAAGCCAAGGGTGTTACCTCCCAGGCTTACTCCTACTACAAGCCCGAGATTAGAGGCGAGACCCTGAGCCAGGATATTACCGTGCGCTAGTTCTTGCTTGAATCACCTCACCCCCTGTATCCCCCTCTCCTTAAAGGAGAGGGGGATTTATTATTAAAAAGAGGGGCTTCGCCCCTCTTAGACTGCCCAGAGGTTGTCGCTTGCTATTGCCGAGCTACTCCTTGCCAGCTATGTTCTCTATCTGCTGGATTTCCTTCCGAGTCAGCCCGTATAGTGCGAAAACCAGCCGGTCGATTTCACCCTTGGTTTTCTCGATATCGGCTTGAAGCTCTTTTGTTTGTTGTCCAAATATATCTTTTTCGCTGGCCTTAACAGCCTGTAATTGTTTCTTCTTGGCCTCCAATTTCTTTACTAGGGTTAAAACCTTACCACAGAGTTCCTTGTCCTTAGCGGTTGATAGAATAACATTTGGGAATGGGAAGTGAAGCAAGACCTCTTTGTCTACCTGAAGCTGGTTGCCCTGCCTTTTCTGCTGGAACAGCCAGAAGTGAGCAACCTGGCTATTCAGTATCGCCAAGGCAAGCGCGGTGATAATTGCTTATGCTTTATCAGTCTAATAATGAGGACAGCTTGGTCGCCATACCAGACTTCGGGTACAAGGGCGAACTTGGGATACTTGGTCTTTCTAACACAGATAATTTTCTTTGGGTCTTCAAACCACTCCGGTTGTCTTGCCCTGTGTATCCCGTAAGGCTTACGGTCTGATGTTATGACCGGCTGGTACTTGTCAAGGTGAGATTTGATATTTGGATATTTGGTTGGGTTAGACTCAATGTCTTTGGCTATCTCTACAGGTGTGTAAATGAGATAGTACCTGATTTCGGGGTTATAATAATAGCTGTCTATTTCCTCTGCGTAATGGAAGGGACGCAAAAGCTCGTTTCTCCTGGTAGTTCAATTTAAGGTCTTTGGTTCTCACTTCTTTGTCAGAACAAAGATGCCTTCGCCTGCTTTGTGACTACTAGGCTTATGTAGTTTTAGAATTGCCTTAGAAGTAAGAGAATACTGCGGAGTTACTACCCCCTGCTGTATTTCTGTATCATCGAGATTAAAACTATTTTTAGCAAGCTTGGTTAAACTTGAGAGACAGAATCCTCAACAACATAAACCTTGTCAGTCTGCGAATCATATAGTTGTGATGTTTCTGCCGTCCTTACTGCAAAAAGACTCTGGTCTTCAACATCCGAAGCTAGTGCCTTTGTGATAGCCTGCTCACTGACATCGGAATCTTGGAGCTGCATTATCAGGGTTTTGGCATCCTTGTCTTTGAGCTTTTTGAGAATGGTAATCATATTATGCTGTCCTGGTGCATCCCTAAATACCTGATATTCGGCGAAGTCAACCAGGGTGACCGGAGACGTATCGTCAAAGACCTTCTTTCTTAGCTTTGAAGCGTGTGTGCGTGAAACCCAATATTGTTGGACTATAAAACCAAGATAGCCACCGGGCTTCAGTAAGTCGATTCCATGCTCGATAAAGAAGTAAAAGATGTCCATTTTGGGTTCGTAATACTTGTTACCTAGAGGCGTCGCCCTTAGTTGCCGGAAAATATCCTTGTTGTCTCTGAGTTCCATTACGTAAGGGGGATTACCGATAACAATATCAAACCCACCTGATTTCATGACATCGGCAAATTTATCATTCCAGTTGAAAGGTTTGTAGTCTTTGAAGTTAGCGCCAAAAAGCTTCTCAAGCTCTTCGTCTTTTCCGAAAATCAATGAGTTACCTCATTGTATATTGTTTTCAAGTGAAGGCAGTAAGTCTCTCTGCGCTAAAGCCCTGATTAGCAGATTGAGACGGGCTATTTCAACAGCTTGCGGGTCTAAGTCCACACCGAATATATTTCGTGTGAGAATTTCTATTCTTTCTGACCAATTTAAATCAGCTACGGTTTGCCTTTTACTTTAGCGTGATAGGAAAGAAGCTCATCATAAGCCCTGATAAGAAATGAACCGGAACCGCAAGCAGGGTCAAGAATCTTCATATTAAGAATCTCATTATGGTTGTGCTCATCAATGAAGCGATTAATTGTCTGCCTAACAATGTAGTCAGTCACCCATTTCGGGGTGTAATAGATACCGCCTTTCTTTCGTTTTTCCATTTTGGCAGAGATTTCAATTTGTTGGTCGGTTACGGGGAAAAATGTTTGTTGAAGCTTCGGTTTTGGTTTAACAGCCTTTGCCACGTAACCAAGATATTGTTCATAGACTTGTCCCAGTACGTCAGGCTCCATAACGTTGAAGTAATATTTGGCATAATCGCCCGGCACTTGGTACAGTCCGTTGATGATTTCGCCAAGGAGATGGTCATTTATCCAGATTTGTTGCCAGGGGTCTAACAGCGGAAAAATCTCACTGTCAAAAGTGTGAGTGAAGTCTTGGAAGATAGCTCTGACTTTATCAAGTAGCGTTCCTTCTTTATTTTCCCATTGGTGAACAGCTGATAAGAGTGGGTGATTACCTGCCAAGCCTCTATCCTCAGCAGTGCGTATGAATATTAAACGGCTGAATAGCTTCTGTATGAGTTGGTCAGTTTGGTCTAGGGTGATACCGATGCCCTTGTTGAACTGATATACCTGATTGAATAGCTCGCCACGCCATTTAGTTAATTGCTCGTAAAGCTTCTTCTCTACGGGTATCCGGCGAGCTAGCTTGCCGTACTTCTCTGCTTTCTTGTCCAGTTCGTCATTCAGTGCTGATTCCCTAGAAGTCAAACGAAGGTCTTCAAAATCAGCCAAATAGTCTTGGCATTGAAGGTTCAAAAAGAGGATGCTCTTAAGGTCTTGAGTTTTGATTTCCGCGTTAAAGACTTGTGTCCGGTCGAAATTCGTCAAAATCGCCCATGTTACACCCTTGTTGTAAGCATAGCTGATGGCTTGCTCTCTGTCCTCGTCTGTTAATTCATGGCGAAGAGACTTTACCTCTACACAGAACTTGGATACCTTCTTGACCTTAAATACATAATCAACTCGTCCTTTAATAATGGCCTTTTCGGCTTCGACTTCATCTATGTTTGAGAAGTCCCATCCCAAAGCCTCAAAAAGCGGTCTAATGAATGAATTGACCGTGTTGGCTTCGTTGTAATCCCTCTTTTCTTTCTGAGTGAGACCGTGCCATTTCTGGATTAAGCCTTGAATGGTGTCTTTCCCATGCAAAATCATAAGGTTTCTCCTGAGAAACTGGCTTGTGCTAATACTACTATGTCATGGCACCATATTCAAGCTTCCAAGTCCACGTATCTAGGTAAGAGGAATAGCATCTACACAGTCCGCCAAAATGTTCAGCTTCTCATCCGCAGCAGATTCTCCCACCAAGATATAGGTAAGGGGCGTCTAAGAGTCCCGACGTGTCGGGACTCTTTCTTTTTCTCCCCCGATTATTATCGGGGGGATACAGGGGATGGGGTTTGCGAAAGATAGGCCAAGATTGCTACAATAAACTCCACGGAGAGGAGGATAGTGCGATGGAACTAGCTGAACTGGAAAAGCTAATCAAAAGCCGGCGCTCCATTCGTCGCTGGCAGGATAAGAAAGTCCCGGAAGAGTTATTACTCAAGGCGATTGAAATGGCCACCTGGGCCCCCAATGGCGGCAATCAGCAAAACTGGCGCTTCTATGTTGTCGTGAACCCTGGCACCATCAAGGCGATGGCTGACGCCGTGCAGGCCAGCGCTGATTTAATGGCTTCCTGGCCCGAGGCTGAGAAGTTTGGGATGGGGGCCTCCGGCCAGCGGCGGCGTGCCGGCTTCTTCGACACGGCACCCGCCGCCATTGTCGTGGGCGCCGCCCAATACCAGTCGCCCGTTGACCAGATTTTTGCGGCGCGGGAAAAAGTTGACCCCCGTGCCAGCCAGATGCGCCAGTGGCGCAATGTGGTTGATAGCCGCATTCAGTCGGTCGCTTCAGCTATTGCCTATTTACTTCTGGTTTTGCACCAGATGGGACTGGGCGCCGTCTGGATGACCGGCCCGACGCAGGCCAAGGACGAGATAGAAAAGATTCTCAAGGTACCGCCCGGGATTGATATCATCGCCTTCATCCCCGTCGGTTATCCCGATGAAGAACCGATATCCCGGGGGCGAAAGCCAGTCAGCGAGGTCAGCGAGGTTATCCGATGAAAAAACGAGTCTTCTCTGGTATTCAGCCGACCGGCAATCTTCATATTGGCAACTACTTGGGGGCGATGAACCAGTGGGTCGCCATGCAAGCCGAGCTTGACTGTCTATTTTGCATCGTTGACTTACACGCTATCACCGTGCCTCAAGAGCCCAACATCCTGAAAGCCAAGATACGGGAGGTGACCGGTCTGCTCCTGGCGGCGGGCATCGACCCGAAACAGGCCATTGTCTTCGTCCAATCCCATGTCAGCGCTCATGCCGAACTGGCCTGGATACTCAACTGCTTCACCCCGATGGGCTGGATGCAGCGCATGACGCAGTTCAAAGAGAAATCGGAGGAACTGAAGGGGCAGGTCAGTATTGGTCTTTTCGATTATCCCGCACTCATGGCGGCGGACATTCTCCTTTATGAGACCGATATCGTGCCGGTGGGTGAAGACCAGAAACAGCATGTGGAATTGAGCCCGGGACATAGCGCAGCGGTTTAACACTATCTATGGCCCGACTTTCAAGTTACCGGAGCCGGTAATCCCGGAAGTCGGCGCCCGAATCATGGGGCTGGACGACCCCACCAAAAAGATGAGCAAGAGCGAGGCAGACCCGGGTCACGCCATCAACCTGCTGGATACGCCCGACACCATCCGGTCGAAAATCATGCGGGCCACCACCGACTCACTGCGCGAGATTCGCTTTGACGAAAACCGGCCGGGAATCAATAACCTGCTGGTCATTTACCAGGTCTTCACCGGCCGGCCTGAGAAAGAAATAGAAGCCCGATTCGCTGGCAAAGGCTATGCCGCTCTCAAGAAGGAGCTGGGTGAAGTGGTTGTTGAGGCTTTGCGCCCATTGCAGTCCCGCTATCAGAAGCTGGTCGCCGAACCGAGCTATCTTGAGTCGCTGCTGGCTGAGGGCGCCGCCCGCGCCCGCCCCCTGGCCGAAAAGACCCTGGCTCTGGTCAAGGAGCGGGTGGGGCTGGGGTAAATCCCTCTCCCTGACCCTCTCCCCTTCGTAAGGGGAGAGGGAAGATGTTTTTCTAAAGGGGCTTCGCCCCTTTAATCCCCCTATTAAACAGTCTCTAAGTCAGACTTGACTAATCCCTTATTGGGGGTGTCTAAGAGTCTCGACTGGTCGGACTCTTTTTATACTTCCCCCCGATAATAATCAGGGGGGACTCAGGGGGTGAGGTTGGTTGCACTCAGAGTGCTTTATTGCTACAATTATCCCTGTTTATGAAAAGTGACCGGTACTTTGAGCGCTAGACTAAATCAGGACGAAAAAAATGGTTGATAAATACAATCCGCAGGAAATCGAGAAAAAATGGCAGGAGAAGTGGGCTGAGGACAGGCTGTATGAGGTTACCGAGGACAGCACCAAGCCCAAGTATTATACCTTGACCATGTTCCCATATACCTCTGGTGACCTCCATATCGGGCACTGGTATGCTGAGGTTCCCGCCGATGTTCGCGCCAGATTCAAGCGGATGCAGGGCTATAATGTGCTTCGCCCGATGGGCTTTGACGCCTTTGGTCTTCCTGCCGAAAATGCGGCTATCCAGCGTGGTATCCATCCTTTCACCTGGACAATGCAGAACATCGATAATATGCGCCGTCAGTTCAAGAGTATCGGTGCTATCTACGACTGGAGTCGAGAGGTGATTACCTGCCTGCCCGAATACTACAAGTGGACGCAGTGGTTCTTCCTGAAATTATACGAGCACGACCTGGCTTATCATGGCAAAGCGCCGGTGAACTGGTGTCCCAAGTGCCAGGTGGTGCTCGCTAACGAGGAGGTAGTCGCTGGCAAGTGCTGGCGATGCGATTCTGAGGTAGCCCGCCGTGACCTCGAGCAATGGTTTTTCCGCATCACCAGATATGCCGATGAGCTTATGGAGTATGATGGCATTGACTGGCCCGAGCGCATCAAGATTATGCAACGGAACTGGGTGGGCAAGAGTGTGGGTGCTGAGATTTCTTTCGCGCTTGACTATCCCGGAGTCAAAGAAAAAGAGATTCGGGTATTTACCACCCGTCCTGACACTGTCTTTGGCGTAACCTTTATGGTTCTGGCTCCGGAGCACCCGCTGGTGGCTAAGCTGACCACACCGGACCGAAAGGCTGAGGTTGAAGATTATATTCTCCGGTCACGACAGCAGACTGATATAGAGCGGTTGTCAACGGAGAAAGAAAAGGACGGGGTTTTCACCGGGGCTTATGTGATCAACCGGCTTAATGGCGAAAAGGTGCCTATCTGGATTGCCGACTATGTTTTGTTAAGCTATGGCACGGGCGCGGTAATGGCCGTGCCAGCTCACGATGAGCGCGACTTCGCCTTCGCCAAGAAGTATGACCTGCCGATTAGAGTGGTCATCGCTCCACCCGGACTGGCAGGGTGAGGAACTGAAAGAGGCATATATTGAAGCCAGGCACTATGGTAAATTCGGCACAGTTTAACGGTCTCCCCAGCCAGCAGGGGATAGAGGCTGTCTCTGATTTTCTGGCGGAGAAAGGCTGGGGAGGACACGCCATCAGTTACCGACTTCGCGATTGGCTTATTTCCCGCCAGCGCTACTGGGGAGCGCCGATACCCATAATCTACTGCGAGAAGTGCGGAATAGTTCCGGTTCCGGAGAAAGACCTGCCGGTGCTGCTGCCGGAAGACGCTGAGTTCAAGCCTACCGGAGAATCTCCACTGAAATATAATGAAAGAGTTTATCAACACTACCTGCCCCAGGTGCGGCCGACCGGCGAAGCGTGAAACGGACACCATGGGTGGCTTTATGTGCTCCAACTGGTATTTCCTGCGCTATACCAGTCCTCACTTTGATAAGGCGGCTTTTGACCCCGAGAAGGTAAAATACTGGCTGCCGGTAGACCTTTATACCGGCGGTGCCGAGCATGCCGTGATGCATTTGTTTTACGCCCGCTTCTTCATCAAGGCCCTGCGGGATATGGGTCTGCTTGATTTTGGTGAGCCTTTTACCTGCCTTTTCAACCAGGGGACCATCATTGCCGAGAAGCAGAAGATGAGTAAGTCCCGCGGCAATGTGGTTACGCCCGACGAATATGTCGCGGAGCTGGGCGCGGATACCGTTCGGGCCTACCTCATGTTTATCGGTCCCTGGGAGCATGGCGGTGAATGGAATGACAGCGGCATCTCCGGCGTCAGTCGCTGGCTCAACCGTGTCTGGAACTTGGTGTTGGAGCAATACGAGGGTCACGAGAAGGTCGGTCCTACCGCTCGCCAAGAAGCCGAGCGAGAGTTAGCCCGGACTATGCACCAGACCATCCGCAAGGTAACTGGCGATATTGATAAGATGCGTTTCAACACCATGCTGGCGGCTTTGATGGAGTTCACCAATGACCTGGCTAAAGTCAAGGAAGACCCCGATGGCATCGGGGTCAGCCCGTCAGCCTGGAAAGAAGCGATGGCCACTCTGTTGCTACTCTTAGCCCCCACCGCCCCGCACTTCGCCGAGGAGCTGTGGCAGAGAACGGGACACCAGTACAGCATCCACAATCAATCCTGGCCAAAGTGGGACGAGGCGCTGGCTAAGGAGGAGGAGATTACCCTGGTAATTCAGGTGAATGGCAAGCTGCGCGACCGGCTCACTGTTCCGGCCTCCATCACTGAAGCTGAGGCTAAAGAGAAAGCCCTGGCCAGCCCGCGAGTCAAGGCCTACCTGGAAGGCAAGAAACTGGTCAACGCCATCTATGTGCCAGGGAGGCTGGTAAATTTGGTGGTGAAGTAGAGAAATCCTAACCCCCTGACCCCCTTCCCTTTAAGAAAGGGAAGGGGGAATAAAGAAGAGGAGCGAAGCTCCTCTTAGAATTATGATAATATCATATCAAATATAACCTTGAATCAATCGCAAAGGGGGTGGATTATGCCTTCTGAGGTTAGAGAAATATCAGGGATAATTGCCCTAGTCTCAACGGCATTAATAGGTACTACTATTTTTCTTCTTGGCGTAGCTTGGCGAGGATTGACAAATACCTATTTCAAGCTTACACCACCTGAAAGACGAGAAATAGGGCGCATAGACTTGGTGGACAACTCTATTTATGATAATAGTATTAGGTGTTATGACAGTAGTAGGAGTGAATAATCCACAGCTCGTACCAGGGGTTACAATTCTGGTAATACTCTTAATCGAAGTAGTTGCTTTAATAATAAGTTTCGGTTTTTGGATTATCAAAGAGAATCAGGAAAATTAAGAAAGAACAACCGTCAAAGAAGTTGGATGAGTTAAGTCTATTCTATTCTGTATCCTTTTCTTTTCTTGCATGGTCAATATTTTGCAATTTATTTGCGTTATTTGGGATAAGTGAAACGATGTTAGATATCCAAATTGCTTCGAATTGGTTAGATAATTACAACTGGGGAAGATGGTTTATGCTAGATGGTATCTTCCTGTTTTTTATAGCCGTTCCAACTCTTGGCTACGCTTCTTTAAAATCTAATTGGCAGCGGGAGTTAGATTCGAATAAAAAGGGCGTCTAAGAGGGACTGCGTCCCTCTTATATAAATTTCCCCCCGATAATAATCGGGGGGATTAAGACGCCGGACAAGGTTGGAGGCAGGGGGATGGATTACAACATGAAAATAGCTTTTATCGGTGGGGGGAATATGGGGGAGGCCATGCTCGCCGCCCTTCTGGATAAGGGGCTGAGCTCGCCTCAGGATATTTCGGTCAGCGATATTAGTCAGACCCGCCGTCAGCACCTGCAACAGAAGTACGGCGTGACCGTGATGGCCGATAATAGGGAAGCCCCGATAATTATCGGGGCCGGGGTTATCGTCCTGGCCATCAAACCCCAGAACCTGGCTCAGGTCATGGCCGAACTCAGGGGGCAAATTAAGCCTACCCAGCTGGTCTTATCCATCATCGCCGGGGCGAAGATTGCCACTTTATGTCAAGGACTGAAGCACAACCGAGTCGTCCGGGCCATGCCCAATACTCCGGCCCAGATTGGCGAGGGCCTGACTGTCTGGACTGCCACCAAAGAGGTGACCCAGCGACAGAAGAAATGGGCCGCCTCAATTCTGGGCGCGATGGGTAAAGAGATTTATGTTGAGGACGAGAAATATATTGATATGGCCACGGCGGTTAGTGGCAGTGGCCCGGCCTACTTCTTCCTCTTCGTGGAAGCTCTGGTGGAGGCAGCGGTAAATATTGGTTTCTCCCGCAAGATGGCCAGAGAGCTGGTGCTGGAGACGATGCTCGGTTCCGGTCATCTTATCCAAAAATCGGGCAAAGAACCGGCTGAACTGCGCCGGATGGTCACCTCACCCGGCGGCACCACGGCGGAGGCACTGCTTGAGTTTGAAAAGGGCAAATTTAGCGACCTAGTCAAGAAAGCCGTCAGCGCCGCTTATAGAAAAGCCCGAATTCTGGGCGGAGAGCCACCGTAGCTTCCTGACTCACCATTTTCTCCCCCGACAAGTCGGGGGTCATTGACCTCACCCCCTGACCCCCTCTCCTAGAAGGAGAGGGGGAAAGAGCTTATTAAGAGGGGCTTCGCCCCTCTTAAACTCCCCATTTCATGAGCGTAGTTCTTGCTGTTTTACTGGCTATGGTTTATAGTTAATTCTTTGGGGGTATTTCAAGAAACAAAGGAGTAGTGGACAGGTGAAGAGCTGGCGAATCATACCTTTTTTGTTATTCGGCCTTGTCCTCGTCCTGGTTGGCTCAGTATCCTGCAATGCCTTAGGTGGGCAGAATGAAGGAGTCACTCAGCAACTGGTCGAGGTAACACGAGGGGACCTGACCGTTACCGTCAGTGGTAGTGGCAATATCGAGGTGCCCAATGAGATGAAGTTGACCTTCAGCCTAGCTGGCCAGGTCGAGAAGATATATGTTCAGGAAGGCAGCCAAGTCGCCACGGGTGAAAAACTCGCCGAGCTCATGACCGATTCTCTAGAGCTGGCGGTAACCCAGGCACAGGTCGCCTACACCCAGGCCCAGGTCGCAGTAGCACAGTCGCAGGTAGCCATGGAGACCGCCAATTACAACCTGAATCAGGCTCTGGAACGGTATACCTGGCCTGATATTAAGACCGCCCAGGCCGATGTGGACGGGGCCAAAGCCTATGTAGAATATGTTACCTGGAACATGGCCCAGGCGCCAGCCAGACCAAAAGGCAATGTGGGCCACCGCTCTGGTCTACGCCCAGGCCAGACTGATTGCGGCCGAAGCCAAGCTGGACGCCATGATTAGAAACTATGATACCGAGGAGGTTGCCATCCAGAAACTGCAGGTGGAAGCCGCCCGGCAATCTCTCGACCTGGCTCAACAGTCGGTAGTGCTAGCCCAGCAATCGCTGGAGCAAGCCAAAAAGCGACTTGATGAGGCCACTATTACTGCCCCCTTCGACGGCATAGTCAGCCGCATATATGTCAAGGAAAGAGATACAATTTCCCCGGCCATGTCCATCGTCCAAATCATCGACCTCACCAGTATGCAATTGAAAGTTCAGGTGGACGAAATCGATGTCGCCGACGTGAAACTGGGGCAGAAAGCCGTGATTGAGGTAGACGCGCAACCCGACCTGAAACTCGAGGGCCAGGTCAGCTTCATCAGCTTCCTGCCGACCCTGGAAGGCGGGGTGGTAATGTACGATGTCAAGATTGTTTTCCCAGCATCCGAAAATTCTACTACTTTGAGAGTCGGCATGAGTGCCTCCGCCGATATAATCATCGCTACGCGAACCAATGTCCTGCTGGTGCCTGACCGGGCTATTAAGCAGGATAGCCAGGGTAAGACCATCGTTGAGGTTATGGTGAACGGGCAAATTGAGGAAAGAGCGGTGGTGACCGGCATCAGCGATGGCTTGCAGACTGAGATTGTGGCTGGGCTTAAGGAGGGAGAGGTGGTGGTAGAAAGACGAGCCAAGTCCACGTCATCTTTGCCGGGGTTATTCGGGCAATAAACCTGGCAAATGTTAACTATCATGGGTTAACGGCATGATTGAGCTTGAGAATATTACCAAGATTTACCGTATGGGCAAGGTAGAGGTTCCTGCCCTCAGAGGGGTAAGCCTTAATATTCAACAGGGGGAGATGGTTTCTATCATTGGCGCCTCAGGTTCGGGCAAGTCTACCCTGATGAATATCATCGGCTGTCTGGATAAACCTACTTCAGGCAGGTATATATTTGACGGGGCTGATGTCAGCCGGCTGAGTGACAACTGGCTGGCCGAGATGAGAAATAAGAAATTTGGTTTCGTCTTCCAGGATTACAACCTCTTATCCCGTGCCAGTGCCTTATCCAATGTTGAGCTGCCTCTTATTTACAGTGGCGGCCGTCACAAGCGTAAGCGGGCTATGGAAGCATTGGAGCGCGTGGGACTATCAGCAAGGGCAAATCACAAACCCACTGAGCTATCGGGTGGTGAGCAGCAACGGGTAGCTATAGCTAGGGCACTGGTAAATAATCCAACTCTCATTCTAGCTGATGAGCCTACCGGTAATCTGGACAGTGTCTCTGCTGCTGAGATTGTTTCTATTTTCCGTCAGCTCAACCAGGATAGTATCACCGTAATAATAGTTACTCATGAGATGGACATTGCCACTCAGACCAAGCGTATCATCCGACTCATGGATGGGCGGATTGTCAGCGATGAAAGGTTGTAGCTTAACGTCAGTGAAACTCATTGAGTCCTTTATCATTGCCCTAAGGTCACTATCAGCCAACAAGCTGCGCTCCTCACTAACCATGCTGGGCATCATAATTGGGGTTGGCGCGGTAATCTCACTGATGTCAATAGGGAGTGGGGCACAAGCCAATATCACCTCCACCTTTGAACAGATGGGCACCAATTTACTCACTGTAATCCCTAGCTCAGGTGAGGGCGGAGGGTTGGCGGGAATGTCATATGCGTTCATGACGCCGACCCTCACCCTGGATGATGCCAAGGCTTTGGAGGGTATCCGCTCAGTAGTGGCGGTAGACCCGGTAAATGAGAACTATATTGAAGTAACCGCTGGCAGTGAAAGTAAGATGGCTATAATCCATGGGGCTGGTCCGGCATATCAGCAGGTATACAATCACTCCCTGGCCTCAGGTCAGTTTATTTCAGATAGGAATGTAGCCTCCAGGGATAGTGGTGGTAGTGTTGGGGGATGAGGTAGCTAGAGACCTATTCGGTTCAGACGACGCCGTGGGGCAGAAGGTTAAAATGAAAGGGAACCGCTTTACGGTTATTGGTGTTCTGGAGCCTAAGGGTGGGGCAATTATGGGGATTAGCCTGGATAATGTAGTGGTGACGCCAATAACCACATTTCAGACCAAGCTATTTACCCAGCGTACCGCTAGTGGGAAGGATGCGGTTCAGTCAATAGCTGTTCAGGTAGCCAGTGCTGAATTGATGGATGAGGTAAGAGATGAGATTGAGGCTGTCTTGAGGAGGCAGCATCGTCTGGCCCCGGATGAGAAGAATGATTTTGGCATCATCAGTATGGAGCAGATGCTTGGCATGTTACAGCAGGTAACCCTGGTATTTACCCTGTTTCTGGGAGCTATTGCCAGCATCTCCCTGCTGGTTGGTGGTATCGGCATTATGAACATCATGCTGGTCTCGGTCACGGAACGAACCAGGGAGATAGGTATTCGTAAGGCGGTCGGGGCTAAGCGGAGGGATATCCTGCTTCAATTTCTGATTGAGGCAGCGACGCTCAGCCTGGTCGGCGGCGGTATCGGTATAGTCATTGGCTGGATGCTATCACTTCTCATTTCCTTTATAGCTACTCTCGCCGGGCTTACGCTTCACGCAGTGGTGTCGCCACTTACTGTGGTAATGGCCGTCTTAGTTTCAGTTTTCATCGGGTTAGCCTCGGGCATCTACCCGGCAATGCGAGCCGCCAGGTTGAATCCTATTGACGCCCTACACTACGGATGAAATAATGAAGAGTGGGGTTAGGGAAAATCTATGAACTGGCTGGATGCAATCCTCATCATATTCGGGATTATTGCCGTACTGGGCGGCTTGAGAACAGGAATTATCAAGAGCATCATCCCATTAGCCGGGCTAATCATTGGTCTGTTTCTGGCGTTGCGCTACTATGAGCCTTTTGGTGAGCTGATGTCCTTTCTCCCACAGCCTACCGTGGCTAAATGGGTGGCCTTCGCCATCATCCTGATTGCAGTGCTACTGATTGCCGGCGGACTGGCCAGACTTCTGTCCTGGGGTGTCTCATCGCTGATGCTGGGGTGGCTTGACCATGTGCTCGGTGCTATCTGGGGCTTACTCTTCGGTGCCGTAGTCTATGCGGCCCTGCTCGCTCTCTGGGTCGAATTCTTCGGCGAAGCGGCCGTCATCACAGGGTCGCCGATAGCCACATTTCTCCTAGACCACTTCCCCACCGTGCTGGGGCTACTGCCGGACGAGTTTGAGGCGGTACACAATTTCTTCCGCTAGAAGGCTAAGTGTAGCCGAGGGAAAACAGGTAAGAACACAAACAGAGCACCACAATGAGCTTACGCCAGTTCATCAGCTCACTGTAGTGCCGATACAGTTTGTCCCGCGAGCCGTTGATTCAGAACTAGGTTACTTTGGGGGTTTCACCGGGGTGCAGCTTCTTCCACTTATTCAGTAATTGCTCTGGCGTTTCTTTATGGGCTGGGTCAGCCACGCAGGCATCGACCGGGCAAACTTCCACACATCGGGACGATGGGTGAGCACCAACGCACTCCGTGCACTTGTTTGGGTCAATGACATAGATGGTCTCACCCTCGCTGATTGCCTGATTTGGGCATTCTGGTTCACAGGCCCCACAGCTAATACAATCATCAGTAATTTTGTAGGCCATTCAGTCTCCCTCCTTAGTTAGTTCTGACAAATTCTTGGAATATTCTTAAGCCTTCGCACGAACCTTCTTTTTCAGAGCCACCGCTACCGGCTTGGGCACCAGGTCATCCATATAGCCGCCCAGGCTGGCTACTTCTTTAAGCAGACTGGAGCTAAGAAACTGGTAATTAAGGCTAGCCATCAAGCAGACCAG
Source organism: uncultured Chloroflexia bacterium (assembly GCA_963726225.1). Lineage (GTDB taxonomy): Bacteria > Chloroflexota > Dehalococcoidia > Dehalococcoidales > UBA2162 > CAVSBN01. The sequence goes on from CAVSBN010000017.1 coordinate 136,306, forward strand.
CTCGCAATCTGGGGCCAGCTTCTTGTTCATCAGCGCCATCTCAAATTCGTTTTCAAAATCGGTCTCCACTCTCAGCCCACGCACAATTGCCTGGGCGCCCACTTGCCGGGCGAAGTCAACCGTCAGCCCCGTAAAGGGCTTGACCTCGACATTGGGCAGGTCAGCTACTGACTGCTTGACCAGACTTACTCTCTGCTTCGTGGTGAACATGAGATTCTTCGCCGGAGTATCATAGACGCCGATAATTACCTTCTCAAAAAGCTTAGCCGCTCGAGTGGCGATATCCAGATGCCCGTTGGTTATGGGGTCAAAACTGCCCGGGTAAATAGCTATGGTCACACCGTGTCCTCCTTTCGATAAATTGCGATACAACTATCACCATGGCGGTGCTCTTTAACCAGGCTTAATGGGCCATAGGCTGAATTCAGGGGAAGGCGAGGAGAGTGGGTTACCACGACAACTGTGTCTTGCCCGACCAGTCTGGAATTCGCCAGTTGCTCCACCAGAATACCGATTGATAGGTTAGAGTAGGGCGGGTCCATGAGTATAATGTCGTACTCCTTATCCAGAAAAGAAAGGGCTTTCGCCACGCTACAGCAATAGACATGAGCCTGTGCCGCCAGCTTGGTCTTCTCCAGATTCTCCCTGATTATAGCACAACATCCCGGCTCACGCTCAACAAAATCAACCCAGCCCGCCCCGCGGCTCAAAGCCTCAATGCCTAAAGCTCCGCTCCCCGAGAACAAATCAAGCACCTGTTCCCAATTGCCAGTCATATTTTCCAGGATTGAGAAAATCGCTCCCCGGACTAGTTCGGTCGCCGGGCGGGTGGGGCGCTGGGGTACTTTGAGTTGATGCCCCTTAGCCCTGCCAGCAATAACTCGCATTAGCGCGCCATCCTGAATAATAGCTGTTCTTCACGGCCATTGTCAATCCTCTAGCCCGGGCCACCAGCGCCTGCAATTTCGCCCGGGCATTTTCCATTAACGGTCGACCGTGGCCAAAGCAGATTATCTCAACATCCAACGCGGCTAATCTCTTCACCGACTCCATAGCCTGAGGCAGGTCAGTGCTGGCCGACTTATGGGGGAAATGGATGGTCTGGGTGTGCTTAATGAGAGCATCGCCCACAATCAGCAGTTTATGTTGGGGAGACAACAAACAGATACTACCCGGCGTATGACCGGGGGCATGGATAACCTCAAGACCACCCAGTGGCTGGAGCACCTCGCCTCCGCTCAATTGAATATCAACATCGCGGGAACCAATGCCTAGAAATGAGCGCAAAGCGGAAAAGGGACGAACATGAAGCGTCTTCTGCACCAATCGGGGATAGGGGAGCCGGCCATTCACATCATAGATATCCGCTTTATGGATGGCCACCCTGGCACCGGTGAGTTTTCTCAGCTCACTCAGCCCGCCGACGTGGTCGAAGTGGTTGTGGGTGATAATGATGAGACTGATTTCTTCCGGCGAACGCCCCAGACTACGAACAAAGTCTATGATTTTGGGCACACTGGCCCGGAAACCGGTATCAATAATGGTCACCTCGACTTCGGTAATCACCAGCACATTAACGCCCCGAAAGGTCATCTGGTAGACATTCGGGATAACTTCCAGTATGTTTTCCCGGATAATACCCTGGCCTCGGAATAAGTGTGACATACTTTTGTCAGATTGAGAATTGGAACTTCACGACGTGAGCTCAAGCTAAATTGTTCTCGGTGCCAGCTTGCCAGCTTTAGTGCGACCAGTTTTCTTGCGCCTGGCTTCGGTCAAGCCCAGCCGGCGGAAAATCTCATCAATGTGGCGCAGATAGTACTGATAGTCAAAAAGCTTCTCCAGCTCGCCGGGCGGCAGGCTGGCGGTAACTTTGCGGTCGGCCTTCAATAGTTTCAAGAAGTCTTTATTCTCTGCCCAGGACTTCATGGCGTGGCGCTGAACCAGGTCGTAGGCTTTCTGACGACTCAGCCCCTTGTCAATCAGAGCCAGCATTACCCGCTGCGAGAAAATCAGGCCTCTGGTCAACTCAATATTCTGCACCATTCGTTTAGGATAAACCTGAAGCCCCTTCAGTACTGAAGTGAAGAGGGCCAGTGAGTAGTCAAGTATCAGACAGGCATCGGGCAGGATGATGCGCTCGGCGGAAGAGTGGCTGATATCACGCTCGTGCCACAGGGCGATATTCTCCATCGCCGTAACAGCGTAGCCCCGGACCAATCGGGCCAGCCCACAGATTCGTTCACAGAGCTCCGGGTTGCGTTTGTGGGGCATGGCTGAGGAGCCGGTCTGCCCGGCTTCAAAGAGCTCTTCTACTTCCCGTGTCTCGGTGCGCTGTAGCCCTCTAATTTCGGTGGCAAATTTCTCCAGCGAGCTGGCTACTATCGCTAGGGTGGTCACAAACTGAGCGTGGCGGTCGCGCTGTAGAATCTGGCTGGAGACCGGGGCCGGGGTCAGCCCTAAGCGGGCGCAGGCCTTCACTTCCACCTCAGGTGTCAGAGTGGCGTAGGTGCCCACCGCCCCGGAAATCTTGCCCACGGCCATGACTTTCCTGGCTTCCTCCAGGCGCTGCCGATTGCGCTTCATCTCCTCAACCCAGAGTGCCAGCTTCAAGCCGAAGGAAATCGGCTCGGCGTGGACGCCGTGGGTGCGACCAATCATCGGTGTATATTTGTACTTGAGCGCCATCTCAGACAGGACTGAGATAAGCTCTTCTATATCCCCGGCGAGCAGGTCGGCCGCCTCCACCATCTGAAGGCTGAGGGCGGTATCCATAACATCGGACGAGGTCAGACCGAAGTGGATGAAGCGAGATTCATCTCCCAGGCTCTCGGCCACCGCCCGCAGGAAGGCCGTCATATCATGGTGGGTCTCTTTGAGAATCTCGGCCATCCGTTTAAGGTCAACCCTGGCTTTCTTTATCCGGGGTATGGCTGACTTGGGGACAACACCCAGCTCCGCCCACGCTTCACAGACGGCAATCTCCACCTCAATCCACCGGGCAAACTTATTTTCGTCCGACCACACCTTTTGCATCCGGGGCCGGGAATAGCGCTCAATCATTTCTTGTCTCCTTGCAGGCTTTCCCGATATTTATCGTAGGCTTTCCTTATCGCCTCATATTTCAGGCCGAGAATCTCGGCCGCCAGGTAGGCCGCATTTTTAGCCCCAGCCGCGCCAACTGCCACACAGGCTACTGGAATCCCAGCCGGCATCTGGACAATGGAGTAGAGGGCATCCGTTCCCTTCAGGTCACTGCCGGCCAATGGAACACCGATAACCGGCAGGGTAGTCCAGCTCGCCAGCACCCCCGGCAGGTGGGCCGCGCCACCCGCGGCGGCGATGATGACCTCAATCCCTCGACTCCGCGCGGTGAGACCGTACTGGCGGGCTTTTTCCGGAGTGCGGTGGGCTGATATAACATTAACCTCGTACTCAATGCCGAGCTCCTTCAAGACATCCAGCGCTGGCTGGACGGCTTCGGCATCCGACTTTGACCCCATGACCACACCAACGAGCGGCATTTTTCTACCTCACCCCCTTATATTTTACCAATATCTCTGCGATAATGACAGCCCTCAAAGTGAATCCGCGGGATATTAGCATAGACCCTTTCCCGGGCCTCGGCAATAGTCTTGCCTAAAGCCACCACGGTAAGTACCCGACCACCACTGGTGAGCACCTCGCCGCTCGGGCCCAGTTTCGTGCCCGCATGGAATACAAGGATATCTTTGTCTAAATCTCCGAGGCCGGTGATGGGGAAGCCCGTTTTATAGCTGCCCGGGTAGCCGCCGGAGGCTATCGCCACCCCAACACAAGCGTCGTCACTGCATTCAATCTTAACCTGGTTGAGCTTACCGTTTATCACCGCCAGTATGATATCCAGCAGGTCAGTTTTGAGGCGGGGCAGGATGACCTGGGCTTCCGGGTCGCCAAAGCGGGCATTGAATTCTATTACTTTCGGCCCTTCGCTGGTAATCATCAGCCCGCCGTAGAGGATACCCTGATAGGGGCAGCCTTCCCGGGCCATCGCCCTCACTGCCGGAGCCATAATTTTCTCCAGCACCGTTTTCTCCAGCTCCGGGCTGTTGAAGTCGGGCGGACTGAAGCTACCCATGCCGCCGGTATTGGGGCCCTGGTCGCCATCGTAGACTCGCTTATAGTCGCAGGCCGGTGCCATGGGCACGACAATTCGGCCATCGGTAAAGGCAAAGGCGCTCATCTCGCGCGCGGCGAGGTACTCCTGGATAATCACCTTTTCCCCCGCCACCCCCATAGTTTTTCTCTCCATGAGGCTGGAGATAGCCTCCAGGGCTTCATCCACCGATTGAGCCACGATGACGCCCTTCCCGCGGGCCAGGCCATCGGCCTTGATGACAATGGGGGGCTTCTGTTGTTTCACATAGTCTTTGGCCTGGTCGGGGTTATTGAAAGTGACGCTGCCGGCGGCGGGAATACGATATTTCCGCATCAGTTCTTCAGCGAAGGCCTTGCTGGACTCGATGCGGGCTGCCTGCTTGGTCGGGCCGAAGGCCGGTATGCCGAGAGTGCGGAAATAGTCAACGATGCCGGCGGCCAGCGGGTCTTCCGGTCCGACGACCACCAGGTCGACCCGCTTCTCCTGCGCCGCCTTGGCCAGAGCCGGGAAATCCATGTCACGGATATCCAGGTTATGGGCAATTTGAGCCGTCCCGGCATTACCCGGGGCGGCATAAATCTCTTTGACTTTGGGGCTCCGGGCCAGTTTCCAGACGAGGGTATGCTCCCTGGCCCCACCCCCAACAACCAGTATCCTTATCTACCTCACCCCCTCAAATCCGTAATATTCCTTTTTCAATTCACCGAGATTGCTTCGTCATCCCGATTCCATCGGGGTTCCTCGCAATGACACACACGAATGGGCTTCGCTCCTTCAAACTACCCCTACAGACGACGACAAGCTAGTCTACTGCGGACACATATAGACATCGACACCATCCCTTTTCACAATCCATAACTGGTATTGGCATTGTCTCTAATGCCTTCTTTACTGTAAAAACCTTACCTTTAAGGGCCCTACATTTCTCGCAACAATACGAATCACCAGCGGTTAAAATTTCGACCTTCCTGACACCCATAGATTGATAATTCCGCAAAACGCATCGTGCCGCTTCTTGTCCGGGTCTAAAGAACTCTTTACCAAGCTCGTAGAGTAATCGAGCTTGGCTCCAGTAAAGCATTCCCATCTGCTGCCAATCATTTTTCTTCATAGCGAGATATGAGTCTCTCATTGAGAATTGTCCATACTATATCTCCTTGCGAGGGGCAGTCTTAAACTTCTGAGACAACTGCTTTTCTATATCCTGGTATTCTTTCTGACTCACACCTAGGTTTTTTAATGCATCAAGACTTTTGGCATCTTCCTCAGTTACTAAAATGCGCTGGTTGTCTGATGGGCGGGTTCGTACATAAATAAACTCACCACAGGAGGGGCATTTTTTCTTCCGTGTAGGCACTGGGTCGAGCGGGGTATTGCAATAGGGACACTTCGCATCTATCACGCTTTTGGGAGACGGCTCTTCTATGTTCAGGTATTGCTTTTTCTATTGAGACGTCCTTCGGAATCTCCTCTTCTTTCGCCTTTTTGAATTTATCGAAGAATCCCATTCTTGCTTGAGTCTTTCTTACTCCCACTCAATCGTGGAGGGGGGTTTGGAGGTGATGTCGTAGACGACGCGGTTGACGCCGGGGACTTCATTGACGATGCGGGTGGAGATGCGGGCCAGGACATCATAGGGCAGGCGCGCCCAGTCGGCGGTCATGGCGTCCTCGCTGGTCACGGCGCGGATAGCAACGAGATAACCATAGGTGCGGTAATCGCCCATTACCCCTACGCTTCTGACATCGGTGAGCACGGCGAAGGTCTGCCACAACTGGCGGTAAAGCTTGGCTTTCTTAATCTCGTTCATGACAATGAAGTCAGCACCGCGCAGTATCTCCAGCTTCTCCTTGGTCACCTCGCCGATAATGCGGATGGCCAGTCCCGGGCCGGGGAAGGGCTGGCGCCAGACCATCTCTTCCGGCATACCCAGCTCAATTCCCACCCGCCGCACCTCGTCCTTGAACAGGTAGCGCAGGGGCTCAATTAGCTGGAGCCGCATCTTGGCCGGCAGTCCACCGACATTATGGTGGGTCTTGATTTTGGCGGAGGCAGTACTGCCTGAGGCGGCACTCTCAATGACATCGGGATAAAGAGTGCCCTGTGCCAGAAAATCAACCTTGCCTATCTTATTGGCTTCCTCTTCAAATACCTTGATAAATTCGTCGCCGATAACCTTGCGCTTGGTCTCCGGGTCGATAACACCCTTTAATCGCTCAAGGAATCTTTCCGTGGCATCAACATATCTAATCATCATGCCCATGTTGAGTCGGAAGACGCTGAAGGTCCGCTCCACCTCCTCGCGGCGGAGCAGACCATTATTGACGAAGATACAGGTGAGCTGGTCGCCGATGGCCCGGTGGATTAGGGTGGCCACCACGGCGGAATCAACCCCGCCGGAAAGGGCACTGATGACTTTGCCATCGCCCACCTGTGCCCGAATCCGGGCGATGCTCTCATTGATGAAGTTGCCCGGCGTCCAGTTGCCCTGGCAGCCGCAAACTTTGTAGGCGAAGTTTTTCAGAATGGCCTTGCCCTGCGGGGTATGGATTACTTCCGGATGGAACTGGAGGCCAAAGATGCCGTCTTTATTGCCCATGACGGCGATGGGCGAGTTCTCGGTGTAAGCCAAGGCCGCAAATCCGGGCGGCATTTCTTCAATACGGTCGCCGTGGCTCATCCAGACGGTCAGCGGGTTTTCCAGACCGGCGAAGAGAGGCGAGTCCACATCGCTCAGGTGCATAATGGCGTGGCCATACTCCTGCTTGGTGCCCGGTGCCACCCGACCGCCCAGTTGCTGGGTGATAAGCTGCATCCCGTAGCAGATGCCCAGCACCGGCAGGTGGTTTTCGTAGACATAGGCCGGGGCCATAGGCGCGCCCGGATTGTAAACGCTGGCCGGGCCGCCGGACAGGATGAACCCCCTGGGCTTGAGCGGCGCAATCTTTTCCCAGGGAGTATCGTGAGACACCAGCTCGCAGTAGACATTGCACTCGCGTATCCGTCGGGCAATGAGCAGGCTATACTGCGAGCCGAAGTCAACAACAATAATCGCCTCACGCTCGACAATGCCGACCGCCTCTTTAGCGGCCGTCGGCCGCTCGCCGCCCTTCTCTTTGGCAATCTCAAGGTAGGTGGAGACTTCAATATCGCCGCTGGTGGCGACGCGCCGGCTTTCCTCTACCGCCATTTTATACCCCCAGCCCCGATTTATCGGGGTTCCCTATATTATACCACCAACCAATAAACGGGGCACAAGAGAACCACGCGTTTGGGGCCGAGCCTGGGCTAATTAAGCTCGATGAGCACAATTTTGGACTGCAGGACGGCTAAGCTGAGAACCAGAAGAATGAAGAATATCCTCGCCGTGTGTCTCATACGAGCATTGCCCCGGCCAGAGGAGGGAATCAGGGCTTGGCCAGCCCTTTAATGTAACGCTTGACCTCCTCATCATTCACTGACCGGCCGGTGAAGGTGCTGGCATCCTGGGTGGCCAGCCACAGGGCGGCTTCGGCTATTTCCTCGGGGGTCTTCAGCCGGCGTAGTGTTTCTTCGGTGATAGTCTTCTGGAAGACCATCTTGTAGCCATCGGTGGCTACGCCGCCTTCCGGGTAGAGGTCGTTGACAGCGATGTTATACTGCTTCACTTCCTGGGCCAGTCCCCAGCAGAAAAGCTCAATACCGGCCTTGGTGATGCTGTAACAGACCTCGCCGGGAGGGGCTCGCCGCTTGGCGGCGATGGAGGTCAGGCAGATGATATTGCCGCTGCGCTGGGCCACCATGGTTGGCAGCACCGCCTTGGTGCAGAGGAAGGTGCCCCGCAGATTAACCCGCATCATCAAGTCCCAGCGCTTGATAGACAGGTCCAATATGGTGGAGTTGAAGTTGGCCGCCGCGTCATTGACCAGGATATCGATTCGTCCAAACTCCTCCAGCGTCCGCTTGGCCATTCGCTCCACTTCTTCGTCAATGGTGATATCAGTTTTGATGGGCAGGGCGCGACCACCAAAGGCACGAATCTCGTCCGCCGTCTGATATATGGTACCGGGGAGTTTGCCGCCTTCCTTTTCGGTGCGGGCGGCAATGACCACCGCCGCTCCCTCGCGGGCCAAGGTCAGCGCAATTGTTTTACCGATGCCCCGACTGCTTCCGGTGATAATCGCTACTTTCCCAGCCAGTTTCATTCTCTACCCCCAGAGTAAAAGTCAGCCCGCCACCCGGCTGGGCTCAAGCCCAGAGTATAACACTGAGCTTGGGGGTGGTCAAGGCGACCGAACGGACGGCAACCCGGAGGGGGAATATCTTGACGAAGTTAACCAAAAGCTAGATAATTGCAGCGGCATCAAACAATCAAACATTGCCATATGCCAATGGAAAGGAGTAAACCGTGATTGAGGTTATAGTCAAAACGACCGCCGGGGATGTTTGTGGCATACAGGAGCGAGGTGTCTTGGCCTTCAAAGGCGTGCCATATGGTGCTCCGACCGGCGGCAAGCGTCGTTTCCTGCCACCGCTGCCGGTTGAGCCGTGGGCCGGTGTACGATACGCCGGTGACTTCGGACCAATCTGCCCGCAGATAGGAGTGTTGGTCGACGAAGCCCGGCCTTACGCAATCGTCCGTTCCGATGGGCACATGAGATACCTGCCACAGAGTGAAACCTGCCTGGTACTGAATGTGTGGACGCCCGGCGTAGGGGATGGTGGCAAGCGTCCGGTTATGGTGTGGTTGCATGGTCGCGGCTTTGCCGAAGGCGCCGGTTCGGAGACGATGTATAACGGTGCCAACCTGGCCAGACGCGGTGATATAGTGGTAGTCACTATTAACCACCGGCTAAATGTCTTCGGCTATTTACACCTAGCAGATATCGCTGGGAAGGAGTATGCCGGCTCGGGCAATGCCGGAATGCTAGACATAGTGCTGGCCCTTGAGTGGGTGCGGGACAATATCGAAAACTTCGGGGGTGATGCGGGAAGGGTGACTATTTTCGGTGAGTCCGGTGGTAGCCGGAAAGTCAGCGTAATGATGGCTATGCCCTCGGCAAAAGGACTGTTTCATCGTGCCATTATTGAGAGTAGCCCAGGATTGCGGGGCAGAAACCCCAAGGACGCTACAGACTTCGCTGAACGGCTGCTAGCCAAGCTAAGTATCAAAGCAAATCAGATTGACAAGCTCCAGCAGATGCCGGCACAACAGCTATTGGAGGCGGTGAATTCGCTATCGCCACAGCGGCCTGATAGGCTCATAGGCGCCGCAGCCGCCATGAGCTTGTCCCCGGTAGTGGATGGCAAGTACCTACCCGCCAACCCGTTCGACCCCGTAGCGGCACCAACAGCGGCTAATATTCCGGTCATAATCGGAACCAACCGCGACGAATCGGCACTCTTTCTGGCCCGTGACCCCCGCCGTCGCCGGCTTACCGAGCCAGAGTTGCGTGAACGCCTGGCACCTCTGCTCGGCGATAGGCTGGACAAAATACTTAGCACCTACAGGAAAACACGACCTAAGGCCACACCCTGGGACCTGCTAATTGGGATTACGAGTGAAGATAGGCGAATTGGGTGCATCAGCCTTGTAGAACGCAAGCTAGCCGGTGGCCCGGCTCCGGTCTATATGTACCTATTCACCTACGAATCCAATTTCCTTGGCGGCCTCTTCAAGGCGTGCCATGCTCTCGAGATCCCGTTTGTGTTCGACAATACCGATGATGTGCCCATGACCGGTGACCGTCCGGATAAACACGAACTTGCCGCGGCCATAAGCGAGGCCTGGGCTGCCTTCGCTCGTAGTGGAGACCCAAATCATCCAGGGATTCCAAAATGGCCGGCTTATACTGTCAAAAACCGCGCCACGATGCTTCTCGATGTTCCGTGCCGAGTAGAGATTGACCCGGCTCGCGAAGAGCTCGATGCCTGGAAAGGTATGGAGATAATTCCCTAGTGCATTCTGTTCAATGGTAAGGGAAGACAGGCGGAGGGGGTTGGTGGACAGGCTACTTGATTTCACCTATCAATTCACGGTATCCTTATGGCAACTATGGCCGAGAAGCAGGCTGGCGCGCTGGCGGTTGAGGTTAATAAGGTTTCCTTCAGCTACAATGGTTTGAAGGCACTCAATGAGCTATCACTACAGGTGCCCACCGGTATCAGCTTCGGCCTGCTCGGCCCGAATGGTGCCGGCAAGACCACGCTCATTCGCCTGCTGGTCGGTCTCCTGAAGCCAAAATCCGGTAGTGTCTTGATACTGGGGCAGAAACCCACCAGGAAAATAGCCCACCTCCTGGGCTACATGCCACAACTGCACTCCCTGTACAACGAACTTTCCATCACGCAGAATGTGGACTTCTTTGCCCGGGTCTACGGGATGAACAACCGGAGTGAGCGAGCCCACCGTGTGGAGGAGGTCATCCGGCTGGTGGATTTGTGGTCGCGGCGCAAGGACTCGGCAATGAAGCTGAGTGGCGGCATGAAGCAGAGGGTCAGCCTGGCCTGCGCCATCGTTCACAACCCGCCCCTGCTGTTGCTGGATGAACCGACCGTTGGCCTCGACCCGGAGCTGAGAGTTACCTTCTGGCAATACTTTACGGCTCTGACCAAGCAGGGCACCACGATTATCATTTCCAGCCACAGCCTGGATGATGCCGCCCATTGTGACCGGCTGGCCTTCATGCGTGAGGGCCAGATTATTGCCCTAGGCACTCCCCACGAACTACAGCAAGCCACCGGCCAGCCCGGTGCCAGCCTGGAAGACGCTTTTCTCTATTTTATCCACCGTGAGGACAGGAGCCATGTCTAGTCAGGCACTGACCGTCGCTGGCCGGATTGTGCGGCAGATAGTCCGCGACCGCCGGACAATCGCCCTGATTATGGTGGTGCCCATCGTGGTGATGACGCTCATCGGCCTGAGTTTCCCAGAGAGCAATATGCTGGACTACATCGCGCCCGCCCTGCTGGCGACCCTAGCTCTCTTCTTCAGCTTCCTACTAACCGGCATTAGCTTCTTGAGAGAGCGCTCGCAGGGCACGCTGGAACGCCTGATGGCCTCACCGGTATCGCGTCTGGATATTGTGGTCGGCTATTTGTGCGGTTTCTTTATGTTTGCCCTGACCCAGACACTGATTGTGCTTTTCTTCACCATTTATGTTCTGGATGTCACCTTCCACGGTGACCTGTGGCAGATTTTCGTCTTTCAGGTGGTCATCATCGCTGGGGCGGTCAACCTGGGCATCTTCACTTCAACCTTCGCCCGCAACGAGTTTCAGATGATTCAGTTCATCCCTCTGATTATTCTGCCCCAGGTTTTTCTCGGCGGTCTGCTCTGGCCGGTGGAACAGATGCCTGATTACCTGCAGTGGCTCGCCAAGATACTGCCCCTGACCTACGCCGTGGACGGACTGCGCGATATTATGCTCGACGGTAAGAACCTGCTGGATGTCGGCTTTCAGCTTTCCGTCCTGGTTGGCTTCGCCATCGTTATCTCCGTAGTGACCGCCGTTACTCTGCGGCGCGGCAGCACCAGCTAGCCCACTCGCCTTTTCCTTGGCCGTCTCTGCGGGGCGTCTAAGAGTCCCGACCAGTCGGGACTCTTTTTATTTTCTCCCCTAATTTTGCCAGGTATGGTAAAATTAGAATCCGTAAACCTAAATAGAAGCTCGACCCCGACAAGTCGGGGAAGGTAGACTGATGAAAGCAGTTATTCTGGTGGGTGGTAAGGCCACCCGACTCCTGCCCCTCACCGGCAATACCCCCAAGGCGATGGTGCCAGTGCTAAATACTCCCTTTCTGGAGTATGTTCTGCGTCATCTCAGCCGACACGGGATAAAGGAGATAATTCTGGCGCAGGGCCATCTGGCCCAACCAATTGAGAGTTATCTGGGTGACGGCCGTCAAATTGGCGTCAGACTCTACTATTCTATTGAAGATACCCCTCTGGGAACAGCTGGAGCCGTCAAGAATGCTGAAGAGGTATCTGGATGAGACCTTTCTGGTGTTGAATGGTGATGTCTTCACTGACCTGGATTTTACAGCGATGATAGACTTGCACCAGAAAAAGAAGGCAAAGGTAACGATTGCTCTTACGCCCGTGGATGACCCTACCAGCTATGGTTTGGTAGAGACCGACACCTACGGTAGAGTTACACGATTTCTGGAGAAGCCCAGCCAGAATGAGGTAACCACCAACATGATTAACGCCGGTGCTTGGCATCCTAGAGCCCGATGTCCTGTCTCAAATCCCATCCCAAACTCAAGTTAGTTTTGAGCGCAAGGTATTTCCACAGACTGCTGGCCCAGGGAGAGCCGTTTTACGCCTATCCTTCTTCGGGTTACTGGATGGACATGGGTACCCCAGAAAAATACCTCCAGCTACATCGGGACCTTTTGAGTGGCCAGTGTCAGCAGTACCGACTGCCGCCGGGTAAAGAGGTAGTCGCCGACGAAGGCAGCCGGATACACCCGACGGCCAAGATATTAGGGCCGGTGATGGTCGGGGCCAATTGCTCAATTGGGCCCCGTGTGAAGCTGACTGGCCCGGTGGTTATTGGCCCGGGAGGTGTCATTCTAGAAGATAGTGTCATTGAAGAATCAGTTATTTGGCGGAATGTCAGAATGGGGCCGAAAGCCACGGTCAAGAGCTCTATCCTGGCGGACAATTGCCACTTGGAGGCCCATTCTGTTGTCGCAGGGGCTGTGCTGGGTGATGATGTCGTGGTGGAGAAGGATGGGCGGGTAGAACCCGGCGGACGCATCTGGCCGGGGACAAGGGTGGCGGCGAAGGCATCCCGATAAGTCGGGACGCCCACACAAACTCTTTATGGCTATCCGCTTTGAGCGTGAGCCATGTCCGTGATATAATTTAGACGCAGGAACTACGGTAATGTGGGACAAACTGGAAAGCATGGACCGGCGCTATCAGGAACTGGAGCAGCAAATCGCTACCCCGGAGATAGCCGCTGACCCAAAACAACTACAGAAGCTGGCGCAGGAGAGAGCCAGAATTGAGGATGTGGTTGGGAAGTACCGGCAGTACAAGACCACGGCCAAGACGCTGGCAGAGACCAAAGCCATGTTGAGCGACGGACTGGATGAGGAGATGACGGCTCTGGTCAAGCAGGAGATAGTCAGCCTTGAGTCGCAACTGGAACATCGGCTCCAGGAATTGAACCGGTCCCTGGTGCCGAAAGACCCCAACAATGAGAGGAATATCATCGTGGAAATCCGGGCCGGGGCAGGTGGTGAGGAGGCGGGACTTTTTGCCGCCGACCTCTTCCGTATGTATAGTCGATATGCCCAGTCAAAGGGCTGGGAGGTAGACATTATTAGTGCCAGTGAAAGCGGTATCGGTGGCTTTAAGGAAATCATCTTTGAGGTCCGGGGTAAGGGCGCATTTAGTCGGTTTAAATACGAAAGGGGCGTGCACCGGGTACAGCGAGTCCCGGTAACGGAGTCTTCCGGCCGAATCCACACCTCAACCACCACCGTAGCCGTACTCCCCGAGGCCGATGAAGTAGAGCTGGATATTAATCCGGCCGACCTCAGGATTGACATCTACCACAGTGGCGGTGCCGGTGGGCAGAATGTCAACAAGGTAGCTACCGCCGTGCGCATTACTCATTTGCCCACGGGCATGGTCGCGGTCTGTCAGGACGAGCGTTCCCAGTTAAGAAATAAGACGAAGGCCATGGCCGTGCTCCGGGCCAGGCTTTTCGAGGTAGAGCGCCAGAAGCAGGAGGAGGCAATAACCCAGGAACGCCGCTCTCAGGTTGGCACGGGGGAACGCTCCGAGAAAATCCGAACCTACAACTTCCCGCAAGACCGGGTTACCGACCACCGCATTGGTCTCACCCTCCACAATCTGCCGCGGATTCTAACGGGAGAACTTGACTCGCTCATTGACGCTTTGGCCACCGATGACCAGGCGAAACAACTGTCGGAGCAGTTGGCGTGACCATCCGGCAGGCGCTGAGTCGAGCCAGGCTGGTTCTGGCGGCTCACCATGTTGAAGATTCCCCCCTTGAGTCTGAGATATTACTGCGACATGCGCTGAGTATAGGCCGGGTTGAGCTATATTCAGACCTTGACCGCAGACTGACCCCGGAAGAGGACGAAAAATTCTGGCAACTGGCGGAGCGCCGCCTGACCGGTGAGCCCAGTGCTTACATTACCGGACATCGTGAGTTCTACGGCTTTGACTTCTATGTTGACCCCGGTGTTCTCATTCCCCGCCCGGAAACCGAATTACTGGTGGAAAGAGCCATAGCTCTGGCTAAAGAACGCTCGGTCTCCACGATGGCTGATATTGGTACTGGCTGTGGGGCGATTGCCATCAGCCTGGCGGTAAATTTACCCGGCGTGAAAATATACGCCACCGATATCTCGGCGGCCGCGCTCAAGGTTGCCCGGCTGAACTGTCAAAAGTATGGTGTAGCCGATAGAGTTCGTCTACTAGTGGGCAATTCGCTTGACCCGCTCTCTGAACCAGTCGACCTTATTTTAGCCAACCTGCCCTATGTCCGGGAACGAGAATTATCCCGCGTAAACACGCGTGGCTTTGAGCCTTCAGTGGCGCTGGACGGCGGCCCGGATGGTCTGGAGAAGATACGCCGATTGTGCCATCAGGCGGAGGCCAAACTTAATCCTGGTGGCTCATTGCTCCTTGAGATTGGGATGGGGCAAAAAGAAGCCGTAACACGCCTTTTGCGAGCCTTTTCCCCAAAGCCAGTATTGAAGTAACACGGGATTTAAGTGGGATTGACCGGGTGGTGTGCCTGACTCTGCCGGGACAATGCTAACTACTATGAATCAGCTATGGACACACTTCAGGCTTTATATCTAGAATTGGTGTTCCATCTAGCATGTCCAGTCCCTTGACATGGATGACATTGCCATCGATTCCAAGAACTTCCAAGAGCGACAGACCAATAGGGTTAGGGCGGAATGGCGAATGAGTGCTGAAAACTCCCACTTCCTTTTCACGAAGCTTGACCCTCATGTACTGTGGAATGAACTTGGGGCTTTTATGAAATTGGAAAATCACATAGATGCGCTGACCGGGCTGAATATCTCTGAGTCCTTCCAGGTAAGATTCGTTAATCACCAGCGTCCCCTCCACATCTGATACAGTCCAACTCCGGGGAATCTCTTTGGCATCGGTGGACACAAAACCAATGGGTTCCACTTCAATGGTCATATTGTCTTCCTTTCCCCCGATATTAATAGAGTCTGCCTTCTTTCATCCGTCTTTCTTTCAGCCGGTCTTCTTAAACTCAGCGAGTCGCTCTTCCACACCCTTAGCTTCGGCCTGGAGGTCCTTGAGATATTGCTCAAGCTGCGCCATAATTTCCTCTCTGGTGGGGAAGTGCGGGGTGAATATCCGTGAGCACAACAGCCCCATTGATGACCGACCATTGCCTGGGCATGGTGCGCCGGATGCCCGCAGCCGCATTCACTTGTCTGACACATTTTGTTCCCTCCTTGCTGGACAATATTTTTCGTCATTTCCTTCTTTTGATTCCTCAATCACCAGTGCTCCGGAGACAAGATTCCGGCAGCGCTCCAGAGCCTCACGGTTGACAAAGTAATGAATGTGGTAGCCCCGCCGCTCCCCCTTGACCAGCCCGGCACTTTTCAGGATGCGCAGGTGCTGGGAGACGGCTGACTGTGTTACTCCCAGCAGGCCCGCCAGGGCATTAACACATAAGGCGTCTGGTTCCCGCTGACGGCTGAGCAGTCGCAACAGCCTGAGCCGAGTGGGGTCGGCGAGAATGCTGAACAGCGCGGACTGTTCTTCTATACTCGTTTCGTTTCTGTTGCTCATATTAGTATTTGCTAATATACTTATTATATCTACAGGGCAGGAATTTGTCAAGACTTGAGATTTGGGCCGGCTTTAGCCTATTCTAGAACTTGACTCCGAGTGACGGAGATGCTAAATTATTCAGTTGGGTTTAACCTCGGGCGTGAGTTAAGGAAACACTAAACATAAGGAGGAATAGACACTGTGGACATGATTGTTTGCTGCAAGCAGGTGATTGACCCTGAGGCACCACCCGCCACTTTCAAGGTGGATACGGCCACCAACAAGGTGGTGCCGCCACAAGGTGTGCCGCCCGTAATCAGCCCCTTTGACGAGCAGGCCGTCGAGGCCGCCTTAAAAATCAAGGATGCCAAGGGCGGTAAAATCACGGCGATAAGCCTGGGGGTCAACCTCCTGCGGGATGTGGTCAAGAAGCCACTATCGATGGGTGCGGACGAGCTGATTCTGCTGGAGGACCCGGCTTTTACCGAGGGCGATAGCTGGTCGACGGCCTATGCCCTGGCCATGGCCATCAAGAAGGTAGGCAAGTTCGACCTTATCTTCTGCGGTCGGCAGGCTTCTGACTGGGATTCCGGGCAGGTTGGCTCGGCCATTGCCGAGATACTGGGCCTGCCCAGTGTGACCGTCGCCAAGAAGGTGGAGGCCACTGATGGTAAAGTCAAGGTAGAGCGCGTGACAGCGGATGGCTACGAGGTGGTTGAGGTAACCCTGCCGGCGCTAATCACCGTGAGCAACGAGCTTGGTGCCGCCCGCTACCCCACCATAAAAGGGATTATGGCCGCCAAGCGGAAGGAGCCCATTGTCTGGAAACCGGCTGATATCGGTGTTGACCCGGCTAAGATTGGTGCGGCTGGCCGACGCACTAAACTGGTGAAACTGTTCCAGCCGGTGCGCGAGGGCAAGTGCGAGGTCATTACGGCTGATACTCCCGAGGAGGCGGCCGTTAAGCTGGCCCAGAAACTCCGGGAAGTCAAGGCGCTTTAGGCTAAAGCGGAAGCTAGAATTAAGGGGGATAAATCGTATGGCAGATAATAAAGGTGTTATGGTTTTCGCTGAAGTGGCTGAAGGTAAGCTAAGTGGTATGGCCACCGAGTTGCTCGGTTGCGGCAAGAAATTGGCTGGTGACCTGGGGCAGGAGCTATCGGCCGTACTGGCGGGCAGTAATGTCAGCGGGCTGGCCCAGGAAGCCATTGCCTTTGGCGCGGATAAGGTATATGTTGTTGACGACCCTCTGCTGGCCGACTACCAGACACAGACCTATGTCGCCGTCATGGAAAAAGTCGCCAAGCAGGTAATGCCGAAGATTATTCTCTTTGGCCAGACTACTATTGGTCGTGACCTGGCGGCCAGGCTGGCTTTCCGGCTGGGCACGGCGGCGACCATGGACTGCGTGGCTCTGGCTATTGACCCGGAGACGAAACAGCTCTCGCCGACCAAACCCGTCTATGGTGGCAATGCTCGGGCCATCTTTGCTTACAACACTGACCCGCAGATAGCCACCGTCCGGGCCAAGGTAATGTCACCCCTGGAGCGGGATGCCTCCCGAAAAGGCGAAGTAATTACCATCGCCGCCGGTCTGGATGCTTCCGCCATTAAGACCAAGGTTCTGCAGAAGGTGAAGGAAGAGGTCAAGGGGATTAAGCTGGAGGATGCTCCCGTGGTTATCAGCGGCGGGCGCGGCATCGGCGGGCCTGATGGCTTCAAGCAACTGGAGGAGTTGGCTAAATGCTCAAGGGGGCAGTCGGTGCCAGCCGACCGGCCTGCGATAATGGCTGGATACCCGATTCGGCACAGGTAGGGCTTACCGGCAAGATTGTCACCCCGGAGCTCTATATTGCCGTGGCCGTTTCCGGTTCCAGCCAGCACATGGCGGGTTGCTCCAGCTCCAAGGTTATCGTGGCTATCAATAAAGACCCCGAGGCCAATATCTTCAAGGAAGCCCGCTATGGTGTCGTGGGCGACTGGAAGAAGGTACTGCCGGCCTTTGTCCAGAAAGTCAAGGAACTGCTGGCGCAGTAAAATAAACCCCGCGTAGAGATAAGATCTAATAAGAGGGGGCGCTCACGCGCCCCCCTTCTTTTTCCACTTTCCTCGTCTTTAACCTGAAGCCTTCTCCGCCTGCCGCTCCGCGATGATTTTCTGGGTAACATGGGCTGGCACCTCCTGGTAGTGGCTGAACTGCATGGTAAAGGTGCCGCGGCCCTGGGTTATTGATTTCAGGTCGATGGCGTAGCGCTGAATCTCAGCCAGTGGCACCTGAGCCTGAATCACCTGGGTGCCATCCTCCCGGTTCATCCCCTGCACCTGGGCCCGCTTGGTATTCAGGTCGCCGATAATATCCCCGGTGTAGTCTTCAGGGACTCTTATGGTGATATTCATTATCGGTTCGAGGATAACCGGTTGCGCCTCAGTCAACCCCTTCTTCAGGGCGCCCGCCCCGGCAATTTTGAAGCAAATTTCGGACGAGTCTACCGGGTGGAAGCTACCGTCAAATACCGTTACCCTGACATCAGTGACCGGGTAGCGTGCCAGAACCCCTTCCTGAGCGGCCTCATTGACTCCCTTCTCCACAGCCGGAATATAGTTTTTGGGTATGCGGCCGCCGACTACCTTATCGGCAAACTCATGACCACTGCCACGAGGTAGCGGTTCTAATTCCAGAAAAACATGCCCGTACTGTCCGTGACCACCGGTCTGCTTCTTGTGCTTATATTCGGCTCTCGTGGTGGTAGTAATAGTCTCTCGATAAGGCACCCTGGGTATCTCCAGATTAACCCCTACGCCGAATTTGCGCAGCATCTTTTCGGCAGCGACTTCCAATTGTGTTTCACCCATCCCCGATATAACAGTCTCTATCGTATCGCTGTCTCGACGCATCCGCAGGGTGGGGTCTTCCT
Organism: uncultured Chloroflexia bacterium; assembly: GCA_963726225.1. Taxonomy (GTDB): domain Bacteria; phylum Chloroflexota; class Dehalococcoidia; order Dehalococcoidales; family UBA2162; genus CAVSBN01. The sequence goes on from CAVSBN010000017.1 coordinate 155,153, forward strand.
CCGTCAGCCGGGATAGAGCGGTACCCAGCTTGTCCAGGTCAGCCTTGGTCTTGGGATAGACTGCCTTGCTCAGAATTGGCTCCGGGAAGAAAATGGGGACAATCTTCACCGGTTTGTCCTTGGTGCACAATGTATCACCGGTGGCCGTCAGGCTGAGTTTGGCGACGGCCCCGATATCTCCGGCTCTAACCTGAGCCACTGCCTCCTGGTTCTTACCTCTAATGGTGTACAATTGACCGATGCGCTCGGCCTCACCGCGGGTTGAGTTCCAGACCTGGGAGTTACTGTCAAGAAAACCGTTATAGACGCGGAAATAGGTAAGCTTACCGACATAAGGGTCAGCTGTGGTCTTGAACACCAAGGCGGCCAGCGGCGCCTCCTCACTGGGCGTAATCGATTCTGGTTTAGCCGGGTCGCCAATAAGTACCGGTTGCTCTTTGGGCGTGGGCATATAGCTGTTTATCGCATCCAGCAGCAGACCGATGCCGACATTCTGTAGAGCGGAGGCCGCCAGAACAGGCACTATCTTGCCCGAGACAATGCCCCGGCGTAAGCCGTCGGTAAGTTCCTGGAGGCTGAGCTCTTCCCCGCCCAGGTACTTCTCCAGCAGGGCATCGTCCAGCTCAGCCACCGCCTCAACCAGTTTTTCCTTAAATGATGCCACCTCGCTATTATCGGGGCCGGAGGGTATTTCCCCCTCTTTGGCGGCTGAACCGGTGTAGCTTTTCATCGCCAGCAGGTCAACAATACCCTGAAAATCGGTGTGGGCGCCGATAGGCAGCTGTATCGGCAGGCACCTGGGGCCAAACTTAGCCTGAAGCTCCTTTACCGTTCGGTAGAAATCGGCGTTTTCACGGTCCATTTTGTTGACCAGGATAAAGCGCGGCAGATTGGCTTCCTGAAGATAGGCCCAAACCTGTTCCGTACCAACCTCGACACCGGCCGCCGCACTGACGACAACTATAGCTCCCTCACTCACCCGTATCCCGGCTTTGACCTCAGCGGCGAAGTCGGAATAGCCCGGGGCATCCAGTACATTAATCTTGTTTCCCTTCCAGAGGAAGGGCAGGACTGATAGATTAATACTAATCTTGCGTTTCACCTCAGCCGGGTCATAGTCTGAGGTGGTGGTTCCTTCGTCTACTTTGCCCAGGCGGTTAATTACTCCGGCCGTAAACAAAATAGCCTCGGAAAGGGAACTTTTGCCGGTGCCGCTGTGGCCCAGTAATACCAGGTTGCGGATATTTCCCAGTCCGTATTTGTCCATTTAATCACCCACCCTCTTTGATTTTGACACTGCTGAAAACAATCATCCGGTTGCATATCCAGCAAAGCTGTTATGCCCCGCTGGGGGAGCGGAGCGACCACTGAAAGGAGCTAGTTTCTCAGTGGCCTTCTTATTCTTCCCTATTATAGACAATACCTGATAGATACGGCAAGTAACCTCACCCCCTTATCCCCCCTCCCGATATATCGGGGAGAGGGGGTAAGAGGTTTTGGCTCAGCTAATCAGCAGTGGCGTGAGGTAGGTCTCAATAATCGCCGCCGGCAGGAATAAGCCCAGGGCTATGGCCAGATACCTGGCATTTTGCTTTAGGCTCGGTAGAATCAGGCCTCTCCTTTCCCTCCGGAAGATGGCCAGCATCACCGTCACGCCGAAGCTGAGAGCCACCGCCTCGCCCATAATCAGGGCCGGGAGTTCCAGGATGCCGTGGGGCAGTAAGCCGGCCAGCAGGTAGGTGATGGATTTCTCCTCAATTACCGCCGCGGACACAACACCGATGAGCCAGCCGTTAACGGTCAGCGCCAGAATCGGCACCAGGCAGAAAAATGGGCTCAGGATGAAGCTGAACAAAACCGCCGTCACATTTTTGAGAAAGATAATGAGGAAGAGTGACCACTTGGGCAGCGAGGCCAGGAAGTCGGCCAGTTGCTCCAGAACATTAACCTCCTGAGAAGCCGGGCCAGCCAGGCTGGTTGGCGTGCGTAGCCCCAGGACCAGCCCGGCCACGAAGAGGGCAATCGCAATGATAAGCCACCACTTATAACCCATAAACTATGTTTGCTCTCCTTATTCCTGGCTAGGGTGTTTTGCCTTTTATTGCTTTCAGACGGCTAATCAATAGCGGCAGCACTTCTTGAAGGTCGCCCACGATGCCGATATCAGCCATCTCAAAAATGGGCGACTGGGGATTTTTGTCTATGGCTAAAATGAACCTGGAGTTCAAGACTGAGGTGGTGAACTGGGCGGCGCCGGAGACACCGAGGGTAATCAGGAGCTGGGGGGCGATGGTCTTACCACTCTGACCAATCATCTGCTCGGTGGAAATCCAGCCGGCATCCAGCGCCGGCCTGGTCCCGCCAACCTTTCCCCCCAGGATTTGAGCCAGCTCTTCCACCAGCTTGAATCCACCACAGGAAATCAAACCCCACCCGCCGGCCACCACAACGGCCGCTTGTTCCAGAGGTGAGGCCTCATCTCGTTCCGTCACCACCTCAACAATATCAAGGCGAGGCTCTACTGGTGCCATATCCACTCCTTCTTCTGGAAGGATGACCTCGCCCTTCCTTTCTTGTGGAGCCGGTAGTGAAAAGATGCCGGGCTTGACGGTGGCCATCTGCGGTCTTTTTTCCGGGCAGATAATCTTGAGTGCCAGATTGCCACCCCAACCCGCCACCATGGCGACCAATTGGGGTTTCCCGGACATCTCCTGGAGCTGCAGGTCAATACAGTGGGCAGTCAGCCCGGTGCCCAGCCTGGCCGCTACCCGGGCGGCGATGTCCTGGCTCAGACTGGTGGCTCCCCACAGCACGATTTCAGGCTGATAGCGCTGGATAAGCCTGGTCATCAAATCGGCGCAGTTTTCGGTCTCAAAGAGGGAAGGTTTGCCGGCGAGATAGACCCTTTCCGCGCCGTAGGCAAAAAGTTCTTCCGATAGTCGTGGAGAATCGGCACCCACCAGCACTGCCGCCACCTCACCGTGTCCCAGTTGCTGGCCGAGTTCCCGCGCCTGGCCCAGCAGACCGAGGACAACCTTGGCGATTTCGCCGCGGTAATGCTCGGCCCAGACCCAGATTTGGCTACTTTTTCCCGACTGATTCACAGAATTTCCAATCTCTGCAGTCTCTCAATAGCCTCACCAACCACCTTTTCCAGGCGGGCCTTCCAGAATCTCTCCATGTCGGGCGACTTTAAGCTCACATATCTCGCCGACCTGGGTGGGAGAGCCTTTGAGACCCAGGAGGGCCGCCTCGGCACCGATATCAGCGGCGTCCCACCTCTTTATCTCTTTCTGAGTCGCCGCCATTATCCCCAAAACGGTGGCCAGGCGGGGTTGGTTGATTTTACCGGTCACGGTGATAACGGCCGGCAATCTCACCCTTAGCCTAATATAGCCCCGCTCCCAGATTTTTTTGACCAGTACAGCTTGCTCGTTCTCAAAGTCAAGTTCTTCCACGCCAGTAATGGCCGGAAGCCCAAGCAACTCAGCCAACTGGACCGGCACCTGCCCCGTGCCGCTGTCAATGGTGGCTTCGCCACAGAAAACCAGGTCAAAAGGCTCCAGTTTCCGGAGGGCATAAGCCAGTGCCTGGGCGGTCGCCAGGGTATCGGCGCCGGCGAAGGCGGCATCGCAGAGATGGACGGCGGCGTCAGCATCCATGGCCAACGCCTCTTCCAGGGCCCGTTTCGCCTGTGGTGGGCCCATGGTGAGAACGGTGACCCGGCCGGAGAACCTGTCCCGGATTCCCAGGGCGGCCTCAAGGGCGTTCCGGTCTACCGGGTTGATAATAGCCGGCACCCCCTCCCGGTTTATTGTGCCCGTGGCACGGTCAAGCGAAATCTGGCTGAAATACTCCGGGTGGGGGACCTGCTTAATACAGACGATGATATTATAGGGCATCTAGGAGATAAGGCTCCTCCCGATGGTGTTCTTCATAATCTCCTGACTGCCGGCCGCCGAGAATAGCTCAATGGAGTCGTTGAGCCGGCGTACAATCTCGAACTCTGGAACGGCGCCGTAGCCGCCCATTATCTGAATCGCTCGCAAGGCAATCCGGCTGGCAATGTCACAGGCATATAGCTTACACCGGGCAATCTCGGTGCCCACATCGCGGGGACTCTTGCCCTGGTCAAGCAGGCAGGCGGCGTAGTAGCAGAGCCATCTGGCACACTCAATCTCAAGGTTGGAGTCAACCAGCATATATTGAATTGCCTGAATCTCGGCGATGGGCCGGCCGTAGAGTTTTCTTTCTTTGGCATATTTCAGGGCGACCTGGTAACATCCTTCAGCCACACCCAGCCCTACACCAGCCACGCCGGTGCGGCCGACGGCGCTAATCCCGGACAGGGCGAGGGCCATGCCCCTGCCTTCCCCGCCAATCAGATTGGCTTTGGGTATGCGGCAGTCGGTCATGACAATATCCCCCACTGAGATACCGCGCAGTCCGGGGTAGTTCTCCCGTCGGGGCGTGTTGAAACCGGGGGTGCCTTTTTCTATCATGAAGGCACTGAATCTATCGCCGGCCTTGGCGATGACAATGGCCAGGTCACACTCGGTAGCCTCGCTGATGAGAACCTTGCGACCGTTCAGAACATAGTCGTTGCCCACGACCTCGGCGGTGGTGCTCATGGCCGTGGGGTCCGAGCCGCCGCTCGGCTCAGTCAGGGCAATGGCAATAACGAGGTCGCCGCGACACGCCGGCGGGAGGTATTTCTTCTTCATATCCTCGGTGCCGAAGTTCTCGATGGCATACATGCCGATTGGCCCGGTCTGCAGGAAGAAACCGAGTGAGGCGTAGACCTTGGACACCTCCTCAATGCTTATCATCCGGGCCAGGTGTCCCATACCGGTGCCGCCATACTGCCTCGAGGTAATTATGCCAACGAGACCCAAATCGGCCGCTTTCTTGACGATGTCCCGGATAAACTCACCCCTGGCATCCAGAGCCAGTGCCTTGGGGGCTAATTCTCTCTGGGCAAACTCCCGAACGGTGTCTCTGAGCATTTCCTGCTCGCGGGTCAGTGCAAAATCCATCTGGCTAACCTCCTTAACAAACTTGTGGCCGTACTTAGCTGGGCTAAGGCTGACTCTGTCCTGTTTCTTCCCAGGCACCCTTGCCGATAAGGGAGACGAAACGGCATCCCCCCAGATTTTCAAGTTTATGCTTGGTTTTCTGTCGGGTGATTTTGTATAAGTCCTGCATATAAAGCGAGCCGACCGGAATCACCATCCGCCCACCGATGGCGAGCTGGGCGAGGAGGTCGGGTGGAATCTGGGGGGCAGCGGCGGTGGCAATAATGGCCTCATAGGGTGCTTCCGGCGGCCAGCCCAGAGTTTCCGCGGCCAGGTGGATGACGATATTGGTGTAGCCCAGGCTGTCCAGCGCCTTCCTGGCGTTTTCCGCCAGGGGCTGAATTCGCTCCACGGTGATAACCAGCCGGGCTAGCTCAGCCAGAATGGCGGCCTGGTAGCCACTGCCGGTGCCCACTTCCAGTACTTTCTCATGGCCGGTGAGTTCCAGTGCCTGAGTCATCATGGCCACAATCAGGGGCTGAGAAATAGTCTGGTCGAACCCAATGGGCAGTGGCCCATCGTCGTAAGCCAGTGGTTGGTACTCCAGGGGCACAAAGCATTCGCGTGGAACACGAGCCATGGCGGCCAACACCCGCTCATCTTTGATTTCAGTCCGGAGGTGCTTGATTAACTTGGCTCGGGCGGCATCAAAATCAATCATAAAACTAGGGCAAGAACAGAGCTAGCACGATGAGGATGACCAGCAGTATCCCGGCCAGAATGCCGATAGTTTTCAACTCAGTGGTGACATTACCATGGGTAGCGGGAACAGCCGCTACTTTTGCCGTTGGGGCGGCGCTGGGTGGCGTCACTACCCCGACTTGTCGGGGTCGGGAGACCGGCTCACCGGTTTGAGCCGCTACCGGCGGTTTCGGCATAGCTGGCTGTCTGACTTGCTCTCTTCTCTTTTTACTCTGCGGTGAGAACTTGCCTTTTCGGTGCCGTGATTTAGGCATCCAAAGCTCCTTGTGAATTTACTATTTGGCCCTGGGATGGGACTTCTCGTAGGTACGCCGCACATGCTCGGTGGTCAGGTGGGTATAGACCTGGGTGGTCGAGATATTGGCGTGCCCCAGCAATTCCTGGACGGACCTCAGGTCAGCCCCACCGCTCAGCATGTGGGTGGCAAAGCTGTGCCGCAGGGTATGTGGCGTAATATCTGCACCCAGCTCAGCCTGCTTGGCGTAAGCCTTGAGGATTTGCCAGAAGCCCTGGCGGGTCAGTCGCTCACCGCGGCGATTGAGGAATAGCGCTCTTTCCTGCCTATTCTGGGTCAGCTTGGAGCGGGCTTCTTTGGTGTATTCCTCCACGGCCAGAACGGCGCGCTGGTGAATCGGGATGATGCGCTCCTTGTGGCCCTTGCCAAAACAGCGAACATAGCCACCGCCAATGATATCATCCAGGTTCAGCGCGACCAGCTCGCTGACGCGCATCCCGCTGGCATACAGCAATTCCAGCATCGCCCTGTCTCTCTTGGCTTCTGGCGTAGATAGCCTGGCTGGCTGCTCCAGCAAGCGGCGCACCTGGGTCACTGAGATTGGCTTGGGCAAGGGTCGCCCGACATTGGGCGAGCCGACATTCTCTGTCGGGTTCGCTCTAAGTCGCCCTTCCGCTACCATAAAGCCGAAGAAGGACTTGGCGGCGGCGACCTTGCGGGCCTGCGTGGTGGCGGCATAGCCTCGTTCTTTGAGGTGAAGAAGATAGCTGAGCATATCCTGCCGGCTGAAACTGGCCCATGATGGGATTGACCCACGCCGGCCAATCTCCTGCTCGGCAAAAGCGGCCAGGTCATGCCGCAGGTCATTGCGGTAGGCGACGACGGTGTTATCGGAGAAGCCTTTCTCCACAGAGAGGTAGGTCAAAAAGCGTTCAATATCTTCTTTCACGGCTGCTCCTGGCGACGACTCCGCTTTAGAGATGCTGAAGCATCTATCCCCGCCACCCCCAGCTTCTCAGCGGTTCACATTTTAACATAACTAAAATCAAAAAGAAAACTGAGGTCGTTTAGCAACCTCATCCCCCTAACCCCCTTCCCTTTATGGGAGAGGGAGGATTAGAAGGGGGATAATTAGGGAGGTAGATGGTTAATAAACAATCTCAAACTCAGCTTCGGTATTACCCGGATGATACTGGGTTCAACGGGTGTGCCGGCCAGTTTCTCGGCAATCTTACGGAAATGGAAGCCAAAAACAGAATACATCACCGATAAGGGTAAGAGCTTAGGACGCCGGAACAGGGTTGAAAACAGCAGCTTCCAGAAATACCCTCTCCCCTTGTCCAGAATCCCCAGAATCCAGATGGACTTGAAGAACCCCGTAACATGATACCACTCCACGCGAGGTGCGAGTCTTAGCTTCGGTGGCTGGTATTCCTTGAGAAAGGTACGCACTCGCTCATAGTACTGCGCCGGGGAATAAATTGTGCTCAGCACATGCTTATAGCCATTGATGAGCGTGTCATAGTTCATGCGGGGAACAAAGTTGATGGAGCAATCGGTATTGTCGCCGGAGATATCCTGCGTTAAGCGGTTCTCCTTTTTTAGACGCTGGTAGAGTCTGGTGCCGCGTGGGGCATTGAGCAAGCCGACCATCGCGGTAATAATGCCGCTCTTCTGGATGAAGTTTATCTGGCTGCGGAAGATAGAAATCGGGTCGCTATCAAAGCCAAGGATGAAGCCGCCCTGCACCTCAAGGCCATGGTTCTGAATCGTCCTGACTGAAGCGACCAGGTCGCGGTCATTATTCTGCAGTTTGTTACACTCCGCCAGACTTTCGGCATTGGGCGTCTCAATGCCAATGAAGACGCGATTGAACCCGGCCTCAAACATCAATCGCATCAATTCCTCATCGTCAGCCAGATTGATGGAAGCTTCAGTGAGAAAAGCAAAGGGGTACTTGTGCTTCTGCATCCAGTCAATTATGGCCGGCAGGGTTTCGGCTTTCAGCTTCTTCTTGTTGCCGATGAAGTTGTCGTCAACAATGAAGACGGTGCCCCGCCAGCCGTGGTTGTAGAGTGTTTCCAGTTCGTTGAGTATCTGCCACCGGTCTTTGGTCCGGGGTTTATGTCCATTCAGGACGATAATATCGCAGAATTCACAGTCAAAGGGGCAGCCCCGGGAGTACTGTATATTCATGGCAGCATAATGCTTCATATTGATGAGCGACCACACGGGAACGGGGGTCTGGCTTATGTCAGGTCGCTCGGTGGAGGCGTAAATATGCCGGGGGCATCCCTGAGCCAGGTCGGCCAGAAAGAGCGGCAGTGTCGCCTCCGCCTCGCCGAGGACGAAGTGGTCAACGCCGTCAAACTCATCATGGCCCGTGGTAAAGAGGGGACCGCCCGCCACCACTCTGACGCCCAGCTTGTTGGCGCGAGCGACGACTTCCCTGACTGATTCCCCCTGCACGACCATGGCGCTGAGAAAGACATAATCTGCCCATTTGATGTCCTCATCGCTCAGGCGGCTGACATTCATGTCTACCAGCCTCTTTTCCCACTCATTGGGGAGCATGGCCGCGATAGTCAGCAGACCCAGAGGCGGGAAGGAAGCCTTCTTGGAAGCAAACTTGAGGGCGTGCTTGAAGCCCCAGAAGGTATCAGGATACCGCGGATAAACCAGAAGTATTTTCAAGAATATCTCCTCCCACAACAATGAAATGCGTCTAAAGAGTATACTACTTTGTGTAAGTGCGCCTGTCAACTATTACCGAGAAAGCATGGGTGGCGTATTCAAATGCTAAGAGAGAGCGCGTTGACACCCATAGGTGGCAGGTTTATAATCAAGTGTATCGCGGGGTGGAGCAGTGGCAGCTCGTTGGGCTCATAACCCAAAGGTCGTTGGTTCGAATCCAACCCCCGCTACCAATGAAATTAAGAGGCACAGCCTTGTAGCTGTGCTTTTTTGTTTCTATCCCTGATGTCTTCTTGTGTGACAGCATGAGTTAGTAGTAACATAGTATCCGCTACAATAAAGGAGAGAATAGCGGCAGTTATGAAAAAGGGGGAATATGATGGCTAAATCTACGGTTCTTTATGAGGTTAAGAATCGAATTGCCTACATTACGCTAAATCGGCCGGAAAAATTGAATGCCTTCAACCTGGAAACGAGTTTTGCGTTACGGGACGCCTGGAAACGTTTTGAGAACGATTCTGATGCTCAAGTAGCCATTTTGAGCGGCAAGGGAAAAGCTTTCTCAGTTGGTGTTGACCTGACCGACGAGGATAGGAAATCAGGAAAGCCGTGGCAATATCACGAAGCATACCCGTTAAACGGCATATCCCTCTTCAAACCTATTGTCGGGGCTGTCCGGGGGTATGCGCTGGGACTAGGTTATATCATATCTGTGATCGGTTGTGATATAACGATTGCGGCGGATAACGCCATTTTTGGGTATCCTGAGGGAAAGGCTGGTGTTTCTCAGGTGCCGCCTCAATATGTCCCCTATATGCCATTTAAAATAGCCCTGGAATTCATGCTACTTTCCTGGAAAGGCGGCCGGATGATGAGCGCCCAGCGGGCTTATGAAGTAGGTCTGGTCAACAAGGTTGTGCCTGATTCGGAGCTTATGGACGAAGCTGTTAGATGGGCAGAGATGTTAAAGGGAGTCCCGCCTTTATACATAAAGTCGGTTAAGTACGGGTACTATACGGGGACTGAGCGAGCCAGCAGGAAAACAGAAAGGGAGTATGTAGATTTCGTTCTGCCGCAGGAATTGAGCCAGGATAAGCAGGAAGCCATAAGAGCTTTTATTGAGAAAAGAGAGCCACATTTCGAAGGCAAGTTTTGAACTTGTTCTGAACCACAAGGTCCTCAGTCATGGATACCGCCGCATGCCTCTTCTTATGCGGGTCTATCCCCACCCTGAAATACCCCGCGGGGACTTGCTTCAGTTTCCTCCCGCCACGAAGTCACAATATTTCAAATAGACTTGACACGATGGGCTTTTTGTTTTATTATGCCTAGTGCGTCTAGGTATAATGCGCTGGCTCACTTCTCACCAGTGAAGGCCGACGCTGCTGGTGCTGGGGTGCTGGCAATCGCCTATTACACTGATAGCGGCGGGAGAGAAATGTGGCCGGTTGAATTATCTAGGCAAAAGCGGAAGTAGCCAAGCTATTCTACAAATAACAGGAGGTGGAATGGTATGAATACTTGGACACGCGTGAGTGCCATAGTGGTCGCAGTTCTAGGAGTGGCCTGCCTTGTCTTCGGCATAATATTTATGACACAAGCTAGCTCTGCAGAACAAGAAATCGCTGACGACATACAACCCTTGACAATAGCGCAGGTAGACGCCCAATACGAAGCAGTAAAGACAAATCAGATGGCTCTAGCGATGATTGAGGAACCCAATATACAGGCTGGAACAGCAGCACCAAGCGCCATGTATAATTACCTTACAATACAGAGGACAGGACTGGGACTGGCCAGGGCAAATATTGGGTTTGCTGCATTCACGAGAACTAATGGAATCATAGATATAATCGTCGGCGTCGGCCTGATTCTAGCTGGTCTGGGATTATTTAAGAAAGGCCAAAGCGTAGCTTAAAACAACAACTGGCGGGGAACCCAACTTCTGGTACAAAGCCTAGCGAGAGCAGGGATGCCTTTGTCAGGGGCTCTGCGGTCGTCGCCGTTTTCTATTGATAAACAAACTGGGAGACGAAGCCCAGGCTTCGTCTCCCCCCTTATCTGACTTCGCCAGGATATCGCTTGTCTCTCTACTTCACGACCACGGTCAGACGGAATGTCCACTCACCTTTCTCGCCACCTTCCCACGGTCGACTATATTCCACATATATGGTGCTGGTGCCTTTCTTGAGTGCCTCAAAAGTCCAGACTTCTTGGCCCGGAGCCCCGGTAACTGGTGTGACGCCGTTTTCAGCTTCGGGAGCAACATATTTATGGTCGGTCTGCTGGACTATGGCCTGGTCGCTAATCTGCGCCGATTCCGGCCATCCGAAGCCAGTTGACGGGTTGGAGCACAGAGTTACGGTGAGTGTATCGCCAGCGCCTACTTCCACCTGTTTGGTGACATTTTTCTGGTTCGTAAACTCAGCGCAGGAAACTTCCACCGCAGTCTGCCTCGGGCCTGAAGAACAGGCGAACAGGAATATGGCGACAGTCATGGCCGTGACCGTCATTATTGCTTTTACCTTCATTCTGCCCCCTCCTTCAACTCAATCTGGCTTCTGGCCTCAGTTTCATCGTCGGCGATTACCTGGACTCGGTTGGTATCAGGTTTGGCCGGTGCCAACCTTGAAAGCACGGCTAGAATCAGTACCCAGGCCAGCCCAATCACACCACCAAAAGTCGGCAGAATCCGGTCGCTGAGCGATAGCGGCTGCCCCCAGGCCAGGGCCAGCGCACCGATTCCGCCAACACCGAAGATTACCATCAGCGGTATATGAAGTGTTTTGTTTTTCATTGTCTTCGCCTTACCCTTCTTTACTTTTTCTCCCTGTCTATTACTTATAACGAACCAGCGGGGAAAAAGTAACGCCCGATTTTTAATAAAATGGCCGCCTTGCCCGTTTCGGCCTCTGCTGGTATAATAGCAGAGGCTGCCAAAGCCAAGGTTGGCCCCTCTCAAAAAGCCAGGCAGAGTTGGGCACTCCCCGATAGCTCAACGGTAGAGTCCCGACAGAGTCGGGATTAACCGCCAGGTTAAAACGAGAGCAGACAGAGGAATTTAACAACGAAAAATTAGAACTGCGAGAGCACTCCCCGATAGCTCAACGGTAGAGCGGGCGGCTGTTAACCGCTAGGTTCTAGGTTCGAATCCTAGTCGGGGAGCCAGATTCTCCCGAGATGAGCGGGTCTGCCACAGGCGGATTAACCGCTATGGATGAGAAGAAATAACTGGGGGAAACTATTGTCTCCCCCAGTAACCAGCATCACTGTTTGGCCGCCTAGTAATCCTAACGACTCTCACCGGATTTTTGCCGGGGGTCCCGAGTCTCTGCCCCCATTTCAAAAGGCCCCAAAGTAAAACCATAGCCTAGCTTCATCACAGTATCAACGTCCTGAGGGGTGGCAATTCCCTCTTCAACAATCTTCCGTGCCTCTCTGGCAACCTGTATCCAAATTCGATTGCCGATGAAGCCAGTATCTCCTGGTACATCTTTTACTCTGACGCTCGTCTTACCCAAGCGCTTACAAAATCCTTCCATTATCTGTATTACTTCCTCTGAATTATCCCGCGTGTATGTTAACTCTACTGCCTTCAGAATATTAGGCGGTCTGAACCAGTGCATTCCAATGAACTTGTCCTTGCGCTGTACTGCTTTAGCCAGGTCAGCTATGGTAAAGAGTGAGGTATTCGTGGCGAAGATAGCCTCCTTCTTAACTATCTTATCTAGTTCAGCAAATGCTCTCATCTTAAGGCCTTTATCCTCTAGTTGGCTACTATCCCCACCCCCTATTGATTCAATGACGATATCACAGTTCTGCAGGTCCTCCACCTTCGTTGTCAATGTGAGGTTGGTTAGAGCCTGCTCCATCTGCTCTTTTGTAATCTTGCCACGCTGGACGCCGGTCCGCAAGCCAAATCTGCTGCCAATAATGGTACTTCGCGTGTTCTTAATTATTTCATCTGTCAGGTCGCGGCAAATGACCTTGTACCCGGCGAGGATTATGTTCTGGGCAATACCACTGCCCATAAGGCCACCACCTATTACACCAATTAGTTTGACATCATCTAACTTCATTAGCTACCTCCTTATGTCTGCTACCAGTATTACCAAAGTTTCTAGTATTATAGTATAGTCTATGAAGTAAAAGCGACAAGTACTCTTTTAGCTATAGGCTCAGTTATTGTTGAAGATATGCCGATTAAATTGACTTTTCTCGGGGCGGCCCACTGTGTTACCGGCTCACGGTACCTCGTTGAGGCCAATGGCACCAGGATTCTGGTCGACTGCGGGCTTCATCACGAGCGGCAGTTTAAAGGTCGGGACTGGGCGCCCTTTCCGGTGCCCCCGGATACGCTGGAGGCTGTCCTCTTAACCCACGCTCATGTTGACCACTGCGGTCTCTTGCCCAAGCTGGTCAGGGAAGGATTCCAGCGCGCCATCTACTGCACGACGGCTACGGCGAAGATTGCCGAAATCATACTCCTCGATTCCGCCAACCTCCAGCAGGAAGACGCCGAGTTCAAGAAGAAGCGACACGAAAGGGAAGGGAGAAGAGGTCCCTATCCGGAAATTCCTCTTTACACCGCGGACGATGCCAGAGCCTGTTTCCCGCTGTTCTCGCCCGTCCATTACCGGGAGACAATTGAGGTGGGCGAGGACATTCAGGCCACCTTTTATGATGCCGGGCACACTCTGGGCTCAGCCATGCTGGAACTGAGAATAAAAGAGAAAGGGGCGGAGAAGACGATTATCTTTTCCGGCGATATTGGCCGGTGGGGGAAACCCATACTGCAGGAACCGACCCTGTTTGAGGTGGCGGACTATGTGGTGATGGAATCCACCTACGGCGACCGTTTGCTGGAACCGGTGGCCGACATGCCGGGCGAACTGGCCGACAACATAAACTGGACGGTCAAAGCGGGCGGCAATATCGTTATCCCCAGCTTTGCCTTTGAGCGAGCTCAAGAGGTCCTGTATTACCTCAACCAGTTGCTCCTGCAGGACCGCATCCCGCATCTGATGGTTTTCCTGGACAGCCCGATGGCGGTGAGCATTACCGAGGTCTTTCAGCACACCCCGGAGCTGTTGGATGAAGAAATGCTCAGACTGATGCGTCAGGGAAAATCGCCCTTCGACTTCCCCGGCCTTCATTTTGTCAGCACCACCGACCAGTCCAAGGCCATCAATCACATCGCCGGCACGGTCATTATTATTGCTGGCTCGGGGATGTGCACCGGCGGCCGGATAAAGCACCATCTGGTAGCCAATATCTCTCGAGGCGATAGCACCATACTTTTCGTGGGCTATCAGGCGATCGGGACTCTGGGCCGGCAAATCGTGGATGGGGCTAAGGAAGTCAGGATTCTGGGTCAGTATCACCCGGTGAAAGCCAGGGTAGTACAGCTCAACGGCTTTTCCGGCCACGCTGACCAGCCCCAGCTTCTCCGATGGTTGTCAAATCTCAAGAGACCACCGCGGCGTGTTTTCATCACTCACGGGGAGCCGGAGGTAGCGGAAAAGTTCGCCGGCCTGGTGAGAGAGAAGACTGGCTGGGCGACAGTGGTGCCGGAGTATGCGGACGAATTTGCTCTCGACTAGGGGTTACTTGGTCACCGCCCTCCGGCCGACAATCTCCTGCTTAATATGCCATTGCTGAACAGCCTCAATTACGGCATCAGGCGTATCGCAGACTCTCAGCAGATTGAAATCCTCTTCTGAGACATAGCCGTTGGCTAAGACCGGACTCTGTAACCAGTCGAGAAATCCCTTCCAGAACTGGCTGTCAAAGAGGATGACCGGGAAGGGTTTTATCTTGTGGGTCTGTATCAGTGTCAAGACCTCAGTCAATTCGTCCATGGTGCCCAGCCCGCCGGGCATGATGACGAAGGCGGTGGTGTACTTGACCAGCATGACTTTGCGGACGAAGAAGTGGCGGAAGGTTATCGACCTGTTGGCATAGGGGTTACAGGCCTGTTCCTCAGGCAGGTCAATATTCAGTCCGACGGAAGTTACGCCAGCCTCGCGGGCACCCTTGTTGGCGGCCTCCATCACGCCGGGGCCACCGCCCGTGACGATAGAAAACCCCCGTTCACCGAGTCGGCGGGCGATTTCTTCCGTCTGCGCATAAAGCTTATCTCCCGGCTGGATGCGAGCCGAGCCGTAAATGCTCACCGCCGGTTCGATGCCGGAGAGCTTGTCAAATCCCTCCACAAACTCACCGATGATGCGGAACATGCGCCAGGACTCTTCTTTGACCAGTTGGTTGATTTCATATTCGTATGCCATAGGGAACCACCTTTACCTAAAACTTTTTGCCAAGAGTAGTCTCTATGAGGTCGTTTATTAACCTCACCCCTTTTAGGCTACGCGCTTTGTGCTATGCGCATAGCGCCATAGGCCGCTTCCCTACTCGCCGGTCCACTGAGGCTCGCGTTTCTCTGTCCAGGCTCTTGGCCCTTCCCTGGTATCCGGGGAGGTGGAGTTGATGAGCATCGCCATCTCAGCCATTTCCAGATTGATATTGCGGAACATGTCAATACCCCGCCACAGGAGGCGCTTGGCGTACTGGGTAGCCACCGGGGCCTGGGTGAACTGCTTGCAGAATGCTCTGGTTCTGGCCATGAGCTGGTCGTGGGGGAAGACCTGACTGACATAGCCGATGCGCAGGGCTTCTTCAGCGTCAATCATCCGGCCCGACCAGATTAGTTCCAAAGCTTTGGCGATGCCCACGATGCGGGGCAGGAAGTAACAGCCAGCATCGCCGGGGGGGATTCCCATCCGGACATAGGTCATTCCCACCCTGGCCAGGTCCGACATTACTCTAATATCAGCCATGCTGGCCATGTCCATCCCGGCGCCGGCCGCCGGGCCATTGATGGCGGCGATATAGGGCTTGTCCAGGCTCTCCAGGGCGCGTGGTATCTTGTGGACGCCGAGTCGCATGTAGTTTCTCCGGGCATAGAGTGGTGGCATCTCGCCCCGGTTGGCGGCGCCGCGCACATCCATACCGGAGCAGAAACCCCGCCCCGCACCGGTGACCACGACCACTCTGACTTTGGGGTCGGGCTTGGCTGACTCAATGGCATCAGCCCACTCATTGAGCATGTTGTCACTAAAGGCATTCAGCGACTCGGGGCGGTTGAGGGTTATGGTGGCAATGTAGTCTTCCACCGTATAGATTATGTCTTTGTAGGCCATGGTTCCCTCCCTTTCATTTTGTGTAGTATAAGTTATGATGGTATACGATTGTATGACCATCCGGACTGGGAAGTCAAACCAGGCATGCGGTCTATAAGATTAGTGACACCTCATCTTCATTATCTGTCGCCCTCACCCCCTTAATCCCCCTCTCCCCATTGTCGGGGAGGGGGGAAAAATAAAAAGAAGGGGCTGGATGCCCCCTTCTTTTAGACTACTTCCCCTGATAAAATTAGGGGAAGGGGATAAAGGGAATAAGGCCTCCCCAAAAGCGGTACGGGTTAACCGGCTAAGTGTCACCTATCTATCTGAACTAGTCAACCAGGCACGAGGTGTTAAGGTGATTCAGAGAGCCAGACACTCTCTTATGAAAATAGACAAAAGGAGGAGAATTATGCCCTGGGAAAACGAGGAGGACTGCAGATAAAAGAAAACGCCCGGACTTTCCCGAGCATTTTATATATTATATCATGTTGAAATCTTCTCTGTCAAGTTTTGCGCACGGCAATTCCTCGATGCCTAGCCCTGTATTACATTGTGAAGGTTGGACATGATACAATCATGGTATAGGTCTCGCAAGTTTCCGGCAGAGGAGGGGAGGTATGGCCGATTATCTGGCAACCGTCCGGAGGATAATTGAAGAGCACCATAAGATTAGAAGTGATGTCACGCAGGTAGGCGAATCTACCAACGACCTGGTAGCGCTATTCAGTCTGCAGAGAGCCTACTCCACCTGGAGCCAAAGCTCACTGGAGGCGCTGGCGGAGAAGCAGGACAAACTCAAGGAAACCTTCAATCTAATGGCTGAGGGCCTGGATAGGCATTTTGTCTTTGAAGAAAAATATCTACCGCCCATATTCGGTGAAATATTGATGCAGGCACTTTTGCTGGAGCATCGCGAAATAAGGCAGAAACTGGCGGAAATCAAAAGCACGGTAAATACCCGGCTCGAAGGGCTGGGCCAGAGGGAGTTGCTGGCCCGGCGGACGCACATACAGCATGTTGTCGGCGACATCCGCCAGGCGATTGAAGAGCATGCCGGCCGCGAGGAAGTGATTCTGCGGATGCTGGAACGGGCCCTGGTGGAGGGGCAGTCTGGCCAAGGCCGATAGTTCTCTTCACCCATTGTCTCATCTGCCGAAATGCGGCTTGATTTGCGTGGCTGACGCTACTAAGGGAGAGTGCTAATGCCAGACGAGTTGACCGAATTACTGGATATGGCCATCTACAAAGAAATTGCCTCCCAGGCATTTTATATTGCCGGACAGAACAAGACTCAAGACCCGGGTGCCCGGGAGCTGATGAAGGAACTGGCGGAGCAGGAATTTAAGCATGCGGAGCGATTAAAGAGGCTTAAGGAAAAGGGAGTGGGGAAAGGGGGCTGGCACCGGGCAAGAGTGCCTGACCTGAGGATTAGCCAGTACCTGGTTGGCGGCGAGACACTGGAAGGGGCTGGCTTACAGGACACACTCCTCTTCGCCCTGAAACGCGAACAACAGTCGGTGGAGTTTTATTCCAAAATGATGAGCGCCCTGAGAGAGGAGTCAGTCAAGCGCCTGTGCCAGAGTCTGGTGACGGGAGAGCTTAGACATAAACTGAGACTGGAGCTGCTCTACGACGACCTCTTCTATGGAGAGGACTGAGCCGTCATTCCCGCAAAATTAGCCGAACAATTAGTGAAAGCTATTCGGGGGCGGGGCTCTCCCATTCTTTACCGACAAGTGAATTCACTTTGCACAGGGGCGCGCCTGGCGGCAGCTTGCGCTCGAAGGCGGGGGCATAGCAATTGATGTTGCAGGAGTCGCAGGCGATAATCTCACTGGCCCGCCCTTGCTGGACTTTGCTGGGCCAGAAAGGGTCGGCGATAAGCTGGCGACCGATGGCCACCATATCGGCCTGGCCTTTCTGCAGGATTGCCTCGGCAACTTCCGGCGTATTTATCCGACCCACGGCGATGACGGGGATATTGACATTCTTCTTGATGGCTTCCGCCAGGAAGGCGAAGGTGCCCATCCGGTGGCGCTTGGGTGGTGCCACCGGTATCCGCCCCCAGCCGGAAGTGGAAATATTCAGGCAATCAACGCCCACTTTCTCCAGTTCTCGGGCGTAGGTAACACTATCCGGGTGGATGGAACCGTCCTGCTCTAAAGCCCCCAGACGGAACAGGATAGGGAAGTCCGGGCCAACCCAGGCACGGACGGCGGTGACCAGGTCAAGGCCAAACCTCATGCGGTTAGCCAGATTGCCGCCGTACTTATCATTACGCTGGTTATACTCCGGCGAGGTGAATTGACAGGGCAGGTAGCGGTGGGCACCGTGAATTTCCACGCAGTCGAAGCCAGCCTCGCGGACATTGCGGGCGCCCTTGGCAAAGCGGTAGATAATGGATTCAATCTCAGGGATGGTGAGCTGGCGCATATCCTCGCGGGCCGAGGGTGCCACCCTGTCGCCGCTGGTCGGGTCTTGCTCCTTCCCGGCAATCTGGACGCCGCGACCCTGCGGGAAGCGGTTCGCCTGCCACAACTGTAAGCCGATTTTAGCTCCGGCCTCGTGAATCTGGCTGGTCAGCGAACGCAGCCTTTCCACAAAGCTGGCCAGTCCCTCCGTTCCTCCCCACAGCTCTTCGCAGGCCAGGTTATCAATGGAGGTGTTCGCCGTCAGGATAAGACCGGCCCCGCCCTTAGCCCGCTCGGTGTAGAAGGCCCGGGCCCGGCGGTTGGTCAGGCCCATATTTAGCTGGATGGCCGGGTAGACAATGCGGTTCCTCACCTCCATATTATGAATGGTTATCGCTTCGAATAGTTTCACATTTACCTCCTTCTGGTCTAGGAGCGCTATCGTGCTTACATTTGTATCATCCTGAAGTGTTAATGGTCAAATAAGAAAGTGCCGTCTTTGTTTTGGTGGCACCTCCTTAAATACTGACCCCGACTTTGTCGGGGTACTAGCGCTTGCGGCCAGCCGTCTCGGCCGCCTTGGTGGCGAAGGTGAGGTTCTCGTCCACGAGGTCGGCAATGACGGTATCGCCCTCTTTGAACTCGCCACCCAGGATTTTCGCTGATAGCGGGTTCTCCACATAGCGCTCCACTGCCCGCCGGAGTGGCCTCGCCCCGTAAATCGGGTCAAAACCAACCTTAGCCAGCCACGATTTGGCCGCTTCCGTGATTTCCAGTGTCAGTTTGCGCTCGGCCAGACGCTTCTGCAGGTCCTTGACCATCATCTCAACAATCTGTCGCAACTGTTCTTCCGTCAGCTCGTGGAAAACGATAATGTCATCCAGCCGGTTAAGAAATTCGGGGCGGAAAATCTTGCTTATCTCCGTCATTACCTTTTCTTTCATATCCTCATAGCTCTGTTTCCGTGTTTTCACCTCGTCTTTCCGGGTGGCAAAGCCGAGCTGACTCTCACGCTTGATAAGCTCCGCACCGGCATTGCTGGTCATAATCACCACCGTGTTCTTGAAGTCCACCGTCCGCCCGTGGCCATCGGTTAACCGGCCGTCGTCCATAATCTGGAGCAGGGTATTAAATACCTCGGGGTGTGCCTTCTCAACCTCATCGAGGAGAATGATGCGGTAGGGACGGCGTCTCACGGCTTCCGTGAGCTGGCCTCCCTCCTCATAGCCAATATAACCCGGCGGGGCGCCAATCAGACGGGAGACGGTATGCTTTTCCTGGTACTCTGACATATCCAGGCGCACCATGGCGTTTTCATCATCAAAAAGGAACCAGGCCAGGGTGCGCGCCAGCTCCGTCTTACCCACGCCGGTTGGCCCCAGAAACATAAAGCTGCCGATGGGCCGTCTGGGGTCTTTCAGCCCAGCCCGACCTCTCCGGATGGCTTCGGAGACAGCCTTGACCGCTTCCTCCTGATTGATGAGCCTTTCGTGAATTCGCTCCTCCATGTGGAGCAGCTTTTCTGCCTCTCCTTCAAGCATCTGGGAGACCGGGATGCCCGTCCACTTGGAGATGAGATTGGCGATTTCTTCAGCATCAACCACGCTGTCAATCTTCTCCTGCTTCAGCCACTCGCTCTTGGCCCGGTTATACTGCTGTTCTAGCCGCATTCTCTCGCTCTTCAACTTGGCGGCGCGCTCGTAGTCCTGCCGCTGTGAGGCGGCTTCCTCTTCATTGGTCATTTGCTTCAGTTTCTCTTCCAGAGACTTGACCTCCGGTGGGGCACTCTCAGTATCAATGCGTAGTTTGCTGGCCGCCTCATCAATAAGGTCGATGGCTTTATCCGGCAAGTACCGGTCTGAGATATAGCGCTGGCTCAATTTAGCCGCCGCCTCCAGGGCTTCGTCGCTAATCTTAATCTTATGGTGGGCCTCATACCTGGGGCGCAGGCCACGGAGCATCTCAATGGTGGCCTCCACGCTGGGCTCGCCAATAAACACCGGCTGAAGGCGCCGCTCCAGAGCCTTGTCTTTCTCAATGAACTTGCGGTATTCATCCAGAGTGGTGGCCCCGATGCACTGGAGTTCGCCGTGCGCCAGTGCTGGCTTGAGCATATTGCCGGCGTCAATGGCACCCTCCGCCGCACCGGCGCCAACCACGGTATGGATTTCATCAATGAACAACATAACCTCGCCCTGCGACTGCCGCACCTCATCCATTACCGCCTTGAGGCGCTCCTCAAACTCGCCGCGGAACTTGCTGCCGGCCACCAGAGCCCCCATATCCAGAGCGATTACCCTTTTCCCTTTAAGTGAGTCCGGGACATCATCGGCGGCAATCTTCTGGGCCAGTCCCTCGGCGATGGCTGTTTTGCCCACGCCAGCATCACCCACAATCACCGGGTTATTCTTGGTGCGACGGGTAAGGATTTGCATCACCCGCTTAATCTCGTCCTCCCGGCCGATAACCGGGTCGAGCTTGCCCTGGCGGGCCATTTCCGTCAGGTCACGCCCGTACTTCTCCAGCGAGCGGTATTTGCTTTCGGCGCGGGCATCGTTCACCCGGTGCCCGCCGCGAAGCCGCTGCAAAGCCTGGAAGACCTTCTCCTCGGTAAGGCCGAAACGCTTGAGAATCCCCGCCGCCTCCCCCTTCTCCTCCCGGGTCATGGCAATCAACATATGCTCCGTGCCAATAAACTCGTCCTTAAGTCGGTCGGCCTCAGCCGTCGCCGCCTGCAAGAGCTGGGCGACCCGCGGCGTAGCGTAGATTTGCGGCGTCTCGTAGGCCAATTTGGGGGTTCGCTCCAGAGTCGCCGCCACCTGCTGTCTCACTGTGTCAACATCGATGCGGAGCTCGCGCAGTATGTCACCCACCAGTCCCTTTTCCTGCTGGAGCAAGGCGAGCAGGACATGCTCCACATCCCACTGACTGTGTCGGTACTGACGCACCAGCTCCTGAGATTGAGCCAGCGCTTCCTGGGCCTGCTCGGTAAATCTCTCCTGCCTCATGATGAACCCACCTCCCCCTTCTTTTGAACGCCAAACCTGGTTTCCAGAAAACTCTCAATTCTCTTACGGACTTCAGGATACTCCCAATTGTACTCGTGGCCGGGGACATTGATACAGTCGCTAAGCTTCCTCGGCTTCCCCTGCAGCAGATATTTCCCCCACCGGAAGGGCGCGCTGCCGTATGTCTTAAACCCGGCCCACAAATCCCGGTGCGCCACGGGGTCAGGCACCACTCCGTTACTATCTATGGCCAGGGTGCGTTCTGTGATTACCCGCCGCGACATGTGGACGAAGATTATGCCCAGCTCAATGCTATACACGCGACGAAACTCACCCATCTGCCGCATCACGGTATTACTGAAAGCCGCCCCCTGACTGGCCCCGACCAGGATTACCCGGAGGGAATCGAGGTGACGGGTGATGAACATTAACTCGGCGGCCAGTATCTTGGCCCTGGTCGACGTGCCCTTAAAAAAGAAGCGGAGTTGCTCTCGCGCGTCCCACAGATGTGCCCACCAGCTACGGCCACCCCGCAAGTACTGGGTGGCGAATGAACTGTAGCCCAGCCGTTCAATGCTGGACTTCACCCCCTCAACAATACTTCGCTCCCATTCCTGGCAGTGCTCCAGGGGTGTGCTCCCCCAGCCACCGGGGTTATGGATGAGGAGGAAATCCTTATCCTGCGCCTTGGTGCACATGTCAAAAAGACGGCTGGCAAATCGGGCACCCTTCCTGTTGTGATTACCAAAAAGTTGTTGTGCCAGCTGGTTAGCTTCAGTCTGTAAAGTCAATTCGTTAGACATCTCCGATTATGTTTAAGCACCTCCGGTTTCTAGTGAAGTATATACTTCTATTCAACTTGAACCTGAAATTCCACCTTCTTAGCGCCCAGCTTTCCTCTCTGCTTAATGTAGGTGGTGTTGCCCTTCTGCCAGACCCACAGATGGTGGCCGCGGGTGAACCAGCCACCGAGGGACTGCCGGAAGGGATAGACAATGAATACCGCATCCGCCACACGGTTAAGCTCGGCCAAGGCCTTCTGGGCATCAGCGGTGCTGGACAGGTGTTCCAGCAGGTGGCTGGCAAAGGCTGCGCCAAAACTGTCATCGGCAAAGGGGATGTGGGTAACATCAGCGACTACTCCGCAAGGGTGCCCCGTCATGGCATTGGGGTCGATATCCAGGCAGACATCGCCCGCGCCATGCGCCGGCCTATTCAGAAAACGGCGAACGCGCCGATTTCCCCACGGCCCACCCGCCACCAATAGCGGTTTGTTCCGCTGATGGGCATAAGACTGCGCGGCTTTGAACTTCTGGCTCTTCTGCCAATTTTCCACAATCGAGACAATGAGCTGCCATACCCCGAACCCCACGCACACCCCCCCGATTATCGCTAAAATAATATGTATCATCTGCATTGGTTGAACTACCTACGAAACGCCGATGAAAGGGAGCAGTTTGGTCAATCCGTAATAGCCGGCGAAGGCCAGGAAAAGGCTCTTCACCGCGTTGCCCAGAAAGGAGAAAAGGAGGAATTTGGGCGGTGGAAAACGGAGTGCCCCAATGGCAAGCGTCATCGGCAGATGAGCTGGATTAAACATGGCTGACATGGCAAAGGCCGCCCAGGCCCCATGCTTCTGCATCCAGGCAATCACCCTGTTATAGACCTTGTTATAGACAGGAAAGATTAAACTTGGCAGTCACTCTCTGCGAAAGTTTGCCACCCCCATAGCCAAGCATGAAAGTGGGGAAATGGCCCACAGTGGTGCCCACGGCGGAAGTGAACCCGACGGCCATCGGAGCCAGCAGTCCCCACTCCGGTGCCAGGACACTGGGCAAAGTAAACACCAGCAGCCAGTAAGGTACCGGTATGGCCACAAAGCTCAGTATACTGCCCGCCAGAAAAGCGACAATGGCCATCGCCCAGGAGGCTGTAGCCCTCAATATAGCGCGATATTCATCAGGTCATCTTTGTAAAGAACGCCGCCGATACAAAAGCCACCGTGAGTGACTATGGCCAAAACGCCGAAGAATATCTCCTTCTTTGGCCAGTGGCGCTTTTCCTCTTGGGTCATCTTTAACGCACCCGCTCTTGTTAACCGTAAAGTTGAAATTGTCATCCCACAGTGCTAAGAAGAACTACCCGCCGGTATAGCCCGGGACCTTCTCTACCGCCGACAAATAATGCCCGCCCTGTCTCTCCTTAACACGCCACCCTACTTCTCAAATACCAAGGCTTACCTCGTCAGTGTAATTTGAGGCTCCCGATTAAGCCTCTTCCTCCTTCTTCAATTGCCTGAGTTTCGCTTCCAGCTCGTCAATACGGCGCTGTAACTCGGCCAGTCGCTCCGCCAGGCGCAGGATAACTTCCACGCCAGCCAGGTTAATCCCCAGGTCATTCATCAGCGCCTTCAGTTGCTTCAGATAGGCGATATCCTTATCTGAATACAGACGGATGTTACCCCTGGACCGAGATGGTTCTATTATGCCAAGCTTTTCGTAATAACGCAAGCTGTGAGTCTGAATCCCAAGCATCCTGGCCGCGACACTGATGACATACCGCGGTTCATTATCCTCTGGTCTCATGAATCACCTCTCCTCAACCGCTTGGGCGTAACTGACTCAACCGCTCAAAGAGCTTCTTCTCCTCTGACGAGAGATTGGTGGGGAGAAGCACCTTCACCTTGGCCAGCAGGTCGCCTCGTGAGGAATTATCCAGGTGCGGCATCCCCTGCCCGGCCAGGCGGAAGGTGCGACCATTCTGGGTCTCCGGTGGGACTCTGAGTGCCAGCTTACCCTTAGGGGTGGGCACCTCAAGCTCGCCGCCCAGCACCGCCACCGTTAAAGGCACGTCCACCTCAACATATAAATCGTCACCCTTCCGTTCAAACAAAGGATGCGGTTTAACCGAGATTACCAGATAAAGGTCGCCTTTGGTTCCATCGTAGTTCGGCTGCCCCTTGCCCGCCACGCGCACGCGGGAGCCATCGGTGACCCCCGCTGGTACCTTGACCTCAATTCGCTGTAAGCGCGGCACCACGCCGGAGCCACGGCAGGTCGAGCACGGGACATTCTGTATCCGACCGGTGCCATGACAGGTAGGACAGGGCTCGCCAGTTTCCATACTCAGGATGCGGCTGGTCCCCTGGTAGGCTTCTTCCAGCGTTACCTCCACCGGCTGTTCGACATCCAGGCTGCGCCTCGGCCGGCCGCGCCGCCGGGAAGTCCCGGTGCCAAAGGTCTCAAAGAGGTTGCCAAACAGGGTCTCCAGGTCACCCTCTTGAGAACCCTGACCCCCGCCCTGCCGGAACTCCCAGAAGGGTGTCTGCTGGGCACCGGCTTTGGCGAACTGGTCGGCATACTGCCACTGGTCGCCGTAGCGGTCATACTTCTCCCGCTTCTCCTTATCAGATAGTACCTCGTAGGCCTCGTTGATTTCCTTGAACCGGGCCTCGGCGTTCTTATTGCCGGGGTTAACATCCGGATGAAATTTTCGAGCCAGCCGGCGGTAAGCCTGCTTTATCTCCTGTTCCGTGGCGCTCCGCTTCACGCCCAGTATGTTGTAATAGTCCTTACCGGCCATGGCTCATCCCACACATTCATAAATCATTTCACAGGGTACCTCAATTAATATTATAGTATAAAGAAAGTTAAGAAAGCAATATCAGGTTATGCCAGGCTGGTCTCTTTCTCTTTTCTTGCTATAATAGTGGCTAGAATTGAGGAAAGGGAGCTTACTGGACTCAAATGCACCGTTTTTTCATTCCGTCCGAGTGGATTAGACAGAGCAGGGTATCACTTACGGATGAGCCGGCACATCAAATCATCCATGTGCTCCGGCTGAAGCCGAAAGACCATATCATTCTCCTGGATAACAGTGGCTGGGAATATGAGGTTGAAATTGACCAGATGAGTCCTGGCCTGATTCAAGGCAGGGTGATAGGCCAGAGCCTGGGCGCAACCGAACCCAGGGTTAAAGTGACTTTATACCAGGCATTGCTCAAGGCCGAAAAATTTGAGTTTATCCTGCAGAAGGGGGTTGAGCTTGGGGTAAGCGCCTTTGTGCCCTTCGTCTCGGAACGGTGCGTGGTGAGAAAGCCAGGAGAGAACAAGCTCGCCCGATGGCGGAAGATAATTCAGGAGGCCGCCGAGCAGTCAGGGCGAGCCCTGTTACCGGCTTTACACCCGGTGGCCACTTTTCGGGAGGCCTGTGACTCAGCTCACGGTGCCTCTATCCTGCTCTGGGAAGAGGAGAGGAGCCTGAGCCTATCCCGGATTCTTAAGGGACCGCCTTTCCAAGCTTCGCCAACCTTCAATGTCTTCATCGGGCCGGAGGGCGGCTTTCCCCCGGCAGAAGTAGCCTACGCTGAGTCTCGTGGAATAGTCCCGGTGAGTCTGGGGCACCGGATTCTGCGCGCCGAGACCGCCGGACTGGCGGTAGTCGTTGCCCTTCTCTATGAGAGGGGGGAATTCGGCTAGATGATGCCAGACAACCCCGGCCTCTTTTTGTGGGTACCTCTTGACTATTGATTTCTTCTGACTATAATAAGAAGACACTTGTGTTAATCTATATTCTTAACTTGCTGGGACCGAGTTGAGGAAGGAGGTGATGCGGTATGTGGAAACTAAAGGGATGCGTTCGCTGCCAGGGAGATGTCTTCCTGGTTGAGGATGAACATGGGCGGTACGAACAGTGTCTACAGTGTGGGTATCGCAATCAACTGGAAACCACATCGCAGTTAAAGCCAGGGCAGACCAGGGACGAGGCCGAGCCTGTCGCTCGGGTCAACTGAACACCCGTGGGAGGGAATGAGAGGGGAGTCGTCACATGAAGTTGTGTGTTAAGAAAAGCTACTGCCCCCGTTGCCAGAAGCTGGTCACCTGTCATGAGCAGAAAACTGATAGTCAGGCCCAGGTTGTCTGCTCCCGGTGCGGCCAGCTTCTGTGGGTCTGGAATGGGATAAACTGGCGGTATGTGCGGGAAAGCGTGTGAAATCAAAACCCCCGGTTCATAAACATGGTGAGTAATGCCCCATATAGCCGTTGACAGGACACCAGCATACTGCTATACTGTTGGCTGACTCAGAGTTGTATCTCGCCAATAGGAAAAATAAAAGAAAGGAGAAAGTGTCATGGCTGTCGATGGAACCTACAACATTGAGATGACCACACCAATGGGCAAGCGTACATCTAAACTAACGCTGAAAGCTGATGGCAATGCCCTGAGCGGCTCAATGGCGGCAGAGCAGGGAACGCAGGCCTTTACTGGCGGTACGGTCAACGGTGACGCCGTTGCCTGGGCGGTGGAGGTCACTGGCCCCATGGGAAAAATGAAGCTTGAGTACAGTGGCAAGGTGGCGGGCAATGACATTTCCGGCACCGTCAAGCTCGGCAACTTCGGTACAGCCCCCTTCAAGGGCACACGGGTTTAAGAACTGTCTTTGACTTAGCCAAACCAGGGAGGCGCACGACTTAAGTCGTGGCGCCTCCCTCTTTTCTTGGCAGCGCAAGTTGTTCAATACATAGAACTTTCAGAGCAGCGTTTGCGTTTGTCTCATTTAGTTCGAGCCCCCAAATCACTAACACGGGTGCAGTGAAGGGGGGATAGGGTTACCATACCGCATGAAAGGCTTAATTCGCTGCCTTTGGTGGCGAACTATTCGTGTGTTATACTGGTTTTGTCAGATACAGGAATGTCCTAACTTGGTAACAGAGGTCATATTGGGTAAGGCGTCTTCGGATACGCAACGGCAGATTGACAAAGGTATCGCCATTCTGAGGCGGGGTGGGCTGGTGGCCTTCCCGACGGATACCGTTTATGGCCTGGGAGCCGGTATGACCCTGCCTCAGGCAGTTGAGCGTGTTTTTGCCGTCAAATCACGGCCACAGAGTATGGCTTTGCCGCTGCTCGTCGCCAATACAGCGCAGATAAGCGAGGTGGCTGAACGCGTGCCACCTGTTGCCTGGCGGCTCATTGAGCGCTTTTTGCCCGGCGCCCTGACCATAGTCCTGCCCCGCTCGGAGGCCGTTCCCCCGATTGTTACCGGGGGTGGGGGCACGGTGGCGGTGCGTATCCCCGCCCATCCCATCCCCATTGCCCTGATTGAAGGCCTGGGAACACCCATCATCGGCACCAGCGCCAATCTCAGTGGTCGGCCCAGCCCGCTGACCGCCGAGGAAGTCCATTCCCAGCTTGGTGATAAGGTGGATTTGATTATTGACGGCGGGCGGTGCCCTGGCCAGGAGTCAACCATCGTTGATGTGACGGGGGAGACGCCGGTAATTCTGCGGGCCGGCGCTATCTCAAGAGAAGAAATTGAGCAAGTCGTTGGCCGGGTCTCATCCCAGAAGGAGGGTTAAATCGTGCGTATTGCTATTGGTTCTGACCAGCATGGCTTAAAACTCAAGCAGTCCATCATCAAGCTGATTACCGATGGCCGGGCATAGCTATGAGGACTTTGGCAGCTTCACCGCTGACCCGGTGGACTACCCGGATATCGCCGATAAAGTGGGGCACGCCGTGGCGAAGGGTGATTTCGACCGGGGTATACTCATCTGCGGTACCGGCATTGGTATGTGCATCGCCGCCAACAAAGTAAAAGGAATCCGGGCGGCTCTGGCTTATTCCCCCCTGAGTGCCCGCCGCTCCCGCCAGCACAACGACGCCAATGTTCTCTGTCTGTCGGGGGAAGAGCCGCCCAAGCAGATATCAGAGATAGTGGACGCCTTTCTTGCTACCGAGTTCGAGGGTGGCCGGCACCAGCGCCGACTGGATAAAATACGAGCCATGGAGTCGTGAGTCCCCGCTGACTTGACAATAAATATAGAACTGTGCTACTTTATCAACACAATGATTAGTGATGTGATTGTCCTGGTACTTATTGAGACATAGTCCGGCGAGTGGGTCAGTCTCCGGGTGGAGCCGTCCCACTGGGGCGGCTTTTTTATTAGTCTAAAATAGCGAAGGGAGATAAAGAAAGCGTGAAAAGCGATACTATCAAAAGGGGTATCGAACGAGCGTCACACCGGTCTCTGCTCTACGCCCTGGGGTGTACTCAGGCTGAAATCGAGAAGCCTTTCATCGGAATCGTCAATAGTTTTACCGACATCGTCCCCGGACACATGCACCTGCGGGAAATTGCCGAGGCAGTCAAGGCCGGCGTGCGCAGTGCCGGTGGCGTCCCCTTTGAGTTCAATACCATCGCTGTGTGCGATGGCATCGCCATGGGCCATGCCGGCATGAAGTACAGCCTGCCCAGTCGGGAGCTGATTGCCGACTCGGTGGAAGTAATGGCGGAGGCGCACGCTTTTGACGCTCTGGTCTTTATCCCCAACTGCGACAAAATCATCCCGGGTATGCTGATGGCGGCCGTCCGACTCAATCTACCGGCCATCTTCATCAGCGGAGGCCCGATGCTGGCGGGAGACCTGCCCACCAATGGCGGGTTCAGCAAGATTGATGTGAGCTCTGTATTTGAGGCCGTGGGCAAGGTCGTCAGTGGGAAAATGACGGAGTCGCAACTCCGGCAACTGGAAGAGATTGCCTGCCCCGGCTGCGGGAGTTGCTCGGGCATGTTCACGGCCAATACCATGAACTGCCTAACCGAAGTCCTGGGCATGGGCTTGCCTGGCAACGGCACCATTCCGGCCGTTGATATCAGACGGCGGCGACTGGCCAAGACCGCCGGGGAAAAGATTATGGCGCTCCTGGCCAAAGACATCCGCCCACGGGATATTATAACCAAAAACTCTATTCATAATGCCTTCACTGTGGATATGGCACTCGGTGGCAGCACGAACTCAGTTCTGCACCTGATGGCCATCGCTAATGAGGCCGGCATTGAGTTTCCGCTCTTGTTAGTCACGGAAATAAGCGAGAATACGCCACAACTGTGCAAGCTAAGGCCGGCCGGTGATTACCACATTGAGGACCTGGACCGGGCGGGTGGCATACCAGCGGTGATGAAAGAGCTGAAAGAGCGGCTCAACCTGCGTTCCAAGACGGTATCGGGTAAGACTGTTGGCCGGAATATCGTCCGGGGGCGAGTTCTGGATAGAGCGGTCATCCGTTCCCCGGCCAAGGCCTACTCACGAACCGGCGGTCTGGCCATTCTCTTTGGCAATCTGGCTCCCGAGGGTGCGGTAGTGAAGAAGGGGGCGGTCGCCCCGGAGATGATGGTTCATCAGGGACCAGCCCGGGTGTTTGACTCTGAGGAAGCGGCCACACAGGCTATCATGGGTAGCCAGATAAAAGCGGGCGAAGTCATTGTTATTCGTTACGAAGGGCCGAAGGGCGGACCGGGGATGCGGGAGATGCTCACACCAACCGCCCTTTTGACCGGTATGGGCCTGGATAAGGAGGTGGCTCTGATAACGGACGGGCGCTTTTCCGGAGCCACCCGTGGTGCGGCTATCGGTCATGTCTCTCCGGAGGCGGCCAGCCGGGGGCCGATTGCGGCCTTGACCGACGGCGATATAATTAAGATAGATATTCCCAAGTGTAAGCTTGAGGTAGAGCTGACCAAGCGAGAGATAGCGAAACGGCTGGCGCAGGTGCCGAAGTTTGAGCCGAGAGTAAAGACCGGCTATCTCCAGCGCTATGCCGAAAAGGTAAGTTCAGCCAGCACTGGCGCAGTGTTTCAGGAGTAGGAGGACACGACCATGAAAATGACTGGCGGGCAGATTGTCTGTGAGAGCTTGTTGCGAGAGGGGGTGGAGGTTATCTTTGGGATTCTGGGCGGGGCCATCCTGCCCCTTTATGATACCCTGCCCCAGTTCCCCAAGCTCCGTCATGTCCTGGTACGCCACGAGCAGTGTGCCGCGCACGCGGCTGATGGTTATGCCCGGGCCACCGGCCAGGTCGGCGTCTGTTTTGCTACCTCGGGGCCGGGCGCGACCAACCTGGTAACCGGGATTGCCAATGCCTATCTTGATTCGGTACCGATTGTGGCCATCACCGGTCAGGTAGCCCGACCCTTTATTGGCAAGGATGCCTTCCAGGAGGTTGATATCACCGGCATCACTCTGCCCATTACCAAGCATAACTACCTTGTCCCGGAGGCTGGCGCGCTGGCCAGAACGGTGAAGGAAGCTTTTTATCTGGCCAGGACAGGGCGTCCCGGGCCAGTGCTTATTGATATACCGCGGGATGTTTTCATTGAGGAGGCAGAATTCCACTATCCCGACAAGGTGGACTTGCCCGGCTACAAGCCAATTCTCCACGGCCATCCGGCACAGATTAAGAAAGCGGCTAAGCTCATCAATGAAGCCCACCGACCTGTCATTATTGCCGGCCGAGGCGTTATTATCTCCGGGGCTTATGACAAGCTGCGTCATTTGGCTGAGACTGCCCAAATACCGGTGGTTACCACCTTACTGGGCATCGGTTGCTTCCCGGAGAGCCATGTCTTAAGTTTTGGCATGATGGGGATGCATGGCATGGCTTACGCCAATATGGCAATCAATAATGCCGATGTCCTCATTGCCATCGGCATGCGGTTTGATGACCGGGCCACGGCTAAGGTGAGCGGCTTTGCGCCTAATGCTCATATTATCCATATTGACATTGACCCGGCCGAGATTGGCAAGAATGTGCGGGTGGATGTGCCCATCGTCGGCGATGTGAAGGTCGTTCTGGAAGAACTGAACAAACTGATTACGCCGGTAGAGCATATTGACTGGGTGCGCCAGCTTGACGACTGGCGAAAGGAACACCCGTCTACGGTTATCAAAGATAGTGATGGACTCCTGCCCCAGTTTGTTGTCCGCAAGATATACGAAGTGACCAAGGGGGAGGCTACCGTGGTCACCGGGGTGGGGCAGAACCAGATGTGGGCCGCCCAGCACTACTGGTATGATAAGCCCAACACTCTCATCTCATCGGGTGGATTGGGTACCATGGGTTTTGGACTGCCGGCATCCATCGGTGTCAAGATCGGCTGCCCTGATGCCACAGTGTGGTGTATTGATGGTGATGGCAGTTTCCAGATGACGATGCATGAGCTGGCCACGATGGTGCAGGAGAAAGTAGCGGTGAAGATAGCTATTATTGACAATGGCTATCTGGGAATGCCCCGGCAGTGGCAGGAATTACTGTACGCGAAGAGATATGTGGCCACACGGCTAAGTGGCCCGGATTATGTGAAGTTCGCTGAGGCATACGGTATCCCGGCGTTGAAGGTGAAGTATAAGGAAGAAGTCGTGCCGGCCATTGAGCGAGCCATGGCCGAGCCCGGCCCCTTCTTGATAGACTTTGTGGTGGAACCGGAGGAAAATGTCTATCCGATGGTGCCGCCGGGAGCCGCCATAACTGAAGTCATCGAGGAGCCCAAAGCCAGGCCGAAGGTTCTTTCAGATTCGGCCACACTTAAGGTGAGCAATATCTAGCCCCGGCAAAGGAGGCAATATGGCCGCGACGAAGCACACTATAGTGGCGTTGGTCGAGAATAAACCTGGCGTGCTTAATCGGGTAGCCAGCCTGTTCCGCAGGCGTGGCTTCAATATTGAGAGCATCGCCGTGGGGCATAGCGAAATACCCCATCTGTCACGCATGACTATCGTCGTTGACGGCACCACGACCATGGTGGAGCAGGTCCGGAAGCAACTGGACAAGGTTATAGATGTCGTCCGGGTATCTGATATTACAGAAGAGGATATTGTGGCCCGGGAACTGGCGCTGATTAAGGTGAAGGCTACTGCCACCACGCGTAGTGAGATTATCCAGATTGTGGACATCTTCCGGGCCAATATTGTCGATGTTGCCTCGGATTCGCTAACGGTTGAGGTTACCGGTGACGAGGATAAAATAGATTCTCTCACTAACCTACTCCGTGGCTTTGGCATTAAGGAATTGGCCCGGACGGGTCGCATTGCCATGCCCCGGGGCGGCGCCAGCCCGATTCTGGGGGGAAAAGGGGCGCCGAGCCCTCCCACCAAAAGGGAGAAGACATAGGCACGCATAGAGGCTTGACAACAGCGCCAGCAGGCTCGTAAAGGTTGATTTCCCCCTGTGGGTAGGGTATTATCAAAGACAAAACTGGGAGGTGGGAAAATGTACCGGAGAATGCTTGTTCCGTTGGACGGTTCGGAGCTGGCCGAGGTGGTCTTTCCCTATGCCAGAGAACTGGCCGGCCGGCTGGGCATAGAAGTCGTGCTACTTCACATTTCAGCTCCGGCCTTGCGCGACTATGTCCCGATGAATCGAGCCTATATTGAGCATGCGGCGGATGCCATCCGTCGCGAGGCGAGAAAGGTCCAGAAAAAAGCGGGCCTGATACCGGAGGAGAAGTCAATTGAGGTGCGAGGGGAGCTGGTGGTGGGTTACCCGGCAGAAGAAATCCTCCGTTACGCTGAAGAGAATGCTGTCGACCTCATTCTGATGGCCAGCCATGGCCGCTCCGGCCCCAAGCGCTGGGCTCTCGGGAGCGTGGCTGGTAAAGTCCTGAGCGCCTCCAAGATTCCCGTTTTCCTGGTGCGCGCCGGAATTCCGGAGCAGATTCCCTATGACGAGTGGCCGAAGAGAACCATAATCGTCCCCCTGGACGGCTCAGAACTGGCGGAGTCAGTACTGCCTCATGCTGAGGCACTGGCCAAGCAGGGTAGCCGTGAGATGGTGACTGTCATCCTGGTCCGGGTCTGCGAACCACCCACCATGCCCTCCTACTATACTCCGGAGCTGGCGGAGATACCGCTCAACTGGGGGCAGTATGCGCAGCAGGAAACCGCCCGGGGCAAGCAGGCGGCCGCTGAGTACCTGGCCGGGATTGAGCCGAGATTCAAGAACAGCGGCATCAATGTGAGATCAGAAGTGCTGGTGGGTAAGGCGACTGACGAAATAGTGGACTATGCCAATAAGACGCCCTACAACTTGATTGTCATGGCTACCCACGGGCGCTCGGGACTCAGCCGCCTGGTCTATGGCAGTGTGGCGGCGAATATGCTGGTCGGCGTCAACAGCCCGCTCTTACTGGTCAAGCCAACGGCGAAACAATAAATCAAGGAGAAAGACTGTGGCTAAGATATATTATGACAAGGATTGTAATCTCAAATTACTTGAAGGCAAGAAGATTGGCATCATCGGGTACGGCAGCCAGGGACATGCCCATGCCCAGAACCTGAGGGACAGCGGCTGCCAGGTAGTCGTGGCTGAGCTCAAGAACAGCGAGGGCTGGAGTAAGGCCAAGAAGGCCGGCTTCGAGGTGCTGACGGCGGCTGAGGTGGCCAAGGAAGCCGATATCATCGTCATGCTGGCCCCGGACAATCTGCAGAAAAGCATTTATTATAGCTCCATTGAGGGCGGCTTGAGCTCGGGGCAAGATGCTGATGTTCGCCCATGGCTTTAATATCCACTACGGCCAGATTATGCCACCCCCCGATGTTGATGTGGCCATGATGGCGCCGAAGTGCCCGGGCACCATGCTGCGCGAACTTTACACTGGAGGCATGGGGCCACCAGCTATAGTCGCCGTTCACCAGGATGCCTCCGGCAAGGCCAAGAAACTAGCCCTGGCTTATGCCAAAGGAATTGGCTGCAGTCAGGCCGGGGTCATTGAGACCACCTTCGCTGAAGAGACGGAGACCGACCTCTTTGGCGAGCAGACGGTGCTCTGTGGTGGAGTCTCGGCACTTATCAAGGCTGGCTTTGAGACACTGGTCGAGGCTGGCTACCAGCCCGAAATAGCCTACTTTGAAGTCCTGCACGAGCTTAAGCTGATTACTGACCTGATTTATCAGGGCGGCTTGACCTTCATGCGCCAGTCCGTCAGTGATACCGCTGAGTATGGCGACTACACCCGGGGGCCGCGGGTGATTGATGATATGGTCAAGGCGGAAATGGAGCAAATCCTGGCCGAGATTCAGGACGGCACCTTTGCCCGGGAGTGGATACTGGAGAACCAGGCCGGCCGTCCGGTCTTCAATGCCCTGAAGCGGATAGAGTCGGAACACCTCATTGAGCTGGTGGGCGCAGAACTGAGAAAGATGATGCCCTGGCTGAAGGGGAAATAACCTCACCCCCTTTCCCATCTCCGATGAAACGGGAGAGAGAAAAGAGGCGACTAGTCGCTCTAGACCCCTAATAGGGAGTCAAAGAGGGACTTCGTCCCTCTTATAAACACTCCCCCTTCCCTTATAAGGGAAGGGGGCAGGGGGATGGGTTAAAGAATCAAGGGATAATTAGCTTGGAAAGAAGAAGTGTTTGACATGACATAGGCAATAACATTCTATTTGATAGATTTATCCTTGCTGGGAGAGATAAACTCATCCTTACTGGCCCCTCTCCATTGCCGGGGAGGGGTAAACACGGTCGCGTCAGTAAGAGAATTAGAGAAATCGCTCGTGAGAGCTGTTTCTCCCAGGGAGGATATTATGGATAAAGTAATAATCTTTGATACCACACTACGGGATGGGGAGCAGGCGGCGGGGGGCTCCTTAAATATCCAGGAAAAGCTGGAGATAGCCCGGCAACTGGAGAAGCTGGGTGTTGATGTTATTGAGGCTGGCTTTCCGGTAACCTCGCCGGGTGATTTTGAGGCAGTAAGCCTTATTGCCAAGGAGGTTCGCACCCCGGTAATTTGCGTTCTAACCCATGCTAATCTTGACGCTGTAGACCAGAGCTGGGAAGCCGTCAAAGGGGCTGAACAGCCGCGAATTCATATAGTCCTGTCGTCTTCAGATATACACCTCTTCTATCAACTCAGGAAGAGCCGCGAGGAAATTCTGGAGATGTCCTGCGATACGGTAGCCCGGGCCAAGAAATACTGCGATGATGTTGAGTTCTCGGCGATGGATGCCAGCCGAACCGAGCCGGAATATATCTACCAGATTCTGAAAGCAGTTATTGATGCTGGTGCCACTACGGTCAATATCCCTGATACCGTAGGCTATGCCATGCCTGATGAGTTTGGCGACCTCATTGAGGGAGTTTTCAAAAATGTGCCCAATATTGAGCGGGCTACAGTTAGTGTTCATTGCCATAATGACCTGGGCCTGGCCGTAGCTAACAGCCTGGAAGCGGTCAAGCGTGGCGCCAGGCAGGTAGAGGGCACCATTAATGGCATCGGGGAAAGGGCCGGCAATGCCTCGCTGGAAGAAATTGTCATGGCTATCAAGACCCGCCAGGACTTTTTCAACCTGACGACCAATATTGATACCACGCAGATTTACCGGACCAGCCGACTGGTAAGCGAGCTAACCGGTTTTGCGGTTCAGCCGAATAAGGCTATTGTCGGCGCTAATGCCTTCCGTCATTCGTCAGGTCTGCACATAGACGGTGTCATCAAGATGCCCATCACCTTTGAAATAATGGACCCGAAATCAGTAGGGGTACCGGCTTCAGCAGCCTGGTGCTGGGTAAGACTAGCGGACGGCATGCTTTCAAGGAGCGGCTGGCCGAACTGGGTTACAGCCTGTCTGAGGAGGACTTCAACCGGGCTTTTGCCGCTTTTAAGGAGCTGGCGGATAAGAAGAAGGATGTCACCGATAAGGATATTGAGTCCATCGTGGCTGAGGAGCAGCGCACCGTCTCAGAATTCTATCACCTCGACCGCATCCAGGTGACCTGCGGTGACCGGGGTATTCCCACCGCGGCCGTCCGGCTTATTGGCCCCGATGGTGAGGCCATCGCCGATGCCGCCCTGGGCACTGGCCCGGTGGATGCCGTGTACAAGGCGATTAACCGCATCGTCGGTGTGCCGAATACGCTGACTGAGTTTACCGTGAAATCAGTCACCGAGGGTATTGATGCCATCGGTGAGGTGTTGATACGGATTGAAAGCGATGGTACCACCTATACCGGGCGGGGTGCGGATACTGATGTCGTGGTCGCCAGCGCTAAAGCCTATATGAATGCGCTCAATCGGTTACTGACGGCCAAGAAAAAATAGGTAGGTCAACAATGCCGGACGAACTTGAGATGGCCTTGCGCCTGGTTCTGGCCGCGGCACTGGGGGCGATTATCGGCTACCAGCGCGAGCGGGCCGGGAAACCGGCTGGCTTGAGGACTCATATGCTTATCAGCATTGGTTCAGCGCTATTTACTGTCGCTTCCGCCTCCGGTTTTACCGGTGCCGTTGACCCGACTCGTATTGCGGCTGGAATTGTTACCGGTATCGGTTTCCTTGGTGCCGGGGCGATTCTGCACCGCGAAGGGGGCATTGTGGCCGGGCTGACCACTGCGGCGACAATTTGGGTCAGCGCAGCGATTGGCCTGGCGGCTGGCGCTGGTCTGTATCTGATAAGCGCCGTTACCACGGGTCTGGTGCTGATTGTACTCTTTCTGCCCCACCCCATCCGGTGAGGCTCATGCCAGGTTGATTCGCGACACGAAGGTGAGGAGAAACTATGCCAACTTTAGCAGAAAAAATACTGGCGGCCCACACCGACCGGAAAAAGATAGCTCCGGGCGAATTCATTAATGTCCGGGTTGACCTGATTCTGGCCAATGATATCACCGCCCCCATTGCTATCCGGGAGTTCCGGCGCATCGGAGTGAAGAAGGTCTTTGACCCGCAGAAAATTGTGATGGTGGCCGACCACTTTGTCCCCAACAAGGACATCACTTCCGCCGAGCAGGTCAAGGTGATGCGCGACTTTGCTCACGAGCAGGGGGTGCGGTACTATGATGTCGGCCAGATGGGCATTGAGCATGTGCTCCTGCCGGAGCAGGGGCTGGTCTTGCCGGGGGATGTGGTGATTGGGGCGGATTCCCATACCTGTACCTATGGAGCGCTGGGCGCTTTCGCCACGGGCATGGGTTCGACGGATATCGCCGCCGCCATGGCCACCGGCGATATCTGGATGAAAGTGCCCCCGACCATCAAGTTTGTCTATCACGGCAAGCTGGGCAAATGGGTGGGGGGCAAGGACTTAATCCTCTACACCATCGGGCAGATTGGCGTGGACGGTGCGCTGTATTCGGCGATGGAGTTCACCGGCGAAGCGGTGGCGGCGCTGTCCATGGATAACCGCTTTACAATGTCCAATATGGCCATTGAAGCCGGGGCTAAAGCGGGTCTCTTCCGGGTGGATAGCCGGACGCTGGAATACATTAAGCCGAGGGCAAAACGCGCCCATAAAGTCTATGAACCGGACAGTGACGCCGAATATGCGCAGGTCATTGAGTACGATGTTTCGGGTATGGAACCGCAGGTGGCTTTCCCCCACTCGCCGGCCAATGCCAAACCGGTGAGTCAGGCCAGCAGGGTGGAAATTGACCAGTCGGTGATTGGTAGCTGTACCAACGGTCGCCTGGAGGATTTGCGGCTGGCCGCCCAGGTCTTAAAGGGGCGGAAAGTGCACCCGCGGGTGCGCTGTATTGTTATCCCCGGCTCCCAGCAGGTCTATCTGGACGCTTTGAAAGAAGGGTTGATTGAGGCCTTCATCCGGGCGGGGGCGGCGGTGAGCACGCCTACCTGCGGCCCCTGTCTCGGCGGGTACATGGGCATTCTGGCCGGGGGCGAAAAAGCTGTCTCCACCACCAACCGCAATTTCGTGGGTCGGATGGGCAGCCCGAAGTCAGAGGTCTATCTGGCCAATCCCGCCGTGGCTGCGGCCAGCGCCATAACGGGCAGAATCGCCAGCCCGGAGGAGATTAAATAGGGCGTCTAAGAGTCCCGACTAGTCGGGACTCTTTCATAAAATTTCCCCCTCTCCCCGATATATCGGGGAGAGGGGATATAAGGAGGTAAGGTCACAAATGAAAGTACAAAGGTCTATCGAAATTGCCGCGCCGCCAGAAAAAATCTGGCCCTTCTTGGTCGAGCCGGAGAAGATTCTGAAGTGGTGTAACCTTCAGGAAATTTGAGTATACCGGTGATCAGCGGAGCGGTGTGGGCACACCTATATACTATTGAGGAGAAAGTCTAGCCCGATGCCACTAATGAAACTGAATTATGCGGTTACGGAATGGGTCGAGAATAAGAAGCTTGCCTTCAGTGTGACTTCAGGAACGTCCCAAGGGAGATGACCAGGATGGAGCAATAGAGGCTATCCCGTCGGGCAGCAGATTTACCATTTATGAAGACTTAAGATGCCCATGGGGATTATCGGTAAGATTATCGGTGCCTGTTTGGCGAACGATGATAGGTAAGAACACCGTGAAGAAAATACTGGTCATACTTAAAGAGCCTGGCCGAGGCATAAACAAGAGGGACGAAATCTTGAAAATACTAAACCCTAAACCCTAATGTTTAGGATTTAGAGCTTAGAATTTCATTATTATAGGGGGTGAGGTTCTATGGCTAAACTAAAAAAGTCCTGGCAAGAAAAGTTGGCAGATAGTAAAGACCTGCCAAGGGTGGTAGAAATCACTGGCAAGATGAGCACCAGATGGGGCACAGGCACGGTTTGTATCCCGGCACCGAGAGAAGTGGACGAGATTATGAGAATGGTGCCCCGGGGCAAGCTCATCACCATCAACCAGATTCGGGAGATAGTGGCCAAAAGGCATGGCGCCACCATTGGCTGACCGATAACCACCGGCATTTTTGCCGGTATTGCCGCCCGTGCGGCGGAAGAGATGGCTACCGAAGGCAAGAAGGACATTACTCCCTACTGGCGCACCCTGAAGGTGGGCGGTGCGCTCAATGAAAAATACCCCGGCGGTGTGGAAGCCCAGGCCGCCCATTTGAAAGCCGAAGGCCACACCATTGAGCTGGGCAAGGACAAGAAACCACGCAAAGTAAAGGACTTTGAGAAGGCGCTGGTGGAGGGGTGAGCAATGGACAAAAGTGAATGACTAAATGAAGGAATTCGGACAGCTTATTGAGAGGTAAGAGATAATTGTTAAGTTAACCAAGTGAAGCAAAAAATGGCAAAATTCTGAAGTTTGGGAAGGAATATCAGAATTGGTACACAAGGCGACTCGAAGTTGTTGAGATTCTGGCAAATGACCGTCTAGAAGAGTTCATTAATTACTACAGGATAGACCCAAAGAGAAAAGAATGAATGCTCAGAATTATGTCATTCAGGATTATGTTAAAGGTACGTTGAGCATATTAAATATACTGGGCAAGCACTTTGTGAACACAAACAGATGCTGTAGCGTTCAAGGTGATTAATCAGTTACAGATTCTGCAATCGCTAGAAACTGAGTTGATTCTGTACTTTCAAATGTCAGGGCTCTTATTATCTGAAATGCAGGATAAAGAATTAGCAACTGCAGAGACTTATTGAAAGTCAATTTACGTGCGGCAGGGTCTTTAGCTGAGAGTATTCTGGAAAATCATCTCAGAAGGTGATACAGAATCACGATATACCAATAATAGTGAAAAGACCCCCACAATTTCAGATATGAATGACCCTCTGAAAGACAATAATATTTACGATATTCCAACTTGGAGGAAGGTGCAGTATCTGGACGATATAAGAAATTTATGCTCACATAAGAAAGGCCGTGAGCCTACAGCAGAAGAGTTGGAGTCTCATCACTGGATAAATGAGATTATCAAGAAAGTCTTTCTGATAATTATGATTCGTGAAAGAGAGCAGGAGGATTATCTATGCTCAAAGGTAAAGTTCACAAATACGGGGCTAATATTGATACGGATGTCATTATTCCGGCGCGCTATCTGAACCTCTCGGAGCCGGCGGAGCTGGCCAAGCACTGCATGGAGGATATTGACGCGGAGTTCATTAAACGGGTCAGGCCGGGGGATATAATGGTGGCCACCACCAACTTCGGCTGCGGCTCGTCGCGGGAGCACGCCCCGCTGGCCATCAAAGGCTCGGGCATCTCCTGTGTCATCGCCAAGAGCTTCGCCCGCATCTTCTTCCGCAACGCCATCAATATCGGCTTGCCGCTGCTTGAATGCGAGGAGGCGCCGGACAATATCCAGGCGGGGGATGTGGTGGAGGTTGATTTGTCCACCGGCACCATCAAGAACCTGAATAACGGAAAGACCTTCACCGCCAAGCCCTACCCCGACTTTATGGCCGGGCTCATTGCCGCCGGCGGGCTGATTGAATACACTAGGAAAAGACTGGCTAGTAGCTAGTATAATGTAACCTATCCCCCTGTCCCCCTTCCCTTGATTAAAGGGAAGGGGGTATGTAAGCAAGAGAGGGGGCATAAGCCCCCCTCTCTAAGAATTCATTCCCCCTCTCCCCGACTGGTCAGGGAGGGGATACAGGGGGTGAGGTTAAAAATCTACTAGGAGGACTTAGAGTGAAATTTGAGCTGGCGGTTCTACCGGGCGATGGCATCGGGCCGGAGGTTGTGGCCGAAGGCGTCAAGGTACTGCAGGCTGTCGGCCAGAAATACGGGCACGAGTTCATCCTGCATCGCGGGCTTGGTGGGGGGCGTGGCTATTGACGAAACGGGCGAGGCGCTGACCAAGGAAACCCTGAAAATGTGCCAGCGTTGTGACGCCGTCCTGCTCGGGGCGGTGGGTGGGCCCAAGTGGGACGACCCCAAGGCTAAAGTGCGGCCGGAGGACGGCCTGCTGGCCCTGCGCAAGGGGCTGGGGCTCTTTGCCAACCTGCGCCCGGTCAAAGTCTATCCGGCGCTCGTTGACTCCACCAACCTGAAACCGGAGGTGATTAGAGGGGTGGACTTGATTGTGGTGCGGGAGCTTACCGGCGGGCTCTACTTCGGCAAGCCCAAGAGACAGTGGCGGACATCGCGGGGTCGGCGGGCGATTGACTCCATGGCTTACTCGGAGCAGGAAATTGAGCGTATCGTCCGGGTGGGCTTTGAACTGGCCCGACGCCGGCGCAAGAAGCTAATCTCGGTGGATAAAGCCAATGTGCTGGAGACTTCCCGCCTGTGGCGGCAGGTAGCCATGGAAGTCGCCGAGAAATACCCGGATGTGGAACTGGAGCATATGCTCGTTGACTCCTGCGCCATGCGGCTCATCCAGAACCCGCAGTACCTTGATGTGCTGGTGACGGAAAATACCTTTGGCGATATTCTGACCGATGAAGCCTCCATGCTGGCCGGCTCAATGGGGATGCTGCCCTCAGCCAGTCTGGCTGGGATGCCGCAGGAAGGCGTCCGCACCTTCGGCTTGTACGAGCCGATCCACGGCAGTGCCCCGCGCCGGGCCGGACAGAACATGGCCAATCCCATGGCCACCATTTTAAGCTGTGGCGATGCTGCTGCGCTACTCCCTGGCGCTGGGCCGGGAGGCACAGGCCATTGAGGCGGCGGTGGAAGCCGCCTTAAACGCAGGCTACCGCACTTATGATATAATGAGCGAAGGCAAGACCAAGTTGGGCACGCGGGAGATGGGTGACTTGATTGCCCGGAAGGTAGGCGGCTAGTTGTCTCGGGTTGAGCTATATGACACCACACTGCGGGATGGAGCACAGCGAGAGGGGATTTCCTTCTCGGTGGTGGACAAATTAAACATTGCCCGCAAACTGGATGAGCTGGG
Organism: uncultured Chloroflexia bacterium; assembly: GCA_963726225.1. Classification (GTDB taxonomy): domain Bacteria; phylum Chloroflexota; class Dehalococcoidia; order Dehalococcoidales; family UBA2162; genus CAVSBN01. The sequence continues at coordinate 196,836 of CAVSBN010000017.1, forward strand.
CATCCACTATATTGAGGGCGGCTGGCCCGGCTCCAATCCCAAGGATATTGAGTTCTTTGAGAAGGCGAGGGGCCTGAACCTCACCCAGGCAGTGCTGGTGGCTTTTGGCAGTACCCGCCGGCCCAAAACTGAGGCGGAGACCGACCCGAATCTCCTGGCGCTGGTTAATGCCGGAGTGAAGGCGGTTACCATCGTCGGCAAAGCCTCAACCTTGCAGGTCACCCAGGTGCTGGAGACGACCCTGGAAGAAAACCTGAGTATGATTGCCGACTCCACCCGTTTCCTCCGGGCCAAAGGGCTGACTGTTTTCTTTGACGCCGAGCACTTCTTTGACGGCTACAAGGCTGACCCCGATTATGCCCGGCGCTGCTTGAAAGTGGCGGCGGAAGCCGGGGCGAGCTGTCTGGTGCTGTGCGATACCAATGGCGGCGCACTGCCGGACGAAGTAACGGCGGCCGTCATCGCCGCCAAGAAATGCACCGATGTCCCGCTGGGCATTCATGCCCACAACGACAGTGAGTCGGCGGTGGCTAATACTCTGGCGGCGGTGAGAGCCGGGGCGACTCAGGTCCAGGGCACCATCAATGGCTACGGCGAGCGCTGTGGCAATGCCAACCTCTGCTCCATTATCCCCAATCTGAAGCTCAAGATGGGTATTGACTGCGTTACCAGCGAGCAACTGGCCAAGTTGACTGATGTCGCCCATTATGTCAGCGAGGCGGCTAATCTAGCCCTCGACCCCTTCCTCCCCTATGTCGGCAGCAGTGCCTTCAGCCACAAGGCCGGGCTCCATGTCTCCGGCGTGACCAAGTGGGCGGACGCCTACCAGCATATTGACCCGGCTAAAGTGGGCAACCGCCAGCGGGCGGTCGTCTCTGAACTTTCCGGCAAGGGCAACATTATCTACAAAGCCAGGGAGCTGGGCATCGACCTGCCGCCAAAGGGTAAGGAAGCGCAGAAGCTGCTGGAGCAGATAAAGCGACTGGAGAGTCGGGGCTTTCAGTATGAGAACGCCGAGGCTTCTTTTGAGCTATTGCTCCACCGAGCCAAGCCGGACTACCAGCCACCCTTTGAACTGGTTGATTTCATGGTGCTGGTCGAGACCCGGCGGCGGGCACCAGCGCGCAACCGGCTGGAAGAAACTCTGGCTGAGGCGATGATAAAGGTGCGGGTGGGCGATGAAGTCATGCACACGGCGGCTGAAGGCAATGGCCCGGTCAATGCCCTGGACCAGGCACTGCGCAAGGCACTCCTCCAGGTCTACCCCAGCCTGGCCGCGGTCAAGCTGGTGGACTATAAAGTCCGTATCCTGGAAGAAAGCGTGGGCACGGAGTCGCAGGTGCGCGTGCTCATTGAGTCCAGCGACGGCGTTAACGACTGGCGGACGGTAGGCAGTTCCACCAACATCATTGAGGCGAGCTGGCTGGCTCTAGCCGACAGCGTTGAGTACTGGCTAATTAAACAGAAAGCTTCAGGCAAATCTTCATAATAAAAATGGGAGGTGTCACGAAAATGACTTATCCAGTATCTCTAAAAGTGGAGTACCCAGACAAACTCTCCCGACTGACTACCTTCTTCCGGTGCTTTATGGTCATACCACACACCATTGTCCTCTATTTTCTGGGCATTGCGGCCGGGGTAGTCCTGTTCATTTCCTGGTGGGCGATTCTATTCACCGGGAAGTACCCCCGTGGGCTCTTCGATTTCGTGGTGATGTATTTCCGGTGGAGCACCAGGGTAAACGGCTACAGCTATCTGCTGACAGACAAGTACCCGCCTTTCAGCGGCAACGAGTAGGTCTGAGGCACATAGCCTCGAATACGGGCTGATGAACTAAAAATAAGATAACTCCATATCGTAGGAGTTATTTCTACTTAGCTTTTGTCCAGAAGTCCAGACTCAGGTATTTTACGCAAATCGTCAATAGATTTTCCATTCTCAATAACAATAGCGGTCTGATGAGGTATACTTTTATAAGACTTGGTCCAGTCGCTGCCACTTCTTTTTTGAGCGTGTCTTGCGAATCTTCTATGCCTTTATTCCTTGAACAATTTTGTGCTTAAGTATTTCTCTCCCCTGTCTGGAAAGATCACCACTATTGTTCCCGACTCTATTTTCTTGGCAATTTCAATGGTTGCATACATGGCGGCACCACTGCTCATACCAACGAAGATTCCTTCATTTCTTACGATTTGTCTGGTCATCTCATAGGCGACTTCTGTCTCGACCATGATTGTAATGTCAATCTGTGAAGGGTCATATATTGCCGGGACAATTGCTTCTTCCATATTCTTGAGTCCCTGGATATAATGTCCCTTTACTGGATGTGCACAAACTATCTTGATTTGTGGGTTATGTTCCTTCAGAGTCTTTCCCACACCCATGATTGTGCCCGAGGTTCCGAGCGATGAAACAAAGTAGTCTATTTTGCCACCAGTTTGTTTCCAGATCTCTTCCCCTGTCGTCCTATAATGTGCAATCTTGTTGTATTCATTGGAAAACTGGTCCGGCATGAAATACTTCTGAGGATATTCTCTGACCAGTTCTCTCGCTTTCCTGATCGCTCCATCTGTGCCAAATTTGCCTTCGGTCAAGGTCACTTTTCCGCCGAATGCTTTGATCATTTGTCTTCTCTCAACAGAGACGGCATCACTCATGACTATTTCAACTTCATATCCTTTCACCGCTCCAATCATCGCTAAGGCTACTCCGGTGTTTCCTGATGTTGGCTCAATGATTGTTTTTCCTTTGGTCAGTTTGCCCTCTGCCTCAGCCTGTTGAATCATACTTATCGCAATCCTGTCTTTGATGCTTCCCGTAGGATTTAATCCTTCGAGCTTGGCATATATCGTAGTGTTCTTATTCGGGTTTAGCCTATTTATCCTGACAAGAGGAGTGTTCCCGATTGTTTGCAGTATGTCTTCGTTCAATTCAATTGGTGTCAGCCTCATATCTTACCCTCCTGGACTCATGGGATCAATACTTGAATAATATCATATTTCTTACTTGCCGCTTGTCCTGATCTTTTCTCAAATTAGGTTATCGTTGTACAGGTAATAAAATAAATCAAGGAGGAAAAGGCACCCCAGCGCTCCCCGCCAACCCCAATGATTATATCACTTGCTCGGCTAAAGACAAACCTTGTAGCATTTTACAATAGTAACATCTCAGGGTATTATGTTAATGATTTTCGGGGAGTGAGGTCATAGGATGGCTAAAGCTGACCTTGTTCTGAAGAATGCCAGGGTAATCACCGTAGACCCGCGACACCCAACGGCTGAGCTCGTGGCGGTTAAGGGCGACAGAATCCGGCTGGTCGGTAGTAATGATTCTGTGGAGTCGGTCAAGGGCGCCAAAACCAGGGTGATTGACTGCCAGGGCAAAACGGTGGTGCCCGGCTTCATTGATGCCCATTGCCATGTCTTTTCCTTTATCCGAAAGCAGCTTAGCCTCGACCTGAGCCTGCCCTCGGTTCGCTCCATAGATGACATAAAGGCGCTCGTCAGGCAAAAAGCTCAAAACGCTCCACCCGGCCAGTGGATTATCGGCTCCGACTACAATGATTTCTACTTGGCCGAAAAACGCCACCCCACCCGCCGGGACATTGATGAGGTGGCGCCAAACCATCCGGTGGTGCTGTCCCATCGCTCTCTTCACGCCTGCGTGCTCAATAGTCGGGCCCTGGCTCTGGCGGGTATCACTATGGAGACAGCGGAGCCACCGGGCGGGCTGATTAACCGGGACACCAATACCGGGGAACCGACCGGCCTACTCTTTGAGATGCTGGGCTATATCCGATACCGCGTAATGCCACCGCTATCTGACGCCGAACTCAGCCAGGGCGTCGCTGTGGCCAACGAGCACTACCTGTCCCAGGGCCTGACCTCTTTGCAGGATGCCACAGTAACTAACGAGTTAAAGCGATGGGGCATCTATCAACGATTTATAGCTACCGGTAAGCTTCAGAGCCGGCTCTACTTGATGGCCGGGCCGGCCGAGCTACCCCGGTTTCAACAGGCGGGCCTGACCTTTGGCTACGGTGATAACCGGTTGCGCATGGGCGGCTTAAAAATAGTCCTGAGTGAAGCTACCGGTCGGCTCTACCCGCCTCAGCCGGAATTGAACGAGCTCGCGCTTAAAGCTCACCGGGCCGGGTATCAGGTAGCCATCCACGCTGTTCAACCGAGCACTGTGGAAGCGGCCATCGTGGCTCTGGAATATGTTCAGAGCCAATCGCCTCAGGCGGGGCGACGTCATAGAATCGAACACTGCGCCGAATGCCCGCCCCCACTCTTTGAGCGTCTCAAGAAGCTGCACCCGGTAGTTGCTACCCAGCCACCCTTCTTCTACTACAGCGGCGAGAGGTATCTGGCACTCATTCCACCCGACCGGCTGCCCTGGCTCTACCGCGTCAGGTCTCTCTTGGATAGCGGGCTGGTGGTGGCCGCCAGTTCTGATTCACCGGTCGTGCCCGATAACCCGCTGGTAGGCATATATGGTGCCGTCACCCGGCAGGCGGCCTCGGGACAGGTACTTATCCCCGGGGAATGTGTTTCGGCCAGCCAGGCCCTGGCCATGTATACCATCAACGCCGCCTATGCTTCCTTTGAAGAGGATGTAAAGGGCTCGATTACGCCGGGGAAGCTCGCTGACCTGGTGGTACTCAGCGCCGACCCCACCACCGTTCCTCCTGAGCAGATAAAAGACATCAAGGTTGAGATGACCATTATCGGCGGCGAGGTGGTCTGGGAAGACTAGCCTTCTGAGCCGGCATGAACTTCTGTGGCTGGCAGGAATTCCGCAATTTTGTCGAGTAAATCTTGTGAAGTAAAGGGTTTAGTCATATAAGCGTCAGCACCCATCTGTTGACTGAGCTTTACATTGAGTTCAAAACCTATGGCAGTGAGCATGAGGACAGGAATCGACTTTGTGGTCGGGTCGTTCTTAATCGTATAGCAAGCAGTAAGACCATCCATCCTTGGCATCAGCATATCCATCAGGATAAGGTCTGGTTTTTGAGTGCCCGCTATATCTATTGCCTGTCTTCCGTCTTCGGCTTCAAGAACAGTGAAGTCCTTACTTAGTATGGTGTGCACCAGGCGCCTAACATTTGGTTCATCGTCAACTATGAGTATTTTCTTTTTGTCATTCTGGCTCATGTTTGGCTCACCTCACTCTTCCTGTCTCTAAGGTCTGGTTGGCGTGTCCATAACAACCGCCGCTTTGCTCTTGTCCACGGCTATGTGAGATATGTCTACCCTGAGGAAAGCACTGGCTACAACCGGGTCGAACTGGGTACCGATGCATCGCCTTATTTCCTGCCGCGCTTCCTCCACAGGCATTGCCGGACGATACGGGCGGTCAGAGGTCATAGCATCAAAAGCGTCGGCTACGGCCAGGATTCTGGCACCTAATGGTATGTCTTCTCCAGCCACTACCTGATGAAGCCCGGTGCCATTGTAATGGTCGTGGTGATGCTCGACCATCTCCACGACTCTGTCGTTAACCACGGGTCTCACGATACCAGCACCGACCTGGGCATGAATCATAATATGTTCGTACTCTGCTGGGGTAAGCTTGCCTGGCTTGTTCTGAATAAACTGGTCAACGGCAATTTTGCCAACATCGTGCAGTAGACTTCCCCACCGCAGGTCCTCCATGTCGTCCTCAGGTAGATTGAGCTCCCGACCAATGGCTAAGGCAACCTCAGTCACCCGCCGTGAATGTCCCGCGGTATACTTGTCTTTGGCTTCAAGAGCGAAGACAAGTGCCTCGATGGCGCCGAGAAAAAGCCTTCGAATCTCTACTGTCTGCTCGTCCACCTTTTGCTGAAGGTGTTCCTGATACTCCTTAATCTGGAGCTCCAGTCTCCTTTTCTCCAGGGTTTTGTCTACACTCAGGGCAACCTCATCCAAATTGAAGGGCTTGTTAATATAGTCGTCGGCTCCCTGCTTCATACACTGGATGGCGAGACTGGTCTCGGCCACAGCCGTAGCCATAATTACTGCTGTGGCGGGGTAGTTGGCCTTTAATTCCGGTAGCAGGTCTATTCCCGATTTGCCCGGCATTTTCATATCAAGCATTATCAACTCGGCAGAATCAGCTCTCATCTTTTCCAGCGCCTCCACGGCGCTGCCAGCCTCTTCACAGTGGTAGCCTTGCCTCGAAAGCCTCCTTACTAGAAGCTTCCTAATCGATGCCTCATCGTCAACTATCAGTATCCTTTCCGGATGATTCACCATATCAACTCCCCCTCTGAGAGGAAAGAGCCCAGGCAGCCCTTACCACCGACCTTAACTCCTCCGGGGTGAATGGCTTGGCTAGAAACGGTCGGCCGGTTTCCTCCAAGAATACCTTGACATCATCATTAATCATATCTCCGGTGGTGAAGATGACCCTGTTTGTCATTTCAGAGCAGTCTTCTTGCAATTGCCGGTAGAGTTCCATGCCGTTCATCTCCGGTGTTCTGATGTCTACCAGGCACAGGTCATACATATCCTTATCCAGCCAGTGATAAGCAATCTTCCCGTTGACGGCAATGTCCACCTCAAAACCCTCAGCCGTCAGTGTCCGCACACAGACCTTGGCTATGGCTGGCTCGTCTTCCACCACCAGCACCCTTTTCTTCTCCACGCTAGCCTCTCCTCCATTCTTATATCTCCTGGCGCCTCAATGACCATTAAGAGGAAGCTCCACCACAAAAGTAGCTCCCCGGCCGAATTCGCTTTCGGCATATATCCGGCCGCCATGTCCACTTACTATCCCGTGACAGATACTCAGCCCAAGTCCCGTTCCCTTACCGACCTCTTTGGTGGTAAAGAATGGGGCAAATATGCGTTTCATGTTTTCTTTGGAAATTCCAGGACCGTCATCCGTGAAAGTAACCTTAATAACACCGTTGGCCCTCTCGGTAGTGATGGCCAGCTTCCCTTTGCCGTGTGCTTCCAGCATGGCAAATTCGGCGTTAACGATGATGTTGAGAAAGACCTGCTGCATCTGAAAATAGTCAACCATGATTTCCGGGAGGTCAGTGGCCAACCGCTTGTCGACCTCAATGTTGTTTACTTTCTGCTCATAAGCACGCAGTCTCAGCACATCTTCTAGTATGGAATTGACCTGGCTTAGCTGTTTGACCGGCGCATGCTTTCTGGCGAATGTCAGGAGGTTCTTGACTATAGTCGCGGCCCGCTGGGCCTCACTGTAGACAGTGCCCAAATCTTCCTTGATATTGTCAGGGATATTACCCTCCATGAGTAACTGTGAGAAACCGATAACACTGGTTAAGGGGTTATTGAGCTCATGAGCAATACCCGAAGCCAGCTCGCCGATAGAGGCCAGGCGGTCTGTCATGACAAGCTGTTCTTCCATCCGCTTCCGCTCGCTCACATCTCTGACGATGTGAACTGAACCGGTGACTTCACCCTTTTCATCAAATATGGGCGAAGTGGACTCCTGGATCTAAATCCCGAGACGGGGTTCAAACATTTCTATTGTAGCTGGCTTGCCGGTTCTTAGCGTCTGCCGGTGCGGGCAGTTGGCTGGAGGCTCTTTGGTGCCATGCATCACTTCGTGGCAGACCTTACCGATAAGCTCCTTGTGGTGTTGTTTTGAACGCATCAGCCAAAGCCTTATTCATCCTGACAATCCGGTTGTCCTTGTCGTGAATGGAAATGAAATCCGTAATGGAGTCAAAAGTCGTCCGCCATTCCTCAGCCGCACGCTCAATTCTTTCCTGTGCCTGCTTGCTTTCGGTGACATCCAGGAAGTTCCCCAGACTTGCCCGTCTCCCCTGATAGGTAATGGAGGCTGTTCTCTCTAGAGCCCACTTTGTCTCCCCACTTTTGGTAATAAACCGGAACTCGTAAGGCTGAAGGCGTTTCCCTTTCACCATTTCTATGGCATTTTTCATGACTCTCTCCCTATCTTCAGGGTGAACAATCCATGGTGCGTCTCTACCCAGCAAATCATCATCGGTAAAGCCCGTAGCCTCCTGGAAGGCCGGATTAGTAAAGACAAACTTCCCGTCCTGTAAAATATAAACACCCACCGGCGAGCTATCGGCTAGAGTGTGGTAAAGCTGCTCAGCTTGTTTGTGCTCGGTGATATTTATGGTAACTCCCAGAATCTGCCCGTCTGCCCCTGATAGGTAACGGAGGCCACCCTCTCCAGAGACCATCCTATCTCCCCACTTTTGGTGATAAACCTGTGCTCGATAGGCTGAAAGGTTTCCCCCTTCAACATTTGCACCTGCTTCTGTCCGGTGCTCTCTATATCCTCCGGGTGGACAAGGGTGGCTGGCGGTGTGGCCAGCAACTCATCTGCGGTATAGCCCGTGATCTTCTGTAAAGTAGGATTGGTAAAGACATATTTGTGGTCCTGGATAATATAAATGCCTACCGGCGAGCTATCGGCTAGAGTTTGGTAAAGCTGCTCAGCTTGCTTGTTCAGTGATATTTATGGACTCCCAGTATTGCCCGTCTGCCCCCATAGGTAATGGAGGCTACCCTCCCTAAAGCCCACCTTATCTCCCCAGTTTTGGTAATAAACCGGTACTGGTAAGGCTCAAAGCTTTCCCCCTTCAACATTCGCACCGCGTTCTCTGGCGCTCTCCCTATCTTCAGGGTGAATAATGTTTGCTGGGTCTATGCTCAGCAACTCCTCTTCGGTGTAGCCCGTAGCTCTTCTGTAAGGTCTGATTGACAAAGACATACTTGTTATCCACGGCAATATAAATACCCACTGGTGAGCTATTAGCTACGGTGGTATACAGCTCCTCGGCTTGTTTGCGCTCGGTAATGTCGCGGATTATCACCATGTCAGCAAAGCCGCCTTTATATTCGATACGGCTCGCGCTTATTTCTACGGGTATCTTCCGGCCGTCTTTGGCGAGGATTTCTATTTCATAGTCTGTTTGGCACTTTCTCCCCAGCTACTCTCTTGGCATAGCTGTCCAATACCATGTCAGTGTATTCCGGGGAAACGAATTCAATGAAGGGTTTGCCCAGGACTTCATCCAGGGAGTAGCTAGCCATCTCAAGCAATCTGGAATTAGCGAATTCCACCAGGCCATCTCTGATGATGAGAGTCCCATCAGTGCTTTGTTCAACAAGGGTAGCGTATTTTTCCTCCGATTGCCTCAGCGCTTCCTCGGCTTGCTTGCGCTCGGTGATATTTATGCAAACTCCCAGTATTGCCGGTCTGCCCTGATAGGTGATGGGGACCACTCTCTCTAGAGCCCACCCCGTCTCTCCAGTTTTGGTAACAAACCGGAACTCGTAAGGCTCAAGGCGTTTCCCCTTCAACATTTGTACCACATTCTCTCTGACGCTCTCCTTATCGTCAGGGTGAATAATGGTTGATAGGTCTCTGCCCAGCAGCTCCTTTTCGGTATAGCCCGAAGCCTCATGGAAGGCAGGATTAACATAGATAAACTTGTCATCCTGTCCAATATAAATACTCGCCGGTGAGCTATCGGCTAAGTGTGGTAAAGCTCCTCAGCTTGCTTGCGCTCGGTGATGTCTATGGTAACCCCTCTCAATCCGACAGCTTTGTTTCCTTGAATAATGGGGGCGGCATATACGATGACAGGGAAGGTGCTGCCGTCTTTCCTCAGCGCCGTATATTCAATACCGCCCAGCTTCTCTCCATTCAATATCCTCTGGGTATTCTCCTTCATCCTGTCCCGGTCCTCTGGAACATATGCTAGAGCGACATTGAAGGCTCCTTAACCTCGTCTAAGCCGTACCCAAAAGACAGGATTCCCTGGCGGTTGAGGAAGGTGATCGCCCTTCTGTATCAATTTCCCACACACTTTGTGGCAAAAGATTGACCATGTCTCTGAATCTTCTCCGGCTGTCCTTTAATGCTTCCTCGGCCTGCTTGCGCTCGCTGATGTCACGTATAAATACAAACATACTGCCCGTTCCACCAACGCCAAGATAGTCAACACTGACCTCAACATCAACAATTCTGCCATCTTTACACCTGTGGTGGGTTTCAAAGCGGTCTCCGCCAACCTTCGTTATCTTAGCAATGCGCGCTGCTGTTTCTTCGGGTTTCTCAATCGCCTCGATATCGGGAATGCTCATTTTTAGTAATTCATCGCGGCTGTAACCTATGAGTTGACAATAGGCATCATTCACATCCAAAAACCGCCCCTGCATATCCACGAGCCAAAAGCCATCTATGGTTGTCTGAATAATGGTCTTGTACTCCAGCTCTGCCCGCTTGCGCTCGGTGATGTCGCTGTATATGACATATACCCCGACTAATTTGTCACCAAAATGAATAGGGTAGCCAACGGCAGAAACATCTACCAGGCTGCCATCCTTGCGTTTTCTTACTGTCTCTTTCCGAACAGCCTTTCCATTGAGAGCAACCCGCGACAAAACCGACGCTTCCTCAATACGGTCTTTAGGAATGATGAGTTCATTAATAAACTGACCTTTGGCTTCCTCAGCCCGGTAGCCAAAAAGCGTCTCAAATCCCTTGTTGACTTGAACCACCCGGTCAGTATTATCCACCATGACAATAGCATCAGGGGAGTTGTCAAACAGTTGCTGGAAGTAGGCTTGTTGAAGCTTGCAGCGCCTCCTGCGCCTGCTTCGTTTTCGTATATAAATTTGCGTTTCTAATAGCTTGAGATGCCGGCCAGGCGAAATTCTGGAGCATGGTCAGTTCTTCTTCGGGAACCTCATCCCGAGGACTTGAGACGAATAGTGCACCAACTACCCCTCCTTTGTACTGTAGCGGTATCACAATGTAATTCTTGCCTCCGCCAAGCTTTTGAAGAGCGGAGCACGCTTCTTTACTGATGACGGGATAGGCAATTTCGGCCAGTGTCTTGACTACCACTATCCTGCCCTCACCTAGTGACCTCATGGCAGTGTTTAATTCCGGGTTCGGACGCTGGGACTGATACAGTATTGGCCGGAAAGCCCAGTGTTTTCTTTATCTGGGGCAGAAGTTGTTTTTTGGCGGAAAGGGCCTTGATTTCGAAACGTTCCTTTTTATCGTCCAACCCCATGATAAAGGCAGAGGTATAGCCCAGTGAAGAAACGGCCGCGTCGGTTATCCGCTGAAATACCTCTTCCAGTTCCAGGGTGCTATACACGGCGGCCGTAACCTGTTGCAGTACCTGCAGGCGCTCATTTGTCTCTAACAGAGTCCCGCCGTTTCTCTTCTGGCGGTGCCACTCTTGCTGGCCTGTTTCTACGAGACGTGACGCTCATCTTTATCTGCCTCCTATCACCGACCAGCCCATTTCATTTTATCCTGTGGGATTCGTCCGCAATTCGGCTGACATCGCTCTCGGCAAACAATCTCCAGCCTCGCCTATCTCGGTGAGATGCATCTTTGAGGACACCTCTCCTTAACCATCGGAGTAGTGTCGACCGGCTAATGCCGGCCATGGCACACACCTCTGCGGTTCTATAATAGGTTTGGCCTCTCATGGTCACTGACATAGTTCAATCTCCCCTCTGAGTAGGTCTATGCTATGTCAATTATGTTCACCTCAAGTCGACTTTGGAATCACCCAAATGTACGGATAAGGACACTATTTCGTACTGGTACGACAATCCTGACCGGCTGAGATGATTACCATGAGCCGCGGCAAAGGTGAGACACTCCTATACGGAGAAGGTGCCTATGAGGATGGGGGGAAGGGCATCGCCGACTATGTTGTTACCGAGTACGGGATTGCCCGGTTGATGGGTAAAACGGCGCCAGAGCGGGTGAATGAGGTTGCCATCGCCCGCCCTGATTTCCGAGCCGATTTACGGAGCCGGCCCGGAAGCTCTCTTACCCTTGATATTGTCGCTTATTGAGGGATTTGCCCCTCGCGCAGGACGATTGCCTCCATGGCCTGGCGGGGTCGGGGTGGCGGTTCTTCATCGGGATAGCCGATGGGTATCATGACCAGAGCCACCAGGTGTCTGGGCCAGCCCAGTACTTTGGCGAGCTGGCCATAGCGGATTCTCTGCACCCAGCAGCTACCCAGCCCCAGGGCGGTCGCGGTGAGTATCATGTGCTCCACGGCGATGGCCGTATTCATGTTGGCATCGGCGATGAACTGCTTGAGTTCCTCCCAGTCCTCGCTGTTGGCGCCGAAGTATTCCGAACCCGGCGGCGCCAGCTTGTGACCCTTGACGAAGGTGAGCAGTTCTGAGCCGCAGACGATAACCACCGGTGCTTCAAGGATATGCCTCTGGGCAAAGGTGGCCTCGTTGAAAATGCGCTCCTTGAGTGCGGGGTCTTTGATTACCTGGAAGCGCCAGGGCTGGCGATTACTGGCCGATGGGGCCAGTCGCCCGGCCTCCAGTATCTGGTTAATCATTTCATCGGGTACGGGGTCGGGCTTAAATTTTCGGATACTCCGCCTTTTGCGGATGGCCTCCATTACTGTCAGCATGTACTATTACCTCCTGAAGTGGATAAGAACGGTCTCAGACATGTCTGTCATCTTATCACGCTGATTCTTTTTCTGCAATCAGGTTGTCCGTCGACGACCTCACCCCCTTAGCCCCCTCTCCTTAAGGAGAGGGGGAGAAAATTAGAAAGAGGGGCGAAGCCCCTCTTGGACGCCGTTTTGTATCTTGGGTCAGACAAAATGCTCAGTTCTCCCGCCTCGCTGCTTTCTAGTATAGAAAAAATCCTTTATATTCTTCAATGGAACTTTAGTTGTTTGCCATCTAAATCGAGGGGAAGCTCAAGTTGGTCAGTTCTTATCCAGTCCATCCTAGCAGCGATAGCCGCCAGGTCCCAGGAATATTCGTATAGGTGCAGGCCTTTGCTCATGGCGAGTAGCTCGCCATCCTGCACGCCAATCTCACTGGCCATGTATTCTTTTAGTAGCTGGATGGCGGCGAGATTGGACGGGAAGCCGGCCCACAGGTCCCAGGAGCGGAAGTAGACAATGAAATTGAGGCTACCATCGCGGATGCGGGTATCTATCATCCGGAGGCAGGGTGGGTCGGCCAGGAAGATTGACTTCGCATCGCCCACCGCCATAAAGGCCTGGTTGGTGTCAAAGCCGTCTTCCCGGTACATCCGGATGACTTCCGCAATCTGCTTCTCCAGGTACTGACCGTAGGTATACTGTTCGCTTTCGGCGCGATGGGCCGTCATCAGGTAGGGCAGATAGCTTTCAATGTACTCCATGGAGGTGGGGGGTGGCACTCCCGGCGGCACATCGGGGACTAGCGGCCGCGTGCCGGGGTATTTGACCTGGACAAGGACGAATTCAAGCTCTTTGCGGCGCTGACCGGCATAGCTGCCCCGCTCCACCTTGTACTCGTAGCCTTCGGCGAGGGTCTTCCCCAGACAGAGAAACCAGGCCTCAGACAGGTCTCTGGCTTCAATTAGTGAAATCTTCATGGTGGTCTTCAACCGTCTTTCATTTCGGCTCTCGTTCACTTCCCAAAGAGGGTAAAGAATCTGTCCTCGTACTCGTCAAACAAGTCCCAGCGGTCGAGCTCTTCTTTCAATTCACGGGGCTCGCGCTCTCCCCGCGCGACCTGTCGGAAAAGCTCTTCAATCCTGAGCCGGGCATCAGCCGGAACACCTTTCGCATCCATGCTCAAGAGTCCCCGACTGCCCAGTTGACTGATATTATCATCGAGGGAGCGCCTGGTTAATTCAAAGATAAACTTCAACAATGAGACATCCCAGAGCTCGTCCTGACCCTTGATAATGGCGGCCAGCTTATCGCCACGCTTATCAATCTCGGCATTCAGCTTAGCCACCACCGAAAGCAGACTATCCGAGACAATATTCAACTCTTTGGGTTCATTCTTGTAGGTATAAAATAGTCCCGGGATATGCTGGCCGTGCTCTCTCATTAGAGCCTCAAAATATCTTCTGGCTTCCAGACTGAATCCTTCCAGCCGGGACAGGTAGTAAGGGGTGACAATCCTGGGCTTTTCGGCCACCACCCGCCCCTCCCGAATCACGGTCTCGGTGGCCCCGATATTATCGGGGCCGACCAGCTCAGAATAGACCGGTTGGGTAACCAGGTAGTAATTGATATTGGTCATGCCGAAGGTGTACAGGCTCTGCTGCGGCGCCCGCAATATCTCGGTCTGCCTCACGGCATATCTAATTTTTTCGTCGTTAATATCCATACCGTTCCGCTTCAAGCCCCCCTCCCGCAAATAGGGCCCGGTTTAGCCTAACTCGGATAGCCCGCGCTTGTACTCATTGAGCAGGGTAAGGTACTGTGAATCCAGCTGGGTCAAGACGCGGCGCCATTCCTGATGAAACTGTGGCAGTTTCTCTACATCGATTCTCATGCCAGCCGTTGAGCCCAGTTGCTGCTGGACGGCCTGCTGGACTTTGCCTTCAAAATCAGCCTTCAGCGCCTGGAAAGCCTGCTTTCTCTGCTGTTCACCCTGCTCAGCATAGTGGTTGAAAAGCTGCCTGAGCCGACTGAACATATTTTCCAGGTCGGCCCTATTGCTCTTCAGGAGGCGTAAGCCCTCCATTGCCTTTTTATTCATACTCTTGGCGTAATCATTCCTGGGCAGGCCGATATTCCGGATGAGTACCTCGGCGGCGCCCTGCTTGACATACTGCCTGGCTTTTTCGGGGTACTGGCTCAACTCAGCCACCAGATTGCGCTCGTCCTTGAGATATTTGGCGGCCAGTTGCTCGCCCTCGGGGACATACTTCCATTTCAGGCGCTCCTCTTCAGTCGCCTCGCCTAATTTCTCAATCTTTTCCATGGCTATCTCGCGAGCGCTCTTTATATCAGCCATGAGTCCTCCAATCTGATTAAGATACCGGACAATCCTGTAACCATTATACTATATAGCCCGAAAGGCTCAAAGGCTATCGAGAAGCTCGTCGGCGTTTGGGGCAGAGCCCCTCTTAAACGCCGTAGATTGAAAAGACAGAAGCTGTTCGTAGTATAATAGGCGGAGAAGGGAGCGTGCTAACATCAGCACAGATGCACAGAGATACCCGGGATATCGCTGGGTTGTTTTAGGTCTAGCCTGGATGGCAATGGTACCTGTAGGCTGCGTGTTTTTCTTAACGCCATCACTGGCATATCTTCTCATCCCTGAATTAGGCCTGACACCGACGCAATTGACGCTCATATTCACGGCACCAATCGCCATGGGCGTTTTTGCCAATATACCAGGAGGGGTATTGGGCGACCGTTACGGAATCAGGCTGATGGTAGGCACCGGCACAATTCTAGCCGGGGTGAGTACTGTTGCCAGATTCTGGGTTTCCAGTTTCGGGGAGATGTTTCTCCTGGCGTGTGTATTTGGTATAGGTGTAGGCGCCGCGTTTCCCAATCTGTCCAAGCTGGTAGCTACCTGGTTTCCGCCGAAGCAGTCAGGGGTTGCCTCCGGGATTTATGTGACCGCCTTCGCCTTCGGTAGCGGTATTGGATTGGCCGCCGGTCCCTACTTTGGCGGCTGGCAGACGGCCTTTCTCTATGTTGGTATACTCTCTACCGCCCTAGCCTTTCTGTGGATTTTGTTAGGCCGGAATGTTCCCCGAGGAGTACAAATAAAATGCCGCCGCCGACCGAAGGCATTAAAGTAGCCGTAAAGAGCAAGAATATCTGGCTGCTGGGTCTGTCACTCCTCTTGTTTAATGGAGGGTTCACGGGCATTTCAGGTAACTTGCCCAACGCTCTGACAAACATCCGCAATATCAGTCCGCAAGAAGCCGGAGCTATCAGTTCGCTACTGACTTTCGCTGGAATTCCCGGCAGTCTCTTGCTTCCCCTGATTTCGGACAGATTGGGTCTCAGAAAGCCATTTATCTATGCCGGGGCCATCGTTCCAGCGCTTTGCTTCTATCTGGCCTGGTTATTAGCCCCCGGAATTGATACCTATATTCTGATTGTCGTGGCCGGGTTTATTTCGGCGGCGGTATTCCCCATATTCATGACTATGCCTATGGAGTGGGTAGAGATTGGGCGTGAGTACGTCGGCGGAGCCACCGGATTGGTAACAGCACTGGGAAGTGCGGGCGGGTCTCTCATACCGCTTCTGGTAGTCACACCCCTCATGGCAGCCAGGAACAGCGCCGGCCTATAATGCCGGTTTCCTGGCTACCGCGCTCATCATCGCGGCTATTGCCGTGACAGCTATACCCTTGAAAGAAAGCGGGACTAGAGCCAGCGCTGGAGCAAAAGGTAAGTCAACCCACAACGCTCAGAAAGAGAAGGGTTAATCTTTGCCCGCAGTAAAGATTAACCAGGAGAATTGCCCCGGACTGGTAAGGCAACTGGTTGGTCGCTGGTCAGAACATCTTAGGTTATGATTTGTCCGCCATCAACTATAACGGTCTGCCCCGTGATGAACGATGATTCCGACGAGGCCAGAAACAGCACCGTCTGAGCGGTCTCTTCTGCCTTGCCCTGTCGCTTGAGAGGCACCCTCAACTCAACAGTGCTCCTTCGTCTTTCATTTTGTATAGTCCCAGCCATGGGCGTGTCCATAAGACCCGGGGATACGCAGTTTACCCTGATGTTGTATCTCGCCAGTCCACCAGCCAGGCACCTGGTCAGTGCGATGACGCCAGCTTTGGAGACAGCATAGGCATATACGGGATAAGAATAGTAGGCCGCCATAGATGCGTTGTTCACTATTGCGCCTCCGCCGCTTTTTATCATCTCGGGGACGGCATATTTGCAGGCGAACAATACGCTCTTGAGGTTGGTGTCCATAACGGCATCCCACTCCTCCTCTTTAACGGTGAGACCAATACCACCTTCAGCGATGCCGACATTATTGAAGAGTATATCCAGCCGGCCATATTTGGCCATTGTCATCTCTATCAGACTTTTTGCGTCTGATTCCCTGGTAACATCTGCCTTTACGGCTATCGCCTCGCCGCCTTCGTTCCTGATTATCCCCACTGTCTCCTTGGCCGCATCAAGATTTCGGTCAGCCGCAACCACTTTCGCTCCTTCCCGGGCAAAGAGGATAGCTGTAGCTTTTCCGTTGCCCATCCCTGGCCTTATGGAACCGGCCCCGACCACTATGGCTACCTTGTCCTTTAACCTCATTTCTTAATCACCCTCCCAAAGATTTGAGGCTGTTCAATTTTGACAAGCCCCTTTCAGCCTTCAAATTCGGGGTTTCTTGAGCCTCCAACCGCAATTATACAGCAAAAGAGCCAATATTGTATGTTTTCAGCAAAAGGCGTGTTCCTTCATGATAGGACCGGTAGTCGTAGTAATTGATGAACTCTCTAATTACTTGCTTCACTTTGTCTGGCATCTCGTGATATAATGTCGGGCGAAGGCTATACTTAGACGGATAGCAAAAGAGAAGGAGGTATAGAGTGAAACTGGAACAAGTCAAGAGCATTGGCGTCATGGGTGCCGGTGTCATGGGTGGTGGTATCTCACAGACAGCCATTGCGGCTGGGTACAAGGTCATTTGCCGAGACCTGAAGGATGAAATACTTGCCAGAGCCAAGGATAACATCGCCAGTGGCCGTTTCGGGCTGAAGGGCGGCGTGGAACGGGGAAAGATTACCCAGCAACAGATGGATGAAGCCCTGGCCAGGCTCACACTGACCACCAAGGTGGATGACCTGAAGAACTGTGATGTCATCATCGAGGCCATCGGTGGTGGCCCGAGCGGAGAACTGGAGAACAAGTCGATAAAGCTCCAGGTGTGGGGCGAGCTGGACAAGCTCGTAAAGAAAGAGGCCGTCTTTGCCAGCAATACCTCGATGTTCACTATCGCCGACATCGCCGCCGTGACCAACCGCAAGGACAGGTTCATCGGCATGCACTGGTTCAGCCCGGCCAACATCATGCGCGCCGTCGAGGTTATCTGGACCGCAGACACTTCAGAGGAGACGATAAAGCTGATAGAGGACCTGTGTGACAAGTTTGGCAAGGTCCATGCTAGAGTGAAGGATATACCGGGAGATACCGGCTTTGTCGGGAACAGAATCTTTGCTGCAGTGCGGCGAGAGGCCATGAAGATTGTTAATGAGGGTATTTGCACACCCGAGGGTGTAGATACCATCATGATGGGTGGGTTCAACTGGCCCGCCGGACCGCTGGGAATGGGAAGGGGCGCCCGCGGGGGCTGGAGATAGACAAAAGGTCCTGACCGAGGGAAGCAACGGTGCGCCGTATCTGGGCGGATACGGTGTACCTCTGTTTTGTACATCTGGCTTCAACCGACGGCGAGCCGGGCAAGCTGGAGAGCAGCCAGAACACGCCCGGTACGCCAGCTATCCGACCAGTCCCGGGCCTTGACGTTCTCTCCTTCTTAGAAGGTTGGGCCCTGCTTCAGAATATTGAAGGGGGCCGAGCGATTAAGCTCGGCGCAGGTGAGCTCGCCGTTAGCCACACGGAGGGCGAGCTCAAAGATTTCCTGTCCAACCCCATCAATAGTCCTGTCCTCGTCAATGATTTTGCCGGCATTGACATCCATATCGCCGGGCATATTCTGGTAGGTGTGGGAATTGCTGGCGACCTTGATGACGGGAATCGCCGGGAAGCCGGCAATTGAGCCCCGACCGGTGGTGAAGAGAATAAGCTGGGCACCGCCGGCGGCTAGGCCGGCCATAGAGTCAATATCGTATCCGGGAGTGTCCATAATGATTAGGCCACGCCTGGTGGGGCGATAGGCATAGTCAATCACTTCCTGTATCGGTGTGGTGCCGCCCTTCATGATACAGCCGAGCGACTTCTCGGTAATGGAGGAAAGCCCGCCCTCAATATTGCCTGGCGCAATGACCATTCCGGCGCGCTCTCCAAGGGTAGCCCGCACCATTCTTTCGCAACCGTTCACCAGTCGCTCCACCTTCTTCGCCACTTCTGGCGTGGCCGAGCGGCGTTTGAGGATATGGACGGTGCCAATCATCTCCGTTGTCTCGGCCAGTATCACGGTGCCGCCCTGGGCCACGAAGCGGTCGGCCGCCGCGCCCACCGCCGGATTGGCCGTGATGCCGGAGAAAGCGTCCGACCCACCGCACTCCAGACCCACGGTTAACTCGCTGACCGGGACTGGCTCCCGCTTCTGCGTTCTCAAGTCTTTGAGAAACCTGGCGGCGATTTCAATACCCCGGCCGACTGTCGGGGCACTGCCGCCGCTTTTCTGAATCACCAGGGCTTCCGCCGGTTTGTTCCGGGCCGCCTGAACGAGGAGCCCGGAATTCAACCCTTCGCAACCCAGTCCGATGACCAGTACCGCACCCACATTGGGATTATTAATCAGCCCGCTCAGCGTGCGCAGGCTAACTTGAAAATCCTCCGGGGCATAGCCGCAGCCGTAGGCGTGGAGAACCGTGACCACATCAGGCAGAGCCCGACCGATGGCCTCCACCACACCGTTGGCACAGCAAACGGAGGACATTACCAGCACATGGTTGCGGATGCCAGACTGACCATCCTTGCGCCTGAAACCCATAAACTCCATAGTTGTTCCTCCAACGGTTTGAGACTTATTCCTTCAGGTCGCCCAGAATCGGCCGGGTATTGTGCACATGCACCCACTCGCCTCTCTTGATAGCGCGTGTGGCCTGGACGATGGGTTCACCATACCGGAGTACCTTCCGGCCTTTAGCCAGGGACACCAGCGCAATCTTGTGGCCCAGTGGTATATCCTCGGCCGCGGGGAACAGCTTCCGACCATCCACGACGACCGAAGTGCCTTTCTGGATAGGCTGTGTCGCGATGACAATATTGTCCTTTTCGTTGATTCGGAGAGCATTACTTTTCATAATATTCCCCTCCAATACTGGCCATGATTCCCTCCTCGCCGGCGAAGAGCTAGGCGAGCAGTCGGCCGGCTATGCTCGGTGAGAGACCAAGGTAAAGCAGGTTGTTCTTATCGCCGGTGCGGTCAACAATCTGTCTTAAGGCTCGCTTCTTCTTATTCAGCGCCGCTTCCTTGAGGTGAGCCAGATTCTGCGGCGGCAGGCTATCAGTTTCAAGCTTCCCTTTAGTCCTGGCCATCTCAATCAGCTTAGCCCCAACCTCGGTACGGATGATGACGGTGTTCCAGCCTTCAACCCCTTCAGCGGAACCAACCGAGATATCGGCGAACTCGGCCGTCATGTCCAGGCAGTAGGCACAGGTGGGCATGGTGAATTTCCTGATTTCATCCAGAGGGAATGAGGTTACACCCGATGGCAGGTAGGCATCGAATCGGTTGGCGGGCGGGGGTGGAATATCAAACTTGGCGGCTTTGGGCAGGTCAATCTTCTCTTTGAGGAACTTATGAAAGCCATCAGCCGAGAGCGCCCAGGTGCAGAAAAGGCCAATCGTCAACTGAAGATTATTGACATCAAAGCGATTCTGCGGTGGCCGGGCCTTCATCTTGCTCAGTGCCAGAATCTGACAGGGCATGGCCACTATGCCCAGCTTTTCGTTGTTTTCCTTGGGTATACGGTTATAGCTCTCCAGCACCGGGCAGGCCATGTAGCTGGAGCCAGCGCCGGCTAATACATCCTTTGCGCTCCGTGCCAGAAAACCAGCCGGGGTCTTGTCCGGCGACATTCTGGTCTGAACGGTGGCCTCAATAAGTCCCTCCGATAGCGCCAGTGATGATAGTGTGGTTACCGTGCCGCCGTATTGCGCTCGCCTCCTGATGCGGGGGCTGGCCGAGCGCGCCATCAATACCTGTCGGGTAGTGCCTATCTCATCTCCGGAGTAAGGCAGGCCAAGGATTCGCTGGCTGATGGCTTCCATATCGGTGTAAGTGCGGGGACAGTACTGGTAGCACTGGCCGTCGGTCAGCGTGCAGTTGTCCAGAAGCACTATCCGACCTTTATGAGCTACTAGGTAGGGGCAACTGCCGGCGCAGGCGCCACAATAGGCGCATAATCCCTTATCAATAACTTCACTGAAAAGTTCCTTAGGACCTTTGGTCTGGGTATTCATCCTCCTCCTTTCGGAGTTTGGTGAGCGGTCTTTCGGTTCATATTAGCATCAATATTTTGCTGGTTGCAAATCCAAAAATAGAGTAGATTGGCGCAGAAAGGAGGCTCTGGTTTATAATGTTGGCTAGGGGCTAATCCCAGCCATATCTTTGGCCCCGGGAGAAAGAAATGAGCGTAGCCACTCGTGAGGTCATTGAGCGATTTACGGCCGAAGCGAGCATGGCCGGAGCCATGGTGTATGAAGCCAGGAGCGCCGCTGAGGCCAATGACTATATCTTGAAACTGGCGCAAGAGCACCAGGCCAAGCGGGTCGTCAAGGCAAAGTCGGCGCTGGCGAAAGAGATTGGGTTGAGAGACTGCCTGGCCAAGGCCGGGCTTGAGGTAACTGAAACTGACCTCGGCGACTGGCTCGTCCAACTGGCTGGGGAGAAGGCTCTAAATCCGGCGGAGACAGCCGACGAGAAGACGCTTGAGCATATAGCAGCGCTGGTCTCAATAGCCAGCCGGCGAGAAAGTTGAGGCTGAACCGTCAGCCATACTTCAGACCGCCCGCCGTGCTTTAAGACAGTCGTACATTGCCGCCGATATGGGTATCTCTGAAGCGGATTTAGCCATCGCCGAGACTGGCACTGTGGTTATGCTGTGTAATGAAGGCAATTCTCGTCTGGTGTCTGTTCTACCGCTAATCCATGTGACGCTCCTTGACAGCGCGGCGCTTGTTCCCACTCTGGATGCGGCGGTGGCTCGACTCAAGTCAGTGGCCCGAGATAAGTCAGATGGTAGATGGCCCAGCTACATCACCTATCTCACCGGTCGGAATACCACCGGGGATATACCCGGGGCTTTAATGGCGCGGGCTCAGGGGCCGGCCGAAGAACACATTGTCCTGGTGAACCAGACGGGAGGTACCCGATGAGCCGAGCTATGAGGAAGCGCCTGCATCAGGCACTGACCGACCAGAATCTGCAGACGGCGCTGCAAAGGCGACGCTTGCTGGCTCGCCCCTTTCGGCACCTGGCCGCCGCGGCGGCACCCGATTTTGAGCCGTTGAGTCGGGAGATTCATCGCGTCAAAGAAGAAGCCATTGCCAACCTCCCCCAGCTTATCGAGCAATTCAAGGCGGAAGCCATTAAGTCTGGGGCCCACATTTTTGAAGCCAAAGATGCCAGGTCAGCCAACGACTATGTGCTGAACCTGGCGCAACAGCATAATGTGAAGCATATCGTTAAGTCCAAGTCCATGCTGACCGAAGAAATTGAGTTGAGGGAGCACCTGGAAAAGCAAGGCATTGAGGTGAAAGAGACGGATATCGGCGAATGGATTGTCCAGCTCGCCGGGGAAAGACCAGCCCATATCGTTGGCCCCGCCATGCACAAGACCGTTGAGCAAATCGCCGAGCTTTTCTCCAAAGCCACCGGCCAGAAACTGGAGCCTGACCCGCAGGTGTTGCTCACTGCTTGTCGCCGCGCCCTGCGGCAGTCTTACATCGAGGCCGATATGGGCATTTCGGGGGCTAATATGGCCATTGCCGAGACCGGCACGGTAGCCCTTGTGACCAATGAAGGTAACGGTTGCATGAGCACCACCCTGCCGCCGCTGCATGTGGCGGTGGTGGGCTATGAGAAAATCGTTGCTAGCTGGGAAGATGCCATGGCCATACTCCGCTTGCTCAGCCGCAGCACCATGGCGATGAAGATGCCGGTTTATATCTCTTACATCACCGGCCCCAGCCGGAGCCACGCTATCCCGGGTGTGGCGCAACTTGGCGGGCAGGGCCCAACTGAAGTCCATATCGTTCTGGTAGACAATGGCCGTACGGCGATGAGGGAATCGGCCGATTTCAGGGAGGCACTGTATTGTTTGAGATGCGGTGCCTGTCTTAATACCTGCCCGGTTTTTGGTTCGGTGGCGGGGCAGACCTATGGCTATATCTATCAGGGCGGCATTGGCACCATCCTGACGGCTTTCCTGCACGGGATGGACAAGGCGGAAGATTTGGCCAGTCTGTGCCTGGGCTGTATGGCCTGCCAGCAGGTGTGCCCGGCCCGCATTGACATACCGCGCCTGATAAAACGACTCAAGGCTGAGTTGGTGGCCAGGAAGGGCTTGCCGTTAAGCCGTCGGGTGGCCTATGGCAACATCCTGAAGCATCCGGGGCGACTTGACCGGGCGGTAAAACTTGGCTCTTACTTACAGCGACCTTTCGTTGATAAAGACGCGATGATACGGAAGCTACCTTATCCCTTGAATTCCCTAACCGAGACTATCAGCCTACCCGCCCTGCCGGCCAACTCGCTGAAAACCAGATTGAAGGACTGCTCCTCACCCAACTCTGGAACCAGGCCCCGGGTTGCGTTTTACGCCGGTTGTGTTGCCGAGTATGCCTATCCCGACCTGGGTGAAGATGTGATGAAGGTTCTGCGTGAATATGGCGCTGAGCCGTATTATCCGGCGGGGCAGGCCTGCTGTGGTGCCCCCGCCTTGTATGCCGGCGATGTCAAGACGGCCATCAGCCTGGCCAGGACGAACATTACTGCGCTGGAAGAAGGCGAGCCCGACTATGTCGTTACCGTTTGCCCCGGCTGTGCTATGCTGCTGCAAAAGGAATATCCGGAGCTATTGGCCAATAAGCTGGGTTGGGGCGAGCGAGCTAACCGACTGGCCAGTAAAGTGCGTGATTTCTCGCAGTTGATTCTGGAGCTGACTCCTGCCGGCGAGAAGAAGCCTCAATTGAATAAGAAGGTCACCTACCACGACCCCTGTCATCTGAAACGGGGGCTGGGTGTTCAGAGCGAGCCCAGGCAACTGCTGGTCCGGGAGGGTTTTGAGCTGGTGGAGATGTTTGACGCCGATGTCTGTTGTGGCTTCGGCGGGCAGGTGGTGCTCGATTATCCGGAGCTGTCCAAATCAATTCTGAAACGGAAGCTGGATGAGATTGAGGCCACCGGAGTTGACACCGTGGTAACCAATTGCGTTGCCTGCGTCCTGCAGTTGCGGGGTGGTCTGGATAAGCGCCAGAGCAAAATCAAGGTGGTGCACAGCGCCGAGCTTCTGGCGGAGCCGGCCAAATCAGGTAGTTGAACCCGCACCTTCAATAGTGGGTTGCGTCTCTGGTGGAGCAAAGTATCATCACCTAGAACCATTAAAGTAGTTTGTCTGGAACAACCAAGGGAAACGGAACCGCCACGCTCGTATTAGGAACAATAGCGGTTCCGTTTCCTTCCACATCCGTTAAAGTTTCATCCCCTTAGCCACACGCTTGCCCAGTTCAGCGTCAGCCTGAGTAAGGTTTCCCACCATCCGTTTTTGAATGGCTTTCTTAGTCTTTCCGAGGGAATCAACAATATTATCCACCAGATGGTCTTGGTCTATCTTGCTCAGTGAACGATAGCGCTGCCCTGCTTGCTCGAAGTCATTTGTAAGACTTATCTTTTGGCGTACTACGGCCCCTTCCACCTGGTATTTTTCTGATGGAGAAGCTGGCGCCTCAGCGGGCAGGCCATCTGCTAAAGTATTGGGATCATAGTTAACAGCACCGATGTGGATAGTGTGTTGCATCGTCCCATCGCGCTGGTTATTATCTACTGGAACTTTAGGTTGATTAATTGGTAGTTGCAGATAATTCGTACCTAGGCGATGTCTTTGTGTATCCGCATAGGAGAATACTCTGCCCTGCAAAAGTTTGTCGGCCGAGAGTTCAATTCCCGGTACAATGGAGGCAGGGCAGAACGCAGCCTGTTCAACTTCAGCAAAGAAGTTCTCCGGATTGCGGTTTAGAACCATCTTACCGACCGGCATAAGCGGGAACTTGTCTTCCGGCCAAGTCTTGGTGACATCCAACGGGTCAAAGGTCTGCTTTAACTCTTCGGCAATATCCATGATTTGCACGAACAGTTCCCACTCCACTGTTTTACCCAAGGCAATAGTATCATAGAGGTCACGAGTGGCAACATCCGGATCCTCGCCAGCAAGGCGAGTAGCCTCATGGCGGTCGATGGGATGGACTCCCGCCGCCGGCTTCCAGTGATACTTGACGTACACTGCTTTTCCCTCGGCATTGACCCACTTGTAAGTATTAACGCCGAAACCTTCCATAGTACGATAGCTTCTGACCGTGCCACGGTCGGAAAATAGCCATGTAATCATATGTGTTGACTCTGGAGTCAGTGAGATGAAATCCCAGAAACGGTTATCATCTGGGATATTAGTATTCGGTGCCGGTTTGAAAGCATGCACCATATCCGGAAATTTGATGGCATCCCGGATAAAGAAAACGGGTAGGTTATTGCCTACCAGGTCGTAGTTGCCGTCTTCGGTATAGAACTTGACAGCGAAGCCCCTGGGGTCACGCAGTGTGTCCGCAGATCCCTTGGAGCCCACCACGGTTGAGAAGCGGACAAAAACCGCGGTCTTCTTTTCCGGGTCCTGTAGGAATTTGGCTCTTGGTATATTTAGCCATGCTCTTATAAGCCTGGAAGTAGCCGTGGGCGCCGGCTCCCTTGGCGTGAACCACTCTCTCCGGGATTCGTTCGCGGTCAAAATGTGCCATCTTCTCAATGAGGTGCACGTCTTGGAGCAGCACAGGCCCCCGCTCTCCTACAGTTAGTGAACTCTGGTTGTTGGTAACAGGAACTCCCTGGTTCGTGGTAAGATTCCTTTTTTTCATTTAATCCTCCTTTTAAATCTTATTTGTAAAAAATATATTCGATTCCTTAGTAATTCTCCGCCAGTATCTCATAATATGCCTGAGGGTGCTTACAGGCTGGGCATTCCTTTGGCGCTTCTGTACCTTCGTATACATAGCCGCAATTTATGCAATGCCACTTCACGGGTGCTTTCTTCTTGAATACCTCGCCAACAGCTACATTGTTGGCTAGCTTTCGGTATCTGGATTCGTGAAATTTCTCTACTTTGGCAATCTGCTCGAACGAGCGTGCAATCTCAGGAAATCCTTCATCTCTGGCGGTCTTTGAGAAATCAGCATAAATGGTGGTCCACTCCATATTCTCACCGGCAGCGGCAGCTTCGAGGTTAGCCTTAGCATCTTTGATCATCCCCGCCGGGTAAGCCGCCACTATCTCAGTATCTCCCCCCTCGAGGTATTTGAAGAATACCTTGGCGTGTTCCTTCTCGTTTTCTGCAGTCTCGGTGAATACGTTAGCAATTTGCTCGAATCCTTCTTTTCGAGCGGCGCTGGCAAAGTAGGTGTAGCGGTTTCTTGCCTGTGATTCTCCGGCAAAAGCCGCCAGCAGGTTCTTTTCTGTCCGTGTCCCCTTAATTGATTTATTCACGCAGTATTCCTCCTATCCTTCGACTTTTTCCATGTTTTTCCCGCAGCAGACCAGCGTTCCACCCCCGGCCTTGGTTACGATGACCTCGTTACCGCAGATCTTGCACTTGTATTTTTCACCGGCTTTTTTAACTGCCATACACCTCCTCCTTTATCTCTGTTTATGCTGACAATCATGGCATACGCCGCGAAACTCAAGCTGGTGGTACGATATCTTGAATCCCGTTCTCTTTGCTACCTTTCTGTCCAACGCTCTATCGACTGGCTCATCAACATCAAAGACTCGGCCGCATTGTTCACATCTGAAATGGTAATGGCTCTCCTGCTTTGCCTCAAATCTACTTACAGTCCCGTTAAGATTCAACTCTGAGATTTGTCCGCCTTCTCGCAGGACTTTAAGGTTGCGGTAAACGGTTCCCTTGCTGATATTAGGTATCTCTTTTTTTACCTCTTCATATATCCAATCAGCGTGTAGGGTGGGCTTTTAGTATTTCTCAGAACTCTTCAGAATGGCTTCTCTCTGTCTAGTTTCTCTACGCATCTTATTAATACCAGTTCCTAATATTACTAATTATATTTGTAATAACTCATGCTTGTCAATACTTCATTAAAGGAGAGGATAGAATTCCCTATTATTCAACACGAGAAGGTTATTGAAAAGACTATCCCTGGCCAGCCGGTTTTAGACCTCCGGGGAGTTCTAGGTATCGTCCCCCTTGGTGGGCCATTCGGAACAGTTCCCGAACTCCTGTTTGAGAAGAAGAGACTGATTCCAGAGATACAACGAATGCTTGTTCAAACGAATATTGTTTTGCAGGTGGAATGATATGGGCTTGTCTGTTCAATGTGAACTACGCTTTTTCAGATATCACAAGCTACTATCTTGTTGCCTTTGTATTAATATCGGGATGTCTTTTTCCAAAATATGGACTGGAGATCCGTGTCCAATAGTAATGCAGGGTTTGAATTTGCACGTAAATATTAGTTTTTTCTGTACTGGAATTTGGTAAAGGGTTATACTATTGGTGATGTCTAATATCAATCTAATCATCAGAAACGAAAAGGAAAAAGATTACAGAAATGTTGAGCAACTGATACGCGAAGCATTTTGGAATCTCTATGTTCCGGGATGCAACGAACATTTTATTCTGCACAATCTCAGAAACAGCAACGATTTTATTCCGGAACTTGACTTTGTTGCTGAAAAAGAAGGCCAGATTGTGGGGCAGATTGCTTACAGCCGGGGGATTATTAAATGCAAACAGGGTGAGGAAAAAGAAGTCATCAGCTTTGGGCCTGTAAGCGTACTGCCCGCGTTTCAAAAACAGGGCATAGGCAGCGCTCTGATTATTCATACAATTAATCTTGCACGGGACATGGGGTATCCAGCCATTTGCATCTACGGAGACCCAAGATATTATAGCCGTTTCGGTTTTAGATGTGCCGAAAAATACGAAATCAAGACCGCTGACGATAAATTTGCGGTTGCCTTGCTGGCACTGGAGCTGAAGCAGGGTGTGTTAAACAATATGCCGGGAAAATTTATTGAGAGTACTGCTTTCGCGGTCGATGAGAACGAATTTGCGCAATATGACGCCACATTTCCTTTTAAGGAAAAAACCGAAAACGGACTCACAGCGGGAATTCAGACTTTTAGCAAGCCTTAGATATTGAGCGCCGGTTAAGCGGGATTAGTCCCCGACATTCTACCGTCTTCATGCCGGAAAACTTTCTTCAAGTCATCAGAAATATAAGGATTTCTTCGGAGACTTACGCTTGAAAAGCTCTTCTTTTCCATTGAAATTAATGTCACTTTATGAGTGTTTGTGACCTTAGTCGGGACAACACAACAAACTACTGCTTAAGTATTCAAGCAATAAAAGAGTGGGTACTGACCAATTACCGTGTACCAGTTGCAAGTCATCGGACAATTTCTGCTTTATTTTTGCAAGCGGTTGGTGGAGCTGAGGGGATTCGAACCCCTGACCTCCGCCGTGCAAAGGCGGCGCTCTCCCAACTAAGCTACAGCCCCATTTCCCCGATTATTATACCACAAAGAACCCTGTTCACGATTCAGTATTCTTGAGACTGGCTTATCACCCCATCCCCCTTGATCCCCCTTCCCCTAGCAAGGGGAAGGGGGAATCATTGATTTTTCGAAGGGACTTACGCCCCTTCGAGCTTTCCCAATGGGGTATTAAGAAGAGGCTTCTATGGTTTGTGTTTTGCTCCCATTCAGGGGGTGAGGCCAAGAAACAACTCACAGTCTAGCACTTAGGAAGCGGAAGGTTTATAATAGAAAGCTAATTTGGCAGTCAGAAGGAAGAACAAAGCTTGGTCGGTATGACAGTCACTCACATCATTACTCTGCTCGTGACGGGAGTAATCGTTGGTTTTGCCAGCGGACTCCTGGGTATTGGGGGTGCTTTCATTATGACCCCGGTGCAATACATGGTATACACCAGCATGGGTCTGCCCACCGATATGGCCATAAAGCTTGCCTTCGGCACCAATCTCCTGGTCGTCCTGCCCACCGCTATCAGCGGCGTCTGGCAACATCACCGGAGGGGCGCTGTCTGGTGGCGAGCCGCTATTATCATGGGGTGCTGTAGCCTGGCCGGCGCTCTCGGGGGAGCGACCATTGCGGTTCACCTCCCCGGCACAGCGCTAAAGACGGGCTTTGGCGCCCTGGTGCTGGCCGCTGCCATCCGAATGGTTACTGCCCGGCTCCCCAAGATTGAAGAGACGCCCCGAAGCAACCCCTGGCTGTGGGTGGGGGTGGCTTTACCCATTGGTCTGGTCACCGGTCTCGTCGGCATCGGCGGTGGCATACTGGTGGTCCCCGTGATGACGCTATTACTCCGGTTCCAGATGCACCGGGCCGTGGCCACCTCCCTGGCCATGATGCTATTCTCCAGCATTGGCGGTGTTATCGGCTATATCGTCAATGGCCTCGGCGTGTCCGGTTTGCCCGCCTACTCTGTCGGCTATGTCAATCTGCAGTCGTGGTTTCTCCTGGCCATTACCAGCATTGGACTGGCGCAGGTGGGCGCCATAACTGCCCACCGCCTCCCCGCGAAACAACTGACCTATGTCTTTATCGCCCTGATGTTCTATGTCGGGCTGAAGATGCTCGGGCTATTCGACTGGCTCGGCTGGCCGATATAGGCACTTCTATAGCTACACATTGAACAGGAAGGTAATGACATCACCGTCCACGACGATGTAGTTCCGGCCCTCCAATCGGAGGAGCCCTTTCTTGCGGGCTTCGGCCACGCTACCGCTCTTAATCAGGTCGGCATAACTGATGACCTCGGCCCGGATGAAGCCCCGCTCCATGTCCGAGTGAATCTTGCCCGCCGCCTTGAGCGCCTCGGTGCCGACCGGGATAGACCAGGCCCGGACCTCCCCTGAGGCAATGGTAAAGAAGGAGATGAGACCCAGAAGCTCGTAGGAAAGTTTGATGGTGCGGTCGGCCCCGGATTCTTTCAAACCGTAGCCCGTGCGCAGTTCCTCAGCGGCGCTATCGTCCAGTTGGGCCAGTTCCATCTCCAGCTGGCCACACAAAGCAATCACGCGACATTTGGGTCGGGCATAGCGCGAGTTCAACTCGGCTTCCAGAGATTCCGCCTGCGGTAATTGGTCTTCTCCGATATTGACCGCAATCAAGAGCGGCTTGGCGGAAAGAAACTGATAGCCGGCAATAATTCGGGTTTCCTCGGCAGTCAGGGCTAGCTCCCGGACGGGCACATCCTTTTCCAGGCTGGCCTTAATCCTCATCAGCAGCTCCTGCTCACGGAGCAGACCCGGGCGCTCCGGCGGCTTGGCCCCCTTGAGGGAGGTTTCAATCCTTCCCAGCCGCCGTTCCATCAGAGCCAGGTCGGAGAAGGTCAGTTCCAGGTTCATATCAGCAATGTCCCGGTCGATGTCCAGACTACCGGCCACATGGGGCAGGCTCTCATCCTTGAAAGCTCGAACGACATTGATGAGGGCATCGACAGCGCTCAACTGATTCAGCAATTGCCCTCCGATGCCCTTGTCTTTGGCCAGGTCTCTGACCGAGGCGCCGATATCAATGTATCTGGTCGTGGCCGGAACCACTCTCTTGGGATGGAGCATATCGGCCAGCACTGTCAGTCGGGGCTCCGGCACTCTGGCGACGCCGATATGTGGTGAAGCGGCTTCCTGAGAATACCGTGCCGTATCGACCTGCCCCTTGGTCAGGGCATTAAAGATGGTCGTCCGGCCGCTCTGCGCCAGCCCGATAATGCCAATATCAAGGCTCATCAGCCCGTACCTCCACCTCTCCCCGTATTGTACTCCTTGTCCTAAGTCCGCTTCAATATCAAGGGTTTATGAACCTCACGCCTTTGATAAGGGGAGGAAAATAAAAAGAGTCCCGACGCGTCGGGATTCTTTTACACCCATTTATATCTCCTGGGGCTGCGCCCCTCTTAAACACCCCTTGCCTATATCTTGGGGGAAGAGTCAGCGGCGGATGAGAAGCTGAACATTCTGGCTAGTTGACTAGGCGATTGCGCCTTCCTCTTTAAAACGGGTAATGTCTTCCCAGGAGTAGCCGTACTCAAGCAGGACCTCTTCGGTGTGCTGGCCGAATTCCGGGGCCGGCCTCCGGACATTGGCCGGCGTCTTGCTCATCATCACCGGGTTAGCCAGTTGCTCGATGCGCCCACGCTGGGGGTGGTCGTAAGACACAAAACAGCCACTCTCCCTCGCCTGAATGTCATTAACAGCCTCTTTAATGGTCTGACGAGGAGCATATGGTATCTCCTTAAGCAGGGGATGCCATTCGTCATAGGTCTTGGTCATGAATATCTCCATGAAGATTTGCCGCAGCTGGGGGGCGTCCTCAGACCGTCCCTCCATTGTGCCGTACTTGGGGTTTTCGGCCAGGTCCGTCCGCCCAACAGCATTGCAGAACTTCACCCAGTAGCGTTCCGGCTGCAAAATAGTGAAGACCAGGGTCCTTCCGTCCTTGGTTATGTACATGCCACTTAGCGGGCTGCGAACCTTCATCCTGTCGACGTAGAAAGCCATAATCTGCATAATCGCAACCTGAGCTTGTTGCTGCAACTCCATCGGCGGGTCGGGAGCACGCCAGTCCGCAATGTCCATCCCGGTGATGAGCGCTGCGGACACGTCAAACCCTATCTGGTAGAGACCGGTATGTAATAACGAGATGTTTACTTCCTGACCGATGCCGGTCTTCTCTCTGACATAGAGGGCTTGCATCAGGCCATAGGCAAGGGTCATCCCGGCCATATTGTCGCCCATTGCCACTCGGTAACCGATGCAAGGAACACCAGGCATGGACATCAGGTAGGGAAACCCGGAGCGTGCCCAAAAGGCGGTAGTGTCAAAAGCCGGAAGGTCCTTGTCCGGGCCCGCCTTACCGTAACCGTTGACATTACCCCAGATAATCCGCGGGTTTATCTTGTTCAGTGTCTCATAATCCACCTGGAACCTTTCCAGCTCGAAGGTCCGCAGGTTGCTGGCAAAAACATCGGCTTCTTCCACCATCCTATGGATGATGGCACGCCCGCTCTCTTTGGAAAGGTCAACGGTGCAGCTCCGCTTGTTGCGGTTGAAGTTTTCCCAGTTGTAGTCGAAGTCGGATGGCCAACCAATACCCTGCTCCTGCTGAGCATCCTTAAAACTCCGCCAGTAATCACCTGTGGTCGGGTTTTCAATGTGGATGACATCCGCTCCGAAATCGCCGAGGATGCGGGCAGCCACCGGCACGGCGGCTACCTGTGAGCAATCAATGACCTTGATACCCTCAAGTGCCATAGCCATGTCTCTTCCTCCTTCCTGTTATGTAGCAAAATCCGGCCTGGTTGAATAGCGTCCATACAGAGTACGGACAGCGGAATTCTAATTCAGATGCGGGCAACCTGTCAAGGGAAGGAGCTGCGATTCCACTGAACTACACAGGCAGGAGCATAACGATAGAAGAGGTCAGCGCAAGTACCTGAGGAAGATGGGTGGGCCACCACTGGTTCAGAAGCAGCCTGCTCGACATCATCGGCGCTTCCCCAGAACCTCTCGAAATTTCTTAGAATTAGCCTGCCGTTCCTTCCGCCGGTGAGCTCGAAATGCAAGGTTCGCTATCCAGAACACCCAGGGATGAGGGTGTCTTATTCCCAGCCGTCGCCAAATCGACGGTAGGCTGTAGAACTCAGCACCAAGCCCAGTCATGCCCCCTTTGCAGCGTCTCTCGTGTCATTGACTTTGGCTCAAATACGAGTTCATATCCATACCGTGCCCAGTCCTTAGTGAGTATTCGCCCGGCCTTGTCCAGGGATTCGCCGAAGGCAGTTCCCGGATACGGCGTGAGATAATCAAACTGAGCAGTCTCTAGACGCATTTTCTGGGCAAAGTGGACAGTGCGTTTGAAAACACCTTCATCTTCTTCGTCGAAGCCAAAGATAAAGAAGCCATGGATAGCGATGCCGTAGGAGTGAATTCTTTTGATCACCTCTTCGTATTCGTCTACCACGTTAATCTTCTTGCCCACCGCCGCCAGGCTAGTTGGAGATATTGACTCAAAGCCAATAAACAGGCTGATACAGCCACTGTCGGCCGCCAGCTTGAGTAATTCGTCATCTCTGGCTATCGTGACTGAGGCCTGGGCTACCCACTTGATTTTGTAGGGAATAAGGGCGCGAAAGAACTCCTTGGCAAACTTGGGGTTGCCAACAATGTTATCATCAAGGAAGACAATGAAATTCTTCTTGCCGAGTGTTTCGATTTCCCTGAGGACTTCTTCTACGGGGCGACAGCGATAGGTATGACCGAAAAAAGAGGTGACTGTGCAGAAGGCACAGGAATAGGGACAGCCCCTGGTGGTTGAGAGCGTGTTCCTGACATAGTACGCCCCCTTGGCGAACAGGTCTCGTCGGGGGATAGGCAAGCCAACCAAGCTGGGTCGCTCAAGCTGCTGGTACACTCCTTGCAGCTTGTTGGCCTTAAAATCTTCAATCACCTTTGGCCAGACCCCCTCAGCCTCCCCGATGACTATGGCATCGGCATGCTGTCTCGCTTCTTCCGGCAGAACACTAGGATGGATGCCCCCCAGGACAACCTTGACCCCCCTGGCTCTAAAAGTGTCAGCGATCTCGTAGGCACGCTGCGCCGTGATAGTCAGCGCCGTGATTCCGACTAAATCGATTTGCTTTTGGAAGTCTATAGCCGTGACATTCTCATCAGTTAAGGAGACTTCAACATCGGGTGGGGTTAAAGCGGCCACCATCGCCAGGCCTAGCGGTGGGATTAAAGCCTTCTTTCGATTTCGAGCTGCCTGGTGTGGCTGGGGCAATTAGCTCTAGTTTCATCAGATTACTGCTCTAAAGCTCGCCATATGGCACACCGAACAAATGCCAGCCTTTTCGTGTCGGTCTGGCTGGTGGCTCCGGCAATTGCGGATTACTTGACCTAATAACATTAGTACCTTGCCAACCATGGTCTTGGGAAAACTCTCGCAGAATTCCACGCGCGTGGGAGACTACCTTGACCGGTATCGATATCGGCAATACGCACCTCAACATCGGTCACTGGCAAGCCTATTGAGCCAATTCGCACCGTTCTTGGCTCTTTGACATGCTGAAACTTGAGTTTAACCCTACCTTTAGGACTTTGTCAATGCGGCTCTTCCCCAAGCAGGGTTGCGTTCAAAAGTTGGTTATTTTTCAGCCCAGTCTCTTCTGTCGTACCTTACTAGCCTCAGCTTGTCCCAAAGAGACAGATGGCTCATCTTGGGTCACCCCGATTGCAATCGGGGGCTATCTGGAGTAAAATAGTCGCCAAAGTAAAGATAGTAGGTACAAGGAGTGCCTATGCGGAGCGAAATTGCCCCGATAATAAAATCGGGACTGGAAGAAAGCGCCCAGGTAAAGCTCGCCATGGCCAAAAATATGCTTGGCGAGATAGAGCGTATGGTTACCTTTGTCCTCGCCGCGATAAATCGCGGTGGCAAGGTGGTGGTTTTTGGCAACGGGGGCAGTGCCGCCGATGCTCAGCACCTGGTGAGTGAACTGGTGGGGCGCTTTAAGCTGGAGCGACCGGCGTTGCCCGCTATCGCCCTTAGTACGAATACATCCATACTGACGGCCATCGCTAACGACTACGGCTACGACATGGTTTTTAGTCGTCAAATAGAAGCGCTGGTGACTGAAAAGGATGTTGTCATCGGTATCAGCACCAGCGGCCGCTCACCCAATGTGATTGAGGCCATCAAAGCCGCCAAGAAGAAGGGAGCCAAGACGATTGTCCTGACCGGCGGTAAGGTGGCCTCCGATAAAATCCCGACGAGGCGCGGACCTGGTCCTGGCCGTGCCTTCGGACAGTACTCCCCGGATTCAGGAAAGCCATATTACCATCGGGCATATTGTCTGTGAACTGGTGGAGAAGGAGCTATTTGGTCGCTAGCTCACCCCGATTGTATCGGGGGAACATTATGGGAAAAGCAGTCTTTCTTGACCGGGATGGGACTATCGTTGAAGATACTGGCCACCTCCACGAACGCAACAAGGTTAGATTCCTGCCCGGCGTGGATAAAGCTGTCAGACGGCTAAAGGAAAACGGATTCAAGGTCATCATTGTCACCAACCAGGCTGGTGTGGCCAAAGGGTATTACACTGAGGATACCGTGAGAGAGATTAATGCCTATGTTCTGGGATTATTGGCCCAAGAGGGAGCTATAATCGATGCTATTTACTACTGTCCCCACCATACCGAAGGAGTCGTGGAGCAATACCGGAAAGCCTGTTATTGCCGCAAACCGAACCCGGGGATGCTTGAGCAGGCGGCAACCGATTTTGGTATCGATTTCAGTCAGTCCTTTGTCATTGGCGACCATCTCACTGATATTGAAGCCGGACGCCGGGTTGGTTGCCAGACCATCCTTTTAGCCAGTGCCGAGCCGGTAAGGGACCAGAACGAAATTACCACCAGGCCTGACTGCATTGCCTCCAATCTTTACCAGGCCGTAAAATGGATACTAAAGACCGGGGATTAGGCCGTCGCGCTGGTTTTCCGGATATATCCGAATAAAGAACAATTGGAGAATCGCCGATGAAAATACTGGTTACTGGAGCCGCAGGCTACATTGGGTCGGTCATGGTGCCCATATTACTGAGAAAAGGCTATGAAGTCATCGCTCTGGATAATTTCATGTATAACCAGGCATCTTTGCTGGATTGCTGTTACGACCCGAAGCTAACCATCGTCCGTGGCGATGCTCGCGATAAGGCCCTGATTTCAAAATATTTGAAGGGGGTCGATGCCATTTTCCCGTTGGCCTGCCTCACCGGCGCGCCTCTGTGCGCCAAAGACCCGGTCGGTGCCCGGAGCACGAACCTGGATGCGGTCAAAATGATTCTTGAACTGCGTAGTCGCAACCAGATAGTCATTTTCCCGACGACCAATAGTGGCTATGGCATCGGGCAGGAGGGAGTTTACTGCACTGAGGAAACGCCTCTCAGGCCCGTTTCCCTTTACGGTAGCCTGAAGGTAGAAGCGGAGAAGCTGATTTTGGATGCCGGTAACTCAATTACCCTGCGGCTGGCGACTGCCTTTGGCATCAGTCCGCGCATGCGTCTTGACCTGCTGGTCAACGATTTTACCTATCGCGCTGTTACCGACCGCTGTATTATCCTCTTTGAATCCCACTTCAAACGGAACTATATCCATGTGCGTGATGTGGCCAAGGCTTTTATCCACTGTCTTGACAACTTCAAGAAAATGAAGGATGAACCGTATAATGTCGGCTTGAGCGATGCCAACCTCAGTAAATGGGAGCTTTGTGACGAGATTAAGAAGCAAGTCCCCGACTTCTACTTTGTCGAGGCTAAGGTGGGTGAAGACCCGGACAAAAGGAACTATATTGTGAGCAATGCCAAGATTGAAGCCACCGGTTTTAAGCCCGATATTTCTCTGCCAGTGGGCATTGCCGAATTGATTAAGGGATACCAGGTTATCCGAAGGAACCAGTTCAGCAATCTTTGAATATGTAGATTGAGTGCTCTGAAGGTCAGCCGACTATCGGGCGTCTTCAAACATTGTTTATGTGCTTGATTGTGTGGTATAATGCACCGTAAAATTTTTTAGGGGAAAGGCATGGTATCTGACAAGGTAGTAACGGAAACAGGTGAATTGCGCGACTACGAACTGGTGGTAATCGTGAGTCCAGAAATCGCTGAAGAGCAAATTGAGGCGACGATTGATAAAATAGGTCGGTTCATCACCGGTAAGGGTGGCACTATTGCCAATACAGAACGGTGGGGCAAACGAAAGTTGGCCTATCCGATAAAACACTCTCTGGAGGGTAATTATGTTCTGATTAAGTGCAAGTTGAAACCGGCGTCTAGTAGAGAACTGGAAGCGAACCTGGGGATTTCCGAGGAGGTTCTGCGGCATCTACTGGTTAAACTAGAAAGTTAGCCAGACAATCCTTCTCGGAGGGAAGGACAGCTAGGGGTGTTTGAGTAAAGCAAAAGGAGTTTGGGATCGATGGTTAGCGTGAATAAAATGATAGTCATTGGCAACCTGGGTACTGAACCTGAGATGCGCTTTACTCCTAATGGTCGACCGGTCACCTCGTTTAGCGTAGCGACTAACTGGCGGTACACCACTTCCGATGGTGAGCGTAAGGAAGAGACGGAGTGGTTTGCCGTGGTCACCTGGGGGAGGCTAGCTGAGCAATGCAACCAGTTCCTGACTAAGGGTCGGCTGGTCTATGTTGAGGGTAGACTGCGTACCCATACGTGGGAGGGTCAGGACGGTCAACGGCATTTCCGTAATGAGATAGTCGCTAATCGAGTCAGTTTTCTCGATAGACAGGGAGTAGCCCCTCTGCCGGAGGAGAAAACCGGCGAAAGCGTGGTCAATGCGGTCAGTGAGGTGGAGCCGGAGGATATTCCCTTTTAGGCAGAGGCCATCCGACCTAAGGCGGAAGGTTAGAGAGGTAGGGAGTTGACAATAGGTGGTTAGAGAATCGAGTAGAACCAGGCCAGCAAGAACAGGCCGGCCGAGATATGCACCAGTACGCAAGGTGTGTACCTTCTGTGTCAATAAAATCAAGGTTATTGATTATAAAGATGCGGCGAAATTGCGTAGCTTTATCTCCGAGAGAGGTCGGATAGAGCCACGGCGCCGGACAGGTACTTGTGCCAGACACCAGCGTATCCTGGCTACAGCTATCAAGCGGGCACGGCATCTGGCGTTAATACCCTATGTGCCGGCCCATATGCGTAAGACAGGGGGTGCTGGCTAGAGCTGAGCGGTCTGGTCAGCTCAGGACTGTTCTGGCCTGTGTTTTCTGATGAGAACTTTTATCTATGAGGGTTTACCGTGCCAAAGAGGACTTATCAACCAAAGAAAATTCCGCGTAAGCGCGAGCATGGCTTTCTAAAGAGAATGAGCACCCGGGGCGGCCGGGCGGTCTTAAAAGCCAGACGGCTCAAGGGTCGGCAACGATTGACCACAGTCTGACGCCGGGTCCCGATAGTATCGGGACCGCTGAGCGGGGGAAGGGAGTGATGAGGGGAGAAGAGTACCTCACCAAGCCGCAGCAGTACGCCTTGGTTTATAGCCAGGGGAGTTCCTGGGCGTCTGATTGGCTGGTGATGAAGGCCTTACCCAATGGCCTTACTTTATCCCGGTATGGCTTTTCCGTGAGTCGAAGGGTAGGTAAGGCGGTAGTGAGGAATAGAGTCAAGCGCTGGTTGCGCGAGATTTTGAGGGCGGCGCCGCTGAAAGCGGGGTGGGACATTATTTTTATTGCCCGCCAATCGGCGGCGGAAGCGGATTATGCCGGCCTGAAGAGCGTGGCCGAGCGTCTGTTATCTCGGGGCGGCTTGCTGGCTATTAACAGTGAGCCTGGCCGACCAGCAGAGGTTAAAGCCAGTGGTGGCTGAGGCTGTGACGCTCCTTCCAACGGAAGGACGGCTACGGCCAGGTATGTTTGAGGAGAAAGGTGAAGGAATTAGCCTTAGGCTTGATTAGACTGTATCAATCTACCCTATCCCGGGTCATGCCACCGTCCTGCCGTTTTCTCCCGACCTGCTCGGAATATACCCACGAGGCAATCACCCGGTATGGTATGCCGAAGGGGGTCTGGCTGGGTCTGAGGCGTATCGGTCGGTGCCATCCCTTCCACCCGGGAGGTTACGACCCGGTGCCCTGATGCTGGCAATAAGTCTGAGTCTCTTCTCTTGAGCCGCCTAAAAGATAATTGGAGTTAGTAGTGAGAATCTGGTGTAGCAAAATAGGGCAATCCCGGAGATGGCTATCAATAGTTGTCTTGCTCCTGGTCGGGCTGACCTTTACTGGCTGTACTGGTGGTACCACGATACCCAAGGGCTGGTCGGGCGGAACCATCGAGGGTAATAACCTTTATGTTGGCTCCATGGACGGCCGTCTTATTGCCGTGAATATTGTTGATGGGAGCCGTTTGTGGGCCAGTGAGCAACTGAAGATGGCAGCAACGTCCAGCGCGCTTTGGCTGTGCTCAAGGCCCGACTACTGTCGCTATCTATGGCTCCCCGGCCGTGTCCGACAATCTGGTCTATGTCGGCGGGTATAACGGTAAGGTCTACGCCTTTACCCGCTGCCGGTAGGGAAAAACCGAGGTGGGTATATCCCCGAGGACACCACTATCGCTGGCTCCATTGTCGGGTGAGCATGGTCGCCCAGAAGCCTTAGGGGCTCAAATGGCCTATTTTGCCTCTGCCCGCGGCTGGCGGTCTAGGCCTGGACACGGCGAAGTGGTAAAGGTCTGGCATTTCAGACCGGAGAGCAAAATCTGGTCAACGCCGGCCATCGCCGGTGACACCGTGTTTATCGGTACTTTCGGCAAGAAACTCTATGCGCTGAACGCCGACAACGGCACCGAGAAGTGGCATTTCACGACTGAGGGGGCGATTGTCGCCACGCCGGTAGTGGATGGCAATACGGTCTATATCGGTTCCTTCGACCGAATCTCTACGCTCTGGATACGGCCACCGGCAGCCTGAAGTGGAAATTCCAGGCCGACAACTGGTTCTGGGCAAAGCCAGTCGTTTATAATGGCGTGATTTATGCGGGCAATCTTGATGGCAAGCTTTATGTTCTAAAGGCGGATACTGGTGAGAAAGTGACCGAGTTTGATTTGAACAGTCCCATAAGCTCGTCACTGGTCCTGGTGGGCAATTCAGTGGTGGTGGCGACGGAGGCGGGAATAGTTTATGCGGTGGATACCGCTAACAATGAGATTAAGGAACTGGCTAGCCTGGGAGAAAAGGTGTTTGCTTCGCTCAGTGCCGGCCAGGGAAGCGTTTTTATTCATACCGCCACGGATACGCTCTATGCCGTAGATGCGGCTACAGGGGCGTTGCGGCAGTTTACCATTAAATAGTGGTGAGGTAGGTACCGTTGAGCTTTGGTGATATCTGGAACCTGATTATCCTGTCCCCGTTAATTAATGTCCTTATCATGCTGTCCCATTACCTCTTCAACAGCTTTGGGCTGACGATAATCGTGCTCACCATCCTCATCCGGGCGGCGATGTACCCGCTGATGAGGCGACAGTTACGGGCGACCAAAGCCATGCAGACCATTCAGGCCCAGGTGGCTGAGCTGCAGAAGAAGTACGCCAAGGACAAGCAAAAGCTAGCCCAGGAGCAGATGAAGCTGTACAAGCAGACCGGCATGAACCCGCTGGGCTGTCTATGGCCGATGCTCATTCAGTTTCCGGTGTGGATAGCTCTTTACCAATCGATTATGAAGGTGCTGGCGACGGCT
Source organism: uncultured Chloroflexia bacterium (assembly GCA_963726225.1). Lineage (GTDB taxonomy): Bacteria > Chloroflexota > Dehalococcoidia > Dehalococcoidales > UBA2162 > CAVSBN01. The sequence goes on from CAVSBN010000017.1 coordinate 236,797, forward strand.
CCGGAGGACTTCCTCAGCCTCTCCAAGTACCTTTATACCTCCTGGCCGCTGGTCTTTTCCCAGGTGCCCCTGGGGAGTCGGTTCCTCTGGCTGGACTTAGCCACGCCAGATACTTTGATGATACTTCCCATCCTGGTCGGCGTGACGCAGTGGGTGCAGCAGAAGATGACCACCCTGCCCACCGCCGACCCAAAACAGCAAAGTCAGAGCCAGATGATGCTGTGGATGATGCCTATTATGTTTGTCTTCCTGACCATGTCCTTCCCCAGCGGCCTGGCTATTTACTGGTTGACATCCAATATCATCAGCATCGTCATGCAGTATTTCGTCACCGGGTGGGGTGGCTTCACTCTACCTAAATTCTTCGGGGGGGCGGGGAATAAAGCGACTATTGAGAAAAAAACTAAAGAGCCGGTAGCTCAGCTCCAAGCGCCGCCCACCGTCACTGAGCCAAAGCCGGCCAAAGAAGAGGGATTAGAACATGGAAAGTCTGGAGATGCGCGGGAAGACCGTGGAGGAGGCCGTCCAACGGGCCCTCCACCAATTAGGCGTAAGTCGGGACGAGGTAGAAGTCAACGTCATAAGAGAAGGTAAGTCAGGTATTCTGGGCATCGGGGCTGAGGAGGCCATCATCCAGGTGACTCCTATACCCAAGCCCAAGGGTGATGCGGCGGAGGTCGCCAGGGAAATAGTAGAGCATTTGCTCCAACTGCTCGGAGTGACCGCTACCATTGAGTCTCAGGTTCTGCCAGTTGTCGCTGAGGAAAAGGAAGCCGCCCCGGCGGTGGCCCTCAATATCAAGGGTGATGACCTGGGCATTCTCATCGGGCGGCGGGGACAGACTCTGGCGGCTTTGCAGTATATTGTCCGGCTTCTTGTTGGTCAGCAGGTCAAGACCTGGGTGCCTATTGTCATTGATGTGGAAGGTTATAAGCAGCGCCGCTACCAGGCCCTAGAGTCTTTTGCCAGACAGATGGCGGAGAGGGTCAAGACTAAAGGCGCACCCTTCACCCTGGAGCCGATGCCAGCCTACGAGCGACGAATTGTTCATATGGCTCTGGCCAACCACCCCGATGTCATTACTGAAAGCATCGGTCAGGGCGAGACCCGCAAGGTAGTTATCCAACCTAAGAAGAAATAATCTGACTTTTGGGTTGATTTGTTTTTCATAATGTGATAAACTTCCGTCTACAAAGCGATGAAGGAGAAGAGTAGGAGAGTTACCGGCACCCAGCGAGTCTGGTAAGGTGTGAGCAGATGTGTCCCGCTCTCTGAAAATCCCTCCTGAGCTGCCAACCGAACGTCCCGATTCCATCGGGACCAGTAGACTTGGTCGGAGTCATCAGCCGTAATTACTGATGGGGGCATAATACTGTGCCCGGAATGAGTGCCCCGATGTGAGTCGGGGAAGTAGGGTGGTACCGCGGGAATAATAAAGTCCCGTCCCTATGGGGCGGGACTTAGGTTTTATATAGCGAGGTTTCGGATGTTTAAACCGGTAAACAGCAGAGTGAACCTGCCTGAGATGGAGCAAAATATACTCAAGCTGTGGCAGGAGAAAAAGGTCTTCGAGAAGAGCGTGACCGGGCGGGAGGGCAGCCCCCGCTTCGTTTTATACGAGGGGCCGCCGACGGCCAACGCCAGCCCGGGTATCCACCACGTTATGCCCCGCGTTCTCAAGGACATCATCCCCCGCTATAAGACGATGAAGGGCTACTACGCCCCGCGCATCGGCGGCTGGGACACCCACGGCCTGCCCGTTGAGCTCGAGGTGGAGAAGCAGCTCGGCTTCTCCGGCAAAGAGCAGATTGAGGAATACGGCATCGAGCGATTCAACGCCCTCTGCCGTCAGAATGTTTTCAGCTACATCAAGGAATGGGAGCACATAACCGACCGCATCGGCTTCTGGGTGGACCTGGAGCATGCCTACGTTACCCTGAACAACGACTATATCGAGTCGGTCTGGTGGGCCATCAAGCAGATGTGGGACAAGGGGCTGGTCTATCAGGGCTACAAGGTCACCCCCCACTGCCCCCGCTGCGGCACCTCCCTCAGCTCCCACGAGGTCGCCCAGGGCTATCAGGATAATATTGAAGACCCGTCGGTCTATATCAAGTTTAAGATTGTCCTATCGTCCCTGAAAGGCTCCAAGGCCCGTGACCAGCTCCGTCAGCTCGTCACGGCTTCGGGCAAGCCCGCCTACCTGCTGGCCTGGACCACCACGCCGTGGACGCTACCGGGCAATACGGCTCTAGCGGTAGCGGCGGAGGCCGAGTATGTAGTGGTAGAACTTGAGAAAGAATATCTGGTTTTGGCCAACGCCCGACTTGGCCCATCGGGTTTGGGTGAGGCACCGGTGGTGATGAGAGTAATGGGTAGAGACTTAGTTGGTCTGAAATACGAGCCTCTGTTTAATCCGGCGGATTTTGGCATACCAGTCACCAGAATGGGAACGCCGGAAAAAACTAGGAAGAGACGGTCATCCAGCTATCCGGTAATTACCGGCGATTTTGTTTCCATGGAGGATGGCACCGGCATCGTGCATATCGCCCCGGCCTATGGCGAGGTTGACTATCAGGCTGGACAGGAAAATGGCCTGGATTTTGTCCACATGGTTGATTTGCAGGGCAAGGTTATTGGCACATATCCCTTCGCCGGTAGATTTGTCAAGGAAGCCGACCCTATGGTGCTCGAGGAACTGAAGAAAATGAACCTCCTGCTTCAGCAGCGGGACCATCCGCCATACCTACCCCTTCTGCTGGCGCTGCGAGGCGCCGCTGCTCTACTACGCCAAACAGACCTGGTACATCCAGACCACGGCCGGTGAAAGAGCAAGCTTATTGCCGGCAACGGCGAGATAAACTGGTACCCGGAGCATATCAAGTACGGGCGCTTCGGCGACTGGCTGGAGAATAATGTGGACTGGGCCTTCTCCCGGGAGCGCTACTGGGGGACGCCGCTGCCGGTCTGGCGCTGTCAGTCCTGCGGCGAGTTCGACTGCGTCGGGGGGATGGGGGAGCTGAAGGGCAAGCCAGGGTTCAGCGGGCTGAGAGAGCCGCTCGATTTGCACCGGCCCTTCGTTGATGATATGACCTATAACTGCCCGAAGTGCGGCGGCCAGATGCGGCGGGCGCCGGAGGTTATCGACTGCTGGTTCGACTCGGGGGCGATGCCCATCGCGCAGTACCACTATCCCTTTGAGAACTCGACCCTGCTCGAGGACGGGCGCTTCCCGGCCGACTATATCTGTGAGGCCATCGACCAGACCCGGGGCTGGTTCTACAGCCTGCACGCCATATCCACCCTGCTCTTCGGCCGCCCTTCATACCGGAATGTCATCTGCCACGGGCACATCCTGGATGCCCAGGGCGAGAAAATGAGCAAGACAAAGGGCAATGTGGTCGACCCCTGGGACATAATCGATAAGTACGGCGCCGACGCCCTGCGCTGGTACATCTACATCGCCGTGCCGATGGGCAGCTCGATACGATTCGAGGAGAGCGCCATCGCCGAGATATCCCGGCGGCTGCTGATGACCCTCTGGAACGTTTACTCGTTCTTTGTCACCTATGCCAACATTGACAACTATGTGCCCGACCCGAAGCAGGTCTCGCCGGCGGAGTCGGAGCTCGACCGCTGGATTCTCTCCGAGCTTAACCAGCTAATCATAGATGTGGACACCGCCCTGGAGAACTACGACCCCCGGGGCGGGGCCTGGCAGATTAGCCGGCTTCGTGGACAGCCTGTCCAACTGGTATGTGCGCCGCAGCCGCCGGCGCTTCTGGAAGAGCGAGAACGACGCCGACAAGCTCTCAGCCTACAACACCCTCTACCAGTGCCTGGTGACGCTGGCCAAGCTGATGGCGCCCTTCACCCCGTTCCTGGCCGAGGAGCTATACCAGAACCTGGTCTTGAGCGGCCTTCCCCGATGCTCCGGAGAGCGTGCATCTGGCTGACTTCCCGGTGGCGGATGAGAGCCAGATTGACCAGCAACTCTCCGCTGATATTCAACTGGCGATGCGTGTCCCAGCCTGGGCCGGGCGGCGCGGAGCCAGGCCGGCATCAAGGTGCGCCAGCCCCTGGCCGAGGTCGTGGTCAGGGTCAACTCAATGCGAGAAAAGGAAGGCCTGGAGCGGGTCAAATCCCAGGTACTGGATGAGCTGAATGTCAAAGACATCAAGCTCATCGCTGATATGGAGACCTTAGACAATGGCAAGAAACCTGATTCTATCAGTTCCGACGAGTAACTACTGGGTGGCAGGTACCAGACCAAGATTCTCTCCAGAGCTCGAGGCCGAAGGTATGGCGCGGGAGATTGTGCACCGGTTGCAGACGATGCGCCGCTCCGCCGGCTTTGAGATTGCCGACCATATCGTCATCTACTATCAGGGTGACGAGCTATATCCGTAAGGTGATGACGGAATTCGCCGATTATATCAAGCAGGAGACGCTGGCCGAACAGCTACTGGAGAAAGCACCGGAGCCGGGCGCCTTCACCGAGAGCCACAAACTGGGTGAGCATAAGGTCTCACTGAGTGTGAAGAGGCTGGATTAGCGTGCATGCAGGCAGTCGGCTATTTGAACCAATAACGATAGAGGAGGAATGAATAGATGGCAAATCAGAGCGGTCGTAAGTTTCAGGTAAAAGAGGTGGCTCAAATTGGCTATGCCGTGAAAGACATCGGCCCGGTTGTTGAGAAATGGTCATCCTTGTACGGCATAGGTCCCTGGACCTACGCTGAAAATAGTGGCATCGATGCCAAAGGGCGTCCCTGGAAGGCAAGGATGGCTCTTGCCTCTGTGGGTTCTTTACAGATTGAGCTGGTACAGCCAGTGGAGGGAAGAATATTCCAGTCACGCTTTCTCGATACCTGGGGAGAAGGCGTGCATCACATCGGTTTTTATGTGGATGATGTCGACGCCGAAGCTGGTAACTTGGTGGCCCAGGGGGCTAAACTTTTCACCCAGTCCCCGGGTAGATTCGCCTACCTCGATGCCGGTGGTGCTGGCGGCGCCATCTTTGAACTGATATCAAGACCCAGAGAAAGCAAAAACAAATAGGAACCCGGGAGGGCTTGTCTCTAACAGCACTGTTTACTGTTTTCTGAAGAGAAGTGAGAGGGTGGGGATAACAAGCCGAGCCAGCCCCGCTATTGACAGGCAGAAACGATTAGAATATAATCTAGGGCAATTAAATATCGTCAAAGGCTGTGAACAAGACTAGTAAGCTCCAAAGCGGGGCTCAGAGAGTCGGGTAAGGGTCCGCAGAAAAATCTAAGATTTTTCTGGGCATCCGGGGTGTGAGCCGATGCCAGCGCCGGAGGTGAATGGACTTGGGAGCCGCAAATCGAAAGTCCCGATTCCATCGGGACGAGTAGACTTTGCCGCAGGGGAAGCGTTATCAGATCCCAGGGTATCGTCCTGAGTTCGAATCGGGACTGTACCCGAAAAGAGATGTCCTTCCCTGTAGGGAAGGAATAAGGAGGGTGGCACCGCGGAAGTAAGCCTTCGCCCCTTCAGGGCAGAAGGCTTTTTAATTGGTGCGGAGTGAGGCAAATAATGAAAGGGGCAGAGGAGGGATGGTAATGTCAACCATCTGTTGGTCATGGCGTAGCCCCTCTGGGGCTATTCGGCAATAAGTCTGCGCAAGCAAAAGTCAAACTAAAAAGGAAAGGAGAAAAATGGCGAAAAAATTTGACAGAGCAATGTATTTTCTTGACCAGAAGGATATGCCAACCCATTGGTATAATGTCCTGCCTGATTTGCCCGAGCCACTGCCACCCCTGAGACATCCCGGTACTAAGGAAGTCCTGCCCAGGGAAGGCCCCCTGCCACCACCCCTCTTCACTGATGCCGTCAACAAGCAGGAGTTCGCCAAAGAGCGCTACATTGAAATTCCGGAAGAGGTGCAAGCGGCTTACCGTACCTACCGACCGACAGTTTTGCATCGAGCGTATCGGCTGGAGAAGGCCCTGGATACGCCGGCCAAGATTTTCTATAAATACGAGGGAACCAGCCAGGCCGGCAGTCACAAGCCTAACACGGCCATTCCTCAAGCCTACTATGCCAAGAAAGAGGGGTTCAAGCGCATGGCCACCGAGACCGGAGCCGGGCAGTGGGGCAGCGCCCTATCTATGGCCTGCTCATTCTTTGGCCTGGAATGCAAGGTCTATATGGTCAGGGCAAGCTACAAACAGAAGCCATACCGCCGCATCCTGATGGAGACCTGGGGGGCTAAAATTGTACCCAGCCCCAGCCCGGACACCGAGGTCGGGCGGCGTTTTCTGGCTGAGAATCCAGAGCATCCGGGAAGCCTGGGAATCGCCATCAGCGAAGCCTGCGAGGATGCCTTCGCCCACGATGATACCAAGTACTCCATCGGTAGTGTCGTCAACCATGTCCTGCTCCACCAGACCATCATTGGCGAGGAAACAAGGAAGCAGATGGAGATGGCTGATGCTTACCCGGATATTATTGTCGGCTGCGTTGGCGGCGGCTCTAACTTTGCCGGACAGTTCCTGCCCTGGATTAGAGACAAGCTCAGCGGCAAGAAACCAAAAATGCGCATCATTTGCGTTGAGCCTATGGCCGCCCCTACCCTGACCAAGGGCATCTACGCCTGGGACTATGGAGACATCGCCGGACTTGCCCCTATAGTCTTGATGTACACGCTGGGTCATACCTTTATCCCGTCTCCAATCCACGCCGGTGGACTGCGTTACCACGGGATGGCACCTATCGTCTGCCATCTTTACAAGCTTGGCTTAATTGAGGCCAAGGCGGTGCATCAGGTCCCTACATTTGAGGCTGGTGTTCAGTTTGCCCGAACGGAGGGCATTATTAGTGCCCCGGAGCCATGCCATGACCTCAGGGTAGCTATTGACGAAGCCCTGAAGTGCAAAGAGGAGGGCGTATCAAAAACCATCCTCATCGCCCACAGCGGTCACGGGCACTTTGACCTGGCCGCCTATGATGAGTACCTATCCGGCAAGCTGGTGGATTACGAGTATCCAGCCGACAAGGTGAAAGAAGCCCTGGCTTCCTTGCCGCAGGTAACCGAGTGATAGAAGGAACCATTGGCACACTGAGGGGGGCTGGGATAATCCCAGCCCCCCTTCTCTTTTCTTAATTGTTCCTTAACATTTGGTGTGTTAGAATAAAATTTATGAAAAGGATACTGATATCGGCTCTTACTTTCATTCTAGTTCTTGGTCTCACCCTCAACATTGGCTGCAATTTGCTACCGGCCTCGCCGACGACTTCAACGCCAACCTCATCACCCACGCCTATCGGGCCGACCTGGACAATACCACCTTCCAACAACCAGTCAGTCGGTGCTGCCCAGCATCGCTGATGTTGTGGCCAAGGTAAAACCATCGGTGGTAGCGATTGACACTGAATTAGTAACCACTGATATTTTTGGCCGGACGGTTACGGAGCAAGCGGCTGGCTCGGGCTGGATTATCGACAAGGACGGGATTATCGTGACTAATAATCATGTCGTCGAGGGAGCTACGAGCGTTACCGTGACCCTTGACGATGGTCGAACCTTCCCCGCTGATGTTAATACCATCGCCACCGACTCCCTGGCTGACCTGGCTGTGCTCAGGATTAAAGCCGAGAATCTGCCAGCGGCCACCGTGGGCGATTCGAGCCGATTAAGAGTTGGCGATTGGGTTGTGGCCATCGGCAACTCACTGGGGCAGGGAACCAGAGCCACCGTGGGCATAGTCAGTCAGCAGTCGGTCTCGCTGGATATCAGCCAGGGACAGACTCTGTACGGGCTGATTGAAACCGATGCCGCTATCAATCCGGGGAATAGCGGCGGGCCGCTGGTAAATATGGCCGGTGAGGTTGTTGGCATCACCAGTGTCAAGATTGCGGAGGTGGGAGTCGAGGGCGTGGGTTATGCCATCAGCACCAATGAGGCCATGCCCATCATCCAGCAATTAATCAACGTCGGCTATGTCATCCGTCCCTGGCTTGGGGTGAATTACACCACCGTCAACCAGTACACCGTTCTCAGATATAACCTCGCCGTTGATAAAGGGGCATTGATACTCAATGTCGCTTCCGGCAGCCCGGCAGACCTGGCGGGACTTAAAGCTGGTGATGTTATTACCAGGTTCGCCGGTAAGGATATTGCCGAGATTAAAGACCTAACCCGGGCTATCCACCAGGGTCAAATCGGCCAGAAGACAGAAATAATCTACTGGCGGGGTCAGAATCCAAGCACCGCCTCCGCCACCCTAATTGAAAGCCCCGCCCCGAGCTGAGCCAGGTAATTCAATTTTCCCACTTCCCTTACTGGTAGTTTGAAAGAGGGCGAGGTTAGGGAATACTTCTTGTCAGGGAAAGAAGTGCCACTAATATACTGAACTAGCTCAATGATTCGGCCTCGCGCCTCGGGGAAACGCTACTGCCGCTTGGTGGCAGTTCCTCTGGGGATGACCACGATATGCGGGGTACCGGTGGTGGGGTGTGATTCCACTCGGACTGAGGCGGAGAAGACTTCGGAGATACTCGCCTCGGTCAAGACCTGAGATGGCGTTCCTTCAGCCCAGACGCGGCCTTCTTTAAGCAGGATGAGCCGGTCGAAGTAAAGGGAAGCCAGGTTAAGGTCGTGCATGGCGGCAATCACCGTCAGCCCGTGTTCAAAATTAAGCCTTCTGACCAGCTCCAGCGTCTCGACCTGATGGCTGATGTCCAGATGAACCGTCGGCTCATCCAAGAGCAGGAGCTCGGGCTGCTGGGCCAGCGCCATGGCCAGGATAATCTTCTGCCGCTCGCCGCCGCTCAGCTCGTCAAAACGGCGGTTGGCCAGGTGGCTGATACCAACCAGTTTAATCGCTTCGGCTACTGCCTGTTTATCCGCCGCCGTTTCCCCGGCCAGTGCCTTGATAAAGGGAGTCCGCCCCAGCATTACCACCTCGCTGGTGGTGAAGGCGAAGGGAATGTGGAACTGCTGCGGGACAACGGCCACATGGCGGGCGATGGCCTTTCGACTCAACTGGTTCATGGCTGAACCGTCAAGCCTGACTTCCCCCGGCCGCGGCTTCAAAACGCCACTGGCTAACTTAAGCAGGGTGGTCTTGCCGGAGCCATTGGGGCCAAGCAGTCCCACCATCTCGCCGGCCTTAATCGTGAGACTGATATCATGCAGGACTAAGCCGTTGAAGTAGGAGAAGCCGACCTTATTAAACTGCAAGCTAAGCATCAGAAAGCATACTCCCTTCGACTCCGCCGGAGCAGGTAGAGGAAAAAGGGGGCACCAATCAGGGCGGTAATGATGCCGACCGGTATTTCTATTGGTGCCAGCAGGGTGCGAGCCAGCAGGTCGGCAAAAACCAGAAAAGCGGCCCCGGCTAAGGCTGAGGCCGGCAGAAGAAGCCGGTGGTCAGGCCCCAGGCTCAGACGCACGGCATGGGGCATCACCAGCCCGACAAAACCCACCAGCCCGCTGATGGAAACGGCCGCCGCCGTGAGTAGCGAACCCAGAGCCAGGATGAGCATTTTATCCCGCTCCACCTCAACGCCAACATAGGCAGCGCCCTCCTCGCCCAGTGAAAAGGCATTCAGGCGCAGAGCGAAAAAGCGGGCGGCAATTATGCCCCCGATGACCAGCGGGGCAATAACGGCGATTTGTGCCCAGCCGGTCACCGAGATATGTCCCATCAGGAAGGCGTAGACCGAATGCAGATTCAAGTCCAGTCGGTCGCTGATGGACATGAGAAAAGCGACAACGGCGGCCAGGAGAGCGCTGACCACAAAGCCAGCCAGGAGCATACTGATGACGGGTGTTTTGCCACCAACACGTGCCAGGTTATACACGAGAATTACACTGGCCAGGGCGCCAATAAAGGCGGCTACCGGCACCAGCCCAAAGCCGAGAAAGGCCAGATTGATAGGCAGAACCATGGCGATGGTCGCCCCCAGCGCCGCTCCGGCCGAAGTGCCCACGATGTAGGGGTCGGCCAGGGGATTACGCAGTAATCCCTGAAATAGTACCCCGGCGACAGCCAAAGCGGCGCCAATCAGTGCCCCGCCGATGACCCGGGGGAGTCTGATCTGAAAGATTATGGTCTCGTCCATCACTCCCCAGGTGGACGGGAAATCAGTCACGGCGAGCTTATTCAGCGCCATTTTGAATATGTCCGGCAGAGAGATGGTCACCGAGCCAAAAGCGCTGGCCAGAAATAAGGACAGAACCAGAATTCCGCCCAGCAATAATAAGACCCAGACGAGGCGGTTGCCTCTTTTTATTTCAGTCAGCATCTTCCGACCGTTCCTGTTTCGCCGCCAGCCAATTTTTCCCGAATAAAAATCCCCTCCTCCGCAGAGTAAGGGGATTCCAGAAAGCGTTTCTGCTTCCTCGAACTCCACCGAGGGGATAGACAGTAGAGGTTGTCGTTCTGACTTCCCCGACAGGTCGGGGTCACAGCAGGTGGTACTGTGCCGGACTTACACCGGGCTTGCCGACTATTTAAGCCCTCGCTCGCGCTCGGGCACCTCTAAAGTTCGGTATTCAGTTTTATCCCAGTATACTAGGGGAAGTCAGTAAAAGTCAATTTCAGAGTATGGAAAGTTTCTTAACCTCACCCCCCTGCCCCCTCTCCTAGACAGGAGAGGGGGAGAATTATTAAAAGAGGGGCTTCGCCCCTCTTAGACACCTCGTTTGAAATCCCTCTCGCTCTCCCTTTGCAAAAGGGAGAAGTTACCCTCTTACTATGTATCCCCCTTGTAAAGGGGGATTTTGTCGTTCCTCCTTCCCTTATCGAGAGCTTTGTATCATAAGTGCTATTTTTAACTCTTTTTGTCATTCCCACGCAAGTGGGAATCTGAAATCGTGCCTAATTATATCGATATGGATTCCCGTTTTCACGGGAATGACGACTTTTAATACAAACCTCTTACCGAAGGGAAGGGGGTCAGGGGGATGGGTTACCTCATCTACATCATCTTGTATTTCGGCCCGTCCCCGCCCTCGGGGACTTCCCACCGGATAATCTGGTGGGGGCACTTGATGCGACAGGTCTGGCAGTGCAGGCAGTTGGATGGGCTGAGCATGAGGTTGCCGTCCTCAAACTTGTAGACTTCTCCCGGGCAGAAGAATTCGCAGGGGTGGCAGCCAAAGTCCTCAGCACAGACATCGCACTGCCTCGGGTCAGAGAAGGTAATGTGCGATGGCTCGTCTTCCCGATGAATGGTCCCGGAAAGAGCTACATCCGTCAGCCGGTCAACGCCGCCAGTATAGTCCCGGCCCAGCTTGACCCGTCTCATGCCTTCGTGGTCGGGCCTGGTGCCCAGACGGAAGGGCATCCACTGCTGGATAAAAGACAGGGGTGCGCCCAGATAGAGGCCCACTCTCCCGGCTTTGGCGAAGACCTGGCGGTAATTACGGGCAGTGCGCAGGTCGGCCACGACAAAGCTGTTCTCTAACGCCGCCTGGTAGGCTTTCAAGCTCTCTCGGGAAAAGTCCTGTCCCTGAATCGCCTTAAAAATCGCCTCGCCGGCCAGTATGCCCGACTTAATGGCGTAGTGCAGTCCCTTGAGCTTTTTCACGCTGGTCAGGCCAGCGGCATCACCGATGACCAGGGCACCATTGGTAGCAAGCTCCGGAACCGAGTAATAGCCACCTTCCGGGATGGTCTTGGCACCGTAGGCAATGACTTCGCCACCCTCAAGCAGGTGGTTAATCAGGCGGTGCGACTTAAACGCCTGAAGCTCCTGCTGGGGATTAAGGTCGCAGTATCTCCAGTCGAGAGCCAGGAGCAGAGCCACCGCCACCAAATTCTCCCCCATACTATAAAGGGTGCCGCCGCCAAAAACATCGGGGGTCAGCATTTTGTTGGGGAAGCCCAGGGTGTGGATGACGCGGTTAGGCCCGAAGTTATTCTTTTCCGGTAGACGGATAACCTCTTTGACGCCTAGCGAGTATATCTGCGTATTTCTATCCCGCCCCAGGTTGAATCTCTTGACCAGCTCCTCAGCCAGTTGACCCAGAGAGCCTTCGCCCAAAACCGTGACTTTAGCCTCCAATACTTCACCGGGCAGGTAATTTGGTTGCTGGTGCCCTTCCTTGTTCAGCCCCTTGTCACCGAGCTTAATGCCCTTAACCCGGCCGCCTTCGGTGACCAGCTCTTTGGCGGCGAAGCCGTTGTATATCTCGACCCCCAGCCCGCGGGCCATACCGGCCAGCCAGTTGACCATCTCGCTCAAAGAAATAACATAGTTCCCCTTATGGTGCAGAGCCTTCGGGACAAGGGCTTCGGGGATATGAATGGCGCGGCGGCCCATGAGGAAGAGCATCTCATCCCTGTCCACCCGGTTAGCCAGCATCTTGGTGACAAAGCCGTCCTTCCGCTCTTTCCAGTCGGGGATTAAGTCACCCAGAACATCAGCTTCAAAGACAGCGCCCGAGAGGCTGTGCTGGCCCAGCTTATCGGCTTTTTCAATGACGACGACCGATTCTTTCCTCCCGGCTTGATTCAGGAGCTGTTTTAGTTTAATGGCTCCGGCCAGGCTGGCCGGACCGGCGCCCACGAAAAGGGCGTCTATTTTATTCAGTTCGTTCAATGCTATGCTCCTTGCGAATTCAGTGCCTTGATGAGTTCGGGGACGACTTCTTCCAGGTTGCCGACGACGCCAAAGTCCGCCACCTTGAAGATTCGGGCATTGGGGTCTTTATTTATGGCGATAATGATATCCGAGCTCTGCATGCCAGTGACATGCTGAACCGCGCCGGAGACACCAACGGCCAGATATACCCTGGGCTTAACGGTCTGACCCGTCTGGCCAACCTGGTGACTGCGGTCGATGAACCCGGCCTCAACGGCCACCCTTGATGCTCCCACCATGGCTTCCTGGCCTAAGAACTTGCCCAGGCTCTCAGCTAACGGCCGAACATACTTATCATATCCTTCCTTGGTCTTGCAGCCGCCGCCGCCGCAGACGATGACGGCGGCATCCTTGAGCTCCGAAGCGAGGGGACGGACTTCAGCCGCCACTATCCGTGCCCCCAAATCAGCCTCGGTTATTGGGGGGGCATGCTCAAAAACTTCCCCGGTGCGCTTCCTGTCCGCCGTCAAGGCCAGCATCACGCCGGGGCGGGCGGTGGACATCTGCACCATTGAGTTCTGGCTAATAATGCTGGCCATGATGTTCCCGCCCAGGGCGGGGCGGGTCTGCATCAGAATGCCGGTATATTCGCGGCTGCCCCGCTTGAAATCAACTATATCCAGGCCGGTGCAGTCGGCAGTAAGCCCGGAATTGGCGCGGTAAGCCACCCGTGGCCCGAGCTCCCGGCCCAGCGGTGTGGCACTGAAGAGCATCATCTGCGGCTGGTATTTCTCAACCAGCTCGGCCACGGCTTTGGCGTAGGGCACGGGCAGGAAATCAGCCAGTAGCTCGTGCTCGGCAATATAGACTTTGTTCGCGCCATGGGCAATCAGTTCCTGGGCTAGCCCTTTCACACCCCTGCCGACCAATACGGCACCAACCTTCTCGTTAAGCGAGCTGGCCAGTTCGGTGGCTTTGCCCAGCAGCTCAAAAGTAGCGGGATTGATTTCTCCACCTTCCTGTTCGGCATAAACCCAGACATCTCCGGCATAGTCCGGCTTCTTCCCTTCGGGCAAGCGGTATTTGGGCTTTTCCTCTGCCTTGGCCGTGGCTACCAGTTTCTGGGCAAAGGTTTCTTTGACCATCTTGACCAGTTTCGTCATGTCGTTTTCAAAGACGCAATTACGCTGGGACACTTCTTTGGGGGAGAAAATCCTCACCACATTGGTTCTGGAACCAGCCAGACCAATGCGAGACTCGTCGGCAGTGACATCCGCCGCGCTCCACTGGTAGAGCTTCTGCGAGTAGGCCCACCTCGTTCGGCCAAGGGAGGGATAGAAGGGCTCCGTCCACTGAGTGACCGTGACCAGACAGGGGTAGCTCAGGGGGCTGACGGTTTCCTTGCCCCGGCGGGTTATGCGGTCGACCTTGAGATGCCCGTTGTCATAGGCAAAGGCGGTGGCGTAGGCGATATGCACGATGCCCAGCTCTTCGGCAATCTGGGGCGGCACCTGGGCCGTATCGCCATCGACCGACTGCATACCGCTGACGATAATATAGTTTCTGTCGCCTTTGAAAATCTCCTTTTCAATCTTCCGGATGGCCTGGGCCAGCGGGTAGGCGGTGGCGGCGGTATCAGCCCCGCCGAGCTTCCTATCAGTGAGCAGGACACTGGCATCCGCCCCCAAAGATAGAGTGTACCGCAGGACTTCTTCAGCAAAGGGGGGCCCCATGGTGAGGCTGACGATTTGCCCCGGGTGTATTTCCCGCATCCGCAGGGCAAAGGCCATGGCTTGTTTGTCCAGTTCATTGCAGACATTATCCAGCAGGCCTCTCTTTAGCGTGCCCTTTTCCCAGTCCCAGGCTTCTTTGGGGATGTTCTTTATGTCCGGGACTTGTTTCACCAAAACAATGTAGTTCATTTTACCTTTCCTTCGTTCGGGGTATTTCAGCAACCTCCTGCTCCCTGCCCTCGGCGGAGTATCGGACAGTTTCGATAGAAAAGAGTTCTTACCCAATTCTGTCGGGAATCTGGTTGGCCTGGTGAAGATGAGCTGGGTATAGCTATATGGCTTAGTTAATTGATGCAATTGCGTCACGGCGCTCGTAGTAATTGACCAGATTAGCCAGGGCTTTGACGGCCCGCTCCAGCGTGAGAAAGACCGGGATGCCTTCGGACAGGTAGTAGTTGACCGTCTTGCGGCGGGCCTCTTCAAAGTCAATGTCCTCCGGCCCGTTGGCTTCCACCGGCAGGACCATCATTATGGGTTTGCCCAGTCTCTTCTTAACCTCGACCGGTATCTGGGACAGCTCGGCGATAATACTCGCAAACGGGTCACCAGCCCCGGGGTTTCGCCTTGCGCGATTTGGTATGGACATGTTCAATTCATCAATAATGGCAATATCCACTTCACCCTCAGTGAATACGGTCTCCAGGACGGACCTAAGTACCTGTGGGAGTGGGCCGGGACTGCCGACATCGACCGGGTTCCGGGTGCTGGCCCCGGCCGGCGGCACCATAGCGGCCAGCCTTTTTTGCAGTTCCGGCCGAAATAAGGGTACCGAGAGTCCGACTTTCTCGCCGGCATCAGCGGCCGCCACCCCAATGCCCCCACCACCACCAACCACAGTGATACGGCGCCCGCGGTGCCCGGCCAGATAGAGAAAACCTAACGCCGTATCAATTAGCTCTTCGATTCCATTTACTCGAATAGCGCCGGTCTGGCGGAAAAGGGCGTCCCAGACGGCTTCTTCGCCGCCCAGCGAGCCGGTGTGGGAATTGACGGCTCGAGCCCCGCCTTTGGTCAGTCCGCCCTTCCAGATGATTACCGGCTTGGTCTGAGAGACCTCCTTTAGCAATCGGAAGAACCGCGGCCCATCCCGCGGTCCTTCAATATAGCCGGTGATGACCTTGGTCTCCGGGTCCTGGCTAAAATACTCCAGGAGGTCGCATTCATTAATATCACAGGCATTGCCGTAGCTGACGACCTGGCTGAAACGGATGCCCCAGCTACTCGCCCGGCGGGGCACGCGGATAGAGTAGCCGCCACTCTGGCTGATAAAGGCGACCGGCCCGCTTTCCTTGGGTAAGTCTTCTCCCGGCAGGATAGTCAGACCGCCCGCCGGTGAATAGATACCAAAACAGTTCGGGCCGACTACCCGAATTCCCTTGGCCGCTGTCCGGGCGACCTGCTCTTCCAGCCGTTGCCCTTCTTCACCAGCCTCTCTGAAGCCAGCGCTGAGAATCTGGACAGCTTTGACTCCTTTAGCCAGACACTCCTCAACGATAGCGGGAACCGCCGGAGCCGGGGTGGTAATGGTGGCAAATTCTACCGGCTCGGGGATATCAGTCACACGGGAGTATGTCTTGATGCCGAGAATCTCATTTTCCTGCGGATTTACGGGGTAGAGCTTGCCCGAGTAGCCGAAGGCTAACAGCACCCTGAGGAACCGGCCGCCAAACTTAGCGATATCAGCCGAGGCCCCGATTACGGCGTGGGACTTGGGATAAAATATGGGGGCAAATTCCTCTAATCTGTTGGTTGCCGTAAGGTATCTCCTTGACGGTATGTCTTATTGCCGGGTAAGTCAGAGGTTGAGGTTTGACCAAATTGTAATCATACTTCAGAAGCTGGCACTTGTCAATTACGAGAGGCATGCGCAGTGTCCCAGAACTGAGATTTCGCCTCACTCGTAACCCATCCCGCTGACCCCCTTCCCTTACGGTTGGCTCATTTCCGGGTTGACCCCCAACACTTTATGGCCTATTCTATACCTAGAAGACTGAGGTATTCCTTTGCTCTGAGTGGGGGCTTTTTCATAGTGGAATTAATCCATTCCGTGTTACTAGCTGTCTCGGCTTTCTGGTTAGGTGCCTGCCCCTTTTCCCTCTGGGTTGGGCAGTGGCTCTTGGGCAAAGATATCAGGGAATACGGGGATGGCAATCCAGGGGCAGTTAATGTCTTCCGCGCGGGAGGCCGTAAATCGGGGTGCTTCGCTCTGGCCCTGGATGTGGCCAAGGGCATACCTTTGGTACTGCTAGCACGCTCGTTTTTTGGGTTTCCCGTCGCCGTGGCTATGGCTGTGGGGCTGAGTGCCATATTGGGGCATGCCTTCTCCCCTCTTCTTGGATTTAGGGGCGGGAAAGCGATAGCCGTGACCTTCGGTGTCCTTTTGGCGCTGCCTCAGCATGAGATACTGGTTATGTTTGCCCTCTTCATGTTCCTCGGCTTTCTCTTGATAGAAAGCGATGCCTGGACAGTGATGCTTGGCCCAGTCGGCTCATTGGCCTATCTTTTGACTACTGGAGCAACCTTAGAGGAAGCACTGTTTATGCTGTGTGTGCTGGTGCTATTTGGAGTAAAGAATATCAGGGAACTCAGGACTCGTCCCAGACTTGAGGGAAAACTCCTAAAGTGGCTTCAGTCGAGAAAAGTTGAAAACTAGTCAGGTATAACCGGAAGGGGGTGAGGTTCAATCAACATCAACTACCAACCCATAGAATGGCTGGGCGACCGGCTCAGAATCCTCGACCAGACGCGCCTGCCCCAGGCAGAGGTCTATCTGGAACTCACTCGCTACCAGGATGTCGCCTCCGCCATCAAGGAATTGAAAGTCCGGGGCGCGCCGGCCATCGGCGTGGCTGGTGCCTATGGCATCGCGCTGGGCGCTCTGAATATCAAGGCTAAATCCAGGGATGATTTCATGACGAAGTTCCGCCAGGTCAGCCAGACTATCGCCGCCACCCGGCCCACCGCCCGCAACCTCTTCTGGGCCGCCGAGCGAATGGAGAAGGTAGCCGCTCGCGGCAAGGATATTGAACGGATTAAGAAGGCACTGGTTCGAGGAAGCCATCAAAATTCACCATGAGGAGATTGAAGCCACCAGGAAATTGAGCGAGTTCGGCGCTGAGCTAATTAAGGATGGCTTTACCATTCTGACCCACTGCAATACCGGGCCGCTGGCCACCACCGGCTACGGCACGGCCCTGGGCGTCATCATCCGGGCAAAGGAGCAGGGCAAGAGGGTAAAGGTCTTCGTGGACCGAGACCCGCCCCCTCCTCCAGGGCGCCCGGCTGACCACCTGGGAGCTAAAGAAGGCGGGTATTCCCTTTACCCTCATCACCGACTCCATGGCCGGCTACTTTATGAGTCGGGGGGAGATTGACTGCGTCATTGTCGGGGCCGACCGCATTGCCGCCAATGGCGATACGCGCCAACAAGATTGGCACCTACACCCTGGCCGTGCTGGCTAAAGAGAACAAGCATTCCCTTCTATGTGGCCGCCCCCACCACCACCATTGACCCCTCCCTCAAGTCCGGGAAGGAAATCCCCATCGAGCAGCGCAGCGCCGAAGAGGTAACCCATATCCAGGGGGTCAGCATTGCCCCCGAAGGCACTCAAGTCGCAAAATCCCGCCTTTGATGTCACCCCGCATAAATACATCACCGCCCTCATCACCGAGCGTGGTATAATAAGGAAACCGTTTGGGGAGGGGATTAGAGGAGATTTGACTGAGGAGTAACAACTAAGACTCCCTATTAAAGAGGAGATAGAAACAGACATTAATCAAACAGACTTCGTCTTTATGGAGATGAGTCTGGAGATAACATACTTTAAGAATGTGGTGATATTGAACGTCCGCTAGCTTGGGAACAGGTATTCGGGGTGAGTCAGACTAGTACGCATGAAGTTCCAGCCGTCAACTGGAAGATATAAAACAAATTGGCAGGTCATCATAGACTTGACGAATTTGTTATTCTACTTAGAGAAGCTTGTGATCATCCTTCGTTCCTATGGCGATACTGGATGACCCTAATCGAAGGCTCATATCAAAGATATTGTGACATCGTAGAAAACTGTCAAATTGAATAGTTCACTCGTAATACCTATACACGATAAGTTACAGGTAAAGAAAGATATGGAAACTCAGCATTTAACCACTTATCCTATTCATAACCAGTTTGCATGAACGACCCAGAGGACGTCTAAAGACTGCAATGGGAGACTTATCTAAAGTAGGGATAGCAGAGATATAGCTTAAAGAGACGTTAGGACGCTTAACAAGATGTCTTAAATCAAGGTATCCAGACATGCACATCGGCGAGATTTAATAGGTGAATACAAGCCGAGAAAATCCTCCGAAAGCAATTTGTTACTTTTCCTCAGAGGAAGATCTTTGATACATAGAGGAAGTAGCACATTCACCGAATAATCCATGAACTACGGATATTACCTAGTCTTTCCAAGCAATTCCCTAGATGGATAGTTGCTCGTTGAGATAAACGGAGATAATCGCCAACATTCGATGTGCACTAGCCCAGATGGGCTATTCGAATTGGTCAAGTCAGTAAGATGTAAATGACATTAAAGAAAATCTGTCAATCAGTTTTAGAAAAGCCACTTACTAAAATGAAGTGAGGAGGTTCTTAATGCCGCAGGCGAAAATCGGGGTGATTGGGGGGACGGGGCTTTATGATATCGAGGGGATGACGGATATTGAGGAAGTTAATATAGATACGCCCTTCGGCAAGCCGAGCGATACCATTGTCATCGGCAAGCTGGAGGGGGTGGGGATTGCCTTTCTGCCCCGGCACGGCAAGGGGCACCGCATCCTGCCCACCGAGCTGCCGTCACGGGCTAATATCTATGCCCTGAAGTCGCTGGGGGTGGAGCATATCATCGCCATCTACTCGGCGGGCAGCTTCAAGAAAGAAATCAAGCCCGGCGACCTGCTTATCCCCGACCAGCTTATCGACCGCACCCGGAGCCGGGTCAGCACCTTCTTCGGCGAGGGCATCGTCGCCCACATTCCCTTCGCCGACCCCTTCTGCCCGGTACTGAGCCAGGTTCTATATGAGTCGGCTAAAGAAGCCGGGGCCACCGTCCATCCCAAGGGCACCTTTGTCGTCATGGAAGGTCCGGCCTTCTCCACCAGGGCGGAATCGCGGCTCTACCGCTCGTGGGGGGCGGATATTATCGGCATGACGGCCCTGCCTGAAGCCAAGCTGGCCCGGGAGGCCGAAATCTGCTACGCTATCATCGGCTGTGTCACCGATTATGATAGCTGGTAGGAAACGAGCAGAGCCGGTGACGGTGGATGTTATTCTGGATATCCTGCGCCAGAATGTTGATACCGCCAAGAAGATTATCAAGCTGGCGGTCAGCCGGATACCCGAGAAGCGCGACTGCGACTGTGCCACGGCACTTAGAGACGGCCATTGTTACCGCTCCGGAGCTGATACCGCCAGAGCAGAAGAAGAAACTGGATTTGCTGATAGGGAAATATATTAAGTAACCCATCCCCTTACCCCCTTCCCTTACTATTGGCAAGGGAATTAGTAAAGGGTGAGGATCTCTAAATCCCTTTAGAAGGATCATGATGAAAGGTTAAACTTATGCCCTATATAGAATTTGGCTGTCGCCCACTATTATTGGCAGTATGCCCCATACCGACCCGGCTGAGGCGTGCTCGCTGGTTGCCCGCTACCTGAAAGACATCCCGGCCTGGCCCCAGCTACCCAACCGCTCCTTCCTGGAGAATATGTATGTCCAGTACAGCCAGGGCTTTCCCGGCGTGGTGATCAAAGACAACAGCATCTATGTTGACCGCTCCCAGGACCTGAACCAGCCCCTGGAGCAACTTTACGCCGCCTATCTGGAGAATGATATTGACAAATATCCCGATTAGCCGCTGAATATGCCGCCGGTCTCCATGCTTTCTCTCCCTGACCAACCTGTCGCCACTGGCGGTCAAGGGGCAGGTAACCGGCCCGATTAGCTGGGGGCTGACCGTTACCGATGAGAACCGCCGCTCCATAATCTATGACGATACTCTGGCTGATGCCGCCGCCAAGTTGCTCAGGCTCAAGGCAAGCTGGCAGGAAAAGGAGCTAAGGCAAATCTCCAAAAATACCATTATCTTTGTTGACGAACCTTATATGTCTTCCTTCGGCTCCGCCTTTGTCCCGCTCTCCCGGGAGAAGGTCGTTAGCCTGCTGGAAGAGGTCTTCGGCGGCATCAGCGGGCTGAAAGGAGTCCACTGCTGCGGCAATACCGACTGGTCGGTCCTGCTCGGCACCAGCCTGATATACTGAGCTTTGATGCCTACAACTATGCTCAGTCGCTGAGCCTCTATCCCGCTGAAGTCAAGAAATTCCTGGACAGGAAGGGGACTATTGCCTGGGGCATTGTCCCCAATGAAGCTGAGGCGCTGGCCAAGGAGACGGTAGCCAGCCTCAAAGACCGCCTGGAGGAGGCGATGGCACCCTTCACCAGAAATGGCATTCGCTTCAAGCAACTGATTGAGCAGGGATTGCTTACGCCCAGCTGCACGCTGGCACCACTGCGCACTAACGAGGCTGCCGCCCGAGCCCTGGAACTGCTGGCTGAGCTTTCAACAGCGATGAGAAAACGCTATCTCTAATTGAGGTGCTCTAATGGAATGCCAGATTGAAATCAATAAGGCGAAATGCAACTGCACCTATGAGCCCTGTTCCAGAAAGGGCAAATGCTGTGAGTGCATTTCATATCACCTTGAATCTGACGAGCTTCCTGCCTGCGTCTTCCCACCGGAAGTAGAGAGGACCTACGACCGCTCCTTCGCCCGCTTTGTCCAGGTCTTCAATAAGAGGGCAAGAGTAGCAGAAAGAGCTAGTTTGGGTTATAGTATTTATTACGATGAATAAGACCAAGAGAGTGGCATCAATTAAACATCGACGCAAGGCGAAGAAGCTGAGAGAGAAAAGGCGGGCCGCAAAAGCCAAGGCCTGACCACTGATGCTTGGTGGCAGGGCTTATGAAGCAGGTTTATCTGCTCACCGGCCGACCGGGTACAGGTAAGACCAGCCTTATCAAACAAGTCGTTGCCCAAATGAAGGGCAAAGCCGGCGGTTTTTACACCGAGGAAATACGGAGCCAGGGAGTAAGAGAGGGCTTCCGGCTGGTTACCCTGGATGGTGAGCAGGCGATACTGGCTCATGTCAATATTCACAGCCCGTACCGGGTAAGCAAGTATGGGGTTGATGTTGAGGCTTTGGAGCGGGTGGGCGTTCCCGCCCTCCAGCGGGCAGCTCAGCAGTGCGATTTGGTCGTCATTGACGAAATTGGCAAGATGGAGCTATTTTCGCCTCGCTTCCGGGAGGCTGTTTCTCAGGTTATTGACGAGTGGGAAGAAAGTTCTGGGCACAATTATGCTCAACCCGAATCCCTGGGCCGATGCCATCAAGCGCCAGCCCCAGGTAAACCTGATAACCGTGACCCGGGAGAATTATGAAACGGTGCTGGCCGAGCTGTTAAAGTGGGTGAAAGATGTCCCAGCTACCTGAAATGGTTCAGGCTCTGCTTGACCCTAAAACCTACCCTGAAGCTCCGGAACAGGTGGAGTTGATGCAGACCCAGATGTCCTTTGTTTTCCTGGCCGGCGACTATGTTTACAAGGTGAAGAAGCCGGTCAATCTGGGCTACCTGGACTACACCACCCTGGACAAGCGGCACTTTTTTTGCCAGCGGGAGGTTGAGCTTAACCGCCGCCTCTGCCCGGATGCCTATCTAGGCGTTGTCCCGATAGTCAAGGCAAGAGGCAAGATAAGCCTGGGGGGGCAGGGCAAGGTTATTGAGTACGCGGTGAAGATGCGCTATCTCCCCCAGGACAGGATGATGAATGTGCTGCTGGCTAACAACCAGGTCTCGGCAGAAATGGTGGCCCGGGTGGCCCAAAAGCTGGTGGAGTTCCACCAGAAGGCCGAGACCAATGCCACTATCAGCGCCTTCGGTGACATTGAGGCTATCAAAGTGAACACCGAGGAGAATTTTAACCAGACGGAAAAGTACATCGGTCGGACAATTTCCCAGGAAAAATACGAGCGCATTAAGAATTACACTCGCCGGTTTATTGAGAATAATGCCTCTCTCTTCCGCAAGCGGATAGCCGAGGGCAGGATACGGGACTGCCACGGCGACCTCCACGCCGCCCATATTTGCTTTACTGATGGCATCTGCATTTACGATTGCATTGAGTTTAATGACAGGTTCAGGTATTGTGATGTCGCTTCAGAGATTGCCTTCCTGGCGATGGACTTGGACCACTACGGGCGGGCTGACCTGTCCCGTAGCTTTGTTAATGCCTATGTAGCTTTCAGCCGGGACAGAGAATTGCTGAAGCTACTTAATTTCTATAAGTGCTACCGGGCTTATGTCCGGGGCAAGGTGGAGAGTTTCAAGCTGGACGACCCACATATCTCGGAGGAGGAAAAGACGAAGACTTTAGCTATCGCCAGGAAGTATTTTGAACTGGCGGAAGAGTATATTTGATACAGAAAAGTATATGATATGACTCAAACAAATGAGGTGGTGAATTGAAAGAGCCATTCATAAAATTTGTCGAAAAGGAGCTGGGGACTGGTTTTTTGCTTATTGCCTGCGGGCTTCCCGGCACCTGGAAAACTGAGACGACTGAGGAAGTCGCCAGGATTAAGGGCTATCCACTCCTTAGAAGCGACCTGATTAGACTGGAGGTGCTGAAAAACGAGGACATATTCGATGAAAAAGTCGCCTCCGATATGGCGAAAAGAACCTCAGTCTATGATGAGATGTTCAGGCAGGCGGACGAGGCTCTAAACAAGAATGCCGGTGTGATACTTGATGCCACTTTTATTACGCAGTCGTTAAGGAGACGCGCCGCTGAAATAGCCGCTAAACACGACCTGACCTTCGTTATCCTGCAAACGGACTGCCCGCAGGAGGTAGCCATCAGGCGGATACTAAGCCGGACTAAAGAGAATTACGAATCTAATGCACTCACCGAAGAAGCCTACTTAAACAACAAAAAGAGGTTCGAAGCGGTGGATTTGGATGACTTAAAGGGCTTGTATCCGACCCTTAATATCATCCACTTGATAGTCGATACCCGGCATGACCCGCCGGAAGACTGGTACATCATCGGCGTGAAAAAGAGATAAGGATGAAAGAGGAATTTGACACCGGCCTTTACTCCGCCGAATTTTACCGCCAGACTTATGATACAATGTTAGCCATAGAATAAAGTGTCAGACATGTCCGGCAAAGGATTGGTGAAGAGAGTTAGGCTAGGAGACTAAAATGGGAAGACCGCCCAAGGAGGAAGTGAAGAAGCACCCTTTGTACGGGCAATTCAATGGCGAAGTGCCTTGGCTCGACGGGTGTAAGGAGTACGGGAGGGAAACCTGCCTAGATTGCCCGGTGCCGCTGAAGAAGTGCCCAGCGGAAAACCCTCGTCTTCACAAAGGCGGTCGACCGAAGGCAAGCAATAATAAGACAAAGCCCCTGTTGGATAAAGGGATAAGGTAAAGACGGTTTGAAGGAGAGTTTAAGAGAGGCTTCGCCTCTCTTTTATAGAAATTTCCCCCTCTCCTTGAGGAGAGGGGTTCACCCTGAAGGGTTCTCCCTGAAGGGGATTGAGGGGGTGTGGTGAAAAGAAAATCCTATGATATTAAAGACCCGGCGCTGGCGGAAGCCGGGCGGCAGAGAATCGAGTGGGCCGCCCGCGAGATGCCGGTGGTGAAGCTAATCCGGGAAAGGTTTGCCCAGGAGAAGCCCTTTAAGGGCGTGCGGATTTCCGGCTGTCTGCATATCACTACGGAGACAGCTAACCTGGCGCTGGCTCTGAAGGGAGGCGGGGCCAATCTTATCCTCTGCGCCTCCAATCCGCTCAGCACCCAGGATGATGTCGCCGCCGCTCTGGTGGACTACGGCATTCCCACTAATGCTATCAAGGGTGAGAATGAAGCCACCTACTACCAGCACATCAATACTGCCCTGGATAACAAACCCAACCTGACCGTGGATGACGGCGCCGACCTGGTCACTACCCTCCACACCAAGCGCACTGACCTGATTAAAAATGTCCTCGGCGGCACGGAGGAAACGACCACCGGGGTTACCCGACTGCGCAGTCTGGAGAAGCAAGGCAAGCTGAAGTATCCCATCATCGCTGTCAATGATGCCCAGACCAAGTACCTCTTTGATAACCGCTACGGCACCGGGCAGAGCACCATCGATGGCATTACCCGGGCCACCAATATCCTCTGGGCGGGCAAGAAGGTGGTCGTCTGCGGCTACGGTTGGTGCGGTCACGGTGTCGCCCTGCGGGCCAAAGGGCTGGGGGCGCAGGTCATTGTCACCGAGGTCGAGCCAGTGCGCGCCCTGGAGGCGGCTATGGACGGTTTTCAGGTGATGCCGCTGATTGAAGCGGCTAAAATGGGCGATATTTTCATTACCGTGAGCGGGGGTAAAAATGTCATTGATAAGGCTCACCTCAAGGCGATGAAAGACGGCGCGATTCTGGCCAACAGCGGTCACTTCAATGTGGAGATTAACATTCCGGCTCTGGAGAGCCTGGCACGGAGCAAGCGAGGCATCCGCCCCTTCGTGGAGGAATATATCTTGAAAGATGGCCGGCACCTGTACCTGCTGGGCGAAGGTCGACTGATTAACCTGGCGGCGGCGGAGGGGCACCCGGCCAGCGTTATGGATATGAGCTTTGCCAACCAGGCGCTGTGTCTGGAGTACATCGTGAAAAACCAGGGTAAGCTGAAGCGCCAGGGTTTACACCGTGCCCGAAGAGATTGACAAGGAAATTGCCCGGTTGAAACTGAACTCTATGGGCATTGAGATTGACACACTAACCAGAGAACAAAAACAGTACCTGACCAGTTGGCAGGAAGGAACATAAGAAGGAGGCAACATTGACCAACTGCTTTGCTAGCTCACCGAAGTACATGTTCACCTCGGAGTCGGTCACCGAGGGGCACCCGGATAAACTGTGTGACCAGGTAGCCGATGCCATTCTGGATGCCATCCTGGCACAAGACCCGCTGGGCCGGGTCGCCTGCGAGGTGGCCGTCACCAACGGTATGGTGATTGTCCTGGGACAAATCACCACTGATTGCTATATTGAAATTGCTGACATCGTGCGGTCGGTGGTGCGAGATATCGGGTATGTTAAGCCGGAATACGGCTTTGACTATCGCTCCTGCGGGGTGCTGGTCTCCATCAGCGAGCAGTCGGCGGATATCGCTCGCGGTGTGGATAAATCGCAGGAAGTCAAGAAGCGGGCGGCCAGAAGCAATGAGCTGGACAAGGTTGGTGCCGGCGACCAGGGGATGATGGTTGGTTTTGCCTGTAACGAGACGCCGGAGCTGATGCCTCTACCCATTGCTCTGTCCCATAAGCTGTGCCGGCGTTTGGCTCAGGTGAGGAAGGATAAGGCGATTCCCTACCTCCGCCCCGACGGCAAGTCACAGGTAACCGTGGAATACAGCTATGGTGTGCCGAAGCGGGTGGACTGCGTGGTGATTGGCGCCCAGCATGATGACGGCGTCAGCCATGATAAAATTGAACGGGACATTATCAAGCATGTTATCAAGGAAGTCATTCCTCCATCACTGATTGATGATAAGACCAGCTTCTATGTCAATGCCACCGGGCGGTTTGTCATCGGTGGGCCGGTGTGTGACACCGGTTGCACCGGTCGCAAGCTTCTGGTGGATACCTATGGCGGGATGGCCCGGCACGGCGGCGGCTCCTTCTCCGGCAAGGACCCGACCAAGGTTGACCGCTCGGCGGCTTACATGTCCCGTTACATCGCCAAGAATATTGTCGCCGCCGGACTTGGCGGAGCGGGTTGAGCTTCAGGTGGCCTATGTCATCGGCGTGGCGCATCCTCTTTCCATCTCTATTGAGACCTTCGGCACGGGGAAGGTTGACCAGGAGGTGTTGCTCAAGCTGGTCAACAAGCACTTTGACCTGCGGCCGGCGGCCATTATCCAGTACCTTGACCTGCGCCGGCCCATCTACCGGCAGACCGCCACCTACGGCCACTTCGGCCGCGAAGACCTTGACCTGCCCTGGGAAAAAACCGACAAAGCCAAAATTCTGAGAAAAGAGGCGCTGGGGAAGTAAGTAAACAAGTTAACGCTAGAAATTTAGTGAGGTGATGCGGATGGAAAGTATGGCTGACTGCAGATATTCGGTTTGCGGTCGGCGTCTTGCATTGGCAGCTTATTCTCATTATGGCTTACAAAACTATCAGCTAAACAATGCTGATAAGAGATTTGATGAGTAGAATTAGCCAAAGCTAGAGCAAGATGCGCCAACGTCAGAGACGATGGGACAGTTAGGAGTGAACCTCTACTGAAACTGAGAGCATGAGCTTGGCTATTATGGCGACTAAATTAGATAGAGTTGGCCTCTGTCTGCGCATATATTGCATACGAGATTGGTTGCGACAGAAGAGGAAGCCGAAGCAAGAGTTACAGAAGAATGTAGAGGACATCAACTACATACATTGCTAGCGGAGTTTCATGCAGAATCCTATTTATGCAATAGATCAGGAGCTTAGACAGAAAGTAGCAGGAGATCGTAAAGATTATCGAGTATCCTTCATTCGATGCTCATCTAGAGCTGGAACTTAAGAGATGGAGAAGCTATAGATTCCTCAGAAAGAATCCGTCAGGATTGCTGAAGTCCAGGACACTAATTAACAAACGGCTGGAGGAATTATAGCCGTAAGTTTGAAGGGGCGAAGCCCCTTCAAAATACTTCCCCCTCTCCTTTGAAGGAGAGGGGGTCAGGGGGTGAGGTAGATAATAACCCCATAAAATTCGGCACCGATGGCTGGCGGGGCGTCATCGCCCAGGACTTCACCTTTGATAATGTGCGGGTCTGCGCCCAGGCGGTGGCTAACTACCTGAAGCAGTCGGGCTTGGCCAGCCGGGGGCTGATTATCGGCTATGACACCCGTTTTGCCTCGGAGGACTTTGCCGCGGCGACGGCGGAGGTGGTGGCCGGCAACGGCATCAAGGTCTACCTCTGCCCCAGAGCCACCCCAACGCCGGTGGTCAGCTTTGGCACCCTGGCGCGGCAGGCGGGCGGGGCGGTCATTATCACCGCCAGCCACAATCCCGGAAGCTGGAACGGTTTTAAAGTCAAATCCGAAACCGGTTCCAGCGCACCCTCGGAAGTCACCGCCGAGATTGAAAAGCAAATCTCCCGCATTCTGACCACAGGTAAGATAGCCCAGATGCCCCTGGCCAAGGCGCTAAAGCAAAATCTGGTGGAATACCTTGACTTAGCCCCGGTCTACTTTGAGCAGGTGGCCAGGCTGGTCAACCTCAATGAGTTGCGTCAGGCGAAGCTTAAAATCATAATTGACCCGATGCACGGGGCGGGGGCGGGCTATTTGAAGAGCATTGCTGGGCGGCGGTGCTCTGGAACTGGTGGAGATTAACGGCGAGCGCAATCCCTTGTTCCCCGGTATGGGGCAACCCGAGCCAATCGCACCGAATCTGACCAGACTCTCGGCCACGGTCAGGCGGCGCCGGGCCAATGTCGGCCTGGCCACCGATGGTGATGCCGACCGCATTGGCGTGGTGGATGAAAAGGGCAGGTTCCTGACCACACTGCAGGTCTTTGCTCTGCTGACCCTTTACCTGCTGGAGGTGCGGGGTGAGCGGGGGCTGATTGTCAAGACCATAACCACCAGTGCCATGCTCGACCGCCTGGGTGAAATTTTCAAGGTGCCCGTCCGCGAGACGCCGGTGGGCTTCAAGTATGTGGCGCCCATCATGCTGGCCGAAAACGCCCTCATTGGTGGGGAGGAGAGCGGGGGCTATGGCTTCCGCGGCCATGTCACGGAACGGGACGGCATCCTGGCGTCGCTCTATTTTCTCGACTTCATGGTCAGGACCGGCAAGAACCCCTCAGAGCTGATTGACTACCTTTATAGCAAAGTCGGCCCGCACTATTTCAACCGACAGGACATTGAATTCCCCGAGCCAGAACGAGCGAGCAATAATCGACCGCGTCAAGCGCAGTCCGCCCAAGAGATATTGATGGGGTCAAAGTGGCCCGGTTTGATACTACCGATGGCTTTCGTTACATCCTGGCGGATACCAGCTGGCTGCTCATCCGGTTCTCCGGCACTGAGCCCTTGCTGCGCATCTATGCCGAAAGTAATACGCCAGAACGCGTGGAGAAAATGCTCCAGTTCGGCCGGGAAATGACGGGGGTTTAGTCAGAGTATGAAGAGATAAGCTCCCGAAGAAAACTGAAAAGCCCTGGGGGTTTGAACTGCTGTGGGCTCATACTCCGAAATATGCCGGAAAGCTGATTTTTGTGAAGAAGGGCCAGCGGCTCAGCCTCCAGTATCACCAGAAGAAGGATGAGACTCTTTACCTCTATCAGGGCAAAGCCCTCTTTGAAGTTGAGGGCAGCGATGGGCAACTGGTCAAGTCCGTCGCCGGGCCGGGCTACACTGTCCGCATTCGCCCGCTCACCAGGCACCGCGTGGCGGCCCTGGAAGATACCACCCTGTTTGAAGTCTCCACCCCCGAACTGGACGATGTCGTCAGGCTGCAGGACGACTACGGGCGCTGATTGACATAGTGGGTGTCCTTTGCTAGACTTTAGGTAGATTAACTCTTCATTCTGTTTCAAGAAATGGCCCCGTGGTGTAGCGGTCTAACATAACGCCCTGTCACGGCGTAGATCAGGGGTTCAAATCCCCTCGGGGTCGCTTACCGTAGCCATGGGAAGTCCCAGACCATCTGGTCAGGTCGTCTCTTCAGAAACAGTTCTATCTCCCGTTCCACCTCTTCGTTGACTACATCTCCTGAGATATGCATCAGGGTATCACCTGTGGAGCCGAGCTTAGAGATACCTCGAGCCGGTGACTAAGTCAGCCCGGACTTCTGGCCAGAGAGTTCGAGGCAAACTGAGACAATATCTGTTTTGCTGGGATAGAACCTGTCTTCCAACACATGGCTGGCTGGCGTTGGCGTATCCAGAGCGGCAATTCGTCTTACCGGCGCCTTGAGGTAGCTCAAGCCCTTTTCGCTGACCATCGCCGCAATCTCGGCACCAACACCGCCGGTTTTCCAGCCGGTATCGGCAATGATTAGTCGGCCCGTCTTCTTCACGGAGTTAAGGATAATCTCCTCATCCAAAGGCTTCAAGGTTCTGGGGTCGATGACCTCCACATCAATGCCCTGTTTCTCAAGCTCCTGGGCGGCGGCCATAGCTTCCACGACCATATAGGAGATGCCCACAACGGTAATATCCTTCCCGGCTCTCCTCACGATACCATGCCCGAAGGGGACGAAATACAATCCTTCTGGCACATTCCCGCTCTGCCGGAAAAGCCAGCGGTGTTCAATGATGACCACCGGATTGTTATCGGCAATACTGTTCAGGAGCAACCCCTTGGCATCATACGGCGTGCTCGGCATCACCAGCCGCAGTCCAGGTACATGCATAAAAAGTGCCTGCAGGGTTTGGGTGTGTTGGGCGCCACCCCCCCAACCCCGCCCGACGGCGGCCCAGATGACGATGGGTACCGGGACACCACCCCCGAACATATAACTCCACTTTGAAGCGTGGTTGACAATCTGGTCCATCGCCAGCAACAGGAAATCTGGCCGGTTGTGCATGTACACCGGGCGCATGCCGGTCAAGGCTGAGCCAATAGCTATGCCCGTGAGCGCATTCTCCGATAACGGCGTATCGAAGACTCTATCCCGACCAAACTTCTTGTGGAGGTCTTTGGTAATGCCAAACATTCCGGCCGGGTCATCAACCCCCTGCCCCATGACGAAGACGCGTTCATCACGCGATAGAGCTAACTCGAGGGCTTCCCTTATGGCCGCAACATAAGTGAGTTGCCTCCCCCCCGTCTCAGGTCCAGCGCTTATCTCATCTTTGATAAGTATCCTTGACCAGTCCACGACTTGCTCCTTTACTGGTACAGGTATTTTGCGGCCTCATTTTCATCGGGGAGAGGGCTGGACTGGGCAAACCTAAATGCCCCGGCAACCTCGGCGTTGATAGCCGTCGCCATCTGCTGTATTCCGCTTGCGGTTATCAGCTTTCGTTCAAGCAGAAAACGCTCGAAGTTTTTGACGGGGCATCTGGCAGCCCACCAGTCTACTTCCTCTTGTGTCCTATACCCGACTTCGACACCTGAGCCGGTGCCGTGATGGTCACGGAGGCGGTAAGTCCGGCATTCCAAGAAGGAAGGCCCGCCCCCTTCACGCGCGTGGTCAATGGCTTTCCTGGCGGTTCGGTATACCTCGATAACATTGTTGCCATCAACCCGATAGCCTGGGATGGAGAGCCCCTCGAATCGGCGATAGATGTCATCCTTAGGCTGTCTCTGGCTCAAGTGTGAATAGACCGAATAGAAGTTGTTTTCGCAGATATAGACGACCGGTAGCTTCTTGAGCATGGCAAAATTAATGCTTTCGTAGACGACACCTTCTTCTACCGCCGCATCACCAAAGAAGGCTACCGAGACCCTGCCGTTCTTCTTCAGGACAGAGCCTAAGGCGGCGCCGGTAGCAATAGGAACACAGCCACCAACAATGGATGATGTCCCGAGCACCCCAACCGAGGTGTCAATTAGATGCATGGAACCACCGCGGCCCTTGGAGCAGCCGGTCTCCCGATTATAGAGCTCGGCTACCATCGCCTTAATGTCTCCCCCCTTGGCGATGTAGTGGCCGTGCCCACGGTGATTGCTGAAGACATAGTCATCCCGGTTGAGGTTAAGACAAACCCCAGCGGCAACTGCTTCCTGTCCCAAGCAGAGGTGAACCGGGGTCTTCATTTCATCTTCGTGGTAAAGCTCGTCAATCTTGAGTTCCACCTTCTGTATCTTGAGCATAATACAGTAAAGTTCTCGCAGAACTACCTTCGGGATGTCATTCTTGGTATCGAAGACTATCGGTTTGGGTGCTTTCTTCCGCCTGGCGGCAGGAATAATATTAGCCATGCGGTCTATCTCGTCCTCTGACTTCGGGCGGTGTACACTCTGGGGCTTTCGTCTGGCCTTTTGGCAATTTCGGTTTGCCCGGAGTCCGTTTTGTTCCAGCTGGGTGATTGCCGTTTTACCCACTATTCTACTCTGCTTTGCCAAGAAGCGCAAGACAGGCCCAGAGAACCCTAATTGACCTTCCTCTCCAAGTCATCCGCCAGATAGCATGGTGTCATTTCTTGTCTTTTGTCAGCGGGTGCTTTATGCCTAATAAGAGCACCTGGCACGGCGGGGTCCCAAACCGTTTGTCGGCAAAATAAATTGTTAACGAACAGGCTATTGCCTAATTGGCGCTAAGGGTATAAGATATAAGAGCTAGGTTTGGCTTTGTCTGGCCGAGCCTCAGATAGTACTGATAAAGCCATCCGGGGCGTAATCCCAATCTACAATCGGGTGAGGTGAGAACATGGAAATCGAGTTGGTGCACATCGGATTCGATAACATTATCGCCATGAACCGGGTGATTGCCATCGCTTCACCGAACTCGGCGCCAACCAAGCGCACCATCCAGGAGGGGAGAAGTAAAGGACTTCTGGTTGATATGACCAACGGCCGGAGAACCAAGGCCGTGATTATTGCTGATAGCGGACACATTATTCTGGCGGCTCTCGCCCCGGAGACGATTGCTGGCCGACTTCAGGCGAGTCGGGACAGCGTTGACCGGGGCGGTTCACTTATGAGACTTGAGCAGAGCGATGCCAAGGCCAGCTCGTAGTCACCAGCCCCCGCTCGACCGACCCCGAATACCCTTGCTCATCATCCTCTCCGGTCCTTCCGGGGCGGGCAAGGATATGGTCTTAGGCCGGATGAAGGAAGTGGGTTTCCCTCTGAAATACATCACTACCCTGACCACGCGCCCCCGGCGCCCGGCGGAAAAAGACAAAGTGGACTACCATTTTGTCACAGTCAAGAAATTCCAGGAGATGATAGCCAATAACGAGCTACTGGAGTGGGCGCAGGTCTACGGCAACTGGTACGGAGTACCCAAGAAGGATGTCAAACAGGCGCTGGACTCAGGCCAGGACACAATTATCAAGGTTGATGTACAGGGAGCCGCCACGATTAAGAAACTTCTGCCTCAGGCAGTATTTATCTTTCTCAGGCCACCGTCAATGGATGATATCCTGGTCAGACTCAGGCAGCGCCAGACTGAATCTTCCGCCGACCTGGCAGTACGATTGAAGGCAGTCGAGGGCGAAATCAAACAGCTCTATTTCTTTGACTATGTTGTCATTAACCACTGGGATGAAATTGACCAGGCAGTATCAGATATTAAGGCGATTATCACGGCAGAGAAGTGCCGTGTGGCTCCCCGGGAAATTACCTGGCGGGTTAGAAAATCAGTTTAAGCAGCCAAGTGAAGAGATAACCCAGCACGCCGCAGACCGGAAAGGTCAATATCCAGGCAGTAACAATATTGCCGGCCACACCCCAGCGCACCGCCGAGAATCGTCGCGTAGCCCCGACCCCCATGATGGATGTGCTTATAGTGTGAGTGGTGCTCAGTGGTATCCCCAGAAAGGACGCCAGCAGAATAGACAATCCGGCGGAAGTTTCGGCGGCAAAGCCGCTGATTGGCTCCAGTTTGGTCAGTTTGAAGCCCATGGTGCGGATGATGCGCCACCCACCAATAATGGTACCCAATCCCATAACTGACCCACAGAGCAGGATTACCCACAGGGGCACCGTGAACTGTGTCATAACACCACCCAAAACCAGCGCCAGGGTAAAGACTCCCATGAACTTCTGACCATCGTTACTGCCGTGAGTGAAGGCCATAAAGGCGGCGGATAATATCTGAAGTCGGCTGAAGACTTTGCGGCTGACTGACAGGCTGGCCCGGCGCAGGGCCCAGTTAAGGCCGGTCATTACCAGAATACTGATGGTAAATCCAAGCAGGGTGGAGAAGCCCAGCCCGATAAGCACTTTCTGCCAGCCGCCCCAGAGCAGGACCGAAGGGCCAGCCACCGCCAACCCGGCGCCGGTCAGGCCGGCGATAAGCTCGTGGCTTTCACTGGTGGGTATGCCGTAGAACCAGGCAACAACACTCCAGACGACGATGGTCAGCATGGCCGCCGCCACGGCGGGAAGGCTGATAACCTCCGGCTTGACAATACCTGTACCTATCGTTGTCGCCACGGCGGTGCCAGTGACCAGAGCGCCCACAATATTGAGGACGGACGCCATGATTACGGCCTGGCCGGGGGAAAGGACACGGGTTGAAATTACGGTGGCAATAGCATTGGGGCTGTCCGTCCAGCCATTAACAAACTCGGCGGCCAGCACCAGAAACAGGACGGGCAGCAAGGGAAGCAGGAGGGCCATATCAGGCATGCTTCAGGGCTACCCCTTCTATGACATTAGCCACATCCTCACAACGGTCGGTGGCCATCTCCATGTGCTCGTAAATCTCGCGCCACTTGATTATTTTGGCAATGTCAGCCGTATCGTCAAAAAGTTCACCGATGGCCGAGCGGAATATCCGGTCGGCCACATTCTCCAGCCGGTTCATCTCCACGCACCGCTCCAGAACCTGCTTCGCCTCAGTCGGGCGGCGCAAATAAGGCATCGCCTTCTCTACCTCGATGGCTGACTGGACGATAACATCGGCCAGTTCTTTCGCCCGCTGCCCGGGCGGGCCGACTTTGTATATCAGCATGGCATCTGCCGCCGCCTGGATGAAATCGGTGACATCATCCAGCGAGTGGGCGAGCAGGGCAATGTCCTCACGGTCAAAAGGGGTGACGAAGGTACGGTGTAGCCGTTCCATAATCTGGTGCGTGATGGTATCTCCGATATGCTCAAACTCAGTTATCTCGTTTACCTTTCCCTCCACATTCTCCCAGTTGTCTATCAACTCTTTCAGCTTCTTAGCTGTCTCAACCATATTGTGGGCACTGCCCTCAAAAAGCTCGAAAAACCTCTCTTCCCGGGGCAGAAATCTAAACACGGCCAATCCTCCTTTGCTGACCGGAGCATACTGAAGGAGTGAGCGACAAATAGTCGGGGGACAAATAATAAGGGGTCAACATATACCGTCAGTAAGTTTAGAGGAGACACCCCGGATTGTCAAGCTAATGTACTCGTTCACTACCTTAGTGACACTTTGATATACTCTCACTCACCTCACCCCCTGACCCCCTCTCCCCGATATATCGGGGAGAGGGGGAAGAGAATATGAAGAGGGGGCTTGGTGTCTGCAATCTCCTAATCACTCTGAGGGATATATAATTTGTGCCGCTTGATGTAGGCCGCTACCGGTGCCGGGACGAGATGGCTGATGGGCAAGCCCTGGGCAACCCGGTTCCTGATGTCCGTAGCGCTGATATCAATTTCCGGCTTGTCCAGCAGTACCAGCCTTGGCGACAGTCCTGGAATCTGGGCTTCCAGCGACTTAAGGTCAGGCCGAGAATAGCCCGGCCGGGGTATGGCCACCAGCCGGCACAGCTTAATCAGGCGGGCTATATCGCGCCACTGGGGGAGCTGGGCCAGGCTGTCCCAGCCCAGAATGAAATAAAGTTCATCCCCGGCGGCCAACTCCGCCCGCAACTCAGTGATGGTATCAATGGTGTAGCTCGCGCCAGCCCGGTCAATCTCTATGCGGGAGAGTTTGAAATAGGGGTAGGGGGTGATGGCCAGGCGCACCATTTCCAAGCGGTGCACCGCCGGTGTCAGCGGTCGCTCCGACTTCATCCAGGGCTGGCCGGCGGGCACAAAAACAACCCGGGCCAGCTTCAGCCTGGTTCTCGTCTCCTGAGCCATGGCCAGATGGCCGTTATGAATCGGGTCAAAGGTGCCACCCATCACACCAATATTCATTCGCCATCTCCCGTTGAGAGAAAACTTCTCACCACTCCCATTCATATTCCCCGCAACGAACCTTATCACCGGGCTTAATTCCAGCCTTCTCCAGGGCTTTGGTTATGCCCATTCTAGCTAATTGTCCCCCCATTTGCCAGCGTACCGTGGGTTCAGTCATGTCCACCCTGGATACAAAGCGCTCAAGTTCCGGCGAAGTCACCACAAAAGTCTCCCCTTCCTGGTGCACACTCACGCCCACTCCCCTGGGCTTGGGGCGAAAAACTGTCTTGGGCCAGCGCTCGCCCGGCTCAAGCCCCGCCACTTTTTCCAGCAACTTCATGGCTTCGGCCATCAGGCTAGCCACCCCCTCGCCCGTAGCCGCCGAAATGAAGAACACTGACATTCCGACTTCACTGAAAGCGGCCTTAAGGTCAGCGAGCCGAACCTGCACCTCAGGCAGGTCAATCTTATTCACCACCACCAACTGGGGTTTTTGTGCCAGGGCGGAATCAAAGAGGCTTAGCTCGGCATTTACCCGCGCCATATCTTCCAGCGGCGAGGCTGAGCCACCATCAATCAGATGGATTAACACTTTGGTGCGCAGGGCATGGCGGAGGAAGTCGGAGCCCAGCCCCCGACCGAGATGGGCGTCCTCAATCAGCCCCGGAATCTCCGCCAGGACAAAGTTATTCTCACCGGCCTCAACTACACCCAGGACAGGCTCAAGCGTAGTGAAGGGATAGCTGGCAATTTTAGGCTTGGCGGCCGAAGCGGCGGCTAACAAGGAAGACTTGCCCACATTGGGGTAGCCGATAATCCCCACATCAGCAATGAGTCTCAGTTCTAATATGATGGCCTTCTCTTCCCCCACCTCACCTTTTTCAGCAATACGGGGAGCCTGATTGGTGGACGAAGCGAAGTGAGTATTACCCCGTCCCCCACGGCCACCACGAGCCAGGATAGCCTGCTGGTCAGCTTGCTCTAAATCAGCAATAATTACATCCCCGCCGATGACCGTCTTATCCCAGGCGACAGTGCCCACGGGTACCCTCAGCAGCCGGTCTTTGCCATTTTTGCCGTGTTTCTTCTTCCCTTGCCCGTGTTCACCCGGCCCGGCACGATAAACGCCTTTGTGAGTAAAAAGACGCAGGCTAGTTACACTCGGGTCGGCCATAATAGCGACATTGCCACCACTGCCTCCATCCCCACCATCCGGCCCGCCGAAAGGCGCAAACTTCTCCCGACGAAAACTGACGGCCCCGTCCCCACCATTCCCGGCCTTAGCTAGAATCTCAACTCTATCAAACATCCCTTACTGTAGCCACACCAGACATTAGTATTTTTAGTACCTCTAATATTCTACTGTATCTTTGATAGTTCTTCATAATATTAATAATATCTTTCCACAGCTTAATGGGAATAGCAATATTAGCGTTTGATAGTAGTCGGTAGATTCTATCTCAGGTCTCTGGGTTAATCAGCAAAGAAATCACAAAATAATCGCAAAATGTCGGCAAAGAGAACTTAAATCCTTCCATAGGAAGGACGGGTGAAACAATTTCTAGCCTTTGGTGGGATTGATGGTTTGTTGAATATCCCCGATTTTGCGTCGGAGATAGGGGCTGGCATCAATGTCACCGGTTACCTTTTTACAGGCATTGGTGACAGCGGCCGCATCACGGCCGCCCAATTCTTGACCGATTTGGGCCAGCGAGCAGTTGGTTTCTTGCCGGATGAGATACATGGCCAGCCGGCGGGCCAAAATTGTCTCCTTATCTCTCTTTTTGCCAGTGAGGTCGGCCGGGGTCAACTGAAAGCTTCTGGCTACGGTTTCTAGGATGAGGCCGGGTGTGAGTAAAGCCGGCCGCGGCCCGCTACCGGCAATATCCTTGAGGGCATGCGCGGCTATCTCTGGAGTCAGCATGGCTCTTACCAGCTTGGCGTAGGCAATAACCCGGTTCAGCGAACCTTCCAGTGCCCGGATGTTTTGTTGAATCTGGCGGGCAATCAGCTCAAGGACATCCAGGGAGACATTGACCCCGTCCTGCTTCGCCTTGTCCTGCAGGATGGCCAGGCGGGTTTCAAAGTTGGGCGGTTGAATTTCAGTCACCAGCCCCCACTCAAAGCAAGAACGCAGTCGCTCTGAGAGAAGTGGGATAGCCTGGGGTGGGCAGTCGCTGGTCAGGGCAATCTGACGGCTGGCGTTGTGTAGTTCATCGAAGGTGTGAAAGAAATTCTCGGCCGTTTTGTTTTTGCCACTAAAGAATTGGACATCATCAACCAGCAACATTTCGGCACTGCGGTATTTGTCGGAGAATTCCTGCGTTTTCCGCTCACGGAGAGCCGCCATGAGCTCGTTCGTATACTGCTCGGCGCTGGCATAAAGCACCTTCATGTTGTTGACCAGGGCGGTATGGCCGATGGCCTGCAAGAGGTGGGTCTTCCCCAAACCGGCACCACCATAAATGAAGAGCGGGTTGTAGCTTTGCCCCGGGTTCTGGACTACGGTCTGTGCGGCGGCATAGGCGAGCTGGTTGCATTGACCTTTAACGAAGGAATCAAAGGTGTATTTGGGGTTAAAGAGGGGCAGGCTGGCCTGTTGCGCCCCGGCTCGGCCGCGACGACCATAGGATAAAGAGGGGCCCGGCTGGCTGGCCTCGACTCGGAACTCAACCTCAATCTCCCGGTGGAGCAGACCGGTGAGCACCTTCTCAATCAAAGAACGCTGGTTCCGGTCCAAGTACTCGGCCACGAAGGTGTTGGGCACGCCCACCACCAATTCGTTGTCTTGATAAGTTAAACCAGTTGTCTTTTTGAGCCAGGTATCGTAATTTGCTTTATTGACTTGGAGTTGAAGTTCACCTAAGGCAGCTTCCCACACTTGCTGCGGCGAATTTGCCTCAACCAAGTTACCCTCCCGCTAGAAAAAGGCACAAATTCCCCCCTGCGCGGCGTTTTCCGTCATTCTGAGAAATTTAGAGTGAACCAGGGGAAACCAAAGAAGAACATCACTAGAATAATACCGAGTATTTGGGATGGCAAGGGTTTTGGTGCTGGTTGCTGGGCAGTGTTACCCCCTGTTTTCCCTTGCAAGGTCTGTCAGACTTCCTCTTTTACTCAGAATTTCAACCACAGATACAAAGGGTCTGGTTGTTGATGAAATATTTTGGTGTTACAATTACGGGGGAGGTTTTGGTGCGTATTGTCTTTATGGGCACTCCCGAATTTGCCGTTCCGGCGCTGGAGCACCTTGTTTTTGAGGGTTACGAGGTGACGGCGGTCTATACTCAGCCCGATAAAGCCGCCGGCCGGGGACAGCATTTCGTCGTTTCTCCCATAAAACAGGCAGCGCTCAATCTTAACCTGACAGTGGTACAGCCCACAAGTTTCAAAGAGGCGGGGGCAGTGGCGCAACTGGCCAGTTTCCAGCCGGAGGTCATCGTCCTGGCCGCCTATGGTCAACTGCTGCCGCAGTCGGTCCTGGACATACCAGCCCGCGGCTGTATCAATATTCACCCCTCTCTTCTACCCAGATACCGGGGTGCCTCACCGGTAGCGGCGGCTATTCTCGGCGGCGATGAATTCACCGGGGTCAGCATCATGCTGATGGACAGGGGGTTAGATACCGGACCGGTATTAGCCCAGGCGCAGATTCCCGTCTGGCCGCCGGATACTACTGGCTCACTAACGGCTAAGTTATCTCGCATCGGTGCGCAGTTGGTGCTGGATGTATTGCCCCGCTGGCTGAAGGGAGAGCTTAAACCCCAACCCCAGGACGAGTCCCGAGCCACCTCTTCCGGGATGCTGTCCAAGGAGGATGGCGAGATTGACTGGCACCTGTCGGCGGTGGATATCTGGCGACGGGTGCGCGCCTTTCAGCCCTGGCCCGGGTGTTACACCCTGTGGCAGGGTCGCCAGCTCAAGATTCTGGAACCGTGCCCCTGTCTAAAGAGGAAGCTCTTGAAGTGGGGCGGGTCATCACTTTGAATCAAGGGGAAGTGGCCTTTGGTGTGAATACCGGGGACGGCATTCTGGGTGTTCTCAGGGTGCAAATGGAAGGCAAGCGTGCCATGTCCAGCGCCGAGTTTCTGCGCGGGCAGAGGCAGTTCATCGGGGCCATCTTGCCCGGTTAATTACGGGGTTAGGATTTCACTTGAATAAGGAGACGATATTGTCTATACCGCAAGACCTGAGCCAGTTTTCTAGCCTGGTGGAAATCATTGCTCGTCTGAGAGGGCCGGATGGCTGCCCCTGGGACCGCCAGCAGACTCACGCCTCCCTGCGGGAGTTCCTGCTGGAAGAGTGCTACGAAGCGCTGGAGGCGCTGGATGAAGGGGACTCGGATAAGCTGTGTCAGGAGCTGGGCGACCTGCTATTGCAGATTGTGCTCCAGGCGCAGATTGCCCGGGAAGCCGGGGAATTTGAGCTGGCCGATGTTCTGACCAGCATCAATCAGAAGTTAATTCACCGCCACCCCCATGTCTTTGGGGAGACCAAAGTGGAGAGCGCCGAGGAGGTGGCGCATAACTGGGAAGCCCTGAAGCAGGCGGAGAGGGGGGCAGATACCTCAATATTAGCCAGCGTCCCCCACCAGATGCCGGCTTTAGCTTACAGCCAGGGAATTCAGCGCCGGGTGGCGGAGGTGGGCTTTGACTGGGAGAATATCGAGGGGGTCATTGAAAAGCTGGTTGAGGAAGTCAGGGAGTTCCAGCAGGCCGGCACCAGTAAGGAAAAGGCGCAGGAGTACGGCGACCTGCTCTTTACCCTGGTCAATATTGCCCGCCGGCTGGGGATTGACTCCGAGGCGGCGCTCAGGGAAGCCAACCAGCGCTTTTACAAACGGTTCACCTACATGGAAGAGCTCTGCCGCCAGCGCGGCCTGACCTTCGCCAACCTCTCCTTTGACGAACAGAATGCCCTGTGGGAAGAGGCGAAGAGGAAAATAGATGAATAGGATGTGGAGCTGAGGGTACGATAGGCAGAACCTTTTACCTCTCTTTCCAACTCATCTTGTAGATAGAAAGATTCGTTTCACTCAGAGTACGATTCTGGGTTGTATTTCGAAAAACCGAAGAGTTTTGCCACTATTTTGCCACTGGTCGTTTTGGGGCGGCCGATGTTTATGATGGCGGAAACACCAACCTGAATTCCGGTTTTCTACAGTCAAGAACCGCTCGTAGGAACGCAGGACACATTATGGCTAATAGTGCAACGAGATACCGTGAATACGCGCCATTCGTCTTAGTCCAGTGCAGACTGCACGTTTCTCAGGGGGCGATTTCTTGTCCTCCCTCCGGGCTCCTGCTGCCACAAGGTTCGACCACCTAGTAAATGACCTTATCCTCGATTAGCCGGGTAATCTCCTGTTTGGGCATCCCCAGGAGTTCACCGAAGACATATTCATTGTGTTCGCCCAGAACAGGACTGGCCCTTTCGACCTTGGCCGGTGTTGCCGAGAACTTCCAGGGCGGATTGAGAACAACCTGTTTCCCTATCACGGGGTGCTCTACCTCGGTGAACACCTGCCGTTCTCTCAGGTGCGGGTCGGCGAATAGCTCCTCGGCGCTAAAAGAAGGCACAGCCGCAACCCCCGAAGCCTGTAGCAGCTCCATCACCTCATAGTGGCTGTAATTTATAGTCCACTGCCCAATAAGCCTATCGAGGTGTTCCTGGTTTTGCCACCGGCCATAGGCATCGGAGAAGAGTTCATCCCTGGTCCACTCAGGGTTACCCATGGCCTGGCACAGCGCCTCCCATTCCTGGTCGGTAGCCACGGCAATACTAACCCATTTATCATCACCTTTACAGCGGTAGCAGTTGTGTGGGGCCATAATAGCATCGCGATTCCCACGGCGAACGGGCTCTCTGTGATTCATGGTGTAGTCCATAATGGTGTCACCGATGAGGACGCTGAGCGTCTCCGAAGAGGAGAGGTCAATGTACTGCCCCTGCCCGGTACGCTGGCGAAAGTTCAGTGCCGCCAAGATAGCGAAGGCTGAGGTGGTGGCGCTCCTGATATCGGTGGCACCGGTGAGTATATTGGGCTCCCCATCTGGGTAGCCTGTCGCATAAGCCAACCCACTGAAGGCCGAGAAGTGGGGAGCATAGCCAGTGTATTCACGGTAGGGGCCGGTTGCTCCAAACGCCGATGAGGACAGCATAATGATGTCCGGCTTTATCTGAACCAGGGCTTCGTAACTCAGGCCCAACCTGGCCATTGCCCCCGGGCGCATGTTCTCCGCCGCCACATCGCTGATACGCACTATTCGCTTAGCCAGCTCCAACCCCTCAGGGCGACTCAGGTCGAGAGCTACACCGAGCTTATTAAGATTGACATTGTTGAAAACAGGAGAGGCATCCAAATTACTGGAAACCTGCCCCGTGGTTATGGAACCCATCCGCGCTGAGTCAGCCCGTCCCCGGCTCTCTATTTTGATGACCTCTGCCCCCATGTAAGCCAGAAGCATGGTAGCATACGGGCCGGCCCAGACCCAGGTAAAGTCAGCGATTCTTACTCCTTCCAAAGCAGACATATGCATCTCCAACAAACCTCCGTTCAACTCTAAATAATCCCGGCCTCTTTGAACTTGACCAGGTCTTCCTTTGTGTAGCCCAGGCGATGATGGAAAATCTCTTCATTATGCTGACCAACCAGTGGAGCGGGACGCTCCAGCCGGCCGGGCGTTTTCGAAAAGTGATAAGGCAGTGAGGGGTACGCCAACTTGCCGGCCACCGGATGGTCAATTTCGGCCAGAAACCCTCGCGCCTCTATTTGAGGTGAGCGCAAGAGCTCCTCCACCGAGTTGACTGGAGCGGCGGGACATTGTTTACTCTGCACGCCGCGGAATAGCTCGTCCGTGGTGTAATCCTGTGCCCACTCCGCCAAGTGCTCCCGGAGTTCATCCCCGTTCTCACGCCGCCCCTGCTCGGTGCTAAACTTCTCGTCCCTCGCCCAATCCGGGTTGCCCATTAGC
Organism: uncultured Chloroflexia bacterium; assembly: GCA_963726225.1. Classification (GTDB taxonomy): domain Bacteria; phylum Chloroflexota; class Dehalococcoidia; order Dehalococcoidales; family UBA2162; genus CAVSBN01. Next base: position 278,978 of record CAVSBN010000017.1, read on the forward strand.
TCCACGAGGCCCCGCCACTGGTTGTCTCGCGGGGCTTCCAACAGAATATAACCACCATCCTTGCCGCGCATAAATCTCATGGGAGGTCTCCCGGCTGGACCACGGGAGGGATTCTTTCCCTCGGCGTGAAATCGGGCGAGTTCCATCTTTTCCAGAGCCATAAGGGTCTCCTGCTTGGAGACATCTATATACTGCCCCAGACCACTCGCTCCCCGCCAGTAAAGTGCACCCAGAATGGCCACGGCAGCGCACAGCCCAGCATCGTACTCTCCAAGGAATCCGGGACCTTTAATCGGCTCCCGGTCGAGGTTAGGCGAACTACTCGGCAGGAGATAGCCCGCCCCACTGGCATGGTAAGTATTAAGGTGGTACGCTTTATAGTTTCGATACGGACCCGTCTGGCCAAAGGGGGTGATGGACATCATGACCAGGCGAGGATTAAGCTGGTTAAGAGTATGGTAACCCAGCCCTAGTTCTTTCAACTTGTCCGGGGGACAATCCTCGATGAGAACATCGGCGCTGCCAATCAGTCGCTTGAAAATGGTTTTTCCAGTAGCCGAGTCAAGACTGAGAGTGACCCCCAGCTTATTACAGTTGAGATAAAGGAACAAGCCGGAGAGGTCGGGGTGAGGCATATCATGGAGGAAGGGGCCTCTTGCCCTAGCCTCATCACCGATGCCGGGTGGTTCGATTTTTATTACCTCGGCACCGAGGTCAGCTAAAAGCTTGGCACAATAGGGCCCGGCAACAAAACTGGCGTACTCCACTACCTTTACTCCGTCCAGAGCTCTTTCTACCATGTCTCTTCTCATTCTCCTTTCCTGATATCACCGTTCTTAAGTTTCGAGCGTGGCGCAGCCGAGACAGAATAGCCATGACGCAATCGTTCTATTTTACACGGTGGATAAAGGTGAGCGCAAGCAAGCTTGTATGGTCGTCAAGTGCCTCCACAGTTGAAACAATCAACGCATATGGAAAGCCCAGCGAGTCCAATTTGTAGATAGGTCACTTTCTGACGAAAAGTGCACCCGGCAAGCACTCATAATGAACTGGCTAACGGCCTGGTCATGTATTGGTGGAGGCCGAGCAGAGTCGAACTCTCTCTGAAACACGGTTTGATACGCTACTTGGATGGCTTGGTCTCACGCGCGAAGCTGTCCTTGGCAAGGCCTTCATGCTATAATGCCAACGGCGTACCGCACCTCACAGGCACTGTGAGCCCTCTGATAAGACAGAGAGCGAAGGTGCGCATTCGAAGATGAGAAGTGGAGGTGATTCTAAATGGCTAAGGTAACTATCGGGGCCCGTACGCTTCTTTACCCCCTACCTACTGTTCTTGTTGGAGCCAACGTTGATGGAAAGCCGAACTTTTCCGCATACGCTTGGTGTGGGATCGTCAATAGCCGACCGCCGATGCTCTCAGTTGCCTTCCAGCACCATCGCCATACTTTGAAGGGAGTCAAACAGAACGGCCAAAGGAACGCAGGACACATAATGGACAAGGGTATTGATTGAGCAACGGCGGACGGAGTACAATCAGATTTGACCGTGGAGTGCCCTTGATTATCACCTACCTGGTCCAGAAGCAATCATTATCGTAGCACTGGCTCAAAAACTAGACCAATTACTGGGGGCAGGTCAAACTTTGGATATGTCCGGTGGTGAAGCTAAGTACTGGGACAAAGTTGCCCAGGGATGGTCAGCTAAAGGCTACTTCAATATACTTCTGGCGGAACACAAAAGAAGAACCTACCTCGGCTTGATAGCGAGGTGGGCTGATGTGGCCCAGGGCCAGAACATTCTGAAGACAGACCTTTTTGCCGAAGCTTCTGGTAACGAGGAATTCCTGTTTGATATAGCTCAAGCGAATAGCAACATCGTGGGCATTGACATTTCGCTAGAACTGGTAGCCAAGGCCAAAAGAAACGCCCGGCGACGGGGCATAGATGGCAGTAAGTACCTTTGTTGCGATGTGAAACAGCTCCCTCTCCGGGATGATTCCATGGGACTAATCATCTCCGATTCCACTCTTGACCATTTCCCCAGCGAGGCAGATATCACGACTGCCTTGAGAGAGCTGGCCCGGGTTGTCAGGGTCGGCGGTATTCTGATTGTTACCCTAGACAATAAGAGCAATCTGACTTACCCCCCTTACTTCGTTGTTCGTCTCTGGATGCGACTCGGATTGACCCCTTACTTCATCGGACGCACATTATCTATCAAAAAGCTAAAGCAAACTCTGGAAGAGGTCGGGTTTGCTGTGGCCGACGCCACGGCTATTCTTCATTACCCCCATCCTGACAAGCTGGTGCGCTGGCTGGAGAGCGCTCTGCGCCGGCTGGGCCGAGGTCGGTTTGACGGCATGATTAGGCGGGGTTGGGCACTCCTTGAGCAATTAGAGAATAGGCGGACACGCTACTTGACCGGACGCTATATCGCCGTTAAGGCGGTGAAACGGAGATGACATGAACACCCTGTTTACCGTTGATATTGATGGTGGCGCCAGCCTGAAAGGATACCTGGTCATAGACGCCACAGTTAACGGCCGGTGTCACGGGGGCGTAAGGATGGCAGTGAACCTGTCACCACGAATACTGGCTCGTGCCGCCAGGACGATGACACTGAAATACGGATTTGTGGGGTTACCGGTGGGTGGGGCTAAAGCCGGGATTGTGGCCGACCCGGAGATGCCTTCGACTGAGAAACGGGAGCTGTTGAAACGGTTTGGTGCGGCCATAAAGCCGATACTCGCCAGCCAGAGCTATGTACCGAGTGGCGACCTGGGCGTGACCGACGACGATGTCCGGTTTATGCTAACGACCAACGGGCTCAAAGTCCCACCACGAACACTAACCTCTAAATTATCTGGTTTCTACACCGGGATTACTGTGTTTGCCGCCGCCGTTAGCGCGGCCCAGCATATCGGGCTGGAGGTAAGTCGTGCCTCGGTGGCGGTTGAGGGTTTCGGCAGTGTGGGTAGCTCAGCCGCACTGGCCTTCTGGAGAAAGGGAATCAGGGTGGTGGCCATTTCCACCAGTCACGGTGCCATATACTCAGAAAAAGGGCTGGACATTGGCCAGCTCATTGAGCTTCAGAAGCAGGCGGGAGTCGGGTGGTGAGAGCAGTTCTCCGGTGCTGAGCCAATGGCCAGGGAAAGACTGCTGGTACTGCCAGTGGACATACTCTGTCCCTGCGCCAACTCGGAAAGTATTACCCCCGAGAACGCCCGGCAGGTGTCGGCCAGGATAATCAGCCCCGGAGCCAATGTCCCCTTCGTTATCGAAGCGGAGCCGATTCTGCGGAATAGAGGTATACTGACGATTCCGGATTTCATGGCCAACTGCGGCGGCGTGCTGGGCTCCACTATGAGGCGAGCCGGCTTGCGGGAGAATTTTGTGCTTCGCTTTCTGGTGGATAGGGTAGGGGAAAGAATAGCTAATGTTATCCAGGCGGCGGAGAAGGAAGGTACGCCGCTTACCGAATATGCCGAGCGGATGGCCAGCCAGAGGTTCCTCAAGGCCAAGCAAGAGGCCGAGAGCAGGGATTTCAAGAGCCGACTATTCAACTTGGCCGTCGGACTTTACCGCAGTGGTCTGGTGCCCCAGCCACTGGTTGCTCCCGTGGCCCCAGGTTACTTTAAGAGAAAGCTCATTTAGCCTCCTCACGATTGACTGGTTTTATGGCTTTGGCCGCGATGAAAAGCCCCGTCAAATACTTTGTCCTTCTCTGTTCGAGACTATCCAGCAGAACGAGAACCTTTCTGAGCCATTGGTCAAACCTGCCCGGTACCAGCCGACGCACGATAGTTATTGTACCCCGGGCAAAAAAACGCGGATTGTGGATAATCGCTGTGCTATCCACCACCTTTAGATTCGCCCTGACCAGGGCTCGCTTGAGTTCGCCTATAGTATAGGTATGACCAATAAAAACGCGGTAGAGTCCCAGGGATATCCACAGTCGGAACAAAGGTTCGGTGAGATTTCCTCTGTTGTCCAGAGTAATAACAAGGGTACCGCCGGGTTTGAGGACACGGCTTAGCTCGGCCAGGCCTGTGGCAATATCCGACTTACGGCGGAAGTGGTCCAGGGTTGAATCCGAGACTATCAGGTCGAAAGAATCACTGGCGAAAGGTAACTGCCGCACATCACAGTGTGCAAATTCCGCGCGCGTGTTTGGTGCGTGTTCTCCGGCCCTCGCCTTGGCCCGGCGCACTATTTCACCGGACATATCTATTCCGACCACATTACCAACTTTCGGCAGGACACCCCACAGGAAAGCACGGTGCGGGTGCATCGCCTCGGCGTAGAGGTCTGTCTTCAATGTCACCTGGCTGGAGCCAAGATTAGCCCATCGGTCAAGCAGTTCCAGGTGCACACGCCGATATTGCTCCGCCAGAAGCTCATCGAAATCCTGCCGGTCGCCCCTTTTACGAGCTATTTGGTCCCAATAGTCAGCTTCATATTCTTTTCTGGGCATAGCTAATTTCCGAGAGCCTCAACATTATATCCTGTAGAGAAGCCAGTGGCAATGATGATGGCTGACACTTCACCTCTCCTGAATTCTTGCATTCGCTACCAGCCATCGGTATAATCACAGCACAGCGAGCCGTTTTTACACTACCGGGTGAAAAGGAATAGCTTAACGAGACGAGATTGAACTTGAATCTGAACTTCTCCAAGGTGGTTGGTGATATCTTGGACACGGTCGGTTCTAGGGAGAGGCTAAGGCAAATCATCGCCACCCCCCTATATCGGAACGCCCTCTATCTCGTCCTCAATAGTGCTATCGACGCTTTCTTCGGCTTTTTCTTCTGGATGGCGGCCGCCAGGTTCTACTCGGAGAGCGAAGTTGGGACGAGTTCGGCGGTAATTTCAGCGGTCAGTCTACTGGCCCTGCTGAGTATGGTTGGCCTGAATTTCTCGGTAATTCGCTTTCTGTCGCAGGCCCAGCGACCCCGGCAGTTGATTAACTCCAGTTTTACCTTGACCGGACTCCTGAGTCTGGTGGCAGCCGGAGTCTTTCTGACGGGTCTCGGCTGGTGGTCGCCGGCCTTAACCTTTATCCGGCAGAACGCACTCTTCACCCTCAGTTTCCTCGCCTTTGCCGTCCTGTGGGTGGCAGCAACCCTGACTGACTCCGTTTTTATCGCTAAACGAAGAGCGGGCTTTGTGCTTATTTTCAATACTATCACCGGACTGCTGAAGGTGTCTCTGGTAATTGCTTTGGCCTTAGTCTCCTACACCTTCGGCATCATCGCCTCCTGGACTGTAGGGCTGGTCGTGGCTGTAGCTGTCTCTCTATTCCTTTTACTACCCAGAGTTGAGCCCGGTTACCGGCCAGTACCGAATTTGAAGGCTGGACAGGTCAAAGGCTTTACCCGCTATTCCCTTCACAGCTATGTGGCCGCTCTGCTTTCCCGGGGACCGACCATGGTTTTGCCGATACTGGTGCTCAATGTACTCGGCACAGAAACCAATGCCTATTTTTTTATTGCCTGGAGAATCGCTGATTTACTGTTCACCATACCATGGGCCATTTCGCAATCGTTGTTTGCCGAAGGCTCCTTTTCACCGCGCACCCTCAAAGAAAATGTGACCAAGTCCATCAAGTTCACTCTTATCCTAGCAGTTACGGCCACGGTCTTGTTCACTGTGTGCGCTAAGTGGCTTCTGCTGGCTTTTGGTCAGAGCTACTCCTCCAATGCCCTCCACCTCCTCTGGCTGTTGAGTCTGGCCAGCGTGCCACTGGGCATCAGCCATGTGTATATTGCCGTTCTCCGGGTACGGGACAGGTTGAAAGAGCTGGTGATAGTTCGTGGTTTCGTGGCGGTAGCGGCGCCGACATTGAGCTTGTTGGCTATGCCGCGTTATGGTATAATCGGCGTCGGCTGGGTCTGGCTTGGTGTGCAAGCTGCCGTGGTCATTGTCTCAGTCATCAGGTTGAGGACATTGGTCAGTGACTTGGGTCACACGGAGATATGACATCGTGAATATTCCGCTCATTTCGGAACTCGCCAAATACCCGAGACTAGCTCTTGACCTGCGCTGGTTCCTCAGGGGCACCATAACCCTGGAAGAAAGCAAACAGGTCATCACTGACCGGCTCCGCCACCGCAACCAGAATTTCCTCAATCTAGTCAAAAAGGGTATCTACGGCAACTCCAGAAGTCCCTATCTCAGACTGCTCAAAGTAGCTGGTTGCGAGTTCGGCGACATTGAGTTACTGGTACAGCAGAACGGACTGGAAGCCACGCTGCATAAGCTGTTAGCCGCCGGAGTCTATATCGGCTGGGAAGAATTTAAGGGTAAGACAGAGGCGGTCCGAGGCGGGCAGCATTTCCAGTTCAAAGAACGCGATTTTGACAATCCCTATCTGGCCGGGTATTACCAGGGACGGAGCAGTGGTTCCAGGAGTGCCGGGACGAGGACCACATTCGACTTGAAAAAAACGCTAGAATGGGCCTACTATCATCTGCCGATGTTAGCGGTTGGCAATGCTCTGGATGCCCCGATGGCTCTCTGGATGCCAGGCCTACCAGCGACCTCTGGTATCGGCCACCTTCTTCGAGATTGGAAGGTCGGTAGACCAATCGCCCGGTGGTTTTCACCGGTAACAGAAAGACAGGTGCGGGCGAATCTGCGGGACAGGTTGGCCGCGAGATACATCATCTATGGCAGTCGGCTCTGGGGTGTCAAGCTGGCGAAACCCGAGTATATCAGCCTGCAAGATGCCATCAAGGTAGCCCAGTGGATAGTGGACACCAAGAAAGAATTTGGTAGCTGCTCTCTCACTTGCTTCGTTAGCCCGGCCGTCAGAGTGTGCCAGGCCGCTATAAAAGGCGGCCTTGACATCAAGGGTGTCCACTTCTTTGTCGGCGGTGAGCCACTGACGGAAGCCAAGCGACAGCAAATCGAGGCGACGGGCGCTTTTGTCTTGCCGAGATACAGTCTCACTGACATTGGCATGGTGGGTTGCGGCTGTCCTGCAGCTGCCGCCGTGGATGATGTCCATCTGCTCAGTGATTCGGTAGTCATAATTCAGCGTGAGAAGAAGGTAGAGCACGCCGACATCTCAGTCAATGCGTTTCTCTTTACCAACATCGCCCCCACGGCACCGAAGATTCTGCTCAATGTGGAAACTGACGACTTCGGCGTGTTGGAGACAAGGCACTGTGGCTGCTTGTGGGATGAACTGGGACTCCATCAACATTTGCATACCATCAGAAGCTATTCCAAACTGACCGGTAGCGGCATGACTATCCTTGGGTCGGACTTCGTACGAATTCTGGAGGAGATTCTTCCTGGCAAATACGGGGGGTCGGCTACGGACTATCAACTCCTTGAGGAAGAAGATGCCCGGGGACAAACCCACCTCAGTTTAATTATCAGCCCGAGCGTTGGCGAAATTAACAATGATGATGTTATCCACACTGTGCTTGACGAACTCAGCCACGGCATTCACGGGGGTAGACTGGCCGCCGGGTTCTGGTCGCAGGTGAATACGCTGCAAATCAGGCGAATGTATCCTTTGTCTTCGTCGGGCAAGGTTATGACTCTTCACCTCATGAAGAAGGGATGATTCTCTGGGAAGAGGAACAATAGGCGAAGACAAATGGAGTCCCGGGTGAAAGAGAATCGAGTCGCCATAATCCTGCCCGCTCTCAATGAAGCCTTGACCATTGGCCGGGTTCTGGACGAGATGCCCAAACCAGCCCTGGAACAAGACGGCTACCAGGTGGAGATAGTGGTGGTCGACAGCAATAGTAACGATGAGACGGCCCAGGTTGCCCGGGACAAGGGGGCTCGAATCCTGGTGGAGCCGAGAAGGGGCAAGGCGATAGCGGTGCGGACGGCGCTGGCATCCATTGAGGCTGATTTCGTCTTCCTGCTTGATGCTGATTACACCTATCCCGCAACCCACATTCCTGAGATGCTCCATATTTTGCGCTCGGGTTGCCCGGTGGTGATAGGCTCCCGACTGCGGGGATGGCGCGAGAAGGGAGCCATCAGGCGCCTCAACCTGATGGGCAACATCTTGCTCACCTGGCTGGCAAATATCCTGTACGGTACGCGGATTAGCGACCTCTGTACTGGCTACTGGGGTATGAGGCGAGAGGTCATCCCGGAGCTGGAACTGCGCGCCAGCGGCTTTCAGCTTGAGGCTGAGCTCCTCACGCAACTGGCCAAGAAGGGCTACGCCATCGCCGAAGTACCCATTTTCTACCGGCGCCGCCCGAGCAAGGCCAAGATTAACCGCATCCGGGATGGAGTGAAGATAGCCTGGTTGTTAGTCTCGCGGAGATTCTAATGGTGGTTGGTGCCCATGACAAGTCCGGCTCTGATATCAATAATAACTCCGTGTTTTACCACCGCTCGGCTCAGTGATGTTACCGAGTTACTGGATAGCATCCACGCCCAGACCTACAAGAATATCGAGGTACTTGTTGTTACCGAAAGGTCGCCCGAGCTGGGTGATGCCATCCGCAACTATGTAGAAGAGAAGGGCTATGCCGGTGTACGGGTTCTGTATAACGAGCAGGAGTGGGGTTCCTACGCCGCCAGGAACCTGGGGATTCAACAGGCACACGGCGAGATTTTAGCCTTCATTGATGATGACGCCCTTCTACTGCCTGACTGGGCGGAAGAAACGGTCAAAGCCTATGCCGAAGATGATTCGACTATTGGTCTCACTGGCCCGATTTTACCGCAATGGTCTGAGGATACCATGTCCTGGTTTCCCAGAGAGCTTTACTGGATTTTCTCCTGCACTTACTGGGATTGGAACGAGAAGACCGAGGTTAGAAATGGCTATGGTACCAATATCTCCTTCCGCCGTGAAGCCTTTGACCGCTGTGGCCTATTCACTAATAGCCTCGAGGCCACAGAACGCCAAGGCAGTGACTGGCAGAGGCCGGGCGCAAAGGAAACCGAATTCTCCCTGAGGGTCACCCGCACCACAGGCAAACGCATCATCTACCACCCGGGGATTGGAGTCAAGCATAAGGTTTACCCCTATCGACTTTCCATGGGCTTCATTGTTCGAAGAGCTTACTGGGAAGGCTATGCCAAGGCTCTCCTTAATCGACGGTATCGTCCTGGGCAGGGAGGAGTCCTGTCCACCGAGTACGGCCTTCTGCGGCGCATTCTGTTCAAAGCGTTACCGCAAAGCCTCGGCCTTCTTTTTCGGCGCCCGGAAATCGGCGGACGCCGACTCTGGATTTTCGGGCTGACCCTCGGCTCGGTGGCAGCCGGATATACTTCTTACACGCTGGGACATCTTCCACCGTCTAAGAACAAGGCAGAGGCTAAGTCCTGAGGTTAGCGCCACAACTCAGTGCGGCCACTACTGCTTTGCCACATACTCGAAGACCTTTATTGACGGCACAGTAGCGCCGATACTTACCGTCACCGGGCTCTCGGAGCTATGAACCAACCGGTACTGTTCCAGTGGGCCGAGCGGCACCGGGCTGACAAATTCATTGAGACCGACGATGCGATAATTGCCCGATGTCTGGCTGGAGATGTAGGCCTTGGCCTCGTCATAGGTGGGGAACTGCTTGAGACTGGTGAGTTCGTTATAGGATTTACCGTTTAGGGCTGTTTTTGGCACATAGGATATTACTGCTGGATTGGCGCCGGCTACCTCACGACCGTCAGAGCTGTACAGCCTGACGGCCAGTGACTGGTAATATTCAGGATAGAAAACCCTGATTGGCCATAACTGGCCTTTAATGGACCAGTAGTAGACTCCGTAGAACTCGTCCTCACTGCGGTCGGCAAAAGCAACTATGCTTGAGAACATACTAGTTACTGTAGCGTAGCTGACGATGACATACCGGGAATCGAGCGCCTCAAGCATACCGTTGGCTGAGGGCTCGTCCTGGGCGATGAAGAACTGGGCCGCCTCGCGGGCACCGTCCTGAAAGGGGTTGGCCACAGGTATACGGTGGGCAACCCGCGTTATCCAGTGACCGTAGTCCCACCAAGCCATCACGCTGTAGGCCGAATCAGGGTAGTCATAGTCACTCTTCCAAGTTGGTGGTGGCTCATAAACGCGATAATAGGCCTCAGGGTCGCCGAACGGCTCGGGTGTGTTTCCCCTGAGCCAGGACAGAACTTCGGACCAATCATTGGTGAGAGGAAAGTCCGGTTGCCTGGCGCTGGTGACAGCGAGTTGAATATTGGGGAAGAAAATTACGAAAAAGACAACCAGTCCAACAAGGGTCGGCCTCAAGTAGCTGGTGACTCGAGTTGACCTGGGTACTTCTTTAGCTTTAGCTTTCGCTTTTTTCCGGCTAGCCCTGGCCGCTTGGCCCGACCTGGCTTTCGATTTCCGGAAGGCAGTGAACTCCAGAATTCGCCATGAAAGATAGCCGGTGAGCAGGGCCACATTAACCGCTAGGTAGTAGGCGAACCGACGCTGGCCGAGAGTGGCCGCCAGCATCAGCAGGCTCCAGACCACCAGCAGGGTATATTCCACATTATTCCGTTTGATGATGAAATAGATGACCATGCCGAGGGCAATCAGAGCAAGCCAGAAGGTAGTCGTGAAGTCATTCCAGACGAAGTACAAGGAGAAGGAGCCAGCACGGAAAAGAAGCGGCTGAACTTCAGCAATAGACAGACTGGCGCCGCTGGGAACGAAGACACTAAACCGACCCAGCATAAATGTTACCAGAGAGGGTTCAATCAGGTAGAGAACTCCCAACCCAGCGAGGCCGAGGGCAAACACTATTAACGGATAGTAGACCGGCCTTATCCTTCCTCTGATGAGTATGAAGGAGATACCCGCCAGGAGTGGAGGTATCAGAATGGCTACGAGAAAGGAGGGTAGGTAGAGGCGATACAGCCAGCTACTCGGGGGCAGCAGGGGCATGGCAATAACCAGAGCGCTCAGCAGGAATGGCACACCAACAATGACTAAGTATTCAGGGTTTTCTTTCCTCAAGTGGTCAATGATGAGCTGGATAACAAGGTAGAGGAAAACAAGAAACACGAAGAGCAGACCGCCTACCCAGGTAAGCAGGTAAATCCCAAGAAAAAGGCCCGCCACCAGGCTATAGACCAGGGGTTGGCTGATGAGTGACCACCGACCGTGAGTCAGGTGACTAAGGGTCAACCGCCTTTCTCTGGCCGATTTTAGAGCCAGAATCAGAAACAGAAGGGCGATAGCTGTGAACAATGCCTCAGCCACATGGTGGTCGGGGTTGCCCAGTGTTGAGCGAGCCATAAAATCACCGGGTAAAACGGCGATGACGCCGGCCGAGAGCAAACCGGTCCAGTGGTTGAACAATGTTCGGCCCAGGAAATAGACCGGAATAACCATGAGAGCCCCCAGGATAGCCGGTATATAGGCGGCCACCACATCCAGAAGATGCTGACTTGGTGAGCCTAAACCAATGAGCCAGGCGGTGCCCCCAATGAGCCAATCGAAGAAGGGGGGCCAGCCCACGCTATTGCCGTGGGGGGCGGAGGTATATGGGTCAAAGGTAATCCGCTGAGGAAAATGGCGGAGCAGATTGTCCACCAGCCGCATATGATAGTAATCATCAACTTCAGTAAATCTGACCGATTCACCACCAAAAACATAGTCGTAGTAGAGATAAACTCGCGGAAAGAGGGCGAGACCAAAGAGGAGAAACAGCAGGAAGGCGGTGATGAGTTTGGAGGAAAAATTAATCCTAGTCACAGGTGGTCCTTAAACCAGATTATATCCCCCTCTAACCAGCAAAGCAAGGTGACAGCATAGCGACCGATGGACCCGCATGAAGTATGATGGGGACTCCTCTTGAGGAGTAAGCCCGTATCTAAACGCTAAGTTGGGGGCCAGGGAAAATATGGGCTGGGGCTGCTCACCGATGTGTCATTGATAAAAAATTACTTAGCCGGAGGTGTTGACCAAATCAATATAGTATGTTTTATCACTGGTGTAACAGTTCGCCCAAATGTGTGGTGTAACTTTGCGAACGCTATGATTAAAGGGGACTGGAATCTCCTTCCATGAAGCAAACGGTGAAAGGTAGATGAGGGAATTTTGTCGTGGACATTTCCACAAAACCCAGCTCCCGTACCAATCTTTCAGAACCTTATGCTCATCAATTATTCCGATGGAAATTTGTAATGGGGCAAGTGGCATCTCACTGCTAAGCAATCAGTAGCAGACTATTTGTTTAGCGAGCGCCAAATATTAATCCTCTATATAGCGCAGCTTTTAGGCCAATATCAAAAACAGGGTAGATGAAGGCTAGCATAGCAATAGCAAAAATGATGGCAGTGAGCAAGCTTCTCCCCCGCCACTTGAGATAAGCAAAGGCAAAAACGGGAGTGGCGATGTAAAAACCCAGCAGATAAATAGCCAAGAAAAAGCCAGCAGCCCAACCAAATACCAAACCGAGTCTTCTTACTTCAATACTATCCTTGTTCTCTTTGCCGGTCTCTTTTTCAGTGGCTGCTCCCTTGTTATCTTGGCGATGGAGCTCTTTACCTACCTCTACTGCCGCCAGAATAAAAATGATGCTACTCATCGCCAAGGGCAGGACCATAGATTCCCAATAGCGAAAGGTAAGGGATTGTATGATACCAAATAGCCCCAGCAATAGAAAGAACGCAGCCACATAAAGGCTACCTCTTATTTTCATGCTTTTGTCAACCTCCGCCGTAACCCGGATAGAGCTCTCTTTAAATAGGAGTAATTTAGGAGAAGAATCATAATGATGAGCAAGGTTAAGGGGATGGGTCTGATGAAGAATAATGGTCCATATATCTTGATGGAGAGCAGCGAATAGTTTTCAAACATGCTCCCGAGGATGAAACCCAAGAGCAGTGCTGGACGGGAGTAGCCGTATCTTCTCATGACTAAACCAAGCAAACCGAAGGCCAAGGCTACGATGAAATTCATTGGTGATAGAGTAGCCACATAAATCCCAATCAACGCCACGATTAAAATTCCAGGGAATAGAAAATCGAGGTTAACTGAAGCCAATCTAGCCATATAGGGGGCAGCGAAGAGGCAGATGATGCCACCGATAATATTGGCTAGGGCTATCCCTAAAAGCAGGGTCAAGGCGAGGGGCAGATGCTCCGTCATCATTCTCGGACCCGGGGTAACCCCCACCATTATAAAAGCCGCCAGGAAAATGGCCATGACGGCACTCCCAGGGATGCCCAAGGCCATGGTAGTTAGCAGGTCACCCGCCTCTATGGCATTATCGGCTGCTTCCGGGGCAATCACTCCCTCAACAACGCCGGTACCAAATTTCTCAGGATGTTTTGAGGTCTGCTTGGCTTGCCCGTAGCAGACCCAGGTGGCTACCCCAGCACCGATACCCGGAATAATCCCGATAATGTAGCCAATAATGGTGCTGCGGAACCACAACCATTTATGCCGCCACACATCCTTCATCCCCTCCACTACCCCCGACAACTTGGCGGCTGCTCCTTGCGCAATAGCCGTCTCCCCGCTCATCGCCATATGAAACAACTCGGAGATGCCAAACAGACCTAGGGCGAGGGGGATAAGCTCAATGCCATCATAGAGGAAGGCAGTTCCAAAGCTGAAGCGGTGTACCCCGGTAACGGAGTGGTAACCAACTAACGACAGGAGCAGTCCTAAAGCTCCCGAAATCAAGCCCCTAGTTACCGAGCCGCCGGTTAATGCCGCCAGAAGCGATATTCCTAATAGCACTAGAATGGCCATCTCCGGCTGCCCAAAAGCCATAATTATTGGCATTATTGCCGGCACCATCGCCAGGGCGAGGAACACGGGCACAATCCCTCCAGCCATGGAGGCGGTAACAGCGGCGCCAATAGCCCGGCCGCCTTCACCCTTTTTTGTCATGGGAAAACCGTCAAGCGTAGTGACTACGCTGGGGCCCTCCCCCGGTATGCTCAGCAATATAGAGGTTATGCCGCCTGAAGTGGAGACCACCGCGTGAAGGGCGACGATTAAGATAAGGGCTACCTCTGGGGGCATGCGGAAAATGAAGGGCAAGAGGATAACCACTGTCGTCGCGCCGCCGATTCCGGGAATAGTGCCCACAATTAAGCCGACGAGGACAGCCACCAGCATTATCAGCAGGTTTAACGGTTGAAACAGTGTGGCTATCGCTGTTCCGTATGCCTCAAGCATCGCTTAAGCCCGATACTTCTCAATCAGCTCATCAAATATGGCTCGGAACTTATCCAGAGCCGCCGCTACGTCCAGCATTGATTTAGCCACCTCGTCTCCGGTTACATACTCCTGGCTCTGGAGCTCGTAACCCGAGATAGTGTTTATCTGTTTGCGGAATTCCTCATCCTCAACCCATTTGCTGGCCAGGTCACGGAGGAATTCTAGCCTGTCCTTGGGCGTTCCCGGCGGGGCGACAAATAGGGCGGAACCAACCAATGTTGTCTCCCATAACTTAACCAAGGCCAGGTCTTCATCGCTCAATTTGACCAGTTCGGTGATGGCGGGCACGTCAGGTGCAAGCAGGTCCCTTTTCGTAGCCAGCACAAATATTGGCTTTATCATGCCAGACTCCATGTCATTTCTAGCCGTGGAGATGTTGATGGCAAAGCCGGTAATTTCCCCCCGCTTCGTCGCCAGAGCCCGGTCTACCTGCCCCTGAAAGCCGGTGATAACCTTACCGTCAAGACCCAGAATCTTAATAATAGTCAACCCAGCTAAGGAGACGTAACCAGAGGCAGTACTCGCGCCCAGTTTCAGGTCTTTGGCCGCTTGAAGGTCAGCCACAGATTGGCAAGGTCCCTCCGGTGATACGAAAAAGTGAGTCAATAGACGCCCTATAGAAATGATATAAGAGAAATCCTCAATCTCATACACTGCTGCCGGGTCGTCCAATACCTTGTTGGTGACAAACATATTGGCTCCCGTCATCCCCAGGGTGAGTCCATCGGGGTTTGCTTTATACAGGTAGTTTACGCCCTCCAGACCGCCGGCACCTTGCCGGTTGTTGACTATAACGGTGGCACCGGTATCCCGATTAAGATAGGTGGCTATGGTGCGAAGGATGAGGTCATTAAGGGAACCCGCTGAGCTATTGGATACTAGCTCTATTGTCTTGCCTCTGTAAAAATCAGTTGGTGTTTCCTGTCCCACCTTTGGGGTGCAACTCACCATTCCCGATGTTACCGCTAGAATCAAGAACACCGTTATCAGGGCAAATTTCCTTGCCATGTTAACCTCCTATCTCTATTAGTGTTATTCACTTCTTCATCAGGTGCAGGGTCATGACCTTTCCCATCTTGGATATAGGATACATCCGCTTTACCTGAAGTATGTTCGCCTGAGACCAGACCCCGGCAGTCAGTTTCCCCGGATGGGGAGCCCGGCGCAACTCATTAAGCACCGTAGCGATAACATCGCTCTCATCTACCGTACCCAACCGCAGGGCTGATAATAAGGCTGAGCTGGGTCTGCCCCCGGTTATCTTCTTCTTCAAGGAGCTGGTAATCCGTCGCTGCACCACCATACTTGCGGGGTAGAACCTCCTCCAGGATACGAACAAAGTCGGTACCGACGATGGTCATGCCACACCGGTTAGCTTGGCAAAGCTCCTTATATTATGTAGATGGGTATCAAATCCGAGCTGTCCAAACAGGCAGTCGCAGTTCCGAGTCTCCACAACTCCATAATCATCGCTTTCTAAATTGAGCAGTATCTTTGGCGCTGATGGCAAGAGCGGGGTAAAAAGAAAGGCATTAACATAAATATCAGTATGCTCTACCTTTCTTTGGTGCTGAATTAAAGCTACGGAGTCATGGCAAAGGTGGACATCATCGGTAGCACTAGCTCTAGGACAGCCACAACCTATCCGGCCAATTTCACTGATGACATATCTGGGGGTAACCGAAGCCCCGGCGGCCTCTATTTGCTGGCGCTTAGCCGGGGTAAGGGGCTCGCCACCAACCATAAAGTGAGTGCCTTGGATATCCAGCCTATTTTCTATAGCCGCCTGGCATACCTTGACTGCCCGGCTAGGCAGAGCATATAAGAGCAGCATCCCCCGAACTGCTTCTTGGTGTCAGCCATCCACTGCGCCACCTTGATTGCCTCTTCCAAACCAACATACTCTGGCTTGGCCAGCTTTGCTCCCCACAGCCGGCTGCCATAGATGATATATCTCATCGCCAGCCTGTGTTGCAGCGACGACTGCACCTGCCTTTCATCCACCGGTGAAAACCACCTGGCTACCGGCTTCCCCACCTTCCAGTAGCTTAGTAAATTACTGATACCAGATGAAGCCGGTAGAACTGGCTACCAAAGCCCCAGTGGGAACATCCAGAGCATTATTAACGGCAAGCATGGGCAGACGATAATAGCTCATGTCTAACTGGTGACTTAGGTCAAATGTTGTCCTGTGTCCCGGCGCTTCTGGAGCCGCTGCTTTGCACCTGGTAGTAAACGGGAAGGAAGGGGTTGTCAAAGTCCCTTTCCTTAAACTGGAAACGGCTGCTACCCCTAATCACCTCTTTCTTCCTCTTGAACTCTTCCTAGCTCAGGTAAACCCCTTCCGCCAGCAGTTTTTGTAGTGTTGCTTCAATCCCCTCTTTGTTTACCAGAGATTCGATGTCGCCAAATTCACAGCCGGCTATCTGGAGCAGCTTGAGATATGGGCTTTTTGGGTTTTGATATATTCCCTTCTGGACTAGGCTCAAGAAGTTCTTTCCCCGGTTGCGCAGCCTGGTAGTGATAACTTGTTTGCTTTCTTCCAGGGATATAGTACCGTGGAGAAAGCCCCGCAGACCGAAAGCAAGCCGTGAGTATTTTACTAGGTCAGAAATGATTGACATCCTCTAAATTACCCTCTCTGGCACCACTAATCTGTCTTAGCAGAGCTGCCAATCGAAAAGCCAGGACAATGGAAAACACTACCTGTACACCCAGCCAGACATAGCCAACGCCCATTATACCATATGCTCGCATAGCCAGTGAGCGGTTAGTGCAGACACAGCCACGGCAACCAACCCTTGGATTATTATCAACTCTTTTAATCTATCTTGCACTCTAAGTAGGACGATATAAATATGGTTTATCCCCCGGGGGCAAATTACTGATGCTCAACAGACATAGAAGCGTTAAGGCGTTAGCTGAATAGCTCTCACCGAAGGCGAGTAGAATCCACTTAGCGGCTATAATCAACACAATCACTGCCGGGATTAATAACAGGAAGGTTCGCTTACCTGGATACCGGAAGCCCGGGTGGGGTCATGTACGAGCTGATCCAGAGGCCGAGAGAGACGGCGTAAACCTGTGTCATCCAAGAAAGGTCTGGGCAACTTTTGAAGCGCACAGTGCTAACCTCGGCCAGGATATCAAACGTGGCCTGAGGGAAGCTGCCAGCAGAGGTTTCTTTGTTGGGCGACTGCCTCCAGACGGCTTTCACAAGGTAGCGGTAACGGATGGAAACAAATCCAGGCACAAGCTGGAACCTGATCCTGCTGATTCCAGGTCGGTACTGGCAGTCAAGTCGGCGTTCGCCATGGCGATGAAAGGCTGGGGAACAAAAGAAATCGCTAAAGCTTTTAACAAAGACGGCTTTCGTACGAGTACCGGGGCGCCCTGGACGAAGACATATGTTTACAAGGTACTCACAAATGAAGCATATTGTGGCACCCTGGTATTGGGTGGGAGACCTGGTTATAAGGCAATCCGAAGCGGTGAACCCCCGGTGAGAGTTGAAAACGCCTGGCCGGCTATAATTGATAAAGAAACCTTCTTGTCCGTCCAACACAAGATGGCGTCCCGAAGGCCAACTGCAGTCCATCCCAGAGTATTACCCAGTTTCTATTTACTCTCCGGAATTCTTTTCTGTTCCTGCGGTAGGGCGATGATTGGTCGCAGCGCCAAATCTCATCAATTTTACTACTACACCTGCAACCGGAAATTCAAGGAGGGATCGGACTCATGCCATGCACGAAGTCTGCCGAAGAAGAATCTGGAGAGAATAGTAACCGAGCACATCAAGAGCAAGATTCTGAACGACGATGTCCTGGAAAAGCTGGTTGCCTTGGTCAATGAAGACCTTGACAAAGCCCACTCCTCATACCGGGAGAAGCTTGAAGTACTGGATGCTGAAATCAAGGATGTGAGTTCAAGACTGGCCAAACTCTATGATGCCCTTGAAACGGGAAAACTTGAATTGAATGATCTCGCGCCCAGAATCAAGGAATTGAAAGCCAGGCAAGATGAACTGTTTAAGTCACGGGTTTTGCTCGAAGCGGATATGACAATCCATGGTGTTCAATACGTCGATATGACCAGGTAAAATCATATTGCAGTGACCTGCGGAGTCTGCTGTCTGAAACAGACATCGTGAAGAGTAAAGCCTTCCTGCGGTCATTCGTGGAAAAGATAGTCATCGAAGGCAGCAAATGTACGATTCATTACAAACTTCCCGTGCCCGCTACCTGGCAGGAGAGTGAGGATTTGGTTCTGCCTACTGAA
>CAVSBN010000018.1:0-152139 GCA_963726225.1 uncultured Chloroflexia bacterium
AAAACGTCATAAAGTGCAATCCCAGAGGGCTTGACGCAGTAGATGGTTCTTTGCCATACTTCAGAAGTAGAAAGATTAAACAATCATTCAAGGTGTCTAGTTGAGTCAAAATAGTTCACTCTCTTTTACCATTACCTTTGCTTTTGGGACAAGTGTGACATATTCTTTACAGGAGTTTTTAATTAAATCTGAAGCTAAAATGGGGCCTTTCAAAACTAAACGGCCTCAATTAATGATGGAGGTGTATATAATTTCCGATGGTAACAGGTAGGGAAGCGCAGATGTCACAACAGGAACTGAAGAAGAGACTTGGCGTGTGGGCTGGTTTTAAGTGGGACCCTTCGACGGATAGTTGGACATATCCGAGCGGCAAACTGTGTGATTATCCTAACTTTGTAGAGAGCCTTGACTCATGCTTTCTCTGGTTGCTGCCTCATCTGAAGCTGACAAGGGTCGATTTCGTGGGGTCGGGTATATCTCCAAACGGCGATATAACTGAATGGCAGGTTGGAATTATTTCATATGCAAAGCCAAGGCCCAACCAGGTGTATGGTTTTGCCGAGAGCCCCAGCGAGGCATTGTGCCGAGCTATTAACAACCTTTTATCGGATCGAGATGGCACTCATGACATTAGGGTTGCAACTGACCAGTAGTCACGAAAGGCGGGAAATACTGAAGGCATAAGCCCTTGTCTGAGAGTTGTCAGGTAACAAACAGCCATAATGTGTCCTGCGTTCCTGCGAGCGGTTCTTGTCTGTAGAAAACCGGAATTCAGGTTGGTGTTTCTGCCATCATAAACATCGGCCGCGCAAAATGACCCGTGGCAAAATAGTGTTAAAACTCGTCGTTTTTTCTTAGCCTCGAGGGAGACTCTTGTTTCAGCCTGCTCCTTATAGCGGTTATTGTATGCCCGCCTCACCCGCGAGTATTTCAGGAATAACCAGCAGACGTTCTGCCTTTGAGAAAGACGTGATGGTCACAGGAATCTCAAGACTCCAGTTATTCCTGCCAGGCTCAATCATGTACGCCAGTCGGTATACTCCCCAAAATTCAGGAAGAACCTCTATCGACGCGCTGCTTACTCAACTGTGCTACCGTGTCGGGGGTTGTCAACCCCCCGAGAGGACTGGCGCGTTGTTTTTCGGGACGGAAGGGTGTACATTTAAGCCAAATATAAGTACAAAGTGTGACACCTAAGGGGCTTTAGGACCACTGTTTGAGCGTAAGTTGGGCAACTTTGAAAACCACTTTACGCTCACGCTCGCTAACACGCTCGTTAATGGCATTATTCGGCACTAAAAAACAGCTTAGTACGCATCAACGGTTAAAAGATGCGTATTATAAGGACATCTGGCTTGATAAACATTAGCTTCCCGGTGGTGATATTGCACCTTTTGGCTAATAGTGCAACATGTGCCGTTTGTCACACGTCTTTGCCACCCTACTGGAAATATGGTATTGTTCTCAGTGACAATGGTTCTAGGCAGGCATATGCTATGGATAGTTATGACATTGTGCACGTGGCAGTACTTCCGCCGAACGTATTTGAGGCAGACCAAATACGAAGAGTTGCATCCACTATCGATAAGGACCTTTATCGAACGCGGCTTCTACTTGCTGGGAAGATTCCTAAAATCATTGCCCACTACAGCACTCTGCAGGCAGCGGAATTGACCGTACAGAGCCTAAGAGGTCTTGGTGTCACAGCGATCATGTGCAAGGATGCGGAACTTCGCAAGCCATCGCATAGCTTCAGGGCACACGTCCTACAATTCGGGCAGAAAGAAATCATGTTCCGGGACAAGAGTGGACAATTCGCAAAGATGCAGTCAATCGATGCGTTTCTGATTCTCCCGGTAAGGATGGAGACTCACGAAGACACAGAAGTGACAAGAACGAGAATGAAACTTAATTTGCCCGCAACCTTGCTGACCGGCATTCCGGTCCGGCGTAGGGTCACAGAAAAAGCCACGGGAACCTCCATTCACACTGAGTGTTTTGTGAGGGTGTACGGCAAGAAATCACCTGACTCCAATGTAGAGATAAGACAATATGACTTTGACTATTCGTGCCTGGGGCCAAAGATAGCTCCCTCGTCACTAGCAAACTTCAGCACTCTCGTTGCGAGAATCAGAGATGCATTCCCGCAAGCCGTTTTCGATGACAGGCTGACAGGAAATTTCGCGATAGACCTACCTTCTACTACGCCTTGGGGGAAAATCGACATCATCTGCAAGTTGGTTTACCTATTCGACCAATCCTCGAGCAGTCTCGATTAGTCATGCTCGACCACTTAGGTGTAATCACAGAAAGGCATCTGCTAAACCAACTGGGCAAATGTCATCCAATCACACTTTATGACGATTTGTTCCTTTGTCAAATGTATTATTCTACAAGGCTTAGACAATCTGGTGGAATGTTCCGCATGGCTAAGATTTGTCGACATGCATCATCGATGTCATTCAGCCTGTCATCTCCTACTTCTCAGGGTGAATGGATACTGGTATAATACAGAAGGTTTTGACTTGGTGGGTTAGCGCCTAGTATATTTTTGAAAGGGAGATAAAAGTATGGCAGCAGTCAAGTGGGATATCATCTCTGACTACATCGACCAGGTCTTTAAAATGAACGGACGTATTGCACGAGCTGATGTCCTTGCTTTAGCCGAAATAGACAACGCCAGCGATGAGGTCATAGACGCCCTAGATGCAATAGGTTCGCGGGTATTCACGAGCCCTTCTGATGTACATAGTTTCCTCACTGCCCAGGGTTATGTAGTCAATTAACAGCCGACAAGACCGATAAGATCTGTAATACAGGTCACCGTAGCTTGTTTTATTACCTAACCAAATCTAGCCTTTTTAGGGTCTGCCTGACCTTTTACAGCTTGAAAGCCTAATCCGGCAATCACACTTTTTGGCTGAATGTGTGACCTATACTTCATCACACGCTGGTTAGCAAACCACCAAGAAAAGTGGTAGACTGATGCTGACCTTTGAATTGGTCTTCAGCTTATAATTATCAAACTAGTTCGAATCCCCTCAAGTGGACCTTTCGCTACTCGGACCGTTGAACATTCACTCATCTTGTTACCTCAGTTCCCATGGTCTTTGATGTCGGAGGACATGATGAAATTTCACGAGATGACGAAACGTATCCCAGCCGCTCAATTTTTACAGCCGCAAGGCCTTGAAGGAGGTGTTGAGAATGGCTCCCGCAACAAATGTCTCGCCGGTGCATGAGCTGGGCGAAAAGAAACCAACTATACATTCAATTGCATCCCGTCCACGGCTGCAACCGTGTTCTTGAATATCGACTTGGCATCTTCTTCTGCCTCTTTTCGTTCTGCAATTGATTTGTACACTGCTGCGGAGAAGTGAAACAGCACCAATTGTTTTGCGTTTGCTCTTTTAGCGAGTTTAGCAGCTTCGGACGGAATAGCATGTGGCCATTCTTGGGTGCGCTGTTTTGATTTCTCTGCACAGTCATGAATTAGGAGGTCAGCATTCTTTGCCAATAGTAGGCTATTCTTACATATTCCAGTATCTGTGCAATAGGTAATAACCTTTCCGTCCAACTCAATTCTATAGCCAAAACAAGGGTCAACATGAAAAAGTTGTTTACAGGTCACGCGGAAAGGAATTCGGTGTACCCCTTCAGAAAGTTCCCCAATTCTCAGTTTAATTGGCAAGGCATTGACTGGACAAGTAAAAGGGTGTTCGATAATATATTTCAGAATTTTCCGCGTTCCTTTTTGACCATAAATACGGACGACTTGCTTGAACCTGAATTTATTCAATATGTGAAGTCCGCTAATGTGCTCCACATGAAAATGACTCAAAAATAGATAGATGGGTTTGTTGGAATTGATGTAGTCATCTAATTTGTGAATACCATCGCCCGCATCGAAAACAATATAATAGCTATCGGTGTCAACAAGCACGCACGGTGTGTTGCCCGTTTCTGTATTATACCAACCATTCGTCCCAAGAAAAATCACTTTCATAGTGTGTGTCGTCAGCATCATTGGCACAAACTGAATACGGACACTCTAGGCTGCCACGCTAATTTTGTCAAGCTCCCAAATATCATGTAATGCTTTCCCCAGCTTAGACCACACTTTTTAGTATTTTGTTTTGTCATTGCACGATTTAGCTTCTGGTATAACTGCTTGATTGCACCCATTACCTAACCTCACTTTCGTGTGATATAATCACACAGACTTGAAAATGGAAATCTTGGCTAAAGAGTTAGCCAATTGACCTAGGGGGTGCTAAAGTGGATGCTTCCATATTTGCCTTAACAGACAAGGTGGCTATTGTCACCGGGAGTGGCCAAGGAATTGGCAAAGCAATAGCATTGTGTTTTGCTGACTTTGGTGCTAACCTGGTGATTGCGGAGCGGGTGGCTGAGGCCAGAGGAAAATACGGCTGCTGAAATTAGGGCTAAGGGTAGAAAGGCCTTAGCCGTAGATGCAGATGTGAGAGAGAATGAGCAGGTAGCTAACATGGTTAAGCAAACTCTGGCTGAGTTTGGTAGAATTGATATTCTGGTCAATAACGTTGGTGGTGAGTATAGGTCTCTTTTCTTAGAATATAGTGAGAAGGGATGGGATGCTATTGTGCGGGCGAACCTTAAGACCACCTTTTTATGTACCCAAGCTGTAGGCAGGGTAATGGTTGAGCAAAAGAAGGGTTGTATTATTAATATTGCCTCTATAGCCGGGCTAACGCCCGTTCAGTTGTCATCTCCTTACTCGGCATCAAAAGCGGGGGTTATCAGTTTGACTATGTGTCTTTCTGTTGAGTGGGGTAAGTACAATATTAGGGTCAATGCCATTGCCCCAGGTTACATAATGACTCCTGGGGTGACTGAAATATATCGCACACAGCCTGAAATATCCGAAAAGCGGCTCAAAGATGTTCCTCTGGGCCGCTTGGGTCAGCCGGAGGATGTGGCTAAGGCAGCACTCTTTCTCGCCTCCGATGCTGCCGACTACATCAGCGGCATAACACTGATTGTGGATGGCGCACTACAACAGACATCGCCTATTAAATATTATTAAATATTAAGTAGGAGATAAGAAGTTGAGTATTCAAGGAAAGGTAGCACTGGTAACCGGAGGTGCTAGGGGTATCGGACGAGCTATTGTCTTCCGCTTTGCTCAGGAAGGGGCAAAGGTAGCTTTTTGCGATATTCTGGCAGAAGAATCTAAGAAGGTCGTGGCTGAAGTGAAGAAGGCTGGTGGTGAGTGTTTTTTTGTCAAGGCAGACATTACCCAGAGAGATGAGGTCAATGAGATGATGATGGCGGTTGAGGAGAGGTACGGCACGGTCGATATCCTGGTCAATAACGCTGGTTGGTGGAAACATGAGTTTTTTATTGACAACGATGAAGAAACATGGGAGAAAACAGTAGCCGTCAATTTCTGGGGGCCGCTTCGTGTTACAAAAGCGGCTCTTAAAGGTATGGTCCATCGTGGAGGTAGCATCGTCAATATTTCCTCCGATGGTGGCCGAGCTGGTGTTGGAGGGGAAGCAGTTTATTCAGGTTGCAAGGGAGGAATTATTGCTCTGACCAAGTCCCTAGCTAGAGAGCTAGTCAGGTATAACATAAGGGTCAACTGTGTTAGTCCTGGGCCTACTGTCACACCTGGGGCAGAAGGTTCGGCAAAAGCGAATTATGAGCAACGTGAAAAATTGTTGAAGCTCATTCCAATGAGACGGAGGGCCCGCCCTGAAGAAATAGCTGCCGCCGTACTCTTTTCTAGCTTCGGACGAAGCTAGCTTTATTACCGGGCAAATCCTAAGCGTTAGCGGTGGGATGATTATGCCATAAGGCACTATCGCTAATAGTGCAAGAAAATATTTTCAAAGGAGGATAAGAATAAAAATGGTCGATTACAGCAAATATCAGAATATAAAGGTAGAAAAGAAAGACAAAATTGCCACAGTCACCCTTAACCGCCCTGAATCTCTAAATGCAATGAACTCGCAAACCATGGATGAATACGAAAGTGTGATTAGTGAATTGTCAAAAGATGATGAGGTAAGAGTTATCATATTAACTGGGGCCGGCAAGGCATTCTCAGCGGGTGGTGATATTAAAGGGATGAAAGCAAGGTTAGAAGACCCTGCCCGTCAGACCGAGTTTATATTGGGTCCGGAGATGAGAAGGTCAAAGCAGCTTCTTCTAAATATGGTAGATATGGAGAAACCGATTATTTGCGCATTGAACGGGGTTGCTTCGGGTTTGGGGGCAACTATTGCCCTGTTTTGTGACATTATCATTGCTGCCAAGACGGCTCGCATAGGTGACCCTCATGTAAGGGTAGGTATTGTAGCTGGGGATGGTGGTTGTGTTATCTGGCCTCTTCTCGTGGGTCCAGCCAGAGCTAAAGAATATCTGCTTACTGGAGACCTGGTTAATGCCGAGGAAGCAGAGAGGATAGGACTTATAAACAGGGTTGTGGAGCCCGAGGAATTATATCCCACAGCCTTGGCTCTCGCGCAAAGGCTGGCGGCCGGTGCTCCAAAAGCAATTGGCTGGACGAAACTCGCCGTCAACAGATGGCTTAAGGAAGGTCTCAACCTCATTATGGATGCATCACTTGGCTTGGAATGGATTACATTTGGTACCGAAGACCACCGTGAAGCAGTTGATGCTTTCCTTGAAAAAAGAGAGCCTAAATACAAGGGAAAGTAATCTGGCATTTCCCATATCAAACTTGGTAAATGAAGAGGCGAATTACATCTCCGGCCGCTTCATATATTACTGGAGTAGGTAGCTCTACCAATAGATGGCGGTGGAGCCGCTTTTCAGATTTAAGATGAAGGCTAGATACACTGTGAAGGGGGGTGAATATGGATTTTAGGTTTACCCCAGAGGAGGAAGCTTGGAGAGAGGAAGTACGCCAATTCTTGAGGGAAAACCCCCCGGAGAGCTTCCCAATAGAGCTTGAAGACGCCGGGTTTGGGTCGGGAGCTGTTTCTAAGGAGTTTATGCGTGCGGTGGGAAGTAAGGGATGGATAAGTCGGTTTTGGCCCAAAGAATATGGCGGTGAAGGTCGTTCTATGACCGAGTTGCTTATTAGAAAGGAGGAATTTGCCTATGCCCATGCCCCAGCACATGCACTGGGCATGCCTGAAACTGTGGCCCGCGGCATAATTAGAATGGGAAACGACTTCCTAAAGAAGGATATCCTACCTAAAATAGCTAAAGGAGAGCTTAGCTTTTCCTTAGGTTTTAGTGAGCCAGAGGCAGGCAGCGATTTATTAGCCTTGCAGACTAGTGCCAGGGAAGATGGCGACTACTACATTATTAACGGGCAGAAGATATGGAATTCCAACGCTTGGCATAGTGATTACATCTATCTGTTAACCAGGACTGACCCCAATGTTCCTCGCCACAGAGGGCTGAGTGTGTTTCTCGTAGACAGGAATCTCCCAGGCATTACTCTCTCTCCCTTGAAGAGTTTAGATGGTACTCTTTATCATTGTCAGACATTCTTGGATGATGTTCGAGTCCATAAGAATTTTATGCTCGGTGAAAAGAATAGTGGTTTCTATCTAATGCTTGCCGGGCTTGAGTATGATAGGTTTTGGGATAGAATTAATAAGGCACCCTGGTGCAAGAAAATTCTTGAGCAGATTATAGAATATGCCAAGGAAACAAGGTACGGGGATGTCACCCTGGCTAAAAATCCTCTTTTGAGGCATAGATTAGCCGAAATAGCAGTAGAAATCGAAGCTAATAGGATGGTATTTTATCGGGCGGGCTGGATGCTTGAGAATGAGCTCCCAATTAGTTATGAGGTAGCTATAGGTAAGGTTTTTGCCGATGAAATGGGACAGCGCTTGTTTAGCTTGGGATTACAGATAATGGGGTTATATCCTCGATTATATGAGGATGCTAAGTGGGACTCTTTGAGGAAGAAGCTTATTCATTGGTACCATTTTGGTGTTGGGCATACTCTAGCCGGTGGTACTTCAGAAATTATGCGTAACACCATCGCTACAAGAGGCTTAGGATTACCTCAAAACTAGATTATGAAGGGGAGAAGAAGTGAACTTTGACCTTACTGAAGAGCAAAAAATACTAAAAACGGCAGCTAGGGATTTCCTTACTACCAAGTGTCCGGCTAGATTGGTTAAGGAAATGATGGAGGATGAAACAGGCTATCCTGTAGAGCTATGGCGGGAGATGGCTGAATTAGGCTGGTTAGGGCTAATAGTGCCTGAAGTGTATGGTGGCGTAGGCGGAAGTATCCTAGACCTGGGAGTATTACTGGAGGAGATGGGACGAGTTTGTTTGCCAAGCCCTTTTTTCTCATCAGCAGTGTGCAGTGCTTTAACCCTCATTAAAGGTGGTAGTCAACAACAGAAACAAGAGCTCCTGCCCCAGATTGTTAGTGGAGAAAAAATTGTCACTTTAGCTCTAACTGAATCCCCCGGTGGATTTGACGCCGCAACTGTTACGGCAAAAGCTAGTAGAACTGACTCAGGTTATACCATTGAGGGCGTTAAGCTTCCTGTCCCGTATGCTCATGTAAGTGATTATATAATATGTGACGCCAGAACAGGGCAGCAGACTGAAGAAATCACACTCTTCCTTGTAAGTGCTGACTGCCCTGAGATTAGCCATACTCCTCTTCAAAGTATCACTGGTGAAAAGCAATTTAAGGTTGCCTTTAACGGGGTAAAGGTGAGTGATAGTAATATTATAGGCAGTATTAATCAGGGAGGAACAGTAATACAGAACATATTGCCTGAGATAACTGTGGCTAAGTGCTTGGAAATGATAGGTGGCGCCCAAAAAGCCTTTGAGATGACTGTAGCTTATGCTAAAGAGCGCATCCAGTCTGGACACCCTATTGGTGCTTTTCAGGCTATTCAACATCACTGCGCCAATATGATCATTTTTGTTGACCACGCCAGATTTCTTACCTACAAGGCAGCCTGGATGTTAAGCGAAGGACTTCCATGTACCATGGAGGTAGCGGCCGCTAAATCTTTTGTGAGTGAAGCCTATCGGCGGGTCATCTTTTTAGCTCACCAGATTCACGGGGGCTATGGTTTTCAACAAGACCATGACTTGCCTCTTTATTTCAAACAAGCTAAGGAGTCAGGAGAGATATTCGGTGATGCCGATTATCATTTAGAAATAGTAGCTAAGGAGTTAGGACTCTAAGTATATTCAGTTACAATGTTAGCTCAGATGGCTGTACTGTGGGGGAACAATTCATTATACAACAGCTTGGCACCATTCTAATCTAATGTCTGCCCGGACAGGTGCATAAGCTAAAGTCAGCTCTTAATAATGCTAAACAGGCTCCAGAAGAAATAATCTAGTACTCTGTTATTTCTTTGCACAAAATAGCGAATTGTTATGATACGCGTCTTACATAGCCGGGTTTATGTTCCCAAATTTAACTCCTGCTCAGCCAGTAGGGCATCGACGGCCATATAAAAAAGGAGTAGAATCAAACCAGGTATATGTGAGCCAAGCTCAAAATAACATAATGTAGTTCTGCTAAGGAGGTGAGGAAATGAAGTGAATCGTTACCGTGTTGCATCAATAAGAAAGCTCTATAGTGTAAAGAGTATCAAGGAAAAGGAAGGCTTTTGTTAGGTCTTTGTCTAAGCACCGACTATGAGGTGCAAAATAAGTAGCCCAAATTTTGGGAGGTGGCTAAGATGTCTGACGAAAAGATTGTGAGTATCATGCGTGATTGTTTTGGAGCGATGGAGAAGGGGGATGTGGAGAAGGGGCTTTCCTTCTGGGCAGAAGATGGGGTCTGGATTACCCCTGCGGGCACATTTAAAGGCAAGGAGGAGGTGAAGCGCTACTTGACGTGGATGGCTGAGTATATGCAAGGATGTAAAGATTACAGAGACGGGGAATGGCATCATAGCGCAGGGCGATAAAGCTTTTGTCGAACACAACATCGCAGGGACCTTTCAGGGCATGAGAGCAGAAGTGCTGGCTATGTGCGCGTGGGAGTTTAGCAATGGAAAAATCCAACGGATGAGCACGGTTATGGATAGGCTGTCGATGGCTAGACAGGGAGCCAAGGGATGGCTGGCAAAATGGCTGGTGAACTCTATTGTGAAGCGAGCGGAGAAGGGACTGCGTTAGTACGAGAACTTTTACAGCAGGGTCATACCGGACTTAGATAAAGCAAATGGGAAAAGGATTTCATTAGTGCTTTCTCAATCTGAGGAGTACGAGAAGGCTAATCGCATGGCTGTGAATGCTGAACATTAGCTTGAAATGTGTGGTATTAAGACTGTAAGCTTGTCAGTTCAGTTCTTTCAGAGTCATCAGCTGCTTGTCGACTCGGTCATATAGCAGCAATGTAGAACAAGCCAAATCCAACGTAAGCCGAGGGTTCTTCTGCTCGGTGGCTCTTTCTATCCAGTGATGGCTCGTGGAAGCCAAGCCCTTCTTCACCATCTTGTCAAACAGGTTGTCAATCTCACCTTCAGACTTCGGCATTGCTGTCTTACCCCTGATTGTCCTTTGTTCATTTGGTCTGAGCAGGAACCGAGTAGTACCCCATCGCTGCCCTTCAGTCACCGTGTAGCTGCTACGGCATACAGGCGCCAAAATAGCCCCACCAACAATATTTGCATATTCGTCCAGTTTCGGGAAGGTATTATGTTCTAGTCAGATTCCGGGTTGCAGCTCACGATTTCATGGTCGATGACAAAAATCTGTCGCAGCATTCCCTTACCAATGCCACCCAACCTATGAGTCCGAACTACCCAACATTTGACTGGATTGTGTGAGAAGAAAGGCGAGAACGAACCTTGTCGACCGCCTCTTGCTAAAGGAGTGGCCCTCCTGCTGGGGAACAGACCCCCGAGTCCCTCTCTGACTTCTCTCGTTAGGTCACCCCGCCGATGATGTGGCTCCGTATTGTGCCAAGCAAGATCATATCTTGCCAGAGCGACAACTGTGTGCAAAAATGTGGCTGAGGCTAATTGGATGCATCGAAAAGACTATAGGAATAGTCTCATAAGCAAAAGACTAGGTAGATAGTCTTTTCGTAGCTGCGAATAAGTGATCTGCTCCCCAAAAACTGTACCACATGAAGTGAGACTTTTGTGGGATAATCACATTTTGACAGGAGGGTTATTCCATGAAGAGTTCACGCTATTCGCCGGAGCAGGTAGCCTTTGCCATGCGGCAGGCGGAATCGGGCACACCGGTTTCCGAGGTTTGCCGCAAGATGGGAATTGTCGAGCAGACCTTCTACCGCTGGAAGAAGAAGTACGCCGGCATGGGTGTGACCGAGGTAAGAAGACTCAGGATACTAGAAGAAGAGAACAAGAAACTGAAGCAGCTGGTGGCTGATCTATCCCTGGACAAGCAGATGTTGCAGGATGTATTAAGAAAAAAAGCTTAAAGCCTGCTGAGCTGCGTAGCCATTGCCAGATGCTCCAGTTGTGCTATAGCACTAGCCAGCGCCACGTATGCCGCGTGCTGGAGTTATCCCGGTCGAGCTATCGCTACCGCAGTGTCGCCGACGAGCAGGCAGCGCTAAGAATCAGGATCAGAGACCTGGCCTATTCCCGGGTCAGTTACGGTTATCGTCGTATTCATATCCTGCTCAAGCGCGAAGGCTGGCAGGTGAATCATAAGCGTGTCTACCGGCTCTACAGGCAGGAGGGGCTCATGATGCGACCCAAGAAACCAAGGCGGCATGTTACTGCCTGCAGGCGTATGGAAAGAATTGAGGCTACATTACCCAATGAAGGCTGGAGCATGGATTTTATGAGTGACGAACTCTTTAATGGACGGCGCATAAAGCTCTTAACGTTAGTCGATAACTTTACACGTGAGAGTCTGGCAATCGAGTTAGATACCCACCTGGGCGGTCACCGTGTGGTGGAGGTGTTGATGCGCATAAGCTCAGAAAGAAGACTGCCTAAAACCATCAGAGTGGACAACGGTCCGGAATTCATCAGTAAGGTATTGGACCAGTGGGCATACCTCAACGGAATAGCCCTGGATTTCAGCCGACCCGGAAAGCCGAGTGACAATGCCTTCATAGAAGCCTTTAACGGTCGATTCAGGCAGGAATGCTTGAATGAAAACTGGTTCTTATCTCTGGAGGATGCCAGAGATAAAGTAGAGATGTGGAGAAAGGAGTATAATAAGCATCGACCCCATGGTGCCCTAGGCTATTTAACCCCGGTGGAGTTCGCCGGGACGAGGGAGTTGGTATTTTGAAAATCCAGAAAAGTCTCTCTTTAACTGGTACTGAAAATGGGGCGGGTCCATAAGCTTTGGGCACAGAATGAGAAGTGGTACAACTATTGGGGGCAGGTCACCGGTGTACCTCTGATATATCAGTAATACCAGCGATATTATGCCTGCAATGACAGATATATACTCCAATTTTGGCTTTGTTATCCATGTTACCTGGTTTTGAATAGTTATATCCGGCACTAACAAACTATTATGTTCTAGCTGATTCAGGATTCAACGGCAGATAGATAGTAAAGGTTGTGCCTTCTCCTTCCTTACTCTGTACTTCTATCTTCCCCTTGTGGCGTTGCACAATTCCGTAGGCAACAGCCAGACCCAGTCCTACCCCCTTTACCTCCCGCTTGGTGGTAAAGAACGGGGTAAAGAGCTTGCTCATATTCTCTGGCGAGATGCCGCTACCTGTGTCTTGGACCTCTATTTTGAGCTGCTCATTATTAACTGAGGTGCGTAGAGTTAGCCTCCCTCCGTCGGGCATTGCCTGAATAGCGTTCAGAATAAGGTTAGTGCAGACCTGCTGAAGCTGGTCAAAATCCGCCATTAGATTAGGCAGGGAGGGGTCAAGCTCTTTAATTACTTGGATGTGCTGCAGTTCAGCCGAATGGGCAGCGAGGTCAAAAGCTCGATTTACAACATCGTTGAGGTTCACCTGTCGGAACGCTGGGGGTGACTGTCGAGCGAAGTCCAGAAGGTTCCGGATTAACTTTGTACTGCGAATGAGTTCAAATTCCATTTTGGACAGGTAATCGAGAGCAACCTCTTTGGGAATACTGTTATCTCTGGTCTTTTTGGCGAGCAATTGGGTATAGACAAGAACACCAGACAGAGGATTGTTGACTTCATGGGCGACAGAAGCCGCCAACTGACCTAGAGAGGTCAGTTTTTCAGCCTGGATTAACTGTTGCTGGCTTTCTTTTAACCGTTGATGAGATTCACTAAGCTCTTGGTAAGCTGCACTCAATTTGTCCTGCATTTCTTTTTCTCTAGTAATATCCCTAGCAATATGCAGAAATCCCGTTGGCTTGTCGTCTTCTCTAAGTAGATTAGTAGTCAATCTTAAGAGCGCTTCAGTTCCGTCTCTTCTAATCAGGCGCTGCTCATATGGTTGTTCTACCGGTTCTCCTAAGAATAGCTTGTGTCTAATCTGTCTGGCTAAACCGAGGCTTTCCTCGGCTAGGAAACTTTTCACGTTCATTCTCAGCAGTTCTTTGGCGCTATAGCCGGTCAGTTCCTCGCTAGCCTTATTGACGGCGGTAAGATTACCATCCATGTCATGAACCCAGATGGCATCGTGTGCGCTTTCGAATAGTTCTCGATACCTCTTCTCCGATATCCTCAGTTTCTCGGCAACTTCCAGCTGTTTTTGATATAGCCCGGCATTCTCCACCGCAACACCAATCTGATTGCCTATAATTTTCAGTAACTCAACCTCTCCCGGCTCGAAATATCTTTGGCTACGTGAGTTCATGCCCAGAGTACCATTGACCTTGCCCTGCGCAATTAGCGGTACTACAACTACGGAGCTTATCTGTTGTTTTAATGCCTCGGGCACGCTGGTCTCTCTGGACACATCCTCAATCAGCAGTGGCTGTCCAGACCCAACAACCGTGCCGCTGATACCATGTCCAAATTTAATTCTATTAAATTCCTCAGAGCAACCACGGTGGGCCGCCAGCACAAGTTCATTATTCTCCCGGTTCAGAAGATATATCCAGGCAGCATCAACCTGCATTAAGCCGATAACGCTATTAATAGCATTATCTAAAATCTGGCTCAGTTCTAGAGATTGAGAGACGGTATTTGATATCTGGTTGATAGTGAGGAGCCGTTTCTGGCTTACTTCCAGTGCGCCAGTACGATATTGAAGTTGCTTGTGAGATGCCTCCAGGTCTGACAGCACTTGTTGCCTTTGTTGTTTTTCCTTTCTATAGCGAAAGAACCACAGGTTTATCAGAGTGCCGACTGTAATAATTCCGATGGTTTCAAGCAAAGCATCGGGGAAATATTCCGAGATGAAGAAGACACGAGGTATCATTATGACAGCGGCCACAGCCAGGCTGGCAAACCCTGCTCCGGTGCCGAAGACAAAACTGGCATAGCTGACCGGTAATAAAAGAAAAATACGCTCCACGGCATGCCGGGTTAGACCTAGAAATGAAAAGAGCGAAGGCGAGCTGATACCGAGTATCTGTTGCGGGTAATGCAGTACTACACCGATGGCAAACAGAGCTACCACTATCCAGAAACGGAGATTGGAGACGGTCTTTAAAATTCGGCTAAGCAAAGATGCAACCACCCTAACAACACCTCTAACCCCAGAAGTTCTCTATTATGTATCCAGTTTTGAATCGGCATCTTACCAATGTACCGAGTCTAATTAGAGCCGCCGGTTACCTACCTTTTGAATATATGATAACAAATTCTCTACTTTCTCAAATTTTCTGGTTTTGAGGTATTGTTATTCGCATCGTCTTTTGCTATTAGGTAAATTGTTACAGTATATTTTGCCGGTTACCTTTTAGTCTCTACCCCAGTTTCTTTACCAGATTCCCCTGGCTATCATAGACATAAATTGGCACCGGTGAAGGGTCGTCTAAGCTATGGGTAGCGCAGGCAAGGCAAAGGTCGTAGGGACGCCATGCCATTTCTATTCGGTTGAGCAAACCCTCTGTAATCTCCTTACCAGGTTTGATTAGAGACCTAGCCGCTTTATCGACCGACATGTTCACGGCTGCAGAATTATTGAGTGTGGCTACAATCAAGTTAGCCTTTTTTATGACTCCTCGTTCATCAGTAATATAATGATGTGTCAGCGTTCCACGCGGAGCCTCAATAATACCGACCCCTTCATCAGGCGTCTTGGTTGGGATAGTCCGTATGTTGGGATTGGTTATATCGGGGTCCCGGCTCAGTTCAAGAAGCCGCTCGGCAGCGTAAAGAAGCTCAATAAGACGTGCCCAGTGCATGGCCAACGTGTGATGAACTGGCTTGCCGCCAAGCGCCGAGTAAAACTGCTCATAATATTCCTGTGCCAGTGGTGTTGCCATGCCATCGGCAGCATTGAGCCTGGCCAGCGGAGCGACGCGAAAGACGCCGCTATCTTTACCATCGACAAAACCTTTCCAGCCGACCTTCTTGAGGAACGGAAATTTAATATACGACCATGGCTCGACATGCTCTGCAACGTGATTAAGGTACTCACTGGGAGAATACTTAGCGAACTCTTTACCAGTGGGGTCTACTACTCTGACTTTACCATCGTAGAAGTTAACTTTGTTGTTAGCATCGACCAGCCCCATATAGTAAGTCTTGTGGGTATATCCATCACTGACAATCATGTCCACGTATGCTTTGTTCTTGAGAACAATGTCATCGAAGACCTTCAAGGATAATTTGGCGAACTCTACAGACTCCTTGGCAATCTCCTCGATTTCTTTTCTTTCCTGTTCATTTATTGCCTTACTTACGCCACCCGGCAATCCGAAAACAGGATGTACACCCCTGCCACCAATCATATGGATGATATGGTGATTGCGCATGCGAGTCTTTATTACCGCTCCCCCCAGTTCCAGGCCAACCTTGGCGATGACCCCTAGAATATTGCGTTCCGCGACCGGCGCATCCGGACCCATGATGAAGTCCGGACCACCCAGAATATAGAAATGAGTGGTATGGTCAGTAACATAGAAGGCACTGTAAAGAAGTTCGCGGAGTTTTTTCGCCGGTTCTGGCGGGTCAACATGATACAAAGCATCAAGAGCCTTGGTGGAGGCCAGGTGGTGCGCCTCGGGGCAAACGCCACATATTCTCTGCGTGATTTGAGGCATATCGTCAGCCATCCGCCCCTCCGCGAACTTTTCAAAGCCTCTCAGTTCCGGCACCTGAAAGTAGGTGTTTGCCACCTCACCCTTATCGTTGAGGAATATCTCTATCTTGCCGTGACCCTCAAGGCGTGTTATTGGGTCTATCGTTATCCTTCTCACTTTATCCTTGCCCTCCTTAATAATGACTCTGGTATGGAATACCTGTAGAATGTACCTGCCGGGTCGGCAATGCCGTCTATGATTTTTTCTATCTCTTCGGGGTCAGTAGAATCAATTATGGACGCTGCTGCGCTCAGGAAATGAACTCCCTGGTCAATGACTCCCCTAACCGGACCATAGCATCCTGTGCAGGGCATGTTAGCCTGAGGGCAGGGAGCGCCGCAGCCACCCATGGTGGCCACACCGGCGCAGAGAATTCCCTGTTCTAACAGACAGAGCTCCGGGTCGGGAATGATTTGAAATGGGCGATAGAATTTTTTAACCTTTTTCTCGTTCTTTTTGCGTGGGCAGTCATCGCATACAGCCTTAACATTGTGAGAAATCACTGTTCCTTTGGGCGGCAATTTATTTTCAATCAATGCCTCCAGAGCGAGCCAGGTAGTCTTTTCCTCCGGAGGGCAACCGGGGATGATGTAATCTACGCTCACGGTCTGCGGAAGGCTCCGTACAGTATTAAAGAATTCCGGAAGGGTCAGCGTTCCTTCGGGGACCTGATAACTGGTCTGCGGTATTATTTTCTTTTCGTTATCCGTAGATGGCGTTTCCAGGTAAGCCCGGTTAAAAATCATTTCCCGATTATACAGATTGGCCAGCCCCGGAATACCACCATGGTTGGCGCAGGCACCGTAGGAAATTAATATCTTGGACTTGCTGCGTAGCATCTTGGCCATGTGTTCCTGTTCTGAAGTCCTGATGGCACCATTAAACAGGCAGACATCTATGCTGCCTTCGGGCATGGCCTCCACATCTTTGTATTTGACATCAATTGCTACCGGCCAGAAAACGATATCCGCAACTTCCACCAGTTTCAGGATTTTCTCACCGATTTGAAGCTGAGCAATTTCGCAGCCGCCGCAACTTGCCGCCCAGTAGAGAGCTAATTTAATCTTTGCCATGCTGACCCTCCCCGTTATTTAGCTTAAATGGGCCAAGTGCCCTGACTTTCTCCGTCATATCGTTGATAACCGCGGCATACTTCTCGCCTTCAGAAGCAGAAACCCAGTCCAGGCGGACTCTTCCATCTTCAACGCCAAACTGGGCCAGCATTTTCTTCAATAACGGCACCCGCCGCATTGTCTTATAGTTTCCCTCAATGTAATGGCAGTCCCCCGGATGACAGCCGAGGATTAGCACGCCGTCTGCCCCGGACTGGAAGGCTTTTATCACAAAGGCTGGCTCAACCCTTGTGCTGCAGGGAACTCTGATTACCTTTACATTCGGGGCGAAGTGTATCCTTGAAGTACCCGCAAGGTCAGCGCCACGGTAAGAGCACCAGTTACATAAGAAACCAACAATCTTCGGCTCCCAGCTCATAGTTACCTCCTAAACCGCTACTTTCAAATAAGGTTCCAGGGCTTTAAAAGCAGGGGAGATGTTTTTGTTTAAACCGACTTCTTTCGGTTTCAATCCAAAAGCCACTCCCATTAGCTGAGTTAGTGCTACAATCGGCATATTAAACTTGTTGCCGGCACGGTTTTTGATACGACCCTGATTGGCATCCAGGTTGGTGAAACACAGCGGACATAACGTGGTTGCTATACAATTGCCTCCGTGAGCTTCAACGTTATCGAGTATTTTATAGACTAATTTGTAAATCATGTCCTTCTGGCTAAAAAGTTGGGTACCACCACAACACTGAGCCTTCAGGGGAAAGAAGACAGCCTCGGCACCGAGGCTTTCCACTATCTGGTCCTGCCATACCGGGAATTCAAAATCATCCGGACCATATGGCCTTGACTGGTGACAGCCATAATAGCTGGCCACTTTGAGACCACTAAGCTTCTTTTGCACCTTGGAGGCGATTA
The DNA here is from genome assembly GCA_963726225.1 of uncultured Chloroflexia bacterium. GTDB lineage: Bacteria > Chloroflexota > Dehalococcoidia > Dehalococcoidales > UBA2162 > CAVSBN01. Next base: position 18,122 of record CAVSBN010000018.1, read on the forward strand.
CATCAAGGCCAATGTCATTGATAAAGACATCTACCAGGTTTCTAACACGCGCCGTTCCTTTATATTCAAGATTCACTGCAGCCAGGGCTTTTTTCACCTGCTCCCTGATTCTCGGGTCTTGAGTAAATATTACATGTGCGGCGAGCAGGTTACGGTAGCAACAACTGCAGGGAACAGCCAGGTCAAGCCCGGTCTTTTCCGCCAGTGCCAGGTTGCGGGTGGCTATAGCCGTTGCCGCCAGCTCATTTATTGATTCCCCGGGACAACCGCAGCACGTCCAGTCTTCCAGCTCTTTAAGTTCAATGTCCAGGACCCTGGAAACTGCATCGAGTGATGCTTGAATAGGTTTACCTGTGCTCTCCATGGCACAGCCGGGATAATACGTATACTGCCTCATTTTGCACCTCTACTCTTTTGCATTGAAGTAACCTCTTTCATTATGGCGGTAACTTCTCGACTGCCCTTTACCTTTTTGGGCGGGAAAACGGGCATAAGACCGCGAGATATCAGGGACCAGGCTACAGGCATCATCCGAAGCCCCTCTAGAACATTGGTTTTTAAGTAAAAACTCATGGCCACACTGAACTCCCAGATGCGCCCGCGCTTCATCGAGTCGCGCAGGCCTCTATGCAGGGTCAAGGTCGGAGTTTTTGGCTTATACCCCTCGCGTTCGGCAATGGCCTCTACGGCATGTATCAGCTGGGACGGCTTAATCCCCCGGGGACACCGCACCGTGCACATATAGCAGGTGACGCAGTTGAAAGCCGAAGTGCTTGAAAGTACCTTATCCCTCTTACCGGCTCGAATCATGGCGATTATCCTCCGTGGAGGATATTCCCACCATTCTACTGTTGGACACGAACCGCTGCATACGCCGCATTGAATACACTCGTTTATCTTTTCACCTCCCGGTTCAGCGGCAACTTCATCAACGAATGTTTTGGCTTCCTTTATCGTCGTAATTTCCATGGTGCACTCTCCTTTCGTAGTCTCCATATAAGACCTATACCAGGATTCCCTCGATTTGTGCCATGATTTCTTCCGTTGTGTAGTGCCTGTGTTTGATAGCAGAGCTGGGGCAGGCGGCGACACAGGCACCGCAGCCTTTGCAAATGGCATCATTAATCCTTGATACCTTCTCTTTCTCAAGGAAAGTAATTGCTCCATAGGGGCAGAGCAGGTTGCAGACCCGGCAGCCGGAGCACTGTTCTTCATCTATCACCGCTATGGTAGCCTAGGTCTCCACTTTACCCTTACTGATTAGAGCCAGGATTCTTGCCGCCGCTGCAGAAGCCTGCGCCACGCTGTCCCGGATATCCTTGGGGCTCTCACAGCAACCGGCTATGAAAACACCTTCGGTCATGGTAGCTACCGGGTCTAGCTTGGGATGCCTTTCAATGAAAAAGCCCCCCGAGCCACAGCTGATATTGAACATCCTGGCCACCTCGAGTGCATCCTTTTGAGGCTCCAGGGCGGAGCTTAGAATAACCATATCAACCGGTAAACGTTCCCTATCACCAACCAGGCTGTTTTCAAATTTAACGATTAGTTTGCCTTCCTCTTCAGGCGTTTCGGCAACATCCGTAATTTCACCAGGGCGACCCCGGTATAAAATGGTTCCTTCTTTCAATATGCGGTTATAGAACTCCTCAAAGCCTTTGCGGGGGCTTCTGATATCAATATAAAACTCATAGACTTCGGCTTTAGGTAAATGCTCTCTCAATAGATGGGAGAACTTAAGGGAATACATACAGCAAACCGCCGAGCAGTATTCATGGTAATTAATATCCCTGCTACCAACACAATGGATGATAGCAATTCGCTTCGGCTCTTCACCGTTCTTAAGCAGTATCTTACCGCTTGTAGGTCCTGCGGAATTGACCATCCGTTCAAACTCTAGGCCGGTGATGATGTTGTCCAAGCGTCCGTAACCGTACTTTTTCATGACCGAGGGGTCAAATTCCTTATATCCGGTACTCAATACAATATTTCCAACATTTACCTCAACAATCTCCTCTCGCATCTCGTGGTGTACCGCCTTTCGCTCACATGCCTTGACACACTCCAGACATTCAGAACAAACGGCACAATTCAGACAGCGGTTGGCCTCTTCTACGGCCTTCTTTTCATCAAAACCGGATTCAACCTCTTTAAATGACCTGACTCTTTCAGAAACAGATAACACGGGCATAACTGCCCTTGCCTTCTTGACTACTCCCTTTTTAGGCACATCCTTGACGCGCTGCCTTTCCTGCGGCCTTCCTTCCTTGAGGTCAATGCCCTGCAGATATCTATCGATGGAAATGGCCGCTTCTTTCCCCGCCGCAATTGCTTCGATGACGGTGGCCGGGCCAGAAACCACGTCACCGCCGGCAAATACGCCCTTGATGTTGGTCTGAAGCGTAACAGGGTCAGCTACAACAGTTCCAGAGTTAGTAAGACCAATAGACCGGGGTAACATGGATTTATCTACTGCCTGACCGGTAGCCAGGATGATGGTATCAATATCCATTTCAAATTCTGACCCTTTTATCGGCACCGGACGTCTGCGGCCAGAAGCATCCGGCTCACCCAGTTCCATATTGATACATTTTATTCGCGCCAGTTTGCCACCCTTGGCTATTACCTCAACAGGTGTGGTTAAGTAACGGATTTTTACTCCTTCCTGCTCCATTTCATCTATCTCGCTGGGAATAGCCGGCATTTCGGCTCGAGACCGGCGGTAGATGACATTTACTTCTTTAGCCCCCAGACGCAAAGCAGTACGAGCCGCATCAACCGCGGCATTACCCCCACCGACAACAGCGACTTTGTTTCCCAGCTCCACTTTCTTGCCATCGCTCACCTGCTTTAAGAAATCAATGGCATGCATTACTCCTTTAGCGTCTTCTCCCGGTATATCCATCTTTTGACTGACCCAGGCACCAGTGGCCAGGAATATGGCCTTATATCCCTGGCCAAATATGGCATCAATATTTTGAATTGCAGTGTTGGTTTTTATCTCCGCTCCCAGCTCTCGCACATAGTTAATTTCGTTATCAAGTATTTCCTTGGGCAGACGGTATTCTGGAATTCCATACCGCAACATGCCACCAGCCTTGGGAGAAGCTTCAAAGATTGTTACAGGATACCCTGCCTTGATTAGGTCGTAGGCACAAGCTATGCCAGCAGGACCTGACCCGATGATTGCTATTTTTTCTTTTTTCGTTTTTTCTACGGGTGTTGCCTTATCGCGTCCGTTTTTGAGTTCATAGTCAGCCATAAAGCGCTTTAGCGCTCTAATAGCTATCGGTTCGTCCACTTTGCCTCGCTCACATTCACTCTCGCATGGGTGGGTACATATCCTTCCACACACCCCGGCAAAAGGCATGGTCCTACGCAGTACTTCCATAGCCTCTTTAAATTTGCCCTGTGAAATCAATGCCACATATCCATGGGCATTTACACCTGCAGGACAGGTTGCCGAGCATGGCGATTTGCCTTGCTTGTCTATAACATAGGCGCTGGGAACAGCCTGCGGAAACGGACGGTAGGCTGCTTTTCTGGTGCCCAGTCCCATATTAAATTCGGATGGCACCGTAACAGGACATACTTTCTCACAATCCGCACAACCATTGCATTCGTGAACATCAATGTACCGGGGTTTCCTCCGTATTTTGACGGTAAAATTACCGATAAAACCCGCTACTTCAACCACCTCACTGTAACTCATCAACTCTATATAAGGATGGGAACCGACCAGTGTCATTTTTGGTGTGAGGATACAGGCGGAACAATCAAGCGTGGGGAAGGTTTTGTCCAGCTGAATCATGTGCCCGCCAATACTTGGCTCCTTTTCCACCAGATATACCTTATGTTCCGAATCTGCAATCTCCAGAGCCGCCTGGATTCCGGCAATGCCGCCCCCGACGACCAGTGTATTCGGGTTGACTGGCACCTCTTTGGTCTCTAGCGGTTCATGGTAGTACACTCTTCTTACTGCTGCGCTTACCAGAGCCTTGGCTTTTTCTGTTGCGTCCTCCGGATTATCTGTAACCCAGGAGGCGTGTTCACGGATATTTGCCATTTCAAAGAGGTAAGGATTGAGCCCGGCTTTTTGCACAGTACGGCGGAAAGTCGGCTCATGCATCTGAGGGGAACAGGAGGCAACAACCACGCGATTCAATCCTAATTCCTTGATGTCCTGTTCAATTAATTCCTGCCCCGGGCCGGAACACATGAACCTGTACTCACGTGCCACGGCAACAGAGTCCAGTCCTTTGGCAAATTCGACTACCTTCTGGACATCTACCATGCCTCCTATATTAGAACCGCACTGGCACACGTATACACCGATTTTCCGCTCCATTATGTACCTCCTCGATTGATTGTGATACGAATCTTTGGACCGACGAACTTTTTGAATTACTTAAATATTTGACGTCATTAAGCTATATGAGTCTCTCTAGCTGCTCCGGAGAAAAAGGTTTAACTATATAATCAGTAGCCCCCGCTTTCATTGCTTCAACCGCCAGCTCCACTGAGGGATAGGCCGTTATAATGATGGATTTGATTTGCGGTTTTATTTCTTTAACCTCTTTTAGAACCTCCAGTCCACTCTTCCCGGTTAATCTCACATCCAGAATCAGAACATCAAAGTCATGTTTCTTTATCAGCTCAATTGCTTCTTCCCCGGTCTCAGCCGTGGTCACATTATAGCCATCCTGGAACCAATCCTTCAGAGAGTCGCGTATAATTTTCTCATCATCTGCAACCAGGATTGAACGTCTGGCACTGGGGAGATTCTCTATGCCTTCAGTTATCAGTTTAATTATGTAGTCCTGCATAGATATGCTTTGGTAGGCACATTTAACTTTTAGCTTGGTATATAGTTCTTTCGGTATTCTTATGTGTAAGTCTTTTTGCATTTCCATATCCCTCCGAACATTGGGATTTTGGTACATTGGTTCCATCATCCAAATTATAGCACTATTTTTATGAAAGTCAATAGTTTTTTAGAACTTTTTATAGATAAGAAAAGAGCAACTGCTGTAAGACCTCTGGCCCTGATGTAGGAAGGAAATCAGCTAAGCAGAGACAATTTCGGCGCGTCGGATGCAGGTCAAGCCATCCCAGCAAAGTCTCAAGTCGTGTTTCAGGTGGAGTTCCACTCTCCCCGGTCTCTCTGTGTCCTCCAATATCCTAAGTAATACTCCTGTCACACAGAACGTCAGAATGTTCAAATAATTAGCCGACAAAAGATAGGTTCATACTTCAACAGACAGTAGCGCCCCGGAGTTTGGTTATGACAACTTTTCATTCTCTAAAGTCAGTAACCGCTTTGACAAGAAGCTCTGCACAGAGTATATTGTAACTATAGTTTCTATTCAGAATTTCGTATTATCATTTGGACTGCTCAGAAGTAGTTGGGCGCAGGATGACCTTAGCTCCAGTTATCTAAAAGATAAGGCCGTCCAGCAACTTTTAAGGACAAGAGAATTCAATGAGTTGGCTTCGGGACTATTTTCACCTCCACCGCTTTCGAACAGGAGTTCCTCACTAATACAGGCTTCACTAATCAGGCAAAGACGCTGCCTAGGTCGCCGGAAACTTCAGACAATATAGTCGCAATTCGCATATTGCAGTAGCTATCAGCAGCGAAACTAAGTAAGCCACTTATCTACATCCTCCTCGTTAAGACTGTGAATTACCATTTGGATTTCCCGGAGACAGAACTGCCTATGGTGGCGATTATTATGAATCAATGAAGCCGAGTAGGTAATACTGACGAGGATAGACTACAAATGAGAATGGATATAGGAGAAGTTTGGCTAAATATATGAATTATCGCAGTGATATAAGAAATATAGCTATTATCGCCCATGTTGACCATGGTAAGACTACTCTGGTAGATGCCATGCTTAAGCAAAGTAAGCTATTCCGGGATAACCAGGAAGTAGGCGAGCTAATAATGGACCAGAATGTCTTGGAACGAGAAAAAGGCATTACTATCATGGCCAAGAATACAGCCGTAGTTTACCAGGGAGTCAAAATCAATATCATCGATACTCCAGGCCATGCCGATTTCAGCGGAGAGGTGGAGCGTGTCATAAGTATGGCTGATGGTTGCCTGCTTCTGGTGGATTCTGTGGAAGGTCCTATGCCCCAGACTAAGTTTGTGCTCCGCAAAGCTCTGGAAAGTGGTCTCAAGCCCATTGTGGTTATCAACAAAATAGACAGGGAAAATTCGCGTATAGCGGAGGTGCTTGGATTCACCCAGGACCTGTTCTTGGAAATAGCTACCAGTGCTGACCAGCTTGATTTCCCGGTAATATATGCTAGTGCCAAGGAAGGTACCGCTGTAACCGAACCGGGTATGAAAGGCAAAGACATCACTCCTCTCTTCGAATGCATCTTAGAAAAAGTACCACCACCGCAAATTGAAAGTGGGCCATTTCAAATGCTGGTTTCTAATCTTGATTATGACAGCCATAAAGGTAAGATAGCTATTGGTAGAATCTGGAGAGGCAAGGTTACTGCCCACGACTCAGTAGTTAGTGTGAGTGCTGATGGCGGCATAACTCATTATGAGATTGGTGAAGTATTTACATATCTCGGTCTCAAGCGCTTGGAGGTAGCCGAAGCCGAGGCGGGTGACATAGTAGCTGTAACCGGAGTCGATATAGTCAACATTGGAGATACCATTGCCAGTCCGGAGCGACCTGAAGCTCTACCACGCATAGAAGTTGGCGAACCTACGGTAGAGATGACCTTTGGAGTAAACACCTCACCGTTCGCCGGCCGTGAGGGGCGCTTCAGTACCACCCGCCAGCTACGGGAGCGACTCTACAAAGAATTGGAGACTAATCTTAGTCTCAGGGTCCAAGATACCGATAGCCCAGACACCTTCCTGGTAAAAGGGAGAGGAGAACTACACTTGGCTATTCTGATTGAAACCATGCGTCGGGAGGGCTACGAATTTGAAGTCTCCAAGCCAGAAGCTATTACCAAAGTAATTAACGGCAAGCTTATGGAACCCATGGAGGTTCTTACCCTTGATATTAAAGATGAATATATTGGAGCTTTAACCGAGATGCTGAGCAAGCGGCAAGCTCAGTTTACAGATATTCGCAATGATGGCCATGATAATGTGCATTTAGAATTCCATGTACCGACAAAAGGACTCATTGGTTTCCGCAGTGCCTTCCTTACGGCTACCCGTGGTGAAGGTATCATGAATACCATTTTTCTTGGCTATGAGGCTTGGCACGGAGATATAGCTTCGACTCGTAATGGAGCACTGGTAGCATCGGAGCGAGGCATAGCTGTTACCTATGGTCTAAATAATGCGCAGGGACGGGGGCTCACCCTCATTGAACCCAATACACCAGTTTATGAAGGTATGATAGTGGGGCTGAATTCGCGGCCACAGGATATAGCCATCAATGTATGCAAAGAAAAGAAAAAGACCAATGTACGCTCGTCAACATCCGACATTGCCGTAAGGCTGACTCCTCCCATGAAGCTAAGCCTAGAGCAAGCCATTGATTTTATCGATAAGGATGAACTGGTTGAAGTGACTCCTCAGAATATCAGATTGAGGAAGAAGCTACTCACCGAGGCACAACGATTGAGGAGTCTCTCTCTTGCCCGTCGGAGCACGAAAGCATAGACTATGTGATATAACTAGTTCAGCTAAGTTTTCGATAGCGGAGTAAATAATGAGAACTAACGGCAATACCATCTTGATTACTGGCGGAGCCACGGGAATCGGCTTCGCTCTGGCTGAAGCCTTCGTTAAAGCTGGCAACAAGGTTTTGATTTGTGGAAGAAGGGAAGTCCAAGCTGAAAGAGGCCAGGGTAAAACTGCCTCAGATACAGGCGAGACAATGCGACCTATCGAAAAAGGAGGACCGCGAATCGTTCTGCGATTGGGTGAGAGACAATCACGAAGGCCTGAACATTCTGGTGAACAACGCCGGAATTCAAAGGGCCATCGACCTGAGGAAAGGGACGGTAGAGCTCTTCGGCGGCGAAGACGAAGTCCAAATCAACTTTAGCTGCTCCAATTCACTTGTCGGCATACTTCGCTCCGTTGCTGTTGAAGAAGAAAGAGGCAGCCATCATCAACGTTTCCTCGGGCCTGGGTTTCGTCCCGATAGCCGCCATGCCCGTCTATTGCGCCACCAAGGCGGGAATCCATATGTTCACCGTATCCCTGAGGCACCAGTTAAAGGATACCTCTGTTAAGGTATTCGAAATAGTGCCGCCTGCGGTCGACACGGAGCTAGGCAAGGGTACCTCCGGCGAATCGGAACAGCAATACAAGGGTATCTCTCCGTCTGAAGTTGCCGCAGCCACGCTGAAAGCTCTGAAGAAGGATGAATACGAGATAATTATCGGCGAGGCAAAGGGCCTTGTGGAGGGCTCGAAAAAGGACTTCGAAAAGGCTCTTCAAGAACTCAACAGTTGGTGACGCGAGTTGGAAACCTGATGCTGCTACCGCAGGTGGCCACAAACATTGTGGCATGAGGTAACCACCAACAAAAGTCCAGATTGTTCAGTCTGGTTAGGGATGTGTGCGACTCCCCTCAAAGCAAATTCCTAATACCAACCTGCATTTGGAAGAAACACTTTACCCCAATCTGAAATTCCTTGATACCGACGCTCATTAATGTTAGTATCTGGTATACAATTGTAATAGGTTAAACAATGGACAAGAATGAATTAGCCCAAAAAATATGTGTGGAGTTAAGACACCATGGATGACAAAATAGCTCCCTGTTCTGACAACTACTTCACACAGCTAGCCAAGTACTATGACGTAACCCATCAATGGAGAGATTATGAGCGGCAATCAGCGTTTCTACTTGAGATAGTCCGGAAGTATCGGCCGGATTCCAAACGTGTGCTTGATATAGCCTGCGGTACCGGCGAGCACGCTCGTCGGTTATCCTCATCAGGGTATAAAGTCACCGCTATAGATAACTCCAGGGAGATGCTTGACATAGCCGCGCGGAAAAATCGGAAATTATCCCCGGTACCAGAATGGGTTCTGAGCGATTTACTGACATTGCAGAGCTTTGACCCGTTCGATGTCATCTATTGTCTCGGAATGACGATCCATTACATATATTCTCCTGACAGGTTGGTATCATTCCTGTCCGGGGTAAGCGAGAAACTTCATACTGGTGGCATATTTATTTTAGATATCATAAGCCCTTGGCAGCTTTTAGAGTGGGCGCCAAGTAATCATTTCTTCTCAAAAGATACTAGTCAGCAAATCTACATACTGGAAAGAAGCGAGATCGACCGCAGCTCGAGAATCAGGCACAACGACTATACCTGGTTTGTAAAGGACACTAAGTCTGATTGGTGTCAGTATGAATTATTTGAAAATCTGAAAGTATGGTTTATCGACGAGATAGAATACTTCCTTGAGAAAACTGGCCTCAAGTTAATATCCAAGTGCAGTGACTATGATTTAACACGACTTAACCTCGAAAAGGATTTTAATGTGGTATTTGTGACAAGAGGCAGTTGATACTTCAGAAATAATCGGGGTCACATTAGCTTGAAAAGTGTGATGCTAAGACCGCAAGCTTGTCAGTTCAGTTCTTTCAGAGTCATTAGCTGCTTGTCGACTCGGTCATACACCAGCAATGTAGAACAAGCCAAATCCAACGTAAGCCGAGGGTTCTTCTGTTCGGTGGCTCTTTCTATCCAGTGATGGCTCGTGGAAGCCAAGCCCTTCTTGACCATCTTGTCAAACAGGTTGTCAATCTCACCTTCATACTTCTGCACTGCTGTCTTACCCCTGATTGTCCTGTGTTCATTTGGTCTGAGCAGGAACCGAGTAGTACCCCATCGCTGCCCTTCAGTCACCGTGTAGCTGCTACGGTATACGGGCACCAAAAATAGGCCCAGCAACAATATTTGCATATTGGTCCAGTTTCGGGAAGGTATTATGTTCTAGTCAGATTCCGGGTTGCAGCTCATGATTTCATGGTCGATGACAAAAATCTGCCACAGCATTGCCTTACCAATGCCACCCAACCTATGAGTCCGAACTACCCAACATTTGACTGGATTGTGTGAGAAGAAAGGCAGAATGAACCTTGGTGACCGCCTCTTTACTGAACGAGTGAGACCATCATTGTCAGAGCGACAACTGTGTGCAAAAATGTGGCTGAGGTTAATTGGATGCATCGAAAAGACTATAGGAATAGTCTCCCTGACAAGAGACTAGGTAGATGGTCTTTCCGTAGCTACCAAAGGAGAATATTCTTTGAGCTGTTGTTGGCTAGGGCAAATCACCCAAAGCGCGAGGTAACAAATCAAGCAATCGCGCAGTCCAGTAAGTATTGACATTCCCAGATGATGACCGTAGACTGTCAAGGCAAGTTTCAAGGAAGGCTCAGGCAGTAACCTTAAATTTGGCAGAATTCCCTTATCGATGAGTCTCGTGGTAAAATAGAATCCTTTATAGATATAAATTGGGGAGGGTTAATTATGAATGCATCCACGTCCATGGAAGAGCGTTTTCGGTATGATTGTTCCGGTAAATGGTTCAAAGGTAATCTACACATGCACACGACTCGCTCGGATGGTCGACTGAATTTGGCCGAGGCATCCGCATTTTACGCCGAGCGTGGCTATAATTTCATTGCCATTACCGACCACAGGGTTCCATTTATCGGAGCCGAGTCGGGCGAGAAGTTACCTATTATGATTATAGACGGAATAGAGCTGGACGGAAGGGACGACCAGGGTTCAGGCTATCATGTGGTTTGCATTGGTGATGTCGGTGGTATTTCAAAAGATATGGATTTGATGGAGGCTTTGGAAAAGGCCAGGTTGCAGGGGAGTTTCCTGATTTGGGCTCATCCGTATGCGAGCGGTAATACGGTGGCAGAAGGCCTTCGACACGGTTTTCATGGTGTGGAAGTATACAACCATTCCTGCGAGACGGGTCTTGGCAAGGGGCATGGAGCTTATCACTGGGACTCCATACTCAGGCAACAACCTAATATGCTTGGACTGGCTACGGACGATATTCACTTCTTCGAGGGTTTACCGCCACAGGTGGGAGGTTGGATAATGGTCAATGCCCTGGAACTTTCACCTGAGGCCATACTGACCTCAATCCGCCAGGGTAATTTCTACAGTTCGAGCGGGCCGGATTTCAAGTTGATATACATGGAAAAGGGAAACCGAGTAGTAGCCGAAACTTCACCCATAGTGCATGCGCGCCTGGTTGGCCCGGGGGGGAGTGGGAAATGGAAAGCCGAGTTCGATTTAAAGAATGTGACCGAAACCCATTTCAGGATACCTGATGACTGGTCTTTCGCGCGTTTGGAAATTGAGGACGCCTTCGGTAAGAAAGCGTGGAGCAACCCTCTTCTCAAAAGTAAAGGGTAATTTCCGGCCATATATAAGAGCACCTTTCTGAAACCTGACCCACTAATCTATCAGCTGGCAGCGGAGCAACTGGCAGTGAAACCGGAAGGCTGCCTCTACATTGGGGATGGGGACGAACACGAACTCACGGGCGCTGCTCAAGTGGGTATGCATCCTGTCCTGATCCGCGACCCTTATGAGAATAGGACTGATGTACATCGGGTGGATGCAGAGGCTGAGAAATGGGAGGGTCCTGCAATCTCGTCTCTGAGAGACGTTTTGACCTTATTGGAATAGTCCTCCCACCAAGGAAGTCAATTCTTCTCGCTGCCTGTCCGCGTGGTAACACAATTGGGCGTTTTGTGTAATTAGCCGTTGAAATGAGCTAAACTTAGAGAATAGGATAATTTTTTCTGTCTGTTATTCAGAAACAAACACCTATGCCTTCCTGTTGCGGATGGTGATAAATGCTGATTCGTGCCAATGACCTGGAAGTGAGAACCATTACTGAAGATGAACTGGATGCCATTCTCATGGTGTACAGCTTAAGCGAGGACTTTTTAGCTTTAGGCCCGGAATCAAAGGCTTCAATGGATATGGTAATAAAAGACCTCGAGATATCACGCAATGAATCTGGGTGCTTCTGCGGGATTTATCAGCCAGACGGGAAAATGGTGGGTGTCGTTAACTTCGTGCCTAAAGACTTTGATGGGGAACATGGGGTATCTTTTATTTCTCTTCTCATGATTGCTGCCCCCTTCCGTAGGCATGGGCTAGGAACGAAGGTTGTAGAGATGGTTGAGGAAGAAATTACCAATAATTTTCATCCCGAAATGATTCGCATTGCGGTCCAAATAAACAATCCTGGAGCATTACGTTTCTGGAAAAGGTTCGGGTACAGGATTATTAAAGGACCCGAATTGCGACCGGACCAGACTACAGTCTACTATCTTCAGAAAGAAACCAGTAGCAAAACTCCTGATGTATGTTCTTCTAATTAAACTGGATTATGAATCAAAGATGTTAGCTCTTCAACTTACTTCATCCCGATCTGATAATCCTCCTAATAAAAAGGCCAGTAACAAAAGTCCAAATTGTTCATTATAAGCCTACAGGCATTGAACTTAGCGGTCCGACCAAATACGAATCAAGCTACTGAATACCTACAATGTGTTGCCTAACTTATGGTAAAATTCTGAATAACGCGTGCATACTACGACTAACAATGTTTGAAAATATATAAGGAGGAAGAATAATGCTACAGTTGTTACCAGGCCGAGTTACCATTGAAAATGATGTGGTCTTTGGAACTACCGGCAGTCGAGATTTAAAATGCGATATCTACCGTCCGCCAATAGAAGGTAATCGTCGTCCTGGAGTGCTGCTTATTCACGGTGGTGGCTGGTGGTCCGGGGATCGAAGCCAGTTACGGTATTATGGCATCCAACTCGCCAGGTATGGTTTTGTTGGGGTGGCCTGCGAGTATCGTCTATCAGGGGAGGCACCTTGGCCTGCGCAGATTCACGATGTTAAAGCAGCTCTCAGATGGATGCGCGCAAAAGCAAATCAATTGGGTATCGATGAGGCGAAAATATGTGTAACCGGAAATTCAGCAGGTGCGCACTTAGCCCTCATGTTAGGTTGTGATGCGGATGCGTTTGAGGGAAAAGGCGGTAACATGAACGTAAGTTCGAGGTGTGCTGCCATTTCAGCAATCTACCCGCCAACAAGATTGCATTTCAATAAAAATGATGCGGAGAACAGATTGCTGGGGGAAGCAGGGAATGACGAAGTTGCAGCCAAAGCCAGCCCGATAAATTATGCAAATAAGGGTTTCCCACCAACGATTTTGATTCATGGCAATGCCGATCAAGTTGTCCCGAACAGTGACAGTTTTAACATGTATCATGCACTGAACAAAGCCGGCGTTGGTGTTGAATTGCATGTGTTTGACGGCGCACCTCATGCGTTTGATAGATTAGCTGAGTTTGCCAAACAATGTGTGCAGTTGATAACACTATATTTTGATCGTAAAGTAGTAAACCCCAGGCCAGTGATTGTCCCGGATGTAACAGGGCAATAATCGCATCTACTGGGGTTTCTGTCTTTTTCAACGTGTTCATCAAAGGGGAAAATAGACAACGAAAGAAGAAGAAACATAAGGGTGTGACCATTAAAAATAATGACTAAACGAAAATGGATGTGGTTCGAAGAGCAGTCTTCATTCAATACCACTTATTGAACAATAGTTTGTTTCGTGCAGTCTTTGACCTTAGACTTAACTAGGGAGGTTGGCAATGTATGTATCCAGCTTAGAACAGGTCAAAAAGACAAAACCAAATATGGAAGGCGCCAAAGGGGTCTACAAACAGATTCCGATATCGAAAGAAAACGGAACGCCGACGTTTTCATTCCGCGTGTTTACCATCGAGCCCGGAGGCCATACGCCTCTTCATAGCCACCCATTCGAACATCTGAATTACGTTATTGAAGGTAATGGAGCGGTGGTCGCCGAAGATCAAGAACATGAATTGAAGAAAGGTGATTTCGTCCTCGTCCTACCCGGTGAAACGCATCAGTACAAGAATACATCAGCAGACAAACCATTGACCTTGATCTGTGCAGTTCCCAAGGAATACGAGTAATTTCAAGCTGTGGGCTATTTGCCCGGTACGGTGGGACAACGAACGCGTCTACAGGTCACATTAGACTGTATTGTGTGACAAGAAGAGCAAGGATGAACCTTGACGACTACCTCTTTGCTGAACGAGTGAGACCATCATTGCCAGAGTGACAACTGTGTGCAAAAATGTGGCTGAGGCTAATTGGATGCATCGAAAAGACTATAGGAATAGTCTCATAGGCAAGAGACTAGGTAGATAGTCTTTTCGTAGCTACGAATCAGCTGTGCCGATAGCATGAGGTATGACAAGGTCAAAAGACAATAGAGCGTGGGAAGTGGTGCTGGGAATGGGTAAGTAACTCTTCGTCATCTTGTATAGTCAGAAAGATAGGTTGGCTGGTTGCAGGGGGCAGGATGAAGTAGTAGGATTTAAGCAAGAGAGAAGATGAGAGGAACAAACGGCTGAGTGAGTGTTCACCGATTCGCTGTTCGTAATTGGACACAGGGGAAGCGGAGACTTCGTTATTAACCGCAAATGTTTCTGCCATGTGGAATCGGTAGATAGAGAGATGGTCTCTGGCACTGAGGAGAGAATAGATGCAATTGTATATCGGCGGACTTTCCGATAATACCACTGAAGATGAGGTGGTTGCGCTTTTCTCCAAGATAGGCACAGTGGAGTCAGTTAGAGTTATCAGAGACATAGCCTCCGGTAAGTCCAGGGGATTCGCCATAGTCAGGATGCCGAACAACACTGATGCTGAAGAGGCCATTAGAAGGTTAAATGGTCTCATGGTGGGTGATAGACAAATGCTAGTCACCAGAATGCACGAAACCTTACCCGGGGAAATGGAATTCAGGGAATGGCTTAGAGACAACGCATATGAAGTCCTAGAACGGATAGGCGTAAGGCTCAATCAGACAGTACTGGACTTCGGTTGTGGTGCCGGTGTGTTCTCAATAGCTGGTGCCAGCATAGTCGGCCGCCAAGGAAAGGTATATGCCCTCGACGTGCGTCCTGTTGCTCTTGAGCGCCTTAGGGAAGCCGCGAGCAGGAAAGGATTGGATAATATAGAGACTATGCTTTTGGATAGGTCAACCGTGTCTATTGCCCTGGAGAATGAGAGCGTGGATGTAGTTCTGCTTTATGATGTGCTGCAAGAAATACAGGATAAGCCGGGACTGCTAAAGGAATTGCACAGGATATTGAGACAGGACGGTCTTCTCTCGGTCTTTCCCATGCACTTGGGAACAGACAAGTTTCTGAATATGATTAATGCTCTCGGCTTGTTCCGATTCAGGGAAAGCTATGGTCCGCCGGGATTCCAATCAGCCAGTGAGGTCATCAACTTCACAAAACTTATTCCGTAGATGGGGCCAGGTTCACAAAAGTGCCGGCCTCGGGAGTCACAAGATTCACCGCGTGCCGATTTAACGAAAGCCGCGATATTCAGTCGCAGGCGGAAGCCATAGCCACTACCGGCTGCAGCCAAATCCATTCGCATTAATCACTATTCCCCACGATGGCCACTGCCCGGTACTCGGTTAACAGGTGATGTGATGCAATTATCTCTTCTTGAGAGCAGACTCATGTGGTGCTATGATTACACATGAGAAGATACGACCTGTGAGAGGAGGCCGAGTATGATGGAACAGGTGAGCATGCCAGTGAACTGCGCCAAATGTCCGCGACCGGTATGTAACAGCCCGGCGTGGGCAGATGGACCTGCCAATTGTCCCCTCAAGATATTACCGGAAGTCATAAAGAAGGCTACGGAGATGTGCTTCAGCCCCGAGTTTCACGATTTCGCAATTAAGGCATCCAAGCAAGAGGGTTCAGGGTACATGAGGCTACCTCATGCACCGCAGAGCATATCACCTATCAAAAGCAGAGTGGAAGAAGTGATGGAGTTCGCGAAGAGAATGGGTTACAGGAGGTTGGGTATTGCCTATTGCGCCGGAGTCCAGTTCGAGGCTGGCCTCTTAGTGCCTATACTAGAGAACAGGGGATTTGAGGTGATATCAGTATCGTGCAAGTGCGGCTCGGTATCCAAAGAGGAGCTAGGGATTGAAGATTGGGAGAAGGTATCACGCGGGCACTTTGAGGCGATGTGCCATCCAATAGCCCAAGCCAAGATTCTGAATAGCTACAAAACCCATCTGAATGTGGCGGTGTGCTTGTGCGTGGGGCACGATTCTCTTTTTCTGAAACATAGTGAAGCTCCATGTACTGTGCTTGCTGCTAAGGATAGGGTTTATGGCCATGCTCCGCTGATGGCATTATACCAATCCAAATCGTATCACCGCCGGGTCATGGCAAAGGAGAGCATACCCGATGCTGCTAAGGAAGCGGAAAGGGGGCAACTCTAGGTAGATAGCATCTAAGCGCGATACGTAGGTCAGTCCAGCTCCCTACCTCAAACCTGACGAAAGGCTTGCTGTATCAGGTTAGACTCGAATTTCCATACCACTGCACGAAAAGCCGAATAGTAGTATCGGCAGATGGATTTGCCTTGACTATTTACCAACGACCCGTTGAAAGGCCGGTATGGCTATTGCTAGCGTCACGATACCAAAGCCAACTAGAATGATAATCTGCCCGATAACTTCTGATATTCCCACTCCAAGTGTCATTACTTGGCGAAGCGCTTGCGTAGCATAGGTCAGCGGAACCGCTTTGGAGATGGCCTGGATCCACTCTGGCATCTGCTGAACAGGAAACAGAACCCCGGACAGGAAGAGCATGGGGAACTGGAGTGTCATCATTATCGTCATAGCCGTCTCCTGCCTAGTGGCCAAGGCTGAGATTAGAACCCCTACACCGACAAAAGAAAATACACCGAGGATAAGAAGTAGTACTACCAGTAGCAGGTTGCCGTGAATAACTACCCCGAAAAGTAGCGTGGCTAGACCCCAGGATTATGGCCGCTTGCAGCAATCCTCTGGCTGTCTGGGAAAATGCTTTGCCCAAGATGATTGAGAGCCGGTTGATAGGAGATACAAGTATCCCATCTAAGGTGCCGTCTTCCCTTTCGCGGGCGATAGAGGCGGCCAGGCCGGTCATCACGGACATCATAACCACCATGGCCATAATTCCGGGCGCCATGAATTGAAAATAGTTGGGCTCACCTGGTACTATCCCCTGGGTTTGGATTGTGAAAGGTTTGACCAGAGCCACAGGATTTGGTGACTGCGGCAGCAGCTTAGCCACCTGTTGGACCCCGACATAGGTTGACATCGAATCCAGTATTTTGTCCAGCATAGTGGTCAGGGTTGATGATAACTGGGGATTGGACTGGTCAACTATGATAGTCACTGTCTCCTGCTGCCCGCTTGCTATCGTGGCAGTGAAGTTCTCGGGAATTATCAAAGCAGCGCTTAGCTGCTGGCCTTTTATTTGTTCTATTGCTGAGTCAACGCTTGACACAGTAGTCAGATGAAAAGGCTTCTGCTGACCTTCGTCCAGCTTCATCTGTGATAGTGACTCAACAATGGTATTACCGATTAAACCTGTGTCCTGGTTCACCACGCCTAAAGGTATATCTTTGAGTGCACTCTGTGAAGGGAAAATGTAGCCCATCATTACCATCATAAATAAAGGCATGATGATAAAGGCGATCAGCATCATTCTGTCCCGGGTAAAATCAAGGATATCTTTATAGCCGAGCCGATAAGAATCTATTACAGTTTGCTTGATGTGCTTCAGCATCTTTGTTACCTCACTCTTTTTGCACCCTGACGCAGATGGGGGTCATGACCTCTAGCCGACGGAATCTTTTCAGTAGCCTCGTCGCGTATCTCGTGTCCGGTAAGATTTAGGAAAACGTCCTCCAATGTGGGTTCCACGGTACTGACGGAACGAATTTGGCCATTGTTAGCACGAATAGTATCAATAATCCTATCTACGGCACCCTCGCCATTAGCCTGCAATCGCACCCTGTATGTTTCCTCCTGCATCAAGGATTTCACACAGGCTAGGTTCTTTAGCTCGGTAATCAGTCGCTCGGTGAGATTAGCAATATCTATGTTCAGTACCGTAGTGCTGTTATCTGTGCCCGCCTTCTTTAGTCCAGCCGGAGTGTCCAGTGAAACAATCCGGCCGCGGTCGATGATGCCGATTTTCTTTGATAGTTCATCAGCCTCGGACATAATGTGAGTAGTCAGGATAATTGTCATCCCCTGTCCACTGAGTTCACGAATGAATTCATGGATAGCCCTGGTGGTTTGTGGGTCAAGTCCGAGGGTCGGTTCATCAAGAAACAAGATAGAAGGCTGGGTTATAAGGGCCCGAGCAATATTTATCCGCTGTTTCATACCTGTAGAAAAGGTCCCGCTCTGATGTTTTCGCCATTCTTCCATCTTGAGCAGTCTTAGCAATCTGTCTGCCCGCTCTTTGATTGTTTGTTCGGGGAGATGATTCAAACGACCGAAGAGAAAGAGGTTCTCTTCAGCAGTCAGTCTATCGTAGAGGATTATCTTTTCTGTCACCAGCCCAATGTGCTCCCTGACCTGTGACGGCTGTTTACGAATGTCAAAGCCAGCTACCCGTGCCGTCCCCTCAGTAGGCCTCAACAGAGTGCACAGCATGCGTATCAGCGTCGTTTTTCCAGCGCCATTAGGACCCAGCAGACCAAATACTTCCCCACTCTCCACATGAAAGTTTACATGGTCAACGGCGACGAGCTGGCCAAACTTCCTGGTTAAATCCTTTGCTTCGATAGAACTCATTCTTTCTTACCTCGTGTTTTTTCATTCTAATACTATAGCTCATTACTAGGCGGTTATATCCCTCTTTTTAAACATATATAAAGATATCACTATAAACACAACACAATAGACAGCTAATGTTAATGAAGCATTAAGTGTCGACGGCAAAGTACTAGCAGATGCAAATGGACCCTGAGTAAATAGACTAGACGGTACGAGTGCACTAACATTAGGTCCAATCAGGTAATCTGGTATTTTAGCCAACCAACCCCCCGCCTGATTGAATATACCCGCAGCTATAGCTTCTATAAAGTAGAACCCTAATCCTCCACCTATACCGGCTATAGCAGAGCGACCTAAGAAGGCAAAGAAGGTAGTTAATAGTATGTAAGGAAGTAAAGAAAATAGTGTCCATCCAAACTTCTCAAACAGTCCACCAATGTAAGAGGCCGTCATAAAGTCCCAGTTAATACTGCCTATTAGATTGGAGGTAATTAAGGCTAAAATAAATCCGATAATAACAGAGATTAACAGGCCTATGACCGCTATAATGATAAAGGAAACCAGCTTTGATATAACGAAATAATACCTGATTCCCCTCCTTGTCAGCACCTGTCTGACCGTACCCCAACCATATTCATTACCTATGGACGATGCTACCAGAATTATCAATAATAGCGTCCCAATAGTACCTGCGGTTGAAAAAATCATGTTGAACGCATCCGGAAACTGGAGTGAAGCTCTTATCGCATCTACAGCTTCTCCCGGCATTCTATCAGGTGGACTAGAAGTTATCCCATAAGTGGCGAAAAACATAAGACAAAAGAAAGCAGCCAGGATAATAAGCAATATCCATGTCATTCTTCTCTTACGCAGTTTAAAAAGCTCAGCTCTAATCATCTCAATCATTTATTCTCTCCTCAGTCATTTCTAGGAAAAATTCTTCCAGTGTATTCTCTTTAGCTCTCATTTCCGTTACAAAGATACTTTCCTTAGCTAAAACAGCGCTTATTTCGGCATATTTCTCTGCTTTAACACCGATAAGCAATTTATCATCTTCTCTGACGATAGAAGTTATCCAATTAATGTTTTTTAAAACCGTCATAGCCTTTTCAGGTTCGTTTACCTTTATCTGAAGGGTATCTCCTTTCTTCATCAAATCTTTAACCAGTCCCTGGGTAATCACCTTACCCTGTTTGATAATGGCCACACGCCTGCAAACCTGTTCCACCTCATGCAGCAGGTGGCTATTAAGAAAAATGGTTTTCCCTTCCTGTCCTAGCCTGATGATAAGTTCACGAATCTCTTTCATACCCGCTGGATCCAGGCCGTTGGTCGGCTCATCTAAAACGACAAATTCTGGACCATTGAGCAGAGCGCAAGCTATGGCCAGACGCTGCTTCATTCCCAGGGAGTAGTTGCTGAACTTATCCTTCTCGCGGCCTGACAACTCTACCAATTCCAGGACCTCTTTAATCCTGCTACTGCTTATTCCTCCGGTAATTCGGGCAATGTATTTTAGATTATCCCTCCCAGAAAGGTAGGGATAAAATCCGATACTTTCCGTGACAGCCCCTATTCTTTGCAGAATTTTGGGCAAATAATTCTGAATGTTCAGACCAAAGAGCTCCACTGTCCCTGAGGTAGGAGCAATAAGACCCAGCATCATTCCCATTGTTGTACTCTTTCCAGAGCCATTAGGACCTAAAAAGCCAAAGACCTCTCCTTTACGAACCTCTAAATTAAGGTCATCTACGGCTACCAGCTTACCGAAACATTTAGTTAGATGTTCCGTTCGAACTATCAAATCACCATTCTTCTCCACAAAAATCTCCTTTCTCGTTAAATTAGGGCATACCCGTCAAAGCCTAAAAATCTATCAATAGCACCGCTTTCGGGAAACTACTTAGGAGGCTCATCATCTGTCTTGATTACACTCTCAAGCTGGGACATACGCTCCCTAACCCTACTCATTAACTGCAATATAGGTCCTACTTTGGTTATCATTAATCCATTTTCTTGAGGGCTACCTAAAATAATCAGTTTCTCACCAGGAGTGATTTGCATATCGCGGCGGGCTTCAGCCGGTATAACTATCTGGCCCCGTTCACCAACAACGACCGCTCCATAAAACTTGGGTATCCTTTCTTCTAATTTATCTTTCATAATAGCTTACCTCCATTAGCTAAGGTAATACTATTCATATAATACATACTTTACGTACTTTTATCAATAGAAGTTAAACCAAGACCCAATCTAAAAAACTGAGAAATATGCAATATTTGCTAATTACGCGCAGGCAGCCGAAGCGCAGGCCTATAGAATTAATAGGTCACTTTCCATCTTTTCGTGCAGCGACAATTTGAAACCAGGGCACAGACAGTCTTGACACCGAGCTGTCGATAGCGTACAGTAGAAGTCAGAAAGGAGGCAAGCGGCCTCCGCCTTTTGTCAATCCTGTTTTACACGCAGGGGGTCAGTGGTTCGAATCCTCTACCGCCCACCATTTCTAATTATTTCTTTAGCCAGGTGACCCGGCTGGTTCCGGGTCTTTCTTCAAACTGGTCCAGACTTTGTATTAATGACCTCAGTAGCTCTAAATTACTATTGGTATTCCGCTGCAGTTGCTGGATTCTTTCCGGCAGGGCAGTGTAGGCCGGTTGGGGCGGAATCCGGATAATAAACTCCTCCATAACACGGTCAGAGGAAAATAGCCTCGACAATATACCCCGTGTTTCGTCATGCCAGAGATAGTATCTATCTCTAACATGTTTGTATATCTGCTCATTGGCAATATACATACTAAGGATAAGTTCACCATCCCCCACTTGATACTGCAGTTTCAGCTTGGCTTCTGGCCGAGGAACGCGAAGATACACCCCTTTGCTCTCAATATCAGCCATTGTCGTATGACCAACCTTCCATTAGTTTCTATGTCTCGTATTCTACTATATTGCCAGCTTTAGGGGAAACCATTTTATGCCGCGGTTTGTCGGTGGCCTATGTGAAAAACTGGGTTCTATCAGCGGAGTGTAATTGTAGGTCTCGACGAGACAAGCCTTGTCCTACCAGAGTCTTTTCAGTAACCTTCCCATGGTTTCCTCAAAGATAAAACTAGCCTGCATGATAGTGCTTTGCTATACTATACTGAAGAGTGACCGTAAAGCTTTGCACATATCAAGGTTGAACATCTGGCTATGAGTATGGTTCGGTCAAGGCAGTAGATAGCCAAAATGATATCACATAGCCGGAATTGCAGGAGGCGCTTTTACTATGCCTGCAGTTGAAGTTAACCATATAGTCAAGTCCTACGCTGATAAGGTCGTGGTCAACGACCTATCCTTCTCTGTAAATCAAGGTGAGATATTTGGTCTAATTGGTCCTAACGGTGCGGGCAAGACTACCACCATCAGGATGATGATGGACATCATCAAGCCAGACTCGGGCGACGTGACAATCCTCGGCGAGAAGTTGAGTGAAGCCAGCAAGAATAAGCTTGGCTACATGCCTGAGGAAAGAGGACTGTACAAAAAGCTGAGGGTCATAGATTCTATCGTCTACCTTGCCTCCCTCAAGGGTATGGACAGGCACTCAGCCGAGGAAAAAGCTGACGAGCTGCTCAATCAGACAGGTATGCTTCCCCACAAGAGAAAGAGGATTGAGGAGTTGAGCAAGGGCATGGGACAGATTATCCAGTTCATCGTTACTATCATCCATGACCCGGAACTGGTTATTCTGGATGAACCCTTTGCCGGTCTCGACCCGGTTAACACCGAGTTACTGAAAAGGATGTTCGTTGACCTGAGGAATCAGGGTAAAGCCGTAATTCTGAGCACACATCAGATGAATCAAGTAGAGGAGCTTTGCGACCGCATATTAATGATAAACGACGGACGCGCCGTTCTTTACGGGAATCTGACTGAAATCAAGTCAAGGTATAGAAGTCATTCGGTTATTCTGGATTTTGAAGGTGAGCTGGGGCAAGTACCGGGAGTTACCGAGAAGCGCACTCACAAAGGCTACGTTGAGCTGGTCCTTGATGGAAATACAACTCCTCAGCAAATCCTGGAACGATTGGTAAGCACCGGCATAGTAATCAATCGCTTTGAAGTAGCCACTCCTTCACTGAACGAAATATTCCTGAAGGTGGTGGGTAAAAACCATGAATAAGACGCTTTTGATATTCAGGCACGAATTCCTGCACACGATAAAGAGGACCGGGTTTATCATTATGACCCTTATCGTGCCACTCGTAGCCCTCCTGGCCATAGGAGTTGTACAGCTCGTATCAGGAATTGCCAAGCCGACAGTGGAAATAACAACCATTGGATATGTGGATGAGTCCGGTGGATTCCAGCAGTATACCAGCCAGGGAAACATAACGCTGGTGCGCTTTGATACACCGGATGATGCGACTAAAGCGCTGGTCAAGAGCGATATCAAAGAGTATTTTGTCATTCCATCGGATTATGTCTCGACTGGAGTGATTAACCGTTATACCCTGGAAAAACAGCTCGCCGCGCCCCCTGCCACAACGACGGCTATTAAGAATTTCCTCTCAAGTAATCTGCTGGCGGGGAAAGTACCCCCAGCCACTATAGACCTGATTGAAGCACCCTTGAATCTGGTTACCATCAGGCTTACCGCAACCGGCGCCGTGGCTCCGGAGCAAGGCGGATACGGGAATCTTATCATTCCAGGTGTTTTTAGCCTTCTACTTTTGCTCTCCATCATTTTCTCCTCCACTTATCTGCTGCAAGGGCTTGGTGAGGAGAAGGAGAATCGCCTTATAGAGATATTGTTGTCCTCCGTTTCCGCCCGGCAGTTACTCACCGGCAAGGTTTTAGGGATTGGTGCTGCCGGGCTGGCGCAGGTAGTCGTCTGGGTGGTCTCAGCGCCACTCCTGTTGAACCTGGCCTCATCCACTTTCGGCGGCTTTATCAGCACAATACAAATACCGGCCAACTTCCTTGTTCTGGCTGTAGTGTATTTCATCCTGGGCTACTTGTTGTTCGCCGTGCTTTCGGCAGGTATCGGCGCCATCAGCTCCAATTCCCGGGAAGGACAACAACTGATCGGGATTTTTACACTTCCCTTACTTACACCCCTCTGGTTCATGTCTTTACTTATGTTGTTTCCGAACAACCCAATTTGGGTAGTTCTTACCATTTTCCCTATCACAGCTCCTGTGGAAGTGATGATAAGGCTCGGCGTGAGTGATATACCTGCCTGGGAACTGGCTGCCAGTATAGCGGTGCTGGTGTTATCCATCATTGGTGGTGCTGTTATTAACCATCAGGGTTTTCAGAACTTACTTGCTCATGTATGGGAAAAGACCCAGGCTCGGGGAAATTATCCGAAACCTCAGGAGCGGATAGGCTGGTATCTGGCTCGTTCTTAGTAAACTGTCAACTCATAAACAGGCGGACCATCCGCCTATCAGCCGCCGGACGAACTGTGGTGCAGGGAACCACCCCTCGCCCACAGATAGGAGTACCTCTGGCGGGGAGACATGGTCAGCCACTTGATGCGGAACAGGACCTTTTTCAGACCGGTAACCATCAGCACCAACCTCCTCTACCCATTTTGCCCCGAATCGGCGGAGGCTCACTTTAGCCTCAAACAAATGTGTTGAGCTAACCTACCTTATCTATAACCAACTTTACCGACCAAGTAAATGACCCAATTAGGTCATTAGCGGTGGTAATTTAGTAATGGGTTAAGCGTACGGCCAGAGGAAAGGATTGAGGGACTACTAGCGTGGTGAGACGGAACGCAGGTGGGGGAGGCTAGTGTTCCTGGGGGCACCCGGGTTCTTAAGGTGGGCTCTCGCCACCATTCCCCGTCTTCTCGGGGGTCGGGACACTGGATGGTGGCTTGATGACATATTTGTCGGCCGTGAAAGGTGAATAGCCCTGAGAAATTTGCTGGTCACCCTCCTTAATCACCAGCCCGGCACCGCACTTGGGGCAGGTCTGATAACGGGCGAATCGTAACGCCCAGCCGATTTGGTGTGTCCCACATTTGGGACAGTATCCTTCTAGCATACTTCCATTGTATCAGAACGGTAATCTCTAGGGTCAATGCGGTGACCGACTAAACCCAGCAGTTTTCTGTGCCTTGCCAATCGTGCAATCGCCCCCGTTCTGCGTTTTTCAGTCACTTGCAGAGACAGGTAAGGACGGATGGCTGTCTTACCTGGAGAGGGGACACACCGGCAGTCTTATTTCAATCTCCGGCTCGGCGCCTGAACTGATTTCGCCCGAAAGGTAGACTTCCTCTCTTTCTGGCAGTCCCGGCATAGTCCGAAAAACTCAAGTGTGTGGCGGTTAACCTGAAAACCCGTTTTCTGTGCCACGCGCCGGTCAAACTCCGGACCTACCGGCTCGTCCACATCAAAGACTCGTCCGCATTTTTCGCAACTGAAATGGTAATGGTTGTCCGGCCGGCCATCATATCTGGTTACTGTGCCGTCCGGGTTTAGTTCCAGAATCTCACCGGTCTGGCGCAGGAAGTTAAGGTTGCGGTAGACCGTTCCTTTGCTGATATTGGGAATTTCCTTCCTGACCTCATCATAAAGCCACTCAGCGGTGGGGTGGGCGGTTGTCCTCTTCAAAATCCGGAGAATCGCTTCTCTTTGTCTAGTCCTTCTGGTACTCATAGCAATATCAAGTCCTATTCTTGATTTTAGCATCTCGTGCCACTTAGTCAAGAGGGCAGGATGTGGCATGGTGATTGTGTTTGTTAAGCGGCTGTTCTAAAATGAATCTCTTGGAGGGAGCACCGTGGGGAACAGGCGGCGATGGCTTTTAGGGGCAAGTGGCTTAATACTGATAGGTAACTTCATTGTGCTCAGAATATACGGTGACGCCTTGAGAAGCACGCACCTATTTATTGTCCGTAGCACGGTCTTCTATCCTTTGGCTTGGCTGAATCTAATTGTCGGCATTCTCCTCGTTTTGCTTCCAGTTTGGGAATGGGTCAGTAAGAAAGGTAAATAGAACTAACAGATTCAAGCTCTACACAAAGCTCACACCTACCATCGCCTGTTTCCAGCCACCCACGCCACCCTCTGGCTCAGGTCAGCCTTTAAGTCACTCGCTCTGTCTTTAGCTGGCTGATTTCGGCTTCGGTCAGGCCCAGCAGACGGCTCAATACCTCCGGCGTGTGTTCGCCTAAATCCGGGGAGGCCTGCTCAGCTCGGCAGGGTGTCCGGGAAAACTTGAAGGGGTTATTGACCACTCTGAAACTGCCCGCCTTGGGGTGACGGACCTCAATAATCATGTCTCGGGCGGCAATCTGCGGGTCGGTAGCCACCTGGGCAATATTATTGACCGGGCCGCAGGGTATCTCTAACTGTTCCAGTTCCTCCACCCACTCCTTCGTCGTCCTGGCTTTCATGGCCTCAGTCAAGATTGGTTCCAGTTCCCGGTAGTGCTGAGTGCGCAGCCAGCCATTACTGAATCGCGGGTCATCAATGAGGTCGACCCGGTTAATCGCGGCGCAGAAGAGAGGCCACTGGTCCTTGAGGCCACCCATCAGAGCGACAGCCACATAGCCATCTCTGGTCTGGAAAGCCTGAAACGGCGTGGTCACCGGGTGCCGGGTGCCCAGGGGACGCGGTATCTCGCCGGTATTCAGGTAACGGACAAAGGCGTTTTCCTGAACCGCCACCTGGCAGTCCAGCATGCTGATGTCAATCAGTTGGCCCTCGCCGCTCCGGTGGCGTTCTTCCAGCGCCGCTAAAGCGGCGATACACAGAAAGAGAGCGGCAGCAATATCGCCATAGGATACTCCCGGCCTGACCGGCGGCCCGTCTTCCTCGCCGGTGATGCTCATAACGCCGCCCATGGCCTGAATCACAATATCAAAGGCTGGCTTCTGGGCGTAGGGCCCGTTTTGGCCAAAACCGGAACCAGCAATGTAAATGAGCCGGGGGTTGTGCTGTCTCACCGCCTCATAACTTAAGCCCAGTTTTTCCATCGTTCCGGGGGTGAAATTCTCCACCAGCATATCGGCCTTTTCCACCAGTTTGAAAAAGACCTCTTTACCCCGCTCGGTGGTTAAATCCAGCGTGACACTCTTCTTCCCGCGATTAAGACTGAGAAAGTAAGTGCTCAGCCCCCGAACCACGGGGCCATTGCCCCGGGCAATATCCCCGACCTCCGGTCTCTCAATCTTGATGACTTCCGCCCCCAAATCGCTCAGCAGCATGGTGGCAAAAGGCCCAAACAGCACCTGTGTCAGGTCAATGACCCTGATTCCCTCTAGTGGTCCAGTCATACCCACCTCCTTTGCTCTGACGACAGACAACACCGCGCTGTATTTAGATTACCACAAAACGGAATATGCCGGTTGCCCATCCTCGGCGCTTTAGTCTATAATTGTAGCAGATACCGACTACTTACAATTAATGGTGGGCCAACAGTAGTGAATACGAATGCTCGCATTAGATGACACCTAGTCACGAGAGAAAAGGAGGAAAGGAAGCAATGAGTCAGATTGATCCGATCTACAAAGAACTAGCGGCCATGATGAACATGGAAAACTCGGAGACCATGCAACGGATACTGGCGAAATTGGCTACTCCGGAGCAGGCCAGGATAGTGCGTGAGCTGCCACTTCCGTCCGAAGAGATAGCCAAGAAGTTAAACCTGGATAAAGAAACGGTAGACAAGCATATACAGGAACTGGTCGAGAAGGGGCTCGTCGTCCTCACCAGACGAGGGCCGAGGATGGCCCGCTCTGAAGGGCAAATGCACGATATGCAGACCAATACCAAGTTTGATAAGGCTCTCGGACCAGAGTATTTCGCTCTGTGGAGACAGCTCTTTGATGAAATGAGCCCGGAGAGGATGAAAATGCTGGCTACCCGAGAGGGGCCGCCTACGGGGAGAATCATACCCCGATGGAAATCCATCAAGGACGTCCCGGGAGTATTACCATTTGAAGATGTGAGAGAGATATTAAAAGCGCATAAACCGTTAGGGGTGGTTCACTGCGCCTGTAAAAGAATCAACGGCAATCGGGAATGTGGCATTCCTGACGAATGCTGCATAATTTTCGGCAGGACTGCCGAGTTCAATATTCACGACAGGAAATGTGCGAGAGAACTGACCTACGACGAGGCGTTGGAGCTTGTTGACGGGATGGATAAGTATCCCGTTGTGCACCTGACACCAAATGTCAGGGATGTTGGCCTGTTATTGTGCAATTGCCATGCTGACTGTTGCGATGTAATGAAGCGCTACGTTGAGGGGGGTATGCTCAACGTCAGCTTTCAGAAAACACACGCACCGACCCGTTTCTTAGCCACTGTCGACCCGGCAAAGTGCCGCGCCTGCAAGGTCTGTGCCACGAAGAGATGCCAGTTCGGAGCGGCCCAGATGAAGTACTACCCTGAATTTGGTGCAGAGCGGGCCTTTATTGATGCCGACAAGTGCATGGGCTGTGGCAGTTGTGTGCTCACCTGTCCCGCTAAAGCCCGTACGATGAAGCTGGTCCGACCCCCAGAGCATGTTCCGGAGTTAGGCCGCACCTTTTGGGCTGATACTGGTACTTAGAGAGTCATACCGAGAGGGAAAGACCCGGACCTGGGGCAGACTACTGAGATTGTCGGCTGCCCCAGGTTCTGTTATATAAGCCATCGGCGCTGGTGATAGGGGACTCACGCCGACATGGTCTATATCGTGATTGCCACTTTGGAGAGATTCGGTTTCCCGAAACACCGAATGGTTTAATAGTGGCTAATATAGAACTTTACCCTAAATAATTGAGGAGGTGACTTGTGAGAGACAAGGTTTCAACCGCTGCCGAAGCGGTGGCGGAAATCAAAGACGGAGCTCTAGTGGCGCTCAATGTCTGGGGGCCCGGCACGCCACTCCACCTATTGCGGGCGCTGTTAGAGAGCGGCGTAAAAGACATAACGGTATGCACCAACAATTATGTTCTGAGAGCGGATGTGCTCAGGAAGGAAGGGGTGGCAGACCCGGGGATAATCCTCTCCCAGACTAAAAAAATCATCGCCTCCTTTAGCGGTTTAAATGTGGGCGAGGCGTCAGCTGCCGATGAGATTATCAAGCGTGTCGAAGAAGGGACACTTGAGTTTGAAAGCATGTCTCATGGCATTTTTATTGAGCGCCTCCAGGCGGGCGCGATGCGCCTCGGAGGTATCTACACACCGATCGGTGTTGGCACAGTCGTCGAGCAAGGCAAGGAGAAGCGTGTAATCAACGGTGTCGAATACATTTTCGTGGAGCCGATTGTGCCGGATGTCGGCTTGATTAGCGCCGCGAAGGGCGATAAGCTTGGTAACCTTGTCTACCACGGTACGGCACGTGCCGCCAACCCCATAATCGCTATGGCGTCCCGGTATACGATCGCCGAGGTCTTTGAGATCGTAGAGCCGGGCGAGCTGGACCCGGACAGTATTGTTACCCCCGGCATATTCGTGGACCGGATTGTCCGTATTCCAGATGATTCTCCTACCAGCAAGAATCGGCGGATTAAGCAGATTCTACTTACTATCCGGTACCGGCAACAGCAGGAGTTAGTCAAGGCTAAAGCCGCCCAAGGAGGCAAAGCATGAAAGAGAGGTTGACAGAAGAACTGGTAGCAATGAGGGTGGCTAAAGAGCTGGTGCCGGGGGATTACTGTAACCTCGGGATTGGTGTCCCCCTGCTCTGTGCATCCTATGTTTCTGAAGGGGTGATACTACAGAGCGAGAACGGTGTATTAGGCTATAGCCTCGTCTACGACCCCGATAGTCTAGAACAGAACATAGAGCAGGTGGACTGGGACGTGGTGGACGCTGGCATGAGGTACTTAAAATATGTGCCGGGGATGGTCTTCTTTGATATGCTGACCTCATTTTCCATGATAAGGAGTGGCCGGCTGATAAGCATCCTCGGCGGCCTCCAGGTCTCCGCGAAGGGCGATGCGGCAATACACAGCACGAGCGCTGATGACAGGACCCCGCGTATCGGTGGTTCTATGGACCTTGTCTGGGGAGCAAAGCGACTCATCGTTGCCATGACTCACAGCGCAAAGGATGGTAGTCCTAAGATTGTCCGTGAGCTAACTATGCCGGTTACCACTAGAGGGCGTGTTAACCTGGTCGTGACCGACCTCGCGGTAATCGAGGTTACCGCCAGCGGGCTGGTACTCAAGGAGTTCGCACCGGGCTGGACCCCGGAGGAGGTGATGGCTGAGACAGAAGCCCCCTTGACCATCGCCGCTGATGTACGGGAGATAGAGTTCTAGTGTCGCCGAACCCGGATGGTGAAAGACTATCTTTTTATGTTATACCTACCATCTCAGGCATTAAGTAACGATTTGCCATCTAGTGCAGTTTTTGCTTCTGAGGAAACCACGAAAAAGTAATTGAAAAGATTCTCCCCTTTGACCTTCCCCCCAAAAACTAGGCCAGTTATAATGAGAGTCTTCCGGTCAGGGCGCCAACACGGGGGACGTGACAGGAGTTCTACCTTTTATTATACATGGTGAGCCGTGCAGGACTCGAACCTGCGACCAACAGATTAAAAGTCTGCTGCTCTACCAACTGAGCTAACGGCCCACTCGTCAGTCCAGTCTAGCAAATCCTAAACTTTCACGCAACCTAGATAAATTAGAAATTCTTCGTAACCTATCCCTCTTTATCCCTCTCCCCTGCACTTGTCGGGGGTCAGAGGGATAGGTTAATAAGCAAGCTCCCAATTCAGCACCCACGACCTTCACCTTTACAAATCCCGTGCTAATGCTGTATCCTAAGCTCTAAAAGCAGAGGAGAACCAGTTTGTATCGCGCACCGCGGGGCACCACTGACATTCTGCCTGAAGAGCAGGCCTACTGGCGCTATGTGGAGCAGAAGGCGGCTTACATCTGCCAGCTCTTCGGCTACGAGCGCATCGATACCCCCGCATTTGAAGATACCAGCCTTTTCAGTCGCAGTGCCGGCGAGTACACCGATATTGTCCAGAAAGAAATGTATACCTTTGATGACAGGGGGGGCAACAGCCTGACCCTGAAACCAGAGGGTACTCCCGCAGTATGCCGAGCCTATATAGAACACGGTCTCCACAACCTGCCTCACCCGGTAAAGCTGTATTATATTTCTCCTATTTTCCGATACGACAGACCTCAAGCCGGCCGATACCGCCAGCACTACCAGTTTGGTTTTGAAGCGATTGGTGATGACGACCCGGCCCTTGACGCGGAAGTCATTGATATGGCCTGGCAGTTTTTTCAATCTCTGGGTATCAGTCGATTTTTACTGCAACTGAACAGTATTGGTTGCAAGAAATGCCGGCCACAATACCTCACTGTCTTGAAAGATTATTATATTAAATATGAGGATAAGTTATGCTCCGACTGTCGGGCTAGGCTGGTGAGAAATCCACTGCGACTGCTTGACTGCAAACAGCCATCCTGCCAGCAGATTGCCGACGCCGCCCCGAGAAGCGTTGATTATCTTTGCCCGGAATGCGCCGAGCACTTTACTCACCTCAAGCGGTACCTGGGCCGGCTCAACCTCCCGTTTACCATTAACCACCGATTGGTGCGTGGCCTGGACTACTACACGCGGACGGTGTTTGAAATCCAGCCGGAAATAGAAGGTGGCCAAAGCACCATCGGGGGTGGCGGAAGATATGATAACCTGATTGAGGGAATCGGGGGCAAGCCTACTCCCGCCCTCGGTTTCGCCGCCGGCATGGAGCGGATAGTGCTTAACCTGAAGCGACAGAACATTCCTGTCCCACCACTTCCCAAACCCCGTGTCTTCATCGCCTATGTTGGCGGTGACCCCGATTTCATCGGGGAGGTCATCAAGCTGGCGGCGCAACTAAGGCAAGCTGGCATCGGTGTCATTGCCGCCACCGGCAGCAAGAGCCTGAAGGCGCAATTGAGACAGGCCAATAACTTCGGGGCACGCCATACCGTCATCATCGGTGAGCAGGAGGTCAAGACCGGCACAGTGATTCTCCGCGATATGACCAGCGCTCAGCAGGAGACCATCCCCCTCAGCCAGCTAACTGAGTTATTGAAACAATTTCAGGGCCGGGATTAGAAATACCCTGCCCTTGATTGATAACTACTCCGTTAAGACGGGTGTAGTTGTTTTTAGGTTAGATGCGTTACGCCATTATTGGTGATATTCACGCTAATCTAGCGGCCTTTCGGGCGGTGCTGGAGGACATCGGCTACCAGGGGAAGGCCGACAAAATCTGGTGTCTGGGTGATGTCGTCGGCTACGGTCCTGACCCACACGAGTGCATCGAGCTTCTCCAGCAGACCAACCATGTCTGTGTGGCCGGGAATCACGATTGGGCGGCGATTGGCAAGATCAGTACCGCAGAATTCAATCCGGATGCCGCCGCGGCCTGCCAGTGGACAACCGGACAACTCAAGCCGGCCGATGTGGCCTATCTCAGTACTCTGCCGCTGGCTATTGAGGAGGGCGATTTTACTCTGGTACACGGCAGTCCACGCGAGCCCATCTGGGAATACCTCACCTCAATCAGCATCGCCGGGGAGAACTTCGCTTTCTTCAAATCGCGCTACTGCCTGGTGGCGCATTCCCATGTGCCACTGGTGTTTACCAAGAGCAAATCAGGAATTCTCGCCAGCCAGTTCCCCGGTAGCCTCGGACTGGCGCTGGGCAAGGAACGACTGATTATCAACCCCGGCGCCGTGGGACAGCCCAGAGACGCCGACCCTCGAGCCAGCTATGCCATTTATGACAGCCAAGCTAAAACCATCAAACTCCACCGTGTCCCCTATGACATCCGCGCCACTCAGGACAAAATGGTGGCACAGGGGCTACCCATGAGACTGGTCGCCCGCTTGAGCTACGGCGTGTGACCGGGTCGGCTCCGATTTACAGGTGCGCCATAATCGCGCCATCAACATACATAAACTGCCCGCTGACGAAGTCGGTAGCGTCCGAGGCCAGGTAGACCAGTAGCGAGCCTATCTCCCTGGGATGACCGTACCGCTTCATCGGCAGGTACCGTAGCAGTTGTTCTTCCTGCCAAGCCCCGGTTCTTTCTGTCTCCGCCATCCAGCCCGCGCCGATGGCATTTACGGTGATGCCTTCACGGGCCCATTCCAGAGCCAGCGCCCGGGTTAACTGGAGCACGCCGCCCATGGCGGCGCAATAAGCGGTGGTGTTGGCCAGCCCGCGTTCGGCCAGACCGGAGGCGATATTGATAATCCGCCCCTTCTTCTGCTTCAGCATCTCCCGCCCCACCGTCTGACTGCAGAGAAAAACGGAGGTCAAATTGGCCTCCATGACCTTCTGCCACTCTTCCTTCTTTATCTCCGCGAAGGGCTTGGCAAATTGAAGGTCAGCGGCATTGACCAGAATATCAATCTTGCCAAACTCGCTAACCACCCGGTCTACCGCCGCCTGCACCTGATAGGCTTTGGTCACATCGGTGGTAACGGTGATGGCCTTTCTCCCCAGCCGTTGTACCTCACCGGCCGCCGCCTGCAATTTCTGAGGGTTCTTAGCGGCAATGGCGACATCCGCCCCGGCCTCAGCCAGTGCGGCCGCGGCATACTTGGCCCAGAATCGACTATCTCCCGCCACCAGAGCCTTTTTACCATCCAGACTGAACTCAGCCATGCTAATCCTCCTCCATCGGGATAATCGGGGCATATCCGGTAGTGGCATACCCGCCGGCCAGCCCACTACCATCAACGACAAAGATTCCGCCGGTAACATAATCGGAAGCGTCCGAAGCCAGAAACAGAGCCATGGAGCTGATGTCCGTGGGTATACCGAGTCGGCCCACCGGGATGAAGTCGTTCCGGGCAATGGCCGGTCTGCCCGCCGAGTGCCCCCGGCTGTAAGGGCCGGGTATCAATAAAGCCCGGCACAATGCAGTTCACCTGGACATTGTCTGCCGCCAGGCTCAAAGCCAGAGAGCGAGTAAGCTGGACAACCCCACCCTTGGCGAAGGGGTACATGTACTGAGTCGCGTACACCCCTGAGCCCCTCACCCGAGGCAGTATTGATAATCTTCCCCTTCTTTTGAGTGGCCAAGTATTTTGACACCGCCCGGCAGCCGAAGAAGGCTCCGGTGAGGTTAGTATTTACGCCCAGATACCATTCCTCATCAGTAATATCCCATATCTGTTTGCGCCGCTCCCCGCGCACAATGCCGGCATTATTAATCATGATGTCCAGCTTGCCCATCTCCGATATGGTCCGCGCCACCAGATTATTGACCTGCTGGGAAACGGTGACATCGGTGGGAATAGCCAGTGCCCGTCTCCCCAGAGCTCTTACCTCAGCGGCGGTCTGCTCCAGCGGTTCAACACGACGGGCGGCCACGACAACATCGGCGCCGGCCTTGGCCAGGGTCAGCGCCATCGACTTGCCCAGGCCCGTCCCCCCACCGGTGATAATCACCACCTTCCCGGCCAGATTCCACGTTTCGGCAACCATGACACACCTCCAATCTTTTATTCACTATTTAAGGCAGACTCTTGCCTCCGAGGCAAGAGACATCATTCTCCCTAGCCCTACTGAAAACACTTCCAGTAGTTCTTTAAGTTCTTTCTTACCTCTTCCAGAACCCTTTCGGTCTCCGCTAGGAAGGGGTCGTTCCGCAATTCGGCTGGCATCGTCTCCGGGTCCTCAATTTCCATCTCAATCCCGCCCAGCCCGGTAATCAGCGCCAGCCAGGCGTAGGGCAAGACCCGGGGGTTGTAGCCCGAGGCAATCAGGTCAATGACCTTGCCGTCACAGACCTCAGCCATTTTCCTGACCTTCTCCCCAATCATCCGGAAGCCACCGACGGTCAGACCGAGCCGGGTCAGGCCGTCGCTGAAGTGAGGGTCAGACCCACCGTTCCGGATAATGATCTGCGGCTTAAATTCCTGAGTCACGGGCTCAATGATAGCCTCAAAAGCCAGCTTATAAGACTCATTGCCGGCATAAATCGGCATGGGAATGTTAATGGTAAAACCCTTACCCTCGACCTGAACCAATCTCGTGAGCGAAGCCGGTGCCGGGATACAGGGTGCGGGGGTCCTGGTGCAGGTCAATAAAGAGGACCCGCGGGTCTTCGTAGAAATAGTCGCTGGTGCCATTGCCGGCGTGGGCATCGGTATCCAGGATGAGGATTCTCTCCAGCTCGTAGGTTTTCATCAAATACAGGCCACAGAAAGCAACATCGTTGTAGACGCAGAACCCCTCGCCATAGTTGCGCTGGGCGTGGTGCAGTCCCCCACCCAGGGAGATGGCTTTCTTGAATTCACCCCTTTGAACTAAATCGCCGGCCATTTTGGCCTGCCCCACAATCAGTCGCGCCGCCTCTTCCAGTTTCCCCGGCCGGCCAACCGGACTGTTATCCCCGCTGTGGTAATTATAGAAATTGCTGCACGAAACCCAGGCCGAGGTTGGCGGCTTTGAAGTACTCTCGGGTGAAATCGATGTAGTCTTTTTGGCAGATTAAGAGTAAATCTTCTTCGGTGGCGGGTTCCGCCTGAAGAAAATGGTAATTATCGTCCTCAGGCAGGTTCTCACGCAAAAATTGGGGGAATATCTGGTACCGGTCTCCCCGGAAAGGGTGGCCGGGGCCAAAATCGTATTCCTTCAACTCCGGGCGGTACAGGATGGCTAAGGGCATTGTGCCTCCTCGCCGCTTGAAACACTAACACCAGGCAGGTAAGAAAAACTGCCTATGAACTCTTCTTCTCCGGGCTACTCTCAGCCTTCTTTTCATCGCTGTGGCTTTCCTCTGAGGAGTGGCTCTGGCTGCCCCGACTGTCAGTAGCATAGAAACCAGACCCCTTGAAAATTACGGGGACTGGCGAGAAGAGCCGCCGTGCCCGACTGCCACAGCTCGGACAGGAAACCGGGGAGTCCTCGTCAAAGCCTCGCTTTACCTCAAATCGAGATGGACAGCGGGTGCACTCGTATTCGTAGATAGGCAAATTCCTTACCTCCAGTACACCTTACATGATTGACACAGCTTAACCCGCACTAACGCTTTCCTGAAAGTTCCCAAAGAGAAATGGCTTGACTCCCTCCTCTGTCCTCCCTATGGAAGGGCAAAGCAGGAATAAGCCATTTACTCCACAAAATTAGCAGTCTTATTCTTAGACTGCTAACTATTTTACTAAAAAGGTCAAGAGTCTAGTCAAGATTTATTTAGAATCTCCCACAATCAGACAATCCCCCAGTCGCGATAGCCCTGCTGGATGATAGCCAGGTATTCCGGCGAAGGTTTGGTTTCTTCTGCCTGCCCGGCTCTTGATATAGGTTATTGCCTGGATGGCTTACCGTTTCGGTAAATACCGTAACTTTGAGTCTGTCATAAGAGCTTTCGTATTTATCTAGTTGTCTTAAACATTGTTCCGAAACATCGTAAATAGCACCAAGGACTTTCTCGCCTCTAAAAGGCCTAATGCTGGCTTTCCCACCTCGCCATTCTCTAGACCAGCCGAGAAAGACCAGCTTGTAATTAGGCAGGGTGGCCGTAACCTTTGGTTTACTATCCGGACAACGCTCCCGCATCTGCTTCTTGTTCAGATTGGAGGCGTAGGCAAAATAGAGCATCTTGTCCCTCAGCCTACCAGCAGCCGGCCCAACTGCTGGCGGTGATAAGCCGGGTCACCCAGGTAATGATAGAGGGCGCGAGAAGCCCGGGTGTGGAAACTGGCCGGGTGCTCGCGTGAGTAGCTGACGCCGCTGAATACCCGGTGGGCCAGGGTACACACTTCCCAGTAGGCCTCGCTGGCGACCGCTTTCGCCAGATGTACACTCTCGGCAGCAGGTCGCTCGGTGTCCAGCTTCCAGAGAGCCTCATAGGTCGTCCAGCGCGCGGCATCAGTGTGGGTGACCATCTCAATTATCATGTCCTGTACCCGCTGGAAGCGACCAATCGGCATATCGAACTGAACGCGGGTGCGACTATACTCCAGCGCCAGTTCACAGACAGTCTGGCAGGCGCCGACTTTATAGGCACAAAGCACCGGCGCCGCTTTAGCCATAGCTTCTTTCACGGCTGGCCAGCCTTTGTTCTTTTCACCGAGCAAAGCTGTCCCCGGTACTTTCACTGAGTCCAGCTTGACTTCAAAGGTTCGGCCGGCGAGAAAACCCGGCAACCGGCGTACCGATACGCCGGGAGATTTGCTGTCGACCAGAAAGAGAGAAAGTCTCTTGGCCGGGTCGGCCGACCGGCCGGTACGAGCTACCACAATAAAGTGGGTGGCCGCCTGGGCATCGAAGGTAAAGAGCTTGACGCCGTTGAGAACGAAATCGCCGTTCTGGCTGGCGGCGGTGGTCTGCACGGCTCCCGGCTCCCAGCCATACTCCGATTCAGTCAGTGCCAGCGTCAGCACTATTTCACCCTGAGCTACTTTCGGCAATAGGTTTTGTTTTTGCTCTTCGGCACCCGCCGCCAGGATGACCAAGCTCCCCAGTATTCCAGAGGAAAAGTGTGGGCCGGGCAGTGGCCCCGTGCCCAGGGCTTCGTATAAAACGGCGGCGCTGGTCAGCGAATTTCCGGTTCCGCCATATTGCTCGGGGATAATGATACCCAGCCAGCCCAGCTCGGCAATCTTCCGCCAGAGTTCCTCGTTACAGCCAGTATCGGTATCCTGCAGGGCTTTAATTACATCCCTCGGGGCATCCCGCCGCATAAAATCCAGGGCGGCTTTCTTCAACATTTCTTCGCTTTCCGTCAGGCCCAGGTCCGGCTTCATCTTTCACCTCCTGAGATTTACTACCCGGCTTCGATTCCGTCATCGCCCAATGCCCAGGGCACGGGAGATGACTATTTTCAGTGCCTCCGGCGTGCCACCCGGCGCAAAGCACAGACCACCGCGCTCGGCCACCTCAAAGATGTCTTCCGCCAGCCCCCACTCGGAGTCATCAGTGAGAGCGTAGGGGCCGAGAACCTTGGCCACATCGCCGGCCAGCCGCTCGCCAAACATCTTCTGGTAGACCGACAGTTGTGGTCCAGCGTAGGCTACGCGCTTTCCGCTGTGTGGTAGCCAGGCGTTTCTGAGAGCCAGCAGTCGCTCTATCTGAGCGCCGATATAGACATTGACCACGCTCGCTACCAGCTCCGGGTTCTCCCGCAGGCGCTTGACTACCACCGGGTTGTTTCTACATTGCTCCAGGAACAATTCCACTACCAGGTTCCGGGGCTCAGGCGAAGCCCCGGCCACACTGGCTCTGTCTCCGTGCTCAACTGTCAGGGTGGCATTCGTCACCCGCCAGCCATCTTTATCACCGCCAATCAGATAAGACTCGTGGATTCTAACATCGTCAAAGAAAACAGAGTGCTTAACGCCGGGCGCGCCATCAGCCATCAGCCCGCAAACCTGGCCGAAGGTGCCCGATGGAAACAAATCCAGCGGCTGGATGGTAATGCCAGGCAAATCGGCCGGCGCCAAGAACATAGCCAGGTTCTGGTGTCGCGGCGCTTGCAGGTCACTGCGGGTCAATAGCAGAAACTGCCCCGGTGGAGAATAGAGACCGCCGACAAAAATCTTCTGTCCGTTAATGATGAAATAGTCTTTGTCACGTTCGTGACGGAGAGCGTTGGTCTGCTGGTTGGCTTCATCAGTGCCTGCCTCCGGCTCCGTAAAAAGCTGCCAGGTCACGACTTCACCCTTGAGCATGGGGGGGAGAAAGCGCATCTTTTGCTCTTCCGTGCCACAGGCCAGGACCGCCGGAGCGGCCAGTCTGCCGGAATCGTAGAGAGGGGGCAGGCCCAGGTGCCTTGCCGCCATCTCCTGATGCAGGACGAAGCAGTGTTCCGTATCCAGCCCACCGCCCCCGTACTGGCGAGGATAGCCGGGATAGAGCCACCCCTTCTCACCCAGCCGGCGGCCCAATTCCCGTCGCTTCAGCCACTGTTCACGGCTCATCTTGAGACTGTCCCGGGGATTGAGCAGGTCCTTGGGAACATTCTCATCCAGCCAGGCACGCACTTCCCGGGCAAACTCTGCCTGCTCCCTGGTGTACTCTAAAGAAAAGTCCATTCGCCACCCTCCTTCGAGACAGTGTTCTTAGTCTCAGAGACTTAGAACACTCCTTTGCTATGCTTGCCCTGATTTTATCCCCAACCGCCCCCGAAAATCAAGCACCGGTGCTGGTCTATATGATTAGCGACACCTCATTCTCATTATCTATCGCCCTCACCCTCTTCATCATCCTCTCCTTGAAGGAGAGGGGGAGAAAACTGAAAGAGGGGGCGAAGCCCCCTCTCTTTGAAACTACTTCTCCGGCCAAGCATGAATCGGCCTAGCCGAAGGAACATAGGTCTACGAAACAGCGCCCATTACAGTCAGCGACTTCACTATGTCAATGCGCCCTTTGCCGACCCCGCCGATTCCAACTCTGCGGCAACCCGCCTCAATAGCTGCCCTGACCTCGTCATTGAGCCGACCGTCGCCGTTTTTATCCGTCGCTACCCCGAACAGCAACGCTGCCAGATGACTAACTGAAGCCGCCGCAAACGAGGTGCCCGTTCTTATAACCGTACCTGTTGTCTGGCAGAGTGGAAAAAATGTTGAGCCCGGCGGCGGCTACATCCACCCAATCGCCGTGGTTTGAGAGAGGCACTAACCGGTCGTCTTCCGTGATAGCCGCCACCGCAATACAGTTCTCATAATAGGCCGGATAGGTCGGGAGTTCACTGCCATCATTACCAGCTGCGGTTATGATTATTGCCCCGTGGTTCCAGGCGTACTCTATGGCCTCCCGTAGCGCCGCCGAAGGCTCTTTGAGTTCAAGACTGATATTTATAATGTTTGCCCCGTTGTCGACCGCCCAGACAATCCCCGCCGCCACCGCTTCAGCGCGACATTCGCCCCGGTCATCGGCTACCTTGACATTCATCAATCGAAACCCGGATACCAACTCGGCGGTACTTGTGTCATGAGCGTTAGCCACTAAAATCCCGGCGACATGAGTTCCATGCCCGTAGACATCGCGCGAGGTAGGGCTGTCAGTGAAGTTGATTTCAGCCACTACTTGGTGGCTGAGGTCCGGGTGGTCCTGGTCGATGCCAGTATCAAGCACGGCAATGATGACATCACGACATTCGGTCGGAATCGGCGACTCCGGCGATGCCCCGACCATGTGGAATACTCCAGTGATATCGCTGGAGGGGGTGAAGACAACGGCCAGTATTATCAGTGGCAATATGTATTTGGGCACTCCCATGCACGAACATCATTCCATGAATGTAGCCTCGCGGGAATGACTCAATAGTCCCGAACAGCCAAGGAGTTAGTAATATGAAGCTAGTAATCGGAATTCTTTAGTCGGGCCTGAAAATGGGAGGAAAAGTGAAAATAGTAGTATTCCTTCGTAACTCTTAAGGTGATATAATGTAGCGCAGGCAGTACGATAGTACCAATACTTTTGTACAATTGAGGAGATGGGCTGTGAGACCAGTTAAGAAGGCAGAAAAAGGCTTTACGCCGATTAAGATAGTGATTACTCTGGCACTCTTAGCTTTGTTGGGAGTAGCGGGGGTACCCAGCGGTGCCGCCAGTTTGGCTGGCGGCGATTCCATATCCCAGCCGGGGACAGTGGATACGCCTTCAACGCTACGCGCGGCAACGGGGATTCAACCTCCGGGAGCTGGTGAGGCAACCGGCAGTTATTGTCCTACACCTACGCCGACGCCGACACCTACACCTACGCCGACACCGACGCCTACGCCGACGCCGACGCCAACGCCGACACCGACGCCGACGCCTACACCGACACCTACGCCAACGCCGACACCTACGCCGACGCCTACACCAACGACGCCTACCACCTACGCCTACGCCGACGCCGACACCTACACCGACGCCTACGCCTACACACGCCGACGCCTACACCTACGCCGACGCCTACGCCAACGCCGACCACCTACGCCTACGCCGACGCCTACACCTACGCCGACGCCTACGCCTACACCGACGCCAACGCCGACGCCGACACCTACGCCGACGCCGACGCCAACGCCGACACCTACGCCAACGCCGACGCCGACACCTACGCCTACGCCGTACGCCAACGCCTACACCGACACCTACACCTACACCTACACCAACGCCGACGCCGACACCAACGCCTACGCCGACGCCAACACCTACGCCAACGCCTACACCGACACCGACACCTACACCTACGCCAACACCAACGCCTACGCCGACACCAACGCCTACGCCTACGCCGCCTCCACCACCACCGCCACCAACACCGACGCCGCCACCGACACCGACGCCACCACCTACGCCGACGCCACCTACGCCGACCCCGCCACCAACACCGACACCTACCCCTACACCTACACCCACTACCTGGTGCGGGAGACTACTATTTCACTGTGGATTTCCTCGGTAAGATTAGTAAGCAGCTCCTCACACCTGAAGGCCGACTTCTGGGTTCCCTTGAAGCGCCCAGCCCCGACGCCCGCCATGTGCTCATATTGGACGAGGGAACCAGGACAGTCGATAGTCAAGGGGAAGTCGTGATACTAATAGAAATTAGGCAGGCGGAAGAGGTACCGACTCTACCGCAGAACAAGCAACTGGTGGGAACTGCCTACAACTTCGAGCCGTCCGGCATCATTTTTGACAAGCCCGTACATCTTACCCTGGGTTATGATGTAGACCAGTTGCCCCAGAATGTTACATCCGTTAAGCTGGCCTATTACAACAGCCAGGAAGGGTGGATTAGTCTAGAACCTGAAAGCGGCCGTGTAGCTGAGGTCGGTAAGGCGAGTGCCGATGTGGGCCACTTAACTGTCTTCGCCGTGCTAGCCGAAGTGTCTCCCACGCCCACGCCAACCGCCAAGGTACCTTTTGAGTGGACTAAAGTCTTCATGTGGGTTTTTATAGCTCTCATCCTCCTGATAATACTGATATGGTGGCTACTAAGGAGATATGTTTTCAGATTCAAGTCACGGGACCGAGAGTCCTGAGCGGCCAATAGCACCCCCTCAAAAGCAGTGGCCGATGGGACAGGCGGTGCTGTATTTCAGCAAATCCAGGAGGGGAGAAGAACAACGAAAATCTGGCGGCGGCTAGAATAAAGGCCGACGCGCATAGATGGCCTTATTCAAATAATATTCTGGCTACTTCCCTCAGCCGGGCCAGCCCTTTGACTTCCTGAGGGAATAGTGGTAGCTCAACTATTTTCAGA
Organism: uncultured Chloroflexia bacterium; assembly: GCA_963726225.1. GTDB lineage: Bacteria > Chloroflexota > Dehalococcoidia > Dehalococcoidales > UBA2162 > CAVSBN01. The sequence continues at coordinate 59,998 of CAVSBN010000018.1, forward strand.
TTGGCATAACGCTTGTAGATGAGCTCACCCTTCAAATCATTCATCCACCTCAACTCCACCAGCGAAACGGACAAAACATAGTGTCAAAACAGCTACATTCTACAACATCATACTGAAATTGACCAAAGACTGTGGCTTCTCTCCCCACCCTAAAGCTACCGCACGGGATGGTGAGCCTAAGCGTGCCCAGAGTTTGACAATTGAATCGGAAAGAAGTTTAATTGTCCACGAATATGTATTAAGAGGAGGACGTACCATTATGCCTACATTCTACTTACCAGTAAGGATCGTGTACGGTGCCGGGACTATTGACCGGTTGGGGGGGAGGCGAAGGCAATAGGACGAAAGGCTATGGTTGTCACCTATCCCGATATTCGTCGAGTAGGGCTACTTGACAAGGTCACCGCCGACCTCAAGGCCAACGGAGTGGACAGTGTGGTTTTTGACAAGGTTGAGCCCAATCCACGCAGCTCAACGGTGGATAAGGGAGCCAGGATAGCCCGCGATGAGAAGATTGACCTGGTTATCGGCTTGGGTGGCGGTAGTGCTATGGACACAGCCAAGGGAATAGCGCTAGCCAGCAGCGGCACCGAGTCAATCTGGAACTATGTAAACACTAATGTTCAAGTAACGGGCGCCGTTCCTTCCCTCATTCAGGTTCCAACTATGGCTGGGACTGGCTCTGAGGTAAATCCTGGAGCGGTAATTACCAATTGGGAGACTCATGTTAAGAGTGCGGTATTTTATCCTTGTTTGTGGGCTAAGGTGGCTATTGTTGACCCTCAAGTTACGCTTACCGTACCCAAAAGACAAACAGCGGCGGGAGCGGCAGACACCTTTTCTCATGTAGTAGAGCGTTATGTTACCGATGACAGGCCTAATCCCCTGACCGACGGTATTCGCGAGACGGTAATGAGGATGGTAGTGAAGTACTTACCGAAAGCATTGGCCCGGTTGGATGACATCGAAGCCCGTAGTCAGCTTTCCCTGGCGAGCACTACTGCCATGTCAGCGTTTGTTACATGGGGAAATGGCGGAGGCGTAATGAGCTGCCATGGCATTGAGCACGCGTTGAGTGGATACTACGATGTTATTCATGGTGAGGGCCTGGCGGCTCTGCTGCCGGCATGGATGAAATTCTATCTTCCAGTAATGAGGGAAAGGTGCGACTCACTGGGTAAAAATGTCTTTGGCAAGAAAGATGGGATACAGGCTACCGAAGAGTGGCTGCAAAGTGTGGGGATGAGGTTACGATTGCGAGACCTGGGTTGTGAGCTTGAGCGTGCTGATGAGATAGCCGAGCTTGCTATAAAGTCAAGCCCCGGGCTCGACAGTAGGGGCCCTAGAAAACTGGATGCCGCGGCGATTGCCCAGGTTTATCGGGAGGCGTTCTAAGTTCGGTTACCGACAGCCCGCCTAGCCCTTAAGGAGAATCTCTCTCACTTTCCTGGCAAGAGTTTCGCTCTCAGCGTCATCGGTAACAATTTGAATCTGGTCGGGTGATTTGACCCCCAGCCCTAACTCCGCCGCCCGGGCAATCTGGTCCTGTTTGAAAATAGACCCCTGGCTCACTTCAGGCGTTGTGCCCAGGAAACGCAGAATGGCCACGCCGACGGCATCGATGGCCACGCGGTCATTGCCGGCCAGGAGCACTTCAGCCGGGACACGTGTCCCCTGCGCCGGGCCACCGCCAACAAAAGCCTCCACCCCATCCAGCACTACCAGGTCGGGTGAATAGGCAGTATTAATCTCGGCAATCATCTGCCGCTGGTAGGGCGAGGTGTGCAGTTCATTCATGTAGCGATAACCAATCCGGGGCACCAGCCCCACCGAATTCTTCAGAGAAAGTGTGAAGTGACCGCCGTAGGCATGAGTCTTGAGGCAGCAGGTCTGGACGATGGCTTCCGCCTCCCGATAGATTCGCGGAAAATGGAAACCCTGCGGCCAATGGCTGCCCTCGGGATTGAGATGAACCCACCCCTCCGGCCCCAGCTCTTCCAGGTTGACCACTGTAAAACCCAGCTCCCGAGCCAGGTCAAAAACTCCCTTCTTTTCCATCACCTGTCGGGTGGAATCCCCCGGTCCGCTACGCTCGGCCAGAGTGATACTTTTGGCGCCCATCTCCTTAAGTGTCAGAACCAGGCCACGCAGAGTGTCATTATGGGTTGAGCCGGGGGCAGGGTCAGCCGTATTAAAGTTGGGCTTCAGGACAACCGCCTTGCCCCGCACTGGGTTGGACTGCAGCAAATCAATAGCTCGCCGCACCCCTTTGGCCCGGTCCCGCGTGCGCACCAAAGCTATCTTAGTCGCCATAATCTCCTCACCTCACATCGAGATAGCCTGTCACTTTTATTATAGCTGGTGTAACGGGGCAAAACCAAATAATTATTGAGATTGTTTATTAACCTCACCCCCTTAATCCCCCTCTCCTTAAAAGGAGAGGGGGAAGAAATTAAAAGAGGGGAACCCCTAGCGCCACCAGGCGATCCACTGGGTAAGCTTTTAAGGGGGGAAACTCGACGTTTAGACCATTATCCCCCTTCCCCCCTTATCGGGAAAGGGGGAGAGGGGGATGGGTTGCTAGACAACCTCGTATTAAATATCCAGATTCTTGACGCTCTTGGCGTGGGCCTGGATGAAGGACTTCGCGGGGCGGGACTTCTTCACCCATTAGCATGCTGAAGGTCTGGTCGGCCTCGGCGGCATCTTCGATGGTTACCGTGAGCAGGGTGCGGGTGGCGGGGTTCATGGTGGTCTCCCACAGTTGCTCGGCGCTCATCTCGCCCAGGCCCTTGTAGCGCTGGACATCTACATTCTTATTCCCCTTGAGATTGCGTAACAGGTCGTCCTTTTCCTGTTCTGAGTAGACCCAGTGCTCCTGCTTGGGGGCTTTCATGCGGTAAAGGGGTGGCTGGGCGATAAAGAGGTGCCCGCGGTTAATCAGCTCCGCCATGTGGCGGAAAAAGAAGGTCAGAAGCAGTGTGCGAATATGAGCGCCGTCAACATCAGCATCGGTCATCAGGATAACCCGGTGGTAGCGCAGTCTGGCTGGGTCGAACTCATTGTCCAGACCGGCGCCCAGCGCCGTGATGATGGCGCGGATTTCCTCGTGGGCGAGCATCTTGTCCGAGGGGGCCTTTTCCACATTCAGGATTTTGCCGCGCAGGGGCAGAATCGCCTGGAAGCCGCGGTCGCGCCCCTGCTTGGCCGAGCCGCCGGCGGAATCACCCTCCACCAGGTATATTTCACATTTGGCGGGGTCTTTCTCGGAGCAATCAGCCAGCTTGCCCGGCAGGGTGCCGGAATAAAGGCTGTTCTTCTTGATAATGAGGTCGCGCGCCTTGCGGGCGGCTTCCCGGGCTCGGGCGGCCAGGAGACACTTTTCCACAATTCTCTTCAGGTCGTCCGGGTGCTCCTCCAGGTAAAGGGCCAGGCTCTCGCCGACCACACTCTCTACGATTCCTTTGAGTTCGGGATTGCCCAGTTTGGCTTTGGTCTGCCCCTCAAACTGGGGCTCGTGCAGCTTGACGCTGATCACGGCGGTCAGACCTTCCCTGACATCCTCGCCGGACAGGTTGGGGTCGTCCTCTTTGAGCATTTTGTTCTTGCGAGCGTAGTCGTTCAGCACGCGCGTCAGGGCAGTGCGGAAACCGGTGAGGTGAGTGCCGCCGTCAGTGGTGTTGACGCAGTTGGCGAAGCTGTAGATGGACTCGGTGAAACCGTCATTGTACTGGAGAGCGGCTTCCACGATGGTGCCATCGGCCGTCCTGGCGATGTAAATCGGCTGGCGATGACGCACTACCCGGTTGCGGTTGAGATGGCGCACGAAGCTGGTAATGCCACCCTCAAAGTAGAAGGTCTGTTCCATATCTCGGGTTTCATCGCGGAGGTATATTTCCAGCCCCTTGTTCAGGTAGGCCATCTCGCGAAGGCGTTGACTGAGAGAATTGAAATCATACCTGGTTCGGCCAAATATCTCTTCATCCGCCAGGAAGGCAATGGTCGTGCCGGTATCGTTAACATCCTTGACTTCACCCACCACCCGGACATTGCCCCGGGGGACGCCCTGGCGGTATTCCTGCTCGTAAATCTTGCCATCGCGCCGGACATTGACCTTGAGCCAGGCGGAGAGGGCGTTGACCGCAGAAGCACCCACGCCGTGCAAACCACCGGAAACCTGGTAGGTCTTGCCGCCAAACTTAGCCCCGGCGTGCAGGGTGGTCATGACTGTCTCCAGGGCCGACTTATTGGTGGTGGGATGAATTTCTACCGGGATGCCGCGCCCGTTGTCCTCAACCTGGACGATATTGTCTGGCATCAGGGTGACGGTAATCTTGTTACAGCAGCCAGCCATGGCTTCATCAATGCTGTTGTAGACGATTTCATACACCAGGTGCTGTAGGCCACGCTGGTCAGTGCTGCCGATGTACATGCCGGGGCGGCGGCGGACGGCTTCCCGCCCACCCAATACCTGAATTGCCTCGGCGGTATAGTCGTTGTTAACTTTTGGTGTCAGTGCCTCTTGCGTCATGGTTAGAAACTATCCCTTCATTCATTAGTATTAGCGGTGAAGTCAAAGAGGAAAAGAAAAAGCGGCCAAGAATCTGGAACTTGAGCCCCGACTTGTCGGGGCTGAGGGGCTGTCCCTGTTTCAAGCGACGGTAGCGAGTCCATTACCTTACTATTATAGCACAATCTAGCTATGGGGTGAAGCTGGCGGGGAGACTTTTTTTACAGAAAAGGGGGAGGGCTATGAAGACCGAGCGTGGGAAGCCACGCTTTGCTCTCCGTAGAAAGCCGAAAGTCGGCCTCCTTCTTATGATGGAGCAAGGGTGGTTTCCCATTGAAACCCCGGCTTTGATGGTGGTGTTCGGCGTCCTGGAATTCCTAGAGGAAGCACCTGCTTGAAAGTATTGACTGTTATGAGACGGAGAGGTAGGATATGGCCGGACAAATTTGCACCAGTTATGGGACGCAGCCTTATTTTGGTGACTTTCGCAAAATGAGTGGGAAACTAAAATATATCATCTTTGAAACAGACATGGGCTGGGTGGGAATACTGGCCTCGGCTAGAGGGCTACTCGCCACTACCCTGCCCCAGCCCACAGCACCGGAAGCACGCGAGTTATTGGGGGGAGGATAAATGAGGCGACCAGGTCGCCCGACGCCTTCAGCGACCTAGTCGAACGCCTTAAAGAATACTACCGCGGTCGTAAGGTCGCCTTTCCGGACAAGCTGGACCTGACGGGCGCCACTTCCTTTCAGCGCGCTGTGTGGACCGCCACTCAGCGCATACCCTATGGCGAGACACGGAGTTACCGCTGGGTCGCCGAGCGGATTGGTAAACCACAGGCCGCCCGGGCGGTGGGGCAGGCTCTGGGCCGGAACCCCCTGGCCATTATTGTGCCCTGCCACCGGGTGTTAGCCAGCGATGGTGGGCTTGGCGGCTTCGGCGGGGGACTTGAGATGAAGCGGTGCCTTCTCCGGCGGGAAGCCTCAGCCGCTACTAGGTGAAGCATGGTTCCGGTAGCTGGCAGGGACATTTTGCTTTGGCAATATTTTACAGGAGTTTTACCCCAGTGTCAGACAGCGCGTGCATCTTAAGGTTCAGAAGGTCCAGTTGGTATCTCTTAATTAGACCTTCGTCAGCAAAGCTGAAGTAGCTATTGCCACCGATGATGATATGGTCTAACACCTTGATCTGAATAATATCACCGACAAAGACCAAGTCTCGGGTGAATCTGTTTATCGCTCTTGCTGGGGGCTGGGTCACCCGAAGGGTGGTTATGGACAAAGATTACAGCAGTGCAACCATACTTAATGGCACTTTTTACAATCTCACGGGGATGTATAGGGATACTCTCTAGCGTGCCTTCAAAGAGGGTAACCGTGTCCGTAATCTCGTTCCGGCTATTTAGATAGATAGCCTTCAATACCTCTTGTTTGAGGCCTCGCATTGAGTAGTAGAGATAGTCAAAAACCTCTTTAGAGGACTTGTAATAAGGCTGTTCAATAACCTTCTTCCTAAGAATCTCTGTCGGTAATTCGCGTAGAACCTTCATACAAAACAGAGCATGGCGAGAAACTCCAACTTGCTCTAGTTCCTCGGGTGGAAGCACCGAGGAATCCAGTGAGGTCTTTGAACTCTGCAAGGCACTCTTTTGTCAGCTTCCGAGACTCGCTAGGCACCATCGACAGGCTTAAAAGCAACTCAATGATTCCTCGGTCGCTAAAGTCCTCAAAACCCGACTGGATAAACCTTTTCTGTAAAGACCCAAGCCGTCTGGTTCTTGCGGACATAGCGCCTAAAGTCATCTGCCGACCCACCGTTGGCTTTGATAATACCCAAGCGCCTGCCCGCCTAATGAGAGCAAATTGGTGGTTGTCCATTACATCCAGGACTTCGCTTCCTGCACTTCTACCAAGGGAATAAGTGCAAATGGCTATCATCTGATAGTTGCCGATGTCATTATTTAACATTTCTTCATAAGAAGCCCAATTTCTCCAATCTTTTCTTTCAAGCCAGGATATATCTCCGGTTACTCTCATGCCCTCGTAACCCTCGCCCAAGGCTTGATTGAGTTTATCAATCCAGGCATTAAGAACCCTTTGCGAATTGAAAGCACCATCTTTGAGATACCACTCGGTATGCGGAACAATCTCTATTTGTCGTCTTTCCAGATACTGAGCCAAGTTAGGCATAGCTTTCCTCATTGCTTCTTCAGCTTCTTTTTCACTAAGGGGCTCTGAAGTAACCCAGATACAAAACTCATTATTTTCTAGGCCTGCTTTGAAATAGGGTATCAAAATATCAACTAAGTCTTGTTTAGTGTCATAAAATTGACAAATGTGTGTGCCCCAAGGGACAGCATCTATAACATCGATTCCCATTTTTCTAGCTTTTTTTTTCATCACGCACCCCCCTTTACTCAGAAGGATTGCTGATTTGCCCCATCACATTTCAGAACCTCCCCCGCTCTTACTGTCAATTATATCTCGGCACTCTAAGTTTAAAATTGCTATAGCACTGTTGTCAAGTGTCCACAAATTGGCGTAATTTTTCACTATTTTTCAGCCTGATATTGCCGTATTTGTGCCAGCGGTGGGACAATAGGTTCGGGGCTACGGCTGCCAGGGAAGCTCGGGGGCAAGCTTGGCTCGGTAGAGCTGGCGCTTAGCCTCAGACACCCCTCTCATTTTCAGGTTTATGAAATCCAGCGAGTATTCTTCAATTAGCCCCTGACCAGCAAAGCTGAAATAACAATTATCCCCGATGATGATATGGTCTAAGACCTTGATGTGCATGATACTACCGGCGTAGACCAAATCCCGGGTCAGTTCCCGGTCGCTCTTGCTGGGTTCGGGGTTGCCCGAAGGGTGATTATGGACAAAGATAAGCGCCACGGCATTGTTTCTGATGGCGTGGGCGATGACCTCGCGCGGGGAGACGGCACTGCTATTCACCGTTCCCTCAAATAGGTCTTCCGTCTCAATAATCTGGTTCTGGCTATTCAGATAAAGAACCTTAAATACCTCTTTCTTGAGGTCGCGCAGGGAGTGGTAGAGGTAGTCGAAAATCTCCTGCGCCGATTGATAGATAGGCTTATCAGTAATCTTTTCCTTGAGAAACTCGCGGGCGACTTCCTGTACCAGCTTGATGCCAAAGGAATTGTGCGGGCCAATGCCCGGTATCTGCTGCAACTCTTCCGGCGGGGCTTCCAGAACTCCCCTCAGGGTCTTGAACCGTTTGATGGCTTCCTTGGCCGACTGGTTTACAGTCCTTGCGCGGTGTGCCCAGGCTCAGCAGCAACTCAATAATCTCATAGTCGTGGAAGCCCGCTCAGCCCGGACTTAACAAACTTCTCCCGCAGTCTTTTGCGGTGGCCGAGCACCGTCTCTTTTGGTGGCATCTCTGGGTTTTCTTTATTTTTTGACAAAGCCCTAAACCTCCCTAAAACCCATCCCGCTAAGAGACACGCTACCCGAGCTGTGACTCCACCCGTAGTCCATCTTCTCCCACCACCTCCGCCAGTCTCTGGTGAAGTTCCGGGCAATAGCCAGTTGTGACATTAGTCAACTTGAGATTAGTCACCTTTCCGTCAATGGTGAGGGAGAGGGTGACTTCATCCCCGCCGGGGAATTCTCTCAGGGCGGCAATGACCGCATGCAGACGGGCGATATCGTTTTCCTTATCACTGGTCTGGGAGATACCGATGACTAATCGGTGGCGGGTGATGGGGGTGGGTTCGGCGGTGGTTCTCTCGGCGGCTGGCGTCACCTCTCCGGCTGCAGTCACAATAGCGGCTTCACTTTCTTCTGGTACGGGCTGGTAGCGTCGAGCGCTATCGCAATTCAACTGCACTTCATCCTGTCTTAGCCTGACCTTGCCCTCAACCAGCAGTATATTGCCCTCCTGCCATAGCTCACGGTCGCTGTCATATACTCTGGGCCAGACCATGACCTCAACACTGCCGCTGATGTCTTCCAGAATGGCTTTGACAAAAGTCTTGCGTTCGCGGGTAAACAATTGGGCCACACTGGCCACTTCACCGATGACCGCCACATTTTGACCATCCATTTCCGCGTCAATCTCGCCGCACAGAGTTGTTCCGGCGTCTCTCCTGGTAGAAGTGAAGGGTTGCCGGGAGAAGGATAGCCCCAGAAGCTCCTTCTCCCACTGCGCCTTCTCCCGGGTGGCTACCTCGATTGCCTTGAATTCAAGGTCGGGCAAGGGAGTGGCCACCTTCTCGCCCCAAAGGTCGAACATGGTGGCCTGCCCCGTTTCCTTCAGACGCAGTTCCCTCTGCGCCAGGGACAGGATGCCACTGACATTATGAAGCAGAGTGCCGCGGTCGCCCAGGGAATCCAGTGCCCCGGCCTTAATCAGGCTTTCCATGACCCGCCGGTTGACATTGCGCAGGTCAGTCCGACGGCACAGGTCCTCAATGGACTTAAACTGGCCGCCCTGGTGGCGCTCAGTGATAATCGGCTCAATAGCCCCCAGACCCACATTCTTAATGGCGGCCAGCCCGAAGCGGATAGCGGAAGCCCCGCTGTCAACCCGCTCTATGGAGAAATTACCCTGGCTATAGTTGATATCCGGCGGCAGTACGGTAATACCCAGGCGCCGGCACTCGGCCACGGCACTGGCTACCTTCTCCGGTTGGCCCACATGGGACATTAGCAGCGCCGTCATATATTCCGCCGGGTAATTGGCCTTAAGGTAGGCCGTCTGATAGGCCACCAGGGCATAGCTGAAGGCGTGGGCTTTGTTAAAAGCGTAGCCGGCAAAGGGCTCAATCAGGGTAAAAACTTCCTCTGCCAGCTTAGCCGAAAAACCGTTCTTCTCGGCACCGGCCAGAAAATTGCGCCGCTCCTTCTTCATAACTTCGGGAATCTTCTTGCCCATGGCTTTGCGGAAGATGTCGGCCTGACCCAGGCTGTAGCCGGCTAAGGCTTGAACAATGAATAGCACCTGTTCCTGGTAGACAATTACCCCGTAGGTCTCCTTCAGGATACTCTCCAGCGCCGGGTGCGGATATGAAATAAGCTTAGGGTCGTGCTTGGCGTTAATGAATGTCTGGATATGCTCCATTGGCCCCGGGCGATAGAGGGCAACCATGGCCGCAATATCGCCGAAGGTGGAAGGCTTGAGTTCTTTGATGTAGCGGCGCATCCCCGCACCCTCTAACTGAAACACACCGGCCGTCTCTCCTGAGGACAAAAGCTCAAAGGTCTGGCGGTCATCCATCGGGATACGGTACAGGTCGATGTCCAGGCCGCGGTTCTGGTGAACAATCTCTTTGGCTTTACGCAGGATGGTCAGGTTGGCCAGGCCGAGGAAGTCCATCTTGAGCAGCCCAATCTGGGCAATATCTTCCATGGTGAACTGGGTCATCACGGTGGCCTCACCGTTAGCCTTGGCCGCTCTCTGCAAAGGCACATACCGGGTCAGCGGCTCTTTTGATATGACTACGCCGGCGGCGTGCGTGCTGGCATGGCGGACCATACCTTCAACTTTCCGGGCGGTATCAATCAGATTCCGGATGGCCTCATCCTGATGGTAAATCGTCCGGAGCTCGCTGTTATCCTCCAGGGCTCTCATTAGCGTGATGCCCGGAGCAAAGGGCACCAGCCGGGCCACGCGGTCGACATCTCCATAGGACATACCCAGCGCCCGACCAACATCCCGGATAGCGGCTCTGGCCCCCAGTGTCCCGAAGGTAATAATCTGGGCTACATGGTCCTGCCCGTATGTCTGGGAAACATAGGCGATGACCTCATCACGGCGCTCATCCTCAAAGTCCAGGTCGATATCCGGCATCTCCTTGCGCTCCACATTGAGGAAACGCTCGAAGACCAATCTATTCTTAATCGGGTCAACTTCAGTGATACCGAGACAGTGCAGGACAATACTGGCGGCGGCGCTACCTCTGACACCAAAGGTGATGTTCTTCTTTTTGGCAAAGGAGATGATATCCCAGACCACCAGGAAGTAATTGGCAAACTGGGTCTTGCGGATTACTTCCAATTCGTAGTCCAGACGCTGTTTTATCTCAGGCGGAGCGTCCGGGTAATACCGGGGCAAGCCTTCGTAGCAGAGGTCGGCCAGAAACTGGTCGGCAGTCTTCTCCGGCGGCAATTCTATTTCGGGCAGGTGCAGGCGCCCGAACTCAAGCTTGAGATTGCACATCTCGGCGATGCGCTCGGTGTTTTCTAAAGCCTCGGGCAGGTCATGGTAAAGCTCAGCCATCTCCTGCGGACTTTTGAGGTAGAAGAAGTCGCCCGCCATCTTGATTCTTTTCTCATCATAGATGGAAGTATTGGTGCGGATGCAGAGGAGCAGGTCGTGGGTCGGGGCGTCTTCCGGGTGAAGGTAGTGGACATCGTTGGTGGCGACGAGAGGGATACCCGTCTCGTGGCTGATGGCGATTAGCCCCTGATTTACCAGCTCCAGCTCGGGGATAGGATGACGCTGTATCTCCAGGTAGAAATCGCCAAAGGTCTCCTTGTACCAGAGAGCCGCCTCTTTAGCATCATCAATCCGTCCGGAGAGAATGAGGCTGGGCACCTCGCTGGCGATACAACTGGAAAGAGCAATGAGACCCTGATGATACTCAGCCAGCATCTCCTTTTCCAGGCGCGGCTTGTAGTAGAAGCCCTCCAGGTGAGCCTTGGTGGTGAGCTGGATTAAATTCCGGTAGCCCGTTTGGTTCTTGGCCAGCAGGACGAGGTGGTAGGTGCTCTTCTCGCCCGCGTTGCGGTTGGCACGGTTATCACGAGTGATATAGACCTCACAGCCGATGATAGGTTTGATACCGACTTCTCTGGCCGCCAGGTAGAACTGGATGGCGCCATACATCACTCCGTGGTCGGTGATAGCCAGGCTGTCCATCCCCAGTTCTTTGGCCCGCGCCACAAGGTGGGGAATACGACACATGCCATCAAGCAGGCTGTACTCGGTGTGGACATGGAGGTGAGTAAACATGGCACCTCTAGCCGGGGATATTCTTTGCTATTATAGCACAGGGTTAGGTAGTGAGGTATTCTTTTTCGTGCCATTTGTTGCAGCTTCTTAGTATAATGAAGGCATGGAAATAAGAAAAGCAATTAGTAGACTTGGATATAAAGTGGTATTTGTCCCTCATCAGTTGATTCAAGACCATATTGCTTGCTATTACGTAGAGTACGAAGGCAAGAGAATCAGACCTTTAGCCGCAAGGAGACTACACATCCCTCTTAATGAAATATGGATTTCAGAGAAGTATAGAGAGCAGGAAGAGAGAATCTTGTTTCACGAACTACAAGAAATAACATATCGGTGCAAGGGATATAGTGGGAAGAAAGCCCACGAAAAAGCCCAAAAAGATGAAATGTCAAGATTTGGGAGACAGTAAGCAACGAGATGCTGCTCTCTTTTTCCTGAACCCCGAAAAACTTGTCGAGCAGGGCGGCGCTTGCTGCCGATGGGTAAGTAACTTTCAGGGAACTGGTTGAGTCTCACCATCAATACTAGCCGGTCACATCCCGCTTGCGGAACAGATAGAAAGCTAGCACGATGAATACCAGGTTATAGATGGCAACTGTTACAAAAGCATGAGGCAATCCAGGCATTTGGCTGGAATCACCTACCACCGGAACTTTTGGTGGGACATCGCTGAGGGTATTGATTGCATTGACATTGACGGTAAGCAGGTAGTTCGGTATCTTAGCAATCCAGCCGCCAGCGAGTCTCATAAAGGCAGTAATCATGGATTCCAGAAAGAATTCGCCTATGCCTAGAACAATGCCCGGTATGGCCGAGCGTCCGATTACGGCAAAGAGGAATCCGAGTAGCACGTAGGGTATTAACACGTAAAATGTACGCCAGAACTGAAGGAACTGGTCCCAAAGGTATCCGCCAGTGGCGAAGCTGAAGTCAAATGCATATCCGCCGATGGCGGTGGTAATCAAACTCATGATGAAGCCGGTGGCCAGGCCAACAACCATACCTATTAGCATCAGAATACCCACTGCTATCAACTTGGCACCAAGCAACTTGAAGCGGCTTTCACTGCAAATGAGCATGGTCCTTATCGTGCGCCAATTGTACTCAGTCCCTATAGAGCTGGTGATGAGAATCACTGACAGGATGATGCCAAAAGGGGATAATATGGACAAGACAAAGGGGATAACCATTGGAAGTCCCAGCATCTCCTGAGAGCCATGGGCAGGGATGGTAGCTTTTGATACAACCAACAGCACTAGATAGAAGACGACCATAATGCCAATCAGCACAAACAACAGCACCCAGGTCATAGAGCGCTTCCGCAGTTTGAAAAGCTCGGCACTGATTAGTCTAGTCACCGCTATCACCGCCTGTTAACTGCAAGAATACGCTCTCCAGGCTGACGCCGCGAGTTACCAGCTCCGAGGCGAAGATATTGTGCTCGGCAAGAGCTTTGTTTACCCGGGAGGCGCTCTCTTTAGGAGCATCCACAATCAGATAATCGTTTTCCCTTTTCACCGATTTTATCCAGGTCAAGCCACTAAGAATGGCAGCAGCCTGCGCCGGGTCGTCTACTTTTATTTGAAGCATCTGGCCTTGCGTCAATAGCTCGTGAATTGGAGCGCAGGCGAGCATGACACCCTGCTTGATTATAGCTACTCTATCGCACACCTGCTCAACCTCGTGAAGCAGGTGGCTGCACAGAAAGACGGCGCGACTTTCATGCGCCAGTCTTGGAATCAGGTCACGCACTTCCTTAGTTCCAGCAGGGTCGAGCCCGCTCGTCGGTTCATCCAGGATGATAAGTTCCGGGTCCCGAAGCAGAATCGACGCAATCCCCAGCCTTTGCTTCATTCCCAGGGAATAATGGCTATACCGGTCTCCGGCACGATCCTGCAGGTCAACTCGCTCCAGCACCTCGGCTATCTTGACTCTGGAAATGCCTCCGATGGCTCTGGCAAGTGCCTCCAGATTGTCCCGTCCGGACAGGTAAGGATAAAAGGCAGGTTCTTCGATGACCGCTCCGACACGCCGGAGTGCCGCCCATGGGTTGTCTTTAAGTTCGCGGCCAAAAACCTCAATGCTTCCTGCGGTGGGAGTGACCAGTCCCAGTATCATACCAACTGTGGTGCTTTTACCCGCGCCATTTGGCCCGAGGAAGCCGAAAACCTCGCCTCGGCGAAGCTCTAGGTTGAGGTCTTTCACTGCCTCCAACTTGCCGAAACGCTTGGTGAGGCCGGTGGTACGCAGGATAATTTCGCCGTATTTCTCCGAGCCGGGACCGGTTTCTATCGCTGTTTGATTGGTCATTCCACCTTTCTGTAGTTGCCCACCAGCGAACCTGTGGGCTTCCTGGAAATCACGCTTGGGTAACGAAACCACTTGCTATTGGTATGCTCTATGTTACGTTTCATGAGAGGTCTATGTCAATACGGCAGGACTTGAAACTGTTTATGGTGTAAATTCGACAAAACATCAAGTTATGTGATAAGTTTCCCTGCCTTGACAAAGAGAATCCCCAAGGTTAGAATATGCTCCAGCCTACTCTCCACTGGCAGGGGGGACACAGGTAGTGGGCTGATAGAAAAGACTTCTCCAAAAGGGAGTAGGATAAGTGAAAAGGAAGAGTCTGTCATTTGTCCCGGGTTTTGTTGTCGTCGCGGCGCTGCTTCTAACATCCTGCGCACCGACGGGTACAACGGCTCCACCAACAACTACTGAACCGGCGATAACGACGCCCACACCTACACCAACGACTAACCCACACCTTCTCTACACCTACTCCTACGCCCACGCCTACGCCTACTTCTACTCCTGTATCAACCGCTACCGCTGACGACTGGGGACTATGGGGATTCCCTATTTGGCCACCTGAGTATGAGGCCACACCTGGAGCGTGGCTGCTTTTCTTCAATGATACATTGTTAGCACATGGCTTACCGAAAGATAAGGTTTACTATCTATGGCAGTGTAAGTTGGACACCGGACCGGTAAGAAACCCGCTAAAACTAAGTATTGACAGTACCGGAATGGTGGTCCGTTGGGAAGACCAGAAAACTGCGTCATTTAGCTTTGGTGATTTTGCCAGAGGCGAGGCTTTGCAGTTTGCCCTGATAAGCGAGGACAAGACCGTCATGGTTTTCTATAAAGACATCCCTTATCCTCTTGAAGCCAGAGTTGGTAGTTACCATATATGGGTTGAACTCTGGTCGCCGAAGGGCGACCAGTTCATCATCTGGGGCGAAGGGTTTAAGCCAGATGAGGAAATTCGGACAATTTCGGATTCCTACGATGGGGTCGTAGAATCGAAAGTTAAAGCGGATAGTAAGGGTCGATTCATGACAATCGTGTTTCCAAGTATAGTCGGCCAAGAATCCGGTTTTGCCGCCTATACCGCTGTCGGAAGGTCTGGCGAAGTGAAAGTGTGGTACCAATGGGGTCCGCCGGCTCTTCGCCCGGGACCGTGAGCCAATCACTCTGACTGTAGAAAAGTATTGCTTGCCTAGAACCGTTTTATCCTAACTCATTTGCGAAGAGAACCCTCAGTCACGCTATCACAATCAGCCAGATTGTTCAGCCTCTCATCGGTAATATATTTATCCACCGAAATATAATGAATGGGGCGTTTAAGAGTCCCGACTGGTCGGGACTCTTTTTAATATTTCTTCCCGATTTCATCGGGATTAAGGGGGTGAGGTACATAGAGGTAGATATAATAACTGTTCTTTTTCGCCTTAAGCGTGTAAAATCTGGATAGGGTGAAGATTGAGAGCTATTAGTATTGTTGCCAAAGGGTTATTTATATTGTGTCTGCCAGTTCTGCTGCTCACGACCAGCCTTGGCTGGGCCGTTAATAGCCTCTGGCTGTACCAATATGGCTTTGAATAAATACCAGGT
Source organism: uncultured Chloroflexia bacterium (assembly GCA_963726225.1). Taxonomy (GTDB): domain Bacteria; phylum Chloroflexota; class Dehalococcoidia; order Dehalococcoidales; family UBA2162; genus CAVSBN01. Next base: position 75,383 of record CAVSBN010000018.1, read on the forward strand.
CGGTATTACCACCGGCCTGACTGAGCCGGAGCTAGAGAAGGCCGCCATCGGAATAATTAGCTATTTCAACTCCGATGAGGAGTATATCAGCCTTACCGTGATAAAAGATGACCAGCCATTTGAGCTATTCAATCAGCGGGAGGTAATTCATCTCAAGGATGTCAAAGGCTTGATCCGGCTGGACTACTGGGTTTTGCTGGGGACAGCGGTTTATGCTCATAGGTTATGCCGTGGGCAGCCTGTTCTGGAGCAGGCGACGATACCGGCGCTACTGGCCTGGGGCACTGGTGGGTGGGGGTAGCCTTACCCTGGCCCTGATGCTGGCCCTGGGACTCTGGGCACTGGTGGATTTCGGCCAGCTTCTTCTGCAGTTCCACCTCCTGAGCTTTGCCAACGAGTTCTGGCAACTCGACCCCACCCATGACTACCTCATCATGCTCTTCCCAGAGGGTTTCTTTTATGATGCTACCCTAATCTGTGCCGGCGCTACACCGCCGGAGCGATAATTCTGGGTGGGGTGGGGGGGGATATTTAATCCTTAACAAGAAACCAAGATAAAGACCTCAAAGATTGGCATTTTTCATAATTGGTGGCATAATACAGTAGATAATTAGCGGTACCGATTACACATTGGAGGACTGAGGATGAAGAGAACTTATCTGGCCATCTCGCTGGCAACAATACTAGCCACGGTGATGCTACTGGCCGGCTGTTCGTCCGTCGGCAGTACCGTCACGGAAACCAAAGAGTTCACCAATTTCACCAGTGTTGATGTGCAGAACACCTTTCAGGTTGAGATAGTGCAGGCGGCTTCCTTCAGCACCACCATCACGGTTCACCAGGACTTGCTCGACTATATCTCCGTTTCTCAAGAAGGGGAAACGCTGAAAATAATGCTTAACCCCCGCCACCCCTTCACCGACTTCACCGTCGGACGAAGGACCCTGAAAGCCAAGATTGCCATGCCGGCCATCAGCGGCTTGAGCCTCTCCGGAGCCACCAAGGGCACTATCTCCGGCTTCAAATCCTCCCAGAGCTTCCGCGTGGATGTGTCCGGGGCGAGTTCTCTTAACATAGATGATATCGAGGTGGGCAATGCCGAATTTGACATATCGGGGGCGAGCAAAGTTACTGGCAGCCTGAAAGCCAGCGATGCCAAGTTTGTCGTCTCGGGCGCCAGCCGGGTTGACCTGAAGGGTTCGGCCAATAACTTCACCCTGACCGCATCCGGCGCCAGTATTCTCGGCTTGCTTGAGTTCACGGTGAACACGGCTAATGTCAAGCTGGATGGTGCCAGCGAGGCGACCATCGATGTGAAAGAGAAGCTGGACACTGTCCTCAGCGGTGCCTCACGGCTCTACTTCCACGGCAACCCGACTATGGGCAACATCAGCGTTACCGGCGCCTCAACGATAAAGAACAAGTGAGACTAATTCACCCGGCAAAGAGATAAGATGGGCGTTCTCGGTCTTATTGTTAGCCTGGTCGGCACTCCTGTAGGCTCACTCTGGGCATGGAATTTCTGAAGTTGAAGAAGGGGGCACTTATGGCAGAGGAACATTTAGTTGCGGTCTGTGGACTCTACTGTGGGGCTTGTGGTCTGTATCGTGCCTGGCGTGATAATGACCAGAGATGCTGGAGGAGGCTCACCAGTACATGTCGTCCCGCGGGTCGGGAATAACTCTGAAGGACCTGGAGTGCGATGGCTGTCTGGCTCACGGTCGCTTGACGCCATATTGCCGGGAGTGTAAGATGAGGCTCTGTGCGGAGGAGAAACCCGGGGTTACTCGCTGTTCCGATTGTCCGGACTTTCCCTGTTCACTTATCACCGCATTCAACAATGATGGAATCCGCCACCACGCTGAAGTTCTGGAGCAACATCCGGCACCAGCGCGAGATAGGAGTTGAAACCTGGCTCAAAGAGCAGGATGAGCGCTGGCGCTGTCCCCAGTGCGGAGCATCAGTGGACTGGTACGCCCGCACCTGCTCCCATTGCGGAGCAACCCAGCCCTACCGCCTCCCCTCATTGCCCCGGGATAAGAAGTAGTCCGGAGAATTGCACCCGCGCTGATTTGAAAGGAGGAAGAAATGACCTTGAAATCGGCATCACCATCAACGGTAAAGTTCCAGCCATTGACCCCGAAAAGCTGGCCAGACCTGGATATTCTCTTCGGGACACACAGCGCCTACAGTGGCTGCTGGTGCATGTGGTGGCGATTGACGGGCTCTGAATTCCGGAAACACCTGGGCCGGGGCAACAAGAGGGCCATGAAGAAAATAGTTGACTCCGGTGAAGTCCCCGGTATTCTGGCTTATGTTAACGGTCAACCGGCTGGCTGGTGCTCATTTGGGCCGCGGGAAAAATTCGGGCGACTGGAACGCTCGCCAACGCTGAGAAGGGTAGACCAGGAACCGGTCTGGTCGATTGTCTGCTACTATGTCGACAAACCGTACCGGGGCCAGGGGTTGATGGAGAAGTTGACGAAAGGCGCCATAGACTACGCCAAGAGTCAAGGCACCAGAATTGTTGAGGGGTATCCTGTGGAACTAACGGGTAAGGCCAGGCTGGACTCCGCCTACACCGGCATCGCGCCCCTCTTCCGCCAGATGGGGTTTGTGGAAGTCCTGCGCCGGGCCGAAAACCGACCCATCATGCGGTATTTTATTGAGAAGAAATGAGAAAATACCGGCCTCGGCTATACCATCCTCAGCCGACTTAGCCTACTCACTGCCTCTTTCTTCTCCGTGAGTCCAACCTTCGCTTTGTTTATCGCTCTTCTCAGTAGCTCAATCGACTGGTCGTAGGTCGTCTTGTCCACGGGGTAGGGAATGCCGTCCTTGCCGCCGTGGGCAAAGCTGTATCGGGCCGGGTCGCGGTAGCTGGGCGCAACCCCGTGAACCAGCTCCGAAACCAGGCTCAGGGCACGGATGGTCTTGGGCCCCACCCCCTGAAGTCCCAGCAACTCTTCAAAGTCCTGCGGCTGACGCTCGTAGGTGCTCAGGAGAATCTTGGCCAGGCTGTCCGGGTGGAGGTCTTGGGTGGTGAGATAATGGTGGGCGGGCAGGGTCAGAGTCTTGAGCTTCTTCAGGTCAGCCAGAAGCTTCTCCGGTTTTTCATTGGTGGCTATCTCAGCGATGGTGCTGCGGGCGGGGTCGCTCTCGCTGGCCACCAGATTCAGTGCTTGCCCACGGGCTTCAGATAGGATGGCCGAATGAGGCTCATTGACAAAACTGGCCACGGTCTCACCCAGCCAGTGATACCGGCGGGCGTAGCGGTTCTTCTCATTCATCCCCTGCTGGACGACGGCCCACCAGCCCCGCCGGGTAAAGAAGAAGGCGTGGTGGTAAAGCTGGTAGCCGTCCTGAATGGCGGCGCTGTCCACCTTGGCCGACAGGCGACTGGCATAGACCAGAGGCGTGGGGTCTAGGGAGATAAGCTCGCCCCAGTTTTCCAGTTCCGCTGGCGTGCGCCGTGAAGTCTTGCCCTTGCCGCCGGCCACAAAGAAGCCCAGGTCGCGCTCCAGGCCTTTGATGCCTTCCTTGAGCGCACCGCAGAGAACAGTGGTGACGCCGCTCGAGTGCCAGTCGTAGCCCAGAACACAGCCGAAGGCCTGGAACCAGTAGGGATGGGACAGCCGCCGGAGCATCTCCTCAGGGCCATAGTCGGCCACGATGGCGATGGTAATCTCCCGGGCCAGCTTGACCATACGGTCGAATAACCAGCGCGGGGCCTGGCCATAGTGAAGGGGCAGGTTGGCAATTCCAGTCCTGCCTCCGGAAGGAGTAGCGGCGGCGTTCATGCCAGAATCCCTGGTTACGAACCGCAGGTGCTGCAGTCGGTGGCGCCACAGCTAGCGCAGGCGCTGCCCCCAACCGGGGCGCTGACGCCGCTCTCATTGGTTGAGAAGCAGGCGAAGGTTGATAATATCCGCTCCGCCGTCTGCTGACAGCGCGGGCAATCAGCCGGGTCAGTCGCTTTACTCAGCGGACGCAATAGCTCGAACTTGAATTTGCAGTCGGGGCAAAGGTATTCGTAGATGGGCATCTTTTTCTCCTACGATTAGTTTAACCCTTCCCTCGGAATGAAGTCAAGCCTCCCAGTGAGATGGCCAAACCCATCCCCCTGTCCCCCTTCCCCTTATCGAGAGCTTTGTATCATAAGTGCTATTTTTAAGTCTTTTTGTCCTTCCCACGCAAGTGGGAATCTAGAAATCGTGCCTAATTATATCGATCTGGATTCCCGTTTTCACGGGAATGACGACTTTTAATACAACCCCCCTGAGTTAAGCTCAGGGGAAGGGAGGTGACATATAAGTCTCACCCACCTTACTACTGTTCTTCACCTGCCCAGTCGTAGTACTCGCTTGAGCAGGGCGCCGGATATCTTGCGCCAGGACAGGCGGAGCCGGCCGATTTCGTAGACCCCTTCTTCTTTTCTCGGACTGAACCGTGCCTCGACATAAGCCTGGGCAATCGTGCCAATAGCCTCCGCCTGCAAAGGCAGAACCGCCGCTAACCGGCGGCAGTATTCCAGCGGTGTTTCGGAGGGTTGGGGCCTGGCTCTCATCAGAGACGCCATGGAGCACATCTTGGCGTAGACCTGGGTGGCACCTTTGACTTCTTGCCGGAATCGCCGAAGCCGGAGGTAGACTACGATGACAGCGGCCAGCATCAGGAGTGACACGCCGAGTATGATGTAAGGCTGGCTAGCCCCACCTTGAGTGCTGGTCGGTGTTGTTCCCCCCGATGAGCCGTCTTCACCGCCGATTGGTCCTTCCGGAAACAGCCAAAAGTCATCGCCGTGCGCGTCTCCCGGAGTAATCGGGACTTCTTCAAGGGGTGCTGATACCGTTGCCTCAAAGACTATCCAGCCGTATTTGGGGAAGTAGACTTCGGACCAGGCATGATAATCCTTGGCCCGGATGATGAAAGTGCCGCTGGCCTCATCAAATTCACCGGGGAGATAACCGATGGCCAGCCTGGCTGGTACTCCCACCGACCTCAGCATAATCACCATAGCCGAGGCGTAGTGGGTGCAGAAACCCTCCCGCTCGTGGAAGAGGAACCAATCCACCCCGTCAGTCCCGTTGGGCGGTGGCTTAACCGTGAGGCTATATTTGAAGTTGCGCAGGAAGTCCTGGATGGCCAGCGCTTTCTCGTAGGGTGTTTTCGCGTCCTGCGGTGACATTTTCGGCCTGTTGCCTCACTCGAGTCGGGAGCTCAAGCGGCAGTTGCAGATAATAGTCTTTCACCCAGGCCTCATAGCTTTCACCGGCTTCGGCCAGCTCAGCTGGCGTGGCCGTACTGATGGTGGCGGTCACACTGTACTGCTGGTAGGGTTTGAGCATCTGGGGAGAAATAACCGAGAGTATATCCCCACCTTTACTTTGCGCCGCGGCCGGGTTGGTGCTTCTGAGTGAGAATAGCCGTCAACGGCCGCCGTCAGCATCGTGACTCCCGGCAGAGAATACCGGCTGGCGCTCAGGTTGCTCTCGGTACTGGTGGGTATGGTTTTCAGAAAGACCGGAATGTTGGCCGAGACAAACTCGCCAGCCGTGAGCAAAACATCCGTCTTCAGTTTGTTTTCCACGGTGTAGGTCAATTCGCGGCGATTGAGAAGACTGCTAGCTTCGCTGACTCTTGTTCCCGGACTGAGCTTCTGGTCAGTGGCGTTGCTGCTGGTCCAGCCCCAGGACTGGTAAGTGTCATACCGCCGGGTAGGCCAGTAAGAGGACTGCTCACTGTGGACGGCGAAGAATACCGTATTGCGCTGGTCAGGGACCTCGCTGAAGGCCAGTTTTTCCTCATCGCTACTCTTAATGATTGTCCACTTGCCGGGGACGGCGGCCAAGATATTCATCCAGCTTTCTTCCAGATATTTGCCCCAGCTCCCGCCCATGACTGTCCCGGCCTGGGTAACTCTAATTTCCGGCGCAAACCAGGCGCTGGGGATAGCAATGGCGCTGACCAGAACTAGCAGCGCTACAAAAGACAGCGCCGCGCGTTTGGGGTAGCGGCCGCCAAGCTTCTTGAACCAACCTTGCTGCTTGGTCAGGGTGGTGACCCCGATGACCAGCATCGCCACCGCCAGATAAACCAGGAGGAAATAGTATTTCTCTCTAGGTAGATTGCTGAGATTGACCAGGAGGGCGATAGCACCCAGACCGACGCCAATCCAGACATTCTGTCGGCGCAGAGTGAACCAGGCTGAAACAAAGCCGATTACCCAGGTGAGGAAGATGAGAAAGGAGGCGAAGTGTGTAATTTCCTGATTGGGCTGGCGGTAGCTGATGGTCTGCCACCAGGCGGCCAGAGCTGTCCCCAGACCGGAAGTTGGGGCCACCAGGCGGGCTGATTGCCAGATGGTGAAGCCGGCACCGAGAATGGTGATGATGACAAAAAACACCCTGTCGTCTAATCGCCTCTTGACCAGGATGAGGGTAAACAGCATAGCCAGGGCCAGGTCCAGAGTCAACGGCAGATGGGAGGAAGTCCATTGGGCCTGCTCAATGGAGAAGACAGCCACGCCCAGAGCCAGAAAGGTGAGCACCACGCTGCCCCATTCTGACGGACTGCCGAACCCGGCCTTGAGCCATTTCTTTAGATTGAACTGACGGTAGGATTTGGCAAACGACCCATAGCCGATAACCGCCGGCCGGGTGAGACGCTCTTCGTCACGCTTGGGTGACGCCCGGTGCGCCTCCTCTCTTTTTGCGTAACGATACCTGTATCCGTATCTGTTCCAACTGCTACCCACGATTCCCGAACCTCACACGAACCTGCTATGCGATAGAGCTAGCCGGCTGTCCAGTGCCATGGCCAGCTCATCACCTTTTCTCACGATATAGACCGGCACTCCCATCGCCGCCAGACTGCGGGCCGCGGCCACCGAAGCACCGGTGCCGCCAAAGCTGGCGGCATCGAGCAAGACAACCGCCGCCGAGTTACCGTACCGTTGCAGTCGCCAGATGGCCGACGCCAGCTTTTCCGTGGCGGATGGCGTAATGATGATAACGGAGGAATCGCCTTTGAACCGTTCCATCTCATCCGAAAGGAGGCGGTCAAGAGTCACCTGTCCGGTGGCTCTCATCAGGGCAAAGGCTTCCAGCATACGGCGGAAATGGATTTCGCCCTGGTTGGAGGGAAAGAGATAAGGTCGGTCGCCGTGCGTCATCAGACCCACCGACATGCCTTCATCCAGATACTTCTTGACCAGCGAGGCAGCGATGGTGACGCCGTATTCTTCGCTCGTCTCAATGCCCTCGCCAATGCTGGCTGTCTGGTGCATATCCAGAACTACCCAGGTGCCCTTAGAGCCAGGGCGCGACCGTTCGGCATCGAAGACCTTGACCATCAACTGGCCGGTGTGGGCGGTGCTGCGCCAGTGGATATGGCTCAGGCTGTCGCCGCTAGTGAATTCGCGCACTGTGGAAGCATCGGGGCTAATCTGGCTGGTCGAGCGGCGTCCGGTGCCGTACTCGTCATTAGCCGTGGCGGACAGGGCAAAGAAGGGTAGTTCCACCGTGGCCGGATAGATGAGAACATGATGCGGCTCTCCCAGTACGCTCTGCCGGGAGAAGATGCCAAGCGGGTCAGATACCTTAGCGGCAAAAGAGCCCAGGTGATATCGACCCCGCCGCTGACAACTGATGGTAGTCTGCCACGAACGCGATTTACCCGGCGCCAGATTCAGCACCGAGATGTTGTGATATCCCGGAAAATCAGTCTTTTCTTCAACCGTCAGCAGGAGTTTAGGTATTTTGTTGGTATTGACTACGGTAATTTCCTCGTCAAACTCGTCGCCAACCTGACGGTGGTCGGGCAAATTCTTGACCTCGGCGGTCAGGCCGCGAACACCGAACACCGTCCAGGCGTAGCCCAACAGTAGCACTATTACGGAAAGGAAAAACAGTCGCAGGACTAAATCCAGCCCCCAAATCAACCCCACCGCCAGGAGAACCAGAGGGACAATCAGAATAATCGGTCGAATCTTCATACCTCAACCACCGCTAACAATCACAGTCCGCAAGAAGCTCGTTCAAAAACGCTGTGTTATGTCCTGACCACGGTGCCCGGTACCGGCACGGTTTCCAGTAGCTCGGCAACGGCGGCCCGGCCACTCTTGTCCGGTGAGCGGTCTGATGAGCTGACGATTAATCGGTGAGCCAGCACCGGTTCGGCCAGAGCCTTGACATCGTCCGGTAGAACATAGTCGCGCCCTTGCATCAGAGCACGCGCCTGTGTCGCCCGGAAGAGAGACAGTGAACCGCGGGGTGAAGCCCCGAGGTAGATGGCCGGGTGCTGGCGGGTAGCCGTGACCAGCGCTGCGATATACTGCTTCACCAGGTCATCGACATAGACTTTCTTCACCACCGTCTGCAGCGTCAAAACATCCGCGCCGGTGGCCACCGCCGCCAGTTGCTCAATCGGATGCTGGTACTGCAGTCTTTCCATAATGGTGATTTCATCCGCCTTCGACGGGTAGCCCAGGCTCATCCGCAGCAGGAATCTATCCAGTTGTGTCTCGGGGAGTGGAAAAGTGCCTTCATACTCAATAGGGTTCTGGGTCGCCAGAATATGGAAGGGAGCCGGCATGGCATGGGTGACACCATCCACACTAATCTGCCCTTCTTCCATGACTTCCAGAAGTGCCGACTGCACTTTGGGCGTGGCGCGGTTAATCTCATCGGCCAGAACGATACTGGCCATGATTGGCCCGGGGCGGAACTCAAAATCGGCCGTTTTCTGGTTATAGACCGAGACCCCGGTAATATCACCCGGTAGCATATCCGGAGTAAACTGAATTCTCTTGAAGGTGCAGTCTATGGACTTGGCCAGACTGCGGGCGAGCATGGTTTTGCCCACGCCGGGAGCATCCTCAATCAGTAGATGACCCTTACTAATCAGGGCGACTACGGCCAGTTCGACAGCCTTCGTCTTGCCAACGATAACCTTCTCCACATTGGCCACGATTTTCTGCGCCAGCTTCTGCGCGTTTACGATGTCACTATCCATCCCCACGCTCCACTTCGCCAGGGCTGACCTGGCCTGCTTTTCGTCTACAATTTAATTGTAGCATAATGCCCAGAGAAGTTTGAAATCTAGAGTCGGCTTTCAATAAGGGTAGTCAAACTACGGTCATCATCCACAATGCCAGCGCTGAAAACAAGGCGCTGAAGCTCGCTCAGCTAATGGACGGCGGCTGTCTACACCCTTCGTGTCTTCCAGCGGCCCAGGCGGAAATATATGATGGTGGCTATGGCGCCGACAACTATGCCGGCGACCATCGCCCAGCGCACACCGAGAGGACCAAGGTCGGCAATCCGCGGCAGGAAATATGCCAGGGGCAGGGTCACCGCCCAGGCTGTGCCGACACTGATAATCATCATGGGCAGGGTATCGCCGGCACTGGTGAGAGCCTGCATTAAAACGAACATTAACCCCATCACGAAATAACCGGCTACGGCTATTCTGAGGAAGGTGCTACCCATGGCTACAGTGCTGGGTTCGGCGTTGAATATGCTGACTACTCCCTTAGCCCAGACCAGCATCATGATAGATAAGACGACCATTAGACTTTGCACCAGCCCGACCGCCATCCAAATGCCCCTTTCGGCGCGGTCTGGTTGACGGGCCCCCAGATTCTGCCCGGCCAGCACGCCGCTGGCCATGCCAAAGGCCATTCCGGGCATGAAAAGTACCATCTCAATCCTCAAGTTGATGCTGTGTGCGGCTACGGCAATCGTCCCGAAGGAGGCCATGAACCACATCAGGAAGAAGTTGCTGAGAGTTCTCTGGATGCCGCCGACCATTGCAGGTAGCCCGATTCTGACAATGCGCCATATCATCCCCGGGTCAAAGCGGAAGTTTCTCAAGGTCAGCCGAACTCGGGAGCGCCCGCTAAGAAGCACCCAGAAGCTCAAGGACAAGCCTAAGGTCTGGGAAACGATATTGGTGGTGGCGGCGCCCTGAACGCCGAGCGTGGGGAATATCCACCAGCCGAAGACCAGGAAGGGGCAGAGAGCCACATGAAAAAGTCGGTAGACAATGGCGATTCTCATCGGGGTCATGGTGTCACCCGAGGCCTGCATCACGCCTTCGGCTGTCATGCGGCAGACCATAGCGACGGCGCCGATTAGCTGGATGCGCATGTAGGCCACCCCGGCGGCCACCACATCCGGCGCCAAGCCAAATAAGTTCAGAATAGACTCAGCAAAGAAAATACCAACTAGCGCCAGGAGAATGGCGTAGCCGATAGTTAGGGCTAAGGCCTGGTTGGCGACATGGTTAGCACTGTCGATATTGCCGGCACCAATAAAGCGGGCTATCAGGGCTCGCATGCCCATGGTCAGACCCATCATGGCACCTATCACCAGCTCAATAGCAGTGCCAGCGACGCCCACCCCAGCCACGGAGACTGACCCCAGCTTGCCCACCCATATCATATCTACGGTGGGTCCCAACATCATCAGCGTGTTGCTGACAACAATCGGCCACGACAACAGAAGAAGATTTTGAAATATGCTACCCTTAGTCCAATCCCGCCCGAACGCCCGCCCCCGTCCAGGGAACCCTCCTGTCTCGTCCGCTACAGGTTGCTCTTTATGGTTTACTGTCATCAGTGGGTGTCCCAAAATGCATGATTCACACTTTAGCTGGCGGGACTGATGCTGTCAAGTCTCGGCACAGAACCCGTGAGCACTTTTGTACGCTGGTCTGTTTGACAGGGCTCTTGCCGACAGCTACAATAAATTCTGCTTTGCCAACTTCGAGAAAGGAACTGTCAGAATAATGGCCTGGGACCCGGCACTGGAGGTGGCCTTTCACCCCAAGGTAGTAGCTGTTGTCGGTGTTTCATCGGAGGCCAGACGGGGCGCACCGTGGGGTCCGGGAGGCGCTATGTTTGTCCGTAGTTACGAACAGCTCGGCTTCACCGGGAAAATCTACCTGGTCAATCCCAGAGCCACTGAAATTCTCGGCCACCCGACTTATCCCACGGTCTCAGCTATCCCTGAGCCGATTGACCTGGTGCTGATTGCTGTACCGGCACAGGCTTTGCCCGCCGTCCTGGAAGACTGCGTTGCCGCCAATGCCAAGAACATCCATGTCTTTACGGCTGGCTTCGAGGAGACTGGGGAGCCAGAAGCTATTGAGCTGGGGAAGAGGGTGCGTGAGATAGCCCAGCGCGGTGGCCTGCGGCTCATCGGCCCAAATTGCATGGGTCTCTATGTGCCCAAGGCGGGGATTGGCCCCTTTGATGACCTGCCCAAACGGAGCGGGCCGGTCGCCTTTGTTTCTCAGAGCGGGGGGCACTGCAACTGGTTCACCCACTACGGCCCGAACTACGGCATCTACTTCAGCAAGGTTATCAGCTTTGGCAATGCCTATGTTCTGGACAGCACGGACTTTCTGGAGTATTTGGCCGCTGACTCTGAGACCAGGATTATCTGCCTGTATCTGGAGGGAGTCAAGGATGGTCAAAAACTCCGGCGACAGGTGCGCGAAATCAACCGTGGCAAACCGGTCATCATCTGGAAGGCGGGGCTAACGGCGCCAGGGTCGCGCGCGGTGGCTTCCCACACTGCCTCACTGGCGGGTCAGGAGGCGATTTGGCGCGGCTTCTTCGCTCAGACGGGTGCCGTGCCGGTCTATTCTCTGGAGGAGATGGCCGAAATGACCATGACCTTCCTCTATGTCAAGCCACCGCGGGGTAAGCGAGTCGCCGTACTGGGGCTGGGGGGTGGCACCAGCGTGTCGGCGGCTGATGTCTGCGGTCGTGAAGGGCTGGAGGTACCCGTCCTGGGCCAGAATACTCAGGCTGAACTCAAAAAATTCATCTCGCTGGCCGGGGCCAGCATCCGGAATCCGCTCGATACGGGTCTGGTCTTCCGGGATGCCTCGCTTATGATACGGGAGTTGGAGCTGGTCGCAGCTGACCCGGTTATTGACATGCTTATCGTCATGCCGCATCTGGACATGGCCCGCCATGTTGGACTGGAGCAGGTGGACAGGCTCATCAGTCAATTGTGTGACTTTGCCATTAACAATGCCTATGGTAAACCCGTAGTCGTGGTTTTCCATTCCTTCGCCAACGACCCCTGGGAAGCTGAGCTACGCGCCAAGATGAGGGTGGAATTGCCCGAGAAGGGCGTGGCCGTCTATAGCTCACTGACGGGGGCCAGTCGCACTCTGGCCCGATTCTACGAATACCATCGTATCCAGAGGGAACTGGCCTTCGATAATTAGCTCGGGGCTCATGACAAGGCATCATTGAAGAGTTTATAATTATCCAAGCACATTAGATTGGTAATCACAAGAGGGAAGTAGGACCATGTTCAAGAAGGTCTCATTTATAGTCTTCGCCTCCCTGATTTCGGGGCTATTATTAATTCAACTGTGTAGTATACAAGCATATGCCAAGGAGTCCAAAGCTGAATGCTGGGCTGTTATCGTGGGTGTATCAGATTACGAGCGTCTGGAAGACCTGAATTATGCTGACGATGATGCGCGAGAACTGGCCCAACGGTTAAGCCCGTTCTGGGGTAGTGACCATGTCAAACTATTGTTAGATAGCGAGGCGACTCAAGCGAACATTCTGGCCGCGATAGACTGGTTGGCAGACAAGGAGGACGCCGATGACATTGTGCTCTTTTCTTTCTCCGGACACGGTGACCCTGATGGGTACATCGCCCCTTACGATGCCTACTACATAGAGACCTGGATAACCTCCGGTGAACTGAAGAACCGGTTAGCCGCGCTGGAGTCGAAAAAACGGTCATTATCTTATACACATGCTTTGCCGGACTTTACGAAGCCAATCTTAGTGGTAGTGGACGAGTAGTCCTAATGTCCTCTCGTTCAGACGAAGAGTCTTGGGAGACCAGCGCGTTTGGGAATAGCTTCTTCAACTATTATGTGTTGGAGGCTTTCGGGAAGTTCACTGATGCTGACGCTAACCATGATTATGAACTATCTGCTGAGGAAATTTTTCGGTACGCCGAGCCTAAGACTGTATCGTACAGTACCGAGCGTTTTAATCAGAAGCGAATAACCAATATCCAGCATCCGGTGCTGTCTGACAGCTATTCGGGAGAACTCAGCTTACTCGTCAAATTCATCTTTAAGGCTGTACCAATTGGCCTCCGAACGGGCATGGTCCTGGATGGTGTTAAGCAGCAATCACTTGCTCCCGAGCTCACCGCCGCACCAGGCTCAACCCATAATCTCGAAATGTCTTCCATGATAGATATTGGCAAGGGCACTAGATATGTCTTTATCTCCTGGGACGACGGAGATACATCAGCTTCAAGAACGATTTCCCGTGCTGGAGTTTATACCGCAAACTATAAAACGCAATATCAGTTAACCATTAACTCAGCTTACGGCCAGCCTGAGGGCGCAGATTGGTATGATTCGGATTCAACCGCTACTATCTCCGTAGCTTCGGTCGAAGAAGGAACAACCAGGCATATTTTTACTGGATGGAGTGGGGACTTCACCGGAGAGGCGGAAACGGCATCAGTAATTATGAACTCACCAAAGACCATTACGGCAAACTGGCGAACTGATTATCTCCTGACAATGGAATCAGCTTATGGTCAGCCTGAGGGAGAAGGTTGGTATGAGTCAGGTTCAAGTGCTACTATCTCGGTAGTTCCTATTCAAGGAATAATAATCAGGCATATTTTCACGGGGTGGAGCGGAGACTTCACCGCAACGACAGCCACGACATCAGTAACCGTGAATTCGCCAAAGGCAATCACGGCGAACTGGCGAACTGACTATATCCAGCTCTACATTCTTATCGCCGGTGTAACCGGTATAATAGTTCTGGCTGGGGCTATAATCACGATAGTACGCCGACGCCAAAGAAAGAACCCGCAATCGAATCTCAGCCAACTACCGTAATCAATAGACCATGATGTTCTAGGTTCTCGCTTTGGCCTGACATTCTTGGGTTGCCGAAGGAGTTGACTATGGCTAAGAAGAAACGAATCGGTCTGCTGACCGGGGGTGGCGACTGCCCTGGGCTGAATGCCGCCATCCGGGCGGTTACTAAGACCGCTATCCCGGCGGGCTACGAGGTAATCGGCATCCGGAACGGCTGGCAGGGGCTCCTGGATAATGAAACTGTGATACTGGATAGAGTGAATACCTCGGGGATAATTGACCGGGGCGGCACCATTCTGGGGACTTCCCGGGTCAGTCCGCTTAAGGTTGAGAATGGGCCACAGCGGGTTTTTGACAGAATGGAAGAGCTGGGTCTGGAGTCAGTGGTGGTTCTGGGCGGTGAAGGTACTCTGAGTATGTCCAGCGAACTGTCCAAAATGGGACTTCCGGTCATCGGCATACCCAAGACCATTGATAACGATGTCAAAGGGACGGACTTCACCATCGGATTTCAGACGGCGGTACAGATTGCCACCGATGCCCTGGACCGGCTCCGCTCGACGGCGGAAAGTCACCACCGCGTGATGCTGCTGGAAGTCATGGGGCACCACACCGGCTGGATTGCCACTTATGCCGGCATGGCTAACGGGGCCGACGCCATTCTCATTCCGGAGATTCCTCTGGATAGGGCCAAGGTGGACGAACTCTGCCAGATGCTGGCTCTGAGAAACACAAGGGGTGCTTTTTTCAGTGTGGTGGTCGTGGCGGAGGGAACGGTACTGGAAGGAAAAGTGGTGGAAGCCTTCAGGCCGGATACAGCCGCGAGTGGTGAGGTACCGAGATTAGGCGGCATTGCCAGTGTTCTCGGGGATATTATTCAGCGACAGACCGGCCTGGAGACCAGAGTCTCCTCGCTGGGCTATGTCCAGCGTGGCGGAACTCCAGTAGCCTACGACCGCAGTCTGGCGACGGCCTTCGGCGTCAAAGCCGTCCGGCTGGCCGAGGAGAAGAAGTACGGGGTGATGACGGCACTTAAGGGGAAGAGAATTGCGGCGGTACCGCTACATGAGGTGGAAAACAAAGTCAAAACGGTAGACTTGAGCATTTACCGGGTGGCGGCCATCTTCTTCGGCTGACGGCTGGCCGAGACAAAACGCTGGTGACTAAAGTACCAGGTCAAAATAATACTATTGGGTGATTCACAAGGTAGGTAGAGTCATGTTATATGAAGATATTGCGGGGTTTGAGAGAAGTCATGGCCAGCTATCTACAAATCAATGCCGAATTACCGATGGTCGTCAAGACCAGGGTCTTTGATTTGGGGAAATACCGCAGCCTCCCTGAGCTTGCCCGCTCCATGGGAGTGTCCGTCAGTGAGGTGTACCGTGTGCGTCAGGGCGAGCGTAGCATCAACCAGAAGTTCATTCTGGGGGCAATAAAAGCCTTCCCCGAGTATCACTTCGGCGAGCTTTTCTATATCACCAGCGACGATAGCTTATATAACAGAACCTTCAGCCGCCGACAATCTCAGTAGTCGGCCTCAGGCCTGCGCCTTTTCCCTTTCGGTATGGCTCTCTAAGTGGCCAGGTTTTTAGCTCTATAGCTTTGGCATCGCTTCGTCCCCTTTTAATCCCCCTTTATTCAACAATCTCGGATTTGAGATTGTTTATCAACCTCACCCCCTTTATCCCCCTCTCCCCGACTGGTCGGGGCGAGGGGGAAGAGATTTTAGAGAGGGGCGAAGCCCCTCTCTTACCTACACTCCCCCTTCCCTTAATAAGGGAAGGGGGTTAGGGGGATAGGTTACTAAACAATCTCGGATTTGTCTTTTGACTTGCCTCTTCGGTTGTTAGTATACTGACCAGAGGTGTAGTACGGAGGTAAGTCCAGATGCCAGCGATTGATATTGAAGCCCCCGGTACGACGATGCTCTTGATGGGCAATGAGGCGATTGCCCGTGGTGCGCTTGAGGCCGGTATCGGCTTGGCGGCCTCCTATCCCGGCACACCCTCGTCCGAGATTCTGCCCGCCATCGCTGAAGTGGCCAAGCGGCGCGGTATTTATGCCGAGTGGTCGGTGAACGAGATGGTGGCCATGGAGGCGGCCGCTGGTGCGGCCCTGGCCGGCATTCGGGCCCTGGCCCCGATGAAACAGAATGGGGTGGCCGTCATTCCCGACTTCCTGGCAACCCTGGCCATGAGCGGCACGGTGGCCGGACTGGTGCTGGTGAGCTGCGATGACCCCAGTGGTAGAAATAGCCCCAACGAGCAGGACACACGACCGGCCGCCAAGTGGCTGGGTCTGCCGGTAGTGGAGCCGGGGAACTTTCAGGAAGCCAAGGATATGACCAAATGGCTCTTTGACCTTTCCGAGGAAATAAAGGGTATCTGTATGCTCCGGTGTGTCAGTAAGATTTCCCATACCCGGGGCAATGTCAGGCTGGGTGAACTGCCCAAAAAGGAACTGAGGGCGCGCTATGACCTCAGCCGGATACCCCGTCTGCCCAATCCGGCCGGGCACGCCGCCCTGCTCCAGAAACTGGAGAAAACTAAAGAGATATTTGAGTCCTCACCCTTCAACTGGTATGTTGGGCCCGAAGACCCGGAGTTGCTGATAATAACCTGCGGTGCCTGCTGGCTCTACTCGCGCGAGGCGGTGAAGATACTTAATCTAGAAGACAGGGTGGGAATCTTGAAGCTGGGCACGCTCTGGCCATTGCCCGAAAAATTGGTGGCCAGGTATCTGGTGAAAGCACCAAAAGTCTTATTCTTTGAGGAAATTGACCCGTTCCTGGAGGAGAGCGTGATGGAACTGGCGGCCACTCTGCCGCCCGCGAGTCCCCGCCCCATTTTCTATGGCAAGCGCTCCGGCGATATCAATGCCTACGGTGAGCAGGACCCGAACGCCATAATTCGCGCCCTGGCCAGAATCATGAATGTCCCATATCAATTCCGGGGCGGCGAGTATGACAAACAGGCTGAGGAAATCGCTCAGAAATATGTCATCATGCGCAGTGGCACGCTGTGTCCCGGCTGTCCGCATAAGGCGACCTTCTGGGTTATCAAGAATGCGCTCAGGCTGGACGGGCGTTACGGTTTCGTTGCCGGGGACATCGGCTGTTACACCGCTGGCCTCGGTCCCGGTGGTTTTTCCGTGGTCAAGACCATGTACTGCATGGGCGCCGGTGCCGGAGTAGCTAACGGCCTTGGGCAGTTGGGGAGGTTCGGCTTCACTCAGCCCGTGATTGCGGCCTGCGGCGATTCCACCTTCTACCACGCCGCTATCCCGGCACTCATCAATGGTGTTTATAATAATGCCAACTTCATCCTGGCCGTCTTTGATAACAGCGCCACATCCATGACCGGCTTCCAGCCTCACCCTGGCACTGGAGTCACGGCGATGGGCGAGCCAGCCCCCGTGGTCAGCATTGAAGCCCTGTGTCGTGCCATGGGGATACGGACTGAAATCTGTGACCCGTTTGACATCAAGAACGCGACGGCCACACTGCTTGACTTGATGGCCATGGACGGTGGCCCACGGGTCATCATCATGCGCCGCGAGTGCGAGTTGATACGTGCCCGGCGGGAGGAGCCACCGTACCGGGTATATATTGACCCCAATAAATGTGTTGGGCCGGATTGTGGTTGCGACCGGCTGTGCACCCGTATCTTTGCCTGTACCGGGCTGAGGTGGAACCGGGAAAAAGGGAAGGCGGAGATTGATGAGCTGATTTGCTCCGGGTGTGGACTCTGCGCCGATATCTGCCCCCAGGGGGCAATTGTCCGGGAGGCATTATGACGCTAAAAACTCTGATTAAAGACCCGCTTAATCTGATTATCGTGGGCGTGGCCGGGCAGGGCAATGTGGTCATTTCTCTCCTTATCGGCAATAGTCTGGTAAGGGAAGGCTATCTGGTCACCTTCGGCCAGACCTATCCGGCCCAGCAGAGGGGCGGGACAGTCATCAACTATATCCGAATCTCCCAGGAGATGGAATACAGCCCCATCATGCCCTATGGCTGTGCCGATGTCATACTGGGCATGGAGCCGGTGGAGACCCTGCGGATGCTGAGGCAATACGGTAATCCCGGTACCATCACCATCGTCAACCCCCGCCCCATATACAGCATTGACATCTGGGGTGGGGCCGCCGCCGAATACCCTGATTTGGATAAGTTGCTAGCGGCCGTCAGGGCGCTGTCAGCTAAAACCTGGGTGGTGAATGCTACGGAGGAGGCACGGCAACTGGGCAATCCGATTCTGGCCAATGTCCTGCTCACCGGCGCTCTAATTGGCACCGGTGCCCTGCCGCTGGATGCTAAATCGCTTGAGCCAGCGCTATTGGAGCGCTTTCCCGACCAGTTTGAGCTTAATGTCACGGCTTTGAAACGGGGCGTGGCGCTGGTGACGCCGTGATTCATATTAGGCGGCACTGGTGCGGAAACGCATTATGGCGATAATACCGAAGACGACGGCGAAGCCAGCCAGTGCCAGCATATTCGGGACGGCACCGCTGAAATTGCCACCGAAGACCATCAGTTCGTTGAAGCCGCTGGTGGCCCAGCCGTGAGGCGTTAACTTGGCGATGAACTGCATCCATTGGGGGGTGATGAAGAGGGGCCACCAGCAGCCGCCGAGCGGCGCCAGCACCAGGGAGAGGAGTACGCCCAGAGCATCGGCGCTGCGCTCGGTTCTGGCCAGGGTGGCCAGCATAATGGCGAAGGCCGCTGACATAACCACCATCAGGATAGACAGGATAATCACTGCCGGCGGGGATAGGCCGAGCTCTATCTTGAAAGCCAGGAGTCCGACTACCCAGAAGACGGCTATCTGAACCAGACCCTTAACCACTGTGCCGGTAAACATGCCAGCCAGTAGCGTCTCCCGCCGGACCGAACTGGACAGCAACCGTTCCAGGGTGTTGTTCTGACGCTGGCGCACGATGATGGCGGCTGACTGCGCCGCGGCAAAGAAGGTAAACATAACCAGGTAGCCGGGAATGACATAGTTGGATGGGTTATAGGCCTCAACCTCCCCCACCCTCTCGGTCTTGAGGGTAATCAGAGGCGGACTGGCGGGGGTGCCGGCTGGGGTAGTAAAAAGCTTCTGTATTTCCTGCCCCAGGCTGGATACATCACCCGAAGTCAGTTTCTCCTCCACCAGCAGGCTGACGGCGGCGTTGGTGGCTAGCTGTTGAGAACCGACCTGGGACGCAATGGCGCTGGCCAGCCCGTTGAGGGCCGCCCGGATATAGGTCTCCGCGGGATTAACCACCACCTCAAGCTGAGCGCCGTAGCCCATCATTACGCTCTGCGTGAAATCCGCGGGAAAGGCCAGAAAACCGGCCAGTTTCTTGTCCTCAACTGCCTGGCGGGCTTCGTTATAGTCCTTATCCCAGACTATTTTGGGCTCGCCGGGCTGGAGCTGGGCTTCGTCCTTAGTCTCCATGGCGCTGATTATTTGATAGCTTAAGCCGCCCGCGGCTTCCTGGGTGACCAGATGCATCTCCAGCCGGGGGTCCTGGCTGCCAACACCCCGGAGCATGAAGTTAAACACAATAACAAAAAGGAAGGGGAAGAGTATGAAAAAGAACAAAGCCAGACGGTCAGTCAGAAATAGTTTCAAGTCCTTTACAGTGATAAACCAGATATGTTTCAGTTGTTTCATGAGGCCTATTTACCTCCGGGCATAGCCCTGAAGAAAACCCGGCTCAGTATTAGCCCAACCACCATGACGCCCGCCATAACGCCCAGTTCCAGTCCCAAATCAGCCAGAGAGCCGCCTTCAGTGATTATCGTGTTGAAAGCATTGATAGCATAGGTATTGAGGGAGAACCGGCTGAGTGTGTCGAACACGCTGCCTTCCGAGATGGTAAAGAAGGTGCCACTGAACATGACCATAAGCATGGTGATGAACACGGCAATCCAGGTAGCCTGGTCGGGGGTGCGAGCAATGGCGGCAATGACTAAACCAAGAGCACTGGCCGCGGCTGAGAAGACAAGGGCAATGACGAGAGCTTCCAGAAAGGAAAGGGGCGTAAAAAGCTGGAACACGAGGTAGCTGAGTACCATTAGGATGAGTGTCTGCACAAAGCCACGGGATATCCCTGATAGGAACTTGCCGGCAAATAACTGGCCCACGCTGAGCCGTGTAGTCAGCAGGCGCTCCAGTGTTCCATTCCGGCGCTCCTCAACAATAACCTGAGCCGTCAGGGTAGTGGCGAAGAGAACAAACATCGTCAAAATGCCTGGCAGGAACTGGTTGACCGGGTCAGGGCTGCGGCCGACGACCGTTTCCGTAACCTGCACCAGCGGTGACTCTCGCTCCCGCTCCAGGAATTTTTGCACGGTAATCTCAATGTGGTCTTGAGGAATATTCTGGTCGGCGAGGGTGCGTTCGACCTGACTCTGCACCTGAAATTCCTGATTCATTTCCTCAACCACGCTGCGGACAATGCTGGCCACAATTTGACCCTCCTGACCCCCGTTGCCCCTCTGTTTAAAGGCAAGCTGTGTCGGTTGTCCGGCGGCAAGCTGATTGGAGAAGTCACTGGGAATATAAATGGCCAGGAGAAGGTCAGACCGCTCGAGCTGGCCATCGGCTTCGGAACGGGAGAGGAACTTAATATCCAGGGTGTCCAATTCACCCAACCGTTCCAGCAGGCGGGTGGAATATTGGCCGCCCGGGTCTTCATTCACGATGTAGGCGGTGCCGTGGAACTGGGTTTGCCCCCCGAAGGCACCGTACATCAGGGCAAAGATAGCAATGGGCAGGAGCAGGCTGAAGGCAAGGTCAGCCTTGTCCTGAAGATAGGTGCGCACTTCTCGAAGGGCGACGATGAAGGCTCTTTTCATCTTATCCTAGTCGCGGAGACTGCGTCCCGTCAGCTTCAAAAAAACATCTTCCAGTGTTACCTTGTCAGGAGAGCCAATCTGGGCTTTCAGGTTGTGGGGGGTATCCATGGCGATTATTTGCCCTCCATCCATGATGGCCACGCGGTCGCAGAGGCGGTCGGCTTCCTCCATATAGTGGGTGGTGTAGAGAATGGTCATTCCCTTGTTTTTCAGCCCCATTATCGTTTCGTAGATATTGTTCCGTGACTGTGGGTCGATGCCCACGGTCGGTTCATCGAGGAAGAGGAGCTCCGGGTGGCCCATCAGGGCGATAGCCAGGTTGATGCGCCGCTTCATGCCGCCGGAGAATTTGTCCACCTTGCCCTTGGCCCTCTCCATCAGCCCCATCAGCTCCAGATTGGCGATGGCCTGGGCGCGTGCCTCCTGGCTATCAAGCCCGACCATCCGACCAAAAAAGACCAGGTTATCCATAGCGGAAAGGTCGGGGTAGAAGGCTAATTCCTGGGGGCAGACGCCAATTAGTTGACGCACGGCCTCGGCATTTTTTCTTATGGAATGGCCACCGATGGTGACATCGCCGTAGTCCGGTTCGAGAACCGTGGACAGGATGCGAATGGTGGTGGTCTTGCCGGCGCCGTTGGGTCCCAGCAGACCGAAGATTTCACCCTTATAGATGGTGAAAGATACGCCGTTGACGGCTTTATGTTCATTGAAGCTTTTGCGGAGGTTCTGCGCTATCAGAAAGGCTTCGGACATAAGTTTACCCCCCTCTCCGGTTGAGCTGTCCCCGACTCATTTAACCCATATTATAGGTCTCCGGGTGGGATATTGACAAGCTACTGAAATTTAATATTGTTTAACACCCCTACAGTAATAAGTAAGCTCGGCACGCTTTCTTTTTGCCAAGGGTTATCCTACTGTGGTAATCTGGAAGGAAAGATGAAGCGGACAATAACGGCGGGGATAGACATCGGTGCGGCCACTTCCAAAGCCGTCATTCTGGAGGGCAACCAGATCTTGTCCTACTGCATCATCCCCACCGGTGCGGAGAGTGTGGGGTCGGCGCAAAGGGTGATGGACGAGACACTGAAGAAGGTGAGTAACCTCTCTCTACCAGATATCGGCTGGGTTATTGCCACCGGGTACGGTCGGGTCATCGTGCCCTTCGCCAGTGAAACGGTGACGGAAATCTCCTGCCACGCTCGCGGCGCGAGCTGGCTTTTCCCCAATGTGAGAACGGTGCTGGATATGGGCGGGCAGGACTGCAAGGCCATCCGCTGTGACGAGCAGGGGAGACTGGCCAACTTTGTCATGAATGACAAGTGTGCCGCTGGCACAGGCCGGTTTTTAGAGGTCATGGCGCAGGTAATGGAGTTGCCTCTGGAGGAAATTGGCCTGTTATCCTTGCAGGCGAGCCAGGAAATTCGTATCAATAGCACCTGTACTGTCTTCGGGAAATCCGAGGTAGCCTCGCTGATTCGCCAGGGTAAGGACAGGAAGGATATTTTAGCGGGATTGCATGTTGCCATCGTCAATCGGGTGCACACTCTACTAAGGAAGGTCGGCATCAAGCCGGAACTGGCTATTACCGGCGGTATTGCCAAGAATATGGGCGTCGTTCGCCGTCTGGAGGAGAGGGTTGGGCTTAAAACTCTCTTGCCTCCTGAGCCCCAGATTGTGGGGGCGCTGGGGGCCGCCCTCTTCGCCCAAGACAGGCTGGCCAAGAAATAAAAAAAGGGGGAAGACTATGGTTACATCAACCAGTGCCAGGAAAGCTTTGCAGACAACGCTTGAGGTGCCAATATTACGGAGGAAGTACTACGCTCAGACTCTTGATGATTCCAAGAAGGGCAAAAAGGTAGCCTGGTGCAGTAACAATATCCCGGCGGAAATTCTGGATGCCATGGATGTCACCGCGGTGTTTCTGGAGAACTACGCCACGGTGATTGCCGCCAAGAAGCTGGCGTCAGCCTATTGTGTCGCTGGAGAAAAGATGGGCTTCTCTCAGGATGTGTGCGGCTACGCCCGGATGCTCATGGGCTATATCCTGGCGCGGAGTGAAGTGCCGGAAGCCCCTTATGGCGGACTGGCCAAGCCCGACTTTCTGCTGGTGAACAGCTATAGCTGTGACTCGCGGCTGGGCTGGTTTTCGGCGATGAGTCGCGCCCTCAATGTCCCGCTCCATGTCCACGATGCCCCGCACCAGCCGGACGGCGCCTGTGATTTGGCGTACTACACCGATTATACCGAGGGGGAACTGAGAAGCCTGGTGGCTTTTCTGGAGGAGCAGACGGGCACGAAATTCAATCCGGACCGGCTAAGACAGCGCTTGGCCCTGTCCCGGCAGACGAGCAACATTATGTATGAGATAAATGAACTGCGTAAGGCCGTGCCCTGCCCGATGGGGTCGGCGGATATGTTCACTGCCGTCTGGCCGTCAATGTACATGGCCGGGACTAAAGAGTGCGAAGATTTCTACAATCGGCTCCGCACCGAGGTTGAGGGGCGTATTGCCAGGAAAATTGGAGTGGTGCCGGAGGAGAAGTTCCGTCTGATGTGGAGCGGCATCCCCTTCTGGTATAACATGGGCCTCTTGAACTATGTTGAAGACTTTGGTGGGGTGGTGGTGGTTGAGGGCTTTTATCGCTCGCGGGAGCGCCGGCTTCCGGCTCAGGACGATGACCCCATCCGGGATATGGCCTTGAGCTCCACCCGACAGCGCGGCTGGTCAGCAAGTATTGCTAGCTCCATTGACGACCTGCTGGATGCCGTCAAGGAATACCATATTGATGGGGTTGTCCTGTCCTTCAACCCATCCTGCCGGCTGTCCTATGTCTCGCAGGGAGAATTGCAGAGGGCGGTGGAAAACCACGGCGTAGCCACTCTCGGTCTGGAGTGCGATATGGCCGACGAGCGCACTTACTCCGAGGGCCAGGTCAAAACCAGGCTGGACGCTTTTGTTGAGCGGCTGCTGGCCAAGAAGTAGCCGGGCTGAAGTCTGCTTTTAGGGAGAAGAATGATGGAAGATTTTCGTCAAAATCGACTCAACCGCCACCAGGCCGCCGTTCGCTGGAAGAAGGACAAGAAGAGCCAGGTAATCGGTACTCTGTGCTGCTGTGTCCCCGAGGAGATTATTCACGCCGCGGGTATGCTGCCCGTCCGGATTCTGGGGGCGCATGAAGAGACCACCGAAGCTGACCTGCATTTTCCTACCAACCTCTGCCCCTATTGTAAGAGTACCTTCGACCAGGCATTGAAAGGAAAATACGATTATCTGGATGGGCTGGTCGTCCCCAATGTCTGCAACATGATTAAAGCCATGTATGGCTTCAGTAAGCTCCTGCTAAACATACCCTTTGTTTACTTCCTGGAAGTGCCCCAGCGGCTGAGCAGTAACGGCGTGGGCTTCTTTGCCGAGGAGCTGGTTCGCTTTAAGGAGTCGCTGGGAAATTTCTTCGGGAGAGAGATTACCGGTGAGGCGCTGCGCCAGTCCATCAAGGTCTATAACGATAACAGGGTTCTTTTGAAACGGGTATACGAACTGAGAAGGCGGTCGCCGCCGTTAGTATCAGGCACGGAAGCCCAGGACATAGTCATCTCGAGCATGCTGATGCCCAAGGAACTGCATAACTGGCTGCTGGGGCAGTTTCTGGAGTGGGTTCAGAAGCGTGACGACCCACCCAAATCGGGGGTCAGGCTTTTCCTGTCAGCCAGCGTCCTGGATGATACCGATTTCGTGCAACTGATTGAAGAGTGCGGGGGGAATGTGGTGGCCGATGACATGCCGATGGGCAGTCGGTACTTTTCCGGGGCGGTAGCCCAGAACCGCAACCCGTTCCAGGCGCTGGCTGACCGCTATCTGAACAAGATTGCCTGCCCTCGTAAGATGCTGCCCGATGAGAGGCTGGCCTTCGCCGACCGGATGATGCGCGGGGCCAAAGTCAAGGGCGCCATCATCCATAATATGCGGGCCTGCGACCCCCACCTGTACGAGTACCCATTACTGAAAGCGAAGTTAGAAAGCGAGGGCCTACCTGTCCTGTTCTTCCGGGGCGAGGAGACGGCAACAGAACGGGAACAGCAAAAGGCGGATATTGAAGCGTTCATTGAGATGCTTGGGACCGAGACGGAGTAAGACTTGATGCTGGTCGCCGGAGTGGATGTTGGTGCCAGGAATATCAGCGTCGTGGTACTGCGGGACAGTGAAGTTGTCTCTTCGGCTCGGTTCACCTCGGGAGGGGAGGGGGCGGCGGCTTCACGGGTGGCGCTGGCCGAGGCGCTGAAAAAGGCGAGCCTGGAGCAGACTGACCTGCGGGCGGTGGTAGCGACGGGGTGCGGGGCGGAGAGTGTTGACTTTGCCCAGCGGCAGAGTGCTGAGGTGGTCTGTCAGGCGAAGGGTGCTTATTTTTTGTTTCCCTCGGTCAGGACGGTGCTTAACCTGGGTGCCGAGAGCAGCCGGGCCGTCAGAGTCGGTGAGACAGGGCGAGTGGAAGCCTTTGCCAAGAATGATAAGTGTGCCGCGGGGTCGGGACTGTTTCTGGAAACGATGGCTAAGGTCTTAGAGGTGCCACTGGAGCAGATGGGCGAGCTTTCCTTGCAGGCTGGAGGTTTTGAGGAGGTCAGTGGCATCTGTGCTGTCTTTGCTGAGTCGGAGGTCATCTCCCATATCCACCGCGGGGTGCCCAAAGACCGCATTCTGGCCGGTTTACATAAGGCGGTCGTCGGACGGATTCTGGAGGTCCTGGGCAAAGTAGGCGTGAAGAAGGATGTGGTCGTCACCGGTGGGGTAGCTAAAAACAGGGCCATTATCAAGGAACTGGCGGACAGAATTGGAGTTAACATAATTGTGCCGCCGGAACCACAGTTGGTCGGGGCACTGGGTGCTGCGCTCATCGCCCGCGACCTGGCGGCCAAGTCTCGCCAGTAATCTCGTTTGGGATATTGTGAAATTGTAGTCTCTTTTTGGAGTGAGGAGGCCGGGATGGTCAATACGCCGATTAGACCTGGAGCTATTTAAGACGAATCCAGCTTTATTTATTGAGAAGGTAATCAGGGAATACACCGCCGAAAGCCCGGCTAACCATCTCAAAGCTCTGGACAATGGCCGTATTTTTGACGAGCCACTGGTTGGCTTTGTTGATGGTGATGACCCTATCTTCCTTGAATACAAGAAAGTAGTGGCTGATTTTCACCTGACGCCGCGGGAAGCATTTGAAACGCACCTCCGTAGTCAGGGCGATAACAGCCAGCAAGAGCCAGAGCATTTGACTGTTATCTCCTTTGTCATGCCAGTCAGCCGGGAGACCCGATTGAGCCTGCGGCGGGAGACGGTTGTCCCCTCTCTGCGGTGGAACCACACCCGCTGGCACGGGCAGGATTTCATCAACGAGCTGTCTCGCTATCTGGTGTCTCTTTTGGCAGAGCTGGGGCACCAGGCGGTTGCTCCGGAAGTGGCTACCTTCTTCCAGATAAAGCAGTTGCCCAACGGCTCTGCCAGCAACTGGTCGCAACGACACATGGCTTACGCTGCCGGCCTGGGGACTTTCAGCCTGAGCGACGGTTTCATTACACCCCGAGGCATCGCCATGCGCTGTGGCAGTGTCGTCACTGACCTGACACTTCCACCCAGCCCCAGAGTCTACGAGAATCACCTGGCCAACTGCCTCTTCTATCGGGATAGGTCGTGCCGGCGCTGCATTGAGCGCTGTCCGGCAGGCGCGATTACCGAGCAGGGGCACGATAAGAAGAAGTGTGCCGATTTCCTCTTAAACAAACAGAAGATAATACTTAAGGAACTGGGGCGGGAAGAAGGCTATATTGGCCGGTACTTGGGCTGTGGGCTGTGCCAGACCAAAGTGCCCTGCGAAGCCGGCATTCCGCCCGTTGGCTCCGGCAGGAACCAGACGCAATAGCCGAGCCTCTCTGTTTTCCTTAACAGAGTCCGGCATTTTAGTAAACAGGAGGTTAGAAGTTGCCAGATACGAAACTGCCCGGCGGTTACAATGGCAAAATCTTGAGAGTGGACCTGTCCAATAGAAGTATCTCAACGGAGGCAGTTGCCCCGTTATTCTGTCGAAAGTATCTGGGTGGGGCTGGTTTCATTACCTACTTTCTGTGGAAGGAATTGCGGGCGGGCATTGACCCGCTCGGCCCGGAGAATAAGCTAATCTTTGCGGTAGGGCCGCTGACCGGAGTCAATTTACCGGGGAGCGGTCGCAACTGCGTCGGGGCTAAGTCGCCGCTCACCGGAAGTCTGGCCAAATCGGAGGTAGGGGAGGTGTGGGGTAGCGAATTCCGACGGGCGGGCTTTGATGCCGTTATTGTCGAGGGTAAGGCGGACAAACCAGTCTATCTCTGGATTCACGACGGTGAGGTCAGCATTCGGGAGGCCAGCCGTCTCTGGGGACAGAAGACCAAGGAGGCGCAGCAGGCAATACGGGCGGAGCTGGGTGATGAGCGGATTCGGGTGGCTGGAATTGGTCCCGCGGGCGAAAATCTGGTGCGGTTCGCCTGCATTATGAATGGGCTCTATGATGCCGCCGGGCGAGGCGGTCTGGGGGCGGTGATGGGGTCGAAGAACCTCAAAGCCATCGCCGTCCGGGGTCATCAGCCACCGGCAGTGGCCCAGCCCGAGGGTATTAAGGCGCTAAGGGACTGGCTGATGGCTCACATCCGTTTGGTTCGGGAGTTTCAGGAGTTCGGCACCGGTGGCGGCATGGCGGGCTTTGAAGCGGCGGGCAACCTGCCGGTGCGTAATTTCCGCGACGGACTTTTCCCTGCCGTAAGCAAGATTGACGCCCGTGCGCTCAGGGACACCATCCGTATCAAGATGGACGCCTGCTTTGGCTGTCCGGTGCGGTGCAAGAAGGTGGTGGAAGTTAAAGAGCCGTATTCCGTGGACCCAGCCTACGGTGGGCCAGAGTACGAAACACTGGCGGCCCTGGGTTCCAATTGTGGCGTTGAGGACCTCAAAGCTATTGCTAAAGGAAACGAGCTATGCGGGGCTTATTCTCTGGATACGATTTCTACGGGTGGCGTCATCGCCTTCGCTATGGAGTGCTTTGAAAACGAGCTACTCACTACTAAGGACACCGGTGGCCTCGAGCTAAGGTTTGGTAATGCCGAAGCCATGCTCCGACTCATCGAGTTGATTGCCCGTCGGGAAGGCATTGGTGACCTGTTGGCCGATGGTACTTTGAAGGCGGCCCGGCAGATTGGGCACGGGGTGCGGAACAGTTGGCCATGCAGGTCAAGGGGCTGGAGGCCGGGATGCACGAGCCGCGACTGAAGGCCGGCCTGGGACTGGGCTTTATGGTCAATCCGCATGGCGCCGACCACTGCTGTAATCTCCATGACACCATGTACGAGGTTGAAGGGCAGATGCGCGAGCTGAGACCGCTCGGTATCCTTGAGCCGGTACCGGCGGATGATATTGGCCCACGGAAGGTGGCTCTCTTCCGGTTCATCCAGTTGAAGCGGATAATGAATGATTCCGCCGTCCTCTGCCTCTTCCTGCCCTATAGTATTGAGCAGGTGACCAGAGCCATCGCGGCCGTCACCGGCTGGGATACGGGCGTGATGGAGCAAATCAGGGTGGCGGAGAGAATTCTCACTATAGCCCGCCTCTTCAACATTCGTGAAGGCTTTACCGCCGCCGATGACCATCTGCCCCCGCGTTTCTTCCAGCCTAAGACCGATGGCGTGCTAGCCAACAAGCCTCTTGACCCGGTCAAGATGGAGCAAGCCAAGAGTTACTATTATACCCTGATGGGCTGGGACGCCCGGACCGGTGTGCCACTACCGGAGAAACTGGAGGAGCTGGGTATCACTTAAGCCGTTAGCCGACTTTAGCCAGGAATTCCAGCACCGTGGCGTTGAATTCCTCGGGCTTCTCTATATATGCGGCGTGACCTGTCGCCATAATCTTAAGCTGTGAGCCGCGAATCAGTTTTTGACCTGCCTTGGCACTCTCCGCTCCCATCAGGCCGTCCTTCTCACCGGCGATGATGAGAGTCGGGCACTTGATAACGCTGACATCGGGTTGGGGTGCGCCCCAGGCCATCGCTCGCATGGCAACAATATAGGCCTTGGGGTCGTTCTTAAGTCGGATTTTCTTATACTGCTCAATGACTGCTTTGTTCTTCTCTGGCCAGCCGGGGGAGAAGACCATGGCCGTGCTCTCGTCCATTATTGGCTCCAGGCCGTGCTTTTCGACCAATTCCAGGCGTTGCTGGCGGAGCTTCATCATCGCCTGCATCTCTTCCTGATTGCGCTGAATGGGCGCTACGGCACTGTTCGCCATAATGAGGGCTTTTATCATTTCCGGGTGGTTCAGTGCCAACCCAAGGGCAACCCTCCCGCCCATAGAGTAGCCCAGGACATAGGTTTCCTTGATATTGAGGGCCTTCAGCAGTTCATAGAGGTCCTGGACAAGGGTATCATTTGAGTAGCCTTCGGCCGGAGTCTCGGTCTGACCGTAGCCTCTGACATCATAAGTCAGCACCCGATAATGCCGGGAGAAGACGGGCACCTGCAACCACCATGCCTCAAGGTTATCCCCGGCACCGTGAATCAGGGTCAGCCATTTGCCCTGGCCGGTTATCCTATAGTTCATGGAGATGCCATTAGCCTTGATTTTCATGCTCTTACCTCCTACCGTGTTATCGCCAGTATAGGTGCGAGCCACCGACCTGTCAATCGGCGAATGTGAGATTATTGAGTAGGGGATTAAAAGGGGCGAAGCCCCTCTTAGACGCCCCGGCGAAGGTAGTAGAGGGAGTCTGAGAGGGACGAAGTCCCTCTCAAGAAAACATCTTCCCCCTTCCCCCGATGATAATCGGGGAAGGGGGAAAGGGGGATAGGTGGGTATTTACCACAGCAATGGCTCGGCCTCAGCCAGCGTGCCCACCAGCTCGTCGGCTACTTTCTCGGCATCGGCGCCGTATTCCTGCAGCAGGCTCTCCTTGGCCCAGATGGAAAAGAGGTACCGTACGCAACGCCGGTCTTCCCTCTGCGAGAGCAGGAACTCAGCGTGCTCCCGGTTGATAAGGATGACGCCCTGCCGGGGTCGTACCAGCTTCGGTAGTCGGACTTCTCCCGCGGTGGCGACTGTAGTTTGATATAAGGCGCCCGGGTGGCCCGCATTGCTGGTGGCGCCGCCGGAATTGTCATGGCAGACAACCCAGGCTGAGGCAATGGTTGTGTCCTCGACCCTTTACCGTCACCATTCCCGCGTTGCGCTTCCCCCTGGGTAGGTAAGGACAGGCTGGCGAGAAGCCCTTTCTCCCGGTAGCGCAGGAACTTATCAATCAGTTTGCCCGCCCGGTGCAGGATGATGTTAAAGCGCCTCTCCTGCGACTCGCTGCTGACATCCAGAATCAGTTGCTGTATTTTCGGCTCGAGCTGTCTCAACTCGGTAACGAAGGCACGATAGACCTCATCCTGTACCACCGCCGTCTTATCGGCGGTCCGCTTGAGTCGGTCGCAGCGGATATAGCCCTCCAGACGCTGGTCGAGCCAGGGCATAGCCTTGAAGTCATTGAGGTCGGTGAGCGAGCAGATTCGGGTGCCTCTCCGCCCGTAGAGGCTGATGCTGGCATCGGGCATCTCCCAGGGTAGGACATAGAGCTCAACGAAGGCGGAAGCCGCCCGGCCCAGTGGCAGGCTGGTGGCCATCACCTTGACGCCACGGAAGCGCTGGGAGTGGATTTGCTCGAATTCACCGCCATCGGAAATAGACATGGTATAGAGGTTGGCCCGCAGGTCGCTGGCGAACTGCTGACCTAAAAAGAGCTTGGTGCGTTCCTTGGAGAGTTGCGGCGCAATTTCGGGCAGGATGCCTTCCAGATAGGCGATGGTACCGCGCTGGGTGTGTTCGTGGGCGGGACACCGCTCAACGACTTCAGCGTAGCCTCGTTTCAGCCAGGGGCGCTTGAGCACGAGACAACTGGACGGAGAACCCTCCTCGGCCGTGGCGGCGATGTGCAGTTCCTGGGCAATCAGCGCAAACGCCAGTAAGCCGATACCCTGCTCACCCCGCAGTGCCAGGTGGAGTTTCTCGGAGTCGCCGATACGGTGCAAGACCTGGTTCATCTTCTCCCGGGTCATGCCGATGCCATTGTCCTGAATGGCGATACGGCGCAGTGCGCCCTGCTTCTGCCCGTTGCCACCTGGTCCATACTCCAGCCTCAGCCAGATATATCCCTCTTCCGTCTTGGCCTGGTCAATCGCATCCGCCGCATTCTCCACGAACTGTTTCAAGGCTTCTTGAGGATTTCGACAGACATTAGCCAGGACTTCAAAGACCCCCGGACCGGTGTGAAGTCTTACTTTAGCCATTGGCCACCTCCTGTTTATCCTACCAAAGGGACGGATTTTCCTGCTCTCGCATTGCTTTCTGATAGGCCATATCCCAGGTAAATCCTTGACGGCGATATTTAATTATTAATTGAACCCGGCGGGTGTCCGCTTCCTGGTACTGTCTGACCTCACGGCGGCTCAACCGCTTTCGGGAGGGGCGGATGAAGCCTTTCCTTTCCAGGTAGCGTATTTCATCCACCGAGGCTCCGGTGGTTCTGGCCAATTCAGTGATTCGTGGCATTTAGTTATTACTTCAAGAAAAGATTAACGAACTATTTAAGGAAATATTTCACGAAACTTTACTCCAGTATAGCGCAGAATGAGCGTGGTGTCAAGCGGTGTCTTTGTACCTTCTCCGGACTAGCCAGGCAGGGGTGAGAGCCCAAGTTAAGTGGGGTTGATTCGCCCGCAGTGCGGGCATCTGATGGTGGGGGCGCGATAGCCGGGTGGCAGCCTTAGCCGGGTGCCACACTCGCAGTCAATCGTCCGGTACTGGCTCATGCGCCACATCAGGTCGGAGGTCTCCCGGGTACGCTCAATCTTCTCCGAGACTCCTTCAAGTGGCTTCGCGTCGGCGGAGGCTGGCCGTAGTTTGGCCTCCATGGCGCTGTCCAGCGCTGAGGCTGGGACAACATGTGCTCCACCCTTCGCCTTCTGGTAGGCCTGTTCGTAATCAGCCAGAGAAGCACCGGACATGGCGCGGAGGATGCGAATCCTTTCGCCAATGGGGGGGTGGGTGCTGGTAAGCTCGTTCACTGACATGGCTTTCTTCTGGAAGGGGTTGATGATGTACATCGGCGCGGTGGCCTGGTTGGCTTTCTGGACACCGGTGTTGGACATGGCCAGCTTCTCCAGGGCGGAGGCTAATCCTTCCGGATAGCGAGTGTAAAGGGCGGAAGAGGCATCAGCCAGATACTCTCTTTTCCGGGAGACCGCGAAATAGATTAACTGGGCGGCGATAGGCGCCAGAATCATCAGAACTAGGGCTACTGCCAGGATAATTAAGGCGGCAGCACCGCCGCCTCCTGACGAGCTCCGCCTCCGACCACCTCCCGCTCCCCCGGAAAAGATGAGAAACCGTGACCCGTACCAGGCGAGAATGACGATACTGCCCAGGAGCACACTCAACAGAACCATCAGAAGGACATCCCGGTTCTTAATGTGAGAGATTTCGTGGCCGATGACCCCCTGGAGTTCATCACGGTTAAGCTTCTGCAGCAGTCCTGAGGTGATGGCCACCGAGGCCCGGTTAGGGTCGCGCCCGGTGGCAAAAGCATTGAGCGCCGGGTCGTCAATGATATAGACATCCGGCATCTTCTCCAGCCCCGAGGCAATCTTCATCTCCTCGACTACATTGTAGAGTCGGGGGTGGTCACCGGGGTTGATTTTGCGGGCGCCGGAGATAGCCAGCAGGATGCTATCGCCCTGAAAGAAGGCCACCAGGTTCATTATCCCCCAGATAACGAGGGCGATAACCAGGCCGCCAACGCCACTGCCGAAAGCCAGGCCGAGAAAGTAGCCGACCAGCAGTAGCAGTATACCCATCAGGGCGACCAGCACGGCCGACCTTATCTGGTTAGACCTGATTTGCTCCCACATGGACTAGGTTAACTCCCATTAGGTGAAGCTGACTTTGGGGGCTTTTCTCTCCTCGGCGGCTTCCACTTCAAAGAACTCGCCCGCCTTGAAACCGGTCATACCAGCGATGACATTGGAGGGAAACATCTGGGTCTGGTTGTTATAGCGCAGGACGGAATCGTTATAGTACTGCCGTGAGAAGCTGATTTTGTTCTCAGTCGAGGTTAGTTGTTCCTGAAGGGCCAGGAAGCTCTGATTGGCTTTGAGGTCGGGGTACCTTTCCACCACGGCCAGCAAACGAGTTAGCGCCGAGCTCAGTTCACCTTCTGCCTTACCCCGTTCGGCCGCACCGGAAGAAGACGCCTGCACGGCCACATTGCGGGCCTTGGTCACGGCTTCCAGTGTCTCACGCTCGAACTTCATATAGCCCTTGACGGTCTCCACCAGGTTGGGAATAAGGTCGTACCGTCTTTTGAGCTGGACATCAATCTGTGCCCAGGCGTTCTTTACCTGATTGCGTAGCTTGACCAGACCGTTATAGGTGGCAACGAACGCGATAAGCAGGACAACGATAATACCGATGATGACCCAGAGTGCTATCATTTATTTACCTCCCGATAATTTTCCCGAAAAGGAACACTCCTTATGACTACTGTTCACTTTGTCGTCGGCTCTGGTGCCTGAAAGACTTCACCCAGGAAAGTGAGCACCTGTTGCTGGGAATCCGGGCCACCTGAGGGCGTCTTGCCCAACTGCTTTAATAGCTGGGTCAGCTCGCCGCCATCGAACCATAACCCGTCCCCGCGCTGGCAGGTATCAATGAGCATCTTAGGTTCTTCACCAACGGTCGTTTTCTTCATCTTCTGAGCGCAAATTGGGCACCGACGCTTCTTCTCCGGTGACTGGGCTTCAGTTGTTCGGAGGATGCTCCTGATGAATAACGCCGGGTCGCCCAGCTTCAGGCGCTCCACCAGAAGCTCGAGCTCTCCGGAATCGAACCACACGCCCTGACAGTTGGGACAGTAATCAAGCTCAATCTTGTGATGCTCAACAGCTATCATATTGTTCTTGCAGGTAGGGCAAATCATGGCTGTCAGACCTCACCACATACTATTAAACAGTGTAGATGGCTTGGGGAGCCCTGTCAAGATGGCCTTTATCCCGGACTTGAATTGCCGCGTCGGCGCACCCAGTTCACATTTATTAACCTAACCTCATTTATCTACACCTATCTACACCGTTTGGCCTTGACTGGTAATTTGCTTTAGTGTATTCTTACGAAGTAAAGGCGCGGTTCAGTCCGACCCGTGTGAAAGTTGGGGGCATCGGCAACTCCAGTGAATTGGAAAGGAGGGCAGGATGGAGACCAAGGTTGGCTACGGCAAGGAAGCGGCCAGCAGCGTGGATGCATACCGGGAGGCAGTGAAAAAACTGATTCAGACTGAAATAGGGACTATCATCGATGAGGAGATTAGAAAGGCCGCCCGGGAGTTGCTGGAGGAGCAGAAGAAGGCCATTCGACAGGTAGTGGAGGAGCACCGGCTGGCGATTCACCAGGCGGTGGAAGAAGAGAAGAAGGCAATCTGGACCAGGGTGGAAGACCTGAGGCGGTCAATCCTGAAACTCGGTCTGGGATAAATAACAAACGGTTGGCGAGGCAGTCAGCGTGTCTTAGATTCTGAGCGCGAACTGAACCTTGCCGACGGGGCGGTGGTCTGGCTGGCGGGAGCCACCGGGCCCGATTTTTTGGGCGACGAGCCAGTTATGCCCTTGATATTTATGGCCGATGGAGTAAAATACTTATTAAATGCACGGGGTAAATAGAATTACAGGAGGGTAGGGTGAGCTGGTGGCAAATATCCTTAATTATCCTGGGCTCCATCATGGTTGGGCTGGTGGTCGGTTATCTCTTAAACTACCTAATCGTTACCATTACGGCGCGCCTCAGGAAAAGACCGGCGAATAAACCCCAAGCGGCCGCAGTAATCCGCGAACCTCCAAAAACCATGGAATCTCCAAAAACCATGGAATCTCCGAAAACCATGGAACCTCCGAAAACCACCGTACCGGACCTTTTTGTCGAGATTGAAAACAACCGGCACATTGCCAGCCAAACCCGGTCGGGTAATCTGCAACCCTTCCAAACTAAAGTCTGGGATACCAAGCGGGAGGAAGTCCATTTATTGCCTGCGGAACTCCGCGAAGAACTGACTCAGGCCTACTTTGATATGTCTCTGGCGAACAGCATTGTCTGGTTGGCCACGGAAATGGGGCGGAGAAGCTCCAGCTTGGACGAAAGCTATCTGAAGCTGTGCGTCAGCATTGCCGACAGGCTTAACCGGCTTAAGTCACCCCTTGAGCAATTAAGGTTGCCTCAGAACTAACCCTCAGTCGCCTTACCTCAGAAGCGCCAGGCTGTCCCCCCCAGTATTTGGGATTAGGTCCTTCCTCATTGAATAGCTCGGTAGTTTGAGGGACTATCGTACTATCCTGTTTATTACCATTTCACCATTGATGGTGAGCTTGTATGAACTATAATGAAGTAAAGAGATGAATAGGTAGGTGGGCTATGAATCCTAACCGGGATGTCGTTGAACTGTGGGGGCGGGAATTTAACATCGTTAAGAGTGGGTTGTCAGAAGCCCAGGTAGTCTCGTTTGTCAACGACCTGGTGAAACAACACGATATGCTGCTCCAGCGCCAGGAGCATCTGGCGGCACTGACCAAACTGGCCGAAAGGACGGTCGCCGAGGCGGACGGACTGGCTAACGAGAGTAAGCGGGAAGCCGTCAACCAGGCTAAGGCCGAAGCGGCCAAGATTCTGGCTGACGCCGAAGGCCGCGCTAAAGCCGAGGCAGCGCGGATTGTCGCCGAAGCTGAGGCGCAAGCCCAGCAGCTGGCTAAGGAGAAAGAGGCCGAGGCTATGGCCGCTGCCACCGAGCAAGCGGAGGCCATCAAGTCTGGAGCTGAACGGTTGGCCGATGAGGTCAGAAGGGGAGCCGAGGCTCAAGCCAGGGCCGAAGTTTCCCGGATTATTGCTGAAGCCCGAGCCCAGGGACAGCAGATTATCAAGGAGAAAGAAGCCGAAGCCATAGCCCTGGCCACAGAACAGGCCAAAGCCATCAGGTCGCAGGCCGAGCGCGAGGCGGAGGAACTATTAGACCGCGAAAAAGAGAAAATTCAGCCTGAACTGAACACATTCGTGCGTCGACTGCACGGTCAGCTTCTTACCGAGCTGGAAAACCTGAAACAGCAGGTGGGAACTTTCGAGACAGGGTATACTCAAGCTCTATCTCAGCCGTCAGAGGAGTCGCGTCCAGTAGCCCGGCAACGGGGTGAGAAGCGGGACGAATTTCTGGACTTCGTCCGAAATCTCGACCAGGCGGAGTCGGGTGAGCCGGAGTGGGAACTGGAAGTCCTGCCTCCTATTGACATAATGAAAATAATGAGCATTGTCGGCTACCTTGATAGCCTGCCCGAAGTGGAGAAAACCGAGATTATCCCCCGCAACGAGTGGACTTCAATCACTGTCTTCCTGCGCCAGCCACTGGAGGTCGTGGAAGTGATGAGGACACTGCCGGAAGTGGCTCAGGTTGAGGAAGATGCCGCCGGCACCGATAGTAAGCCCAGAAAGGTCAAACTGATACTCTCGGGCAAAACCGGGTCGGGCGAGGATAAGCAAAAAGTTGGCGAGATTGGCAATCCTCTCTCTTCTGAGTCTGACTTCAAGTCTCTGATTAAGTAGGTTCCACGCCGGGTGCTTGGTCGCTGCGGAGTTCTCCTAGAAGTCAAGTACGAATTTGCCGTTCTGATAAAGCAGTTCCCCGTCCACCCAGATTTCACCACCCTGGCGCAGGTCGCAAATCATATCCCAGTGGATGGCCGACTCATTCTTACTGCCGGTTTCGGGATAACCAGCCCCTAGAGCTAAATGGAAGCTGCCACCTATCTTTTCATCAAACAGTATTTCACGGGTGAAGCGAGTAATGCCCTCATTGGTGCCGATGGCAAACTCGCCGACATAGCGCGACCCAGCATCAGTATCCAGTGTCTTGACAAGAAAGTCCTCGTTCTTATCGGCGGTTGCTTTCACCACCTTGCCGTGCTCAAACCAGAGTCGGACGCCGGTGACTTCCCTGCCGCGATAAATTGCGGGATAGGAAAAGCAGACATGGCCCTCAAGGCTATCTTCAACCGGGCCGGTGAAGATTTCTCCATCAGGCATATTGTAATGACCATCGCAGTTTCTAAAGATTCGACCGGCAACACTGAGACGGAGGTCAGTATCTGGCCCCTTGAGATGCACCTGTTTCTTATCCTTGAGCCAGTCAACAATCTTCTGCTGGCGGGTGGAAAAGCGCCGCCAGTAGCCAATGGGGTCGTTCATATCCGGCAGGCAGGCACCGTAGACGAAGTCTTCATACTCGCCAAGACCCATTTCGGCATCCTGGGCAAAGGCGTGGGTGGGGAAGGGGGCGACGGTCCAGCGTAGTTCTCCCGCTGCTGACCGACGCATAAAGGTCTTCATCAATTCCGTACGCGCCTGCTGGTGCAGGACGATTTTATGCGGGTCGACATTGCTCAGAGCCTTCGTGTTCGACTCGGCCAGTATGGAAATGCGGACATCGTAGGTGCCCATAATGAGTTCAATTGGTTTGGGCACATGCTTGATTTGTTCGTCAGATGCGTAGCGGAAGAAGACTTCGTCAATATCGGGCAGAGAGCTCAGCAACAGCGGGTGACCGCCAGCCTGCAAAACACGGACATAGACTGCCTTGAGCAGGGGTTCGGCCACACTGCTGCCATAAATAGCCACGCGGTCGCCCGGGCGTACAGCTACAGAATAATCAACCAGTGTCTGGGCTAATTTCTCAACTCTTGGGTCGGCCATGGCTATCTCCTTATGCTGTAGTACTTTGACTGATTTTATCATAACACGATAAGTCAAATTCTTTCCCGCCGCCAAAAATTTTTTTATAATTACGGGTTAAATCCCTTGACAAGGCGCCGTTCCATTGCTTTAATTCTTGACATCATACCCCTGTGTCTGGCATTAATAGTCTTGGTGTTGCACCGAGAAAGTTTCTTGGCTTTCCGCCCGTGGTTTATCCGGCGGAAAGAGGAGAAGAGAGCACTGTGAAAGTGATTGCGAACCAAGCCAGAGGGCGATTCGCTCTGGCAATTTCACTTCTGCTTCTCATCGCCTTGGGTGCCTGCGCCCCCCACAACAATGCCCCGGTTATCACTGATTTGACGGCCGCGCCATCAGTAATCGGTCAAGCTGAGACGACGGTGATTGAGTGTGTTGCCTCAGACCCGGACGGTGACGGGCTTAGCTATCAGTGGTCGGCCGAGCAGGGTAGCACCTCCGGGCAGGGTCCGACGATTAACTGGACTGCCCCCAATGCCTGCGCGGATTACATTGTTACCGTGACCGTAACTGACAGTAAGGGGGCCAAAACCAGCCAGTCGGTAACCATTACGGTAAAAGAAGCCGGCTGAGGTTAGAGATGACGACCTGGCAGGTCGCTGGTATACTGGTATAGGGGAGAAGAAGGCAATACTTTGCCATCAGGCTGGTGGTGGTTTTTTGCTTAGAGTGGTTATGTTGAGGAGTGTGGCATGAATATCCTGGTTACCAATGATGATGGCATTGATTCTCCCGGTCTCTGGGCATTGGCGGAGGCGATGAGTCGGCTCGGCCCAACGCTGGTCGTGGCGCCGGATAAACAGCAGAGTGGCGCGGGCACCAGTGTCTCCCTGTATAGTGGCATCAACATTATTGAAGTGCCCTCCTCTATCCCGAATGTTCGGGCTTATGCCGTGAGTGGCACGCCCAGCGACTGCGTGATTCTCGGGTTGCGCCGTCTGGCTCAGGCCCGCATTGAGCTTCTGGTTTCCGGGATTAACCTCGGGCCCAATGTCGGCAACGATATTCCCTACTCGGGCACGGTGATGGCCACACTGCAGGGCTATTTTCGGAAGATACCGTCCATGGCCGTATCGCTCGTTGCCAGCAGCCGTGGCGAAGAAGCACGCTTTGATGTCGCCGCGCAGGTCGCCGAGTCGCTGGCATTGAGCATTAAGAATGGGCAGATGCCGACCGATGCTATTCTTAACACCAATGTGCCAAATATTCCTCTGCAGCAAATCAAGGGCATAAGGGTAACGAAAACCGCCCCCGGTGGCTATGTCCGGCTGGCTGAAGTCCGCGGCGACAGTAATGTCAATTACGCCACCACCATCGGTAAGCGACCAGGTCAGGTCATTGAGGAAGGCACGGATATCTGGGCGATTGAGGCCGGCTTTATCTCGGTCACTCCCCTCTGGCTGGAAGTTACCCACCACAATCTCATTCCCACCCTCGCTGAGCGTATTGCTGAACTGGCCCCCCACTTTCTGCGCCAAACTACTTGACCTCTTTCCCAATAGGTGCGGCAAATCAACCCTGTGCTGCGCTCTTATGGTTCGGGCTGTCTTACGCTTTGAAAATAGGCGTTAAGCTCGCGGTAGAAGGCGAGAGCTGTCTCGTCATACTGCGCTTGCGTGGGAAGGGCCTCGGCGGGGTGGTAGAGCTCCTCTTCACCACAGGGATTCATCGGGAGTATAGTATCGCTGAAACCGTCCCAGTCTTCATTTACCGGCAGGCCGAGCTTTTTCAAGGGCGGGTCAAGGGTGGCATCAATCAGGACAAACCGACCATTTATCTCTACCCGGCAGGCGAGGTGATGGCTGACGGGTAACTCTCTGGCCAGTTGCCTTAGGCTGGGTGGGTACTCAATGGTGTGCTCATACCACTGAAAGGGGTAGACGGCATAGAGTACCACCAGGCCAAGCCTCTGGAACATGTTGCCGAGCAGGAAGTGCTTGGGTGTGCACGAGCCCATCCGCAGGTTAAGTATCTCAATGTACTTTTCCGGATGGTTAAGCTCGGGGATAACGCCGTAAGGTATGTCTCTAATTTGCCGGTAAATGTTAATCCTGGCCTGGATGGCGTCTTGGCCCTCTGTCCATTCCCGGAATTTCTGCTCAAAGAGGTTCGTTGTAGTCATATGACCTTGCTTGACTCCAAAAATTGAATGGCAGCGCCAGGCCCGGCCTGGCGCTGCCATTTTTCGCCGATAAAATGACTGGCTCTAGTTGACTCTTTCCAGGATAGTGGAGACACCCTGTCCGCCGCCAACGCAGGCCGTGGCGACGCCATAGCGGCCTTTCTGAAGATTAAGGATTCGGGCCAGGGTACCGATGAGCCGGTTCCCCGAGGCGCCAAGGGGGTGACCAATGGCGGTCGCCCCGCCCTTGATATTGACCTTGTTCTGGTCGATACCCAGCTCTCTGATGGCATACAGGGGGACAACACAGAAGGCCTCGTTTATCTCCCAGTAGTCAATGTCCTTGACCTGGAGACCAGCGTGCTTGAGTGCCATCCGGCTGGCCGGTACCGGGCCCATGCCCATGAGGGTCGGGTCAACGCCAGCCCACCCGGCGGAGACAAACCGGGCCAGCGGTTTGAGCCCCATTTGTTTCGCCTTCTCGGCTGACATCCAGACCAGGCAGGTGGCACCGGCGTTAAGTGGTGACGAGTTTCCCGCCGTTATGAGACCATCCTGGGAGAATGCCGGCTGCAACTGAGTCAGGCCTTCCATGCTCGTCGTTGGTCGGACCGCCTGGTCAGTCTCGATGACGGCTTTCTTGCCGTCGGCCAGTGTGACTTCGATGGGCATGATTTCGCCCTTGAAGTAGCCTTCCTGTATTGCCTTAGCGGCCAGTTGGTGGCTTCTCAAGGCCCACTTGTCCATGTCCACACGGGAGAAATTTTCCTGCTTGGCCAGCTTCTCGGCGGTCTCACCCATGCCAGATTGGGCCATGCCGTAATGGGCATAGCGCGGGTCACCGTACAGTGCCGGGTTGGGGGCTATGGCGCCGGGAGGGCCACCTCCGCCCATGGGGTTGTGAGTCATATGCTCGATACCGCAGGTGATAACGATATCGGAGAAGCCGAGCATAATCTCCATAGCGGCTTCATTGGATGCTTCCAGCGTTGAGGCGCACTGACGGTCGATGCCCCGTCCGCCGACGGTGATTGGTAATTCCGCCAGGAACACCATGAGGCGGCCGCCGAATGTCCACTGCTCACCATAGCCGAGGGCGGTACCGGTAATGACATTGTTGACTTCCTCTGGCTTGATGTTGTTTCTCTTGACCAGCTCCTTAATCAGCATGCCGCCGACGGTGTCCATCCTCAGGCTGTTGAAAACATCCCTCTCTGGCTCCCGCGGTCTCGACCGCGAGAAGGCCGACCTCAGGTAGTCCACTATCACTGCATCTCTAACCTGTGCCATCCAAAAACCTCCTTACTATTTGTTTTTCAAATTTACTGGCATACCGGAATGGTTGGTTTTCTTCCAGTATGCCGAGTTCACTTTTATTTAAGCTGGGCGCTGGAGAAACCAAGGATGCGCCGGGCCACCACCAGCATGTTAATCTGGCCGGTGCCCTCAAAGATATCATTAATCTTGGCATCACGCATCCATTTCTCCAGGAGAAGCTTGCGGGAGTAGCCCAGCGGCCCCATCAGCTCCACGGCTTTCTGCGTAATGCGGGTCACCGCCAGGCCGGCCTTGGCCTTGGCCATGGAGGCTTCCAGGTTGTTGGGCTGACCCTGGCTCATCATCCAGACCGCCCGCAACATCAACATCTTGGCGGCCTTATAATTGGCTTCCATGTCCATGATATCGCGCTCAACGGAAGTCAGTCTGTGGCGCGGCAGGCCATAGCGGATTTTGACGCCCTCCTGTTCCAGAGTATCCCGGACGAAGTCGAGCGCGGCCCGGCCCACGCCCAGCGCCATGGCGGCGATGATGGGTCGGGTGGCATCAAAGGTAGCCATGGCTCGCTTGAAGCCGGCGGTGTCACCCCGGTCTATCCTTCTGACTTCCGGACTGCCCAGTATGTTTTCATAGGGGATGCGGCAGTTATCCAGGATGATGGTGGCGGTATCGCTGGCGCGGATGCCGAGCTTCTTCTCCACCTTTTCCACGCGGACTCCCGGGGTTCCGGCTTCCACCACGAAGGGCTTCATGCCGGCTCGCCCAGCGGATTTGTCCACGGTAGCCCAGACCACCACCAGACCTTTGGAATCCTCTATCGCTCGCTTACCGCCGGTGACGAAGATTTTCTCACCATTGAGTACCCAGAAATCGCCGTCGCGCACGGCGGTGGTGGTGATGGCTGAGGTGTCGGAACCACAGCCCGGCTCAGTCATGGCCATGGCGCCCCACTTGGGTTCGCCCTCGTTGAAACGGGCGAGGAAACGACCCATCTGGTCTGGTGTGCCGGAGGCCATGATAGCGGCCCCGCCCAGACTGGAGCCCGGGTTGGTGAGCATCAGGCCGGCATCACCCCAACACATCTCTTCAACCCTGAGGGCGGCGGCAACACCCATACCGAGCATACTACCCATCTCGTCCCGCCGTTCCCAGAGCTGATTAATGAGGTCGGTTGGGTTCTCATGCTCGTGTTCATCATAGTAGCGAGAGATGGGGCGAATTACTTCCTCGGCATCTTTGTGGGCGGACTTGACGGCCGCTTCTTCTTCCGGAGAGAGACTGAAATCAATCATCAGGCAACACCTCCCTTTTAGACGATGGCCATGCCATCAAAGGTGACGAAGCCGCGCCCGTTCCTGAAATACAGTTCCACCGGATGGTCGCGGATGTAACCATGCCCGCCGAGAATCTGGACAGCGCGGTCGGTCACCGTCAGTACCATATCATCAGCGTACATCTTGGTCAGGGCCGCCTCTTTGGTGGCGTCTTCCTTGCGGTCAAGCTTCCAGGCGGCTTCCCAGGTCATCATTCTAGTGGCGTCAATCTCAATAGCCATCTCGGCCAGCATAAAGGCGATGGCCTGGCGAGAAGCGATAGGCTCACCAAAGGCCACCCGGGTCTTGGCGTATTCCCGTGAGTAATCATAGGCGGCTTTGGCCACACCGATGGCCATGGCCGAGAGAGCTACCCGCGAGCGGTTCAGAATCGCATTGAAATCGCACCCCTTGGCGCCGCCGAGGCGGTTCTCTTTGGGGACGCGGCAGTTGTTAAGAGTGACTTCATAGGTAGCCAGGGCTTTGATGCCCATATTCTTTTCCCGTTCGCCAATCTCCAGGCCGCGGGTGCCCGGTTCGACGATAAATGCCTGGTTCTGGCCGTTTTCCGTGGCAAAGACTAAGAACGGATTAGCGCCAGCCGCCAGTGGGACAAGACACTTCTTACCATTCAGGACATAGCTATTGCCGTCAAGGCGGGCGGTAGTGGTTAGAGAGAAGGGGTCGAAATTGAAGCGGGGCTCAATGAGGGCGGCGGTACCCGTCTGAAACTTCGTTGAGCAGAAGGTGGGCAGGTATTTGGCCTTCTGCTCGGGGGTGCCCATCTCCACAATGGGGTAGACCACCAGGAAGGGGCAGAGGATATGCATGGCCATGGAGAGGTCGCCCCAGGCCAGTTCTTCAGCGAGGAGAGAACCGGTCACCGCCGAGTGTTCTTCGCCCAGGCCGCCGTGCTCGGCGGGAATACAGCTAGAAATGAAGCCCATTTCCCAGGCGGTATTGACAACTCGTTCCGGAATTTCACCGTTCTCATCACACTCTCGATAAACCTTGCGCATCTCATCGTTGGCGAACTGCTTGACCATGTTGACAATCATTTGTTGTTCTTCGCTGGGGCTGAAAGAAATCATGGCTCTCTACCTCCAGTACCAATCTCAAAGGTCTCAATCTGGCAGTCCATCGTTTAATGTAACATGCCCCATAATTTTCGTCAACTGTGACTCGGTGAGGTCAACTAAATCTAATCACAGTCTGACTACGGTGGCGCCGTCGCCGCCTTCCCCCCGCTCACCGGGGCGGAAGGATTTGACCAGGGGGTGAGAGGTCAAAAGCTCCCGGACAATCTGGCGCACGGTGCCGGTGCCCAGGCCATGGATGACGCGCACCTCACTCAGGCTGGCTAAAGAAGCACTGTTCAGGT
Source organism: uncultured Chloroflexia bacterium (assembly GCA_963726225.1). Classification (GTDB taxonomy): domain Bacteria; phylum Chloroflexota; class Dehalococcoidia; order Dehalococcoidales; family UBA2162; genus CAVSBN01. Next base: position 119,087 of record CAVSBN010000018.1, read on the forward strand.
AACTATCCAGCATCGGCTCTATCTCGTCGGCCCGCCTGCCACGCAGGTCGAGTTCCCGCGGTACGGCGCGATGACTGATTTCTCTGGTTACCGGGGTAAACGCTGGCCTGACTTTACCAGAGGCAGCGGTGACCTTTTCCACGCTGTCCAGGCTGAGGGTAAGCTTAGCCCGACCGGCCTGTACTTCAATCTGTCCCGTTTCCACGGAAACTGAGAGCACGGTGGCCGCTAGATTGGCTTCTTTGAGTAAGACGGTATCGCCGATATTGATGACGCTTTCCTCCGCCGTTTCACCAGTGGCGGTGCCCTCGGTCTTCATCTGCCAGACCTCACTCTTGAGCCGCTCCTGCATTTCGGCCAGGGCTTTTTTCGCTTGCTCGATTCCTTCCCGTGTTTTTTCCCGGCGCAATTCAGTCATTGCCTGGCGGATTTCCTTCTGTAAATCGGCCGCCTCGAGGACAATCCGGTCTCGCGTCTCCTGAAGGATTTGGCGCTCTTCGGCCTTCAGCGATTTCAATCGGTTTTCCAGCTCAAGATTTCGCCGTTCGGCTTCCTCTCCTTCCTTTTCCAGTTGCTGGCGGATGGCCAGGAGTTTTTGCCTTTCGTCGGCCAGGTCAGCCAGCAGGGCTTCCAGTTGTTGCGTGCCTTGAGACAGCATCTCCCGGGCACGACTAATAATGTCAGCGGGTAAGCCGAGATGAGCGGCAATGGCCAGGGCATTACTGCCGCCAGGGATACCTACTGTAAGGTGATAGGTTGGCATCCGGGTCGCCGGGTCGAAGTCAAGCGAGGCATTTTCCAGTCCGGGAGTGGTGTGGGCGAAGGCTTTGAGGTCATTGTAATGGGTGGTGGCCATGGTCATGATGCGCCGGGACAACAAATAAAGCAGAATAGAACGAGCCAGCGCTGAACCCTCAGCCGGGTCGGTGCTCGTGCCCAGCTCGTCCAGCAGCACCAGGCTCATTTTTGTGGCGCGGTTAATGATGCGGACGATATTGCCGATATGCCAGCTAAAGGTGGAGAGTGTTTGCTCGATGCTCTGTTCATCGCCGATATCGGCAAATATATCGTCAAAGACGGGGACAATGCTTTCGGCGGAGGCGGGGATGGGCAGGCCGGCCTGCGTCATTAAACTCAGCAAGCCAATTGTCTTCAGGGCGACAGTCTTGCCGCCCATGTTGGGCCCGGTAATCAGCAGGATGGAGAAGTCACGACCCATCTCGACGGAAAGCGGCACCGCCTTCTCGCCCAGCAGTGGGTGCCGGGCCTCAACCAGCTTGATTATGCCGGTGCCATCATTGCCAAAGTTGGTGAGTACGGGTTCAACCGCCCTCGCTTTGTAAGCGTATCTGGCTTTAGCCAGGGCCAGGTCCAGTTCGGCCATCAGGGCAATATTCCGGGCAATCTCTGACTCCTGGGCACCTACCTTAAGGCTCAAGTCCCGCAGAATTCTCTCAACCTCATGTTTTTCTTCCATCACCAGCTCACGAAGCTCGTTGCCCAGTTCCAGGGTTGCCCAGGGTTCGATAAAGAGGGTGGCCCCGGTGTTGGAGACATCATGCACGATGCCTTTGATTTCCTTCCGGTGCTCCATCTTTATCGGGATGACATACCGGCCTTCCCGCTCGGTAATAATTGGCTCCTGGATTATTCTTGTCCCTCTGGACGACTTGATAATGCCGTCCAGACGGATTAGCAGGTGCTCCCGTGCTTTCTTCAGCCGCTGTCTTATTGTGGACAGTTTGGGGGAGGCTGAGTCCAGTAATTCAGCGGCCGGCGTGAGGCAATTACCGATATCCTTTTCCAGTTGGGGCATTTCGGTGATACCGCTGGCGATGTCCCAGAGCCGGGGGAATCCCTTTGACTGCCGATTGAGACTGCGGCGCAACTGGCGGCTGGCGGTCAGGGTCTGCTGGACTTCCACCAAAGTCTGCGGCTCAAGAATCTTGCCCAACGCCGCCATTCTGGCGGCTTCACGAATATCATGGACGCCGCCGATGGAGAAATCCGGCTCTTCCGCCAGGAGACGGCGTGCCTCGGCCGATTGTCTCAGCAGTAGAGAGACCTGGTCGTAGTTCACCAGGGGTTCCAGGTTAAGGGCCAGCTCCCGGCTGGTGGAGAATGAAGTGAATCCAGCCAGTATCTCTCTTATCCGGTGGAACTCCAGCATTTCCAGGCTTTTACTGTCCACGGCACCGCCCTCTTTTCATTAGCCAGTATATTGTATCATTTTAGCTACTACAATCTGAAACCTTCTCTTAAGAGATTGTGTCGCAACCTATCCCCCTGTGTCCCCCTTCCCCCGATTATAATCGGGGGAAGGGGGGAGAAAAGAAAAAGAGGGGGGCCATTTCGCCCCCCTCTTTTTTAATAATCAATAAAGGTCACACGGCCTACGCTCTGTGCACCTGCTTGGCCTTGGCCAGGAATTCATCCAGCCTCTTCTTGATGGCTATTTTGTCAAACTTGCCCACGCTGGTCTTGGGTATCTCATCGACGAAGGCAACAAAGTCGGGCAGCATCCATTTGGTCATCTTACCCTTATCTACGCCCTCGGTTTCCAGGAACTTGATGACATCAGCCTCCTTCGGCGTGGCACCGGCGACAAGCTTGATGAGGGCCATCGGTCGCTCACCCCATTTTTCATCGGGCACACCGACATAGGTGGCTTCCAGAACAAAGTCGGCGGTGGCCGTCAGATTCTCTAAAAGAACGGTGGGCACCATTTCGGCACCGCTTCTAATCACATCGGTGATTCTATCGACGATGGTGATGTAGCCTTCCGGGTCGACCTTGGCGGCGTCTCCGGTATGAAACCAGCCATCCCGCCAGGCGGTAGCGGTCCGCTCCGGGTCCTGCCAGTATTCGCCCATAACCCAGGGTCCTCGAAGTACTATCTCACCAACTGTCTCATTATCCTGGGGCACCGGCTTACCGTGCTCATCAATGACCCTGACCTCGAGGCCGGCCCCCGGCAGCCCCGTCTTAACCCGGAGCTCGTCAATCTTGTTCTTGGGCCAGTCCAGCATTGTTTTTTTGATGAAGGCACCGACACCCCCGGCCAGTGTTTCCGTCATGCCATAACCTGAGGTGGCGGTGAAGCCGGGAATCATCTTCTCCGCCTTGGTTTTCAAGCCCAGAGGCAGGGCGCCCCCACCAACACCAATGTTTATCAGACTGCTCATGTCGAACTTCTTCAGGTCTTTAAACTCAAGGAGCATGGCCAGCATTGTCGGCACCACGCCGGCGTTGGTCACCTTCTCCGTCTGGACCAGCTCGCAGAAGCTTTCTGGACTGAACCGGCTAGGAAAAACAATCTTGGTGGCGGAGAAAACATGGGAGAAGGGTACGCCCCAGCCGTGAATGTGATAGAGCGGGGTATTGACCAGGTTGACCGCATTCTCGCCGAGTCGGGGTACGGCACCTTCGGCCGTCGGTCTGACGGCCAAACCGCCGATGGCCAGGGCATGAACGGTACGGAGATATATCTGGCGGTGGGTGAACATCACACCCTTGGGCAGACCGGTGGTGCCTGTGGTGTAATAGAGGGTGGCATAGGTGTCCTCATCGAGATATGGCCAGTCAAATGTGGGCGATTGTTCTTTCAAGAGCGCTTCGTATTCATACAGGGGTTCGATTTTGGTCTTGGGCAGTCCCGGCTTATCGGACATATAGACGAATTTCTCAACGGTGGTTTTTATTCGGTCATACATCCTTTCCAGTAAGGGCAGGACGGAGTCATCAAAGAAAATGATTTTATCTTTAGCGTGGTTTATGGTGTATACCATGTGGTCGAGAGAGAGCCGGATGTTAATCGGGTGCTTGACGGCGCCAAAGCACGGCACGGCGTAGCACAGTTCCAGATGGCGGTGATGGTTAAGCGCCATGCTAGCGATACGGTCGCCCGGCTGTCCGGACTTACTGGGTTTCACCCCCAGAGCTTTGAGAGCGTGAGCCAGGCGACAGGTGCGCTCATACCACTGGCGCCAGGTAAACCTGAAGTACTCGCCAGCGTCATTCCGGTAGACAATACCGATTTCATTGGGATATAGCCTTACCGGCCTTTGCATCAGGGTTCTGATGAGCAGCGGGTAGCGTGTGCTGAACTCGGGATAAGCCCTAGCTTCCATCGACTCTTGTTTCCTCCCTTTCTGTGTTGATATCCTTGTCTGCGGTGCAGCGTTGGGTTAAATTGTGGCATGTATTATCCCCGGCTGTCAAACCGCTTTATGGGATTGTTCTCAAAGCTCTTGAGGGCCGGGCGCCGCCGTTATATCCGCGAAGCTTTGTCTGAGCTCAAACTGAGTGGCGCAGTCCTCACACTTATATTCGCAGATAGGCATGTCTAGGTGGTTCTTTTCGGTCTCGTTGGGTCACCCTTTCTTTTCCTTGGGTGGCTGGTGCTTGCGGAAAGGGACACCTCCGGCCAAGGCCAATTCCGTCTCTTTGGGAGCTGGCTGTTTTGGCTCCGCCAGAGGCTTCAACTCACGCCGATAAGCGCACTGGAGGCACTGTTCGTACCACCCATCAGCATCTTTATCAATAAAGAGGTCACCCCCACAGCGAGGGCAACTCTTCAATTTCCACATTACCATCTCTGTTACCTCCCGCGACCCAATCCCAGGGGCGTTCAAATCAATTGTAGATGTGCGGGCATTTCCTGTCTGTGACTTTAGTCCCCTTCTGGGCAGGGTGCAGGAAATCAATACTCAGGGGTTCCATAGAAGATAACGAAAATGTGGGGAATAAGTTGCGTTAGGTGGGATAAAGAGACTGGCTCTGGCTAAGGTTCTTCGATGACTATCTCGAAGGGACAGGCAATGGCTCCCGTGGGGCAGACCGCCTCGCACTCCAGGCACCAGCCACAGTCTTCCGTTTCAACAACCATAACCAGATTGCTAACCAGTACCAAAGCATGGCAGTCGCAAACGCTAAGGCACAGCCCGCAGCCGTTACACTTATCGCGGTCTAACACCGGCATTACCGCCAACTCTGTCCCTCCGAATTTCCCCTTTTTTATCTTATAGGCAAAACCAGTTGCCTGTCTGTGACCTTTGTCTCAACCAGATTCCGTTACCAGCTGTTCTAATGCCTGTCTATTGGTAATCACGATGCGGTGGCGCTCCAGTCTGATTAGCCTTTCCTCTTCCAGAGCTTTTAGAGACCGGCCAACTACCTCCCGGGCCGTACCCGCCATCGCCGCAATTTCTTGCTGGGTGAGGCGGGGTCGCGGGCCGGTGCCATCGCTGGCATACTCCAGTAGTATCTTGGCCACGCGACTGAGCACATGCCGGAAGGAGAGGTCTTCGACCAGCGATACCAACTGGCGCACCCGTTGTGCCAGGACTCTGATGATGTTCCGGGCAACCGGTGGGTACTGCTCAAGGATATTCTTCAGTTCTACTTTTTTTACGCCATAGAGAACAACCGGCACCATGGCCTGGGCGCTGGCCAGATTCGGCCCATCGTCAAAGAGCGGTACATCGTTGAAGGACTCGCCCGGACGCACGATGTTCAGAATCTGCTCTTTACCCTCGGGCGAAGTCTTGAATACCTTGACGGCCCCGGAGGCGACAAAGAATAATGCCTGGGCCGGTTCGCCCTCGAGCAGGATTACTTCCCCTCGCTCGGCGGTTTTCTGAAAGACGACCTGCCGAACGGCCTCAAGCTCCTCAGGACCGAGCCCGGAGAAGTAGGGTATGGATTTTAAGAACTGTATTTCAACTGGCATAACCCGGTGATACCCACTCTTTGTCTGATTACGCTTATTGTAAAGGTCGGGCGCCTGGCCGTCAATGCGGGAAATTGTTGTTACCCCACCGATGTGCTATACTCAAGGGCTGAATGGCTCAGGAAACGCTGAATTCGACTTACGAGAACCTTGACTTCCTCTTTCATCCCCGCTCCCTGGCTCTGGTTGGCATCACCACCACTCAGCGTGAACACTGGACTCGTGGTCTTCTGGAAGGTCTGCTCACCTTCCAGTATGATGGCCAGCTCTACTTGGTAAACCCCAAGGGTGGTGAAATTGAGGGGCACAAGGTCTATCCCAGCCTTAAAGATGTCCCGCCACCGTTAGATTATGTTATTGGACTGGTGCCGGCCCCAGCGGCGCCTGGACTGGTCAGAGATTGCGCCGGGAAAGGCGTGCACGCCATGCATTTTTGCACGGCGGGTTTCAGCGAGACGGGCGAGGAGGAGGGGATAAGGCTGGAAGCGGAACTGGTGGCGGAGGCACGCCAGCATAATATCCGGGTGCTTGGCCCCAACTGCCTGGGTATCTATTATCCCAAATCGCGTTTATCCTTCAGCCCGATTTTCCCCAGGGAAAGCGGGGTGGTGGGTTTTATCAGCCAGAGCGGTGGCAACAGCAACTACCTGGTGAGGCAGGCCGCCTTGCGCGGTGTGCGTTTCAGCAAGGGTATAAGCTATGGCAACGCCTGCGACCTCAATGAAGCTGATTTCCTTGAGTACCTGGCCGTTGACCCGGAGACCAAAATTATTGCCATGTATATTGAGGGTCTTAAGGATGGTAAGAGATTCCGCCGGGCTTTAGAGGTGGCCACAAAAGAAAAGGTGGTGGTATTGCTCAAGGGTGGGCTGACCGAGGGTGGGGCGCGGGCGGTGGCGGGGCATACCGCGGCTCTGGCCGGCAGTAAGGTCACCTGGGAGGCCCTCTGCCAGCAACTGGGCATCATTCGTGTTGAGTCTCTGGATGAACTGGTGGATGTCCTGGTTACCCTTCTCTTCCTGCCCGTGCCCAAGGGGAGGAATGTGGCACTCATTGGTGCCGGGGGTGGCGCCAGTGTCCTCATCACCGACGAATTTGAGAAGCGCGGGCTGAAAGTGCCGAGACTGCCGGAGGAAATAACCCGGCAGATACGCGAGTTTACGCCGGCCGCTGGTAATATTTTGCGGAATCCGGTGGACTACTCGCAGAGCATGGCGAACATCCCGAACCTGAAACGGACGGTCGATATCGTCTCGCGGTGGGATGGGGTTGACTTTCTGGTTGACTTCATGCGGATTGGCCAATCAACCCGCCTTGGTAGTTTTAGCGTAGGCTGGGTCTTAGCCACGGCTGGGGCGTCAAAACCAACCGCAGTGGTGCTTGAGCCTAGCCTAGTGCCGGAAGAGGCCAGTGAGATTCTGAGCGGCATTGAGAAGTGTGCCGCCGCGCATTTACCCGTTTACTACTCATTTGCCAGCGCCGCCAATGCCATCAATCTGGTCTTGAACTACTACGAGAGCCGGAAGAGCCGAGTCAGGACTTAGCTTACGGCCCTCATTGGCGAATCATTTCTTGCCGAGTATCGGGTGGGAGGGAAGCTATGGTGCGTTTGACATTCTACGGCGGTATCAATGAGATTGGTGGCAACAAGATACTACTTGAGGATGGCGAACGCCGCCTTTTCCTCGATTTTGGCTTTCCGTACAAAAGGCACAAGCTGTTCTATGAGGAATACTTGAAGCCGCGAAGCGGTGCCGGCTTGCTCGACCCCTTGACTATGGGTCTGGTCCCACCACTAGAAGGGTTGTATCGTGATGACCTGGTTACCCCCGGTCTCTGGTCACAATTCCAGCATCTGCCTACCTATCGCCGGCTTGACCATGTCGATGGGGTGCTTTTGTCTCATGCCCATCTTGACCACTCCGGCCACATCGCCTTTTTGAAGCCGGATGTGCCAGTATACACCACCGCCGTGACCGCCTTTATCACCAAGGCGATACAGGACTCGGGCAAGGCGGACTTTGACCAGCAGGTGTGCTACTTCAGCCCAACCACGCAAGAGTGTCCCGACTGGCTGGCAGCAGGTGGCTTGTATTAGCGGTGATTCCGCCAAAGAGCAACGGCAGTTCTGCGTAGCTGATATGAATCCGGCACAGTTGAGCCCTGAGGCGGTCCAATTCTGGAGTCAGGGTTTCTGGGAGAGAACCGCCCGGCAAAAGGAGCTGGTCTCCTGTCCCCTGGCCGGACACCACGGCGCCAGTTTTAGTTTACAGTGCTTTCCCGTCGACCACTCTATCCCCGGTGCCTGTGCCTGGGGTATTGAAACCAGCTCCGGCTGGGTTATTTACAGTGGCGACCTGCGCCAGCACGGTAAGCGGGCTGAGCTAACCAGAAGGTTCATTGAGCAAGCCCGCCGATTACGCCCCCGCGCTCTTATTCTGGAGGGCACTAATGTGCGGCGTGAGACGAATGTCGCCGAGCAAGATGTCTACGAAAACGGCCTGAAGGCGATTGCCGGCTCAAACAAACTGGTCATGGCTGACTTCTCAGCCAGGGACATCGACCGCTTGCTTACCTTTCTGCGGATAGCCAAGGAGACCAGGAGAAAATTGGCCATACTGCCGCGGGATGCCTATCTTCTGAAGACCATGCGCCTCTTGGAGCCGGGCATCCCGGATATCAACCAGGAAGAGAGCCTGGTCATCTATCAGGAGACAATTGCCAGCAAATACCCGGCGTTGTGGCTGAGGAATATCTGCCGCGACTATGAGAGCAAGGTTGTTCTGGCCGAGGATATCACCTCGGCCCAGGACCAGTTTGTCCTGTGCTTCAGTTTCTATGACCTGAACGAACTGCCCAGCATCCGCCCCCAAGACGGCAGTCTCTATGTCTATAGCTCCAGCGAACCTCACGATGAGGAGCAGGAAATAGATTTCCGTCGCTTGCATAGCTGGCTGAGACACTTCGGTGTCAGGGGTATTGGTCTGCCCGTGGAAAGTAATGGCCAGTGGCCAATACCCGAAAGTGAAAAAGGCTTGCATGCCTCAGGGCACGCCTGCGGTGCCGACCTGCTTGAGATTGCCCGGCAAATAAAGCCGGATATCCTCATTCCGGTCCACAGCGAATATCCTGAGTTCTACCTTGAGCGTTTGAATGGCAGTGGTATCAGCGTCCTCCTGCCCGTTGCCGGCGGTACGCTGGAAGTGTGAGTTACCACCAGAGATTCTGAGTGAGGCTGTTTCCAACCTATCCCCCTTGCCCCCTTCCTGGAGAGGGGGACATCGGGTAAGATGATTACTGAACAATCTTGAGTTGCCTGGTGACGGGCAATGTCCGATAATGGATTAGGGGGTGTGGTGGGGATGTTGCCCAGGACTGAAGGTGAATTGCCGATGAGTCACCCGCACGAAGCTGAGCATGTCGCTCCCGTGGGGAGCCGGCCTCTGATAATTACTCTGGCCATCGTGGCCGGAGTAATGGTCGTCGAGATTATCGGCGGCCTGCTGAGTAATAGCCTGGCCTTGCTGGGTGATGCCGGGCACATGCTGGTCGATGCCCTGGCTCTGGGTCTGAGTCTCTTCGCCCTCAATCTCGCCAGGAGGCCATCCACGCCCACCCGGACTTACGGCTACCACCGCGTGGAAATCATGGCGGCCCTGGCCAATGGCTCCATCCTGGTGCTGGTCTCCGCCTTTCATCTTCTACGAAGCCTACGGGAGATTTCTGGAGCCACCTGAGGTTAAGACGCCGCTCATGTTGCTGGTGGCGGTCATCGGTCTGGTCGCCAATCTCTCTGGAATAGTCATCCTCAGAAGGGGCAGCCGCGGTACCCTGAATGTGAAAGCCGCCTTCTGGCATATTCTGGGCGATACCATATCGTCGGTGGGCGTGATTGCCGGCGGTGTCATCATTACCTTCACCGGCTGGGGAATTGTCGACCCCATCATCGCCGTCATTATCGGTTTGATTATTCTCTGGGGCGCAGTGCGACTGGTCAGGGACTCGGTGGATATCTTGATGGAGTCGGTGCCCAAGCACATCCAGATTGAGCAGGTGGTTGATGCGCTCAAGAGTGTTGCCGGTGTCGAAGATGTCCACGATATTCATGTCTGGACAATTACTTCTGGCATCAACGCGCTGAGCGCCCATCTGCTCATCCGCGACCAGATGGTCAGCCGGAGCGCCGAGGTGGTTGAGGCCGTAAATCACAGCCTGGCCGAGCGGTTCAACATCACGCACACCACCCTGCAGCTTGAGTGCGCCAAATGCGAGAGTTGCCCCAGCGGTATTATCTGCAATATCAGTCGGCCCGAGAACGAGGAGTGGGCTTAGCCTACTTTCTCAGGCTGTAGACACAGCCGCAGTAGTTCTGCCGGTAGAGCTCCCACTGCTTGGCCAGTTCCATGGCTCGCTGGAAGCCGGCCTGCTTTTTGAAGTCGCGGGCCAGAAATTTCTCCCCGCCGATTTCCCGCCCGATTTTATTGACCAGCGCGGCGGATTTGCGGGGACTGATGGTCAGGGTGGTGGTGAAAGCATCGGCTCCGGAGTTTTTCAAAAACTCGTAGGTCTTGTTCAGTCTGAGTCGGAAGCAGACCTCGCATCTCTTGCCGCCCTCGGGCTCATTCTCCAGCGACTTGGTGGCGGCGAACCATTCCTCCTGAGTGTAGGGGGCCACTTCCAGCGGAAAGCCGAACTCTTTGGCGACACGGCGCGCCACGGCCAGCCGGCGCTCGTATTCTTCGCGCGGGTGAATATTGGGGTTGTAGAAGAAGCCGAGAACCTCGTGCCCTTCCTTGGTCAGCCGGTCAACTACCCCGGCCGCACAGACCCCACAGCAGATATGGAGGACAATCTTCACTAGAGTCGCTCCAGCACGCTCACCACTTCATTGAAGTCAGAGAAGGGAATGCAATCGAGCTTAGCCTGCTCGACAGCGGGTCAGCAGGTTACCGGTGGCGAAGACATAGTGGCACTTTCTGGCGGGCAGGAAATCGGAATCGCCGTTCCCAGTATAGATGATGCGGTAGCCCTGGCCGAGGAACAGGTCAACATAGGCTTCCTTGAAGGATGATCCAGCGGCTGGCCGTCCGGGCCAACATACTGGACTTTGACTTGGCCGGGGAGGAAGCGGGTCCGGGCGGCGAATACTTCCATGCCAGTCAGGCCGAGGTCTTTGAGAATCTCCTCAATATAAAAGTCCAGGCCGTTGCTGACGATGACCAGACGGAAGCCCTTGCGCCGACAGCAGGCGACCATTTCCGGAAAGCCAGGGCTTAACTTGGCATTTTCCTATGGCTATCAGCAGGCTTTTCCTATCGGCCTTGACCATGGCAAAGACGTCAGTATTGAAGCGCCCGACGGATATTTTGCCTTTCTGGTATTATCGGTGTAGTCGCTCTCCCAGTCGCCATCGGCGAAGGCATCCAGCATCGCGAAGCTGACATCTTCTTCGGTGATGGTGCCATCAAAATCACACTGGACGAGGGTTTTAGTGGGTTGTTTTGAGTTCATTAGTTTGTCTCCCGAGATTCTTTTCACCGTATTAACACCGGCGATACTGATTATCCCACGGAGCCCCTGAGTAACTCAAGCCTATCTGGAAATTTGCCTCTGTCATAGGGGGTGAGCTGGTCGGGGACAGATAATCTCTGGTATAATGACTTGGGTGAGGCGATTGCGTCCGGAGTTATGCTCGCAGAGGGAACGGTCGTCTCGCGTGCTATGCAGATATCTTAACTTAGGAGGAGCCTTTTATGCTAACCGTAGCCGAAGCAGTAAGAAGACGTCGCAGTATCCGCAGTTTCAAACATATCCCTGTCCCCGATGAGATGATTCTCGAGATGCTGGAGGCGGCACGCCTGGCGCCGTCAGGGAGTAACTCTCAGCCGTGGCGCTTCGTCGTCGTTACCGACCCCGAGGAGAAGAAGGAATTGCGCAAACTTTGCTTCAACCAGGCATTCATTGAAGAAGCCGGGGTGGATTTCGTGCTCTGTGCTGACCTTTCTGCCTATTCCAAGGAAAGCTACCAGAAGCGACGGCAGGAAACAATCGACGCCGGGCTTGTTCTTGCCAGCACGGTAGATGAGTCCGTCTACCAGCGCTATATTGACTCGATGAGTTCTGACTTAACACAGCAGATTACGCCCGCCATGGCCAACACCTACATCGCCGCCGAGCACATTGTACTGATGGCCACCGCCCTGGGGTTGGGCTCGTGCTGGGTGGGTGGCATCAGTAGCTATAAGGCGATTCGGGACATGCTTGGTATCCCCAGAGGGATTATGGTACTCGGACTGGTGGCTGTCGGCTACCCCAACATCGAGCCGAAGGCAAGACCCCGCCTGCCGCTGGAGCAGATACTACTGCGCCCCTTCCCGAAGCCGGCAGGCAAGAAATAGGGTGACCTGAGGTCATTTTATAAACCTCACCCCCTTTATCCCCCTCTCCCCGATATATCGGGGAGAGGGGGAGGGGTTTTGTAAGAGGGACTTCGTCCCTCTTTAACGCCCTATGGATAGAGAGTTTTCGCCTCCCTCTAGTTCTCTCCTTGGGAGTCTAAGAGGGGCGTTAGCCCCTCTTCAATTTAATCTCCCCCTTCCCCCGATGATAATCGGGGGAAGGGGGTCAGGGGGATGGGTTAGTGAAACCCATCTTTGGGCTGTTGAAAGATTGCGCACGAGGGGTAGAACATGTGTTGTCTGTCTCACAGAATCACCATCGCATCCCCAAAACTATAAAAGCGATAGCGCTGGGTGATGGCTTCCTGGTAGGCCTGCAGAATAAAATCCCTTCCGGCAAAGGCGCTCACCAGCATCATCAGCGTGGTCCGGGGTAGATGGAAGTTGGTAATCATGGCATCAACCATCCGGAACTGGTATCCCGGCACGATGAACAGGTTTACCCACCCGGCAAAGGGTTTTAAGCTGGTCGGGCGGCTGGCTTGAGCCACCGCCTCCACCAGCCGGACGCTGGTCGTGCCGACGCATATTACCCGCCGCCCTTCCGCTTTGGCCCGGGATAGTTCGTCGGCGGTCTCCGGGTTGAGCACGCCGTATTCCTGGTGTATCCGGTGCTCCAGCGGGTTTTCCTCCCGAACGGGCTGGAAGGTGTCCAGCCCCACATGCAGGGTAACAAAACAGCCACGAACGCCCTTATTCCTTATCTTAGTCAATTAGCTCCGGGGTGAAGTGCAGTCCGGCGGTGGGTGCCGCCACGCTGCCATTGGTCTGGGCGTAGACTGTCTGGTAGCGCTCCGGGTCGGCCAGGGGGGTGTGGATATAGGGTGGCAGGGCAATCTGACCCAGCCGGGGCAGCAGTCTTTCATCGGAAAAGGTTATTACTCTGGTGCCGCCTTCGCCCGACCCGGTTACTTCCGCGGTGATTTTCAAATCATTGTTAGCCGAGTCGCTGGTTATCTCCATTCTGGTGCCGACCTTGACCCGCCGGGCGGGTCGGACCAGGCTCTGCCAGACATTGGGACTCAGGCGCTGTAACAGCAGAATTTCCAGCTTGCCGCCGCTCTCGGCCTTCTTACCGCTGAGGCGGGCGGGGATGACCCGGCTGTCATTGAAGACCAGAACATCCCCGGCCTGAAGGTAGTCCAAGATTTCAAAGAACCGGCGGTGCTGTAAGGAGTGGTCGCGGCGGTTCACTACCATCAATCGCGAATGGTCGCGGGGCTCAATGGGCGTCTGGGCGATAAGCTCCGGGGGCAGGGAGTAGTCAAAATCGCTCGTTTTCATCGGTGTTTCCGCGGGGCTCGGGATGCGGAAGTTGAGAGTAATGTCAGTGTCTATTTACCCTCAAAGAAATTCTTTGGCCCGTTAACACACAGTCGATTCAATTGTGCCTCGGAGACGCCCATCTCCTTAAGCTGGGGGAAGACGACCTTCTTCATGTAGAGGTAGCCGTGGGGATTTCGCCTTGCCCGCTCTTCGGGGGACATGGGTGAGTCCTGGGGCAAGGCTCCTTGTTTGAGCCACACCAGCGCGTGGTCATGGGAGGGCAGCAGGCGATGTGCCCAGCCAGCATCAATCAGGGCCTTCATCGTTCTGGTGCGAGCCTGGGAGCTGGTAACGCGTCCGGGATAGCGGTCCATACCAAGATAGCACCCCTGCTCCAGAATCCAGGTAAGGTATTCCAGGTCGGTAGTGTCATTGGAGTGGTCGACTTTGACCCGTCGCAGGTCAACTCCTTCCTCTTTCAGAATGGCCAGTTGCTGCCGGCCCACCTGACCGGGCGAATAGGAATGGAGCATGATGGGCACGCCAGTGCGCCGATGGGCGCGAGCCACGCCGCGCAGTACTGGTTCCTCGGCCCGGGTTACTCCGGCGAGGTCGCTGGCAGCCTTGAGCAGTCCCGCTTTGATACCCGTCCCGGCGATGCCCTCTTGGATTTCACGGGTGAAGAGGTCAGCAAACTGGTCGGCGGAGACGCCGACCAGAAAGCGGGGTACTTCCAGCCACCAGCCGGTCACGGCGATGATATTGACGCCGGAGCGGCGGGAGGCCTCGGCCATCATCGTAACATCCCGGCCCAGGTCAAGGGTGGTGGCATCAACCACAGTGTCTATTCCGCCCTTTTTGGCCTTCTTCAGGCCCCGGACAATGCGCTCCACATAGTCGTCGCCGAGCAGACCGGGATAGTTCTGGGGAACGCCGGCCGAGGCGACCAGAAGGTGCTCGTGCATCAGGGTAAAGCCAAGCTTAGCCGTGTTAATCGGGCCGAGGACGGTATTTACCGTGGCCATATTCTGAAACTCCTTTCCCCGTTGAAAATTTATTGCGTTGATGCTGTGCCTGAATTGCTCAACGGTATTTATCATACCGTATCCGCTACTACTGGTAAAGTTATTTTATCTTGCCCTATTTGGCAGCAGTCTGAGATTTTATTGACTGATGCCCATTGTGTTACAATAGGTCTATTGCTCTCGGAGCAAGAATCTAGCGGAGGTGTACTCAAACAATTCAGAAGGGATGAGAATTGATATGGCTAAAGGAAATAAAGCACGGACAATTGGTGAATTAAAGGCTTCCGGCTACAGGCTCGTCTCAATCAGAGAGGAAATGAGGCGAAATCTCATCGCCATGATGAGGGAGAAGAAGAATATCTTCCCCGGAATCATCGGCTATGATGATACGGTCATTCCCCAGATTGAAAATGCCATAATCTCGGGGCAGGACATCATCTTCCTCGGCGAGCGCGGGCAGGCCAAGTCGAGAATGATGCGGTTGATGGTCAACCTGCTGGACGAGGAGATGCCCGTAATCAAGGGCTGTGAAATCAATGACAACCCCCTGGCCCCGATATGTCGGTGGTGCCGGGACAAGGTGGCAACCGAGGGTGACGCCACGGAAATTGCCTGGCTGCCGCGGCAGGAGAGGTATGGTGAGAAACTGGCCACGCCGGATATTACCATCGCCGATTTGATTGGGGATGTCGACCCGATCAAGGTGGCGGAGGGGAGGTACCTCTCGGATGAACTGACCATCCACTATGGCCTGATTCCCCGGACCAACCGGGGCATATTCTGCATCAATGAGCTGCCTGACCTGACCGAGAGGCTGCAGGTTGGGCTTTTCAACTTGATGGAGGAGAGCGACGTCCAGATTCGGGGCTACCGTGTGCGGCTTGCCCCTGGATGTCTTCCTGGTGGCCAGCGCTAACCCGGAAGACTATACCAGCCGTGGGCGGATTATCACGCCCCTTAAGGACAGGTACGGGGCTCAGATCCGGACTCATTACCCGGCCACCATTGAAGATGAAATCACCATCATGGAGCAGGAGCGGCGGCAGTTCAGCGGCGATGACTTTGAGTGCTATGTCCCCAAGTACATGAAGGAGATTATCGCCGAGCTCACGCACTTCGCCCGGAAGAGTCCGGATATCAACCAGCGCTCCGGGGTGAGTGTTCGCGTGTCAATCGCCAACTACGAGACCATCATCAGCAACGCTGTCCGGCGGGCGGTTACCCTGGGTGAGAAGCTGGCGGTGCCGCGCATCAGCGACCTGGCCTACATTCTCGCTTCCACCACCGGCAAGATAGAGCTGGAGAGTTTTGAAGATACCCGGGAAGAAAAGCTTCTGGACGACCTGACCAAGAAAGCGGTGCTCACTGTTTTCAACCGCTACTACCAGTTGCCCAGGCTGGAGGAGGTGGTCACGCAGTTCAGCGGTGGCTTCAGCGTGGAGGTCTCGGACACGATGCAGGCCAAGTCCTATGTGCGCAATGTCAAGGAAATCATGGGCCTGGTCAAGGTGGTCAAAGGGGTGGATGACTCGGAGAGGCCGGAGACGATAGCTTCAGCCGTGGAGTTTATTCTGGAAGGCCTGCATCTCAACAAGCGATTGAACAAGTCCAAGCTGGAAGGCAAAACAGTTTACCGGCGGTAAGGCGGTAGCTATGGGAAGATTTCGTTATTCCGAGTGGGACGGAACTCAGGACATCTTTGAGCTGGACGCCGATGAGCTCATGGAGGAGCTGGGACGCAACCTGATGTCCTACGGCGACCTCTCCTATGCCCTGCGTCAGATGCAGCGCGGCGGTCTGCAGGATAGCCAGGGCCGGCGTTTGCCCAGCATTCAGGACTTGCTCCAGCGACTCCGCCAGCGGCGGCAGAGTCAGCTTGACAAGTATAATCTCGGTTCGGTGATGGAGGAGATACGGGAGAAGCTGGACAACATACTGAAGACGGAGCGACAGGGCATCCAGCGCCGACTGGACGAAGCCAGGCAGAAAGCAAGGCAGAAGGCGCTGGCCCGGTAAGTCCAGGAAATGCGCGACAAGCTGCTCAAGACGATGGAAGATATGGCCGCCCAGCACCTGAAGAAGCTGGACGAGCTGCCGCCGGACATTGGCGGCCAGATAAAGGAACTCTCCCAGTATGACTTCATGGACGATGACGCCCGGCGCCAGTTCCAGGAACTGATGGATATGCTGAAAAAGCACGCCATGCAATCATACGCCCGCGACCTGGTCCAGAACTTCAAGAATATGGACCCCAGTGCCCTGGCCAGTATCCGGCACCTGGTTGAGGCCATCAACCAGATGCTGGAGCAGCGGCTGAGGGGCGAGGAGCCTGATTTCCAGAAGTTCATGGAGCAGTTTGGCGACTTCTTTGGTCCAGAGCCGCCGCAGAACCTGGATGAGCTGATCGAGCGTCTGCAGAACCAGATAGCCCAGGCACAGTCCTTGCTGGACAGCCTGTCGCCGAAAGACCGGCAGGCAGCTGGAAGAATTATTGGAGTCGATGATGGATGAAGCCACCCAGTACGAGCTGGCCAAGATGGCGGCCAACCTGGAAGCCCTCTTCCCGAGCGACGAGCTGCGCCAGCAGTATCCCTTCACCGGCGAGGAGTCTCTCTCCTACAACGAGGCCCTCAAGCTGATGGAAAGCTGCAGAAGATGGACAAGCTGGAGGGCCAGCTCAAGGACTCGCAGTATAGCCGTTCGCTGGATGCGGTCAACGAGAAGCTGGTCAAGGAGCTGATGGGCAATGAGGCGGCGGAAGAGCTGGAGAGGCTGCGCAGTATCACCAAGGTTCTGGAAGAGGCGGGCTATATCCGCTGGAAGGACGGCAAGTACGAGCTGACGCCGCGCGGGATGAGGAAAATCGGGCAGAAGGCTCTGGAGGATATCTTTGCCCAGCTGAGGAAAGACCGCGCCGGCGGCCATAAACTCAATCTGAGGGGCAGGGTGGTGAGCAGAATAGAGGAGACCAAGCGATATGAGTTCGGCGATGATTTTCAACTCCATCTCCAGAAGACGATCATGAATGCCATCCAGCGGGAGCCGCACAAGCCGCCCGTGAAGATGAAGGTGGACGACTTCGAGGTCTTCAGGACCGAGGCGGTGACCCGGTCGGCCACTGTCCTGATGCTGGACTTGAGTCTATCCATGCCGATGCGGGGCAATTTCCAGGCGGCCAAGAGGGTGGCTGTTGCCCTGGATAACCTCATCCGGACGCAGTACCCCAAGGACAGCCTGTACATCGTGGGTTTTTCCAGCTATGCCCGGCAGATAAAGAAAGAAAACCTGTCCTACATGAACTGGGACGAGTTCGACCCGTACACCAACATGCAGCACGGCTTTTACCTGGCCCGGAAGCTGCTGTCCAAGGAACTGTGCACTAATAAGCAGATAATCTTGATATCGGATGGCGAGCCAACGGCCCACTTTGAGGGCGAGCATGTCTATTTCCAGTATCCGCCCAGCCTGCGCACCCTGCAGATTGACGCTGAGGGAAGTGAGGAAGTGCACGCAGAAGGGCATCGTCATCAATACCTTCATGCTGGAGAGCGGGCGTTTTCTCGGTGCCTTCGTGACGCAGATGGCGCGCATCAATAAGGGGCGGGTATTCTTCACCAGCGCCGACAGCCTGGGGCAATACCTGCTGGTGGACTATATCGGTAACAAGCGGAAGAAACTCTAGGTCCGGGCGTAGCGGCTAATTTTCCTTGAAGCCTCTCTCCAAGTCGGAAAGGAATCTCTCAACTTCCGGGGACAGGTAGGGTGGCCGCTCTTCGCGTCTGGTTCTGAGGCGCTCTTCGTAGTGGGTCTCTATTTCCCGGACAATGGCTTTCAGTTGCGGGTTTCTGTCTAAGGCCTGATTAATCTCGTCCAGTTGTTCCTTCGCCCGGACGTAATAGGCCTCGTCTTTGGGGATGCCGTACAGCAAGCTCAGCATTTCCATGAGTCGGGTTGCGCCAGAGTAGTCCTCATCGAGTTGAGTGTATTGCGGCAGGTGCACGATGAGGCTCATCGTTTCCATCCCCATCTCCGGGGCACGCTGAGTAACCAGGTAGGTAATGGTTGTCGGGCCCTGGTAGTTGCTGGACTCCACGCCCAGTCGTTCCAGCTCCTGCGTCACTCGCCGGCCGACAGCACCGCCGGTGACAATCAAGGGTCGAGTGTGGGGCACATAGTCGTACATACTGCCGATGAGATAGTAGCGGGTGACGCCAAACCGGGCGAGGAGCCGGGAGATTGATTCAACATACACCTCGCTGTGGCTGTGCGGTTCCAGGAGATGGAGGAAAAGGAAGTCGTGCCCGGCGGGCTGTTGGGCGTAGGTAACATAAGTATTGGGGACGATGACCTCGCGGCGGCCTTCCTTGAAAAGGCTGGTCGGACGATAGCGCGTGAAGTCAAAGAAGTTGCCGGGTCGGACTATCCGGGCTAATTCCTTAGCCTGAAAATGTTTCTCCAGCCAGGCCAGAGTCAGTGTGCCGACACTGCCGACATCAATCCAGGGGTCCAGCATCGCCAGCGCGTGCGGCTCCTTCAATTCCGGCACCGGCTCATTCAGCTCAAAAGCCCCGAGTCTCATATTTACATTGTAGCACAAGCCCGGCGGGTTCAGGTAATCTGAGGCAAATCAAATATGAGTCGGCCTGAATTGATATTACCGTATCACTGTTATAGAATAGAAAGAACCAAAATGAGTGTGGCCAAACAGCTCTACCAGCTTCAGGAAGTCGACCTTGAGCTTGAATCAAAAGAGCAGGCGGTAAAACAGATTACCAGCCAGCTCGGTGAAAGCGAGGCATTAGCTAATGTCCGGAATAGACTGGCTCAAGACAAAAAGCGACTGGACGAACTGTCCCACCAGCAGCGCTCGTTGGAATGGGAGATTGACGACCTCACCAGCAAGCTCACCACCGCCGAAAGAGACCTCTACAGCGGCCGGATACGCAATCCCAAAGAACTGACCAGTCTGCAGCAGGAGGCCGAGGCACTGAAAGCCCGGCGTAACCAGCTTGAAGACAAAACCCTGGAAATAATGGAACAGGCTGAGTTGGGCCGGGAAAATGTCACCAGCCTGAGCACTGAGGTTAAGTCCATAGAGACCGACTGGCAAACCCGCCAGCAGAATCTAACGGCGGAGCTGGAACAATTGAAGAATGCACTGGCTAACCTCAGGCAGAGGCAGCAACTGCTGGCGGCCGGGATTGACTCTGAGACGCTCGACCTCTATCACAGGCTAAAGAAGGGGAAGGGGACCGCCGTGGCCAGTGTAGAACAGGGAATTTGCCGCGGCTGCCGGATTTCCCTGCCGGTCAGCGAGTTGCAGCAGGCCAGAAGCGGTAGTCTGGTGCAGTGCGGTAGCTGCGGGCGCATCCTTTACTCTGCCTTAGGCCAACACCATGAAGAAAGCTATTATTTTCACCGATGGTGCTGCCGACCCCAACCCGGGGCCAGCCAGCATCGGTGTCATCATCAAGAACGAGCGAGGGCGGGTCGTCAGCCGTATCTCGCAGTCAATCGGGAAAGCCACCAATAACGAGGCGGAATACCAGGCAGTCATCGCCGCTCTGGAAGCAGCCCTCAAATTAGGCGTCACTCAAGTGGAAGTGCGCTCTGATTCAGAGTGGCTGGTACGACAGGTCAACGGACAATACCGGGTCAAGGCGGCGGCCATCCGGCCTCTGTATATCAAGGTGAAGCAACGGCAAATGCAATTTGAGAAGTGCGTTTTCATGCACATACCGCGAGAAAAAAACGAGGCTCACCAGTTGACCGTTCTGACCTAGATTGACCTTTTCGGTTCCTTAATCAGCGCCAGAATACCCACCATCGGCCAGGAAGGCCAGCCCCGCCCCAAAATAGAACGGCGCTGAAGGATTGAGCGCTTCCCAGAGCCAGCCGGCAATCAGGCTGGCCGGCAACAGCATTAAACCGGTTACCCCCTGGTACAGGCCATAGGCGGTGCCCCGCCTGCCTTCGGGAACGAGGTCGGCGATAAAGGCTTTGGCTACCCCCTCAACTATTCCATAGTAAATTCCATAGAAGGCGAAGAGTAGCCATGCCAGCCATATACTTGACGCGAGAGCAAATCCCAGGTAGACCAAACCATAGATAAACCAACCGAGACTAATAACGCGGCGTCTACCCAGCCTATCAGATAACATACCCATCGGCAAAGAAGTTACGGCATAGGTAGCATTGAACAGGGCGAGCATCAGGGTAACCTGCACCAGAGGCACTTCTAGATTCTGTGCCCTGAGAATGAGAAAGAAATCGCTGGAATTACCCAGGGTAAACACCGCCATAATCGCCAGGAAGATTTTGAAGCGGATATCAAAGCCGCCTTTGGCTGTGGACGCCCCGGTCTTGAGGCCATCGCCCAACCCTTCCTCCCCCCGCTTCTCACGCACAAAGACAAGCAGGACAATGACCCCCAGCACCGCCGGAATAGTGCCGACCAGCACCAGCCACTGGTAGCTCTTGAGGCTGAGCTCCAGCCCACCGCCCTGGACAAGGTAGATAATAATGGCGGCCAGAATTAAGCCCAGAGTGGCGCCGGTGGTGTCCATCGCCCGGTGGAAGCCGAAGCCCTTACCCCGCTCGTGAGGCAAGACAGAGCTGGCAACAGGGCATCCCGCGGCGAAGAGCGGATGCCCTTGCCCACTCTATCTCCGAATCTGATGGCTAAGACCGTGCCCCAGGTGTTCGCCAGGTACATAAAGGGCTTGATTACTGTGGACAGGCTGTAGCCGACTACCGCCAGGAGCTTGCGCTTGCCGATTTTGTCGCTGAACCAGCCGCTGAAGATGCGGAAGATGGCATCGGTGCTATCAGATAGACCGCCGACCAGGCCAATAATAGTCGTGGTGGCCCCCAGCACATTGGAGAGAAAGAGGGGGACGAGGGTAAAAATCATCTCACTGGAGATATCCGTCAGCAGGCTGACAATGCCCAGAAAGAAGACATTAGGGCTGAAACCCAAGATTCGCTTCTGGGCGGGCGCTTTTACTTCCTCTGCCAATTACTTCTCCAACGATTTGGGGGGCTTTTGACCTTCATTCATACCACAACCGAGCGCCGATTGGCAAGCTGTTCCGAGGCATAAATAGCATTTGGGGCGTCTAAGAGTCCCGACCAGTCGGGACTCTTTTTTTCTTCTCTTCCCCCTCTTCTAGAAGGAGAGGGGGATTTAAGGGGGTGAGGTGATTTGTAATGGGAAGGTGTCACTAATCATATAGACCAACACAACTTGTATCCAGGCTGAGTTTGAAGTGTTATAATATGGCAAAGAATTTGCCCCAATATTAAAAATCAAGGAGGACTGGCCATTTGGTCTGGTGGAGTTGGATTCTCATAGCGGCGCTGGTTATTCTCATAGGGATACTCTTTGCGGTTAGGCGCAGGCGCTAGAGCTTGAATCGTTGACGGTACGCTCACTTCCTCGTGCCCAAGGCAGAGGAGTAACAATCCACCGTGCCCCGGCTGGGTTCTGACTCCCTCCGTGCTTGACACCCCTCTCACTAACCCGCTAAAATAACCTTTGCGCCGAGGTAGCTCAGTCGGTAGAGCAGCGGACTGAAAATCCGCGTGTCCCCAGTTCGATTCTGGGCCTCGGCACCAGCCACCGGCATATTGACTTAGGGCTGATTTCTTCGTTTAATAGAAGTAGAGAAACCTTAATAATCTAACAGGTTCAGTTCGGGGCGGAAGTAGTTCAGTGGTAGAACGCCTCCTTGCCAAGGAGGAGGTCGCGAGTTCGAATCTCGTCTTCCGCTCCATTTCTTTTTAGTATAGGTTCATAATCGCCCCAAAATGCGACAAAACCCGGTAGCTCTGCTAGAACATTTGTGCTATTATTGAGCCGAAACAAACTGACTGGAGGCGAGGATGAACCTCCTGCAACTAGCCGTGAAAAAGCAGAGATGGGACCTGGCCGCCCATGTCATTGTCTGGGCGATGGCTAGCGTTTTGAAAAATGGAGCAGAACCCAATGGCAGACTCAACAAACAAAAAAAGAGGGGCACCCCAGGGGTAATCAGAACGCCCGGAAGCACGGCTTCTACTCCCGGGTGCTGGATGAAGCCGAGCGGCTCGACTTTGAGCAGGCGACCGATGTTGAGGGGCTGGATGAGGAGATTGCCCTGCTGAGGGTAAAAATAAAGTCCCTGCTGGCGCACGACCCGGAGAATATCAAGCTCATCATGCAGGCCACCAATACCCTGGTGCGACTGGTGCGAACCAGGTACAGCATCAGCCAGGATGATAAGAAAGGGCTGAAGGAGGCTATCGTCAATGTCCTCAAAGATGTGGCCCTCCCCCTTGGCATCCTCGGCGCTACCCTCAAGAAGTAGCGCGCCGGATGATGGCTGGTTTGTCTTTAGTGGATAAGGGAAGCATCAAGGGGGGTTAGGTCAATAAACGATTTCCATATCAGTCAGTTGCGTCCCTATCAGCAGGAAGTGGCGCGAGCTATTCTGGATAGCGTCTTTGGTCGCCAGGGACTTACCTTTTCGGTGGAAATTGCCCGGCAGGGCGGTAAGAACGAGTTATCCGCCCAGCTAGAACTGTTGCTCCTGACGCTCTTTATGGCCGAACCCCGGAACCTGGTGAAGTGCTCGCCCACCTTCAAACCCCAGACCATTATTTCCATGACCCGGCTCAAGGACCGGCTCAATGACGCTGGCTTTGCTGGCATCTGGGCGGCTGAGCTGGGCTACATTATCCGGCTGGGCAATGCCCGGGCAATTTTTCTCTCGGCGGATGAATCAGCCAATGTGGTGGGGCACACGGCCCATCTTCTACTGGAAATAGACGAGTCGCAGGATGTCAGCCAGGAGAAATACACCAAAGAATTCAAGCCGATGGGTGCCACCACCAATGTCACCACCGTCCACTACGGGACAACCTGGGATGACAGCACCTTGTTGGAAGAGGTCAAGCAGACCAACCTTGAGCTGGAAAAGAAGGATGGTCTCAAGAGACATTTCCGCTACGACTGGCAGGAAGTGGCCAGGTGTAATCCCGATTACCTAGCCTATGTTGAGGCAGAAAGGGCACGGCTGGGAGACAATCATCCCCTCTTCCTGACCCAGTACTGCCTGGTGCCAATCCGGGGCGGGGGCGGGTTTCTTTCTTTACAGCAGAGAGCCCAGCTTCAGGGCGAGCATGGTCGCCAGCACCAGCCGGAATCCGGGCAAGGTTTATGTGGCCGGGGTTGACCTGGCCGGGGAGGCGGAGGAAGAAGAGGGCGCCCGGCTCCGAGCCATCAAGCCACGCCAGGACTCGACGGTGGTTACCATCGCCGAACTGGATTTCTCTAATACCGACGCCGTCCAGAGGCAACCCCGGGTAAAAGTGGTGGAGCACTACTGGTGGACAGGCAAAAAACATACTGAACTCTATGCCCAACTGGTTGACCTGCTCAAGAATGTCTGGCGTTGTCGGCGGGTGGTGGTTGATGCCACCGGCGTGGGCCAGCCGGTGGCCTCTTTTTTGAAGCAAGCGCTCGGTTCAGTGGTCATCCCCTTTGTCTTTACCCAGCCGTCAAAATCAGAGCTGGGTTTTAATCTGCTGGCGGCGGTCAATTCCGGGAGGTTGAAAATGTACCGCGCCGATGGTTCCGCCGAGTACCAGGAATTCTGGCGGGAGATGGAGTGGGCGAAGAGTCACTACCGCCCCAGCCAGACGATGAACTTCTATGTTGACCCGGCCCTTCGACCCGGCTCAGGGCACCGGGGCACGATGATTTCCTGATGAGCCTGGCGCTGGTGGTGGAGGCGGCCAGCCAGTATGCGCCGAGGGAGGCGAGGGGGAGATGAGGGAGAGGCGAGAGTGGCTTACGCTCCCTTTCACTTTTGTGCTAATAATTAGTCAACCAAAACCAAAAGCAAGTTATGGAAAGAAAATCTCTGATATTAGTTTGGTGATTGTATACTAGAATACCTAACTGATTTAAACAATAAAATATATATTAATAAAAATTATCAACGTGGGGAATCTGACTAAAGCAAAAGTATAGAATTAATAAAATAATTAATAAGTAGTTATTCAATCGGAGTAATAGTTCTATATAAAAATAAAAATGGCATATAAATATTGGATGGTCAGCAAAGACTATTAACAATACAACAATACCTTAAAGGCAAGTTAGATATTAAAAAGCTCTCTAATACAAAGGAGGAATTTGAATCTGCCCTATAGAGAGTTTAGATGAGGAGGAAAAAACGCTTATTAATGCTATTGCTGTGAACTTCATTAGATTTAAGGAAAGTGCTAAGATCCGGCATAGTAAAGAAGAAGATATATTACAGACTTTCTTGCAGATTACAGGAAGGTACACCTCTGAATAAAGCAGAAAAATTAAACGCTTATAGAGGCAAATTTAAAGCATACCTTTTAGAAGAAATAAGAGAGCAAACACCCAATTTTAACATGAATCTTCAAGAGGTGATGATAAAATATTATCGTTAGGAGACGAACTAGCGGCAGATACTATTAACTCTAGAATTTGAGAGCGATTTTGGAAATAAAATATTCCCTAGCCTTGATTTAGTGAATCTATGATTAATGTGGTTCGGATACATATGATAAAAAGTATTAGCAACAAAAAGGTAAAATGTTTTTAAGACTAATTTGGATTTTCTACAGAGTAGTCTTAATACGTTATTTTAACTGCATTTCAACTTAGGCGAGTTTAATAGGGCTATACGATTCATATTTGTTAAATTAGTCTTACTTCTAAGAAAGTATAAAGCTGATAATAAAAATTTGATGAATGAATTTTCATAAATACAGATAGCAATTGGGGGTCATGAAAAACGCTTAATGGGCGGTATTCTGCTAATATATGATAAAAACCTCACCCTCTGGAATGAGTAGGGCAACTCGGATATTTTAAAATGAATGATATGAGTTTTAAATTGCAGTCAAAAGTAATGACTACACCGGAATCTATAAAGATAAAGATTTGAAATAATGTCTACGGGAGTACACTAGATTACACCTCGATTATAGTTAAAGACCTTGATCAGACTATTGTGATGGTAGTAGCAGAAAAGGATATTTGTATTTCAGGCAAAAGGGTTTATATGGTTATTGTTAGCCGGAGGATGGTGTTTAAACTAACTACCAGTCATCACATTATTGCACATTCAAAAGGTGGTCAAGAATCGGCTCGATATGGATAAAGCTATACTTTTACACGAAAATTGTCATAAACGAAGTTGAAAGAGAGAGTTAATAAGAGGTAATGAACTCAGTCGTTTCTATTTAGTTAACAGTAAACCAACCCCCTCTCCTCTGTCAGGGAGAGGGGAGTAGGGGGTGAGGTTATAAAAGTGGGATAATCCCACTTGACAAATAATCCCACCAGTGTTATGATTTCATTATGAAGGCTATGATAATAAAGGATACAGATTTCCAAAGGGTAGCTGAGAGCGTAAAACCAGATGCCAAAAAGCGAGTAGTTTTACCCAAGCTTCAAGTGCTAGAAGGTGTTACCTATCATATATACATTAACAGCCTTGGGCAAATTGTGCTGGACCCACAAGTAAGCATTCCAGCTTCAGAAGCATGGTTATTCAATAATCCGGATGCCATCGCGTCAGTGCGGCGGGGTCTAAACGATGCGGCACAAGGTAGGGTATCAAAGGTAGACCTCAACACTCTATAAGGTCAAGTATTTTGTTCGAGTTAGAATGGACTAAGGAAGCCGAAGAGACTTACTACCTGCTCAAGGGTGATGCATCCCAAAAGAAACGTTACAAAGCTGTCAAGAAGACCATCGAATTCCTCGCAATCAATCCCCGTCACAATAGCCTTCAAACTCACGAATATTTAAGTTTGAAAGGTCCAAATGGGGAGAAGGTGTTCGAGGCATATGCAGAGCAGAAAACACCAGCAGCCTATAGGGTCTTCTGGTATTATGGTCCTTCCAGGGGTATAATCACAATTTTCGCGATTACTTCTCACCCATAGTCACGAATTAACAGACAAATAGAGGGGAAAGGGGGAAGAAGGGAGTTTAAGAGTCCCGACTAGTCGGGACTCTTTCATTAAAAAATACCCCCTCCCCTTACCTAAGGAGAGGGGGTCAGGCCTGCCCGCCGCACGAGGCTTGGCAGGCGGGGGGTGAGGTTGTTAAGTATTCTGAGGTGTTTGACACTCACCCCCTTAAGCTATAATATAGCTATCGGGGATTATCTCGGCTAAGGAGACAGGACTATGGTCGAAGCTAAAGTGCCGATGGGCAAATCACCGGCCAAAACCAGAGCCAAAAAGGTGGCGGTGGTTGGTTTTGGCAACATTGGCACGGGTGTGGTGGAGCTGCTGTATAAGAATGGGATTCCCCGGCTTAAGCTGGTCAAGGTTATTGATATCGACCTGAAGCGCCAGCGCCCCGTTACTTTGCCCGCCAGTTATCTGGGCACCGATTGGCGAACGGTGGTGGCTGACCCGGAGGTGGATATCGTGGTCGAGCTGATTGGTGGTATTGAGCCGGCCAAAAGCATCCTGTCAACCGCCCTCAAGAACGGCAAGGATGTGGTTACCGCCAACAAGATGCTGTTAGCCAAAGAAGGGCACGATATTTTCGAGCTGGCCACTTCTTTGAACCGACGCATCGGTTTCCGGGCCAGCTTTGTTGGCTGTCACTCCCTCATTCATGAATTTCGTCAGGCCGGGGCCATGGCCAAGAAGTTCAAGAGGATTCATGCTATCCTGAACGGCACTTCCAATTACATTCTCTCCACCATGACCCGGGAGGGCAAGGGCTTTGCTGAGGCGCTGAAGGAAGCGCAGGCCAAGGGCTACGCCGAGCCTGACCCATCAGAGGATGTTGACGGGATTGACACCGCTAACAAGATTCGCATTCTGCTGGGGCTCATCAGCAACTCCTATCACTCGGTCGGTGCCTTCCCAATCGAGGGCATCAGAGAAGTCACCTCCCAGGATATACAGTATGCCACCGAGCTGGGGTATTCGGTAAAGCTGGTGGGGGTCATCGAGCAGAGCGAAGGTGTTTTCCATGTCAGCATACATCCGGCGCTCATCCCCAGTGTCTCGCTTCTCGGTTCCCTGGAAGGTGCCTATAATGGCATTGAGCTTGAGGGTGAATACGGCATCGTTTCCGGTCTGGTGGCGCCGGGGGCAGGTACTTACCCCACCGCCGAGGCGGTGATTAAAGACTTGCTGGACATCGCCGAGGGCCGCACCATGCCCATGCCAGTTTCAGCCGAGCCAATAGTTCTGGGCTCGCCGGAAAATGTCACCCGGCGTTACTACCTGAGATTCAGCGTGGCTGACCAGGCGGGCGTCCTGGCCCAGATTTGCAATATCTTCTGGAAATACAATATCAGTATTGCCGGCGTCATTCAGAAGGAGGCGGTGTCCAAAGAGTTTGTCCCGGTGGTGATGACCACCCATCTGGCCAGGGAGGGCGACCTCCAGGCGGCTATCGAGCAGGTCGATAGACTGGAAGTGGCCAAGGCCAGGACGAGAATCATCCGCATCCTCAAAGCCAACACCTAGCCCAAAGCCGGCTCAGTGACCGACAAAACATAAAGAGAGGGGGCTTAAGCCCCCTCTCTTTATTACTTTTCTCGGGCTCTACACCTAGCGGATGGCTCTCCGCTGGCCCAGCCAGAAGGCCAGCAGAATAAGTATCACGGCACCAATTCCAATGATAATGTAGATTATAGTTTGTTGCGATAGGAAAAAGCCGACATAGAATGACCCGGCATCTGACCAGGCACTCTCATTGGAGGCGCCATCTATAGCTTTAACCCGCCAGTAGTAGGGGGTCTCCTGGCTGACCGACTCCAGTTTTTCGGCCTTGGTCAGGGTATACTCCGACTCAGTCAGCAACTCCTTTTCCAGCACTAGCTCGGTGAACTCAGTGTCAGTAGCGATTTGTAGCGTATAGGTGACGCCGCTGGGGTCGGTAACCGTGGCCCAATCGAAGGTGGCCTGTGACTTGGCTTTGGTGCCCGCCTCTGGTTTGGATAGCGCCGGCACGGCTGGTGGTGTAGATTCCATGACGAAAGTAAGCGGTATACTACTGACATTGTCACTGGCGATTACCGTGTGTGCTCCCTTGAGGCTGGCCGGGGCAGGGAAGGTAAGCTGAGAAACTACCGTCACTGGCGACGGTCGTGGAGGCTTCCGTCTTGTTGTCATAGGTGATGGTCAGCGTGCTCCCGGCCATAAAGCCCACGCCGCTCACCGTAATATTGTCACCAACATGGCCGGGCGAAGCGGTGCTGGTGACCGGGCTAATTGTGGCGGAGGTCGTCACCGTGAAGTCGGCGTCCTTAACATTGGTGCCGTCGCTGACCCTTATGGTATAAGTGCCCGCCGCCTGGGCCGGTACATCAAAGGTGGTGCTGAGAACACCTTTGGCATCAGTTGAGGTAGTTTTAACCAGTACATTGTTAAAAAGGATGGTTACATCTGACTTGCTAGCCAGGAAGCCAGTGCCGGTTACTGTAACCTTCATGCCAACATATCCACTCGTGGGACTTATGCTGAGGGCAGCCGTAACGGTGAAGGTTTTGGTATCAGTGTTAGTGCCATCGCTGGCTTTTATCTGGTGGAGCACCGCCTGAGCTGGAGGGAATATTAAAGCTCGTGCTGAAGACACCCGTCGGGTCGGTGGTAACCACGGCCAGTGTTGTCGTCACGGGGACATCGTCAAAGTAGATGGTAATCGTGGCACTGGCGTTAAACCCGGTGCCGTTAACGGTCACCTTGGTGCCATTCGGGCCTGAGGTTGGGGTCAGGGTTATTGACTGCGTGGTACTAAAGGTGGCCGTGGCATAATTGCCGCTAATATCCTGTGCCCTTATCGTATAGCTGCCCCGAACAATGGCCGGAACAGTAAAAGTGGCCGGGCCAAAGGAGCCAACGGTGCTGGTGGTAACGGCGGCCGGTGTTGTCGTCATGGCGACACCATTAAAGGTGATGGCTATGTTTTGACTGGCGGCAAAGCCAGTGCCGCTAATGGTAATGTTGTCGCCGACACCGCCTGAGGCGGGGGTAACGGTTATCTTGGAATAAGTAGTGAAGCTGGCAGCAGAAGGAGAGTAGCCATAGGCATCATACCCCTGTACCGTATGGGTGCCCCGAACGCTGGCCGGGACGGTGGTCGACAACGCTAAAAGTGCCGTTGGCAAGGGCAGTTGTCGTGAACCAAGACCGTAGAGTCAAAATAGATGGTTACCGTTGAGCTAGCGTAAAAGCCGGTGCCGCTAACCGTAATCGTGTCACCGACATAGCCGGACGCAGAACTCAAGGTAACCTGCGGTGTTATCGTAAAGTAGGCGGGGGTAAGTGTTGTGTCAGTGACTGTCGCATTGGCTGACGTTACTGTGACAGAATATGTCGCCCGGGGATAGGTCGGCACGTAGAATGAGGCGCTAAGGTAACCGGTGCCATTGACCGAGCCGGTAGTGGTCAGCGGCACCCCCGACCACAAGACAGTGGGTGTACCGTTCGGTGAATATCCTGAGCCGGTAATGCTGACCAGTGTCCCCGGGGGACCGGTAGTCGGAGAAATAGTGCTTATGGTGCCGATTAGTGCCAGAGCCGGCGTGGCGGGTATGGCCAGTATCAGTAGAGAAAGGGTCAAAGCTAATCCCAATATGCGGAGGATACCATTTACTTTTCATTTGCTAACCTCCTAATTAATTAACCCATTGGCCAGGAGACAAATTCTAGCTTAATAATAGTGCAGGCTTTCTGGTCTGTCAATAGGTTGGCTATTAATTAACCCTGACTTTGGGACCGCTGGATGAATGAAATATTCTACTCTTTATAACGATAATGTCGGCAAAAGGTTAGCCGTGATTTGGGGAGCGACCCACTTACGGCCAGTTTACCACTTCCCGGCCGATTGATAACAGCGCGCCGCCGATATTGACGGAGCCTTGAATCGGATTGAGCTTGGTCTCAAAAAAGCGCCAGACAAAACCTAGCGGGAGCGGCGGTGCCGCCTGAGGAAATCCAGGACTACTTTGTTAGCCTCCGTCTCCGCCTCGAACCTAGAAACCATGCCCCATGTTTTTCAGTATGACCAGTTCGGCCTGGGGTATCCTTGAGGCCAGGAGCCGCGAGTTTTCGACGGGAATCAGCCTGTCGGCATCTCCAGCGATAACCAGAGTCGGCGCCTTAATCTCGGGTAGACGCTCATAGGTATCATGCCCCCCTATCGCTGCCGCCTGGCTCACATAGCTATGTAAAGGAGTAACATACTCTGTCGTTTTGGCTATGAACTGCTCGATAAAAACCCGATTGCTATTGATAAACTCCTGACTGAATAAGAAAGGAAGCAGTTCTCTCATACTTTCTTCCGGTGTCAGCCTTTGCATGCGTTCCATGTCAAAGAGAGCCGACATTGCTTCCGCATCCGCGATTATACTGTGCGGGCCTCCGCACATGGTACAGCCTAGAACGAGACTGATTACCTTTTCTGGATAGCTCAAAGCAAAGTGCTGAGCTATCATGCCGCCCATGGAGACCCCAAAGATGTGGGCCGCATTGATGCCGATTACTTCCAACAACCCGGCAAGGTCCCCGGCCATCATCTCCATGGTATAGGGCATATCTGGCTTGTCACTCTGGCCGGTGCCTCTGTTGTCAAAGGCAACAACCCGGTATTGCCGCGAAAAGACCGGAACCTGCCGGAACCACCACGCCGAGCTACCCCCGTAGCCCATAATCAAAACTAGGGCTTCCCCCTTACCGTGGACCTCATAATAGATATTGACATCACCAACCTTTACCGTAGGCATTTTACGCTCCCTGCTTAATGCTGCTTCAGAAGTTAGGCTTGAGTTTAGTCCTGTTCTGGGTCTTTGTCAAGACTGGTGTTCTCGTTCAGAAAGATAGGTGACACTTAAATCTTCGGAATACCCCATCCCCCTGGCCCCCTTCCCCAGGGAAGGGGGTAATTAGAAAAGAGGAGCGAAGCTCCTCTTAGACACCTGATGATGAGGACGTTTAAGAGGGTGAGGTCAAGCAAATCAGGCTGCTTGAGTGTGACAAAAGTCCTATGCGAGGGCTGGCGCCGAACATATAATATTTTTTGTAGGAAACAAAGTAAAGGAGGATTACCATGACAGCACTCATTAGAACAAGCCCAAACCGGGCTTTGACTCTCACGGAGGAGCTCGAGAGGATGGCTGAGGAACTATGGGAGGGGTGGCGGCCAGTGGTCACTCTCCGCGACGACTTCATGTCGGGGATGGAGATGTACGAAGAGAAGGACGAACTGGTGATTAAGACTGAACTACCCGGGAGTCCGGAAGGAAGACCTGAACATCAGCATCACCGGCGATGTACTCAGCCTTAAGGCGGAGAAGAAGCAGGAGGAGGTAACTGAAGAGAGGGGCTACTACCTGTGCGAGAGGTCCTTCGGGCAATATTCGCGCTCGGTATCACTCCCCTTTGCTGTAGACACCAGCAAAGTCTCGGCTACCTTTGAGAACGGACTTCTTGAGATTCGTCTCTCCAAAGCTGAAGAGGCCAAGGCCAAGCAGATTGAAGTGAAGGTGAAGTAGGGTTAGGTGGCCAAGGCGGAAGAAGCCGGGGTTCGCCTCGGCTTCTTCTATTTTTCGGGAGAATTGGTGTCAAATTAGTGTGTTAAGAGAGGTGAAATACAGAAGCCCCCCCAGCCTAGCGGGCGCATAGCGCTGATACTCAGGGGTCAGAGTCCCCTAAATTTACCAAAGGGGTGTTTAAGAGGGATGAAGGCCGAAATAGAATCGAAAGGGTGTCAAGAGGGACGGAGTCCCTCTTTTCAATTCCCCCTCTCCTAAAAGGAGAGGGGGATTAAAGGGGGTGAGGTCAACCAAATCTCAAAGAAATGGAGCGGAAGACGAGATTCGAACTCGCCACCTCCTCCTTGGCAAGGAGGCGTTCTACCACTGAACTACTTCCGCCCCCTAAACTGGTCTGTCTGATTTTAAGGTTCGCTTAAATACTATTTAATAAAGAAATCCGCCCTAAGTCAAGATGCCGGCGGCTGGTGCCGAGGCCCAGAATCGAACTGGGGACACGCGGATTTTCAGTCCGCTGCTCTACCAACTGAGCTACCTCGGCGCAAAGGTTATTTTAGCGGGTTAATGAGAGGGGTGTCAAGCACAAAGGTAGTCAAAACCCGCCGCCGGGACGTAAGGCTGTATCTGAGCCATTTCACAATCGCCACATAAAGCTTCAAGTATCCTAAAACGAACTCACCGGCTTAGTATTTCAGCTAGGCACGATGGATTATTACTCCTCTGCCGTGGGCACGAGGAAGTGAGCGTACCGTCAGCGATGCAAGCTCTAGCGCCGGCGCCTAACCACAAAGAATAACCCGATGAGAATAACCAGCGCCGCTATGAGAATCCAACTCCACCAGACCAAATGGCTAGTCCTCCCTGACTTTCAATATTGCGACCAATTCCTGGGCAATATTATAACACTTCAAACTCAGCTTGGATACAAGTTAGATGTGTAGGCTATTTATCCCTCGGAAGGGCTTGCCAATCAGGGCATAGTGTGGTATGAATGAAGGTCAAAAGCCCCCAAATCGTTGCG
>CAVSBN010000019.1:0-54539 GCA_963726225.1 uncultured Chloroflexia bacterium
AGGTGGCGGGGAGGCACGTCAGGAAATATTGTGCACTTGTACGAATGCTGCTCCCGGCCAACCGGTTCAGCAGCAGGTCAGCCGCCTTGCGGTGTCTCACCAGCACCGCCGCTTCCAGCGATATGATATCGTAGCGCACTTCCGTCTTGTCCTCCGTAGTGCCGATACCGGGGCGGGCTAAGACAAACTGGTCCAGCATTGCTCTCGCCTCAGCCTCCCGGCCAAGATATGCCAGGCACAAGAGCTTCAAGATGGGTTCTCTCGTGCCCTCGAGGTTACGCTGAAGGGCTCTATCGGCTCTACCCAGATGGATGCGGGGCCTCAGGCCACAGGGTACTGCCAAGGTAACGGCGTATTCAAAGAGCCCCAGTTCTTCACCGTGGGTTTGCATGCGTCGGGCGATATTCACCGCCTCCTCCAGGCGCCCGTCCATGTAGTTCACAAGCGCGTCATCGTACATTGATGAGAACAGAACGTGTGCCTGACCACTACGCTCGACCAGATGACGCACCTCACTAGATATTTCTTCGTAGCGTTGGCGCTGCCCCAGAAAGAGGAAGAACCAGCCTATATAGCTTAGTGCTGGGACGAGCGTTAACAACCTTACCCCGGCACGCGGCCTCTTCAGCAGTTCCTCCGCCAGGCGCAGTTGCTCTTCAGGATGGTGCGGCTCTGTTACTCGAAAAAGCCGCCCGCCAGCAACCCACCAGAATGTGTCGGAGTCACCCAGGCGGCGGGCCAGGTCAATGGCCCGCTTCTGAAGGAGAACGCCTTCCCCGGGGTGGCCAGTGGCGAGCTTGACGGTCGCCATAGCACTGTCAGCAAGGGCACGCTCTACGGTTTCCGGCCCGGCGTAACGGTCAGCCCGCTCCGCCCACTGGGCATACTCAGGAGTCATATACATCTCTGAATTTCCGTACCATTGCAGCGCTTCTATCGCCAGGATGCAGGCCCGGGCGGCGCGTGTGGTGTCGCTGATGGCCTCAGCCAGGGACAAAGCCGTCAGTGTCTCTACGTCCACAACATGGCGGGGCTCCCCGGCATAGATTAGGGCATCGCCCAGGTCAAGCAGCAGGTCGCACAGCTTTGCCTTGTCATCCGGGTCAAGCACCTCCTGCACCTTGAGTCGCCTGCTCAAGCAACCTGACTGCCTCTCCATAAGCATAGACATCAATGGCACGCTTCGCCGCCATCTCTCCGTAGCTCACTGCTTTCCCCAGGTCAGCGCTATCTGACGAGTGGGAGAAGTGCTCGGCCAGTTCAGCGGCGTGCTCCTCAAGGCGGTCTGCATACACTTCTTCCAGCGCTCTCGCCACCTGCTGATGCAGCCGGATTCGCCTCGGGGCAATAATCTCTTCATAAAGCGTCTGGCGGAAAAAGGCATGGGCAAAACGGTAGTTGATGGTAGCCAACGCGGCTGGCTTTCTCTTCTATCACCGCGGCCTTCTGTCGCCTCCTCGAGGGCCTTGAAAAGCTCTTCGTCAGGGATGCTGGCGACCTTCTGCAATACATCCAGCCGGAAGTCTCTCCCGATGACCGCCGCCACCGCCAGCACCCGGTTGCAGGATTCGCTCAGCCTGGAGAGGCGCTTGCCGATGACATCTCTCAGCCCGTCCGGTATCTTCATCTCAATCGGTATGTCTGTGGATGGTTGCCTGATCTCGCCCTGAGGGCTGATGAGCCCTTCCTCGGCCAGGTAGCGGATTACCTCCTGCACAAAAAGCGGGTTCCCTTCCGTCTGCCTATGGATTGCCTCAGAGAGCGACCCGTGGCACCTCTTGGCCGGTGATGGTTGAAAACATCCGGCTTACATCATCGGCATTCAGCCCTCTCAGCAGGACACGCCTGAACACCGGCAGGCGTCTCAACTCGGCAAGGGCGGCCGAAAGCGGATGTGTTCTGTCTACCTCAACATCCCGATAGGTGCCTACCAGGAGCATTCTGGTACCACTGGCATTCCGGGAGACATGCGTGAGCATTTCCAGGGTGCCCTTATCGGCATTGTGCAGGTCTTCCAGCACGACCAGCAGAGGCTGAACGGCGGCGATGCTGCCCAGGAAATGGACGACCGACTCCATCAGGCGGTACCTTTCTTCTTCAGGATCCCCTTTTGGCCTGGGACGGACTTTGAGCTTCTCCCTGATTTCAGGGATGATGCGGGCGAGGTCGGCGGCGCCCGTGCCCAGTTCCGCCCTCAGCTCGGCCCTGTCGCGGCTAGTCACGCGGGAACGCAGTGCTTCGACAAAAGCCAGGTACGGTAGCGACATAGACCTTTCCGAATAGCAGTGTCCGACCAGGGTCTTCCCGCCCCTCGATGCTACATAGGCAGCAAGCTGTTCGCAGAGGGCTGTCTTGCCGATGCCGGGTTCCCCCACCACCATCAAAAGCGACCCCTGCCCCGACATGGCACTGTCAAAGGCGGTCTGGAGCTGCCGCAATTCCGCCTCCCGTCCAACAAACACCCGTTGGTAAAGAGGAGCTGGCTCTTCTGGTTCGGAGACCTGGAGGTTTGCTTTCCTCTGTTGTCGGCCGTTGCCGGCGAGCCTGGGCTTCCTTTCGGTACTTCAGTTCGGCTGCCTGCTTGATGGACTCCAATAACTTCTGGTCGGGCAGGTCGGGGAATATCGCCCTGCATTCCGTCAACGATAGCGGCTGCCGCGGTGCCTCAGAGACAGCTGGTGGCTTTCGGGCGAGGTCCAGTATCTTGAGTCGGTAAAGGGCTTGAGGAGGTCGACGTACAGCCTGCCCGGCCGCCGGCTCGGGCTGGTGCGCAACTGGAGCAGGTACTTGTAGCTCACTCCGCATTCGTCGGCATATTCGCGGAGAGTGAATTTCCCCGCCTGTTTGAGCAGGGCGTCCAGGTCATTGCCGAAGACGGTCAGCGTTCTGGTCTGCTTCGTCACCACCACGCCTCCTCTTGTGGTCTCACCTGGCCTACCTGTTTTAGTCGGGAAGAAGTGGATACTGGAAAGCAGATGTTATGGCGCAGAGGAAATCTAAACGCACCACCAGTATATTACATTGTTTCGTGATTTTCAAGAATTTTAGTCTCAAATCCAGCAAATGCGCTGACTGCATTGCTGACCACTTGCTGGGCGGTCTGCGTGTTGAATCTAAATCCAGCGGTGTTACGCTTAAGACAGGTCAAGAAAAACAATGAAAACAGGAGGAAAAACAATGAAAAGACAATGGATTCTCATCGGAACAATGGTGGCAGCTTTGTTACTCGTTATCGGCCTTCTTGCCGGTTGTAGCGGCGTAAACAAAGCTCAGCTGGATGCATTCAACGCTGCTAAAACCAAAGCTGATGCAAACAAGGCTCTCGTCCGTAGTTATTCGAAGCCGTGAACCGAGGGGACCTCAATGCTCTCGATGAATTCTTTTCGCCGAACTACAAGCGATACGTCTCAGCTACCGCACCCACCACGTGCCACTCAATGCCACCCAACAGAAGGCGAGGCTGGTTGGATTGCACGTTCCGTTTCCCGATCTTCAGATCACTGTTGACAATATTATTGCTGAAGGTGACTTCGTCGCGGTCAGCTTGACCGTTCGAGCTACCCATCAGGGCATGTTTCAACTCATCCCCCCAACAGGCAACCGAGTGACGATCTTTGGATTCGAGGTCTTTCGCATCGAAAATGGGAAAATGGCTGAACATTGGGGCGGAACTGACACGTTCAATGTGCTGGAACAATTAGGCGCAGTAATCTTGCCAGGGGGGTAAAAGAAATCGCGCACAGTTTGCGCGGAAGTTTGGTGAAACCAGGAAGTGGCATGGTTTCAGGTGCTGCCGTTACTTCTTAGTTCTCAACCTGAGGCGTTTAGCGTAAGCTCTGCCGTATTTTCTTTAGTGCTTGGGCTACGGTCTGGCTGGAATTGAAGATGGCCGCCCCGGCGACCAGCACCGTGGCCCCGGCCTGCACCACCCTGGGGGCGTTTTTGGCATTGATGCCGCCATCAACTTCTAACTCGGCGGTCAGTCCTCTCCGATCCAGTTCCGCCCGCATACGGGCGATTTTCTCCACCATCCCTTCAATGAAGGTCTGCCCGCCAAAACCGGGGTTGACCGTCATGACCAGAACCAGGTCAACGGAGGGCAGAATTTCACCCAGTGTCTCTATGGGAGTGCCGGGGTTGAGAGCAATGCCAGCCTTGACTCCGAAGTCCTTGATTATCTGGATGACACGGTGAATATGGGGGCTGGCTTCAATATGGACAGTGACAATATTGGCCCCGGCATTAACGAAGTGCTTGATGTGCTGTTCCGGCGCTTCAATCATCAGGTGGACATCCAACGGTAAGCTGGTGCCGGCGCGAATGGCCGCCACCACTGGTGCCCCGATGGTGAGATTGGGCACGAAGCGACCGTCCATGACATCCACATGAATGTAATCGGCCCCGGCTTTGGTGGCTTCCGCCACCTGCTCGCCGAGTCGGGCGAAATCGGCGGATAGGATAGACGGGGCAATTTTCACCCTGGGCCTACTTTTTGGCATCAGCGCCTCCGATTATTTTCTTGGCCGTAGCCAGCGCCTTCCGTACCTGCCGGGGAGCGGTACCGCCAATATTATCGCGGGCGGCGAGCGAGGACTCGACGGTTATTGAGTAAACATCGCCGCCGAACAGAGGCGAAAACTCTTTATATTCGCTAATCTCAAGGGCACCGAGGGATTTGCCTTTTGCCAGGGCATAGCTGACCAATCGGCCGACTATCTCGTGGGCGGTGCGGAAGGCCTCGCCCTTCCTGACCAGATAATCGGCCAGGTCGGTGGCCAGGATATGACCCTGTTTGGCCGCCCGCCCGGCGTTTTCCGCTTTCACGCGCAAGGTCTGGAGCATGCCGGTGAATACTTCCAGGGTGGAGAGCAATGTGTCTACCGTGTCAAAGAAGCCTTCTTTGTCTTCCTGCATATCCATATTATAGGTGAGGGGCAGGGCCTTCATGGTGGTCAGCAGGGCCATGAGGTGACCATAGACTCGGCCGGTCTTGCCCCGGGCCAGTTCGGCCACAACCGGGTTTTTCTTCTGGGGCATGATGCTTGAGCCGGTGGTAAAAGCGTCATCCAGCTCAATAAAATCAAACTCGGCCGAAGACCAGAGAACAATCTCCTCCGCCAGGCGTGAGAGGTGCATCACACAGATACTGGCGGCCGCTTCGTACTCCAGGACAAAGTCCCGGTCGGATACGGCGTCCATACTATTCCGACTTACCTGACTGAAGCCCAGCTCCTTGGCCACGAATTCGCGGTCGATATTGTAGGTGACGCCGCCTAAAGCCCCGCTACCCAGGGGCAGGACATCCGTCCGCTTCAGGCAGTCGGTGAATCGCTCACAATCCCGCTGGAACATCTCAAAGTAGGCCAGAAGGTGGTGCGCCAGCAGAACCGGTTGCGCCCGTTGCAGATGGGTGTATCCCGGCATTATCACTTCAATATTGGCTTCGGCCAGGTTGATGATAGCCTGCTGGAGCTCTTTCAAACTGGCCAGAGTATCAGAGATTGCCTTCTTGGTAAAAAGGCGCATGTCAAGGGCTACCTGGTCGTTGCGGGAGCGTGCGGTGTGGAGCTTGCGTCCGACCTCCCCAATCTTCTCAATGAGCCGGGCTTCAATATTCATGTGTATATCTTCCAGTTCAGGTTTGAACTGGAATTTACCCTGCTCTATCTCCTCCTTGATAGCCGCCAAGCCCTTGACTATAGTTTCCGCCTCTTGAACCGAAATAATACCCTGCTGGGCCAGCATTTTGGCGTGGGCGGTACTGCCGGCGATGTCATAAGGGTAAAGCCGCCAGTCAAAGGGTATTGAGGCGGTATATTTAGCCACCAGACTATCCACTGGTTTCTGGAAACGACCGCGAATCAGGCTCATCTTAGTGTTCCTTTAATCGCTCAAGCTCCTCGTCCAGCCGGTCTACCGCTGGCTCTTTATAAATTACGCCCTCGGCCAACAGCTTGTCAATCTCGGCATCATTATAGCCCAAAGTCTGTGATAATATCTCGCGACTGTGCTCGCCGATAAGCGGGGCGTGCCCCATTACTTTACCCGGTGTTTCTGACATTTTGAAGGGACTGCCATAGATTTCAATTTCGCCGGCAAAGGGTTGCTTCATTTTGACTACCATATCCCGGTCGCGGATGTAAGGGGCATCCACGACCTCGGCGAAGGTTTTGACCCGCATCGCGGGGACGCCCGCCGCGCGGAGGAGGTCTTCTACCTGCTGGATGGAGTCAAATTTGGCCACCCAGTCTTCCAGCATCTGGTGAATAAAGGGAGCATTCTGGTAGGTCAGCCGGACGCTGAGGTCGTTAGTCCGGGGGTCGGTCAGGAGCCATTCGTAGCCCTCACCCATCGCCCTGACCAGTTTCTCCCACAAGATGTCGCTCAGCGCGGCAATGCCAATGAGGCCATCCGGTCCTTTAATCAATCCGTAAGGGGCGTAAGCCGCCGCCCAGCGCGTGTTGGGCACCGCGGGCACGGTGCGCCCGCTGAACAGGTATCCCGGTGCATTGTTTTCGTTCAAGTGAAAGAGACAATCGGTCATGGATATATCAATATTCTGTCCCCGCCCGGTCTTCTCCCGGTAATAGAGGGCGGCCAGGATAGCCGTGGTGGCATGGATGGCGGCGTTGGCATCGCCGATGGCCAGGGGTGCCGCTGCCGGTGGGTCGGTCTGGCCGCACCAGGAACTGGCTACCTGTGCAATCAGGTCAAAGCCGGGCTCACTGGCATAAGCGCCGTAGTGACCGAAGCAGGAAATCGTGCAATAGATAATGCTGGGGTTGATTCTCTTGACCGCCTCATAGCTCAGCCCGAGCTCCTTCATGGCGCCGGGCGCCATATTGGAAATCACAATATCTGACTTCTTGACCAGCTCCCTGATAATCCTCAAACCTTTCTTGAGCTTCATGTTGATAGCGAGGCTCTTCTTACCACGGTTCAGAAAAACGGAGTAGCTACTCTGCTTGACGCCATTGCGTTCCATGACCAGGGAATATCGCCGTTCCAGTGCTCCGACGACGGGAGGCTCAACCTTGATGACCTCAGCGCCCATGTCGGCGAACTGTCGGGTGGCGAAAGGTCCGGCATAGACCCAGGTTAAGTCGAGGACTTTCAGTCCCTCCAGTGCACCTCGCTTACTCCGTACCATAGTCTCCTTCTTCCTTGCTCATGAATTCACAGCGCTACTTCTTCCTCGGGCGCGGTACACGCTTCGGTTTCGCCCTTTTCTTCAGTTTTTTCGTGGCGATGAGACTCATCGGTTCCTCGGTTCCCTCGGTTTCGCTGAGCAGTTGTACCTGGGCCTGCGTGGTGACCGGCAAGCCCCAGAGGTGAATGAAGCCCACCGCGGCGCTCTGGTCGAACTTGTCGCCTTTATCGTAGGTGGCCAGGCTGAGACTGTAGAGTGACTTCGGTGACTTGCGGCCAACGGCCAGAGAGTGCCCTTTATAGAGCTTCATCCTGACGGTGCCGGTAACATAGCGCTGGCTGCTCTGGATGTAGGCCGATAGGTCGCGATTCAGCGCGCCGAACCACAGACCATTGTAGATGATATCGGCAATTTCAATGGCCGTCTTTTGCTTGAAGCGAAGCTGGTCTTTGGAGAGAGTCATTGCTTCCAGCGCCTGGTGTGCCTGAAGCAAGACGGTAGCCGCCGGGGCTTCGTAAACCTCGCGTGACTTGATGCCGACCAGTCGGTTCTCAATATGGTCGATGCGTCCGATGCCGTGCTCTCCGGCGATTTCGTTGACACGACGGATGAGGCTGACGCCGTCCAGTTCCTCCCCATCGAGACTAACGGGGATGCCACTCTCAAAGCCAATCTCAATATACGCTGGTTTGCTGGGGGCTTTGGCCGGGGATTTCGTCCAGGTCCAGACCTCCTCGGGTGGTTCCACCCACGGGTCTTCCAGGACACCACACTCAATTGCCTTACCCCACAGGTTTTCGTCAATGGAGTACGGGCTTTTCACGGTAATCGGGATGGGAATATGGTGTTTTTTGGCATAGGCAATGGTCTGCTCCCGGGTCATTCCCCATTCCCGTGCCGGCGCTATGACTTTAAGATTGGGGGCCAGGGCATGCACGCTGACATCAAATCGCACCTGGTCGTTACCCTTACCGGTACAGCCGTGTGCCACAACGGAGGCGCCTTCCTCTAGCGCCGTATCGACGAGGAGCTTAGCCATCAGCGGGCGGGAAAGCGCCGTCGCCAGGGGATACTGCCCTTCGTACAGGGCGTTCGCCTGGAGGGCCGGGAAGATAAAGTATTTGACAAACATATCCTTAGCATCGATGACGATGGCCTTTATCGCGCCCACCTTGAGCGCCTTCTTCTTGACAGCGGTGAAGTCCTTCTCGTTGCCCACATCAACCGTCAGGGTAATAACATCTACGCCGTAATGTTCTTTGAGCCATTGGATGGCCACCGAGGTGTCCAATCCTCCGCTGTAA
Source organism: uncultured Chloroflexia bacterium (assembly GCA_963726225.1). Taxonomy (GTDB): domain Bacteria; phylum Chloroflexota; class Dehalococcoidia; order Dehalococcoidales; family UBA2162; genus CAVSBN01. The sequence goes on from CAVSBN010000019.1 coordinate 8,455, forward strand.
GCCAGAACTACTTTGTCTGCCATTCTCTACCCCCTATACCAGACCCGTTAGGTTAGCTCTTGTCAACGCATATTTAATAACCCATCCCCCTTGCCCCCTTCCCTTGCTAAGGGAAGGGGGAGTGAGGTTAGAGAGGGGGTTTCGCCCCCTCTCATATTCTCTTCCCCCTCTCCCTGATATATCAAGGGAGAGGGGGATACAGGGGGATGAGGTTAGTAACAATGGAACAGCTCTTCCTATTTTACAACTTCTTTGGCCACACTGGATAATGCCTTGTCCAGAATATCCAGTGCCTCGTCCACTTCTTTGTTGCCGATGATGAGCGGCGGTATCAGTCGGATGGCGTTAGGCTTGACCCGGTTCACCAGCAGGCCTTTCTCCAGGCAGGCCATCAGAACCGACTGGCCTATATCGCGTTAAACTGCATCGCCACCAGCAGACCCCGCCCGCGTACATCGGTGACGAAGTGATATTTCTCCTTCAGCCTCTTCAGCCCGGCGAGAAGATATTCCCCAACCCGCCTGGCATTACCGGGAATATCGTGGTCAATGATATATTTCAGGGTGGCGTAGGCGACGGCACAGGTCAAGGGATTGCCACCAAAGGTAGAACCATGGTCCCCCGGAACAAAAACGGAGGCCCGCTCTTTCGCCAGGAAAGCCCCGATGGGCACGCCGCTCCCAGTCCCTTGGCCAGCGTTATTATATCCGGTTCAACACCATAAAGCTGGTAGCCGAAAAGCGTCCCCAAGCCGACCGATCGCCGGTCTGAATCTCATCCAGAATCAGCAGGATGCCCTTCTGGTCGCACCACTGCCGCACCTGTCTTCAGATAGTCATCATTAGGGATGTTGACACCGCCCTCGCCCTGCACCGGTTCCAGCATGACGGCGCAGGTCTGTTCGGTAGTGGCCGGCTTGATGGCCTCAATATCGTTAAATTGCCACATTGACAAACCCGGGTGGCAAGGGTGGTACGGCTCCTGGAACTTCGGCTGCCCGCGTGGCCGCCGTCATGGCCAGAGAGCGGCCGTGAAAGGAGTTCAGGGTCGTAATGACTTCGTAAGCACCGTTTAGTTTGAGATTGCCGTAGCGGCGGGCGAGCTTAACGGCGCCTTCGTTAGCTTCCAGGCCACTGTTGCAGATAAAGACCTTGTCCAGGCAGCTATTCTTCACGAGAAGCTCGGCGAGTCGAATCTGAGGAATGGTTGTAATAGTGGTTGAAGTCTGAATCAGGGTCGTGGCTTGCTCGGCGACGGCATTGGCAACCACCGGCGTGGCAGTGTCCCAGGCAATTGACGGCCAGCCGGCCGACGAAGTCCAGATACTCCCGCCCTTCCTCGTCCCACACCCGTGCCCCCTTACCCCTTACCAGGGTCAATGGGACACGCATCGATAAAGTTTCATAAAGTATTTCTGCGTGCAATTCCTGTGATTTACTCATTGTCAGTTTCCCTCTTCCCGCTATGGTGAGGTAAATGTAAGAGAGGCAAACCTCTCTCTAACTCTCCTCATCTTGCCAGTTTGTATCGTTGTGCCAGCACTCCGTTTTCTCAATCGCTCGGAGCAGGGCATGGGGTTGACGCCCATCTATAATACAGGTTGTGGCCGTTGCGGACAAAGCCCGGAGGCAGGCCTTAATCTTGGGTATCATCCCACCCGAAGCCACGCCGGAAGCCATCAGGGCTTCGGCCTCACGGGGTGATAGGTGGGGCAGCAACTTGCCCGACTGGTCTAAGATGCCGGCGACATCGGTCAGGAAGATGAGCCTTTCGGCACTGATAGCGGCGGCAATTTCGCCGGCGACCACATCAGCATTGAAGTTAAGCGTGGGCGGCGCATCGGCTGGTCTATCATAGGCATTGAGACCGATTGGGGCAATGATTGGAACGAAACCGGCTGCCATCAAGGACTCCAGGATGCCCGTGTTCACCTTAACCACCGCGCCCACATAGCCCTTTTCCTTGTCTCCAATCTTGCCTTCAATCAGTGCCCCGTCCACGCCGCTGATACCGACGGCCCGTCCGCCCCGGCTGTTGATAGTGGCCACAATATCCTTATTGACCAGGCCGGCCAGCACCGAAATCACCACCTCAAGGGTGGGCTGGTCGGTAACCCGTTCGCCCTGGACAAATCGACTGGCCACACCCTGCTTGGTCAGCCAGTCGGTGATTAGCTTGCCGCCCCCGTGCACCACCACCAGCGGTTTGCCCTGTCGCTGAAGCTCAACGATATCTTCAAGGGTGGTGTCATGACTGCCGAGCGTTGACCCACCGATTTTCACTACTATGACTTTGTCCAACAACTCGAACTCCTCCTAAGTCATGTACTGGCTATTAATGGTTACATATTCTTCAGAGAGGTCGCAACCCCAGGCGGTCGCCGAGGCTGTGCCCAGGTTGAGGTTTACCCTTATCGGCACCTCGTTCTGGCTGAAGACCTGAACCACACTAGCCTCACTGTATGGCTGGGGTCGGCCTCCCTTAAGCACATTGACATCGCCGATATACAGGTCAACCTTTGATTGTTCCATGTCGGCCCCACTCCGCCCCACCGCCACCAGAATTCGCCCCCAGTTGGGGTCGGCCCCGTGCACGGCCGTCTTGACCAGTGGCGAGGTAACGACTGTCCGGGCGGCTAATCTGGCATCGGCCAGGCTGGCGGCGCCGTTAACGGTCACCTCAATCAGCTTGGTGGCACCCTCGCCGTCGCGGGCGATGGCTTTGGCCAGATGGACGCAAATCTGGTTGAGAGCTTGCTGGAAAAGCCTCAGCCAGCGGACTGCTCGCGGAAATGGGCTGGATTTTTGGCCCGCCCATTAGCCATCAGGAGCACGGTATCACTGGGGCTGGTATCCCCATCAACCGAGACCATGTTCAAAGAAATATCCACTGCCTGGTGCAGTGCCGACTGGAGGAACTCCAGCTCTACCGCCGCATCGGTCGTCAAAAAGCAGAACATGGTGGCCAGGTTGGGGTGAATCATCCCCGACCCCTTGGCCACCCCACCGATGATGAACCTGATGTCCCCGACCTGGACGGCAACCGCCGCTTCTTTAGGGACGGTGTCGGTGGTCATGATGGCCTTGGCGAAGTCGTGCCCCCCTTCCGGGGAGAGGGCAATCTGAGTGATTGCCTCCCGGATTAAGGGCATGGGCAAGGGTTGGCCAATCACACCGGTGCTGGCCACCAGCACATCCTCTGGCTCAGTACCGATGGCCTGAGCCGCTAAGGCCGCCATTTCCGCCGCATCCGCCAGCCCCGGCTCGCCAGTGCTGGAGTTGGCACAGCCACTGTTGGCAATGAGGGCCACTGCCCGACCATTCTTCAGTCTCTCCTGGTTCAGTATGACGGACGCCGATTTAATTTTATTGGTGGTAAACATGGCGACAGCGGCACAGGGCTCTTCTGAGAATAGAATGCCCAGGTCTAAATTATACCTGGCTCTCTTCTTTATCCCGGCGTAGGTAGCGCCAGCACAGAAACCCCGGGGTGAAGTGACGGTACCTCCGGAAATGAATTCAATCCTGGCCTTTTTCATGATAGTAAACTATAGCACACTGGAGATGGCTAGGCAATCAGGCGGCGCGTCTACCTCACCCCATTAGTTCCCCTCTCCAAGAATGGAGAGGGGGAGAAGTATAAAAAAGAGAGGCTCCGCCTCTCTTAGACTCTCCTCACTAGGGACCAGTTTCTCAGGGGCTCCGCCCCTCTTAGATTCCCGGAAGACTTGCAATCACGGACTGATGCCGATACACTTACTGTTACTATGAAAATCGTGCGTTTTGCGGCTGACGGCAAAATCAGGTACGGCGTACTGACTGGCCAATCCATCCGGGTCATTCAGGGCAAGCCCTTCGGGAAAATCAAACTGACTGCCGAGCGTTACCAACTGGACAGGGTCAAGCTCCTGGCTCCCTGCACACCTTCCAAAATCGTCGCCCTAGGGCTGAACTACCGGAGCCACGCGGCAGAAGTGAAGTCCACTTTGCCCAATGCCCCCTTGATTTTCCTGAAGCCGTCCACGGCAGTCATTGGCCCGGAAGACAGTATTATTTATCCCCCCTCCTCAACCCAGGTCGATTATGAAGGCGAGCTGGGGGTGGTCATCAAGAAAACCGCCTGGCGGGTGCCGAAAGAGCAGGCGCTGGACTATATCCTGGGCTACACCTGTTTTAATGATGTTACCGCCCGTGACCACCAGAGGTCGGATGGCCAGTGGACGAGAGCCAAAGGCTTTGATACCTTCGCCCCTATGGGGCCATGTATTGAGACGGAGCTTGATGCGGGCAATGTGGTTATTGAGACCTATCTCAATGGTAAGCTGAAGCAGAAGGGCAACACCCGCGACCTGATTTTCTCCGTTCCGGAGCTAGTCAGTTTCATCTCCAATGTGATGACCCTGCTCCCGGGCGATGTGATTGCCACTGGCACGCCCAGCGGCATCGGACCGGTGGCTCCCGGCGATACGGTGGAGATAAAGATTGCGCCGATTGGCACACTGAGGAACTATGTTGTCGCGAGGCTAACCTCACCCCAAACAAATCAAAAGCGGGGTGCAGTCCTTCTTAAACACCCCGCTAAGAGTCTCTTCCAGGTATATCATGCCGTTTTCTGGCGGCTTGAGCTGGCCCGGCTCTTTTCCAGTTCGTATAGTTTCTCAATGACGAACTGGACATATTTATCGCACTTTTCCCTGGCTATGCCAGACTCGCGGAACCTCTGTAATTCTCCTGGCTTAGAGAAATCAATCCCGAGAAGGTCGCGACAGATGATAGTGCCGTACTTCCGGGTGAAGTCCCTGACCAGTTTGCTGGCCTCCTCGCGGGCCTTGAGCCTGGCCTTCTCTGCCTTATCCTTATCGGTGCGCGGTCGGCGATGGCGCAGTCCCAGGACGACCGTGGCTGAAGAGACCGCTCCACACGGCGCCTGCTGCTGGCCGGCGATGCCGCCATTGAAAGCGGTGCTGGCCCAGAGCAGGTCTTCGTTGCCCCAATTGTAAGTTTCCCACATAACTTGCAGGACGCTCGGCCCTCAGTGGTAGCCCAGGCGCATGAAATCCACAGAGCGTGCTTTGGCTTCTTCCAGCGACATCTTGAGTGTCATTTTTGCCCTCCGCGACTTTATTCCGTCTGCTAGTATTCTACGGCGAGATTTCCGCCCCGTCAATCTGGCGTCCTGTCTCTACTTTGTGCAAAAATTGGACAGCAGGCAATAACCTAGTAGAAAATTTGACAGCAGGCAATAAGGTGGTAAAATATAGGAAAGGCGTTAAGGAGGCGAGCACGATTATGAATTTCAACCAGCTTTCCTGGGGGGTGGTCTGCTTCTATTACCGCTTAGCCGGTGACAATCGCTACTGCAAGATAATGCGGGACACTGACTTCCTGGTCAAGCTCAGGCAGTCGCCCTCTGATATCACGCCTAAGGAGTTTGAGGAGAAGGTACTTCTCGACCATGTGAATATCGAGAATTATGATTTGCTCATCGGGAATAATCTGGCGCGGAATGTATTGAGCAAGATAATCGAGCTCCATCCAATTATTGCCTCTCTGCAAAATATTGCCCTGCTGGAGTGCGACCTTTCGGATGACGAGGTCGTCGGCCGGCTCAATAAAGTCTACACCGGGCTTTACTCGTTGCCAGGCTTGTGGCTGACTGGCATTTCCAAGATTGCCCACCTCTTGAATGACAAGCTTTTTGTCATACTGAACCTGGACATATCCACTCATTTTCAGTTGGTGAGCGGGAATACCAGTCTGGTCCAGTGGCTCAAGATAACGCAGCAGAATGCCATTGAGGTCACCCGGGATTTCCAGGAGCAGGGACTGTCCGGCACGCCGGAGGAATTCCTGTCTGAGAAGCTGGGCTACGACAAGTTGGGCTGCAGCAAATCACTGGTGAAGTACCTGGACGAGTACTTCTGGCTGCGCTTTGGCGATAACCTGCCCATTCCACCCCGGTGGGTGCCGCCCTACCTCGGGCCGAATTCTGAGGATGTCGACCCCTAGCTTGCCTAGGGCTTCTTGAACCTGACGGTGTAGTCCCAGAAATTGCCCAACTTGGCCTCAAAGACGAACCCCGCCGCCTCGCCCTCCTTTATGGTAGTTGTACGCCAGGGGATAATCGGGGTCGGGCAGAAGTTCGGTTAGGGCTAGGATGCCGTCTTTCTTGAGAACCCGCTTTACCTCGCGCAAGGCTCTGGGTTTATCGGGTATTTCGTGGAAGGCGGCCACGCTCATGACAAGGTCGAGCGACTCATCAGCCAAGGGCAGTTCGTAGGCGCTGGCCTGTTTGAGTTCCACATTCTTTATATCATGGTTTCCGGCTCTGGCCAGCCGGCGCTCTAATTGCCGGAGCATGGCTGGCTGGATATCCAGGGCGTAGACTTTGCCCCCCTCCCCCACCACCCGGGCCGCCGGCAAAGTGAAGGCGCCGCTGCCACAGCCGAGGTCCAGAATGGTCATCCCTGGTTTGACGCCACTGCGCTCAATGACCCTCGGGGGTGGTTGTACCAGGTGCCTTAGCGGGCTATTCAGGAAGGGGCCGATGATGGGAGGTGCCGGTTGGGAATGGAGCTTCAGGTACAGGCGCACCACGACCGCCAGTAAGGCGATTGCCCCGAGGGCGACCAGTATGATTTGGAGTAGTGTCATTTTAGTATCTCATTCGGGCAATAATGACCCATTATAGATGATGTGGCGGGTTCATTTCATCTTTTCCCACTAACTCCCTTTCCTTAGGGGAGAAAGAAACGGAGCATCCTGACAGGCCTCTCGGTTAGGCGCCAGCGCTCTTTTTGTGCAGTGTCTCTCCCGCGCCTGTTTTATCCTTTCCCACTAACTCCCTTTCCTTAGAAAGGAAAGGGAGGATTTTAAATAAGGGGGTGGCTTTCTTCCAAGCGCCATATGAGATGTGTAGCCGCTTCTTCCAAGCCGCGGGGATTTGGCCACCGGGTAAAAGAGGTCTTACTACAGATTCTCCTTGCCTTTCATGGTAAATGGCGGATGATAGAGAGCCTATCGTAGCCTACCCTCTTTGATAATGAGGCTACACAACCCGTAACTCCGGAAGCGGAAAACTATCCTTGCCTGCGTAGCCAGCCTCCCCCTTCCCCCCGATAAATCGGGGAGAAGGGGGAAGTGAGGGGGATGGGGATGCCTAATTATTAAGGAGAGAGGGGAAACGGTTTTTTGAAGGTGCAGCCTCTCAAAGCTATTCAAGAGAGATCTGTACGACATATAGGTAAAAGTGATGACAATAGTTAGTATAGTATGAAATGCAAAAGAATTATGCAACATGGCTTAGGGACTATTGGGGATCTATGGTGATACGTAGATTTCTCGGCAGCGCCACAGGTGCCATATTACTAGATATAAGTAATACATATCTATGCCAATGTCGTTATGGCTAACCTTGCTTCTGGATAGGTTATAATACAGTGCTTTATGGCATTTCATAGACTCAGTAACAGACCGAGATGTTACTACAAGACACTAGATAATAATCCATCTATCAAAGTAGAGCCTCAGCATAGATTTAAGATGGTTACTGTCCTAGAGTTTATAACATTGGAGATGACGACAATTTGACAGTACAAGTTAAGGTCACAATGGTAATCTCCAATCTGCGCTTATGGTCTAACTTCATTATACCAGCATGTTAGCTGGATTATACGCAAGGGAGACTGGCTCAAATCTCGCGGACATATCTGCACGAGCTAAAGATAGCCAGTATGCTAATACCGTCTCTAGTCACTCATTTAATTATGAACCTCCGTCTGTATTTCTGTATCAGACACAGCGAGAGACGAGATGGTTGGTAGATTCGACATTCTATGGAATGCAGAAGTAGGCCAATCTATAAACCTTATTCATCCTGCAGGTGACTAATTACTTGGACTTCAGGAAGTTTGATAAGACCAATATTTCTTAAATAACTACAAGCTAGATTCCAGAGCTTGATCAGACTCCACATAGGATTAACTATGCTATTTTACTTGTCTAGTAAGTGCATAGGTAAGGTGCTAGCGTTTTCCTACCCCTCCCTCGCCTTCTTCTGCAATTCATAGAGCTTGGTCAGGGCTTCGAAGGGGGTCAGGGAGTTGATGTCCAGCTTCGCCAGTTCCTCTAAGACCGGGGACTTTTGACCAAAGAGGGACAACTGCGGGGCGGGCTGGGGCGGGCGGCGAGATTTCGGGAGGCGTGGCGACTCTTTGCCCCGGTCTCCTTCTAATTCCTCTAAGACCTCATAAGCCCGGTGCACCACGGATTTGGGCAGGCCGGCCAGTTGCGCCACATGGATGCCGTAGCTCTTGTCCACGCCACCCGGCACAATCTTGCGCAGGAAGATGACCTCGCCCCTCTCCTCAGTCACCGCCACATTGAAGTTCTTCACCCGCGGCAGATAGCTGGCCAGCTCCACCATCTCGTGGTAGTGGGTGGCGAAGAGGGTCTTGGCGCCTAATCTGGCGTGGTTGTGGATATACTCGGCCACGGCGCGGGCGATGGACAGCCCGTCATAGGTGCTGGTGCCGCGACCAATCTCATCCAGGATCAGCAGGGAGCGGGGGGTGGCATTGTTCAGGATATTGGCCGTCTCAATCATCTCCACCATGAAGGTGGACTGCCCGCCGGCGATGTCCTCCCGGGCACCAATGCGGGTGAAGATGCGGTCGACCAGGCCGATGGTGGCCGAGGCGGCCGGCACAAAACTGCCCATCTGCGCCAGCAGCACAATCAGGGCCACCTGCTTCAGGTAGGTTGACTTGCCGGCCATGTTCGGGCCGGTCAGAATGATAATCTGGGCATCCTCATTGGCGAGGTAGGTATCATTGGGCACGAAGGTGGTCTCGGTCAGGCTCCGCTCCACGACCGGGTGGCGGCCTTCTTTGATGACTATCTCGTTGCCCTCGGTCGAGCGTGGGGCGGACATAGCCATAGCGCACGGCCACCTCAGCCAGACTGGCGAAGACATCCAGATGGGCGAGGGCATTGGCCAGCGACAAAATGCGCTCGCTGGCGGCGGCCACCTGGCGGCAGACCTGGTGATAGAGGTTCGTCTCCAGTTCACTGATTCTGTCCCGTGCATTGAGAATGAGCGACTCGTATTCCTTCAGCTCCGGGGTGATGAAGCGCTCGCCGTTGACCAGCGTCTGCTTCCGGATGTAGTGCTGGGGCACCTGGCGCAGATTGGCCTTGGAGATTTCAATGTAATAGCCGAAGACCTTATTATAGCCGACTTTCAACGATTTAATGCCGGTTTTCTCCCGCTCCTGGCGCTCCAGATTAGCCAGGTATTGTTTGGCGTTCTGCGAGGCGGTGCGGAGGCTGTCCAGCTCTTCGGAGAAGCCGGGCCGGATGACACCGCCTTCGCCCGGGCTGGAGGAAGGCTCATCGGCAATGCCCGCGGCCAGCAATTCAACCGTTTCCGGGCAGGGCTTTAGTTCCGCCTTCAGCCAGTCGATGGCGCTCTGGCTTTCGGCGGGCATAATCTCTATTAGCTTGGGGATTATTTCCAGACTGTGGCGCAGGGCAATAAGCTCTCTCGGGTGAGCGATATTGCTGCCCACCCGGTTGACCAGTCGCTCCAGGTCAGCCAGCTTAGCCAGCAGAGCCATTGCCTGATTACGCGCCAGCGTATTGTCGTAGAACCAGGCGATGGCGTCCTGGCGCTTGCCCAGTTCCTTGATGTCAAGGAGAGGCTGGCCCAGCCACCTCCTCAGTAACCGACTGCCCATCGCCGTCCTGGTCAGGTCAATCACGCCCAAAAGGGAGCCAGCGGTGGTGCCGGTGCGTGAATTGCGGAAAATCTCCAGGTTGGTCCGGGTCTGTTCGTCCAGTGCCATAAAGGTATCGGTGGAGTAGGTGGACAATCGGGTCAACTGGCTCAAGGCCGGTTTCTGGGTTTCCTGAAGGTAGTGGATGATGGCGCCGGCGGCTCGTATGGCCAGCGGCCGATGGGCACAACCGTAGCCCTCGAGAGTACTGACGCCAAAATGGTCGAGCAGGGCTTTTTGGGCTATTTCCAGTTCAAACCGGAAGTCATCGAGTCGGGTTACCGGCACCGTTAGCTCCCAGCCGGTAAGGTCGGTGCCGCTGCCGGTGATGATCTCTGAGGGGCGGAGCCGCTCCAGTTCGGGGAGGGCCCGGGAGAGGGGTAGCTGGGTGGTGGCGAATTCGCTGGTGGTGATATCAACATAGGCCAGGCCGACCTCGGCCTCGCCCAATACCAGGCTGGCCAGATAGTTATTGGCCTTGCTGTCAAGCAGGCTGGGCTCAACCACCGTGCCCGGCGTTACCACGCGGATAACCTCACGCTCGACTATCCCCTTTGTTGCCCCGGGCAGGGTCATTTGCTCACAGATGGCCACCTTGTAACCCCGGTTGACCAACCTGGCCAGATAGTTGTCCAGGGCATGATAGGGAATACCGGCCATGGGCACGCGGTGCCCCTTGCCCATCTCGCGCGAAGTCAGGACGATTTCCAGTTCTTTGGCGACAATCCGGGCGTCCTCGTCAAAGGTCTCGTAGAAATCGCCGAGGCGGAAGAGGACAATCGCCTGCGGGTATTTTTGTTTGATGCGGAGGTATTGCCGGCGGATGGGGGTGGCGCCTTCTTTCATGGTAAGACTATTCTACTAGAGTTGCTAACTAAAAGGAAGATTATTATCTACCTCACCCCCTCTGTCCCCCTCTCCTATAAGGAGAGGGGAGGAATTAAAAAAGAGTCCCGACGCGTCGGGACTCTTAGACGCCCATATTGGCGGGATAAACCCCCGGTTCTTACCTCTGGTTTTTCCTTCTACTTGAGGCCAGGACTCTTAACACCCTTAACATCGTCGGGGAGAAGATGAACCGACCAAAGGGTATGACCAGCCTGATTGGTTGTAGTCTTAAAACGCCGCGCAGATAGCCCTGGAAGAAAGGCTGACCGGAAAAGGATGGTTGTATTGTCAGCTCGTACTGGCGTGGCAGCTTCAGGAACGGTCTGGCCGCGCCAATTACGGCGAAGACTAATCCGGTATCGGCCGGGTCGTCCAAGTCCCAGCCTCAGATTGACGGCGATTTCTTTTATCTTTATCCGGGATAAAACATCCCGCACCAGGTTCTTAATCTTGGTCAGCAATCCCCTGGTGCGGAGGATGCGCCAGATGGTCCGAAGCCCTATCCCTCTTTTTCTCTTAGCTCGGCCGGGTTGGCGCGCTTCTGGTTTTCTTCTTTCCCGGCCGAGTTCCGGGCTAATCAATCCGAAGAGCCAGACCAGCCGGAAGCCGGAACTTGCGCTCGGCCGATGTGTCCAGAGTCAATACAGCGTCAACCGGGACACAGAGAATAGAAATCAGCACTACGACCAGGCTGGCCAGCGCCACAACAACCCAGACCCACAACTAGCCTACCCTTCCTTCTTGCGCTCGGTCATCTTATCCACGATTTTCTCTACTAGCTTGGGTATGGATTCGCCCACCTTCTCCAGCGCCGCGGAAAAGCCGCCGATAATCGGCTCCACTCTAATGCCGTCCTTATCACTGATGACCACCGCGATTGGCCTTATCCAGGCGCCACCGCCGGTAGCCCCACCTTCGCCCTCCCCTTTTCGCTGACCTTCACCCTTGCCCGAGCCGCCGCCGGCCCCAAAACCGAAGCCGATACTGATTAGCGGGACTACAGTCCGGCCATCAAGGGTCATCGGTTCACCAACTATGGTTCGGGTCGTTAGTATCTTCTCGATTTCCTGGAGAGTTGCCTTGGTCAGGTTTTCAACTACTTCCATGTCACCCACCTCCTGAACCTATTCTGCCCTGTGGTCATATTTTGGGCTTTCTATTACAATGGTAATGCCATGTGGTTGGGTAAGTCAATGGTTCCCGGCGGGCAGTCTCCAGACTACAATAGAAAGGGAGCGAACAGTAATGGAAGAATTTATTAAAGAACTGAACCAGCGCAAAGCCAAAGCCCGGTTAATGGGGGGAGAGCCAAAGGTAGCACTCCAGCATCAGCTTGGGCACCTGACGGCCAGGGAGAGGATTGAGAAGCTGGTTGACCCCGGTTCCTTTATGGAGCTGGGTCTGCTCAATCACTCGGATACCCCGGGCGTGGAGGATAAGACGCCGGCGGATGGCCTCGTGGCCGGCCTGGCAAAAATCAACAGCCGCCCGGTAGCGGTCTCGGCTACGGATAAGACGGTGCTGGCCGGGACTGAAGGCACGGTCTACATGAGAAAGGAAAGGTTGCTGGCCGAGCTGGCCGTGAAAAGGGGTTACCCGCTAATTCACCTGGGCGAGGGCGGCGGACTGCGGATGCCGGACGGTATGGGCTCAGACGGCATCAGTGCCAGGATGATGCCGATGCACTTCCTCAGGCACGGGCGCCAGACACTTTCCATCGCCACCATCATGGGTGATAGCTTCGGTGGCCCAACCTGGACGGCGGTCTCGGCGGACTTTACCGTTCAGGTCAAAGGTACCTGCATGGCCGTCTCCGGGCCGAGGATGCTGGAGATTGCCACGGCCGAGAAAATCACGCCCGAGGAGCTCGGCGGCTGGCAAATCCACGCCGAGACTACGGGGCAAGTAGACTGTTTCGCCGAGAATGACGAACACTGCCTCCAAATAGTCAAGGAATTCTTTAGCTACATGCCATCAAACCCCCGGGAAGAGCCACCCTTTGTCGCTACAAAGGATGACCCGTACCGCCAGGTCGACGAAGTGGTCAAACTCGTCCCGACCAAACTCAACCGTGCCTATGATATGAAACGGGTGATAAAGGTCATCGTGGATGAGGGCAAGATGTTTGAACTCAAGCCGTACTTTGGCAAAGCGCTCCTTACCTGCCTGGCCCGAATCAATGGTCGTGTCGTCGGCATAATTGCCAGCCAGCCGGCCTTCAATGCCGGTGCCGGCGGCCCCGACGAATGTGATAAGGCCACTGACTTTATTTGTCTCTGTGACTCGTATAATGTACCGATGATATTCCTCCACGATATTCCCGGCTTCTTCGTGGGGAGCTTTGCCGAAAAGCACCGGATGCCGACCAAGATAATGGTCTGGAACCAGGCCCTGGCCTGGTCTACCGTGCCCAAGATAAGCATCGTCATCCGTAAGAGCATCGGGGCGGCTTATAGCAATATGTGTGGGCCCGATATGGGGGCTGATTTCGTGGTGGCCTGGCCGCTGGCAGAAATCAGCTTCACCGGCTCCGAGGTGGGTGTCAATGTTGTCTACGGCCGGCAACTGGCCGAATCGCCCAACGCGGATGAGGAGCGGAAGAAGCTGCTTGAGCAGTGGAGTTTCGAGAATGCTCCCTGGCGAGCCGCTGCCAAGCACCTGATTGATGATGTTATCGACCCGCGGGACACGCGGAAGTTTCTAGCTCAAGCTCTGGAATATAGCTGCCGGAATGGTTCCTTCAGCCAGAGGTTGCTGGCCAACTGGCCCACGGGTTTCTGAAAGATAAGCCCGGCCTGTGCGTTACTGGATTATGCTGGTATTGGTGACAAAGCGTAAGTCCATAGAAAACAATGGGAGGGGATATGAATACTGAGAGTCAAATCTACCAAGATTTGCGGAAACACCTTGACAAACTACCTATCGGTATGCCGGCAACGGAATCAGGCGTAGAAATTCGCATACTTCAAGCATCTCTTCACTCCGGAAGAGGCCAGAATAGCAGTGCAACTTTCGATGATACCAGAGCCGGTAAGTCGTATTCACAAGCGTGTGAAGAAAACAGGAGTCTCTATTGAGGAACTGGAACACATATTAGACCACATGGTCGATAAAGGGTCTATCTTGCTGAGTAAGAAAGATGGTGAGAAACTCTATAGCGTCATCCCGCTTGCCGTCGGAAGCTATGAACTTCAATTAGAACGGATTACCAGAGATTTCGCGCAGGACATGGGGCAGTATCTCTGGGGAGAATTTGGCAAGGAAATGTTCCAGACTAAAATTCCCCAGTTGCGCACTATCCCGATAGAGAAAGGCATTCCTACTCCTGATAAATACCAAGTCAGTACCTACGACAATATAAGACAAATTATCGAAAACAGCGACGGTCCAATTGCTGTAATTAATTGCGTTTGCCGGCAAACTAAGGATGTCATTGGGGAAAGCTGTACCAGCACTGACCTTCGTGAGACGTGTATAGTATTTCGAGATAACACTGAGTATTATCTTAATCACGGGATTGGCCGTTCTATCAGCAAGGAGGAAGCTCTTGATATTTTAGAGAAAGCCCAAGAAGCGGGGCTAGTTCTCCAGCCGGAAAATACACAGCACCCGGGGTTTGTCTGTTGCTGCTGCGGGGATTGCTGTGGAATCCTGACGACCGTGAAAAGATTCCCGCGCCCGGCAGAATTATACGCCAGTAATTATTATGCAGAAGTCGACCCTGAATTGTGCACGGGTTGTGGGATATGTGTTGAGCGATGCCAGATGGAGGCTCTAACAATTGTGGATGGTGTGGCTACCGTCAACCTCGACCGTTGCATTGGCTGCGGGAATTGTGTCGCTAATTGTGAGTTGAATGCCACCCAGCTACAGAAAAAAGAGGTGGAATTATTGCCGCCCAAAGACACTGATGCCCTATACACGAAAATCATGTCTAAGAAAATTGGCAGATGGAATATGCTCAAAATGGGGGCGAAGATGCTCCTGAGAATGAGAGTCTAATAACTGCCAATTCGGCACTAATACAATACAGGGATAGATATAAAAAGAGGGGCTTCTGCCCCTCTTATGATCCATTAGTAAGCAGAGTACCTATGATTACTTCCGCCCGTTCTTCTCCACCCTGACGGCGCAGACCTTGAACTCGGGTATCTTGGCCACGGGGTCGAGGGCGGGGTTGGTCAGGACGTTGGCCGGGCTTTCGGCGAAGTGGAAGTCCATGGAGACCACCCCGGCGGGCGTGGCCTCCGTCACCTTGGCCTTGGCCACCACCTGACCTCGCCGCGAGGTAACCTTGACCATCTCGCCATCGGCGATGCCTAAAGTCGAGGCATCGTTCGGGTTTATCTCCACCAGCTCCTCACCGAGCAGGGTAGTTCAGCCCCTTGACCTTGCGGGTCATGGTGCCGGTATGGTAGTGATACAGGCTCCGCTTGGTGGTCAGCATCAGCGGATAGTCATTGTCGGGCAGTTCCTTGGGTGGCTTGATACTCAAGGGGCACAAACTGGCCCTTGCCGCGGGTGAAGAGTTGGGTATGGAGAATGGGCAGTTCCGGGATGCTCCGGGGTGGGGCAGGGCCACTGCAGGCCGCCTTTCTCCAGGCGCTCGTAGGTGATGCCGCCGTAGCTGGGCGTCAGACGGGCGATCTCGTCCATAATCTCGGACGGGTGTTCAAAGTCAAAGCCCTTGCCCCCCATTCTCTGGGCGATCTGGCAGGTAATCCACCAGTCGGGCTTGGAGTTGCCCACTGGCTCAATGGCCTTCCTGACCCGCTGCACCCGCCGCTCGGTGTTGGTGAAGGTGCCGTCCTTCTCGGCGAAGCTGGCCGCCGGCAGGACGACGTCAGCCAGTTGGCCGGTTTCGGTGAGGAAAATATCCTGGACGACCAGGAATTCCAGCTTCTTCAGCGCCTCAATGACATGATTGGCATCGGGGTCGCTCAGCACCGGGTTCTCCCCGATGATATAGAGCGCCTTGATCTTGCCCGTGATGGACGGCGTCGAATATCTCCGGTCAGGGTCAGCCCGGCGGTCGGGTTCAGATTACTGCCCCAGGCATCTTCAAATTTCTTCTTGATGGCGGTATCGGTTACCGCCTGATAGCCGGGGTAGACATTGGGCAGGGCGCCCATATCGCAGGCACCCTGGACATTATTCTGCCCGCGCAGGGGATTAACCCCGCTCCCGGCTTGCCGATATTGCCGGTGAGCATGGCCAGATTGGCCATGGCCATGACATTATCCGTGCCGTGCGAGTGCTGGGTGATGCCCATGGCATAGAGAATCGTCGCCGGTTTGGTGGTGGCATAGATGCGGGCGGCCTCGGCGATGTCCTCCGCCGGCACGCCGGTAATCTGGGCCACGGTATCCAGGTCAAAGGCTTTCAGCGATTCCTTGAAGGCATCGAAGTTCTCGCAGCGCTCGTCAATGAAGTCGGTGTCAAGCAATTCCTCATCAACAATCACCCGCATCATGCCCATGAGCAGGGCGACATCGGTGCCCGGGCGATGCCTCAGCCACAGGGTGGCCCAGCGACACAGCTCAATCTCGCGCGGATTGGCGACAATGAGCTTGGCCCCGTTGCTCACTGCCCTGCACTACCTCCAGGCCGATGACCGGGTGAGCCTCGGTGGTGTTGGTGCCGATGGCCAG
This sequence comes from uncultured Chloroflexia bacterium, assembly GCA_963726225.1. GTDB lineage: Bacteria > Chloroflexota > Dehalococcoidia > Dehalococcoidales > UBA2162 > CAVSBN01. The sequence goes on from CAVSBN010000019.1 coordinate 24,769, forward strand.
AATGCAGGCGGCATCGCCAATATCATGGATAGAGTTGGTCATGGCGCCGCTGCCGAAGGAGGTGGCCAGACCGGCCACCGTGGGGGCATGTCAGAGGCGGGCACAGTGGTCGATATTGTTGGTGCCCAGCACCGCCCGGGTGAATTTCTGGGCGACATAGTTGTCTTCGTTGGTGTACTTGGCTGAGGAGATGACGGCCACTTCATCCTTGCTTGTACTTGGCCAGTTTACTGGCCACTATGTCCAGGGCCTCATCCCAGGTTGTCTCGACGAACTTGCCATCCGTCTTTATTAACCAGCGGCGTGGTCAGGCGGTCGGGGTGATGAACAAATTCCTGGATGCCAAAGCGGCCCTTGACACAGGCCTGCCCCCGATTGACCTCATTCTCAACACTGGGGCAGGACTTCAATTATCTTGTCCCCTCTGAGTCTGCAGCTCAAGCTGACAGCCGACGCCGCAGTAGGGGCAGGTGGTCAGTACCTCGCGGTCGCGCGGCAGCTTCCCATTTGACGCTCCGCTCCATCAGGGCCCCGGTAGGGCAGGCATCAACACAGGCCCCGCAGAACTGGCACCCCGATTCTGTCAGAGGACCGGTCGAAGGCAGTGCCCGACCAGTGCCTGGCTGCCGCGGTAGGTGAAGGCGATGGCCGCGGCGCCTCTGACTTCCTGGCAGACCCGGACACACCGCCCGCACAGAATACACAGATTGTAATCGCGGTCAAAGAAGGGGTCTTCCCGGTGTATGGGGAGCTTCTTGAAAGTAGGCGGTAGGGTGAGCTTCCTTTATCCCGATATAGTCAACTACCTGCTGTAGTTCACAGCGCCTGTTCTTGGGGCAGGTGACGCAGCGCTCGGTTACATCCACACTGCGCAGGCAGATATCAAAGGGTTTACACCGCTCGCGGCGGTCAGCAGATGAAGGCAGACATGAGGATGCTCGGTGAGAATGAGCTCCAGAACACCCCGGCGGAACTCCTGGAGCTGCGGCGTGTTGGTCTTCACCACCATGCCATCGCTGGCCGGTGTGGTGCAGGCAGGGGGCAGGCCGCGCATCTTCTCAATCTCAACGATGCAGAGGCGGCAGCCCCCGTAGGGAGCCAGCGGCGTGATGATAGCAGAGCGTGGGGATATAGATGCCAGCCTCCTTGGCGGCTTCCAGTACGGTCATCCCCGGCTTGGCTTTAACTTGCTGGCCGTCAATGGTTAAAGTAATCATGCTTGCCCTCAACCTCATTAGATTATCTTCAGGGGTTGTCTGAAGCTTTAGCCTCTTCCTTGGCCTTTCCGGCGACTACCGGGATTGGTTCCTTGGGCACCTCTATCTTCTCTCCCGAGACTTTGACCACGGCGTTGAATCGCTTGGGACACATCTCAAGGCAGGTGCCGCACTTAATGCACTTCTCCTGGTCAATAACATGCACCAGTCTCCGGCCGCCAGCGATGGCCTCGACCGGGCAGTTGCGCTGACATATCATACAGCCCTCGCATTTATCGGGGAGGATGTAGTAAGCAATCAGCGCCGGGCAGTACAGGGCCGGACAGCGCTTTTCATAAATGTGAGCTTCATATTCATCACGGAAGTAGCGGAGTGTGGTCAGCACCGGGTTGGGTGCCGTCTGTCCCAGACCGCAGAGGGAGGCCGACCTGCACCAATTGCCCCAGTCGTTCCAGTTGCTCAATGTCACCGGGCTGACCTTCACCGCTGGGTAATGCGCTCAAGAATATTAAGCATCTGCCTGGTGCCAACACGGCAGGGAACACACTTGCCACAGGACTCAGCCTGAGTAAAGGAGAGGAAGAACCTCGCCATATCCACCATACAGGTATCTTCATCGGTGACCACCATACCCCCCGAACCCATTATGGAACCAGCCTTGGTCAAGGACTCATAATCCACCGGCAGGTCTAACAGGCTGGCTGGTAGACAACCGCCTGATGGCCCGCCCGTTTGCACTGCCTTAAAACGCTTGCCACCCAGAATTCCCCCGCCAACCTCGTAGATAATATCACCTAAGCGGATTCCCAGCGGCACCTCGATTAGGCCAGTGCGGGTAACCTTGCCGGCCAGAGCAAAGGTCTTGGTGCCCTTGCTGGTCGCAGTGCCATAGCCGGCATACCACTCAGCGCCCTTTTGCATGATGGCCGACACATTGCCCCAGGTGTCCACATTATTGATATTGGTGGGTTTGCCCCAGAGACCGGACTGCGCCGGGAAGGGCGGGCGGGGTCGGGGCATGCCCCGCTTGCCCTCGATAGAAGCCATCAAGGCCGTTTCTTCACCGCAGACAAAAGCCCCGGCACCCTTTCTTATCTCTAAGTGAAAACTAAAGCCAGAGCCGAATATGTTATCTCCGACGAAACCGTACTCTTTCATCTGTTGCAAGGCTATTTCCAGCCGCTCGATAGCCAGAGGCTTTTCCGCCCGACAGTAAACATAGCCCTGAGTTGTGCCAATAGCATAGGCACCAATAAGCATACCTTCCAGTACGGCATGCGGGTCACCTTCCAGCAGTGACCGGTTCATGAAGGCGCCCGGGTCACCTTCATCGGCATTACAGATGAGATATTTCTCGGTACCCGGTGCCTGTCGGCAGAATTCCCACTTCTGACCGGTGGAGAAACCAGCCCCGCCTCGTCCCCTTAGCCCGGACTTCTTTATCTCCTCAATAACCGCTTCCGGGGTCATGGCTAGCGCCTTAACGAAGCCGGTGTAACCATCGTTGGCAATATATTGCTTGATGTCGGTGGGGTCAATGTGCCCGCAATTGCGCAGTGATATACGCACCTGCGGCTTGAGCATGGGCAAATCAAATAGCTTGGGGATACCGGCAATAGTCTCGTCACCTATGGTTCCCAGTGCCAGGTCAGGGCGTGGGTTATCCTTCACAAGGTAATCCTCGATAAGCTGAGGGATAATTTCCGGGGTGACCGAGCCGTAACAGATTCGTGGGCGGTTTGGTTTAACTATGTCCACTAAAGGCTCGGCATAGCAAAGCCCGATGCAGCCGACTGTGGTCACTATCGCCTCAATATTGCGCCGGGCTAATTCCTTATGAATTGCCTCTAAAACGGCCAAAGCTCCCGCCGCCCGACCACAAGTACCGGTGCCAACCAGAATGCGGGGCTTCGGGCTATGCACTAGAGCCTCCCATTCGGCCAGGGCTTGTTTACGGATTTCATCAAATGTCATGGCTTAACCTCACTAATAAATAGCGCCCAAGAAACTCTTAATTAGCTTTGGCCATACTATTCAGAATTTTCTTGGCTTCGGCTATCGTCATCTTGGCGTGAACAACATTATCAACCAACATTACCGGGGCTAAAGCACAACAACCAACGCAAGCTACCCTCTCCAGGCTGAATTTGTATTCCTTGGTTGTTTCCCCGGGCTGGATGCCGAGCTCGTCTTCTACTTCTTCCAGGATACGATGACTACCCCTAACATGACAGGCAGTACCTTGACAAACCTTTATGGTATGCTCACCCGGCCGTTCAAATCGAAACTGAGCATAAAAGGTAGCGATACCATAAATCTCGTTCTGGGATAGACCTAAAAATTTGGCTATCTCTGAGATTGTTTCCTCAGGCAGATAGCCAAACTCTTCTTGGACTTTCTGTAGAATTGGGATTGAGGCTCCCTTCTGACCTTTGTAGGGAGCCAAAAGCTGTGACAATCGCTCCGGCAAATCCAGTCCTCCCTCTAAAGTAGGATTCAGTTGCCAAGTTAATAATTTATCATTAAACGCCTTATGATGCAAGTTCTGGGTATGAGCTAGTTCAGATAGATTAATGACACTATGATAGTGTCATTATGAGGATAGTCAGTGGAGTAGTTCGTGGAGCTTCTCATCCCGCCAGGCCTGGGGTAGACCTACCGCCGGAGGGCAAGAAGAGGCTCAGGTGGTTTGATTATTACAGTTCCCACGGTCAAAATGCCCGTCTGACCTGCCGGCACTTTGTATTGATGGCAACAATAATTAATCTACTTAAAGCTTTTGACCAATCTCCCCTGGCTATTATAGACAAATATTGGAACTGCCGGATGGCCGGGTAAAGTATGGGTGGCACAACCAAAACAGGGGTCGTAGGGACGCCAGGCCATTTCAATGCGGTTAAGCAGGCCTTCGGTGATTTCCACGCCCGGCTTAATCAGCGCCATGGCGGCCTTCCTGACCGACATATTGATGAGCCGCCGCATTATTAACCGTAGCCACAATCAAATTGGCCTTCTTAATGACTCCCTTTTCGTCCGTGGCGTAGTGGTGGATGAGAGTGCCACGCGGCGCTTCCACAATGCCCACACCTTCGTCCGGAGTGGCCGTGGGGATGGTGCGGATGTTCGGGACTGGTGATTTCCGGGTCGCGGCTCAACTCCAGCAATCTCTCGGCGGCATAAACCAGCTCCACCAGACGAGCCCAGTGCATGGCCAGAGTGAAGTGGACGGGCTTACCGCCCAGAGTGGAGTACATCTTCTCATAGGCTTCCTGGGCCAGCGGCGTGGCCATGCCGTCAGCGGCGTTGAGCCGGGCCAGCGGAGCGACCCGAAAAACACCGCTATCCTTGCCGTCGACAAAACCTTTCCAGCCAATCTTCTTGAGGAAGGGGAACTTGATGTAAGTCCAGGGCTCAACATGTTCCGCCACATGGTTGAGATATTCCCGCGGGGCAAACTTGGCAAATTCTTTACCCTCAGGGTCAACCACCCGGAGCATGCCGTCATAGAAATTGACCTTGTTCTTCGCATCAACCAGTCCCATGTAGTAGGTGCGATGGGTAAAGGCATCGCTGGTAATCATGTCAACATAGGCTTTGTTCTTCAGGACAATATCATCAAAGACTTTTAGCGATAGCTTGGCAAACTCCACCGAGTCTTTGGCAATCTGCTCAACTTCCTTTCTCTGTTCCTCGGTCAGCCCTTTGCTGACGCCGCCGGGCAGGCCAAAGACCGGGTGCACCGGTCGGCCACCGATCATCTGGATAATATGGTGGTTCTGCATGCGGGTCTTGATTACCGCTCCGGCCAGCTCCAGACCTACCTTGCCAATAACCCCCAGAATGTTGCGCTCGGCCACCGGCGCATCCGGCCCCATGACAAAATCCGGGCCGCCCAGGATATAGAAGTGAGTGGTGTGGTCAGTGACATAGAAAGAACTATAGAAAAGCTCGCGCAGTTTCTTGGCCGGGCTGGGCGGGTCAACATGGAAGAGGTCATCCAGCGCTTTGGTGGCCGCCAGATGGTGGGCTTCGGGACAGACGCCGCAGATGCGCTGGGTTATCTGGGGCATATCTTCCGCCAGTCGCCCCTCGGCAAACTTCTCAAAGCCCCTCAGCTCCGGAATCTGGAAGTAGGTATTCTTCACCCCACCAGCGTCATCAAGGAAGATCTCGATTTTGCCGTGACCTTCCAACCGGGTGACGGGGTCAATGGTTATCCGTTTCATTTTATTTTCGCCCTCCTTAACAGGGAATCGGGCAGGCTGTAGCGATAAAAGGTGCCCACCGGGTCGCGAATATCATCAATGATTTTCCGGACTTCCTCCGGGTTATTAGAGTCGATGACCGAAGCTACGGCACTGAGGAAGTGCGCTCCCTGGTCGATGACTCCCTCCACCGGCCCGTAGCAGCCGGTGCAGGGCATGTTAGCCTGCGGGCAGAGCGCCCCACAGCCACCGCGGGTGGCCAGACCGGCGCACAGAAGGCCCTGTTCCAGAAGACATGTTTCTGCTTCCGGAATAATCTCAAAAGTGCGGTAGAACTTCTTGACCTTTTTCACATCGCGCTTCCGCGGGCACTCATCGCAGACAGCCTTGGCACTGTGACTGATCACTGTCCCCGCGGGCGGGAGCTTGCCGGTAATCAGGGCCTCAAGAGCCAGCCAGGTCGTCTTCTCCTCCGGCGGACAGCCGGGGATGATATAGTCAACATCTACCGTCTGGCGCAGGGTCTTGACCGTGTCATAGAACTCCGGGAGGTCAGTTCCCCTTCCGGCACCTGGTAAGCTCGTTTGAGGAAAGACCTTGCCGTTGTTATCGGTTGACGGCGTCTCCGTGTAGACCCGGTCGAAAATCGTCTGCCGATTGAACAGGTTGCCCAGCCCCGGGATGCCGCCCTCATAGGCACAGGCGCCGTAGGCAATCACCACCTTGGACTTTTCGCGGAGCATCTTGGCGATGTGCTCCTGCTCCGAATTGCGGATGGCGCCATTAAACAGGCAGACATCGATGCTCTTGTCCGGCATGGCCTCAACATCCTTGTACTTGACATCAATAGCCACCGGCCAGAAGACAATATCGGCCGCTTCCACCAGCTTCAGGAGTCTTATCGCCAATCTGCAAGTTGGGCAATTTCGCAGCCGCCGCAGCTGGCCGCCCAGTAGAGAGCAACTTTCAGTTTAGCCATCTTTGCCTCCACCGTTACGACTGAAAGGTCCGAGCTTCTTGATCTGCTCCGTCATCTCATTGACCACTTGGGCAAAACGGTCGCCTTCCGAGGCCGAGACCCAGTCCAGGCGCACTCGCTCGTCTTCAATCCCCAACTGAGCCAGCATTTTCTTGAGCAGCGGTATCCGGCGCAGTGCTTTTACATTACCTTCCAGGTAATGACATTCGCCGGGATGTCAGCCACAGACGAGCACGCCATCGGCGCCCCGCTCAAAGGCCTTGAGGATGAAGGTAGGCTCCACCCGGCCGCTGCACATCACCCGGACGACACGCACATTGGGCGGATACTTCTTGCGCGCTGTGCCGGCCAGGTCGGCCCCGGCATATGAGCACCAGTTGCAGAGAAAGCCGACTATCTTGGGTTCAAAGCTCATACCAACACTCCTTCCAGCTGCGCCATAATTTGCTCGGTGGTGAAGTGCCGACTGGTAATAGCACCACTGGGACAAGCCGCAGCACATGTCCCACAGCCCTTGCACAGGGCTTCATTGATAGCCGAAACCTTCTTGGCTTCGTCAAAGGAGATGGCGTTATAGGGACAGAGAGCCAGGCAGGTCTTGCATCCGGAGCAAAGCTTCTCATCAACGAAGGAGGTCGCCGATTCAACTTCCACATTACCCTTGATAATCATGGACAGTACCCGCGCCGCCGCGGCTGAGGCCTGGGCCACCGTATCGGGAATGTCCTTCGGCCCCTGGCAGCAGCCGGCGACAAAAACGCCGTCGGTCGTCGTGGCCACCGGGTCGAGCTTGGGATGCTTCTCCAGGAAGAAGCCGTCCTTGCTGCGGCTGATGGAGAAGAGCCGGGCGACTTCGCCGGCATCGGCCCGCGGTTCCAGCGCCGTGCTCAGGACAACCATATCCACCGGAATACGCCGCTTCCGCCGCACCAGGGTATCTTCCACCAGCACCACCAGCTTGCCTTTCTCCGCATCCTTCTCAGCGATATTGGTGATCTCACCGGCGCGACCGCGGATAAAGTTGACCCCCTCTTCCTGAAGTCGGTTGTAGAATTCCTCGTAGCCCTTGCCGAAGCAGCGCATGTCAATATACATCTGGTAGATTTCGGCATCCGGCACCCGCTCCCTTATGAGATGGGAGAACTTCAGCGAGTACATGCAGCAGACGCGGGAGCAGTACTCGTGGTAGTTGACATCCCGGCTGCCAATGCAGTGCAGAATAGCCACGCTCTTGGGCGCCGAGCCGTCTTTCAGCACTATCTTGCCGCTCGGTGGGGCCGGAGGAATTGCACATTCTCTCAAACTGAATGCCGGTAAGGACATTATCATACTTCCCATAGCCATATTGCGTCATGACCGAGGGGTCAAAGGAGTCGAAGCCAGTGGTCACGATAATACAGCCGACATCCACCTCAGCCATCTTTTCCTTTTGCTCAAAGTCAATCGCCTTGGCTTCGCAGAACTTTTCACAGGCACGGCACTTGCCCCTCAGGAAATAGACACAGTGCTCGCGGTCAATCACCGGCACATTGGGCACCGCCTGCGGGAAAGGCGTATAGATTGCCTTCCGCTTGCCCATTCCGACGTCGAATTCGTTATCCTCCTTGAACGGGCACTTCTCCTGGCAGGTGCCGCAACCGGTGCACTTGCTGGCATCAACATAGCGTGGCTTCTGTCTAATCTTGACCTTGAAATTACCCACATACCCCGAGACATCCACCACTTCACTATAAGTCATCAGCTCGATGTTCTTGTGTGACCTCACCGAGGCCATCTTCGGTGTGAGTATTCAGGCCGAACAGTCTAAGGTAGGAAAGGTCTTATCCAGTCGGGCCATATTGCCGCCGATGGACGGCTCCCGCTCCACCAGAGTAGACCTTGTGTCCGGAATCAGCAATCTCCAGTGCCGCCTGAATACCGGCGATGCCGGCGCCAACCACTAGCGTGTTAGGGTTGACCCGAACCTCCTTCCTTTCCAGAGGCTCATGGTAGAAAACCCGCCTCACCGCGGCGCTGACCATCGCCTTGGCTTTTTCGGTGGCCGCCGCCTTATCCTCGGTCACCCAGGAGCACTGCTCACGGATATTAGCCATCTCAAAGAGATAAGGGTTCAGGCCGGCAGCTGGTCAGAGTCCGGCGGAAGGTCGGCTCGTGCAGGCGCGGCGAGCACGAGGCCACCACAACGCGGTTCAGCCCCAGTTCCTTAATATCATTCTTGATGAGGTCTTGGCCCGGGTCGGAACACATGAATTTGTAGTCGCGCGCCACAACTACGGACGGGAGACCCTTGGCAAACTCGATCACCTGCGCCACATCCACGGTGCCGGCGATATTGGTCCCGCAGTGGCAGATATAAACCCCGATTTTTCGCTCCATTCTCTGCTCCTTAATCTGATACTTGGCCAGAACTTTTTCGGTCGGGACAATGCAGGTCTTCAACCCAGCTCCTGCTTCACTCAAGCCCGAAGGCCACACCCATCAGTTGGGTGAAGAACAGAACGGGCAAGTTAAAGTTGGTCTTGAACTTCTTGTTAACCCGGCTCTGATAGGCATCCAGGTTCGTCTGGCACAACGGGCAAACCGTAATCAGACACTCTGCCCCATTGCTCGAGGCAGAGTCAAGAAGCTTGCGAATCAAGTCCAGAGCCAGGTCTTCTTCAGTGATAATCAAGGAACCACCACAACAGCGGCTCTTAAGCGGGAAGGGGATCGGCTCTCCCCCCAGACTGGCTATCAGTTTATCCAGGGATTGGGGAGATTCGGGATGGTCAAAACCGAATCTGGGGCGCACTACCTGGCAGCCATAGTAAGGTGCTACCTTCAGCCCACTCAGAGGTTTTCTTCACCTTAGCTTTGATCGTCATCATAGCCAATATCATTAACCAAAACATCAAGTAGGTGTCTGACTTTAACGGTGCCGTGGTATTCCAGGCCACCGGCAGCCAGAGCCTCATCCACTTTAGCCTTAAGCTCGAGGATATTGCTTAAGGTAAGAGTTGGTGCGGTTAAAAATAACATAGCAAGCACTGCACGGTGTTACCAGGTCAAACCCTCTCTTTTCGGCCAGGGCAAGGTCGCGTGCCGACATACAAAAGGCAGCCAAGTTCATCAACTGAGCCAGATGGCGTCGAGCCGCAGCAGTTCCAGTCATCCAGCTCAATAAGTTCGATATCCAGAGCCCGGCTTACCGCCTGGATTGACCAGCTGTATGCCTTGGCGCCGCCTTCGGAGGAACAGGAACAGCCGGGGAAATAGGTATAATATCTCATTTGACACCTCCCAGAGATTCAGCCTTATCGAGGATAGCCCTTAGCTGATTGCTCCCTTCCGGAGTCAGTTTTCTTGCTTTGATAGATAGGCGACCTCGCTTAAGCAGATTGAGAGCTACCGGGATCATCCGCCAGGCCCGTAAGGGATTAGTCTGCAGGTAGAACCGGGTCATAAACCACAGTTCAGGGAGAGTGCCCATACTGCAGTAGTGATTAAAAAGACGGTACATGGTGGGGGTGAGCGTTTTGGCATGGACTAGACCTTCTCGAACTGACAGGTACTCTATGGCATGCATGAGGTCAGTCTGCTTAATCCCTCTTGGGCAGCGCACCGTGCAGAGATAGCAGGACAGGCAGTACCACATGGCGTTACTGGATAAAACCTCCTCCCGCATCCCCGCCCGTGCCATGGCAATGAGCTGGGACGGCGTGTGCTCCATCCGGTCAGCGTTGGGGCAGGATGCCGTGCAGGTGCCACACTGGATGCACAGACTAACTCCCTCCCCACCGGGAATAGCACTAATCTCATCTATCAGACTACCATTTCGTTTTCTTTTCTCCATCTAGCCTCCTTGCCAGCCAGCAACCATCAGTTGCTGGCTCCCGAACAAAATAAAAGGGAGTTATAGTTAACCCCCCTCCTAGCCACCTGGCGTTATGATAACCCTATTCATTCTTGCTTGCTATCTCCGTACCACCGGTTCCTCGGCCAGCCATGCCCGTCGGCGCCGCAAAATCACCCGGCGCCGCACGGCGTCACGCATTACCTGATACAAACCACTCACCACCACCCCCCAGACCAGCACCGGCACGAATAACACAATGGGTATCGCGATTACCAGGGCCAAGATGACCGGCCATTCCATATTTTAGTCCTCCTTATTATAGCATCTTTGTCTTTACTTGGCTATTTATGGCTTCCAGAACTTCTGGTGTTCCACACCAACACGGTTAGCAGGCAACACTTCAGTTTTGGTCGCCTGTTCCGGCTCACGAGCCGCTCGCCTGGCCCGCAATCTCTTAACTGCCTGGTAGATGCCACCAACATTCAGGTACCAGATAAAGGCAGCCGGAAAGAGGATTAATGGTATGGCGATTATAAGTGCGACGATAAACTCCCACTGCATCGTTGCCACCCCCTTTACTCCTTAGTCGAGTCCTCCCCGCCAAGACTGCCGAACTACTTGGTGATTCCCTTGGCTTTCTCCGCAGCCGCGACCTTCTCTTTCTCTTCAGCCGCCTGGCGAACCCGGGAGAATATGCCCCCGATGTTCAAATACCAGACAAAGGCAGCCGGGAAGAGAATGATGGGTATGGCCACTACCAGTGCTACAATGAATTGCCACTCCATATCACACCTCCTATCTCGTCTTCCCCAGCTTAGAGGTAAGAGAGGCACTAACTGCAACGCTAAGCCGGAGGCATCTCATTCCTTCTTGCACATTCCGCATTTCTTCTCTTACCTCCACTATCAGCTTAGCACCCGGCTGATAGACCTGACTTCCGCCGTAGTATTTATTTCTTAATCAGCAAAAATGCCTAACAGGAGGTGCCCATCAACTAGGTAGATATGCTTACCGCAACAGTATATATACTTACATGTTCCGCTAAAAACAAGAGAAAAAGCCTCAAGATGAGACTATCAGCCCTCAGATTTTGACAAAGCAACTCTCTTTGAGTCCTGATATATTTACTAAAATTTAGACGGGTATGATAAAATTGGTAAGTTGTTGGCAAATAAGACAAGGAGGTGAAATATGGCTGGAGGCTATATGGGGAAGATCCTATTTGTAGACCTTTCAACAGGTGAGATCAAGGAGGAGGTGCTTGAGGAAAAACTTTGCCGTGACTTCATTGGTGGCTATGGCATTGGGGCCAGGATTCTTTACAGCCGCCAGAAGGGTGGGGTGGACCCACTAGGACCTGAAAATATCCTTGGCTTGGTTACCGGCCCTCTCACCGGTACTCCGGCCACAACAGGCACCCGCTACACCGCAGTGGCGAAATCGCCCCTCACTGGTGGGTGGGGGGATGCCAATTCGGGAGGGAATTTCGGTCCTCACCTCAAGTTCGCTGGCTACGATGCTGTTTTCTTCAATGGGATAGCCGACAAACCAGTTTATCTATTTATTGACAACGGGAAAGCTGAATTGAGAGACGCCAGTCACCTCTGGGGAAAGGACACCTATGAAACCGAGGATGCGTTGAAAGCTGAACTGGGCGATGCCACTGAAGTCGCCTGCATCGGCCCGTCTGGCGAGAAACTCTCGCTCATCTCCTGCATTATCACCAGGAGAGGAGCGGCGGCCGGGCGCTCGGGGTTAGGGGCGGTAATGGGGTCAAAAAAGCTCAAGGCAGTGGCGGCAAGAGGAAACCAGGAGGTTCCCCTAGCTGATAGCGAGCTGGCCAACAAGTTGAGGAAAGAGCATATAGCCCTGATGAGAGCAGCACAGCCGGGAAGGGAGTCATTCCTGGAACAATTCCACAAGTATGGCACCTCCTCAGCGGCACCCCGGTCGGCCCATAGCGGCGACACACCGGTCAAGAACTGGGGTGGTGTTGGCGTTATCGATTTCCCTGATGCCTCCGGCCTCAGCGGTGATGCGGCAATAGCCAACCTGGAGAGGAGGACGGGCTGCTGGCGATGTCCCATTGCTTGTGAAGGCAGACTGAAGGAGGGAACCGGCGAGTATAAGTACCCGGCTGGCACTCGCCGCGTGGAATATGAGACCCAGGGGTCTTTCGGGACAATGTGCCTCAACAACAATACAGAGTCAGTAAACATGGCCAACCACATCTGCAACAGCTACGGACTGGATACTATCTCCGCCGGTACTATCATCGCCTTCGCTATCGAATGCTATGAGAACGGCCTTATTACCAGGGAGGACACCGGCGGGATTGAGCTAACCTGGGGCAACCATCGGGCCATCGTGGCCATGACCGAGAAGATGGCCAGGAGAGAGGGCTTTGGTGACATCCTCGCCGATGGCGTAAAGATAGCGGCTGAAAAAATCGGAAAGGGAGCCGAGAAATATGCCATACATATCGGCGGTCAGGAGCTGGGGATGCACGACCCGAAGCTAATGCCTGGTTACCGCCCGGGCCAACCCGCGGCCCGCTACCAGATGGATGCTACCCCGGGCCGCCACACCCAGGGTTTTGGGCCTGCTAGCTTCCAGGGCCATGTTGTTAATGCCGCCGGCCTTTGCATGTTCGGTCAGATGGCCAGGGACTCCCGCAAATACATAGCGGGATTCATGAGTGCCGTAACCGGCTGGGACCGCTCGATGGATGAGCTGCTCAAGGCAGGCGAGAGGATTGCCAATATGAGGCATGTCTTCAACCTCCGCGAAGGCATAAACGAACTGAAGTGGCCGGTGCACCCCAGAATAATTGGCAACCCTCCCCAGAAGGAGGGCCCGCTCGCCGGCGTGACGGCTGACATTAGAAGCTCAGGTATACTGGAACCTCGGGGCTCTGGACTGGGACCGGATAACGACGAAGCCGAGCCGGCAGAAGCTGCTGGCACTGGGCCTTGATGATGTGGCTCAGGAGCTCTGGCCCCCTCGATAAATCTATCAGTCAGTGGCAGGGGGGATTTACTGTGTTCCCCCACCCCACCACTCGACCTGATTAATTCTATACCGGCTACACAAGAAGATGCCCGTCGGGGCTGGCAGGGAGAAGTCGCGGGGCTATGTTCAGGTGTACTGTGGAGATGTTCGGACTGCCGGAGGAGATAACCGAGCCTGCGGAAGGTGGAGGTTGAGCTAAAGGATGGGGCGAGCCCAAGGGATGTTGTTGCCGCGCTCAGGCGTAAAATCCCGGCGCTGGAGGGGTCGTATTATTTGTAGCGGGGAAGACCGGCTAACGGAGTCATTACGCGTTCAATATCAACGGGCGCTTTTACGCTGGTGACGAAGAGGTTCAGCTTAAGGACGGCGACCGTGTTGTGCTGCTTACCCTCGCTACTGGGGGATAATATTCATTTTGTAGTGGTTAGCTTTCGCTTCCCAGCCGCTTAATCTCCGGCTCAACGTTCCTTAGCTCAGCTTCAAGCTCTCGCTCAGGCTTGTGGGAGTGGTAAATGAAAAGTGCCCTTGGTCTGGGTCAAATTTTTAAGGTCAGAGTTCGGGTAGACTACACCTGGCTGGTGGCGCTGGCTCTCATCACGGCCATCGTGGTGACCCAGTTCCCGGAGGTTTTTGTCCTCTGGCAGAGGATAGTCTTCGGACTGGTCACCGGAGTGCTCCTCTTTGTTGCGGTGAGCCTTCGCCAGCTAGCTATTGTTTTACTGGCCATCAGTCGGGGCGCGTCCGTGAGACGCCTCACCCTGTTTGTCTTCGGCGGGGTATTCCAGTCTTCCGCAGAGTTTACCCGACCGGTTCTGGAGCGACTAATCGCGGTAGCCGGGCTGGCCACCAACTTGCTCACGGCCGGGGTATTTTACGGAATCTATGTCGGCTTTGTCGTTGCCGGGAACGAGGTGGCGGCAGGGCTTACTGAATGGTTGGGCTTTATCTACTTCATGCTGGCTCTGTTCCATTTTATCCCGGGCTTTCCTCTGGATGGTGGCCGTCTGCTGGCCGCCTACCTGTGGCCAGCCACCGGTAATTACTTCCGGGCAATCCGAATCACTAGCTGGATAGGTTGGGCTATTGGCTTGATTTTTGTGGGCAGTGGGATTCTATTACTGGCTCTGGGCCAGCAATGGTCCATCGGCCTGGTGATGACCTTGCTGGGGTGGGGTTTAGCCAGCGCCGCCGGGCTGAGCCGTCGCCAGGCGCAATTCTATGAAGCTCTCCAGGGTTTCACCGGCCGGGATATTATGACCAAGGAGGGCCATTTTGTCTCACCGCAACTCACTCTCAGTGAATTGGTGCGTAACTACGTGCTGATTACCGGCCAGCGCTATTTCGTGGTAACTGATGGGGCTCAATGGCAGGGAGTGGTCACCATGCGGAGCCTGAAGTCGGTACCCAGAAAACAGTGGAATGCTACACGGGTCGGCGAAGCCATGATACCGGCGAGTCAGGTCAGACCAGTCCAGGCTGGGCAGTCGGCGGTCAGCCTGCTCCAACAGATGGATGATTTAGGAGTTGACGAGGTACCAGTGCTGGAAACAGATAGGGTGGTTGGCATCATCACGCGGGATAGCCTGCTGCGACTGGCCAGAACGCATAGCGAGCTCAGAATGTAATCGGCCTCAGTCTCTTAGGGCACTTCCAGCGGTTGCGCCGGGATTTCATCGATGACTCTCTTCTGGCGGATTTCTTTGGTAAAGACCCGCCATTCCGCCCGGAACCAGCGGAAGGGGCTCTCTGCCTGCGAAGCTATTCTCAATCTTAAATCGCGGGGGTCATCGGTCAGCCAGGATACCGTGGTAATGCTGGTGAGGGGCGTGCCGGTGACAATTCTCACCTCATAGTGGTCGCGCTGGCCGCCCGGCGGTAACAGCCCACGCCCAAGAATGGTCCAGTCCACCTGCACCGTGCTTCGGGGCGCAGCCCAGGTACGGAGGAGGAGTCGGCAGTCTCCCGAATTATCTGAGCTGAGCCAGCACGTTTCTTTGATGCCCGCCAGAAATGGAAAGCCATTGGTGCGACTGACCTGGTAGCTACTTCGCTGGTTACCGGTCGGACACTCCCCAACCACATCCTCCCATGTCTGCCATTTGAAGAAGGACTCGTTGGTATGGCGCACTGTGCCGCTGCTGGCCGGCACTTCCCCCACCACCTCCTCCCAGGAGTCGATTCCCGGTAGCCAGTTGGCCCGGTGTTCAAAGGAGCCACCTTGGTTGAAGACCGAGAATTCTATATTGCCGCCAAAAATGTAGCGGAGGGTTTTGTCCGCGATGAAGTAAGCTACTTCATTATTATTGCCCAAATCACTATGAGCGTGTTCTCCGTAATAGATGACATCCGCCCCAGAGGAATACTGAGCGGTGATGGGTAACAGGGTATCATCCATATCTCGGGGCAGGGTATCAACACCGCTGACGTCAAACTGCTCGCTGAGCGGTGCCCTTTCACTGGAAATAAAGGCCAGCCAGTGCTTAGAACTACCCACCCATTCGCCATCCTGGGAACTGTCGTAGTAGACGACGGAATTGCATATCCCACGGTCGGAGAGTAACCATCGGGCGCGGCAGTAATCTACCGGTGCGCCACCACCGGCCACATAGTAGCCGTCAAGGCTCTTAATTGGGCTGTTAATGGTGACGACCATGGCCACCTTATCGGCTAAATCGCCGATATTGTGGGCGACGGTATAAAGCGCCGTTTTACCCCCCATGCTATGGCCAACCAGAATTAGGTTTTTCTTGTTTTTGAAGTGTAGCTTGAGGCTGTTGACAATGTTGGTGGCCCAGGTGTAGATGTCAACATCATTAGGGTAGCACCTGTTTAAGGAATCAACCGTAATCTTGGTACCCGGGTTAGCCTGCTCGTATTCCAGGATGTAGGCTGGTATTTGCGCCATGATGGCATCCTCCAGAAGCTGCATAGAGCAGGAGTTACCGCCAGCACCGTGCAGGAAGACGAAGTTCAGTTCCTTGACCAAAGTGGCATCGTCCGGCGCGGAGTGTGCCGGAGTGGCGGCAACAAGCTGGAGGCACAGGGCGATAGTGATGAGCACCGCTACTCGTTTCATCAGCACTATTGTATCAGAAAGCAACTGGCGGGGTTAATAATGATGCCCGCCCTTTGAGTTTGACGAATGCTGCCAGATTTATTAAACTTATGGCGCTAGTCGCGGGATAGACTGGAGCCGCCTCAGCTCCACCTCTTAATTTTTTTGGTATGTTATGATAATATATTTAACAGACGGGTAGGAGTGTAGCTCAGTTGGTAGAGCAGCGGTCTCCAAAACCGCCGGTCGCGGGTTCGAATCCTGCCACTCCTGCCAAAGGATAAAAGATAATGATGATATTTGTTGGTTTAGTTCTAGTCGCTATAGGAATTATCGCTCTTCTGATTAAGCTGGGCATGCTAAGCGGCTCCTTATGGGGTTATGCCTGGCCCGCCATTGTCATCATTCTAGGTCTTGCCTTCCTTTTGGGGAGGTTTTCCCGGCGAGGGCGGGGATGGCGTAGATGGCACTTCCCCGGGGAAACTGACGAAAAGCAATAAAGAAGGCCGAGGTGGTGGAATTGGTAGACACGCCATCTTGAGGGGGTGGTGAGCGAATAGCTCGTAGGAGTTCAAATCTCCTCCTCGGCACCATCACCGGGTAAAGGGTGAATTCTGGGCCGAAGTGGCGGAAGTGGTAGACGCGACAGTCTCAAAAACTGTTGGAGGGAAACCTCCGTGTCGGTTCGACTCCGACCTTCGGCACCATAAGGTAATTGGCAGCAGATTGCCGAGTTGTGTAGTGGTAGCACAGAGGACTTTGGATCCTTTAGCCCAGGTTCGAATCCTGGCTCGGCAGCCACAGCCGCACTACGGAAGTGTCAGACAACAATTCGATGTATTGTTAAGGCAGCCTCAGGTATTTCCCCGAAGTTATACATTCACGGTTACAAGCAGTTGACAGAATTCTCCGAATGGGGTAATATGCAGTGGATTGTGAGTAGCTGTAGAGAGGTTTTTGAAGGAATACTGGGGTAGAGGGGAAAGAAGTCATGTTCAAGAGTTTTGGGTGGCCGGAGATTGTTCTAATCCTGGCAATCGTCCTGATTGTCTTTGGTGTGGGCAAGCTACCACAGGTTGGCGGAGCTATTGGTAAAGGTATCCGGGCTTTCCGCAAAGCTCAAGGCGGTGAGGATGACGAGGAGGAAGAAAAGCCCAAGACCAAAGCTATCAAGGAACCGGAAAAGGGCAGCAATAAGAACGAAGGCACGACATAGTTAGTCTGTTCGGGTCGTCTAAGACAATTTTGCTGAGTTGAGTTGAGGGTGGCGGGAGGCTCTGGTCGGCTGAAAAGCTTGTCGGAGCCTTTTTAGTAGCGGGGGAGTAGCTGTGATAAGGGTGATATGAGTAGTTCAGAGAAGCAAAGAAACGACCGCTCAAGCATAAGTCGCCGGACTTTTCTCAAAGCATCAGCCGCCACTGGAGCTGTTTTACTCGCCAGCCGCTTTATCAAGCCTTCTGAAGTCAGTGACTCTGATTCCGCGCCGGGTTCCCCTCCTGAGAATGCTGAAGGTGTTGTCACCGAGAAGTGGGTGCCCACTTCCTGCCTTAATTGCGCCACCCGTTGTGCTACTCGTATCAGGGTAGTCAATGGCAAGGCGGTCCGGATAGCCGGTAATCCTTTATCTCAGGTCTCGGAAGGGGAAATCTGCCCTCGCGGCCACATCGGTCTTCAGGTTCTGTATGACCCGGAGCGCATCACTGGCCCGCTAAAGAGAACCAACCCGGCTAAAGGCCGGGATATCGACCCCAAGTGGACATCTATCCCCTGGAGCCAGGCTTTAAACGAGGTCGGCAGTCGCTTGAAGGCCCTCCGGGACAGGGGGGAACCACACAAGCTGGCCTTGTTTAATGGACTCAATGCCACCAGCGATGAAGACCTGATTTATCGCTTGGCTGAGGCCTATGGCACCCCCAATGTCATTTCCAGTGACGCTCTGGAAAAAGAGGCGGAGAAACTGGGCCGGTGGCTGGCCGACGGGAATTACAGCCATATCGCTTATGACACCGGTCAGGCTAATTACATACTGGCCTTTGGCGCCAGCATTGTCGAATCGGAAAAACCGCTGGCGCGCAACCTGCGGATGTGGGGCAAGATACGGCGCGAGCGGCCCAACCGCGCCAAGGTAGTGGCCATTGACCCGCGCTACTCGGTGACCGCAGCTAAATCCGACCTCTGGTTGCCCATCAATCCCGGCACTGATAGTGCCCTGGCCATGGCGATAGCTAATGTCATCATCAGCGAGGGGCTTTACGATACCCAGTTTGTTGAGAAGTGGACAACCGGGTTTGATGACTATAAAGAGCTGGCACTGAGAAAGTATAGCCCGGAGAAAACGGCCGGCCATCACCGGCATCAGCGCGGATACTATCCGCCAGCTCGCCCGGGAGTTTGCTCACACCAGACCGGCCATTGCCTGGGTGGGGCGGGGAGTATCCGGCTGGCCCAACGGCTCATACGCCGCCTACGCCATCTTCTGCCTTAACGCCCTGGTGGGCAGTATTGATATTCCCGGTGGGGTAATTTACCAGGAGAACCCGAATTACCGACCCATGCCCGAACCCACCGAGGACAGTATCGCCAAAGACGGTAAAGCCCAGCCAAGGCTGGATTTACGCAAAGCAAGCCTGTTTCCGGCCGCAACCGCGGTTACCAATCAAGTGGCCGATTCCATATTGAATAGCAACCCGTATGCCGTGGAGATGGCCATCGGCTTCAACGCCAACTTTAACCTGACGGCACCGGGAGCGAAGAGGTGGGACGAAGCCCTCAAGAAAGTGCCCTACTATGTACATATCGCCCCGTTTGTCAGCGAGATGGCGCTTTACGCCGACCTGCTCTTGCCTTCGCCTGTCTTTCTGGAGCAGTGGGGCTATGACCACAGCCCGCCCGGCTCCGGCTTTGCCGAGCTGAAGATTAAGCAACCGGTGGTGGAACCACATTCTGATAACAAGATTATTGCGGATTTGGTGTTTGATGTCGCCAGGAGCTTGGGTGGCACCGTGGCCAGCTCCTTCGCCGGTATCGGTGATGATGCCCAGGGCTTTGCCCGCTACCGGACGGAGACCATCATCCCCTGGGCCGAGTTTACCGAGAAGGGTGTCTGGGTAGGGCCGGCTTACCAGTACCGTAAATACGACCATATCTTCAATACCCCCTCCAAGAAATTTGAGTTCTTGTCCGGCAATCTGGAGAATCTGACCAAGAAGATGGGACAGACAGCTAAGGATAGAGAGACTTTCCTGCCCCACTATGAGATAACCGAATTTCTCGGTGATGAAAAGAGTTATCCCTTTGTCCTGACCAGCTACCAGCCGTTACTAAACATAGAGAACGGCAGCCAGAACTATCCCTGGGCTCAGGAGATATTCCTGGTGATGCACGGCCTGGGCTGGGACAACTTCCTGGAGATAAACGAAGAGACCGCCCATAAGCTCGGCATCAGAGACAAGGGTATGGTCTGGGTGGAATCTCCCTTCGGTCGCCTTAAGCTAAAAGCCAGGGTAATTCAAGGGATTCATCCCGAGGTGGTAGCGATGGCGGCGGGGCAGGGACATTATGCCCCGGGCCAGTGGCAGAAGGGCATCGGCGTGAACCCGAATGAAATTATCGGTGTGGATTACGACCGCTTGAGTGGTCAATCCACCTTCTTTAATACCAGAGTAAAAGTTTACCAGGCGTGAGGTAGTAAATGCCCAGATGGGGAATGGTAATTGACCTGGACAAGTGTGTCGGCTGCCAGGCCTGCACTATCGCCTGTAAAGAGGAAAACAACATTCCTCACGGCTCACCTCAGGAGCAGAAGCAGCGCCGGGAGATATACTGGCACAAGGTGCTGGCGGTGAGTGAAGAGAGCAAATACCCCACCGCCAGAGTGCAGATTATCTCCATGCCCTGTATGCACTGTGATAATCCTCCCTGTGTTACTGTTTGCCCGGCCAAGGCAACCTATCGCCGCGAAGACGGAATTGTTATGCAGAACTTCCGGCGGTGCATCGGCTGCAAATATTGTATGATTGCCTGCCCTTATGGAGTCCGGAATTTTAACTACAAGGAACAAGAGGAAGAGGAATATCAACGTCCTGACCTGCCTCCCGACCGCGATTCCAGAGGGCCCTGGCCATTCCCCCACCGGGTGCATGGCGTGGTTGAGAAATGCACCTTTTGCTTCCACCGGATAGACCAAGGGATAAGAGAGGGCAAAAAGATAGGTATAGATGTGGTGCCGGCCTGTGTCGAAGCCTGCCCGACTAAAGCCAGAGCCTTCGGCGATTTGGATGACCCTGATAGCGAGGTGTCACGATTGCTGGCATCCAGAGGGAGTTTCAGACTGAGGGAGGAGTTGAGCACGCACCCTAAAGTATTCTATCTCCAGTAGTTCAGGGGGACTCTAAGTGGATTTGAGTTACTCGCCAGTCGAAGGTAAATCTAGAAGCTACAAGCTGTTGGTAGCTGTTCTGGCTGCCCTGGCGCTTCTTGGGCTGGTTAGCTTTATCGTTAGCTATATAGAGGGCCACCAGGTGTTTGGTGCAACAACGCCGTCCCCTGGGGCATGCCCATTATCCTGTTTATCTACTTCATCGGGCTCAGTGCTGGCTCTCTTATCCTCTCCTCGCTAACCTATGTTTTTGGGCGAGAGGAATATAAACCAATCGCCCGGATAGCGGTCTTTCTGGCCATATTGCTCATCTTTGGCGCTATGGTATTCATCGTCGTAGATTTGGGCAGGCCGGAGAAGTTCTGGCGGCTTTTCATGTTCTTTTACCTAAATAACATGGCCTCAATGTTTGCTATCAACGGCATTCTTTATGGCGGCTATTTCGTAATCAGCCTCGTTTACTTTGGCTTCATCGTGGCCAATAAGCCAAGGTTCACCAGAATAATAGGTACCATAGCGGTTATCTGGGCCATCATGGTGCATACCGGTACCGGGACTATCTGGGGCGTCGTCGCCAGCAGGGAAATCTATTTCTCACCGATAAAGCCTTTTGAGTTTCTGGTGGCCGCCATAACATCGGGAACAGGGTTGCTGATACTGGTGGTGACGGCTACCCTTCACTTCACCAAGCGTACCATTGATAAGAAGCTGATACTTTCCCTGGCCAGACTGCTGGCAATTGTCATAGTTGTCCTCTTGGTCATGGTGTTTTTTGATAAGCTGATTCACTCCTATTTCCCTGCCCGGGAAGGCACCATGTTTTTGTTTACCGGACCCTACTGGTGGCTCTTCTGGTGTTTGCAGATAGGTATGGGAATAGTTATCCCGCTGATAATCCTGTTCCATCCGAGGGCCGGCAAGAGTGTCAAGGGGGTGCTCATAGCTTCGGCCTCGGTTGTCATCGGGGTGCTCGGAGAAAGAGCGGCCTTAGTAATCCCGGGGACGGCTCAGGTGCAACAACTTTACCCCGGGACTATTGAAGGCATATGGGGGACAGTCGGTACCTTTTCCATAACATTCTGGGAGACAGCTCTTTCCATTGGTGTCATCGCCTTGGCCGCGCTTCCTTTTGTGCTAGGCCTGAAGTATCTGGAAATACTGCCCGCCGGCGAGAGCAGTAAAGCCGCAAAGCAGGAGTGATTTTAAGGAAATGCACCAAGATAAACCAAAGACAGGCTTCCGCAGACCCGAAGGCGAAATCAGCCGGCGGGAACTGTTAAAACTGGCTTCGCCCCTTGGTAAAGTGATGCTGGATAGCTCAAAATGCACCGGCTGCGGTCTCTGTGCTCTTGATTGTCCTACTCGGGCGCTGACCGTTTCGTCAAGCGGAGAGGGCGTCTATCAACTGCTCTTTAAGCATGGCCTCTGTATTGCCTGCGGCCAGTGTGTGGAAGTCTGTCCGGAGCAATGTCTGGTGTTGGAGCGGATTCTTGATTTGAGTCAGATAAAAGGTGCGCCTGTAGTGCTCTTTGAGGATAGCATTGCCCGGTGCCGCCAGTGTGGTGGCGTTGTTGGCTCAGCGGCGATGATTGATAGATTGCGGGCCAAGCTGGTGAACCGGGGGGATTTGCTGACTTCACAACTTGAGCTCTGCCCCCGGTGTAAAGCTGAGGCCCGGTTCATCCGGAGATAAGAGCGATGGATATTTTTCTGAGAACAGTGGCCATATTCATCGAGGTGCTCATTCTGGCGGGCATCATGTTGTCTTTGCTGCTGGGAGTAAAGTTGATTCTGTTCGACCTGGGCCTGCGACCGAAATATAAGAAAATGATAACCATTGCCCTGCTGATTGTTGGTGTAATATCGCTGGTCTTTTTTATTTCGCATTTGACTACATTCTATCCGACGGTATGAGTTAGGCAGTTAGGAGGACGGCTTGGATTCGCAGCTTTTCTGGCTGGGACAAGAGGTCTACATCACGAAAGTAATGATGCCCATTATTATCGCCTTGGGCATCTTATCTCCCATTCTGATTGTACTATTTGTCCTTCGGCTTTGGTCGGCGCCTTAGATTGTGGCTGCTGGGGCAGCCAGACAAGCGCTTCGACCACTGGTTCGGTCGGTTAATAACTACCCTGGGGGTAGCCATAGCTCAAGTCAGAATAATGCGCTGGAAGGAGCTCTACCCCGGTATCATGCACCTCTGCCTCTTCGGCGGCGCTGTCCTGCTCTTTCTGGGTAAGATAATCAGGCTGTTCTCCTTTGCCGGACTGACCGTGCCGCCGCAGAATATTTACCTGTACGCCTCGCTTATGTCCGAAATTGGCGGTGTTATTATTATCATTGGTGGCCTTCTGGCCATCTATCGCCGGTATATCAGGAAACCGTCCCGCCTGGATACCGTGACCGAGGATACCCTGGTCTATGTCTGGGCTGGTTTGCTGGTACTGACTGGATTCATGATTAAGGGCTACCGCATTGCGGTCAGTCCGGTGGCTCCAACTGACTGGCCGATGTGGTCGCCGGTCGGCTATCTCTTTTCACATATCTTTCCCACCTTCATGACCGGATACAAGAACGAAATACTGGTCTGGCACCGGGTGCTAATCCATGCCCTACCTTCCTTCGTCATGCTCGGCTACATCTGGGTGATGCGCTCTCGCCTCCAGCACATACTGATTTCACCTATCAATGTCTTCTTCCGCTCGCTGAAGCCCAAAGGCGCTCTGAATCCCATCGACCTAGAAAAGGCCGAGCACTTTGGCGCCTCTCAGATTGAGTATTTCACCTGGAAGCAACTCCTGGACCTGGATGCCTGTACCCGGTGCGGTCGCTGTCAGGACGCCTGTCCGGCGAACTTCAGCGGTAAGAAGCTCAGTCCCAAGAAGGTCATCCTTGACCTCAAGGCGCACCTCTATCAGGTGTATCCCATACCCCTGTTCCGCAAACCAATCGACCCCCGGCCCGACATGATTTCCGAGGTCGTCACCGAAGAAGTAGTCTGGGACTGCACTACCTGCCGCGCCTGCCAGCAAGCCTGTCCGGTCTATATTGAGCATGTTGACAAGATTGTCGATATGCGGCGCAGTCTGACGATGGAACGGAGCCAGATGCCTGAGTCAGCCCAGGAGGCACTCAAGAGCCTCAGCGCCCGCGGGCACCCGTGGCGTGGCACCACCGCCACCCGGACCGACTGGTTTGCCGGGCTGGAGTGTAAAGACACTGGCCGAGGACAGTAATGTTGACTGGCTCTACTGGGTCGGCTGCACCGCCGCCCTTGACGAGCGGAACATGAAAGTCAGTCAGGCCACGGTGAAGATTCTGAAGGCGGCGGGAATCAACTTTGGCATACTGGGGACTGAGGAGAGCTGCTGTGGTGAGCCCGCCCGGAGAATGGGCGATGAGTACCTCTTTCAGACCCTGGCCCAGCAGAATATTGAGACCTTTAAGCGATACAATGTTAAAAAGATACTGACCACCTGTCCGCATGGCTATAACACCCTTAAGAACGAGTACCCGCAATTCGGCGGCAATTTTGAGATTGTCCACCACACCCAGTTCATCGCTGAGCTGATTCGTGACGGTAAGCTGAAGCTCAAGGGGCTGGATGCCAGCAAGGTGGTCTGCTATCACGATTCCTGCTATCTGGGGCGCTATAACGATATCTATCAGGAACCCCGGGACATCCTGAGTGCGATTAGCGGTGTCCAGAAAGTAGAGATGGCTCGCGCCAAAAGCACCAGTTTCTGCTGCGGGGGTGGCGGTGGCCACATGTGGATGGAGGAGGAGCCGGCCAAGCGGGTCAATGTCAAACGCACCGAGGATATCCTCCAGGCCAAAGCCGACCTCGTGGCTACGGCCTGCCCCTTCTGCCTGGTCATGTTTGAAGACGGGCTGAAGACCAAGGGCGTGGAAGAGACCGTCAAAGCGATGGATTTGAGCGAGCTCGTGGCCCAGTTGCTCTAAAGCCACGGAGGGTTACTGGACCAGCTTCTCAATCGGCCAGTTGTTTATTGGCGCGAGGACAATAAAAACCGCCAGGTGAAGCAGTAGAAAGAAGACCACCCCGGATATCGCTACCCACCTGAGCTTGCCGCTCGGCCTCGTCTGCCAGAAGTCAATGAGTTGAGACAGTCCCATCCCCAGCCCGAGGCAAATTGCTCCCACCGTCGGGTAGAAGTAGAAGATGAAGCTCACCCTATTCGTTATCAGACTCAACGGAATCCAGACCAGATAGGTGCCAGCAAACCACAGAACGCCAAAGAGTCCGGCATCGTTCTTCTTTACGGCTTTAACCGTCATATAAATCACGGCGGGGATAATGAGGGCCCAGATGGTGAAGCTAACGGCGCCGATATAGTGAGGCTGGTACCAGTAAGCCATGACTGCCTTGTCCGGGAAGATTAGCCATTCCCACGGACGACTGAGAGCCGGATGGGTAACATTGGCGAAGGTCAGGCTGGCGGTCTGCGACAGCATGGCTTTTATCCCGGTGATGAAGTCGGTCAGCCGTCGGTAAATGATGAAGTTGAAGGCGGGTAGCAGTAGCAGGAAGGAAAGCGGCGCCAGCGTCATTGAAGCCGCGAAGTTTCCCCACTTCTCCCGCCTGGCTATCAGCCAGTGCAGTAAGATGGGCAGTATGGCGAAAACGCCGGTCAGCTTGGCCAGAGTGGCCAGGGCTACGGCCACGGCCGAGAGGGGATAACTGCGCCTGAGGTAGAGCCAGAAGGCAAGTAGCATGAAGGTCACGCTGAAGACATCCAGCATAGCCACGCTGGCTTGCACAAAACTCAGGTTTTCCAGGGCCAGCAGGAAGGTGGCCAGGTTGCGCGCCTTCCGGGACATCTTAAGTTGACGGCAGATAAGGTAGAACAGGACGATACTGAGCAGTGCCAAAGACAATTGAGAAAAACCGCCAGCCTATTGGGTTGTCGCCAAAGATGGCAATTCCCCCCGTAATTATCAGCTTGCCCAAAGGCGGGTGCTCAGTTCGCGCAGTGGTGTTCTCACTCAGAATCTTCTTGGCATCGTTGACATAGTGCTGCTCGTCGAAGATAGGTGTGTTAGGCTGGTTTATTATGCTGAAGTGCACAGCCAGGGTAACGACGACCAGCAGGCAAAGCCAGGTGTATTCCCATTTGTTCAGGTTATTCAGCAATCGCTTCACTATTTCCATGTCCACCAGGTGTTCAGAAAGTAGTTCCACAGGGTGGCGAGGATGATGCCGATGAGGACAGCGATAATGTCATGAACATTCAGTACTGAGTTTAGTAACCAGAGTGAGCCTTCTTGTATACCGAGTCCAGCGAGACTGATTAAATTGAATTTCACAAACTGAACCAGGAGAGGAAGAGGTTTGGATACGCGGCGGTCAGAGAATGTGAAGAAGTTATTTAATAGGAAATTGGAAACAACGGAAGCCTCGAAACCTATTGCCAGTGCCGTGAATCGGTTGAGGTGCAGAAATCTCGTTAAGAGCCAGTAAGAACCCAAGTTTACCCCAACACCGCTGGCCCCCACCAGGCAGAACTTGAGGAATCTAACCAGTTCGCCCGTTCCTTCTCATCAGGCTGTAGAGGTGTTTCAGGTAGTCTATCTGCTGGCGGGCGCTTAGTTTGCTTTTCCCTCTCTCCCTGACTGGAAGGTATAGGGAACCTCCGCCACTTTCTGATAGTGCCCCTCCATGAGTATTTCCAGGAGTATCTTGTAGCCGGTCGGCCTGAGGTCGGCACCATCTATGACCTCTCTTCTCAGCATGAAAAAGCCGGACATGGGGTCGCTAATCCGCCTCGTTTGTGGCAGGAACAGGTGGGCAAGGAAAATGGCTCCCTTTGAAATTATCCGTCGGACCAGCCCCCAACCCTCACAGCCTCCGCCTTTAACATACCGACTGGCGATAACCAAATCAGCGCCGGCATCCACGGCTTTCAGCAAGTCCGCCAGAACCTGGGGCGGGTGCTGCAGGTCGGCGTCCATGACGGCCACAATATCGCCCTTGGCATATTTGAAGCCGTGAACCACGGCTGAGGCCAGCCCCCGCTCCTTAAGGCGGACAATGACCTGCACCGGGTATTTAGCTGAAAGAGCTGAGATTAGCTGGGCGGTGCCATCCTTACTATTATCGTCAATGAAAAGGACTTCGTGGTTATAGCCAGATAACGCGCCGTTTATCTTTTCAACTAACGGGGTGACATTGTCTCTTTCGTTATAGGTCGGGATGACTACCGAAACAAGTTTGTCCATCAACCAGCCTTAATTTCTTCAATGTGTCCGAGCAACTGCCATGGCTATTTTACCACACTGAGGCAAGAACTTCTTCATTGTGATTGTGAACCTCACCCCCCCTCTCGAGGAGTTATCTAAACTGTGGCACTCTTAGACGCCCCTATATACGCCTGTGGTAAAATATGGTATATGGAGATAAAGACGGTAACCACCAACCGCCGGGCTTACCATAATTACCACATACTGGACGGCCTTGAGGCGGGCATCGCTCTCACCGGCACGGAGATAAAGTCCATCCGGGACGGCCGGGTGAACCTGTCTGATGCCTATGTCCGACCGGAGAGGGGAGAGCTGTGGCTCCTCAACGCTCATATTGCTCGATATCAGGCGGGCAGCTACCTGAGCCATGAGCCAACGCGGCCGCGGCGCCTCTTGCTGCACCGTAAGGAGATTAACGAGCTTACCAGCAAGGTGGTGGAGAAGGGATTAACTCTGCTCCCAACCCGGCTTTATCTCAAGGGCAGCAAGGCTAAGGTGGAAATCGCCCTGGCCCGGGGTAAGAAATTGTATGATAAACGAGAAGCTATAATGCGCCGTGAGGTGGAACGGGAAATCGAACGGGCGGTTAAGAAACGGAAATTGAAAGCGTAGCCTGGTTTTAGATTTGACCGGAGCGGTATATAATTGGTGTATAATTAGATTATAGGTAATCTAAAATTTTATTGATAAGGGGGCGCGCGGGTTCGACAGGGGGAGTAGGCTACAGGGTTGCAGGCCGAGGTGCCACTAACCTCGAAAAACCAGTGGCAAAAAAACAACTGCCGAAGATGCAGTTCTAGTTGCTGCCTAGATTAGAATAGGTGGCACATCCAGCCTGACCTCACCTCAATGGGTCGGGATTGGGTGACGAATAGTTGAGGTGCCACCGCCCCGATGTCGATAAGGGCGGTGAAAGAAACATCGACTGGCCGGCCTGAACTCGGTCAGCAGAGGTCAGTCCGGTAAGATTAAAGAGCTGACTAAGCTTGTAGGATACTCTGGGTCGCTCCTTTTGGACGGGGAGTTCAACTCTCCCCCGCCTCCACCAGATCCATCACAGCCTCCGGAACCGCAGGCTTTCTCGCTCTCCCCGTCCAACATGACGGGGGAGTACTTTTTCAGCGCCTCGACTAATTGACCCATCGGATACTTAATGTAGCGGTTGCCGACTCCGGGTACCGAGTCTCGGATTAGGCGCATGGTCAGTAGTTCATCTTTGCTAGCCACCATTACCATGGTGGCAAAAGTACGACGCAGGTCATGACCGGTGAAGCCTTTAATCCCCGCCCGTTTAAACAGCCTATCGACTAACTGGGACATGCCGTCTTCTCCCAGCGGTTGTTTCTTTCCTTGACGGGCAAATCGTGAAACAAAAAGGTGATCACTCGGTTTGAGATCTGCTGCCATCTGTTTTAGTAGTTCTGCTGTTTGTGGCAGTATCGGAGCCGGTTCCTCACGCTCTTTGCCGTGACACAAGATCGTATCGTCACTGATCTCGGCCACATCTACCGCCAGGATCCGTCTCACCTCGATTTGCCGCCAGCCGTGACCGAGAAGTAATTCGAGAGCTACTCTCTCATCCAAATTCTCCGGCATCTGGATGAGTAATCGGATCTGATTCCACGACAGAGTTTTTATCGGTCGTCGGGTAATTTGCGGCCTCTCCAACTTTTCCATCGGATTTTTAGGGAGGTTAAAGTAGCGGACGGCATGATTGTAGAGCATATTGAGCAGGTCTTGGTGGTTACGACGGTGCCGCCCGCTCTCCCCACCGAAACGGGAGAGGTATTCCAGTATCGGGTCGACCTTTTCCGGCAGAAAGGGAAATTGTTGCGCAAACTGGTTCAGGCGTTTTTCATAGGTTTCAATCGAGCTTTCCTTGACCCGTTTGTTTTTCTTCTGCTTCAACAAGCTAAGAATAACGTCCCTGGTCGGTAAAATCGTGACTGAACTGACAACAAATTCAGGAAAGAACAAGTAAGTAGATATGGACTTATCAATTATAATCGTCAGTTGGAATGCCAAGGGTCATCTTATTAATTGCCTGAACTCTATTTCGAAATTAAAAAGGTCTTATTGGGAGATTATAGTGGTTGATAATAACTCCACAGACGGTAGTCCCGAAGTAGTGGAAACCAAATTTCCCCAAGTAAGACTGATAAAAAACAATGAGAACTTGGGTTTTGCCAGGGCCAACAATATCGGAATTCGGGTAAGCTCAGGTCGATATATCTGCCTTATAAATTCCGACGTGATTGTGCTTGATGGATGTATCGAAAAATTGATTGAATTTATGGACAATAAACCTTCGGTGGGGATCGCAGGTCCGCGTATTCTTAATCCGGATCATACTTTACAGCATAACTGTTTTCATTTCCCTAGATAAGGAAAACTTATCTCAGGCGCTGGGACTGAATAAGTTGTTTCCCAAAATCGCCTTTTTTTCGGAACAGATAATGAAATACTGGCCGCATGACTGCGAGCGAAGGGTCGATATGCTAAATGGCTGTTTTTTGGTTCGTTCGTCGTAAGGCCATGGACGAAGTCGGTCTGCTTGACGAGGATTTCTTTTTCTATGGCGAAGATATTGACTGGTGCAGGCGATTTCGCGATGCAGGTTGGGAGGTTGTCTTCTATCCCGAAGCTGAGACCATCCATTTTGGCGGGGCAAGTTCAGGTAATGCCCCTGTCAGGTTCTATCTCGAGATGCAAGAGCCGATTTGCAATCTGGAGAGAAACATCATGGCAGGTTAGGCCGTTCGGTTTATTGGATGATAATTCTGTTGCGTCAATTAGTCAGGTTGCCGGTATATGTTCTGATTTATA
>CAVSBN010000020.1:0-18820 GCA_963726225.1 uncultured Chloroflexia bacterium
TATAAAGCTCGCCACGAAAGGATAGTATAAGTGTTAACCAAAAGAATTATTCCGTGCCTTGATGTGAAGAATGGGCGGGTTGTCAAAGGCGTGAAGTTCCGCGACCACCGGGATGCCGGCGACCCCGTGGATCTGGCAGGCTTCTATTATAGAGAGGGCGCCGACGAGCTGGTGTTCTATGACATCACTGCCTCCAGCGATGGTCGCCCTATCATGCTGGAGATAGTGGAGCGCACCACTGCCCAGGTGTTTATCCCCTTTACCGTCGGCGGTGGATTGCGCAGTGTGGAAGACATGCGCCGCATGTTAGAAGCTGGCGCTGATAAGGTATCCATCAATACGGCCGCGGTACAGAATCCACATCTCATTACCGAAGGCGCTCAGCGGTTTGGCAGCCAGTGCATTGTTCTGGGTATGGATGCCAAACGGGTAACTGGTTCCAGAACTCCTCAATGGGAGGTGTTTATCTACACTGGAGCTGATGGGGGCCGTGGCACTGGCCTGGACGCAATTGAGTGGGCACGAAAGGCTGTCGAGCTGGGCGCGGGCGAAATCGTGGTCAACAGTATTGACGCCGATGGCACCCAGGCGGGCTACGATTTGAAGCTGTTGCAGGCTATCTCTGAGAGCGTCACCGTGCCTGTGGTGGCCAGCGGTGGTGCCGGTACTCCTGAAGACCTTTATCAAGCCCTGGTTGTCGGCAAGGCAGATGCGGTTCTGGCAGCCAGCATCTTCCACTATGGCACCTATTCCATCCGAGAGACCAAAGAATATCTAGCTGAGAAAGGGATACCGGTAAGAGTTTAGATGGAGATTCTAATAAAGACCTACCTGGGAGCATTTGCTGAACTGGATGAGACCGACTACTCAATTCTGGAGAAGTTTATCAGTGAGTTTGCCACTTATTTTGGCTATAGTGCCGACGGTATCTTAAAACATGAGTTTATTAAACTCTTCCCCTGTTGGCTTCGACCATATGGCAGGCTTTACGCCTATTGAGGGAGGTGACGAGGTATGATAGGGCAAGAAACTCGTGACGTAGAGAGGAAAGTAATAGCTATTCTAAAAGTCCTTAAGGATTCGGCAGAACCTGTGGGAGCCCGACTTATCGCCTATCGACTTAGGGATTGCGGTATTCATTTGGGTGAGAGGGCAGTAAGATACCACCTGCAGCTGATGGATGAACGCGGGCTTACCCATCTGGCGGGCAGAAGGCAGGGCAGGTTAGTTACCCAATCGGGACTCAATGAACTTGGCTGTGCTCTGGTTAGCGACCGGGTAGGTTCAGCGATGACCAAAATAGAGATGCTGATTTATCAGACCTCCTTCGAATCAGAGAAACGTAAGGGGAAGGTACCTATCAACGTTTCGCTCTTCCCGGCGGAAAAATTTAGTCAGGCTCTTGAGGTGATGAGAGCCTCTTTCAGCACTAACATATGTCTCAGTGAGCTGGTGGCTGTGGCTGGTGAAGGTGAGAAGCTGGGTGAAGTTAAGATACCCAAGGGCAAAGTGGGCTTCGCCACATTATCGAACATCACGATGGGTGCGGTTCTTCTTAAGGCAGGCATTCCGCTGGATTTCAAGTTTGCCGGCATACTTCAGATCCGAAACCACGATTGTCTCCGGTTTGTCGAACTTATCGAATATACCGGCTCATCCTTGAACCCTTATGAAGTATTTATTGGCTGTAAGATGACCGCTGTCAGCGGGATATACAGGGAGGGTAACGGGAAAATACTGGCTAGCTTCTGCGAGCTACCAGCTTTGGCCCTACCCAAAGTAGAAGCCGTGATTAAAGAGCTAGAGACAATGGGCATTAATGGTGTGGCTAAACTAGGAAGAATAAACGAACCATTGTGTGAAACCCCGGTGGGTGCAGGTAAATTCGGCATGGTTCTCACCGATGGACTAAATTTGGTAGCGGCGACGGCGGAGGTAGGGATAGAGGTAGAAAACCACGCCGGTAGCAGCGTAATCGACTTTGCCAATCTAGGAGTCCTCAGAGATTTCTGAAGGCAATAAGGCCAGGTGGGAATTTGTTTAAGATATTCATAATAGCCAGAGATGGCAAGGATAGAGAGGAACTGTATCTGAGTCTGGCACAAAAGGGCTATGGTTGCTCGATAGCTCGCAACGAAGAGGAAGTACTTAACGAGATTGCTGAGCAAGACCCTGCTTTAGTGCTGGTGGCAAGCAATAGCCATTCCCATATAAGTGGACTTGCCCGCGAGATTAAACAAATGAGGAGCCTGCCAATTATTGCCTTAATTGAAAGGGAAATGCTGACCGACGTTGACGGTCATTTGAATCTGATAGATGACTTCGTTGTTCAACCATACGACCTGAGGGAACTGAATTTAAGGGTAAAACGACTTCTTCATAAAACTGAACAGATGGATAGTGGCGAGCTAATTACCTGCGGCGACTTATTGATAAATCTGGGTAAGTGTGAGGTCACTTTATGCGGCAGAGTGATAATATTGACCTTCATGGAATATGAGCTGCTTAGGTTTCTGGCCGGTAATAAAGGCCGTGTCTTCACTCGTGATGTTCTACTCAATAAAGTCTGGGGCTATGATTACTATGGTGGGGACAGGACGGTGGATGTCCATATCAGAAGACTCAGAAGCAAGATTGAGGACTCGACCCACACCTTCATTGAGACGGTGAGGAACATCGGTTACAAATTCAGGGAAAACAGCTAGCTTGGTGTAACATGGATTCAGCCTGTTTGTAATCTGTTGGAAACAATTACCGACTAAACTGAAGGCAATCTAGATAGTCGGGAGGTTAAAGAGATGCCTATTAATTCTGGTGATACCGCCTGGCTTCTGGTCTCATCCGCTCTGGTCATGCTGATGACCCCCGGCGTGGCTCTCTTCTATGGTGGCATGGTGAGAAGAAAGAATATCCTTTCTACGATCATGATGAGCTTTGCCATTCTGGCTCTGGTTGGTCTACTCTGGGTGCTTTATGGTTACAGCCTGAGCTTCGGCTCGGATAAGGCAGGCTTTATCGGCGGGCTGAACTTTGCTCGGGCTGATGAACGTGGGGCAGGAGCCGTCATCGGTATATGCCACCACGGTGCCCCACCTGGCTTTCATGATATTTCAGGCCATGTTCGCTATAATTACGGTAGCCCTGATTACCGGGGCCGTCGTCGAGCGGATAAAGTTTGGTGCTCTCCTCATCTTTTCGCTACTGTGGCTAACTCTGGTCTACTGTCCGGTGGCTCACTGGGTTTGGGGTAGTGGCGGCTGGCTGGCTAAATTAGGCACTCTTGACTTTGCCGGTGGTTCCGTTGTGCATCTCAATGCCGGTGTCTCGGCTCTAGCTCTGGTTATGCTGCTGGGCCGGCGCCGGGGCTTTCCGGACCACCCCATGGAGCCAAACAATATCCCCATGGTGGCGATGGGGGCCGGTCTCCTCTGGTTCGGCTGGTTTGGCTTCAATGCCGGCAGCGCCTTGACCTCCGGTGGCCTAGCCGCCAGCGCCTTTGTCGCCACCAATACTGCGGCGGCGGCCGCCGCTTTTACCTGGATGATGATTAGCTGGCTCCACCGCCGTCCAACTATTCTCGGCACAGTTACCGGGGCGGTGGCCGGGCTGGCTACTATAACTCCGGCCGCTGGTTTTGTGACACCCCTGGCGGCTATTCCCATAGGCATCGCGGCAGCTACTGCCTGCTACTATAGTTTGGTGCTGTTTAAGACAAAACTTGGCTTCGACGATTCCCTGGATGTATTCGCCGTTCACGGCATCGGTGGTCTCTTGGGAATGCTGTCAGTCGGCATTTTTGCCACTCTGGCGGTTAATTCATCCGGGGCCGATGGTTTGCTTTTGGGTAACGGAGCACAGTTCTTAAGACAGTTGCTCGGTGTTGTTACGGTTGGGGCTTACGCCTTCGGGGTCACCTGGATTTTGGGGAAAATAGTGGATGTTACTATCGGGCTGAGAGTTGGCGAGACTGAGGAAACTTTAGGCCTGGATATCTCACAGCACGGGGAGAGGGCGTACGGAGGGACGCTGCGATGAAGAAAATAGAGGCTATTATCCGGGAAGAGAAGCTGGAGGCGGTCAAGGCGGCGCTGGAGAAATATGGTTACTTCGGGATGACAGTGAGCGAGGTGAGTGGGCGAGGTCGGCAGGGTGGGCTTTCCTTGCAGTGGCGCGTTGGTGAATACCGGGTAGACTTATTGCCCAAGCTCAAAATTGAGCTGGTGGTGCTGGATGAAGATGTCTCCAAAACAGTTCATGCCATTGTTACCAGCGCCCGCACCGGCGAAATTGGCGATGGCAAGCTCTTCATTCTGCCGGTGGAGAATGCTGTGCGCGTCAGGACCGGCGAGAACGGTGACAACGCAATCTGAGAAATGGAGGTAGAGATATTGTAAACACAAGCTGGGACAGGATGCCGAAAATTCACTACAAAATCTAAGAGAAAAAGGAGGAAAACAGTATGACAAGCAAGAAAAGTCGAGAAGAGCGCAAGGAATATGTCCTGAAGATGGCTAAGGAGCATGATGTCAAATTCATCAGAATGTGGTTTAGTGACATCCTGGGCATGCTCAAAAGCTTTGCCATCACGGTAGAGGAACTGGAAGGAGCTCTGGAGGAGGGGATGGGTTTCGATGGCTCCTCGATTGAAGGGTTTGCCCGCATTGATGAAAGCGATATGATGGCTCTACCTGACCCGGACACCTTCCAGATATTACCCTGGAGACCACGCGAGCACCACGCCGTAGCGCGGATGTTCTGTGACATCCTGAGACCGGGTGGCGAGCCCTTCGAAGGTGACCCCAGGTATGTCTTAAAGAGAAACCTGAAAAGGGCAGCGGCTCATGGGGTACACCTACTATGTGGGGCCTGAGCTGGAGTACTTCTACTTCAAAGACGCCAACGGCACCGAGCCCCTGGACGCCGGGGGCTATTTCGATATGACACCCCTTGATGCGGCCACTGACTTGAGACGAGAGACAGTCCTCACTCTGGAGGAGATGGGCATCGGTGTTGAATATTCTCACCATGAAGTGGCCACCAGCCAGCATGAGATAGATATGAGATATACCGATGCCTTGACCATGGCGGATAGTGTGATGACCTACCGTCTGGTGGTCAAGCAGATAGCGCTACAAAATGGGGTTTACGCCACCTTTATGCCCAAGCCCGTTTTCGGCATCAACGGCAGCGGCATGCATGTCCACCAGTCCCTGTTTAAGGGTGACAGCAATGCCTTTTTTGACAAGAACGACAAATACTACCTGTCCAAGATAGCCAAGTGCTTACATCGCCGGGCTGCTCAAGCATGCTCCCGAAATCACCTCCGTCACCAGCCAGTGGGTCAATTCCTATAAACGCTTGGTCCCCGGCTACGAGGCGCCGGTCTATCTTTCCTGGGCACGGCGAAACCGGGCTGACCTCATCCGTGTTCCAGAATACAAGCCGGGCAGGGAAAAAGCCACCAGAATAGAGTTCCGGTCGCCTGACCCGGCCTGCAATCCCTATCTTTGCTTTCAGCGTGATGCTGGCGGCCGGGCTGGAAGGGATTGAGGAGGGGCTAGAACCACCGGAACCAGTAGAAGAGAATGTCTACAAGATGACCGAGGAGGAAAGAAGGAAGCGGGGAATCGGCACTCTGCCAGCCAGTCTCTGGGAAGCGGTTCAGCTCACCGAAAAGAGTGAACTGGTGCGGGAAGCCCTTGGTGACCATGTTTTCAACGCTTTCATCGAGAATAAGAAGATTGAGTGGGACCAATACCGAACCCAGGTCACTGACTACGAGCTAAAGAAATACCTGCCGACCCTGTGAAGTCTAAAGCGCTCGGTAACCTTGGCAAAAGTGAATAAGCACCGATTACCAGCCGACCTGGCATGGGTCAGGACTACTGGACATGCCGAACAGTGGCCTTGAGAGCGCTCATTCCCTCGTCCCCCAGCGCCTCGTAGAAAGCAAGGTTGGGTTTGTAGGCGCAGACCAGGTCAGCGGTGGCATCAATGATGGCCTTATTGAACTCAGAGACACTCAATTTTTCCGGCATCAGCTCGGGGTCGGGGTCAAGTCCCACGCAGACAAGGCTCTTATTTCGGCGAACAGCGCCAGCCAGCTTTTCAGTAAAGTTCATTTGCTCCCCCCAGAACGCGATTCTTGAAGCAGGTTGATAATATCAGTCGTGGCAGGTGGCGTCAAGTCTATCCATCAGGATTATGAGACAGACTGCAAATCGTCGTTAATCAGCCTTGACAGTCAGAGGCGGTATGCTTATCATTATGGTATTAGAGCAAGGCAGGTGGGAGATATGGGCAAGATTTATATCATTGATGTGACGAACCGTGATGGAGTTCAGACGGCCAAGCTCGGTTTGTCCAAGCTGGCCAAGACGATGATAAATGTCTACCTCAATGAAATGGGCGTCTACCAGAGCGAGTTTGGCTTTCCAACTACGCGACACGAATCCAACTACCTTAAGGCCAACCTGAGACTGCAGGAGATGGGTGTTTTGCAGCCTATCCGTCTGAGTGGCTGGCTGCGGGCCACCACCGAGGATGTGAAAAAGACCTTTGAACTGGTGCCCGACTTAAAGGAGCTCAACCTTTCTATTTCCACTTCCGGCCAGATGATTAACGGCAAGTGGCTCGGTACCAAGAGTGAGCAGGACATTCTGAGTATGGCTACCGAGGCGGTAGACGCCGCCAAAGAGCTTGGGGCGCAGGTGATTGGCGTCAATGCCGAAGATGCCTCAAGGACGGACACGGATTTTCTGGTCCGCTTTGCCGCGGCGGCTCGGGACCATGGAGCCGCCCGGTTCAGATACTGTGACACACTGGGTTACGATAATCCCTTCACCATTTATGATACCTGTCGCTTGCTGGCGCAGGAAGTGCAGATGCCCATTGAGGTGCACTGCCACGGCGATTTGGGTATGGCGGTGGCCAATTCGGTGGCCGGGGCAATGGCTGTGGTTGACGGCGGGCAGGATGCGTATATCAATACGACCATTAACGGTGTTGGTGAAAGAGCCGGCAATGCTGACCTCGTGGCCGTGGTGCTGGCGCTGAAGAAGTCCAAGGGTCTGGCCAAGAAGTACAAGTTTGGTATGCCCATCAAGCTGTCAGTGGCCTTCAAGATTTGTAAGTATGCCAGCTATGCCTTTAAAGTCCCCATTCCCATAAATCAGCCGGGGGTGGGGGCTAATGCCTTTGCTCATGCTTCCGGTATCCATGCCGACGGCGTGCTCAAAGACCCACAGAACTACGAGCTCTATGATTTCAAGGAGCTGGGGCGTGGGGAGCCGGAGATGGTGGAGACCGGTCGGGAGATATGTTCGGGTGAGTACGGCGGCATCTCGGGCTTCCGACATATCATGGGCAAGATGGAAGTTGACCTGGAGAACCGGGCGGACGCTGAGGACATACTGGAACTCGTGAGATATGCCAATGTTGAGACACAGAAGCCTCTGGTGGAAGACGAACTGCTCTTTATCGCCAAGTATCCGGAGATTGCCAGAGAGCTGCTGACCTTAGCGCCGCTCGATTAGAGAAGGCTCGTTTCTTCAGGCACTTTTCTTAAGGTGGGCGATAATGGCATCGGCCATTTCGGAGGTGCCCACGGCCGTGGGGTCATTCCGGTCTGGCTTTAGGTCGTAGGTCACTGATTTGCCTTCAGCCAGAACTTTGGTCGCGGCCTTTTCCAGCCTCTCGGCGGCCTCCTTTTCATTGAGATAGCGGAGCATCATAATGCCGGATAGGATAGTGGCCAGCGGGTTCACCTTGTTCAAGCCGGTATACTTGGGGGCGCTGCCGTGGGTGGGTTCAAAAACAGCCAGGCCCTCGCCAATATTGGCCCCCGGCGCCACCCCCAGCCCACCCACCAGCCCGGCGCACAAATCAGAAACAATGTCTCCATAAAGGTTGGGCAGGACCAGCACATCAAACTGGTGCGGTCGCTGGACTAGCTGGGCGCAGAGGTCGTCAATAATCCGGTCTTCAAACTCAATATCCGGGTAAGACTGAGCCACCTTACGGGCTACCTCAAGAAAGAGGCCATCGGTGAACTTCATGATGTTGGCCTTGTGGACAGCGGTTACTTTTTTGCGATTATTGGTGCGGGCGTAGTCGAAGGCAAATTTGACAATCCTTTTGGTTCCGGTCTCCGAGATTAACTTGATGCCGATGCCGGAGTCCGAGGATACCTTTTCCTCGGTGTTCTGCCCGATGAAGGCCAGGAGTTCTTTCTGCCTCCGCCGTGCCTTGAGCGAATTCAATGCCGACATACAGGTCTTCGGTGTTTTCCCGGACGACGATAATATCTACATTTTCGTATCTCGAAGGGATACCCGGATAACTGCGGCAGGGTCGGAGGCAGGCATAGAGGTCGAGCGCTTTGCGCAGGGCGACATTGACACTCCGGAAGCCCGTGCCTACGGGCGTGGTGGTCGGCCCCTTGAGCGCGACTTTGTTTTTCCTGATTGACTCAAGGAGGCGCTCCGGCAGAAGGCTGCCTTCTTTCTCCAGAGCGGCCGCACCGGCGTTAATCACTTCCCACTTGAATTGGACACCGGTAGCTTCCAGGCAGCGCCGGGCGGCTTCGATCACCTCCGGCCCCACCCCATCACCGGGTATCAGAGTAACCGTATGCTTCACAGGATTACCTCCGATTGGGATTGAAGTCTATTTCTCTCTCGGAATAATAAAGTCCTTGTGTTTCTTAATATACGGGATAAGTCCGCCTTCATTCAGGATACGGAGCATGATTTCCGGCATTGGGCTGAAGTGAAGCTCAGTCCCGTTGGTCAGGTCGTGAACTGTGCCGGCTTTGAGGTCTACCTCCAGCTCATCGCCATCTTTGATGTTATCCGTATCGCAGATGAGCACGGGCAGGCCGATATTAATGGCATTACGGAAGAAGATGCGGGCTACCGACTTGGCCAGAACGGCGCTTACCCCGGCCATCTTGATAACCAATGGGGCGTGTTCCCGGCTCGACCCCAGCCCGAAGTTCTTGCCGCCGACGACGAAATCGCCCTTCTTCACCCGCTGGGCAAAGGTGGGGTCGGCATCTTCCAGCACATGCTTGGCCAGTTCCGGCAGGTTGCTCCGCAGGTGCACCAGCCTTCCCGGGACAATATGGTCGGTGGAGATATTATCACCGAACTTGAAAGCTCTGCCTTTTAGCATTTACAGAAACTCCCTCGGGTCGGTAATCTCGCCGCGGATGGCGGTGGCCGCCGCCGTGGCCGGGCTAGCCAGATAAACAAAGGCTTCGGGATTGCCCATCCGACCCTTGAAGTTGCGGTTAGCGGTGGAAAGACATGCCTCGCCATCGCCCAGCACGCCTTGATGTACCCCCAGGCAGGCGGCGCAGCCGGGCGGCACGATGGTCGCCCCGGCTTCAACCAGGGTACTGATGTATCCCGCCGCCAGGGCATCCAGCAAGACTCTTCTTGAGGCTGGCGCCACGATGAGTCGGGTCCTGGGGTGACGCTTCTTACCGTCCAGAATGCTGGCGGCGATACGGAGGTCATCCAGGCGCCCGTTGGTACAGGTGCCGATAAAGACCTGGTCGATGCGCACTCCTTTAAGCTCTCTAGCTAGAGCAGTATTATCCACCGAGTGCGGTTTAGCCACCGTCGGCTCCAGCCTGGTGGCATCTATCTCAATGGTCTCCTCGTAGATAGCATCCGGGTCGGGAGCCAGCAGGACAAACCGTTTACTGCGTCCCTGATTTTTCAGGTAGCTCTCCGTCACGCTATCGGAAGGGAAAAGTCCCACCTTGGCCCCGGCCTCGACGGCCATGTTGGCCACGGTGAGACGCTCTGACATCGGCAGGGTAGCCATAGCTTCGCCCCCGAACTCCAGCGACTGGTAGGTGGCACCATCAGCACCAAGCCGACCAATAACATGCAGGATGAGGTCTTTGCCGTAGACGCCTTGGGTGAAGTGGCCGTTGACGGTGATTCTGATTGTTTCCGGCACACGGAGCCAGGTCTTGCCCAGAGCCATGGCCACGGCGATATCGGTGGAGCCCATCCCGGTGGCAAAGGCGGCCAGCGCACCGGCAGTAACGGTGTGGGAGTCCGCCCCGACGATAATGTCCCCCGGGCTGGCCCACCATTCCGCCACCAACTGATGGCAAACGCCATCGCCAGTATCGCTCAGGATGGCGCCTTTTTCTTCGGCAAACTTCCTCAGAAAGATATGGTCGTTGGAAAGTTCCCGGGCGGGGCTGGGTACAGAATGGTCGATGAAAACGACAGTGCGTCTGGGGTTGTGCAGGGTCTGGCTCCCCATTTCATTGAATTGCCGCAGCGCCAGGGGCCCGGTGGTATCCTGCACGAAGACCAGGTCGACATTGACGACCACGATACTGCCGGCCCGGGCTTCAGTATTGGATTTGGCGCTGAGGATTTTCTCAGCTAAAGTTTTTCCCATAGGCCTTAACTATATCAGATTTTTGGCGGTTTTGTCACCTAAAGTAACTACGAGGTCGTTTAGCAACCCATCCCCCTAACCCCCTTCCCCCGTTATAATCGGGAAGGGGGATAGAATAAGAGAGGGGCTTTGCTCCTCTTAAACGGATAGTTGAAGAGAGTGGGCTATGCTCCCTCTCACGATATGGGAGTCTAAGAGGGGCTTTGCCCCTCTTTATAAAATTCTTTCCCCCTCTCCTACGAAGGGAGAGGGGGATTAAGGGGGTGAGGTCATATAAATCTCGTTGACTTAACTGTCCGCCATTGGTAATATTGAACTAGAAAGGGGAGAAACAATGGTAGAGCAAATTGCGAGGCTTCCTTTATTTCCGCTAGGCGCTGAGGTAAATACGCGGGGTCATCTTGTCATCGGTGGCTGTGATACGGTAGAGCTGGCGGCTGAGTTCGGCACACCCCTCTATCTTTTTGACGAGCTTACCTTGCGCCGCCATTGCGCTGAGCTGAAGACTGAGTTCGGTCGGCGGTATGCCGATACCACCGTTATCTATGCCTGTAAAGCCTTTATCAATAAGGCACTGTTGCTCCTCATTATGGAGGAGGGGCTGGGGCTGGATGTTGTCTCCGGCGGAGAGATTGGTATCGCCCGGTCGGTTGGTTTCCCTATGGATAGGGTTTCTTTCCCCGGTAACAATAAGTCAGCCGAGGAACTCATTTTAGCTCTGGAATCGGGTGTTGGACGCATAGTGGTGGATAATTTCCACGAGCTTAAGATGCTGGGCGAAATAACCAGGGCCAAGGGCTATAATCCCAGTATATGGCTGAGACTTACTCCTGGAGTTGACCCGCATACTCACAAGTATACGATAACCGGTAATGTTGACAGCAAGTTCGGTATACCTCTGGTTCTGGGCGAGGAAGCGTTGACTACCGCCATGTCTATGCCTGAGCTTAACCTGATGGGGCTGCATTTTCATATCGGCTCCCAGATTGCTGAAACTGAGCCATATCAGCAGGCTATCGAGTTTATTCTTGACTTTGCGGCGGAAATGAAAAACAAACATGGTTTTGAACTGAAGGAATTGAGTATTGGCGGCGGGTTTGCCGTTCAGTATACCCTGGATAATCCTGCGCCACCCATCTCAGTTTATGCCGAGGCCATAACGGCCAAGATTAGGAGTCACTGCCGGAAGCTTGGGTTGCCCTTGCCGAGGCTTATTATTGAACCGGGGAGGTTTATCGTGGCGCAGGCTGGGGTGGCACTGTATACAGTTGGGTGGTGAAGGAGATACCCGGCGTCAGGACTTATGTGTCCGTTGATGGTGGCATGGCCGATAATATCCGGCCGGCCCTCTATCAGGCGAGGCTGGAGGCGGTGGTGGCTAACAAAATGAGGGCTGGGATGGCCGGCAAATTCACCATCGCCGGCCGGTTCTGCGAATCGGGAGACATATTGATTCGAGACCTTGAATTACCCGCCGTGGCCAGCGGCGATATCCTGGCGGTGGACGGGTGTGGCGCTTACTGTATACCCGAGTCGATGAACTATAACGCCTCATTTAAGCCAGCGATGGTTCTGGTCAAGGATGGTAAGGCACGCCTCATCCGGCGCCGGGAAACCCTGGAAGACCTGACCAGGTGTGATATAGTTTAGGGGTCAATAAGTAAAAGAGAGGGGCGTAAAGAGGCACCCCCCTCTTAAACGCCCTTTTCTCAATATTGATTGCCGCCATTAGGGCACGAGAGCAATTACTTCGCTTCATCTAGCATTCGTCTGATAATTCCTCTTACATCCTCCATTGCCTTTGAGTTACCCGGCGCTTTCCCCTCAAAACCAGCTTCACTGATTTGAGGGTCGTAGTAAACTGTGCCAATAACCTTAATTTTTCTCTTGTTAAGCTCCTCTATCATCCTTTGGCCGGTGTTGTCTGATGGTACTTTGTTAAGAATAGCCCAAATCCGGCCTATCCCCATCCCCTCAGCCATATAGCCTATTTTCTCGGCCAGAGCCATGGATTCGAAGGATGGCTCAACTACCATCAGTACCGTATCGACGTTTCTCTCCACACCCCGACCAAAGCTTTCAATGCCTGCTTCCATGTCTACCAGCGCAACTTCTTTATCTTTCACGACCAGCTTTCCCATGAGGTCTCGTGTTATGTCTGCCATTGAGCAGGCACAGCCCTGGAATGGGTCCTCAATCTTGCCCACCATCAGAAACTTGAGACCATCGCGGTTAAGGATGTACTCGGCGGGAATATCCTGAATGGCAATTGCATCTCGTGTTATCCACTCTGTGTTGGGCTCCGGCTGACCGGCAGAGAATCGGCTCAGTAGCCTGATGAGTGGCTTTGGTTGTTCCGCAAAACCAAACATACGATAAAGCCCGGGGTTGGACTCATCGGTATCCAAAACCAGGACGCTATAGCCCTCTCTTCTCAAGGCGTTGGCCATCAAGTTAACTACCGTACTTTTGCCAACACCTCCCTTACCACACACGGCTATTTTCTTGATAGGGCCCTTGTTCGCGGCGTGCGACCTCAAATAGGCTCTAATCTTCTTGGAAGCTTCTACCATCTCTGCCTCAGTAGTTGCTGAGCACATACCGCAATCAATACAATCCTCATCATCGTAAAAAGGCGCGCCCATCGGGCAATGGAAAATACCCATTTGCTGTTCCCCTCAGACAATAGACTTATCACAAACATGTTCAGATAGTCGCATATGATATGGGCTCTGTTTAGAGATGCACCTAGGTGACGCTCCAGATTCAGAACAAATCGCCTATTTCGGCGTCAGCTATAGATGGTAGAGCGCTGGGGTCAGGAATATGCTCGGGTGGACGCACCAGTTTCATTTTTCGAGCTTCAGCCGGGCAGGTAAGTACACAAAGTCCACAGCCGATACATTCTTCGGTATCAGTATATGACCGTTCTCCACCAAATTCAGGGAAATACTTCATACTAATAGCACCGATCGGACATCGCTCATTAATACATTTTCCACAGGCAATGCACTTTTCGGGATGGTCTTCAACGATGAAGCGGCTTTTGGCGAAGGGCGATTGACTCATATTTGGCTTGGTGTAAGCTCTTATGTGGAACATACCACAACAGCAGTTGTGGCAATTGCACATTTGTATAGGCATACGGTTTGAATTTCCCGTCAGGTTGACGAGTTGATACCCGTCCAGCCGGTCAAGGAACTTCATTAACTCGTCATAGGTCAGCTCCTTTCCGTTACCACGTGACAGGGCAAACTGACCAAGTCTGCCGCAGCTGAGGCACACATCAACTGGAAGAGTAGTTTTACATTTCCTGTCCTTATAAAGTCTTCTGCAGGCGCAATTGATGAGGACAATCGGGGGCGAGTTCCTGAATATCTCGCGAACATCTTCACAGGGAAGAACGCCCGGAATGTCCTTAAT
Source organism: uncultured Chloroflexia bacterium (assembly GCA_963726225.1). GTDB lineage: Bacteria > Chloroflexota > Dehalococcoidia > Dehalococcoidales > UBA2162 > CAVSBN01. The sequence continues at coordinate 13,852 of CAVSBN010000020.1, forward strand.
AGTCTTCCATTTAGGTATGACTCTCATGTATTGTCTTATGGTTATCTTATCTCCCTTTTCAATGCGCTGTGATAGATGCATTAACTCCTCGCCACTCATCACCATAGCCATATCAAAAAGCTCGACATCGTCATACTTGGAATTAGCTGACCCGATAGTGTCATGCAACCACCCCCAACTGGAAGCTAAATTCCAGCCCCGTTTGCCGCGAGTTACGAGTCCCTTCTCAAATAGTATTCTCAGGTGCTTTTCTACCGTTTCCTTGTCCAACCCCAGCTTCTTTGCGATTTCTTCAGGGGGAGCCGGAAGTTCGCGCACTATCCTGGCTTGTTCCAGGTCAGCCAGCCTCTGCAGCAATGCTGGGTAATACCTTAGAATTCGGCCTCTTCATCTTTGCGGCTAACTCTTGGTAAACTGGGTCAATTTGGCTCACGCTTATTTCTCCTCTCTATGTTTTATTGCCTTATTCGCTTTGGGTAACACAGCGATAACTGAGTGTCCCGAGTCTTGGGCGATTTGATTTCTGCCCTGGTTCTCTTTTGTATGGTAGCATTTTCCCTTAAAGGCGGTCAAGCAGAACCGGCTAGATTGTATTGCAGTTGGAACCAGCAGAATATGTTATACTTTTATTGTGGGTTCTCTTTATTTTACAACGATTTCCATATTTGACATCAGTCATCTTATAGTGGTCTTTCGGCAGACCGGAATGTGGTAATTGAGAATGTGGCAGGTAATCGGGCAAACGAGGGCTTTATCTCTGCTCAAGCGCGGTCTTGAAGCTGGCTCTCTGGCTCATGCTTATCTTTTTGTCGGCCCGGCGCATGTGGGCAAGATGGCGCTGGCGGTCAATCTGGCCCAGGCGCTGAACTGTGAGGCGGCTGAACCGCCCTGTGGCGAGTGTCTGTCCTGCCAGAAGATAGCTTCCGGCAAGCACGCTGATATCCAGACCATTGGCCTGGGTCAGGGCAATTCCGCCGAGGCCAGGCCACAGGCGGAAATCAGCATTGATGAAATCAGGCAGTTGCAGCACTCGGCCAGCCTGCCGCCTTTTGAAGGCCAGTATAAAGTCTTCATTATTGATGGGGCGGAATTACTCTCAATCGAAGCCGCCAATTGTTTGCTCAAGACGCTGGAAGAGCCGGTGGGTAAAGTGGTCTTTATTTTGCTGACGACTAACGAACAACTTCTGCCGGCGACAGTGATTTCCCGTTGCCAGCGGGTGGAATTGCTGCCCCTGGCGGCGGCTGAGATAGAGTCGGCACTGAAGAAGAACTGGGGCGTTGAGCCGCAGAAGGCCAGGCTGTTGAGTCGACTTTCCCGCGGCTGTCTGGGCTGGGCAGTGCGCGCCCTGGACGACGGTTTGCTGAGTCAGCGGGCTGACCGTTTGGGTGAGTTGATTGATATCATTCACGCTGATTATGAAGGGCGCTTTGCCGGTGCGGCACAATTGGCCACCGAGTTTGGCCAGAATCGGGAGCTGGTTCAGGATAAACTGGCGTTGTGGCTTGACTGGTGGCGCGACCTGATGCTGGTCAAGGTTGGCTCTACTGACCTTATAACCAATGTTGACCAGGTCGCCACGCTGACCGAGATGGCTAAGGCCTATAGCCTGGCTCAAATCAGGAATGTTATTGAAAATATTCGAGTGGCGGGTGCCCAGCTCAGGCTGAATGCTAACCCGCGACTGGTGCTGGAGGTGCTGATGCTGAATCTACCTGAGGTGGGGAGGAAGCGCGTGAGGAAGGCCAATGTCAAATCCGAGAATACTGCGGAAAGGCGTCCTTAAGACCTTTTCGTTATTATCTTGAGGTGAATTATGGCGGATATTGTTGGTGTTCGATTCAAAAAGGCGAGCAAGATATACTACTTTGACCCGGCGGGCCTCAATCTGGAGGTAAACGACTATGTGGTCGTTGAGACGACTCGTGGTGTGGAGATGGGGCAGGTGGTTATAGCGCCCAGGCAGGTTTTGGCCAGCAATGTGGAAAAGCCGTTGAAGCCGGTGGTTCGCAAGGCTGAGCCGGAAGATATCAAGCGGACTGAGGAACTTGAGGCTAAGGAAAGGGAGGCTCTCGTCGAAGGTACTAAGCTGGTTCAGAAGCTGAACCTGCCCATGAAGCTACTTAAGGCCGAATGCAATCTTGACGGTAGCCGGGTTACCATCCACTTCAGTGCTGAGGAGCGGGTTGATTTTCGGGAGATGGTGCGTGAGCTGGCGGGTCGTCTTAGAGTGCGAGCTGAGTTGCGCCAGGTGGGGCCGCGGGATGAGGCCAAGCTGATTGGCGGGTACGGTCGGTGCGGACGTCCGCTGTGTTGTGCCAATTTCTTGTGCGAACTCGCTCCCGTGTCCATCAAAATGGCCAAGGAGCAGGGCTTGCCCCTCAACCCGATGAAAATCTCGGGTATTTGTGGTCGCTTGATGTGCTGTCTGGTCTACGAGAGCGAGCAGTACCGTATCATGAGGGAGAAGTTGCCCAAGGAAGGCCAGTTGGTGACCACGGCCTCGGGGGCCGGGAAAGTTATTGGCACCAACCCCCTGACGGAAACAGTTATGGTCCAACTGGATGAGAGCGAGGCGACGGTTGAGTTGCCGCTGAGTGAAGTGACGCTGAAAGAGGGGCCGGCTGGAACCGATAAGCCGAAAGAAGCCAGAAGCGGATAGAGGCTTTTATCGGTGTTTCTCCGGCTCTAAGTGTGTGCCTACTTAGTCTAAGGCGGCAGTAGAATAGGAAAAAGGACTAAGGGGCCCCCACCCCGATGAAATCGGGGCGGCGTAAGACTAAGGGGGTGGGGTTGAAAGCTAAACTTGAGACACCCTCTTTTGTTGAGGAAAAGCGACTTCGGGCGCAGGGCTACCGGTATATTGCCGGCATTGACGAAGTCGGCCGCGGTGCCCTGGCCGGACCAGTGGTGGCCGCCGCGGTCATTCTCCCCTTTCGTATCAAAGCTCCCTGGGTTGGTCTGGTCCGGGACAGCAAGCAGTTAACCCCCAAAAAGCGTGAACTCCTTTATGACCATATTCATAAGATAGCCATGGCCATCGGCGTTGGTTCAGTTGATTGCCAGGCAGTGGATACTCTGGGGATAGTCCGGGCAACGGAGATGGCGATGAAGCAGGCAATCGACCAGTTATCACCATCGGCTGAGGTTCTCTTCATTGACTTCATGTCTCTGCCCGAGGTAAAACTGCCGCAAAGGGGGATAGTTGACGGGGATAGCCGGTGTTTTTCTATTGCCTGCGCCTCAATAATTGCCAAGGTGACCCGTGACCGTCTGATGACTGAGCTGGATGGAGTCTATCCCGGTTATCTCTTGGCCCAGCACAAGGGATATGGCACCGCGGAGCACCTGGCCTGCCTGCGCCGATTCGGCCCCTCCCCTCTCCACCGCCGCACCTTTCAACCAGTCAGGGATATAATAGATAGAACATGGGAATGAAGCGTAGAGATACGGGTATTCTGGGCGAAAAAGTAGCCCGGGACTTCCTCAAGAAGCGGGGCTTCCGCATACTTGAAACCAACTACCGTTGCCCCGAAGGTGAGATTGATATCGTCGCCCGGCAGAAGGACTCCTTGGTCTTTGTTGAGGTCAGAACCAAGACCGGTCGGGAGTTCGGCGGTCCGGAAGAGTCAATTACACTGGCTAAGAGAGCCAAGATGAGGGCCACCGCCGCTTACTATCGTCAGACACACCAGAATCTGCCGCCATCGTGGCGACTTGATGTTGTGGCCGTCGAGCTTGGCCCGAAGGGAAAGCCGGGGCGCATTGAACTCATTGAGAATGCCGTGGGCGAAGAGTGAACGATTTGCTACCTTCGTTTGGATAGATTAGTGGCGTCTTTCCTTGGCCTGCTCCTTTCTTATCGATACTTTACTTTCTCCCCGCAGCAGGAGCAAGCCCCAAACTGTCCACTACGTTATGTCTAAAAGTGTCCCATTTTCCTTGACGATTCACACACATACCCCTTCACTCTGGCGGTTGCAACGTAGGCCCGTCGAGTCGCAACCATTAGGAGGGTAGGATGGGTGCTAGAACGGCAGGAGCATCACCGGGGTAGGCTTACATATAATCATCACAGCACATATCATGCCATTCCACAAGACTACGCCGAATATTCCAATGTTGGCCAGCCACAGACACCAATTCCCTCCAAACCTTGGCATGATAAGGATTGCAACTGCAGCTAACAACGCCTTTGCCAATATATTTGACCCCAAAGTCTGCGCCACCAGCGACAGATTGCCTTCGGTGCCAAGGCCGGCGCCTACCACCACTCTAGTGAAATAGGCGTCCGTGACATTCAAGCCGACAAACAATAGCTCAGAAATCATCGCGTCACCCTCCCTCGAAAATAAAAAACCGACCTGAAAAGGTCGGTTTCACTCTTCGCTCCCCACCGCCCAAGTGACCACTTACAGGCGTTGGTTCAAAGCCCCCTGACTACCTCTCGTCTGTAACTGGTGTTAGCCCATCTCTTTACCCTGTCCCAATCGTGACGGAATGGCGAATCTCCTTGACGCGAGCCGAGTGTCGAACAACAGTTGGCGTCTGGATACTCCCCATTTATCTACCTCTTGGTTACCCCATCTAGTCTACCTTCCTACCTACCCAACCATATTATCATGTGCTGAACACTGAAAAACCCAAACTTTATGTTAAAACCACAAGGCTAGGATGTCAACCTCACTTATCTTACCCCTACCCCCCAGTTCTTAAGGATATGCTCACTTATGGAACACACATCGGCATGTGTGTTAGTCGGCAATAAAAATGAACCCTTCAGGTTGTCTAGAACCACCCTCTCCTATCTATGGTCGGGGCGGGCGGATTTGAACCGCCGGCCACCTGAACCCCATTCAGGTGCGCTACCAGGCTGCGCTACGCCCCGATGATATAACTGGTCTGTTCTGGTGGGTGACTCAGGTTATGGTTATCTCTGTTGGTCGCCCGCTTCTGTTCTTACCCCAGG
>CAVSBN010000021.1:0-14688 GCA_963726225.1 uncultured Chloroflexia bacterium
TTCATTTTTCCAGCTATCTTAATGTAGATGGGGTTAATTTGGCTCACGCTTATTTCTCCTCTCTATGTTTTATTGTCTCATTCGCTTTGGGTAACACAGCGATAACTGAGGGTCCCGAGTCTTGGGCGATTTGATTTCTGCCCTGGTTCTCTTTTGTATGGTAGCATTTTCCCTTAAAGGCGGTCAAGCAAAACCGGCTAGATTGTATTGCAGTTGGAACCAGCAGAATATGTTATACTCATATTATAGGTTCTGTCTATTTTACACGATTTTCTCATTTGGCGTCAGTCATCTTATGGCGGTCTTTCGGCAGACCGGAATGTGGTAATTGAGAATGTGGCAGGTAATCGGGCAAACGAGGGCTTTATCTCTGCTCAAGCGTGGTCTTGAAGCTGGCTCTCTGGCTCATGCTTATCTTTTTGTCGGCCCGGCGCATGTGGGCAAGATGGCGCTGGCGGTCAATCTGGCCCAGGCGCTGAACTGTGAGGCGGCTGAGCCGCCCTGTGGCGAGTGTCTGTCCTGCCAGAAGATAGCTTCCGGCAAGCACGCTGATATCCAGACCATTGGCCTGGGCCAGGGCAATTCCGCCGAGGCCAGGCCACAGGCGGAAATCAGCATTGATGAAATCAGGCAGTTGCAGCACTCGGCCAGCCTGCCGCCTTTTGAAGGCAAGTATAAAGTCTTCATTATTGATGGGGCGGAATTACTCTCAATCGAAGCCGCCAATTGCTTGCTCAAGACGCTGGAAGAGCCGGTGGGTAAAGTGGTCTTTATTTTGCTGACGACTAACGAACAACTTCTGCCGGCGACAGTGATTTCCCGTTGCCAGCGGGTGGAATTGCTGCCCCTGGCGGCGGCTGAGATAGAGTCGGCGCTTAAGAAGAACTGGGGCGTTGAGCCGCAGAAGGCCAGGCTGTTGAGTCGACTTTCCCGCGGCTGTCTGGGCTGGGCAGTGCGCGCCCTGGACGACGGTTTGCTCAGTCAGCGGGCTGACCGTTTGGACGAGCTGATTGATATCATTCACGCTGATTATGAAGGGCGCTTTGCCGGTGCGGCACAATTGGCCACCGAGTTTGGCCAGAATCGGGAGCTGGTTCAGGAGAAACTGGCGCTGTGGCTTGACTGGTGGCGCGACCTGATGCTGGTCAAGGTTGGCTCCACTGACCTTATAACCAATGTTGACCAGGTCGCCACGCTGACCGAGATGGCTAAGGCCTATAGCCTGGCTCAAATCAGGAATGTTATTGAAAATATTCGGGTGGCGGGTGCCCAGCTCAGGCTGAATGCTAACCCGCGACTGGTGCTGGAGGTGCTGATGCTGAATCTACCTGAGGTGGGGAGGAAACGCGTGAAGAAGGCCAATGTCAAATTCGAGAATACTGCGGAAAGGCGTCCTTAAGGCCTTTTCGTTATTATCTGAGGTGAATTATGGCGGATATTGTTGGTGTTCGATTCAAAAAGGCGAGCAAGATATACTACTTTGACCCGGCGGGCCTCAATCTGGAGGTAAACGACTATGTGGTCGTTGAGACGACTCGTGGTGTGGAGATGGGGCAGGTGGTTATAGCGCCCAGGCAGGTTTTGGCCAGCAATGTGGAAAAGCCGTTGAAGCCGGTGGTTCGCAAGGCTGAGCCAGAAGATGTCAAGCGGACTGAGGAACTTGAGGCTAAGGAAAGGGAGGCTCTCGTCGAAGGTAATAAGCTGGTTCAGAAGCTGAACCTGCCCATGAAGCTACTTAAGGCCGAATGCAATCTTGACGGTAGCCGGGTTACCATCCACTTCAGTGCTGAGGAGCGGGTTGATTTTCGGGAGATGGTGCGTGAGCTGGCGGCTCGTCTTAGAGTGCGAGCTGAGTTGCGCCAGGTGGGGCCGCGGGATGAGGCCAAGCTGATTGGCGGGTACGGTCGGTGCGGACGTCCGCTGTGTTGTGCCAATTTCTTGTGCGAACTCGCTCCCGTGTCCATCAAAATGGCCAAGGAGCAGGGCTTGCCCCTCAACCCGATGAAAATCTCGGGTATTTGTGGTCGCTTGATGTGCTGTCTGGTCTACGAGAGCGAGCAGTACCGTATCATGAGGGAGAAGTTGCCCAAGGAAGGCCAGTTGGTGACCACGGCCTCGGGGGCCGGGAAAGTTATTGGCACCAACCCCCTGACGGAAACAGTTATGGTCCAACTGGATGAGAGCGAGGCGACGGTTGAGTTGCCGCTGAGTGAAGTGACGCTGAAAGAGGGGCCGGCTGGAACCGATAAGCCGAAAGAAGCCAGGAGCGGATAGAGGCTTTTATCGGTGTTTCTCCGGCTCTAAGTGTGTGCCTACTTAGTCTAAGGCGGAAGTAGAATAGGAAAAAGGACTAAGGGGCCCCCACCCCGATGAAATCGGGGCGGCGTAAGACTAAGGGGGTGGGGTTGAAAGCTAAACTTGAGACACCCTCTTTTGTTGAGGAAAAGCGACTTCGGGCGCAGGGCTACCGGTATATTGCCGGCATTGACGAAGTCGGCCGCGGTGCCCTGGCCGGACCAGTGGTGGCCGCCGCGGTCATTCTCCCCTTTCGTATCAAAGCTCCGTGGGTTGGTCTGGTCCGGGACAGCAAGCAGTTAACCCCCAAAAAGCGTGAACTCCTTTATGACCATATTCATAAGATAGCCATGGCCATCGGCGTTGGTTCAGTTGATTGCCAGGCAGTGGATACTCTGGGGATAGTCCGGGCAACGGAGATGGCGATGAAGCAGGCAATCGACCAGTTATCACCATCGGCTGAGGTTCTTCTCATTGACTTCATGTCTCTGCCCGAGGTAAAACTGCCGCAAAGGGGGATAGTTGACGGGGATAGCCGGTGCTTTTCTATTGCCTGCGCCTCAATAATTGCCAAGGTGACCCGTGACCGTCTGATGACTGAGCTGGATGGAGTCTATCCCGGTTATCTCTTGGCCCAGCACAAGGGATATGGCACCGCGGAGCACCTGGCCTGCCTGCGCCGATTCGGCCCCTCTCCTCTCCACCGCCGCACCTTTCAACCAGTCAGGGATATAATAGATAGAACATGGGAATGAAGCGTAGAGATACGGGCATTCTGGGCGAAAAAGTAGCCCGGGACTTTCTCAAGAAGCGGGGCTTCCGCATACTTGAAACCAACTACCGTTGCCCCGAAGGTGAGATTGATATCGTCGCCCGGCAGAAGGACTCCTTGGTCTTTGTTGAGGTCAGAACCAAGACCGGTCGGGAATTCGGCAGTCCGGAAGAGTCAATTACACTGGCTAAGAGAGCCAAGATGAGGGCCACCGCCGCTTACTATCGTCAGACACACCAGAATCTGCCGCCATCGTGGCGACTTGATGTCGTGGCCGTCGAGCTTGGCCCGAAGGGAAAGCCGGGGCGCATTGAACTCATTGAGAATGCGGTGGGCGAAGAGTGAAGCAGGTCGTCCTGTCAACTTCACCCCCTTCCCGTTCAGGTGAGTTCAAGGAAGGCGAAGCTTCTCATATTGAACATCTATGAACATTCCTCCCTCCTTTTGAAAGCCAGGGGATAGGGGGAGTTACTCAATAAACCAGAAAGGGCGTCTAAGAGGGACGGAGTCCCTCTTAGACAACTACTTCCCCTTCCCCTTAAAAGGGATGTGGAGTCTTGGATGACCTTGATACTCTCGGCTTCCCAGATAGGCCTAACCTTCCTCGGGTAGAAGTCTTTCGGACGATGCGTATCTTCTCTTCAGCAGTGAATTTGCGCCCGGTGATGCGCTTGATGTCCCGGATTAGTCGTTTTGTCTCTTCAGTCCTGGCTTCGGCCTGCCAGGACCTGTCTGAAGTCTCTTGAACCATGGCCTGCTCCTTTCTTATCGATACTTTACTTTCTCCCCGCAGCAGGAGCAAGCCCCAAACTGTCCACTACGTTATGTCTTAAAAGTGTCCCATTTTCCTTGACGATTCACACACATACCCCTTCACTCTGGCGGTTGCAACGTAGGCCCGTCGAGTCGCCAGACCATTAAGAGGGTACGGATGGGTGCTAGAACGGCAGGAGCATCACCGGGGTAGGCTTACATATAATCATCACAGCACATATCATGCCATTCCACAAGACTACGCCGAATATTCCAATGTTGGCCAGCCACAGACACCAATTCCCTCCAAACCTTCGCATGATAAGGATTGCAACTGCAGCTAACAACGCCTTTGCCAATATATTTGACCCCAAAGTCTGCGCCACCAGCGACAGATTGCCTTCGGTGCCAAGGCCGGCACCTACCACCACTCTAGTGAAATAGGCGTCCGTGACATTCAAGCCGACAAACAATAGCTCAGAAATCATCGCGTCACCCTCCCTCGAAAATGCAAAAAACCGACCTGAAAAGGTCGGTTTCACTCTTCGCTCCCCACCGCCCAAGTGACCACTTACAGGCGTTGGTTCAAAGCTCCCTGACTACCTCTCGTCTGTAACTGGTGTTAGCCCATCTCTTTACCCTGTCCCAATCGTGACGGAATGGCGAATCTCCTTGGCGCGAGCCGAGTATCGAACAACAGTTGGCGCCTGGATACTCCCCATTTATCTACCTCTTGGTTACCCCATCTAGTCCACCTTCCTACCTACCCAACCATATTATCATGTGCTGAACACTGAAAAACCCAAACTTTATGTTAAAACCACAAGGCTAGGATGTCAACCTCACTTATCTTACCCCTACCCCCCAGTTCTTAAGGATATGCTCACTTATGGAACACACATCGGCATGTGTGTTAGTCGGCAATAAAAATGAACCCTTCAGGTTGTCTAGAACCACCCTCTCCTATCTATGGTCGGGGCGGGCGGATTTGAACCGCCGGCCACCTGAACCCCATTCAGGTGCGCTACCAGGCTGCGCTACGCCCCGATGATATAACTGGTCTGTCCTGGTGGGTGACTCAGATTATGGTTATCTCTGTTGGTCGCCCGCTTCTGTTCTTACCCCAGGCGGTCTTCTTGACTTCCCCGGGAGAATTTGACAAGTTCAGCAAACTCGGTGATTCTGGCCGGGTTATTGGTCTCCAGAGAACCATCATAGGTCAGGCTGACCCAGGGTTTCTGGTAAATTGTGCTGAAATTCTCGGCCATCGCCGCTACAATACCGCCGGGCATACAGCCGTGTGGCATTACTGATATGACGCCAGCGAACTCGCCATCCTCCATCCACTCAATGCCGGTACCTACGCTCAGCACCGCTTCGCTACCACATCGGGGGGAGATATATCGGCTTGATTTCGCCAGTATCGCTGTCGTCGACGGCTCTCTCCTATCTAGCATCTCCCGGCAATCGCGGGCAACTCGCTCCTCATCATGTTGCTGAACGACCTTCCTCAGGTAGCTGCTCACAATTTTCTTGAGCTTTCGACTCTTGAAAGCATCCTCAAGATTTCTGTGTGAGGTGTATTTAATCCATTCCCCGATGGGCGAAAGGACGACTTCGAGACCCGCCTCTTCACATACCTTTACCAGGTCTTTATTGCTGAATCTGTTTGAACGCAAGAAGATTTCACCATTGATACCGACCAGCGGCCTCTTAGGTAGAGCGAGGTCGATCAGGGACTTGAATTCAGAAGTTGCCTGCCTCAGGGTGTCATCGACATCCTCTTTTAGACGAACCTGCTGCGCAATCCGGCTGGTGTACTCTTCAAAGAGCCTATCCACCAGTCCCTTTTGCTTCTCATAAGGACGGGTGCGCCAGAGAAGCTTCTGCAGGTAGTCTATGGCGACTATACCTTTCCAAGCGAGGCGCTCAAATTGAGGACCAAGGTTCAAATCACGGTAGGCATTGTTGGACACGGTGGTGCGGATGGGAAGGTCAAAGCCGATATCCTTAAGTATCCTCATCTGCTCTATAGCGTACTTGCCGAGGCGGCACGGACCGTATGAGCCCACCATAAATCCCTCGACATCCTTCAGCCCGCTGCCATTTTCATAATAGAACCGCATAAAATCACCCAGGGTTACGCGATAGGGCAGGCATTCCGTGCCGGATGTCACCTCGTTGCTGTAAAGAAGATTGCGGTCGTCTGGCTCGGGGAGGACGAGCGCCATGGTGCCAAAGGCCTGCATGGCCGCCGCCATGACCTCAGCATGAGGCGCCATTCTAGGTATAAGAAGCGTCTTCTTGGAATTTATGGTGGCAGATGCTCCCCGATAAATATCTTTGCCTGGAGCTTCACTCTGTCTCTGTTTGGCAGAACGGGCGTACCCGATTATGGTGTCGACGAAGGCCTCCAGGCGGGTAACGATGCCGGCTTCAGCCGCATGTTCGTCGATTTCCAGCTGTCCCATAGGCTTACCACCCATAATATCTTCCACGACCTTGGATGTGAAAGAATTGGGGCCACATCCGAAGTTGGTGAGTGCCAGACCGTATAGCTGCGGGTCTGATGCCGTTATGGCGGCGCCGGCGATAAACTTGCCCTCGTACGACCAATAAGGACGGTCTGAATATTTTCTGGGGTCTACTGATGTAAGTGGTAGAAAATCGAGAGGTATCGGAACCACGCCAAGCTGAGCGAGTTTTTCGGCGATGCCCAGGTTTGCCCCGGCATCCTGCGACATGTAGGACCTCGATATCAGAACAACACCGAGTTTATCATTGTCGTGAAGCTGCGCTAGTAGCTTACTACCCAGCAATGCGCACTCCGCTTCAAATCTCTGCTGAGCTCGAATGCCGGCCAGAGCCGCTTCTTTGCCTTTCGTTCGGCCGAATCCCATCTTCACGGCCATATCGGCCAGGTTGTTTATCACTTCAGCATCGCCCTTACTGAAGTCGATTATTGGTATTAGCAGCCGTTCCGATAAATCCATAACCTGGCGTATTATGAACGGGGAAGCCTGAACGAGGGGGCAAGCGTATTTCTGATTCTCATCCCCGTCTTTCCTGCCCAGCCGAATAGTGCTGGGATAGAGGATGTAATCAACATCCTTCAATGTAGCTACATGCCCGTGGAGAAGCTTAAGAGGGAAGCAACTATCGGCATAGCTCAACCCTACTGCCTGCTCCACGATTTCTTTGGTGGTCTGGCTGGAGAGGACAACTTTCGCCTCCAGGGCGTTGAGAAAACCGATAAGCAATGGGGCGTAGTCATATACCAGGAGCGCTCTGGGTATCCCCACGGTTGGCCCAGTGCCTCGACCCTCTTTATATTCCTGGAAGAGCAGTTTTTCCCGCTGGTCGAAGAAGGTCTCTGTTTTCCCGCGGCTAATGGTGCTGTCGTAGCGGTCGCACCGGCTGCCATAAAAGGTAGGTGTCTCATCGGGCATTTCCATTCGCGTGATAGTACAGTTGTTGTCGCATGCCTTACAGGTGAAGGTAGAAAGGGCAACCTCACTGTCGATGATCGGCTGAAATCCCTTGAATTTTGACTTCTGACCGGCCATGGCTTCTTTGGCCAGCAGTGCCGCACCAATGGCACCGCTGACTTCTCTGTGCTCGGCGACGGTAAGGGTTTTGTCCTTAAGCTCCTGGCAGAAGGCGGAGACAATAGCCTGATTGTAGAACACAGCTCCGGTGAGAATGACCTTATTACCCAGCTTGCGGCGGCCCACTACTTTGGAAAGGTAATTCTTGGTGATGGAGTTGGCTAGACTGGCGGTGATTACCTCTAACGGTACCCCCTCCTGCTGTGCTAAAGCCACCGCCTGACCCATGAAGGCGGCGCATCTAGTTCCGAGGTCTAGAGTAGATGGAGCAGCAAAAGCCAGGTTGGCAAATTCGCCGTTGTTTACGGAGACACCAAGCATTTCGGCCAGTTCGTCGATGAAGCTACCGGTTCCGGCGGCACACGCTTTGTTCATCTGGTAGTCAACGACTACCCCGTTTCTCTTAATGACCAGTTTGGAGTCCTGGCCACCTATTTCAATAATGTCGGCTTCAGCGTCTATCTCGGCGGCGGCTCTTGTTTGTGCTGTTATTTCATTCTTAATGAGGTCGGCGCTAATCAAACCGCCAATTAGATATCGCCCGGAACCGGTGACACCGGCGCCAGCTATGCGTACCTTCCCCGCACCGCTTCGCAGCAGGTTGCGGCAGACCTGTTTGACAGCATCAATAGGCCGGCCGGCAGTCATCAAATAGTTCTTGGCCAAGAGCTTTGTGCCGGATTCATCCAGTATTACGGCTTTGGTACTGGTCGAGCCTACATCAACGCCAAGGTAACCAGAACATGGCCCCGGTATCTCTGGTGGTGCCTGGCCACTCTTGGTAGCCGTCTCTGGCAGCCTGGGCAATGCAAAATGGCGCTGGCGTGCGTCGGCTTCTGGTAGGATGCTCACCTTCGACCTTTTCCCGCGGGAAAGTAAAGCTGAACCGATGGCACCCGCATAAAGGTAGTTCTCAGGAACAATAACCTGCACCAGGTGCCCGTTTTTTGCGGAAAGTACATCGTTAAGAGCTCTGACTATAGCCCTATTGGCCGCAACACCACCCACAAAATACACCGGCTCTACAAAAGCTCCTTTCTTAAGAGAGGCAACCATTCGGGCGACACTTTCGCAGAGCGCATACAACATTGCCTGAATCGGCATACCTTTCTGTTGCAGGTGGATGAGGTCGCTCTTGGCAAAGACACTGCATCTGGTGGCTATTCGAGGTGGGCTCCCCTCGCATTGGAGAGCCAGGCTGGCAAACTTGTCTATGCTGATGCCAAGTCGGTATGCCTGTTGCTCGAGGAATCTGCCTGTGCCAGCCGCACAAAGCGGGTTTGATGCCACCTTCCACGGCTTTTTGAGCCCGTCGGCCAGTTCTATGACCAGAGAGGTCTGGCCGCCGATTTGTGTGATAGTCTTGGCATCAGGATGGAAGTGAAGAAGCCCTGAAGCTATCGCCAGGGAACTGCTGTACTCCGCCCACTGTAGCTCCTTGGGGATTACTGCTTTGCCAGAGCCGGATACGCCAGCGGCGATGACCTGGTCAAGATTGAGCTTCTGGCCTAATCTCACAATGAGCGAGTTAACTGCGGCCCGGGGATTGGAGGTTGTCCTTTCGACATCAAGGTGAACAAGCTTATCGGTCTCATCAACTACTGTCAACTTGACATTGACCGAGCCGATATCCATACCCAGGTAGTAATTCATATTAGCGCAATTTTAGCACAAATCAACGCCCATGTGAAAGTTGGCACAACTTCGGGCTTCCGAAAACTGCCCAATATCACTTCGCCCCTGAAGCACTGCTGACTTCAGCCGGTGCTTTGGGAGGGCGGACTAGACACAGTAATCCGGTGGAAACGACGACAAGAACCGCAAACAGGGTGAAAGCGGTGATATAACTGCCAGTAGTGTCATATACCCAGCCAGCGTAGGTCGGGGCGATAAATGAGAACGGTGCTTGAAGGGCCCTCAGGACGCCGAATATTGAACCAAAGGATTTCCGCCCGAAGTAGCGTCCTAATGTTATGGTCAGGATGGGTGTGCCGGCGCCACTGCTCAAGCCATAAAGGATGAGAAAGACATATATTGAAGGGATAGTCCGATATACCAGGAAGGTACCAATCCCTATAGCCTGTAGCGACATAGCGGCGGCTAGCACAAACGGTAGATGTCTCCTATTGATATGGTCGACTAGAAAGCCACCAAGGAACCTCGATGGTATAGTGAAGAAAACCTGCATCCCCATCATGGCGCTGGCGGTGGTTGCGCTAATTCCTATGTCGGTTAGAAAGGGGATGATGTGTATTCCAATACCTCCAATGACTGTTGTCTGGATAACAAAAGCGGCTACCAACAACCAGAATGTGCGGGTTCTCCATGCTTGTTTGAAGGTGTATTCTGTCTCTTCAAAACTGGCGGCATATTCTGCACCTCTGGCTATCATGCTGTCTACATCTGCCGTCAGGCCTGGGTCGACTTGTGCCCCGTCAGGGAGTAGGCCATAGTGCTCTGGGCCTTTTGATTTCACGAAGACCAACATGAGGGGAGAACAGGCCACCATTAATAATCCCCATATCAGGCAGGTCATCCGCCAGCCCTGTGCCATCACCAGCCAGGTGACAACCGGCACCGCTACTACTCCGCCAACACCGAGAAGCGCAAATTTTATGCCTTGGGCCAGACCCCTTTTGCGTACAAACCAGTTTATCACTGTCTTGTCGACGGTGACAGTTAAGCCTAGATTCAGCCCGCTGCCGATGAGGAAGCCCCAGACTAAGAAATAGGACCAGGCGGAGTTGAGGAAGTTCATAGCTATCAGAGCGCAACCGGTGGCGCAGACGCCAATAAATATTACCCATTTTGGCCCAAATCTATCAGCTAGCCAGCCGGCAGGAGCTGACTCCAGACCACCCTCCAATCGGCCAATACCGGAACCGATAGAGGTTAATGCTCGGCTAAGACCAAGTTCAGCGGCAAGGTCTTTGAAAAACACGGAAAAACCGTATCCGTAGAAGCCGTGACCTACGCCAGAAATGATGCCAGTAACCAGGACTGTCCACCAGCCAAAAAATATCCTGGGGCGAGGTTTTTCTTTGTCCGTCAAGGTGTTATCTCTATTTCTATAATTAGTTGGGGGAACGGTTCTTGTTCCTCGGACCTGAGATATTCGGGCTCGCACTCCAGCCATGCTTGGGCTTCTGAGGTGCTTTCTCCAAAGGGGTTATTATAGTGTGATTGTTGGCAAATATCAATGAGACCTTGACTATTGCGCCTGAATATATGAAAATGAAGCTACCACCTAGGGTGGCCGGTAGTGAATAGAACGCGGGGTTTTGTCAATCAGAATCGGTTTAAGTCGGGCCGGTCAGTCAAGCGACTGAGCAAACTGGCCGATGGTAAGTACAAGAAAACCGCTTGGGGTAAGAACAGAAGCGGGCGACCAACAGAGAGAACCATAACCTGAGTCACCCACCAGAACAGACCAGTTATATCATCGGGGCGTAGCGCAGCCTGGTAGCGCACCTGAATGGGGTTCAGGTGGCCGGCGGTTCAAATCCGCCCGCCCCGACCATAGATAGGAGAGGGTGGTTCTAGACAACCTGAAGGGTTCATTTTTATTGCCGACTAACACACATGCCGATGTGTGTTCCATAAGTGAGCATATCCTTAAGAACTGGGGGGTAGGGGTAAGATAAGTGAGGTTGACATCCTAGCCTTGTGGTTTTAACATAAAGTTTGGGTTTTTCAGTGTTCAGCACATGATAATATGGTTGGGTAGGTAGGAAGGTAGACTAGATGGGGTAACCAAGAGGTAGATAAATGGGGAGTATCCAGACGCCAACTGTTGTTCGACACTCGGCTCGCGTCAAGGAGATTCGCCACTCCGTCACGATTGGGACAGGGTAAAGAGATGGGCTAACACCAGTTACAGACGAGAGGTAGTCAGGGGGCTTTGAACCAACGCCTGTAAGTGGTCACTTGGGCGGTGGGGAGCGAAGAGTGAAACCGACCTGAAAAGGTTGGTTTTTGCATTTTCGAGGGAGGGTGACGCGATGATTTCTGAGCTATTGTTTGTCGGCTTGAATGTCACGGACGCCTATTTCACTAGAGTGGTGGTAAGTGCCGGCCTTGGCACCGAAGGCAATCTGTCGCTGGTGGCGCAGACTTTGGGGTCAAATATATTGGCAAAGGCGTTGTTAGCTGCAGTTGCAATCCTTATCATGCGAAGGTTTGGAGGGAATTGGTGTCTGTGGCTGGCCAACATTGGAATATTCGGCGTAGTCTTGTGGAATGGCATGATATATGCTGTGATGATTATATGTAAGTCTACCCCGGTGATGCTCCTGCCGTTCTAGCACCCATCCGTACCCTCTTAATGGTCTGGCGACTCGACGGGCCTACGTTGCAACCGCCAGAGTGAAGGGGTTGTGTGTGAATCGTCAAGGAAAATGGGACACTTTTAAGACATAACGTAGTGGACAGTTTGGGGCTTGCTCCTGCTGCGGGGAGAAAGTAAAGTATCGATAAGAAAGGAGCAGGCCAAAGAAAGACGACTAATCCATCAAACGAAGGTAGCAAATCCCTCCCCCCTTCACTCTTCGCCCACCGCATTCTCAATGAGTTCAATGCGCCCCGGCTTTCCCTTCGGGCCAAGCTCGACGGCCACAACATCAAGTCGCCACGATGGCGGCAGATTCTGGTGTGTCTGACGATAGTAAGCGGCGGTGGCCCTCATCTTGGCTCTCTTAGCCAGTGTAATTGATTCTTCTGGACTGCCGAACTCCCGACGGTCCTGGTTCTGACCTCAACAAAGACCAAGGAGTCCTTCTGCCGGGCGACGATATCAATCTCACCTTCGGGGCAACGGTAGTTGGTTTCCAGTATGCGGAAGCCCCGCTTCTTGAGAAAGTCCCGGGCTACTTTTTCGCCCAGAATACCCGTATCTCTACGCTTCATTCCCATGTTCTATCTATTATATCCCTGACTGGTTGAAAGGTGCGGCGGTGGAGAGGAGGGGGGCCGAATCGGCGCAGGCAGGCCAGGTGCTCCGCGGTGCCATACCCCTTGTGCTGGGCCAAGGATGACCGGGATAGACTCCATCCAGCTCAGTCATCAAACGGTCGCGGGTCACCTTGGCAATTATTGAGGCGCAGGCAATAGAAAAGCACCGGCTATCCCCATCAACTATCCCCCTTTGCGGCAGTTTTACCTCGGGCAGAGACATGAAGTCAATGAGAAGAACCTCAGCCGATGGTGATAACTGGTCGATTGCCTGCTTCATCGCCATCTCCGTTTCCCGGATTATCCCCAGAGTATCCACTGCCTGGCAATCAACTGAACCAACGCCGATGGCCATGGCTATCTTATGAATATGGTCGTAAAGGAATTGACGCTTTTTGGGGGTTAACTGTGATGTCCCGGACCAGACCAACCCAGGGAGCTTTGATACGAAAGGGGAGAATGACCGCGGCGGCCACCACTGGTCCGGCCAGGGCACCGCGGCCGACTTCGTCGATGCCGGCAATATACCGGTAGCCCTGCGCCCGAAGTCGCTTTCCCTCAACAAAAGAGGGTGTCTCAAGTTTAGCTTTCAACCCCACCCCCTTAGTCTTACCCCGACAAAATCTTCGACTTTGTCGGGGGCCTCTTAGTCCTTTTTCCTATTCTACTACCACCTTAGACTAAGTAGGCACACACTTCGAGCCCGGAGAAACACCGATAAAAGCCTCTATCCGCTTCTGGCTTCTTTCGGCTTATCAATTCCAGCCGGCCCCTCTTTCAGCGTCACTTCACTCAGCGGCAACTCAACCGTCGCCTCGCTCTCATCCAGTTGGACCATAACTGTTTCCGTCAGGGGGTTGGTGCCAATAACTTTCCCGACCCCCGAGGCCGTGGTCACCGCTGGCCTTCCTTGGGCAACTTTTCCTTCATGATACGGTACTGCTCGCTCTCGTAGTCCAGACAGCACATCAAGCGACCACCGATACCGAGATTTTCATCGGGTTGAGGGGCAAGCCCTGCTCCTTGGCCATTTTGATGGACACGGGAGCGAGTTGGCTCAAGAAATTCGTAGACGCGGACGTCCGCACCGACCGTACCCGCCAATCAGCTTGGCCTCATTCCGCGGCCCCACCTGGCGCAACTCAGCTCGCACTTTAAGACGAGCCGCCAGCTCGCGTACCATCTCCCGAAAATCAACCCGCTCCTCGGCACTGAAGTGGATAGCGACCCGGTACCGTTCAGATTGTATTCGGCCTTAAGTAGCTTCATGGGCAGGTTCAGCTTCTGAACCAGCTTAGTACCTCGACGAGAGCCTCCCTTTCCTTAGCCTCAAGTTCCTCAGTCCGCCGACATCTTCCGGCTCAGCCTTGCGAACCACCGGCTTCAACGGCCTTTCCACACTGCTGCCCAAAACCTGCCTGGGCGCTATAACCACCTGCCCCATCTCCACACCACCAGTCGTCTCAACGACCACATAGTCGTTTACCTCCAGATTGAGGCCCGCCGGGTCAAAGTGGTCTGTCTTGCTGGCCTCTTTTTGAATCGAACACCAACAATATCCGCCATAATTCACCTCAAGATAATACTGCGGAAAGGCCTTAAGGACGCCTTTCCGCAGTATTCTCGGATTTGACATTGGCCTTCCTCGCGCGTTTCCTCCCCACCTCAGGTAGATTCAGCATCAGCACCTCCAGCACCAGTCGCGGGTTAGCATTCAGCCTGAGCTGGGCACCCGCCACCCGGATATTTTCAATAACATTCCTGATTTGAGCCAGGCTATAGGCCTTAGCCATCTCGGTCAGTGTGGCGACCTGGTCAACATTGGTTATAAGGTCAGTAGAGCCAACCTTGACCAGCGTCAGGTCGCGGGGCCAGTAAGCCATAACGCCAGTTTATCCTGAACCAGCTCCAGTAGCAACTCGGTGGGCAACTGTGCCGCACGGCAAAGCGTCCTTCATAATCAGCGTGAATGATATCAATCAGCTCGTCCAAACGGTCAGCCCGCTGACTCAGGCAAACCATCATCCAGGGCACGCACTGCCAGCCCAGACAGCCGCGGGAAAGTCGACTCAACAGCCTGGCCTTCTGCGGCTCAACGCCCCAGTTCTTCTTCAGTGCCGACTCTATCTCAGCCGCCGCCAGGGGCAGCAACTCCACCCGCTGGCAACGGGAAATCACTGTCGCCGGCAGAAGTTGTTCGTTCTAGTCGTCAGCAAAACAAAGACCACCTTACCCACGGCTTTTCCAGCGTCTTGAGCAAGCAATTGGCGGCTTCGATTGAGAGTAATTCCGCCCCATCAATAATGAAGA
>CAVSBN010000022.1:0-8452 GCA_963726225.1 uncultured Chloroflexia bacterium
CACTATCCTGGCTTGTTCCAGGTCAGCCAGCCTCTGCAGCAATGCTGGCAATACCTTAGAATTCGGCCTCTTCATCTTTGCGGCTAACTCTTGGTAAACCGGGTCAATTTGGCTCACGCTTATTTCTCCTCTCTAGGTTTTATTGTCTTATTCGCTTTGGGTAACACGCGATAACTGAGGTCGCCGAATCTTGGGCGATTTGATTTCTGCCTTGGTTCTCTTTTGTATGGTAGCATTTTTCCTTAAAGGCGGTCAAGCAGAACCCGCTAGATTGTATTGCAGTTGGAACCAGCAGAATATGTTATACTTTTATTGTGGCTTCTCTTTATTTTGCAACAATTTCCATATTTGACATCAGTCATCTTACAGTGGTCTTTCGGCAGACCGGAATGTGGTAATTGAGAATGTGGCAGGTAATCGGGCAAACGAGGGCTTTATCTCTGCTCAAGCGCGGTCTTGAAGCTGGCTCTCTGGCTCATGCTTATCTTTTTATCGGCCCGGCGCATGTGGGCAAGATGGCGCTGGCGGTCAATCTGGCCCAGGCGCTGAACTGTGAGGCGGCTGAACCGCCTTGTGGCGAGTGTCTGTCCTGCCAGAAGATAGCTTCCGGCAAGCACGCTGATATCCAGACCATTGGCCTGGGCCAGGGCAATTCCGCCGAGGCCAGGCCACAGGCGGAAATCAGCATTGATGAAATCAGGCAGTTGCAGCACTCGGCCAGCCTGCCGCCTTTTGAAGGCAAGTATAAAGTCTTCATTATTGATGGGGCGGAATTACTCTCAATCGAAGCCGCCAATTGCTTGCTCAAGACGCTGGAAGAGCCGGTGGGTAAGGTGGTCTTTGTTTTGCTGACGACTAACGAACAACTTCTGCCGGCGACAGTGATTTCCCGTTGCCAGCGGGTGGAATTGCTGCCCCTGGCGGCGGCTGAGATAGAGTCGGCGCTGAAGAAGAACTGGGGCGTTGAGCCCCAGAAGGCCAGGCTGTTGAGTCGACTTTCCCGCGGCTGTCTGGGCTGGGCAGTGCGCGCCCTGGACGACGGTTTGCTGAGTCAGCGGGCTGACCGTTTGGATGAGCTGATTGATATCATTCACGCTGATTATGAAGGGCGCTTTGCCGGTGCGGCGCAATTGGCCACCGAGTTTGGCCAGAATCGGGAGCTGGTTCAGGATAAACTGGCGTTGTGGCTTGACTGGTGGCGCGACCTGATGCTGGTCAAGGTTGGCTCTACTGACCTTATAACCAATGTTGACCAGGTCGCCACGCTGACCGAGATGGCTAAGGCCTATAGCCTGGCTCAAATCAGGAATGTTATTGAAAATATTCGGGTGGCGGGTGCCCAGCTCAGGCTGAATGCTAACCCGCGACTGGTGCTGGAGGTGCTGATGCTGAATCTACCTGAGGTGGGGAGGAAGCGCGTGAGGAAGGCCAATGTCAAATCCGAGAATACTGCGGAAAGGCGTCCTTAAGACCTTTTCGTTATTATCTTGAGGTGAATTATGGCGGATATTGTTGGTGTTCGATTCAAAAAGGCGAGCAAGATATACTACTTTGACCCGGCGGGCCTCAATCTGGAGGTAAACGACTATGTGGTCGTTGAGACGACTCGTGGTGTGGAGATGGGGCAGGTGGTTATAGCGCCCAGGCAGGTTTTGGCCAGCAATGTGGAAAAGCCGTTGAAGCCGGTGGTTCGCAAGGCTGAGCCGGAAGATATGAAGCGGACTGAGGAACTTGAGGCTAAGGAAAGGGAGGCTCTCGTCGAAGGTACTAAGCTGGTTCAGAAGCTGAACCTGCCCATGAAGCTACTTAAGGCCGAATACAATCTTGACGGTAGCCGGGTTACCATCCACTTCAGTGCTGAGGAGCGGGTTGATTTTCGGGAGATGGTGCGCGAGCTGGCGGGTCGTCTTAAAGTGCGAGCTGAGCTGCGCCAGGTGGGGCCGCGGGATGAGGCCAAGCTGATTGGCGGGTACGGTCGGTGCGGACGTCCGCTGTGTTGTGCCAATTTCTTGTGCGAACTCGCTCCCGTGTCCATCAAAATGGCCAAGGAGCAGGGCTTGCCCCTCAACCCGATGAAAATCTCGGGTATTTGTGGTCGCTTGATGTGCTGTCTGGTCTACGAGAGCGAGCAGTACCATATCATGAAGGAGAAGTTGCCCAAGGAAGGCCAGTTGGTGACCACGGCCTCGGGGGCCGGGAAAGTTATTGGCACCAACCCCCTGACGGAAACAGTTATGGTCCAACTGGATGAGAGCGAGGCGACGGTTGAGTTGCCGCTGAGTGAAGTGACGCTGAAAGAGGGGCCGGCTGGAACCGATAAGCCGAAAGAAGCCAGAAGCGGATAGAGGCTTTTATCGGTGTTTCTCCGGCTCCAAGTGTGTGCCTGCTTAGTCTAAGGCGGGAGTAGAATAGGAAAAAGGACTAAGGGGCCCCCACCCCGATGAAATCGGGGCGGCGTAAGACTAAGGGGGTGGGGTTGAAAGCTAAACCTGAGACACCCTCTTTTGTTGAGGAAAAGCGACTTCGGGCGCAGGGCTACCGGTATATTGCCGGCATTGACGAAGTCGGCCGCGGTGCCCTGGCCGGGCCAGTGGTGGCCGCGGCGGTCATTCTCCCCTTTCGTATCAAAGCTCCCTGGGTTGGTCTGGTCCGGGACAGCAAGCAGTTAACCCCCAAAAAGCGTGAACTCCTTTATGACCATATTCATAAGATAGCCATGGCCATCGGCGTTGGTTCAGTTGATTGCCAGGCAGTGGATACTCTGGGGATAGTCCGGGCAACGGAGATGGCGATGAAGCAGGCAATCGACCAGTTATCACCATCGGCTGAGGTTCTTCTCATTGACTTCATGTCTCTGCCCGAGGTAAAACTGCCGCAAAGGGGGATAGTTGATGGGGATAGCCGGTGCTTTTCTATTGCCTGCGCCTCAATAATTGCCAAGGTGACCCGAGACCGTCTGATGACTGAGCTGGATGGAGTCTATCCCGGTTATCTTCTGGCCCAGCACAAGGGGTATGGCACCGGCGGAGCACCTGGCCTGCCTGCGCCGATTCGGCCCCTCCCCCCTCCACCGCCGCACCTTTCAACCAGTCAGGGATATAATAGAGAAGAAGATTGAGCTAAAGGAGAGTCAAAGAGAGGCGGAGCCTCTCTTAAATAATCTCATCCCCCTTCCCCTTACTAAGGGGAAGGGGGATAAAGGGGGATGGGGTTACCCAGCCCTAGGTTAGCCATTACTGGTTTTAGGAAATGAAGCGTAGAGATACGGGTATTCTGGGCGAAAAAGTAGCCCGGGACTTCCTCAAGAAGCGGGGCTTCCGCATACTGGAAACCAACTACCGTTGCCCCGAAGGTGAGATTGATATCGTCGCCCGGCAGAAGGACTCCTTGGTCTTTGTTGAGGTCAGAACCAAGACCGGTCGGGAGTTCGGCAGTCCGGAAGAGTCAATTACACTGGCTAAGAGAGCCAAGATGAGGGCCACCGCCGCTCACTATCGTCAGACACACCAGAATCTGCCGCCATCGTGGCGACTTGATGTCGTGGCCGTCGAGCTTGACCCGAAGGGAAAGCCGGGGCGCATTGAACTCATTGAGAATGCGGTGGGCGAAGAGTGAACGATTTGCTACCTTCGTTTGGATAGATTAGTGGCGTCTTTCTTTGGCCTGCTCCTTTCTTATCGATACTTTACTTTCTCCCCGGAGCAGGAGCAAACCCCAAACTGTCCACTACGTTATGTCTTAAAAGTGTCCCATTTTCCTTGACGATTCACACACATACCCCTTCACTCTGGCGGTTGCAACGTAGGCCCGTCGAGTCGCCAGGCCATTAAGAGGGTACGGATGGGTGCTAGAACGGCAGGAGCATCACCGAGGTAGACTTACACATAATCATCACAGCATATATCATGCCATTCCACAAGACTACGCCGAATATTCCAATGTTGGCCAGCCACAGACACCAATTCCCTCCAAACCTTCGCATGATAAGGATTGCAACTGCAGCTAACAACGCCTTTGCCAATATATTTGACCCCAAAGTCTGCGCCACCAGCGACAGGTTGCCTTCGGTGCCAAGGCCGGCACTTACCACCACTCTAGTGAAGCAGGCGTCCGCGACATTCAAGCCGACAAACAACAGCTCAGAAATCATCGCGTCACCCTCCCCCCGAAAATGCAAAAAACCGACCTGAAAAGGTCGGTTTCACTCTTCTCCCCCCACCGCCCAAGTGACCACATACAGGCAGCGCTTCATCGCCTCCTTACACTCAGATAGGCCACCAATACTTAGCCCGTCTCCGTTACCCTCCCACTGTAGTTACGGAATAGCCAAGTCATGTAGCGGTGGCCATATTATAAGTTATGGTTCCAGGGCTTGTCAATATGACTCATCTTAACTTTTCTTCACTTTTCTTGGCTTTCTCCGGGGGGAGCGATACGCAAAGGGAGATGGCGGGACTGAACCAAATGACGCAATGTTACCTATCCCGGGTTAATAGCATCTCCCTCTGGATTGTAGTGACTACATTCCGCACGCCCAGGGGTTAATTCACTATTCCGGTGCACAAGTTGGCTGTTTGTTACATCACAGCAGCAACAAAATGCTATTCTTCGCCGTTACGACTTCAACTGTACGACGCTGGCATTTCCATATATTGATGTATTTGACAAAGTCACAAGATAGAATATGATAAAGTCATAACATGTGGACTTATAGTATCTACATGATGAACCGTTTATCGCTATCGCTTAAGGCGAGACCATTAATTGCTTCTTCTCAAAGAATAGTTCGGGAATTGTCCAGTAAGGCCCACCATGCCTCACAGCAAACAGAACGCCAACAACTTCCCCCTCTCACTTTGACAGCGGCAAAGACACAAATCAAAATGCTGGTTCAGGAGGTTAGCAGAAATGAAATTGACCCGCCTTTACACCGGGGATGATGGCGAATCTCACTTTGAGGATGTTGAAGTTTCGCTGAAGGATGCAGGTGTCGGGATACTTCAGAGGTCAAAAATTTCGAAAGCTACAGGAGTATTTTTCAGCGTCACCAATGGTCCTTTTTACTCACATTGGCACAATGCCCCCAGACGGCAATATATCATCATTCTTGAAGGTGAAGTTGAGGTCGGAATTGGCGATGGTACCAAGCGTCAATTTGGTCCGGGTGATATTTTACTGGTAGAAGACGCCACTGGCCGGGGACACACCACTCGCTCTGTAAATGACCAGTTTCGGAGAGAGGTTTTTGTGACCCTTGATTAATCAGTTGCCAGACCCGATAGGGCAAGTGCATCACTTGTTGGGGAGAGCACATCCGTCGCGGATGCCATAAGTAAGATAGCGAGTCTTAGCCGCACACCGGAGCACGGTCAGTGCAAAGTGCTTGCTAGGCGTGCTCTCTCTTAGTATTTCAGCGAGTTCTTCCAAGTTGCTGACCTAGTTTGGCAAGAAAAGTCAGACTTCCAGTATTCCGCTTGCCTTTCCCGTTGCGACTTTTATCCCTTGAGACTTTTCAATCCAAATATCGAGGGTCAGTCGAACAGCACCCTTTTCCATAACCGTCTCGGCAATGGTACCACGGCAAGTTACTTTGTCTCCCTCTTGGACTCCCGGTTTGATGAAAGTCAACGAAATCTTGCCTCCCTGCAGCCAGCTTGGACCGAAGAAATTGACTAGTGTCTCGGACATGTATTCGTTAAGCACATAGCCTGATACGAGAGGCCCAGCGTAGCCATGACTCTTGGCATACTCCCCGTCATGAATGGAATCGGCTAGGAAAACTTGGGTGTGAAGAGTGCTCTGGTAAGCCACCTTTGTCAGAGATGGGATTTCGCTACCTACTGGGAAATCATTGAGAGACACAACAGTTCTTTCTGCTTCCGGCTCGGCTATGCTACTGAACGGGGATTCACCTACAGTGTCCTCTGACCCCTGGGTTAGGCTGCCGTGCTTCCTCTTCAGACTAAGCAGGATATGCTCCTTGCTTCGCCTTATCTCAATATTATCTTCATCCACCGTGAAGGACTCAACTATCAAGTATTCTAATCCATGCTTGATATACTTGGCCGTGACCTTGCCAGTGGTAATCAGGCGCTTACCAACCCGGGCCGGATGCAAGTACTCGTGCTCACTCTTAGTCGGTACGGTGGCGTGCATATCATACTTAGTAGCTAATGTTCGCTGCCCCATTAAACTGGCTCTAAGTGCCGGGGGAACCACACGCCCACCAAAGGGTGAATTCTCTAGGTAAATAGGGTTATGGTCTCCCCTTTCATCGCAATACTCCCTCACCGTTTTCTCATCAGCCAGAAGCTCCACTGGGCCGAAAGCCTCACCAATTTTTATCTCGTCGAATATTATCTCCGTGGCATGTTTCCTCCTGTTTAGTCTTGGCTTAGCCTATATCAAATTTCGGGGGTTGTCAAACTCGGCTAGCCAAGGCTTCCACCAGACCTCCGGGTCTCAAATTTCGGCTCTCCCCCACGTTGTGTGGAATACCGAAGAATATTCGTGGTATCGTCAGAAGTTGGGTAATATCACTGCCCTATGACGAGAGGAAAATTCAGTCAACATTGTTGGATTCCGCAGACAGTCGGAACGGATTGTTACCGAACTGCAACCTAACGCTCACCCAATCTTAACTCCCGCCTGAAAGTTCGTAACATTGGTGTAACCGTAGCGGAGTATGCTAGGCATACAAAAAGAAGAGCAAGAGCTTATGTCTATTGATGTAGGGCAAACACGAAAGGCAAGTGCCGAGAAAGTCCTTCAGCGCATTGCCAGTATAGAACCGACTGAACTTGTGGTCTTCTGTCCCGGATGCAAGGCGCTTGAGACACTGTATTTCAGCGAGGGACGGCTAATAGCAACCCGCAAGTTTGCTCAGAAGACCGACGGAATATATCATGCTTGCGGCTCAAATGAACCTTGCCGCCTGTATAGCCTCAGTTAAAGCATAGTGGTTTCGCTAGCTCTTTCCGATCCTGAACATCTTGGTGCCACATACGGGACAGACACCCTGAGTAGCTGGCTTGCCGTTCTTCATGGTTATAGCCCTGCCATTCCTTATTTCCCTCTTGGCACGGCATTTCACGCAATATCCCTGCATAGCTTACCTCCCTTTTTCTACGAAGCATAGAACGTTACCCATGAGCCTGTCAATAGTCTATACCAATTACACTCCTTGGCTAAAAGTGCAATCGTATATTCTGGCTTCTTGTACCGGAGTCTCCGCTCTTTTTCCCCAATCTCTAGCATTTGGAGACCGCTCAGCTTATAATTAAGGCAACCTATCTGTCGTCGAGGCTTTTGGGACCATTTGCGCTTTTTCATAACTACGATAGTGAAATAATAAATAGGAGGTAGGAATATGAACCGCGAATTTGTGTTATACGAGAAGAAGGGTGGAATTGCTAAGATTACGGTTAATCGCCCGGATGTAATAAATTCAATAACCAGGCAGGTATATGAGGAACTGAACGACGCTTTCACCAAGGCAGAAAAGGATGAGAAAGTAAAAGTAATCGTTGTGGCTGGGTCTGGAAAGCATTTTGGGGCGGGGCATGATATGGGAAGCAATCAGTCTAAGATTGAAGAGGCGAGAAAGCCGCGGGATAGGTCACCCCTTGGTTGCATGAGGGATATGGACACCGGTATTTACTCGTACCCGCGTGACCACTGGCGCAATATTCCTAAGCCAACCATTGCTATGGTGCAAGGCTACTGTATTATGGCTAGTTGGATGCTGGCCTGTGCTTGTGACCTAATCGTCGCATCAGAGGATGCCAAATTCCAAGATAAAACGGTAAGAAGTTGGGGGGGTGCCCAACTCGAATATCCCGCCATGTACTTTGAACTTGGGGCGAGAAAAACAAAGGAGTACTTGTGGACGGGGGAATATATTGATGCACATGAAGCATTACGGTTGGGGATAGTGAACAGAGTGGTACCGAATAAGCGCCTTGAAGAGGAAACGATGAAGTTGGCTAGCAGAATAGCTCGTTTGGATACGTGGGGTCTAATGGCGTCTAAGATAGCAATTAACCAGGCAGAGGATATCATGGGAAAATCAGCCGCAATCAAGGCATCATGTAACTTCTGGACTATGAGCAGGATGCGTAGAGACCCCAAGGTTTGGGCTGTTCAGTATAGTGTCGATTGGGTCAAAAATAGAGACAAAGAGTTTAATGATTAGATTAGTCCTCTAGTGCTCAAATGTAATAAACAGAGTACTATGCGCATTTAGTAAAGAGCTTTTTGAAGGAAGTAGTAGTTACCAGTGCCCAGGTAAGCCTTATTACACTACTAATATTGCCTGAAGAGCCGAACAACGAATCCGAGGCAGTTCTGTCTACTGTACACCATGGTGGGCCAACGGGGACTGGAACCGCCAGTAAGAGACTGGCCCGCTGCTACGGTCCAGCCAGCACGACCTCACGATTGTAGTAACTAC
>CAVSBN010000023.1:0-6015 GCA_963726225.1 uncultured Chloroflexia bacterium
CCTTCCAGAGTTCCGAAGGAACGGCGGACAGGCCACCGGAATATTGCCACTACCGGGATGAGGGCTGTGAATTGGCTGATTCCTGCCTCAATTGCCCTTTCCCGAAGTGTGTCTATGATGAGCCGGGAGGCAGGCAGCGCTGGTTGAAGAGATTGCGGGCCAGGGAGATGGCCAGGCTATTTACTACCAAGGGAAAGAGGGTAAAGGAACTGGCACTGATTTTCGGTGTCAGCCAGCGCACAGTGCAGAGAGCATTGAAGGTTGCCCTGGGCCCCCGACAAGTCGGGGTCGGGGAAGAGAGGTCAGAAAAATGAGTGAAGGTTTTAATCCTGCAGAGTTAACACGCCGCGATACGGACAGGCTAAGGGGCTATCAGGAACTCCTTGATTTCTATCATGGAGTCCACTGGGAAGGCAGGGGGAGGCGGGGCGAGAAACGCCTGACCTTCAACTATGCCAAGGTCTTCATTGATAAGGTCACCTCGTATCTGATGTCCGGCATTAACTTTGCCGTTGACCCGGTAGAGGACTCGGATGAGGCTAGAGCCAGAGCCCAGAAAGCAGAGGCGGCCTTATATCAGGTGTATGAGGATAATAATTTGGAGCAGCTTGACTTCGAGACTGAGATTGACTGTGCCATCCTGGGTGATGCTGCTACAAGGTTATCTGGGACCAGGAAACAAAGAGTGTCCGGATCACTGCGCCGGATATTCAGGGCATCTATGCCTGGTGGGTGGGGGACGATACCTCCAGGGTGTGGCGAGTAGCTTCCAAATATAATCTTAGCGCGGAGCGGTCGAAAGCCTTTACAGGGTAAAGCCAAAAGACAAGACGGCCACCGTTGTTGAGGTCTGGACGGCCCGGGACTTTGAGCTCTGGATTGACGATATTCAGGTTGAAAAGAAGCCCAACCCCTATGGCTTTATCCCCTTCATCATTTACCCCAACCTGAGAGAGCCGAAGAAGTTCTGGGGCATCTCCGATTTGCAGCCAGATCATGGAGCCGCAGCGGGAGCTAAACCGGGCCATGTCACAGCTATCCCGAATACTGGAGCTATCGGGCAATCCCATCGCCGTCCTGGAGAATGTGGAGGAATCGGAGGACATCGCGGTCAGGCCGGGGGCGGTGTGGAATATCCCGGAGGATGCCAAAGCCTATCTGCTTGACCTGCTGCAGGGTGGCGGCGTCAGACTGCACATTGATTACATCAATTTGCTGTATCGAATCCTGCACGATATATCGGAATCGCCGCGGGCGGCCTTTGGCGGCACGGAGAGGGATTTGTCGGGCGTGGCCCTTGAGATTGAGCTTCAGCCGCTTGTTGCAGAAGGTGAGGCGGAAGAGGCTTATCCGGACGGCGGTCTATAACCAGCGGAACCGGCTCATCCTGAAGCTCCTGGAGAAATACCAGAGGGAGAATTTCGGTGACAACCACCTGAGGGTGGTCTGGGGGCCAGTGTTGCCGCAGGACTTGACCAAGCTGGTGGCTAACGAGCAGGTACTGGTGCAGACTGGCATTCATTCCCGACGCCGGGCCATGGATGAGGTCGGTGTTCAAGACCCGGAGATGGAATTTAAGAGGTGGCTGGAGGAAAGAGGAGACCATCCTCAGGATGAACAAGGCTCTTAATCTCAGACCGGCTCGGGGTGGGGCGAGGGAGAGAGCGTCAGAACCCCAAAGCGAGGTCGGAGAAGAATAATTTGAGGAGGTTGAAAGTTGGTCGAGGCAGTAAACCAAGAGAACAATCTGGCTGAGCCAGAGGCCGGCAGCTGGCTCTGAAGACAGGCTGGCCGAGCTGGAGAATCAGCTAGTCCAAGCCAAGGCTCGCCTGGCTGAGCTGGAACAGACAGTAGCCAGTCGAGACAGCGAAATGGCTGGCCTGAAACAGTCTAAGGCTGAGGTAGAGGCGAGGGTACAGGACCTGAGCCGTTCTCTGACTGAGGCCGTGGCCAGCTATCGGGCGATGGTGGTTCAGGCAAACCCGGAAATTGAGGGACTGGTCAGCGGGGACACCATTGAGGCGATCAATGAATCGGTAAGCCAGGCCAAAGCCTTGGTTAGCAAGGTCAGGCAAGGGCTGGAGGCGGAAATCTCATTGACTCGCATTCCGGCCGGAGCACCGGAGAGAACATCGCCCGAGCTATCGTTATCGCCTCGCGGGAAGATTCAAGCCGCTCTGGCTGGCCGAACAAAATAGTCAAAATCAAATCCAGTACCGAAAGGAGGGACAAAAAATGGCATTAACTTTAGCCGAAGCATCCAAGCTATCTAACGATATGTTACTGCAGGGGGTGGTGGAGACCATCGTCAAGGACTCGCCCGTTCTGCGGGAGTTGCCCTTCATTGAGATTGTGGGCAACGGGCTGACTTACAACCAGGAAAACACCCTGCCCACGCATTGATTTCTACGATGTGGGTGATACCTGGGCCGAATCCACACCGACCTTCACCCAGAAGACAGCCAACCTGAAGATTATGGGCGGTGATGCCGATGTGGACAACTTCCTCAAGGCCACCCGCTCCAATCTCCAGGACCTGGAGGCGGCGGTCATTGAGCTTAAGGCCAAGGCGCTTAAGGACAAGTTCGAGGATACCTTTATCTACGGTAATGCTACGACCAGTCCAAAGCAGTTTGATGGTCTGAGGAAGCTCATTGATACCACCACGGCCGGCAGCCAGGTTATTGCCGCCGGGCCGAGTGGCGCAAGCTTGACCCTCTCCATGCTTGACCAGCTCATTGATGCGGTCAAGGGGGGCAAGCCGGGCATGCTGCTGATGAGCCGGCGCTCCCGGCGGAAGATAAACGCCCTGGTCAGAGCCGCCGGCGGCATGATGGAGACCGACCGCGATAAGTGGGGCAATTTCATCCAGTTCTGGGATGGCATACCTCTCGGCGTCAACGACTGGATACTGGACACCCATACGGTCAGCGGCGGGGTGGAAACGGGGACTACGGGTGGCACCTGCTCCACAATCTATGCCGTGCAGTTCGGGGAAGGCGCGCTTTGTGGCCTGACGGCACCGGGGTATCTTACCGTGGAGCGAGTCGGCTCACTGGAAACCAAGGATGCCACCCGAACCAGGATTAAGTGGTATGTCTCATTGGCCCTGTTCGCCTCAGTGAAGGCGGCGGCTTTGATTGGTGTACAGGATTAACCCCGACTTGTCGGGGCTCTAAGGAGGTGAAACATGGCACTGGCAGTAATTGAACACATTGAACACCCCTTTGCCAAGGGCGACCTGACTTCGGATGGTGTCCAGTTTAGCGCCGAAAAAACGACCACCACCAATGATTACGAAGCGGTAGAAGAGGTCACTATCAACCCGCCGAAGTTGGGGGAAATCATTGAGTTTGAGTTCGGGCTGACCTGTGCTGTCCGGTCCAGCGGCACTGGCGAGAGTGCCCTCTTCAAGTGGCAGGCACGGAATAAAGGCGGCACCTGGGTTGACCTTCATGCTGAAGTAACCTACCCGGCCAATGCCTCAACCTACAAAGAGTATACCTATAGCGGGCGTTTCAAGCCGGTAGCTGATTTCAACGGTATTCCCTTTGACATCCGGCTGGTCATCAAGTCGGGTGCCGCCGGGGGTGAAAATGCCATCGGTAAGACCAAGAACTCAAGCTATGTCAAGGTAATCTACTCGGTGGCGTGAGGTGGGGTATGAATTTCGTCCTTCCTAAGAAGGAGCCGAGTCTGGTGCTGTACCTGCCTCTTTATGAGCTGGACGGCGCTTCCTTTGCTTCCCGCGATGCTTACGGCCATCTTTGCACGGTTACCCCGATATCATCGGGGCCTACCTGGGGACTACAAGGCAGAACCTTTGATGGCATAGATGACAAGATACTATCGGGAGTTAGCCCTGTCTCGCTGACTAATAAAGTAACTATCCTAGTTTGGTATAAGCCTGCAAGTATAACAGGCTTAAAGTCGCTCCTCCAGTATTGCGGAGTGGCTAGTGGCGGAATAGTAATCAACATGAACCAATCGGGTGCTGGAAGTGCAGAGGGTTATCTTCAAGTTGGGACTTCATGGAAGCAATCCAATGTTATTCTTGGTGCCTCTTCAATCGGAACTTGGACTTGCTTGCACTTAACTTATGATGGGGCTACATTCCAAATGGGTAAAGACCTTAACCTTCCCTACAGGAGAATCAATTTCTGGTAATTTGAGTCGGCAGACTGACCCAATAGCAACAATCGGTTGTCAGTTTGGTGGAGGACAGTATGCCTACGGTGTTATCGGCGAAGTCTTTATTTATAGCCGTGCTTTAACTATTCAAGAAGTGCAACACAAGTATCTGGCGACTAAGTGGAGGTATCAATGAATCTAACTGAGATGAGAGCCATCGTCCGGCGTGACCTTCATGACGAGGATGCGAGTAACTACCGCTGGACTAACGATGAGCTGGACCGGCACATCGCTCATGCGGTCAGAGACTTCTCGGAAGCTATTCCCAACGAGCAGAAGGCGGTTAAGGCCACCACGGCTGGTTCCCGGGAGATACCGATAGAAATCGGCACGGTAACCGACTGCGTTATGGTGGAAGCCGTAGAGTACCCGGTGGACAAGTTTCCCCGGCGGTTCCAGCGTTTTGCCCTGTGGGGGAATACGCTGACTCTTCTGGGTGATGAAGTCCCTGATGGCTCAAACGCCTATGTCTACTATGGTAAACTTCACACCCTGGATGCCAGTGGTTCCACCATCCCCGCCAAGCACGAAGACTTAATTGTCACCGGTGCCGATGGCTACGCGGCGGTGGAGTGGGCGGTGTATGCCGTTAACCGTGTCAATGTCGGTGGCGCCATGACTCCGGAAGAATTTTTGACCTGGGGCAGAGAGAAACTGGCTTACTTCCGGTCGGAGTTGAGGCGGCTGAGCCGGCGCAACCGGGTCAGGGTCCGCTCGCTATACCAGCCGTACTATCCCGCCGTGTCCCAGACGACCGATTACGGCCCCTAATCAAGGGGGCGTCTAAGAGTCCCGACACGTCGGGACTCTTTCTAAAATCTCTTCCCGATTTCATCGGGATTAAAGGGGGTGAGGTCAATAAACATCTATAAGGTCTTGTGGTCGAAGATTGGCGGCCGCCCCTGGACTTATATCGCCAGGGATATATACCACAAGCTTGAATATTTGGTGCTGGTCAGCTTATTTACCGGGGGATATTTTCTGGGTAAGTCCGAGCTAGTAAGTTGGAAGTGGTTTCTTATCATAATGGCAGCCTATACGGTTGGCTTTATCCATGGCCATTTCTTTTGGGGAACGAAATATATTTCGGACCAGAAGGGCGAGTAAATTATGCGAAGTTTATCATCAACCTTATTGGCCGCTCAGAAGGAAGCCAGCCACACTCCCCTATGTTAAGGTGGAAGCCAAGAACAAGATGGCGGGCGTGGTCCGGCTCGACTGGGAAAGGCTGTATACTGGCGCTGAGGATGATTACTTCCATGCCCTGACCATGCCCGGTGATGGCTCGCTGATTCGAGCCAGAATAACCCCGCCGGCTGATGGTCGCAAACTATACCGGCAGAGAGTGGCCAATCCTGGCCCTTCCTCCAATTTCAGTGTCTGGAATTACACTGACCAGTACAACTGCGTGGTCGTGGCGGCGGCCTCCCAGGGTGCCGAGGTCTCTATCTTCTGGATAAACGCGAGTCGGGAAATCCGGCGCATCAAAAGTACGGATTACGGTGCCAGTTGGGGTAGCCCGGAGCTTATTGACTATTCGCCCACCACAGCCATTAACGGACTGGCGGCGGCTTATAAGCCCAATGGCGATGTAGCTATCTTCTTGGCTGACCAGGCTACCCTCTATGTCAAAAAGCGTGTCGGCGGGAGCTGGCAGGCAAAAGCGGCCTGGGATAAGAGCACCGGCGCTTTGTCCGGTGTGGCCGCGGTTTACGACGGAGACTGGAATCTTCTGGTCACCGGGAAGGATTCATCGAGCAATTTCAAGCTGTGGAGC
Source organism: uncultured Chloroflexia bacterium (assembly GCA_963726225.1). Classification (GTDB taxonomy): domain Bacteria; phylum Chloroflexota; class Dehalococcoidia; order Dehalococcoidales; family UBA2162; genus CAVSBN01. The sequence continues at coordinate 5,969 of CAVSBN010000023.1, forward strand.
CTGATATACGGCGATGGGGGTGATGTGCCGGCTGGTAGTTGGTCGGC
>CAVSBN010000024.1:0-5282 GCA_963726225.1 uncultured Chloroflexia bacterium
ATCCTCCATGATATATCGGAATCGCCGCGGGCGGCTTTCGGCGGAACGGAGCGGGATTTGTCGGACGTGGCCCTTGAGCTTGAACTTCAGCCCTTGCTGCAGAAGGTGAGACGGAAGAGGCTCATTCGGACGGCGGTCTATAACCAGCGGAACCGACTCATCCTGAGGCTTCTGGAGAAATACCAGGGGGAGAATTTCGGTGACAATCACCTGAGGGTGGTGGGGGCCGGTCTTGCCGCAGGACTTGACCAAGCTAGTGGCTAACGAGCAGGTACTGGTGCAGACTGGAATTCACTCCCGACGCCGGGCCATGGATGAGGTCGGTGTTCCGGACCCGGAGATGGAATTTCAGAGGTGGCTGGAGGAAGAGGAGCCATCCTCAGGATGAACAAGGCTCTTAATCTCAGACCGGCTCGGGGTGGGGCGAGGGAGAGAGCGTCAGAACCCCAAAGCGAGGTCGGAGAAGAATAATTTGAGGAGGTTGAAAGTTGGTCGAGGCAGTCAACCAAGAGAACAATCTGGCTGAGCCAGAGGCCGGCAGTGGCTCTGAAGACAGACCGGCCGAACTGGAGAACCAGCTAGCCCAAGCCAAGGCTCGCCTGGCGGAGCTGGAACAGACAGTAGCCAGTCGAGACAGCGAACTAGCTGGCTTGAAACAGTCTAAGGCCGAGGTGGAGGCGAGGGTACAGGACTTGAGCCGTTCTCTGACTAAGGCCGTGGCCAGCTATCGGGCGATGGTGGTTCAGGCAAACCCGGAAATTGAGGGGCTGGTTAACGGGGACAATATTGAGGCGATAAGCGAATCGGTAAGCCAGGCCAAAGCCTTGGTTAGTAAGGTCAGGCAAGGGCTGGAGGCGGAAATCTCATTGACTCGCATTCCGGCCGGAGCACCGGAGAGAACATCGCCCAAGCTATCGTTATCGCCTCGCGGGAAGATTCAGGCCGCTCTGGCTGGCCGAACAAAATAGTCAAAATCAAATCTAGTACCGAAAGGAGGGACAAAAAATGGCACTAACTTTAGTCGAAGCATCCAAGCTATCCAACGATATGTTGTTGCAGGGGGTGGTGGAGACCATCATCAAGGACTCGCCCGTTGTGCGGGAATTGCCCTTCATTGAGATTGTGGGCAACGGGCTGACTTACAACCAGGAAAACGCACTGCCCACGATTGACTTCTACGATGTGGGTGACACCTGGGCAGAATCCACACCGACCTTCACCCAGAAGACAGCCAACCTGAAAATTATGGGCGGTGATGCGGATGTGGACAACTTCCTCAAGGCCACCCGCTCCAATCTCCAGGACCTGGAGGCGGCGGTCATTGAGCTCAAAGCTAAGGCGCTTAAGGACAAGTTTGAGGACACCTTTATCTACGGTAATGCTACGACCAGTCCAAAGCAGTTTGATGGTCTGAGGAAGCTGATTGATACGACCACGGCTGGCAGCCAGGTTGTCGCCGCCGGGCCGAGTGGCGCGAGCCGGTTCCCTTCAACCTGTCCTCTCAATACGGACTGGCTATCGCTCACTATGGGAGTTACTGCTGGCTATCGGCCGCCGGCGGCGTTTGGCGAGCCCCGTTAACGGTGCCAAGCCTTGATTTGACCAACGATATCATATTGCTGAGACAGGAAAATGCGCCGGGCCAGGGCCGGCTCACTATTGAACTCAGGAATGACGATGGCCGATATGCTTCCCTGCCCTCGCCACTCGGTCTGGGTTGTCAGTTAGAGGTCAGCCCGGGCTATGTTACTTCGGTCGGGAACGAAGTCAGTCCCGGGCCAACTTTTGCTCTGGAAGCCTATGAGCACACCAGTTCCGGAGGTAAGGCCAGTTTAGTCCTTTATGCCTGGGATGGGTGGGGACAGATAAATACCTGGGTCGCCCGGCACCAGTTCCGGTGGAACAAGACCACCAACGAAATGAGTGTCAAAGATATGCTGGCTTTTATTCTGGCGCGGGTTGCTTTCAAGCTGGAGGTGAAGTCACAGTCGTCAATCATCACCAGTTACTACCCTGATTTTGTCATTCATCCGGGCGACCGGGGCGATGCGCTCATCAACAGATTGCTGTCCTTTGTCCCCGATGTTCTTTTCATGGAAGGGAATAGAGCCTATCTGGTCAATCCGCAGTCCACTGATAGCTCGGTCTACAGCTACGGGGCGGCACACCCGATTCTGGAGGGGAGGTATCGGGAGGGGGCCTGGGCATTGAGTCGAATCTGGGTCGAAGGCTATGACACGGCTGGTGGTCAGCCGATAATTGTGGATGGCTTCGACTGGAGCCAGATAGTCAAGCTCGGTGACCGGCTGAGCCTGGTATCCGACCGGAACATTGATACGGTGACTGAGGCTGAGCAAAGAGGGCAGGCTCACTTAAGGGAATCCGAAATAGAATCGGCCGGTGGGAATATTTTGGTTCCGGTCCATTGCGGCCAGCAGTTGTACGATGTCATTGATATCACTGATAGCCGGGCTGGGGTCAGCGCCAAAAAGAAGAGGGTGCTGGGCCTGACCCTCATCTATCAACCGACTAAAGGGGAGTACCAGCACCGATTAACGCTGGGAGCAGTCTAGGCATCTCTAGGAGGTGAAATGATGAGCTTGAGAAAAGGAGTGCTAAAGAGTTTCAATTCGGTTGACTATACCGCCACTGTCCAGATTTCGGCGAGCTATAAAGTTTACCTGGAGAGTGTAACCGTGGCCCGCAACCTGCCGGCGGGCGAGATGGCTCTGGGCCGGAAGGTGGCGGTGGTTTTCTTTGATGAGCACAATGCCAAAGAGGCGGTGATAGTCGCTGTCTATACCTGAGACTGATTGGGTATAGTCAAAAATTTATCCAATTGTCACACCCGTTGCTGTGGGCAAGAGATAGCAAAGGGCTAGCTAGTCTTCTTGGTGGCTTCTTTGGCGATGCTCTTGAGAATGGCGAGGATGCCAATGACAGCACGCTGGACTTCAATCGGCTCTTGGGCCAATATCCGGGCAACAAAGGGGTCGAGACGCTCGTTGGTGTAGGTGGCACCTTTCTCCGCCACGGCGGACGCTTGGGGTGAGAGATAGCCGGCCAGGGTAAAGAGCTCATCTTCCTCGAAAGCGAGCGGCTTGGCGACTTTCTGCAGGACATGGGCGGAAGGAAAGCGCTCTCCCCGCTCAATTCGACCCAGGTGCGAGGCTGAGACACTGGACTTAGCCGCTAGTTCCTGGAGCGTCAGTGACAGCGAAATCCTCTGTTGCTTGATTATTTTGCCCAGATGGTCGGAATAATTGCTGTCCATGACCCGAATTATAATTCGCCAATTGGCAAAAGTCAATACTGCTTGACGACTACTAGCCTGAATTGTACAATGTCCAGTGGACAAAATGGCTAGAAAATACGATGTTATCATTGTCGGTGGCGGCCCGGCCGGCATCTTCGCCGCCCTGGAATTAGCCAAATCATCCGGCCTGAAGGTTCTGCTGATTGAAAAGGGGCGGGATATTGATGGACGCCGCTGCCCGGCCCGGGATAAGGGCGGTGCCTGTGTCTCCTGCTCACCGTGTCATCTGGTCTGCGGCGTGGGTGGGGCCGGTGCCTTAAGTGATGGCAAGTTGACGCTCTCCTCCCAGGTGGGCGGGCGACTGGCCGAATATCTCGGCGAATCTGATACCGAAGCCCTGATTAAAGATGTTGACGATGTCTACCTGCGGTTTGGGGCGGCCAATAGATTGTACGGGGTGGGGGAGGAGATTGAGAAAATCCGCCGCCGCGCCTCCCTGGCGGAACTGCGTTTGATACCGATGCCTCTCCGTCACCTCGGCACCGAGCACTGCCGTTCTGTGCTCAAGGCAATGCGCGATTATCTTGTTTCGCGTGTTGATTTCAAGCTCGGTACGACAGTAGCTGATGTCCTCGTTAACAATGGCCGTGTCCAGGGGATTGAGACGGAGTCGGGTAGCCGGCTTGGCTGTGAGTACCTGATTCTGGCGCCGGGGAGAGAAGGAGCCGACTGGCTGTCTAAGGTCGCCGGCCAGTTGAAGCTGACCATGCATATCAACCCGATTGATGTTGGGGTGAGGGTGGAAGTGCCGGTGCTGGTGATGGAGGAATTGAGCCGTGTCCTCTACGAGGCGAAGCTGGAATTCATGTCACCGACCTTTGGCGACCGGGTGCGGACTTTTTGCATGTGTCCGGCGGGTGAGGTCATCATGGAATCCACCGGAGGTAGCGACCCGGTAATTACTGTCAATGGTCATAGCTACGCCGACCGTAAGAGCAATAATACCAATTTTGCCCTGCTGGTGAGCACGACCTTCACCGAACCTTTCAAGGAGCCGATTGCCTACGGTAAGTATCTGGCGCGGTTAGCCAACCTGCTCAGCGGTGGTGTCCTGGTACAGCGCCTGGGCGATTTACAGCAGGGCCGGCGCTCAACTCCCGCTCGGATTAGTCGGGGCCTGGTTCAGCCCACCCTGAAGAGTGCTACACCCGGCGACCTCAGTTTTGCCCTGCCCTACCGGCATATGACCGGTATTCTGGAGATGCTAAAGGCCATGGATAAACTGGCCCCCGGCGTGGTCTCCCGCCACACCTTACTTTATGGTGTTGAGGTCAAGTTCTACTCCAGCCGGCTCCAGCTCAGTACGAGTCTGGAAACTGAGGTGGCCAACATGTTTGCCATCGGTGACGGGGCCGGGGTCAGCCGCGGCCTGGTGCAATCTTCCGCCTCGGGTATAGTGGCGGCCCGGGAGATATTGAAGAGGAGTGGGGAATAGGCATGGCCAATAGGGTCGAGTTGGCGAATATTTGGGATTGACAGCCCTTTCTCGTTCTGCTATTGTCGGCTCAATATCAATACCTGAGTACAGCCATCAACAGGGGGTAGGTGAGTAGTGAGGCCAGTCATCCTTGCTCTAGTAGTGATGCTTCTTACCCTGACATGTGGAATGTCTATGGCCTGTGAACCTGGGGGAGAACCTAATAATACAGAACCAGCGCGATAATGAGGTTAGAATTTATCGTAGAGATGTGTCTGAGCGATGGCACACTTGGCAGAGCAAATCACACTTTGAAGTCGTTAAGGCAAAAGTACTAAGAAGCTAGCTGGTATCGCTTTTGCCAGACGTGAGTGGTATATCGCATTCAAGCGGTAGACCCATCCGGTAATGTCGTTTTTCTCATGACTACAACATGGATGACCTGGAAAACATAAACTGGACGATTGTTGTACCAGCTTCGGGAGGCCGATGACCTCCCACCTTCGATAGCTAGCAATTTCTGTTCTTCCTCGTTAGAATGAGTTAAGA